>JAHFPV010000017.1 GCA_023266575.1 Sphingobium sp.
GACTTCGGCTCTAACCCAGAAACCCACGGTCCCATCCGTCAGACCGTCTGGGGTGGCCACCCCAGACGGTCAACCCGAATGCAACTGCTCTCAGGTCAACCGCAAGATGCAAGAAACCTGCGCGCTGCGTTTCTCGACTTCGCTCGAAACGAACGGATCAAGGTAAAGCCATCACGCTCTAAGCCAGCGCCTATCGCAGGCCCAGATATTTATGGGCCTGCACCGTCAGCCGCCAGCGCGGACGGTCCATGACCAACGCGATCGCGGCGCGGGCATTGTCCTGCGCATGGGGGTCATCGAGCGGCTGGAGCAGATGATGGGCGAAGGCCCATTGCTCCATTACCGCGACATCGGCGAGCGAGTGACCGCCGCCGGGCTGGGGCCAGACCAGCTTCAACTCATGGCCTTCGCGCTGCACGACCTGGCTGCCCGCCTTGGGGCTGATGCAGATCCAGTCGATGCCGGGATGGACCGGCAGCGTGCCGTTGCTTTCGATCGCGATGGTGAAGCCGCGGGCATGGAGCGCATCGACCAGCGCATCATCGACCTGCAACATCGGCTCTCCGCCGGTCAGGACGATATAGCGGCCCGGCTCCCCCTCGCCCCAGAAAGCCAGCGCAGCGTCCGCCAGCGCGGCGGCATCGGCGAATTTGCCGCCGCCATCGCCATCGGTCCCGACGAAATCGGTGTCGCAGAAGCGGCAGATCGCCTGCGCCCGGTCCTGTTCGCGTCCGCTCCACAGGTTGCAGCCGGCAAAGCGCAGGAAAACTGCGCGCCGCCCGGCCTGCACCCCTTCCCCCTGAAGGGTCAGGAACATTTCCTTGACCGCATAGCTCATCGTCCGCCGCCGTTCAGGGCCGGGTGGCGTAGATGGTGGGGTCGGGCAAGCCTGCTTCCTCAAACCCCTTGGACCGCAGGCGGCAGCTGTCGCACAGGCCGCAATGCTTGCCGTCGGGCGTCGGGTCATAGCAGGACCAGCTGACCCCGGCATCCAGCCCCAGGCGATGCGCTTCGCGCACAATGTCCGCCTTGCTCATATGTTGCAGCGGGGCGTTGATGCGAATCGGGTGACCCTCCACCCCCGCCTTGGTGGCGAGGGCGGCCATGGTCTGGAAGGCGTCGATAAATTCGGGGCGGCAATCGGGATAGCCCGAATAATCGAGCGCGTTGACGCCGATGAAAATGTCACTGGCCCCCGCCACTTCGGCCAGCCCCAGCGTCAGCGACAGGAAGATGGTGTTGCGGGCGGGTACGTAGGTGACGGGAATATCGTCGCCCACCCCGCCCTTCGGCACGGCGATATCGGCAGTCAGCGCCGATCCGCCAAAGGCGGTCAGGTCAAGCGGGAGGACGATATGGCGCATGGCGTTGAGCGCCTGCGCCACCCTTCCGGCCGCGCGCAGTTCGACACGATGACGCTGGTTATAGTCGATCGACAGGGCCAGCAGATGATAGCCAGCCTCACGCGCCAGACCGCCCGCGACCATCGAATCAAGGCCGCCCGATAGCAGGACGACGGCGAATTTTCCTTCATTGGCACCCATGGCCCCGCGCTACCGCCCGCGATGCGCCAGTGCAAGCATAGTGCGCTTATTGGCAGGCACCGATGCGCCGGGCTTCCATCGCAAAGGCAAATGGTGCGCCATCAGCAATACCCTGCGAATTGATCTGGACCAGTCGGGGGGTTTCGACGCGCAGGTCGGTGCGGCCATTGCCTGCCGCCGCGCAATCATAGGTGACCGTCGCCATAGAGGCGGCGTCGCTGACGACGAAGCTGCGGCACAGCGTTCGGCCATGGCGAATCTGGAGCAACTGGCGCAGGTCCGTGACGCACAGCTTGCGTATTTCCCCGCCTTCGCCGCGTTCGTGCAATTCCCATTGCCCGGTTTGCAGCGGGCGCAGGGCCGCAAGCGTCGGGACATGCGCTGCCCCGGCCCAACTCGCCATCACCATCGCTGCCGCGACGGCCAGCGTCCGCAGTCCGTTCCTTGCCATGATCTTAGCCTGTGTCCCGCCATGGGTCGCGCGCCGGGTGAGCCGCAATCCAGTCATCCGACGCATGACCCGCAATTACGGCATTTTGATAGCGCGAACGGACGGCCTTGCCCAAATTACAAATATCGTTAGCGAAATGATTGCGCTTAATGGGTGGTGAAACTGTCGAGCGCCAGCGGGAAGATGCGCGAGCAAAAGGCGCAATCGACGCCGATAATGCCGTCGCTGTCCGCCATGTCGATCCGCTCTTCCGCCGGGAAGCGGCCGATGACATCGCGAATATGGGCAATGTCGCAGCGGCAGCCCTTGGCCAGTGGCGACGGCTCGGTGACCCGCACTTCCGGCTCCTCATGGAACAGGCGCCAGACGATGTCGGTCAACGGCAGCGTCTCATCGGTCAGTTCCGCCTTGCCCAGCGTGATGCCCAGCGCCTGGACATGCTCCCATTCCGGGTGATCGTGGCGGACATGCAGCCGCTCCCGCCCCACTTCGCCTTCGGGCAGATGCTGGATCAGCATTCCACCGGCAATGCAGCCCTGCCCGGCGTCATGACGGGTGCCCATGCGGATGATGCTGGGGATTTGTTCGGACTGGAAGAAATATTGCTCCGCCGCATCGGCCAGCGTTTCGCCGTCGAGCGGGACGATGCCCTGATAGCGTTCGCCGGTGACCGACTGGTCGAAGGTGATGGCCAGATAGCCCTTGCCGAACAGGCCGAACAGCGTGGGATCAGGGCCAAGCTCGGCCAGCCGGTCGGCGTCGAACTTGGCATAGCCGCGCAGCTCGCCATTTTTATAGTCCGCTACCAGCAGCCGCACGACGCCATTTTCGGTCTGCGCCTGTAGCGTCAGCTGGCCGCCCGCCTGTTTGAGCGTGCTACCCAGGAGGGCCGCCAGCACCAGCGCGGATGCCAGCAGTCGCTCGATCGGCGGAGGGTAAGCGTGGGCGGCCAAAACCTGATCCAGCACCGGACCCAGCCGCACGATTCGCCCGCGCGCATGACGCGACGGGATGGTGAAGCCGATGGCATGGTCGATAGGGGGAGGCATCGTCACTAAGCTGCTTTCTCCCCTCCCGATTGCGAGAGGGCGATTTGGGAACGATCAAGCCCCCGGCTTGATCTGAACAACGCGGGGCGCTGTTCACCCAAATCGGGGGAGGGTCTGTCAATCAACGGGACGGACATGCCTTCCCCTAACCCCTCCCGCAAGCGGGAGGGGGAATTTTGGATATAGGACGGCTCTAAAGCTTTCCAAGCGCCCAGAGCAGGACCGACTTCTGGCCATGGATGCGGTTTTCCGCCTCGTCCCAGATCAGCGACTGGGGGCCGTCGATCACCTCCCCGACGACTTCCTCGCCACGATGGGCGGGCAGGCAGTGGAGGAACTTGGCCTGTGGCCTGGCCCCGGCCATCAGCGCGGACGTGACCTGATAGGGCATCATCGCCGCCAGTTTTTCTTCTGCATGGGACTGGCCCATCGAAATCCAGGTGTCGGTGACGACAACGTCCGCGCCTGCAACTGCCGCCGCCGGATCGCGGGTCAGGGTGATGCGTGCGCCCTGTTTTTCCGCGACCGCGGCGAAGGCCGGATCGGGATCATAGCCCTGCGGCACGCCGATGCGGACGTCGAACTTCAACAGGCCCGCCGCCTCGATGATCGAATGGAGGACGTTGTTGCCGTCACCCAGCCAGGCCCACTGGCTGCCGGGAAGCGCCAGCCCATGTTCCACCACGGTCAGCAGGTCCGCGACGATCTGGCAGGGATGCGACAGGTCAGTCAGGCCATTGATGACCGGGACGGTGGCGTAATGGGCCATCTCCTCGATCTTGGCATGATCGTCGGTGCGGATCA
Organism: Sphingobium sp.; assembly: GCA_023266575.1. Taxonomy (GTDB): domain Bacteria; phylum Pseudomonadota; class Alphaproteobacteria; order Sphingomonadales; family Sphingomonadaceae; genus Sphingobium. Next base: position 3,849 of record JAHFPV010000017.1, read on the forward strand.
TGATCGCGTCGCACATGCGGCTCAAGACGCGGGCGGTGTCTGCCACCGTCTCGCCCCGGCCCAGCTGGCTGGTCGCGCCGTCGAGGATCAGTGAGGTGCCGCCCAGCTGGCGGATCGCCATGTCGAAGGAGACGCGGGTGCGGGTCGAGTTTTTCTCGAAGATCATCGCCAGCGTGTGACCCGCAAGTGGCGCATCAATGTCGACGCGGCCCTTGGGCCAGCTGGCCCGCGCGGCCTTGCGGTCGATGGCGTCGGCAATCATTGCGGCGATCGCGTCGCCGCCTGCGTTGGACAGGTTCAGGAAATGTCTGGTCATTGGTAACAACCCCTTTTTCCCAATTCCGTTCGGTTCAAGCCTGTCGAGAATAGTTCTCGACAAGCTCGAACCGAACGGAATTGGAGGATTGGTTCAGGCCACCTGGGCCTCCGCATAGCTGCGCGCGCCGGCGGACAGCTTTTCGACACATTCGGCGATATGGCTTTCGTCAATCACCAGCGGAGGCAGGATTCGGACGACATTCTGTCCCGCCGACACGGTCAGCAGGCCATGATGGTCGCGCAGATGGGCGACGAAGCTGCGCGCCTCCACCGTATCGCTCAGCTTCACGCCCAGCATCAGCCCCATGCCGCGCACGTCCTGGAACAGGCCGTCATGGTTGGGGATCAGCTGTTCCAGCGCAGCGCGCAGGCGCGCACCCATCGCCTTTACATGGTCCATGAAGCCGTCGGACATGACTTCTTCCAGCACCGCCAGCCCCGCCGCCATGGCGAGCGGATTGCCGCCATAAGTGGTGCCATGGGTGCCGAACACCATGCCCTTGGCCGCTTCCTCGGTCGCCAGGCACGCGCCCAGCGGGAAGCCTGCGCCAATGCCCTTGGCGACGGCCATGATATCGGGCGTGATGCCAAATTGTTCATGCGCAAAGAAGGTGCCGGTACGGGCATAGCCGCACTGGACCTCATCCAGGATGAGCAGCAGGCCATGCTCGTCGCACGCCTTGCGCAGGCCGGTCAGGAATGCGTGCGTCGCGGGTGTCACGCCACCTTCGCCCTGCACCGGCTCCAGCAGGAAGCCCGCCGTGTTGTCGTCAATCTGCGCCAGCGCGGCGTCCAGATCGTTGAACGGCACCACGGTAAAGCCGGGCAGCAACGGTTCGAACCCGTCACGCATCTTGGGCTGGCTGGTGGCCGAAATCGTCCCCAGCGTCCGCCCGTGAAAGGCGTTGTCGAAGCTGATGATCTTGTGCCGGTGCGGCTGCCCATTCACATAATGATAGCGGCGCGCGGTCTTGATCGCGCACTCTACCGCTTCGGCGCCCGAATTGGTGAAGAACACGGTATCGGCAAAGGTCGTGTCGACCAGCTTCTGCGCGAATTTCTCGCCCAGCGGCATCCCGTAAAGGTTCGACACATGCATCAGCGTCGCGGCCTGATCGGCAATCGCCTTTACCAGCTTGGGGTGGCCATGACCCAGCAGGTTGACAGCGATACCGCTGGCAAAGTCGAGATAGCGCTCGCCGCGCTCGCCGATCAGATGGCACCCCTCGCCTCGAACCGGACGAACATCGCACCGGGGGTAAACGGGCATGAGCGGCGTAATCGACATGAGCCTTCCCTTTCTGGGCTTGATGCGCGTCCTTGCACGAAGGACTGGTGGTACAACGCAAAAAGGCGGCCCCCGCCGGGCCGCCCTTTGCGAGCATCGCCTATACAGACGCCATGTTGGGGGTGCAACCCCGCAACACAGGCCATTCGGGTAGCTGTGGCCCTATCCGATCTGGTTCCAGGCGTCGGCAATCTCGGCCACCAACTCCCGCGCCTGATCGACCGGTTCTGCCGATCTTTCCTTGGCCCCTACCAGCAGCAGGCGACGCGCTTCGCGGTAGATTTGCGCCAGACCCACCGAAATGTCGCCGCCCTTATCGAAGTCGAGGCTCGATTCGAGCGCGAAGAGGATCGACATCGCCCGCGCCTGCTTGTCGGACACTTTCATCCGGTCGCCATTACGTTCGGCCAGTGCCGCCGCGTCCATCGCGATCAGCAGTTCGTCGAAGAGGATTTTGACCAGTGCATGAGGGGTCGCGCCTTCGGTCCGGCTGCCCGAATGGACCGCCGCATAGCGCCGCGCCGCCGTGTTGCCTGCATAACCCTGATTGTAGAACATCGTCTTGGCGTCCCCGGTTAATTGTCGCTGTTGTTCCAGATTTCAATCTGCTGATCGAGATAACTCTGCGTCGCCTTGAGCGCGGTGAGCCGCGTTTCCATCTTGGAATAGACGCTGGTGAGCTGCGCTTCGTAGCTGGCCATTTGCGTGTCGAGCTTTTCCAGCTGCTCGGTCAGCGTTTCGGCCAAAGCCTTATATTTGGCCTGGGACTGCACAAATGCGCCATCCTTCAGCTGGATCTTGTCCCTGACACTGTCCATCAGCCCGGCCAGACCCGGATTGGTCGCCGACGCGACCGTGGGGTTCAGCAATTGCGTAATCGCGGCAGGATCGGCCGCGATGGCCTTGTCCAGCGTATCGGTATCAAGTTTGAGCGTGCCGTCGCGATTGGTGGCGACGCCGATGTCGGACAGCGTCTTGTAGGTGCCGGTGGCCGACAGCGCGGTGGAGGTCATTGCCGAGAGCTGGCGGCGCATGTCGCGGATCGACGCCTCGCCGTTCAACACGCCGGCGGACGAGGAGTCCGCTCCGGTCGCCGTCGCCGTGTTCAGCGCCTTGACCAGCGTATTGTAGGCGTCGACAAATTCGACCATCAGGTCGCGCATCGACGTGGTCGGCTCGGTCGTCGCGAGCGTTACGGTCGTGCCGGGCGCGGCCTTGTTGAGGTCGATTCGCAGATTGGCGATCGCGGTGTCGATGATGTTGGTGGCATAATGCTGCTCCACCCCGTCAAGCTTGATGATCGCATTTTGCGGGCTGGCCTTCGACACCATGGTCGCGCTGTCGGCGCCAGCCCAAGCGAAGGCGGCAAGATCAACGCCGCTGACCGATGTCAGCGAGAAATCATTGGCAGCGCCGGTCGCGCCTTTCATCACCAGCCGCGTTCCCTGCACGTCGGTAACGACCGATGCGGTGACGCCCAGCCCCGATGCATTGATGGCAGCGGCAAGGCCGGTATAGCTGTTGTTGGTGGCCGTGATGGTAATGGCGGCGGTCGAACCGCCAACCGTCAGCGTCAACTCACCCTCTCCGACCGCGCTGGCCGCCGTCGCGCCGGACACCGGGGTCGAGGCCAGGGTGCGGGCGGACGCGAGTTGCTGCACTTCCAGCTGGGCGGGCAATCCTGTCGGCACGCCGCCGGGCAGGAGGCTGACCGAGGCAATGCTGGTGTCGTTGGACGCAGGCGTGCCCGCGTAGCCGGTGCCGGACAAGAGGGTGGTCAGCGCATCGGCAAAAGTATCAAGCGAGCTGGAGGCCGACGCCAGCGCGGAAATCCGCGCGCTGTTCAGGCTCTGGCGATCGGTGATCACCTTTTCCTTGGGATCGCGCGTGGCGGCAACCAGGCTGGAAACGAGCGACTGGGTGTCGATGCCCGATCCGATGCCGAGTGCGGTGGTGATACTGGAGGTGACCGATGCCATTGCGCCGTCCTTTCAGAGGAAAGAACGGCGCTAGCGGCAAGACCTTTAGGAATGATTTTCGCGGGATGACCCGCATGGATTATCCGTTGGCGGAGGCGAGCAACTGGTCGACCGTGCCGCGGCCCGGCGAACCCTGGGCGAGATGGGCATAGGCAGCCTTTTCGACCATGCGCCGGGCGATGACGGCGGCATGTTCGACCGCTTCCTTGCTCGCGGGCGGCAGAGGCACCAGGATGATCGGCACCGGCATCATCGCCTGGATGGCGCCCGCGGCGGCTTCGACGCTGGGCGGATTGGTGGCCGATCGCAGGTCAGCCAATATGTCGGCAATTTCGACATGGACCTTGGCATATTCGGCGGCGCTGGCGACGTCTTCGTCGATCGACGCAAGGTCGATCTGCGGCGCGGCGCTACGCGCGCCGGGCGCTTCGCGATCCGATCGGCCCGACGATGCAGGCGGGACGGCCTGCACCGTGGACAGCGCACGCGATGCGGCCCTGTCTATCGGCGATACTTCGCTGCGTGAACCATAGTCGCTCATGACGCACCATTATAATGCGTCCCCATGAAGAGATTACGGACAAAAGCGGCTAAACTTTAGTTCACCAAGTCAGAAAAGCTGGCACGCCTTTTATCGTTTCTTGCCGTCGGCGTCGAAGCACAGGTCGTCGGGGACGGTGATGAACGGACGGTCCATCTCGCTCGCCATGCGGTTTTCGACCCGGAATACGAAGGCCAGCACGGTCGCGACCGCCATATAGAGGCCTTCATTGACGATCTGACCAGCGCGCGAGGTGAAGTAGATGGCGCGGGCGAGTTCGGGATATTGCAGGACGGTCACGCCATTCTGGTCGGCCAGCTCGCGAATGGCGGCGGCGATCGCGTCGCTGCCGCGCGCGACCACGACCGGCGCAGCGTCGACGCCGGGCTTGTAGCGCAGTGCGACGGCAAAATGGGTCGGGTTGGTGATGATGACGCTGGCTTCGGCCACGGCCTGCCGGGTGGAGCCGTTGAGCATTTCAAACTGGCGGCGACGAATTTGGCCCTTGAGTTCGGGCGAGCCTTCGCTTTCCTTATGCTCGTCCTTGATCTCCTGCTTGGACATGCCGAGCCGCTTGGCGCGCTGCATGATCTGCGCTGGCACGTCGATGCCTGCGATCAGGAACAGCCCGCCCGCCATCACCAGGCAGGTGAGGATGAACATATTGCCAAGGTCTGCCATGGCGGGGGCAATGCCCTGCTTGCCAAGGCCGATGATCGCGGTCAGCCGGTCCCAGATCATCCACACGCCAATGCTACCGAGGAGCCCGACTTTCGCGATCGACTTGAGCAGTTCGATCAACCCCTGCGTGCCGAAAATCCTTTTGAGACCCGCGCCGGGGTTCATCTTCGACACTTTGGGCGCGAAGGCACCGGGGCGGAAGCCGAGCGACCCCAGCAGGGCGGGTGCGGCGATGGCGGCGAGGAAGGTCGCCAGCAGCACACCGGCCACCGGCAGAGCGATGCCGGTCAGCAGGTCCATCCCGCGTTCGGCCGGGGAAAAATCGACGATATCGTCACGCCGGAAGCGCAGCGCCTGGGTCAGCATGTCCGACAAGGCATCGATCATCGACGGCCCGGCCACCGCCAGCCAGCCGATGCCCGCCATCACGACCAGCGCGGTGCCCAGTTCGCGCGACTGGAGGATGTCGCCCTTCTTGGCGGCATCCTGCAATTTCTTTTGTGTCGGTTTTTCGGTCTTTTCGCCGCCGCCGGGACTGTCCGCCATGCTCTAGCGCCCTTCCGCAATCGACTGGGCGTGATCCAGCCCCGCCTTGAGCGCGGCGGTCAACCCTTCGCCCATGATCGGCGCGGCAATCGCCAGCAGGACAAGGCCGGCCATCATCGCCATCGGCATACCCACGGCGAACAGGTTGAGCGAGGGGGCGGCGCGGGCCAGCATCCCCATGACGATCTGCACCAGCACCAGCGCGAAGCCGACCGGCAGCGCCACCGTGACGCCCGCACCCAGCAACGCCCCGCCAAATTCGACCAGATGCCAGACCGTATCGTTGGACAGCATCGCCGCGCCGGGAGGGAGCGCCTGATAGCTTTTGACGACGAACCCCGCGAGCAGCAGATGCCCGTCCATGCCGAGCAGCAGGAAGGTAGCTAGGATGGAGAGGAACTGCCCCACCACCTGTGTCCCCTGCCCCGATGACGGGTCGACCATCGCTGCGAAATTGAGGCCCATGGCGTTGCCGATCGTTTCCCCCGCGACGAAGGCGGCGGCGTAACCGATCTGCACCGCAAAGCCCATGGCGAGGCCTGCCAGCACTTCGCCCGCGACCATCATCACGCCTTCAAAACTGGCGATGCCATCGGGTGGCAGGGTGATGGTGACGGTGTTGAGCGCGGCCAGACCCAGCGCGAGGCTGAGGATCAGGCGCAGTTGCAGCGGCACGGCGGGCGCGCCGAATACGGGGGCCGCGATGAAGGCCGCGCCGGGGCGGATCATGGCGATGAGCCAGACCCATAATTGGGCCTCTACCCCGGCGAAGCCCGGTGCGATCATTGCCCCTGCCTCACTGCAACAAATCCGGTATCCGCTCGAAAATCTCGCGGGTGAAATCGGCGATCAGCACCATGATCGATCCGCCGAACAGGGCCAGCATCCCGCCCACGACGATGATCTTGGGAATGAAACTCAACGTCTGTTCGTTGATCGAGGTCGCGGCTTGCACCATGCCGATCACCAGACCCGCCACCAGCGCGGGCAGCAGGATGGGCGCGGCGGCCAGTGCCGTGATCCAGAGCGCCTGCTGGGCAAGGCCCATGAAGAAATCGGCGTTTTCCATCAGCCCGGCAACCCAACGCCGTTCGTTTCGAGCGAAGTCGAGAAACCTGTGCGCAACCGTTTCTCGACTTCGCTCGAAACGAACGGAAGGGGAGTGAGCACGCAAATCATGTCGCGAACGACCCCGCCAAGCTCCCCATGGTCAGCGCCCAGCCATCGACCAGCACGAACAAGAGCAGCTTGAAGGGCATGGAGATGATGGTGGGGGACAGCATCATCATGCCCAGCGCCATGAGCGTCGAGGCGACGACAAGGTCGATGATGAGGAAAGGGAGGAAGATCATGAAGCCGATCTGGAAAGCGGTCTTGAGTTCGCTGGTGACGAAGGCGGGCAGCAGGATGGTGAAGGGTATGTCGGCAGAGGTGCGGAAGGGCGGGGCTTCGGCGAGACCCGCAAACAGCTTGAGATCGCTTTCGCGCGTCTGCTTGGCCATGAAGCCGTGCAGCACCTTGCCCGAGCGGCCGACCGCTTCTTCGATCGTAATCTGGCCCTTGCCATAGGGGTCGAAGGCCAGCTTGTTGATCTCGTCGATGGCTGGGCGCATCACGAACAGCGAGAGGAACAGCGAGAGACCCAGCAGCACCTGATTGGGCGGGGTCTGTTGCAGCCCCAGCGCCTGCCGCAGCAGCGACAGGACGATGATGATGCGGGTGAAGCTGGTCATCATGAGGATGAGCGACGGCAGCACCGTCAGCAGGCTCATGAGGATCAGGATTTGCAGGCTGAGCGAGAGCGAGCGACCGTCGCCCGAAATCTGGCCCATCGCCCGGCTCAGCGCGCCGCCATTGTCGACCGGCGCGGCGGGCGCAGCCTGGGCGAAGGCGGGGGTGGTCAGGAGCAGGATGACCAAAAAGGCGACCGTCAGCGCCAACGCAATTCTGATCCCGTCATTCCGGCGCAGGCCGGAATCCAGGGCGGCACAAGCTGTGCGCCGACGCCCTGGACCCCGGCCTTCGCCGGGGTGACGATTGTCAGGGAGCGGGAGCAAGTCAGCGAACACGAACGGCGTCGCCTTCCGCGATTTTTTCGATGCGGCCGCGGGTGACGGAGAGGAGGATTTTCTTGCCCTCAAATTCCACGACGGCAAGCTTGCCGAACGCGCCCATCGGCAGCGCTTCAAGCAGTTTGAGCGAGCGGTCGCCCTGCGCACCAATCATGCCGGGCTGATATTTGCGCCACAGCCACAGCGCGCCAAAGGCCATGCCGCCGACCAGCGGCAGGAGGATCAGCAATTTGACGAAATACCAGACCATCATGAAGCCGCCCGCAGATTATGGTTAATGCCCTGCGTTCCGCAGTTTCGGCCTTCAAGGCAAGCGTAAAATCAAAGCGAGGAGATCAACCGCGCCGTTCGATCCCCGCCAGCCGGTTTTCGGTCGCAGCGATGTCGATGATGCGGATGCCATAGCGGCCATTGACCGTCACCACCTCACCCTTGGCGATCAGCGCGCCATTGACCATGATGTCGAGCAGATCATCGGCCTGCCGGTCCAGCTCCACGATCGAGCCTTCGGCCAGGTCCATGACTTCGGCAAGGCGCAGCGAGGTCGATCCGACCTCCACCGACATGCGGACGGGAATGTCGGCCAGCAACTTGAACTGATGGTTATTGGTCATCCGCCCGACCGGATCTTCTCCACGCTCCATGCGGGGGGCTTCGCTCATGTCACTCATTGGTCGGGTCCTTGTACAATCTTTTCAATCTGGAAGGCGGCGCGGCCATCCTGTTCGCCAATGCTACCGCGCGCGACGATGCGGTTGCCCACGATCAACGGCAGGCTGCGGCCGATGGTCACGGGAATGACGTCGCCGACCTTGAGCTGCATCAGCTCGGCCAGCGAGAGGTTGGGACGGGCCAGCACGGTGCGGGCGGGCAGGCGAATGTCGCGCATCCGGCGGGCGATACGGGCCTGCCAGACGGGGTCGCTCTGTTCATCGTCGGCGGGAAGCTTGGTGCCCATCAGCGGCTCGACGGCGCGCAAGGCGGCCAGCGGAAAGACGAGATCGACCGGCCAGAGCTGATCGCGGGTGATGCTGATCATGAAGCGCTGGACCACCATCTGGTCACCCGGCTGGGCGGAGGCGGCAAAGCCGACCCCGGTTTCGCGCATGATCAGCGCGGGGTCCAGTGGCAATATGTCGGCCCAGGTTTCGACCAGGCGCGCGAGGAGGGATTCCGACAGGCGGGCGATCAGCCGGTCCTCGGTCGGGGTAAATTCGCCACGCGGGGGCAAGGGACGATTGCCGATGCCGCCATAGAAACAGTCGACCAAGGTGGAAATCATGGCCGCGTCCATGCGCAGCAGCACTTGCCCCTTGAGCGGGGAGATGCGGTAGATGGAAATGCTGGTGAAGGCGGGCACCTGTGCCGACCAGGCGGCAAAGTCGAGCAGTTGCGCATCCTGCGCTTCCACCTGCGGGCGCACGCCGCAGATCGGCTCCACCAAGGCACGGACGCGCCGGCCAAGCTTTTCGCCCAGCCGGTCCAGCCCGGACAGCATCATTGGTGCCTGCGATTCCCCCCGCCCGAAGGCATAGGTCTGAACGTCGTCCATCTTGGTCCCCTGCCCTTCGGGTCAGGGGATTTCCCGACCTTTCAGACAGGCCTATTGAATAACGAAATTGGTAAAATAAACGTTATCAACGCCGCCATAACCCGTTTTTTGCTTCAATATATCGTTAATAATGCCCTTGATCTTGCTTTGGAGCATCTGTTTGCCCTGCGGGGTGGACAAGGTCTCTTCCGGCTGCTGGGCAAGCATCATCAGCACCTGGCTGCGGATCGCCATCTCGTGCGTCTTGATCGCGTCGATGACGCGCAGGTCATAATAGGTCGATACCGCGACCGAAATCTGGGCGAAGGCGTCCGTGTCGGACATGTTCGACGTGAAGGGGGTCTGGAGCTGGAAATAGCTTGCCTGATAGGCGGCAGGGTTCGCGGGCGCGGGCAGGTCTATGCCCTTGCCATGCGCGCCATGGGCCGCCGCTGCGCCCTCGCCATGCGGGACGGCATGGGCCTTGGCGATCTCCTCGGCGCTTTCGCCGGCCAAGACCAGCACGGGCTTGTTGGGATCTTCCTTTGGCCCTTCATCCTTGGGGCTGAAGAAACCGGCGGCATAGAGACCGCCGGCCGCGCCTGCGCCGCCAATCACCATGGCGATGACGATCAGCAGGATCATTTTCATGCCCCCGCCCTTATTCTTCTTGGCCTTCGGCTCGTCGCTCATCGTTCATATCCCCCAGGATAGCGCTGGTCACGCATAGCGCGCGCGGATGGCTTGGCTGGCGGTGTCGCCAGTCTGCTCATGGTTAAGAACGGCCGGATCACCACCCGCTTTATGGGCAAGTGCGATATTTTCGCGGGGCTGCCAACGACCCTGCTGCTGCGACTGGCCCATGCCCTGCCCTGCGCCCTGCCAGTTGGCGGACTGGCCGCTTTGCTGGCCCGATTGCTGCTGGCCGGTCTGTTGCTGGGGCGACTGATCGGAGCGGCCAGCGTCGCTCGACTGCGGGGCGCGTTCGATCTTAACCTCGCTGATGCGAACCGCCGACAGGCCCGCGTCGAGGCGGAGCCGGTCGCTATCCTGACGCAGCGCGGCTTCGGCCATGTCGCTGGACACGGTCAGGCTGATCGCGGCGCCATCGACGCCCTGGCGGATGTTGACGTCGATCGGGCCGAGCTGGTCACTGCTGATCTGGAAGCGGCCCTGCGCGCCATTGGCGGACAGGCCGGCAATGTCGCGGGCCAGACCGTCAATCCACTGGCCCGACACGCCCATATCGACGACCTGCGCGCCGAGGGTGGCGGAGAGGTTGACGGTGGGGAGCGCGGGGGCGGCGGTCTGGGTCGTCAGCGTTGGCGTGACGGGCGCGGGGGCGGCCGGTTCAGCGGTCCTGGGGGGCGCGTCCGTTGTCGGGGCAAGGGCAGTTTCGGTGGGGGCCGAGCTGCCCTCAGCCACGGGCGAGGCTGCGGGATGCAGCGTCATGTGCTGGCGCGCGAACTGGAGCAGCGAGAGGGCTTCCGCCTTGGCCGACACTGAGCTGGACATAGTGACGGGTGTTGCGATCGGGACTGGGTCCGGCGCGGCTTCGGGCTGGGCTGGCTGCGCGATCGGAGCGACAGGCGTCGCGATCGCCGGGGTGCCGAGCGGCTGGGACGCGGGCGCGACCGGAGCAGCTTGTGCTGGTGCGACCGGGGCTGGCGCGGGGGTGATATCAATGGGTTGTGCGGTCGGCGGCGCGGCCTTGTTCAAGTCGGCTTTTACAAAGGCTTGCTGATCCGTCGCGCCAGTCTGGCCCATCGTGAGCGGCACGGCGGCTGTTTGCACCGTAGCGGGAGACGCGACGCGCGGCGCGGCGGGGGATGGCTGTTCGGGGGCGGCAGTCGGCGGCGTCATCACCATGGCGGACGGTGGGGGAGCGAGGGCGGACTGTTCGGGGCGCTCCGGTTCGGCGTCGGGCGACGCAGGCTCCGGGTCCGTCGCGGGAGCCGTGTCGGATGGCGCGGCGAGTGCGGCCGGCGAGGGCGCGACCTGGGCCGGGGCTGCATGATGTTGCGCCTTGGACGCCGGTTTGCCGGGCGTCGGATCGCTCTCCACCGGCAGGGCCGGTGCGGGCGGGGGCGCGATAACTGCCACCTCAACAGGGGTGATGTGCGATGCGGCGAGAAGCTGCGCCACCGAGCCAATAGCTGTTGGCAGGTCGTCGGGGCGCTGTGTGAGCGGTTCGCCGTGTTCAGCGCTACGGGCCGGTTCGGCCTCCTCTGCTGGCTCTACCGCAGGCTGGGCCGGGGGCGGCGTGATGGGCAGCGGGCTTAGCGTGAGCGGCTTCGGCGCGGCGGCGATCGGGGCGCTTTGGGTCGGCGTGAAGGTCGGCGCTGTGGTCGGGAGTGGCAGGGCTTCGCCGTCCGTCGGGACGGGCGCATCCGGCAGAGGCGCATTGTCGCTCAGCTCAGGCGCGGCAACGGGCATCGCCAAGGGCATCGCGCCATTACCTTGTTCTTCGCTCGCGACGGCAGGCGCCACGGTTGGCGTGACCGGCATCGCGACAGGCGCAGCGGTGGCGGCGTTCATCATCGCGGAGAAGTCGGGCGCGCCATCGGGTGTAGCGGCGGGCGCATCCTTGCCGGTGCCGAGTGGGGTGGTGGCGAAGAGTAGCGCCTTGAGACTGGCGATCATATTCATGTCAGGCTTCCCCGTTCCGCTGCATCCGGCGATAGCGCGGCAGCGCTGCCAGCTTGTTTTCGCGCCATTCCTCCAGAGTCGCGCGGGCGCGGTCCTTGAGGCGGGTGGCGATTTCCTTCTCGCGGTTCGCTGCAAGAGTCATGCCTTCTTTGGCCTCCACCTTGCGCCGGGCATCATAAAGGGCGCCGTCAAGCTGGCGGCCCGCCTGTTCCAAGCGGGTGGCGAGTTCCTGCATCGCCGCGAAGGATGCGCCGGTGGCGGCCCCCTCGGTCTCGAACAATTCGCCGCGCACCTTGTTGAGGCGATCGATATTGCGGGCGAGGCCATCAGCCTCGTCACGGGCGCGTGCGGTTTCGGCGACGGCCATGGCGTGCTGGACATGGCGCACGCGCAGCACGCGCTGGCGGCGGGAGACGAGACCCTTCATGCGCCGAAGCTCGCGACGAGGGCGGCGGCGCTGGTGTCGAGGTCGATACGGCTTTTCTGGTCCTGCCGGATGAAGTCGAGAATTTCCTGACGGCGCTGCACCGCTTCGTCGATCACCGGATCATTGCCGGGGCGATAGGCGCCCATCAGGATGAGATCGCGATTTTCCTCATAGGCGGCCCAAAGGCGGCGATAATTGGCCGCCGCCATGCGATGTTCGTCCGGCACGACGTCAGCCATGACGCGCGACAGGGATTTGCCGATGTCGATGGCGGGGAAGATCGCCTGTTCGGACAGATGGCGCGAGAGGACGAAATGGCCGTCGACAATGGCGCGGGCGGCGTCGACGATCGGATCGTCGGTGTCGTCGCCATCGGCCAGCACGGTGTAGAGCGCGGTGATCGATCCGCCGGTGCGGGCGTCCACCCCTGCCCGTTCGACCAGACGGGGGATGAGCGCGAGAGCCGAGGGCGGATAGCCTTTCATCGCGGGCGGTTCGCCAAGCGCCAGGCCGATTTCGCGCTGGGCATGGGCGCAGCGGGTCAGGCTGTCGATCAGCAGCAGCACCTTCTTGCCACGGGCGCGGAAATATTCAGCGATCGCGGTGGCGCGCGCGGCGGCGCGCAGGCGCAGCACCGGGGGATGATCGGCTGGCACGGCAACGACGATGCTTTTGTGCATCGTGTGCTTGAGTTTGGTTTCGAGGAAATCGCTGACTTCGCGGCCCCGTTCCCCGATCAGGCCGACGACGACCACATCGGCTTCGGCCCCGGCGATCATCTGGCCCATCAGCACGGATTTACCGACGCCGGACCCGGCGATGATGGCGATACGCTGGCCGCGCCCGGCAGTGAGCAGCGCGTTGACGGCGCGGACGCCAAGGTCGAAGGGTTCGGTGACGCGGCCCCGGTCGAGGACGTTGCCCTTGATCCCGTTCAGCGGCCAGACGCCGCCTGCGATGATCGGTCCCTTGCGGTCGAGGGGCTGGCCCATGGCATCGACCACGCGGCCGATCAGCCCTTCGCCGACCTGCACCATATTGGCCTGGCTGTCGGGTTCGACGCGGATGCCATTTTCCAGCGGCGCGTCGGCGTCTAGCGGGACCAGCAGGGTGCGGTCGCCGCGAAAGCCCACGACTTCGGCGCGGCAGATCGACCCGTCGCTGGCCATGACGCGCGCGCCAGAGCCGATCGGACGGCGAAAGCCGGTGACTTCGAGCATACCCGCGTCATGGCTGACCAGACGGCCAACCCTGCGGGGCGTGCGATTCTGGACCTGGAGATGATCGAACAGGGTTTCGGCCTGGGCCAGCGCGGCGCGGATCAAGACTTGCCCTCCATATCGTCCATCAGCGCACGCAGGCGGGCAAGGCGAACGTCCGGGCCATCCTCGACCCAGCCGTCTGCGGTTTCGAGCCGCACGCAGCCGCGATGCATCGCCTTATCGGGGACCAGCGCGACACCGATCGATTCGCCTTCGAGCAGGGCGATGTCGTCTGGATGCAGATGCAGGGCGCTCTTGCCCTGATTATCTTCGATGAAAGCGGCGACGGTGTCGCAGCGCTGCACCAGCCGTTCGATGTCGATCTCCACTTCGCCGACAATCTGTTCGACCAGACGGACGACGGTGGCGGAGAGCATGGTGGACAACATGCCGCTGGGCGCGGGGCTGAGCATTTCCAGCGCCTGGGTCAGGCGGTCATGCGCCTGCGTCGCATCGGCATGGGTCTGGGCGGTGATGCGGCAGCCTTCGTCGAAACCCATGGTGAAGGCTTCCATCCGGGCCTCCTCCATCGGATCGGCCTCTGCCTCCATTTCGATGACGCCATGGCGCATCGTGGCGGTGTGCTGGCCGGGGATCGAGGTGTAGAGGCTGCGGAAGCCGCCCTTTTCCACCTGGCGCACGCCCGTCATCGAGACCGGCGCGACATCCTGCACTGCCTCTGCACCCCAGATTTTAGACAAAGTCATTCCCCTTGCCACCCAGCATGATGGTGCCGGCGTCGGCCATGCGGCGCGCGGTGGCGATGATGAGTTTCTGTGCGTCGATTACTTCGGCAAGGCGGATCGGGCCGCGTTCCTCAATCTCGTCGGCGATCGACTGCGCCGCGCGGGCGGACATGCAGCTGAAGATCTTGCCCTTGAGCAGGTCGTTGACGCCCTTCAAGGCAACGACCAGCACGGCACTGTCGACGGTGCGCATCAGCGTGCCGAGATTCTTCTCGTCCATGTCGATAAGGTTATCGAACACGAACATCTCTTCCTCGATGGTCTGGGCGATCATCTTGTCGCGCTTGGCCACCGCCTTCATGATCCGCTGCTCATTATCCTTGCGGACATTGTTCATGATCGCGGCGGCCTCGATCGTGCCGCCGCGCTGGGATGCCGCGCCCTGCTTCTTGGCCGGGCCGCGCAGCAGCAGCTGTTCCAGATCGTCGAGCGCCTCGTTCGACACGGGCCCAAGCGTCGCGATGCGATAGACAATTTCTTCCTGATATTCGACCGGCAGCAATTGCAGCACGTCGGCGGCGATCGGCGCTTCGAGATGGGCCAGCACGATCGCCATGATCTGCGGATGCTCCGCCTCGATCAGCGCCGCGATTTCCTTGGCATCCATCCATTTGAGCATTTCCAGCTGGGTGGAGCGGGTCGGCGGGGTGATGCGCGCCAGGATGGTTTCGGCCCGTTCCTCGCCCAAGGCCTTGGTCATCGCGCCGCGAATATGACGGGTCGCGCCATAGCCGATGGTGGTGCGCTTCTTGGCCTTGTTGACGAAATGGTCGAGCGCCTCGTTCACCTCTTCAGGATCGACATCGGCGACGTCATACATGGCATAGCCCAGCTGGCGCACTTCTTCAGGTTCCAGACGCGCCAGTATCTGCGCGGCCTCATCCTCATCGAACAGCATCAGCAGGACGGCGGCGGCGGCGCTGCCCTTGAGCGCCTCTGGTCGACCGGGAACGATCTCAGGCATTTTCCTTCTTCCCCTCCTTCAAGAGGTCGCGGACGACCAGGGCAGCGCGGTCGGGGTCCTGCTTCACAAAGTTGCGAATAAGGTCGGCGCGCTGGGCATAGTCATAGGTGGAGGAGATCATATCGAGCGTGATCGGGCGGCTGGGATCGGGTGCCTCGACCGCCTGTTTGGTCAGTTCGCCGGAAATTTCGCGACCGATGCGCTGGCCATTCTGGGCGGTGTCGGCGGCGACCGCCTCCTGTGCTGCGGCGCGACGCTTGAGCAGCGGGCGACCGATGCCGAAGATGACGAGCAGGGCGACAGCCAGGGCCGAGACGTTGCGCACCAGTGGCGAGACCCATTCGGCCTCATACCAGAGGGGCTTTACTTCTTCGGTCTTGAGGAAGCTGCGCGAGGACAGGGCCACAACGTCGCCGCGCGCCTGGTCGAAGCCGATCGCGCCCTTCACCAAGGCTTCCAATGCCGCGATTTCCTGCGGCGTGCGCGCCTTGCCATCGGGGGCATTGTCCAGCGCGACGGCGACCGAGAGGCGCTTGACGGTGCCGACCGCATCCTTGGTCACGGACACTTCACGGCCCAGTTCAAAGCTGCGGTTGAACGTCTCTTCGGTCTTGAGCAGCGGGTTGGGCGGGGTGCCGGGGGTCTGCGCAGCGGCGGTCTGGCCCTGCTGGACGGCCTGACCATTGGGATTGGTCTGGGTCACGGTCGGGTTGACGGGTGCCTGATTGGAAAGCGCGCCGGGGATGCCCGATGCTTCGCCCGTACCCTGGCCCCGCGGGTCGGAGGCCCAGGTGCCCTGTTCGGTGCGCAGCCGGGCTTCGTCCTGCGGATAGGTTTCGCGGGTCGCCTGCCGCTCGGCAAAATTAAGTTCGGCATGGACTTCGGTGGAAAAATTGTTGGCGCCCAGGATCGGGGTGAGCAGCGCGACGACGGACTGGCGATAGCGGTCCTCGATCCGGTTCTGGATCGTGAGCTGGCGGTCGTCACCGGAGTCGCTGTCATTCTTGCTGAGCAGGCGGCCATTCTGGTCGACCAGCGAAATCTGGTCGGGCGACAGGTCGGCAACCGACGAGGCGACGAGATGGACGATCGCGCTCACCTGCGCATCGGTCAGCGTGCGGCCATTGGCGAGGCGCAGCATGACCGACGCGGTCGGCTTGGCCCGGTCGCGCAGGAACACGCTGGGCGGCTCGACGGCGAGGTGAACCTTGGCGCTTTCGACGCTGTCGATCGCCTCGATCGTGCGGGCGAGGTCCATTTCGCGGGCGGAGCGCAATTTTTCGCCCTCTACCGCGCGGCTGGCACCCATGGGCAGGCTGTCGATCATGCTGTTGCCGTCGGGCGCGCTCTTGGGCAGGCCTTGCGCGGCGAGCATCATCTTCGCCTTGAAATAATCGCCCTCCCCCACGGTCATCGCGCCGCTATTGTCGAAATCATAGGGGATGCCGTTCTGGTCGAGGATCTGCGCGACCGCCGACTTGTCGGTGTCGGGCAGGCCACGGAACAGGTCACGCTGCGGCGGTTCGCGCAGCGCCATCCAGGCAAGGCCAGCGACGGCAAGGACGCCGAACAGGCCGAGCAGCGGCAGGCTCTTCGCCACGGCTGGCTGTTTCATGAAGCCGGTGATCCGCGCCCGAAGCGCGTCGATCCCCTTGGCCGATCCATAGCCGGAGGAAGCCGTCGTCGGGAGGGCGGGCCGGGCGGCAGTGCCGCCATCGAGGGTGAGTGCGTTCTCGCTCATGGTTTAGACCGGCATACTCATGATGTCCTTGTAGGCGGACAGAAGTTTGTTGCGGACCTGAAGGGTCGCCTCGAAGCTGACCGACGCCTGCTGCTTGGCCAGCATGACGGCGGCGATGTCGGTGGTTTCGCCCCGCTCGAACGCGGCGGCGGCCTCACCGGCCTTGCCTTGCAGGCCGTTGACCTGTTGCAAGGCGCTGTTGAGCGCTTCGGTAAAGCCACCGGGCGCGGTGCCGGGCGTGGCATTGGCGCCGCCGACCGATCCTCCGGTCGAGGCGACGTCGCGCAGCGCGACGTTTTTTTGCAGGATGGCGTTGCGGATCGCCATCACATTGTCTGTCGGGGAAATGCCGGTCATGCCCTATCCTCCCGTCAAGCCGCCGCCAGCTCGCGCATTTCGGCGAGCCGATAGCGCAGCGTGCGTTCAGAAATGCCCAGCTTGCGCGCGGCGGCGGCGCGGTGGCCGTCGGTTTCGCGCAGCGCGGTGCGGATCGCTTCCAATTTGCTGTGATGGGCGACGTCGCGCAGGCGAACCGGTTCAGCCGGTTCGGGCGAGACGATGCGCAGACCCTGCTGCCGGGGCGCGCCCGCCAGATGCAGATCATGCGCGTCGATCCGTTCCCCATCGCGCAGCACCAGTGCGCGCTGGAGAACATTGCCCAGTTCGCGGGCATTGCCCGGCCAGGCGTGGGCGATGAGCTTGTCGAGCGCGGCGGCGGTCGGCCAGACAAAGCCGTCCTTGCCCATATCCGACAGGCGCAGCAGCATGGCGGCGGCGATTGCGGCGATGTCACCGGGGCGTTCGGCCAGCGGGCGCAGGTCGAGCGGCATGACATTGAGGCGCCAGTAAAGATCCTCGCGGAACCGACCGGCGGCACATTCGACCGCCAGATCGCGGTTGCAGGCGGCGATGACGCGGACATTGACTGGCACGGCATGGGTCGCGCCGACCGGGAGGACTTCGCCTTCCTGCAAGGCGCGCAGCAGCTTGGCCTGGAGCGCGATCGGCAGTTCGGCGATTTCGTCGAGGAAAAGCGTGCCGCCGTCAGCGGCCAGGAACAGCCCTTCGGACGCATTGGCCGCGCCCGTAAAGCTGCCCTTGCGATGACCAAACAGCATCGCTTCCATCATGGTTTCGGGGAGCGCAGCGCAGTTGACGGCGATGAAGTCGCCCGACGTGCGGCCCGACTGGGTATGGAGGAAGCGCGCCATGCCTTCCTTGCCGGTGCCGGTGTCGCCCTGAATGAGGACGGTGGCTTCGCTGCGTGCGACCCGGCCAGCCAGCGTCATCAGCCGCGCGCTGGCGCTGTCGCCCACGGCGGGAATGGCGGCGGGGCGGGCCAGTTCGGCGATGAGGGCGAAGGCAAAGCCCATATCCTCAAGGCCAAAGGCAACGCGGGCAGGCAGGCCGTTGGCGGCGGCCACCAGCGAGGGCGTGCCGTCGATCAGATTGATGAGAATATCGCGATGGGTGGCATGGCCGATTTCGGTCGCCAGCAGCACGCGGCGGCTGTCGCGTTCACGCGGCGCGGCGGCGTCCACGACCCGGACGGCGAACAGGGCGTTTTCCAGCCAATGCTGCAACCCTGGAACGAGCGCACAAACGCCTCGGCTCATATCGAGCGATGACATGACTTGGTCCCCAAATGGCTGGCCAGCTTGTACCCCCGTACGCCCTGGCCTTCTTCGATGGTCCCAATGTGCGCCACCATGGTTAGCAATTGGTTAATTGCCGGTAGGACTTGCCGGCGACCGGCAATTATTTTCCGCCGCGGCAACGGCCCGATCGCACTTAATATATAACACGCGCGCGTAGAGGGCCGTTAAGCGACGGGCAAAACACGAAAAATGCATAAAAATCGACATCGCCCCTAAAAGCCGTTCGCCCCCCGCCGTTATCCCCTTTCGAGGCCGCAAGCGCTCTAACGGATGGCAGCGACCTGATTGACACGGAAAGGGAAACACCATGACTGTTATCGGAACCAACACCGCCGCTCTGCGCTCCGCCAACGCTTCCTCGATGGCCAGCAAGGGTCTGAGCACCGCGATGGAACGCCTGTCGACCGGTAAGCGCATCAACAGCGCCAAGGACGACGCCGCTGGCCTGGCCATCGCTTCGACCATGACCTCGCAGATCAAGGGCATGACCCAGGGCATCCGCAACGCCAATGACGGCATCAGCCTGGCCCAGACCGCTGAAGGTTCGCTCGGCGAAGTCACCAACATGCTGCAGCGTATGCGTGAATTGACCGTTCAGGCGCTGAACGGCACCAACGACACCAACGCCAAGGCGAACATCACGTCGGAACTGGACCAGCTGTCCACCCAGATCAGCACCACGATGACCAACAGCAAGTTCAACGGCATCTCGCTGTTCCCGACCACCGCTGCTACGGTTTCGATCCAGGCCGGTGCGACCGCGAACGACACTGTCTCGCTCTCGCTGGGTGGCATCGACCTTTCGCCCGTCGTTGGCGCCGCGACCGCCACGGTCAGCGCCGCCACCGCCACGACGGCGACCCTGGCGCTCTATGACACGGCCCTGTCGGCTGTATCGACGGCACAAGCCAAGCTGGGTGCGGCGCAGAACCGCCTGGAATCGACGGTCAACAACCTGACCGCCAACGTCACCAACCTGACTGACGCCCGCAGCCGCATCGAGGACGCCGACTTCTCGGCCGAAACGACCGCCCTCGCCAAGTCGCAGATCCTGAGCCAGGCATCGACCGCGATGCTGGCACAGGCCAACCAGAGCCAGCAGGGCGTGCTGAAGCTGATCGGCTAAGTCAGGCCAACCCCATTGGTCGGCTGAGGTCCTGGTCACCGGACAGCCGCCCAACGTAACCCCCGGCACATCAACAGTCCCCACCGTGCCGGGGGTCACATCTTCGATCTGACGACCAGCATATGCGAAGCCCTCGTCCCCCCGGACGGGGGTTTCGTCGCATTCTTGAAAATGCGCGAAAGGGCGCATTTTGTACGGCCGCACCGGCATGTCCATCGCATAGGGATATAAGGATACGCCCTTGGCTTTGGCGGTTATGCCTTCCATGATGAAAGCCATGACCCATATCAACCGGCGCGCGATGATCGCCGCCACCGGCGCAGCGCTGATCCTTCCCCATAAGCTGATGGCGCAGACGGCCAGCGAGCCTTTTTCGTGGGAACGGCTGGTGGCGCGGGCGCAGAAACAGGCGCGCGCGCCTTTTGCCGAGACGCCCTTGCATCCCGGCGCGCAGGCGATTGACTATGATGCGCTGCATCAGGCGCGCTTTGCCGATGATCGCACGATCTGGGGCGATTTGCCCGGCGATACCGGGGTGCGGCTGTTCCCGCTCAGCCGGACGGCGGCACAACCGGTGCAGATCGCGCTGGTCGACAAGGGCCGCGCCACGCCGCTGCATTATGACCCGGCGATGTTCGACGCGCCGGGCGGAAATCCGGTCAAGAAGCTGCCCCCCGACGCGGGCTTTGCCGGGTTTCGCATCATGAATGCGGCGCGCGACGGCGACTGGCTGTCCTTTCTGGGGGCCAGCTATTTCCGTGCGCCCAGCCCGCAAAAACAGTTCGGCCTGTCGGCCCGCGCGATCGCGATCAATACCAGCATCGCGGGCAAGGAGGAATTTCCCCGCTTCACCCATTTCTGGCTGGAGCGGTCGGGGACGAGCAGCATCACCATCCATGCGCTGCTGGACGGGGCATCCATCACTGGCGCGTTCCGCTTTGTCAGCAGCCTTGGAGCCGATGGCGTGCGGCAGGATGTGACTGCGGCGCTCTTTCCCCGCCGCGCTATCCCCGAACTGGGACTGATGCCGATGACCAGCATGTTCTGGTATGATCAGGCCAACCGGCGGCAGGGAACCGACTGGCGACCGGAAATCCATGACAGCGACATGCTGTCGATCGCCAGCAGGGACGGCATTGTCAATGCCCGGCCGCTGGTCAACCCCGCCATGCCGCAGGTCAGCGCCTTTGCCGAGCGCGACCCCAAAGGCTTTGGCCTGCTCCAGCGCGACCGGGATTTTGCCCATTATCAGGATGATGGCGTCTTTTACGACCGGCGGCCATCGCTCTGGGCGACCCCTGCCCGGCCGCTGGGCGCGGGTCAGGTGCGGCTCTACAGCTTCCCGACCGACAGCGAATATACCGACAATGTGGCGGCCTATTGGACGCCGGACGCCGCGCCGGTGCCGGGGCGGCGGATCGACATGGCCTATCGGCTGGACTGGTCGGCGGCGCAGAATCCGGCCGGGACTACCCTTGCGACCGTCGCCAATGTCTGGCGCGGGCGCGGCGACAAGGGCGATGCGCAGCGGCTGGTGGTCGATTTTGCGGGCGTGCCACAAGGGGTGCGGCCGGACATATGGACCGACCTGAGCGGGGGCACGCTGATCAAGGCAGCCGGTTATCCGGTGCTGGCGCAGCCCGGCCTGTTTCGCGCTGTCATCGACCTGGAGGCGAAATCGGGCGTTCCGACCGAGGTTCGGCTGCAACTGCGCGGTGACGGTCGCCTTTTGAGCGAATATGTGCATTATCCGATTGTGGGATGAAGGGAACCGCCAGCGTAACGAGCGGTTCTTCCCTGTGGGTCAATCACAACCAGGTCTGGAAATAGGGTGACGGGAGGCGTGCTGACGGTGGATGCCGTCACCGGAGACAAGCCCATGCCACGGGCATTTGAACAAGTGCCGGCGGAAACGCCGATCGCCATGCCGGTGCAGGATTTTGGCGGGCGTCCGCCGATGATCGCGCGGCGGCGGTTCAATATCGACCTGTGGGCGCGCCGCCTGCTGGTCGTGCTGCTGGCGCTGCTGCCCGCCGCCATGGCCGCGCATGAGATGCGCCGGTCGATCGGGCTGGACGGGATTTCAGCGTGGGAGGGCGTCTATCTGGCGCTGTTCATCCCGCTGTTCGCCTGGATCGCTTTCGGTTTTGCCACCGCGTTGATCGGTTTCCTGCTGCTGACCGTGGGCAAGGGGCGCGCCGTCACGCCTCATGCTTTGACCCCCGCGACAGCGCTGGCGGGCAAGACCGCGATCCTGCTGCCGGTCTGTAACGAGGATTTTCTGGGCGTGCTGGGTCGGCTGTCGATCATGGAGAGATCGCTGGCGCAGGTGATGGGGGGCGAACGGTTCGAGTTTTTCATCCTGTCCGATTCCAACGCCGACAATGGCGAAACGGAGCGGCGCGCCTATCTGGAAATGCGAGAGTCCTTTTCTCGCCCGGTCCATTATCGCCGTCGCGCGCTGAACATCGGGCGCAAGCCAGGCAATATCGCCGAATGGGTCGAACGGTTCGGCGGCGGTTACGACTATATGGTCGTGCTGGACGCGGACAGCGTGATGAGCGGCCAGACCATGGCGCGGCTGGCCGCCGATATGGAACGGCATCCGCAGGTGGGGCTGATCCAGACCGTCCCCACCGTGGTGGGTGCTGCGACGCTGTTTGCGCGCTGGCAGCAATTTGCCAGCCGCTTGTTCGGGCCGATTTCGGCGGCGGGGATGATCTGGTGGGCAGGCTCCGAAGGCATGTTCTGGGGCCATAATGCCATCGTGCGGGTCAAGGCGTTCGCGCAGAGTTGCGGCCTTCCCGAACTGCCCGGCCGCGCGCCCTTTGGCGGGCACATCATGAGCCACGACATGATCGAGGCGGCGCTGCTGCGGCGGCGCGGCTGGGACGTGCATATGGTGAGCGCCGAGGATAGTTTCGAGGAATTTCCGCCCGCAATGCCCGACCTCTTCACCCGCGACCGGCGCTGGTGTCAGGGCAATATCCAGCATGTGCCTTTGTTCATCAAGATTGCCGGGCTGCATCCAGTCAGCCGCTTCCAGCTGCTGGTCGGGGCGTCGGCCTATTGCACGTCGCCGCTGTGGCTGGCGCTGATGCTGGTGGTGCTGGGCGGGGCGCTGGCGGGCGTGTGGCCGCCAAGCGCGGTGCTGCCGTCGGGTGGGCTGCTGGCGGTGACCGCGACCTTGCTGTTCGGACCCAAGCTGCTGGCGATGGTCTGGGCGATGATCGATCCGGCGCGGCGGATCGGCTTTGGCGGCGCGGCGCGGATGACGCGCGGGGTGATCGCCGACATTGCGCTGTCGATCCTGATGGCGCCGGTGGCGATGCTGACCCAGACGATCAACCTGTTCGGTATCTTGATGGGGCGCAAGAGCAGTTGGAACGGGCAGACCCGCGACCGCGACGGCATGGGGCTGGGCAGCGCCATCTGGCTGTTCAAATGGCATATTTTGCTGGGGATCGGCCTGACAGCGATGGCGGTGCAGGCGGGCGGGCTGGGCTGGATCACGCCGGTGGTGGCGGGATTGCTGCTGGCACCCGTGCTGGCGGCGCTGACCGCGCGCAAGGATCTGGGGCGGCGAGCGGAGCAGAGCGGGCTGTTCGTGGTCGCCGATCCATGGTGGCGCACGCAAAGCTATCGCCCGCTGCGGTTCCGCTGGCCGAGTGGCGATGAGCGGCGGATGGGGCCGTTTGCGGCGAATGATGAGTGATTTGGATCACGCCAACACCCGTTCGGGCTGAGTTGGTCGAAGCCTCGTTCTTCTTCGCAAGAAGGACAGCCCTTCGACAGGCTCAGGGCGAACGGACGTGGTGTTGGGCGTTAATCCCAGTCGCGCAGTTTCTCACGTAGCCGGTCGAGCGCGGCTTTCTTGATCTGGCAGACCCGTGCCGCGCCAATGTCCAGCGTGTGGCCGATTTCCTCCAGATTGAGTTCCTCGACGAAATAAAGTTGCAGCACCAGCGCCTCGCGCTCCGGCAATTCGCTGATGCCGTTGGCGATCGCGGCCTTGAGGGATTCGCGTTCCAATATGTCGTCGGCGCGGTCCTCCACATCGGCGAACCACATCGACTGGTCGGAATAGACTTCGTCCATGCTGGTGTGCTGGACCATCTCCACACTGTCGGCGAGTTCGCGATAGTCGGACGGGTCCAGCCCCATGTCGGCGGACATTTCCGCTTCGGTCGGCAGGCGACCCAGCTGCTGTTCCAGCCGGTTGCGGACCTTGGCCAGATCCTTGCGCTTGGCCATGGCCGACCGGCAGATGGTTGCCTGCCGCCGCAGATGGTCGATCATCGCGCCGCGCACGCGCAGTTGCGCATAGGCGGCAAAGCCAAGCCCGCGATCCTCGAAACTGTTGGCGGCCTCGACCAGTGCGACCATGCCGATCTGGAGCAGGTCCTCCACCTCGATGGCGGTGGAGACGCGGCCATGGACGTGCCAGGCGATCTTGCGGACCAGCGGCATATATTGGCGCGCCAGCCGTTCCGGGCTGTTGTCCCCCGGCTTGGCATAGGTGTGGGCGCCGGACGTGATCTTGTTCATGTACATCGGTCAGCCTCTCCTCAAGCGACCCGTTCGCGCTGCATCATGGGATCATGACGCGGCGCTGGATCGTGGCGCGGCGTGGGGCGTTGTTCGCCTCCGACGACGGCGGCCACCTCCACACCCTTGCCATCCGGTATTTCCAGGAAGGACAGGACCGGCGTTTCGGGCAGATGCGGCTTGAACAGCCGCGCCATCGCCCGGCGCGCGACCGGCGAGGTGACGATGGCGAAATTGCGCGCCTGGCCCAGCAAGGGTCGGGCGGCCTGCACCACCGCTTCGACGATGCGGTTGGCGAGCGCGGGTTCGATCGGGTGGCGGGCGTCGCCAGCCACGCGCATCGCCTGCGCCAGCAAGGCTTCGAGATCGCCGTCCAAAGTGATGACAGGGAGCGGCATCTTGACCGGCACCAGCCCCTGAATGATGAGCGCGCCGATACGCTGGCGGACCGCTTCGACCAGTTGTTCGTGGCTCATGTCGGGCCGCGCGGCGTCGACCATGGCTTCGCAGATGCGGCGGAAATCCTTGAGCGCTATGCCTTCGGACAGCAGGGCGCGGCAGAGCGCGCTGATCTGGGTCAGGCTGAGCGTGCCGGGGGTCAGGCCATCGACCAATTGGGGCGCGACGTCCTTCAGATTGTCGAGCAGCTTGCGCGCTTCATCGAGGCCGAACATTTCCGCGGCGTTCATCGCGATCAGCTGATTAAGATGCGTTGCCACGACCGTCGGCGGATCGACCACGGTATAGCCTGCGACCACCGCCTCGCTACGTTTGGCCTGCGGAATCCAGACCGCATCGAGACCGAAGGTCGGGTCTTTCGCAGCGCGCCCTACGACCGTGCCTTCCAGCGCGCCGCTGTCGAGCGCGAGCAGATCTTCGGGCCAGATTTCATCTTCGCCGACGACGACGCCCGCGATGGTGATGCGATATTGATTGGGTTCGAGCGCCAGATTGTCCTTCACGCGGACCATCGGCACGACGAAGCCCAGTTCCTTGGACAGTTGGCGACGGATGCCGGTGATCCGCGCCATCAAAGGCGCGCCCTTGCGTTCGTCCACCAAACCGATGAGGCCATAGCCGATTTCAAGGCCGAGCAGCGCGCCGTCCGACACATCGCCCCATTCGATCAGCGCCGGATTGGCGGGTGGTGGTGCGGGCGCGGGTTCGGCGGCCTTTTTCTGGCTCGCCTTGCGCAGGTTCCAGGCGATGAGCCAGGATATGGCAGCAGCAGGCAGCACGATCAGGTGCGGCATACCGGGCAGTACGCCCATGAAGGTCAGGATCGCCGCGACCGGCACCCAGGCGCGGGCCGACCCGAACTGGCCCGCAATCTGGCCGGACAGATCATCCTCGCTCTTGACGCGGGTGACGATGGAGGCGGCGGCGATCGAGAGCAGTAGTGCTGGCACCTGCGCCACCAGCGCGTCGCCGATGGCCAGAAGAATATAGGTTTCCGCCGCCTGCCCCATGGTGAGGCCATGGCTGACGACGCCCAATATGATGCCGCCGATGATGTTGATGACCAGGATCAGGATGCCCGCAACCGCGTCACCCTTCACGAATTTGCTGGCACCGTCCATCGACCCGTAGAAATCCGCTTCGGTCGCGACTTCGGCGCGGCGCAGCTTGGCTTCTTCCGGCGTCATCAGGCCCGCGTTCAGATCGGCGTCGATCGCCATCTGCTTGCCGGGCAAGGCGTCCAGGGTGAAGCGGGCGCTGACTTCCGACACGCGGCCCGCACCCTTGGTGATGACGACCAGGTTGATGATCATCAGGATGGCGAACACGAAGATGCCGACGACATAGTCGCCGCCGATCAGGAAATGGCCGAACGCCTCGATCACCTGCCCCGCCGAATCGGAGCCTTCATGCCCCTGCACCAGCACGACGCGGGTGGAGGCGACGTTGAGCGCGAGGCGCAGCAGGGTCGCGAACAGCAAAACGGTCGGGAAGGCGGAGAAATCGAGCGGCTTGGCGGCGTTCAATGCGACCATCAGCACGGCGAGCGAGATCATGATGTTGGTGATGAACCCGATGTCGAGCATGATCGCCGGGACCGGCACCATCATGAACAGCACGACCATCAGCGTCGCAAAGGGCAGCACCGCCCCCTTGGCGGCGCTCATCCAGATCTTCGCTTTGATTTGGTTGGGAGTCATGAGGAGCCGTTACCTTCCGAGGGTGGCGAGCATGAGATAGGCGAGACGTGCGGTCTGCGGCTGGGGCCGGATGCCGACATCGACTTGTTGCGCAAGGCGCTGGGTTTCGATCCGCACATAGTCGGCGGGCTGAACCGTTTTTGCGCCGCTAGGGAGCGATGCGTCGGCATATTGGACGTCGCCGCCCAGGCTATCTACGCCCTTCTGCAATTTCGACGCGAAGCGATCGCGAATGTCGGCGAAGCTGCGGGCGTTGCCCTGCCGATCGTAAAAGATCGAGCGGTTGGCGCGCGCCGCCGACGGGAAGAGCGAGGCTGCGGTGGCATCGGGCGCGCGGTCATGGACCGACAGAAATTTGCTCGCGCCGCCGACGCCCAGAAAATGGGCCAGGTAGAGATCGACCGGTTCGGCTTCGCGGCCAAGGCGCTTTTCAAGGAAAGCCTTGTTATCGGCCGCATGTTCGGCCGCCATCACGGACGCGGTTTCGGGATGTTTGCGCAGGTCGAGGATTTGCTGGCGCAGTTCCGGGTCCGACACATAATAACGGCCATTGCTGCCCTGGCTGATCGCGTCGGACGCCCAGCCCAAGCCATATTCGCTGCCATGCTGGTCGATGACCGCGAGCCAGCTCTGGTCGATGAACTGATAAAGGCCCGTCGCGGACGATGTCGTCGCGCGGGCGGTGGGGTTCATGCTGGATTCGATTTTCGCCTGACCCAGCAGATAGGCGAAATCGACGCCCGTACGGCGGCTCGCCATGGCGATCGCGTTCGTGACGCGATTGCCTGTCGAAATCCCCGTTGCTGTAATGTCTGGCAAAGCCGACATCGGTTCATTGTCCCCACTGGTTCTGGGGAGCATTAGAGCAAGGCTTATGCCAAGATTTGGTTAACAGGGGCGCAACTATTTGATTTTCTGCATTTGCCCCAAACGAAAAACGGCGCCGATTGGCGCCGTTTTCGAATGTAACAGAAAATGGTTTTTAGCGGCTGTAGGTCAGCGGCGCGTTGCGGGCGCCGTGGGCGGCGAGCATGGCCAGCCGCTGATTCGCATGGTCGGCGAGCAGGTTGACCCGGATGCGCGCGCTGTCGATCAAAGGGAGCATCGCGCTCAGTCGGGCGACGGTCTGGGGTTCGGAGCGCCAGGCACCGATGGCGCGCACGGCGGCGGCACTATGGCTTACCCGCTTGCTGGCGATTTCGATCGCAGCGGCATCACTGCCGTCCAGCACCTCGCGCAAATCCTCGAAGGCTTCGAACAGATCGTCCAGCGCACCAAGGCCCAGCGACATGGGACTTATCCTTATCCGGCGACCGGCAGGTCGAGCGCCACCATGCGCTCGGCAATCGCCGATGGGTTGACGGGGTAGTTGCCCGACGCGATCGCAGCCTTGATGGCAGCGATGCGATCCATGTCGACCGGCGCGCCTTCCGCCGCCATGCGCGAAGCAGGGGTGGCCGACGACGCCGACGAAGATGCAGTGGTCGAGCTGCTGGCGGACGACGCACGCGTCTTGGTCCCTTCCCGCAGGCGGGTCGCCTCTATGGCGGCGCTGATGCTCTGGCCAACTGACTTAATCATGGGTTCAATCCTTCATTCGTCCCTTAAACGCTATAACGGACAAGTTCAGAAATCCTTAAATCCGGGAATGCGCACAAGCCCCATTTCCACAACTTGGGCAAAAATCGGTGCGGATTTCTTGTCCTCACGCACCCGGATGGTCTCGCCGACCGCGCCATCTTCATCCGCAATCATCACGCGCGAGACGCTGAAAGCCGCATTGCCAGCCATGAGCTGCACCGGATCGCCGCGCTTGACGACATGCTCGGTCGGGACGGCGCGGGCCGCAGGGGTGAAGCGGCTGGCGGCCGCGGCGCGCGGCACCGGGCCGGACGCGGCGGCTGATGCGCCTGCGACCAGCGGTACGCGAATCCGCCAGCCCTGCGCGTCGCATTTGACGATCGCGGCACCGAAAACCGGGCCATCGATTGAAGGGGTGGAGGGGCAGGCTGCCAGCTTCAGGCGGCGATCGACCGGGGCGACCGGGCCGCCCGGTTCGCCCAGATTGGCGCCGACGGTCATCGCGACCAGGCTGTCGATCCGGTCGAGATTCTCGAACTTCTGCTGCGCCAGCGCAGGCTGCACGGTCGCGATGGCGACGGCGGCGAGAAGGATCGGTTGGAAGCGAAACACGGTATGTCTCCTGAAAAGACGGAGGGTCTTTCCGGGGGTATCAGCAAGAGGCGTGCCAGTTTGCACTATTGTTGGGGCTTAACTCCCGCCGCGATGCGGATGATCTGGCCCTGCCCGCCCTTGCCGTCGGCCTGATCGAGGCCGCGAATCAGCAGGCGATCCTGCGCGATGCCGTCCAGCTTGAGCGCGCGGGCAACCGCGCCGATGCGGGCGGCGGCGAGATCCCAGTCGTCGAAACGCTGCTGCGCGCGATCGCTGCCATGGCTGCGAATCTCTACGCCGCCCGGCTCCTTTGCATATTGGCGGGCGATGACGGACAGGCGGGCGCGGCCCTGATCGCTCAGCAGCGCTTCGCCCGGTACGAACAGCTCGACCGCGCGAATCTCTATGCCCGGCCGCATCACCCGGCCGCCAAATTGCTGCGCGACCTGCGCAAGCATGGCGTCGCGGCGCGATCCGCTGGCCTGCAACAGCACGAAGAAGGCGAGCAGGAGCAGCAAAAGATCAGCGAAACTGACGGCCCAGCGGTTGCGCCGCGCGGTGGCGAGGGTGGAAGCGCTCATGCGACTTCGCGGATCGACGCCCGGCGCAGCGGCGCATTTTCGCGCCGTGCGATGGCAAGCATCCGGGCGACGACCTCCTGCTGCCAGGCCAGTTCGCGTTCGGACAGGTCGGCCAGCCGCGCGGCAATGGGCGCGGCGATCATGTTGGCGATAATCACGCCGTAAAAGGTGGTGAGCAGCGCCAGCGCCATGGCAGGGCCAAGCGCTGCGGGATCGTCCATCGCTGCGAACATGCCGACCAGGCCGATGATCGTCCCGGCCATGCCCAGCGCGGGCGCAGCGTCGGCAACCGATAGCCAGACGTTGCGCGCGCCGGCATGGCGCTGCGCCCGGTCGGCCAGCGTCTGCGCCGCCCAAAGCTCGAACAGGTCGGTGCGTTCGCTATTGGCGAGTTTGCGCGCGGCGTCGGTCAGGAAAGGATTGGCGGTCTTGACCCGGTCGGTGCAGGACAGGCCGCGCAGCTGCGCCACCTGATCGATCTTGAGCGTTGCCGCGCGGGCCGCGTCGCGATCCCGCGTTGGATCGGCCGTGACAAGCGGCAGGAGCGCCGCGATCGCCCGACCGAGCGCGGCCGCGCCGTTCTGGAACAGCGCCACAGCCATGATGCCGACGACCATGGCCAATAATGTCAGCGGGTCGAACAGATGGCCCATCGTCGCGATCATGCAAATTCGTCCCCGTTTGTGGCCCGTTTTTGGCCGTCACCGGACAGCGGCAAGGCGGTGCCGCCGACCGGCAATTTCTTGCCGCCCTTGCCGCCCATAGCCGCCAAAGCCCCGATTTCCGGGGTTTTCCGCCCTGCCCCTGCGTCACCCACGCAAATTGGCACGGCTCTTGCGGATACACAGGCTGGATCGCCCGTATCGAACGCCATCAGGCATGAGAACGGCAGCGGTCGACCAACTTTTAGGCCTGGCAAAGGGCAAAAGGCATGTCGGTGGAAGAAAGTCTGTTCGGGATTCATGGAAAGGCGCTGGCGCTTCGTTCGCAGCGCCTGTCCCTGCTCGCGTCCAACATCGCCAATGCATCGACCCCCGGCTACAAGGCTCGCGACATTGATTTCGACGCGGCGCTGAAAAGCGCGACGTCGCAGGTGAGCGGCGGCGCTGCTGACGTGTCGAAGGCGGTCGATGACAGCATGGGCTATCGCGTCCCGCTCCAGCCCAGCCTGGACGGCAACACCGTCGAACTCAGCACCGAACAGACGCTGTTTGCGGAAAATGCCGTCAAATATCGCACGACCCTCTCCTTCCTTGAGGGCCGCATCAACACCATCAACCGCGCGCTGAAGGGTGAATGAGCATGAGTGGCTCCGGTCCCATGAACGTCTTTGACATTGCCGGTCGCGCCATGAGCGCGCAGCTGGTGCGTCTGAACGCCACGGCTTCCAACATGGCAAACGCCGGCAACGTCACCGGCAGCGCGGGCGAAGCCTATCGCGCGATCAAGCCGGTGTTCCAGTCGGTTACCGACAGTCCCGGCGTGTCGACGGTCAAGGTGTCGCAGGTGGTCACCACCGACGCGCAGCCGACCAAGCGCCATGATCCCAACCATCCGCTGGCCGATGCCAATGGCGATGTGTGGGAAGCGGCGGTCGATAGCAATGCCGAGATGATCGACATGATCGAGACGGCGCGCATGTACCAGAACAATGTGCAGGTGCTCAACACCGCCAAATCCCTGATGCTCGAAACCATAAGGATCGGCAAATGACGACCTCTACCGTCACCGACAGCGCCGGGCTTTCGGTCTATAATCCGACTGCGAAAGTCGGCACCGGCAAGTCGCAAATGGGGCAGGAGGATTTCCTGCGCCTGCTCACCGCGCAGATGCAGACCCAGGACCCGTTCGAGCCGGTCGATAACGCCGAAATGGTGTCGCAGATGGCGACCATCACCAATTCGAGCGGCATTGCCGAAATGAACGCCAATCTGGCGTCGATCAAGGAACAGCTGACCGGCACGCGCATTGGCGATGCGGCCAGCTGGATCGGCCGGTCGATGCTGGTGCAGAGCAATATCGCCGCGCCCGACGCCAGTGGCCTTTATGCCGGGCAGATCACCCTGCCCGCTGCGGTCGATGGCGCATCGGTCGATCTGGTCGATGCCAGCGGCAATGTCGTCAAGTCGATCGATCTGGGATCACAGCCAGCAGGCGATGTCAGCTTCTACTGGGATGGCAAGGACGACACCGGGGCGACGGTTTCCACCGCCGCGCTTCAGGTCAAGGTCAATGGCGCGACGCCCAGCAAGGTCGCGACCTGGGCCACCATCGCCGCCGTCCAGTCACCGGCGGACGGATCATCGTCCAAACTCATCACCGCGCTCGGCACCTATAGTCCGTCGGACGCGCTCAGCCTCAGCTAAATTTTCTTTTACAATATCCTTTTCACCCAAGGAGTTACGCCATGTCCTTCTACATCTCTCTCTCCGGCCTCAAGGGCGCGCAGGCCGATTTGTCGGCCATTTCCAACAACGTCGCCAACGTCAATTCGACCGCGTTCAAGAAGAGCAAAGCGCAGTTTGGCGACATTTTCGCGGCCGCGCCGATGCAGACCACCAATCAGGTCGCGGGTCAGGGCGTGCGCGTGCAGGGCATCACCCAGCAGTTCACGCAGGGCACGATCGAAACCACCGACAAGACGCTGGATCTGGCGATCACCGGCGAAGGCTATTTCACGGTCAAGGCAGAAGATGGCACGATCAGCTACACCCGCAACGGCGCGTTCGCGGTGGATGATGACCGCTATGCCGTCGACACCACCGGATCGCGTATTCAGGTGTTCCCAGTCAATGCCACCACCGGTGCGCTGACCACAGCGCCGACAGCGGCGACCACGCCAGCAGCGCTGACCGATCTTCAGGTGCCGACCACCTATCTGGGTCAGGCGGGCGGCGCGCAGCTGACCAGCGTGGGCGTGGCCAAGGACGGCCTGGTATCGGCCATCTATGCCGATGGCAGCACCGCCTATCTGGGTCAGGTGGCGATGGCCTCCTTCAACAGCCAGGAAGGTCTGCGGCAGGAAGGCGACGCGCACTGGTCATCGACCGTGGCGAGCGGCGATCCAATCCTGGGCACCGCCAACACAGGCATGTTCGGCGCGGTCAACTCCGGGTCGCTGGAACGCTCCAACGTCGACATCACCGACGAACTGGTGTCGCTGATCGCGGCGCAGCGCAATTTCCAGGCGAACAGCAAGGCGATCGAGGCAGCCAACACGCTGACCACCACCATCGTCAACCTTCGTACGTAAACGCAACGGGTTAGGAGGCTTCGTCCATGGACCGGCTCGTCAATACGGCACTTACCGCGATGCGCGGCGCAATGGCCCGGCAGGCGTCGATCGCGAACAATCTCGCGAACGCCAATACGGTGGGCTTTCGCGCCGAAATCGCCAATGCCGAGACGCGCTGGATCAAGGGCGATACGTTCGACACCCGCGCACAGGCATCCGAACAGGTGATCGCCGCCGACATGGCGCAAGGCGCGGTCACCCAGACGGGCAATGCGCTCGACGTGGCCCTGAATGGCGATGCTCTGCTCGCCGTTCAGGGTGCCGACGGCAGCGAAGCCTATACACGGCGCGGCGACCTGAAAATCAGTGACAGCGGCCTGCTGACCACCGGCGACGGCCTGCCCGTATTAGGCGAAGGCGGTCCCATCACCCTGCCGCAGATGGACAGCGTGTCGATCGCCCAGGATGGCAGCATTTGGGGCGTGCCGCAGGGCGGCGACGCGGCCAATCCGCAGCGGATCGATGCGCTGAAACTGGTCAATGCGGCCGGGTCCGGCATTGCCAAAAGCACCGACGGCCTGTTCCGCGAAGTCAATGGCGGCGCATTGCCGCAAGACCCGCTGGCGACCGTCACCAGCGGATCGATCGAAGGATCGAACGTCAACGCGACCAGCGCGCTCGTCCAGATGATCGAGGCGAGCCGCGCGTTTGAAACGCAGGTCAAGCTGATCGACACCGCCAAGCAGCTGGACGATGGCGGCGCATCGCTGATGCGGCTCGACAGTTAAACTGGCACGAACCTTGCTTTGATTGAGGCATCAGGCGTCCCTTCACTGCGACGCCTTACGGAGATGAGACGATGAGCAACGCCGCCCTTCATGTCGCCCGCACCGGCCTCGATGCGCAGAACACCAAGATGCGCGTGATCGCCAACAACCTGGCGAACGTCAACACCACCGGCTTCAAGCGCGACCGCGCCGATTTTGAAACGCTCGCCTATCAGCAGATGATCGCGGCAGGCGCCAATTCGGACAGCGAAAACAAGTTCGCCACCGGTCTCAACCTTGGCTCCGGCGTTTCGCTCCAAGGCACCAGCAAGATCAATACGCAGGGCACGCTGACCCAGACCGGCAATGCGCTGGACATGGCGATCGAGGGATCGGGCTTCTTTCAGGTGCAGCGCCCTGACGGCTCCATCGCCTATACCCGCGCAGGCAATTTCAGCGTTACCGCCGAAGGCACGGTCGTCACCAGCGACGGCCTGCCATTGATCCCGCAGGTGACCGTGCCCGAAGGCGCAACATCAGTGACGGTCGGCAATGACGGCACGGTCTCCGCCACGCTCCAGGGCGAAGCGACGCCCACGCAGCTGGGCCAGATCGAGCTGGCGACCTTCATGAATGCGGCGGGGCTTTCGGCGATCGGCGGCAATCTGCTGGTCGAAAGCGCCGCCAGCGGCACGCCGCAGGTTGGCGTTGCCGGTCTGGAAGGACGCGGATCGATCCGGTCGGGCAGTCTGGAAACATCGAACGTCAATGTCGTCGAGGAACTGGTCGACATGATCGAGACCCAGCGCGCCTATGAGGTCAACAGCAAGATGATCAAGGCCACCGACGAGATGCTCCAGTACGTCAACCAGAATATGTGATCGGACTGATGCGCACCATCCTCATCGCCTTCACGGCCACATCGCTGGTCGCTCTGGCCGCCGCCCCCGCTTATGCGGGGAAGAAGCGCGAGGCAGAGCGGGCGCTCTATGCGCCGACCGTCCTGGCGCAGCCGGTCGCGCCGCCATCCAACGGTTCGATCTTTCAGGCCTCCATGGGCTACACCCCGCTGACCAGCGGCGCGCGCGCCACGGCGGTGGGCGACATCATCACCATCGTGCTGGTCGAACGGACGCAGGCGACCAAGAGCAACAGCGCCGACACCAGCCGCGACGGCAATCTGGGCCTGACTCCGCCATCGACCGGCGTGCTGTCCAAGCTGTTTTCGGCGAGCGACGTCGCCATGGGCGGCCAGAATGCCTTTACCGGCAAGGGCGGAGCAACCCAGTCCAACGCGCTGTCGGGCGAAATTACCGTGACGATCGCGGCAACCTACCCCAACGGCACCATGCTGGTGAAGGGGGAGAAGGCGCTGACGCTCAATCGCGGCGACGAGTTCATCCAGATCAGCGGCCTTGTCCGTCAGGCCGATATCGGCCCGGACAACCGCATCGCATCGACCCGCGTGGCCGATGCCAAGATCATCTACACCGGCAAGGGCGAGATTGCCCGCGCCAGCAAACAGGGCTGGTTGCAGAGTTTCTTCTCAAAGATCAGCCCGTTTTGATGGAGCGTTTCCCAGCCATGATCCTTGCCCTGCATCCGATCCGCTTCCTGACGCTGCTGGTGCTGGCCGTGCTGGCGTCCTTCGCCGTTCCCGCACAGGCGGAGCGGGTGAAGGATCTGGGGACGTTCCAGGGCGTACGCCCCAACCAGCTTACCGGCTATGGCATCGTCGTGGGTCTGGCCGGCACTGGCGACGACAGTCTGCAATATGCGACCGAGGGCATGAAGGGCGTCGTATCACGCTTTGGCCTGACGCTGCCGCAGGGGATCAACCCCGCGCTCAAAAATGCGGCGGCGGTGCTGGTCACCGCCGATCTGCCCGCCTTTTCCAAGCCCGGCCAGCGGCTGGACATCACCGTGTCGGCGCTGGGCAAGGCCAAGTCGCTGCGCGGCGGCACGCTGATCCTGACCCCGCTCCGCGGCGCGGACAATGAAATCTACGCCATGGCGCAGGGCAATCTGGCCGTGGGCGGCCTGGGCGTATCCGGCGCCGATGGCAGCCAGGTTTCGGTCAATATTCCCTCTGCCGGGCGCATCCCCGGCGGCGCTACGGTGGAGCGTGCGGTCGCGACCGGCTTCGATACCGCGCCGACGCTGACCTTCAACCTCGCTGAAGCGGACCTCACCACCGCGCTGCGCGTTGCGGACGGGATCAACCGCGCCTTTGGCGATCGCCGCGCCCGCGCCATGGATGCGGTATCGGTGACGATCGACGCCATTCCGGGGGCGGAGGACCGCATCCTGATGATGGGCATGATCGAGAATATCGAGATTTCGCCGGCCGATGCGCCCGCCAAGGTCATCGTCAACGCGCGCACCGGCACGGTCGTCATCAATGGCGCGGTGCGCATCCATCCCGCCGCCGTCGCCCATGGCAAATTGACCGTCAGCGTCAATGAAAGCCCGCGCATCGTCCAGCCCGCGCCATTCAGCCGGGGCGAGACGGCGCAGGAAGAGTCGAGCAACATCAGCATCGACGAGCAGAAAAAACCTATGGTTAATTTTAAAGGTGGGGCGTCGCTGGCCGATATAGTCAAGGCGGTCAACGCCATCGGTGCATCTCCTGCCGATATGGTCGCGATCCTTGAAGCCCTCAAACAAGCGGGCGCGATGAAAGCCGAATTGGTGGTATTGTGATGCAGGTTAACTCGACATCCTCCGCGACCGCCACGTCCGGCGCAGCGTCCGCGAACAAGGCCAGTCTGGAAAAGACCGCGCAGCAGTTCGAGGCGATCTTCCTGCGCCAGATGATCGGCGCGATGCGATCGGCCAGCCTGGCCGAGGGTATTTCCGATTCCAGCGCGACCGAGCAATTTCAGTCGATGGCGGATTCCCGCACCGCCGACGCCATGGCGAGCGGCAACAGCATGGGTATCGCCCAGTTGCTGATCAAACAGTTCGGCGCGAAACCTGCGCCTGACGCACCCGCTGGAACGATCGCGCCATGAGCGACCTGTTCATCATCGGGGCGTCCGGCACCCGCGCCTATCGTACCGCGATGGCAGCGATTGGCGAGAATATCGCCAATGCCAGCACCGACGGCTATGCCCGCCGGTCCGTGACGACCGCGGAATCCGGCGCGTCTACCGCCACCATGGCCATGTATGTGTCGAAAGGGAATTTCGGCGGCACGCAGGTGGTGAGCATCAATCGCGGCACCGACCCCTATCTGGATGCGACCGTGCGGATGACCGGCATGGCGCTGGGCAGCTCGACCGCGCGGTTGCGCTGGCTGAGCGATGCTGAAAATGCGCTCAACGACACCGGCACCGGCATTGGCGCGCTGATGACCGGCATGTTCCAGAATATGGAGAAGCTGGCCGCCAGCCCGTCCGACACGTCCTTGCGGGTGACGACACTCGACAGCATCAGCCGCGTCGCGCAGGCCTTTACCCAGACGGCAGCCGATCTGAAAGCGGTGTCGGAGGGGATCGCGACCGAGGCGGATGCATCGGTCAGCACGATCAATCGCTCGCTTGAATCACTGGCCGATATCAACAACAGCCTGTTGCGCGCGCAGCCGGGCACCTCTGCCTATGCGCAGTTGCTCGACAGCCGCGACGCCGCCTTGCAGGATCTGACCGAAAATCTGAACGTCACGATCAGCTTTGGCGCGCATGACAGTGCGCAGATCAGCTTTGACGGGCAGACGCTGGTGCAGGGCGATACCGCCACCAGCCTGGCGGTAGCCAGCAATGCCGACGGCACGCTGAACCTGACGCTGGCCGATGGCACCGCGCTGGCGACGCCGGCCAATGGCACGCTGGGCGGCCTGTTTTCCGCCGCCGATACGGTGGCCGACCGTCGCGCCAGCCTGGACACGATCGCCGAGAAATTCGTGACCGACATGAACGCCTGGCACGCGCAGGGCGTGACCGATGCCGGGGGTGCAGGCGCGCCGTTGCTGTCCTATGGCGGCGGCGCGGCCAGCGTTGCGGCGCTGATCACCGATCCGGCGGAACTGGCCACCAAATCGGCCAACGGGACGCTGAACGGCAATCTGCTGACCGTCACATCCACCCTGCGCGGCAATGGCAGCGTCGAACAGGACTGGACTGCGCTGATCGCCACGCATGGCAATCTGCTGGCGGGGGCGAAGGCGGACAACACCACCGCGCAAAGCCGCAGCGACCAGGCGGTTGCCGCGCGCGAAGCGGTGAGCGGGGTCGATCTCGACATGGAAGCGGCCGACCTTCTGCGCATCCAGCAGGCCTATTCGGCCAGTGCCAAGATTTTGCAGGTCGCCAAGGAAACCGTCGATTCCATCCTTCAGATTCTCTGAGCCGCGAAAGGGCTGAGCCATGGTAGGTATCACCAACAAGATCATGCTCGCCGAAATCCGCCGGCAACAGCAATTGTCGCAGAATATCGTCGACGGGCAGACCGCCATTTCCACCGGCATCACGCTCAACAAGCCGTCGGACGATGCACTCGCCTGGGTGCAGGTGTCCGATGTGGGCCGGGCGCAGGCGCAGCAGTCGGCATGGCAGGCCAATATCAGCTATGGCAAGACTCGCGCCGCGAACGCCGAAGCCAATCTGGACGAGGTCAATAATCTTTTGACCCGCGCGCAGGAACTGGTGACGTCCGCGCGCAACGGATCGCTCAACGACACCAGCCGCATCGCGATCTTCGAAGAAATGGCGACTATCCGCACGACGATCAACGAATTGCTGAACCAGACCGACTATCAGGGCGTATCGGTGTTCGACGACCAGCAGAGCGTGCTGGTGCCGGTCAGCCGTGGCCTCAATCTGGCGGTCGTCGCGACCCGGCAGGACGTGTCCGAAGGGATCGACGTCAACGGCACGCCGATGTCGATCGACGGGATATTGGCCCAGAGCATCGCCGCGCTGCAAAATGGCGACGATGCCGCCATTGGGGCGGGCCTGGATGCGATCAAGGTCGGGCAAAGCCATATCACGGTCGAACTGGCGCGGCAGGGCGTGCGGAGCAACCGGCTGGATGTGGTCGGCGAACGGCTGACCGACATCGACCTGGACCTCACCGAACGGCGCGCCGCGCTCGAATCGACGGACCTGACCGAAGTCATATCCAATGTGAAGGCACAGCTGATGCAGCTGGAAGCCGCGCAATCGGCCTTTGCCCGGATCAACCAGCAGACTTTGTTCGACCTGATCAGCTGATCTGACGAAAATAAATCGTCGTCCTAAACCGGACGCTAACCAGTCCGTATTAACCACATGACAGGCGCCCCTGGTGGCGCCGCCGGGGCTTACCGCTTCCGGGTGCTTATATCGGGGATAGTTTCATGTTCGCTGCCATTGGACTGGTCGTCCTGCTCGTCATGGTGTTCGGCGGCTTCGCCTTCACCGGCGGCGATCTTGGCCCGGTGCTTCATGCCCTGCCCCACGAAATGCTGATCATCGGCGGCGCGGCCGTCGGCGCGCTCATCATCGGCAATAGCGGATCGGACCTCAAGGCGCTGGGCGGCGGCCTGGGCAAGGTGTTCAAGGGTGCCAAATATAAGAAGCAGGATTTTCTGGACTGCATCTTTCTGGTGTCCAAGCTCATGAAAACGCTGCGGGTCGAAGGGCCGGTGGCGCTGGAGCCGCATATCGAGGACCCTTCGACCTCCACCATCTTCACCGAATATCCCAAGCTGATGAAGGACAAGGCGCTGGTCCACCTGATCAGCGATACGCTGCGTCTGGTCGTCATCTCGTCCGGCACGCTCGATCCGCACGCGGTGGAAGAGGTGATGGACAACAGCCTCAAGACCCATCACCACGAAGCGATCAAGCCGGCGGACAATCTGCAAGGCCTGGCCGACGCGCTGCCGGCGCTCGGCATCGTTGCGGCGGTGCTGGGCGTGGTCAAGACGATGGGGTCGATCGATCAGCCACCCGCGATTTTGGGTGCGATGATCGGTTCGGCGCTGGTCGGCACCTTCCTGGGCATCCTGCTCGCCTATGGCATGGTCAATCCCTTCGCCAACCGCTGCCGCAGCGTGATCGAGGCGGACGGGGCGATCTATCATGTCGTCAAGCAGATCATCGTCGCCTCGCTCCACGGTCACCCGCAGCCGCTGGTGATCGAGGCGGCCCGTTCCGGCCTGACCCATGCCAACCAGCCCGGCTTTGCCGAAGTGTTCGACGGTATGCGGGGCAAATAAGCCATGGCGGAAAAAAAGCGCGGCGCGAACGAGCCTGAACCCCGGCCAATCATCGTCAAGAAGATCATCGTCGATGGCCATGGCGGCCATCATGGCGGCGCATGGAAAGTCGCCTATGCCGACTTCGTGACGGCGATGATGGCGTTTTTCCTGCTCATGTGGCTGCTGGGCGCGACCACCGAAAAGCAGCGCAAGGGGCTGGCCGACTATTTCACGCCCACTTTGGTGCAGACCAAGGAAAATTCGGCCGGGTCGAATGGCATGTTCGGTGGCGACAGCATGATGGCGAAGGAAAATTACCCGACGACCGGTGGTCAGGGCAGCCTGGCCATCACCATTCCGCGCGATGCCAGCGGCACGAAGGACCAGGGCGGCAAGGCGATGAAAGCCGCCGACCGGCAGAAATTTGAATCGATCAAGAAGGATCTGGAAGCGCGCATGGCGCGGCAGAAGGGGATGGCGAAGCTGCGCAAGAATGTGCGCTTCACCGAAACCCGCGAAGGGCTGCGCATCGACCTGATCGACGAGGCGGATTTCGCGATGTTCGCGATGGGCACCGACCGGCTGGTGCCGCAGGCCCGCGCGCTGATCAGCGAAGTCGCGTCCGTGCTGCAAACCATGCCCAACCCGCTGATCGTGCGCGGCCACACCGATGGCCTGCCCTATGCGTCGGGCCGGACCATGAACAACTGGCTGCTGTCATCGACCCGCGCCGAATCGACGCGCAGGGCGCTGGCCGACAGCGGCATCGGCAATGCCCGCTTCGCCCGGATCGAAGGGGTCGCCGACCGCGAACCCTTCATCAAGAACGACGCCTATGATCCGCGCAACCGGCGCATGTCGATCATCCTGGGCTGGACCCGCGGTGGCAACAGCGCTGATGACGAGGATATGGACGCGGAAACCAAGGCCGCGATCAAGGAACGGGACGACCCGGCCCGCGTGGCGAAAAAGGCGGCACAGAGCCTGGACATGGGCGGCACCGGCCTGCCCGGCGGCGCCGCGCTGCTGAACCCGACAGCGCCTGGGACTTCGAACAAGCCGGGGAAGCATTGAGAATGGTTGGGTGACGCGATGGGTGGTTAGGGGACTGTCGGCCATCGGGCAGCGTTTTCAACTAGCTGACAATATCGTCCTAATTCCAAATCCAGTAAGCCGTTCCAATAATCACAATCAGCACAAGTAGCGATCCCAATGCCGGGCGGAACAAGCCGACTTTAGGTTGGTGTCCATTTCGGATAATGGTCGGCCGAACCACAGGAGGGATCGCGCACCCTGCGCCAGTGGAAACGCTTTTCCATCGGCCATTAATTTGGAGCTGCACTTCCGTCCAATATGGCTTTGACCATCCAACTGCCTTGTACAGGACCAGCCTAGCATCGCCGTTTATCAGCCCTTCGACCAACTGAACGATTAGACCCCATTTATTTTCGTCATCGGCTGGCGAGAGGCTCGCATACCATTGATCGCCGGAGCAAACGAACTCGTCGGCGTTCAACGATAGCCATAGATCAAAATCAAGCCCGCTCTGAGCAGGATAAATACAGGCCACTCCCACTGGCGATGTCTCATCCCAATCGTATTGGAGGTCGAAACGTCTAGCGGTGTCGATGAATAGGCTGCGAGCGCGCTCGATCAGCACATTATCCCATCCGATCTCGCGTTCAGATCTTGCCATTTAGTCGGCTATAGCCACCTGCCCAACGTCCGCAAATGGGCTTTTCCGATCGGCGGCAGAGTGGCAAAAAAATGGTCGTTAGCGAACTCCCCGCTACCCCTCTCTCTTGTGGGAGAGGGCTGCGCAGAGTTGGATGCTTGCAGCCTTAGTCGTGGCTGGGAGAGGGTGTCACGGCCTCATGCGAGCGCGCGCGACTCGCGTCGATTCCCCTCATCCAACTTCGCCTAGACGGCTTCGTCGCCAAGGCTTCGTATCCTTCTCCCCCAAGGGAGAAGGGCGTGTTGCTTCTCGCCACCATCATCCGCCCGGCGCACAAAAAAGGGGCCGACTTGGCGGCCCCTTTTGTCTCATCGGCTTTTCACGCCCTTAGCGGGGCGGCTGGGCGCCTGCTGCGCCTTGCTGTTGCTGCATCATCTGCTGCATCTGCATGATTTCGGCGCGCGACTTGAAGTCGTGGAGGGTGACGTCGAAGATCAGGATCGAGCCGGCGGGGATCGGCCCTGCGGCCTGATCGCCATAGCCAAGCTGCGGCGGGATCCAGAGGCGGTATTTGCCGCCCTTCTTCATCTTTTGCAGGCCTTCGGAGAAGCCGGGGACGACGCCGTCGATCGGCATCGGTGCCTGCGGATTCTCGTCGAACACGGTGCCGTCGAGCAGCGTACCCTTATAGCCCACCAGCGCCACGTCGGCGGTGGTCGGGCTGGGCCCGGTGCCTTCGGTCAGCACCTGATATTGCAGACCCGATGGCGTGGTGATCACGCCGTCAGCATCGGCATTCTGCGCCATGAAGGTGGACGGCGAGGCTTCGATGCCCTGCTGCCCGGCCCAGGCCAGACCGCCAGCCGCCAGCGCAAGCGCAGCGACACCAATCCAGAGGCGCGTCAAAGACCCCCTGGCGATAGGACGAAGGGGAACGGCCGTTGTGGACATGGCGAAGCTTCTCGCAATTATGAGCGGACAGGCAGCAGGAAAGCGGGACGGCGCGGGCCGCCCCGGCGGCGCTTACTTCGCGCCGTCGCGCTCGGCGCGCTTGCGGTCCATCTTGCGGGCGCGGCGCACGGCAGCGGCCTTTTCACGGGCGCGCTTTTCCGAGGGCTTCTCGTAGTGACGACGCAGCTTCATTTCGCGATACACGCCTTCACGCTGCAGCTTCTTCTTGAGCGCGCGGAGGGCCTGGTCGACATTGTTGTCGCGAACGATGATCTGCATAAGTCCGTCAATCTCCAATCGAAAACGAGCGTTGTGCCGGGATTTTCCAATCCGTCCCGACAGCCCGTCGCAATAGCAAAGCCTGTGAGTCGTCGCAGGTCACCCTACGCCGTGTGGGGCGCGCCCTACCAGCAGAGTCGCGGCAATTCAACCCTAAAGCCCGCGCTCTAGACTTACGTGCGCGGAAGG
This sequence comes from Sphingobium sp., assembly GCA_023266575.1. GTDB lineage: Bacteria > Pseudomonadota > Alphaproteobacteria > Sphingomonadales > Sphingomonadaceae > Sphingobium. The sequence goes on from JAHFPV010000017.1 coordinate 46,121, forward strand.
TGGATAATATTTGCCACTATATAAGAGAGGATCGCCCATGGCCAGCGCCGCAAAACGCCCCGACATATCCCCCGCCGAATGGGAGGCGCGCCAGCAACTGGCCGCCTGCTACCGCATATTCGACCATCTCGGCTGGTCCGAACTCATCTATAACCATATCACCGTGCGCGTGCCGGGCGAGGACAGCGCGTTCCTGATCAACCCGTTCGGACTTGGCTATCATGAGGTGACCGCGTCCAACCTGGTCAAGATCGACATTGACGGCACGGTGCTGGACGGCAGCCCCTATCCGGTCAACCGGGCGGGCTTTGTCCAGCATAGCGTGTTCCACCGTCATTTGCCCGACGCCCATTGCATCATCCATACCCATACGACAGCGGGGATGGCTGTGAGCGCCACGGTCGAAGGGCTGCGCCCGATCAGCTTCTACGCCGCCGCCTTTGCCGGGCGGATCGCCTATCATGATTTTGAGGGCGTCACGATTCGCGGCGAGGAAGGCGAGCGGCTGATCGCCAATCTGGGCGACAGGCGGGTGATGATGCTGCGCAACCATGGCACGCTGGTGATGGCGGAAAGCCTGCCCGAAGCCTTTTTGAAGCAATGGATGCTCCAGCGCGCCTGCGAGATTCAGGTGGCAGCGGGCGCGGCGGGGACGCCGGTGGAACTGAGCGCAGACGTGATCGCTGTGCATCAGCGCGATCTGGCGGGGGTGCAATTGCCGGTCGGGCCGGGCGTGCCGGATTTTCAGGCGATGGTAAGGCTGATCGACCGGGTGGACCGGAGTTGGCGGGATTGAGGGTGGTTCTACAGCCGTTCGTCCCCCGCCTTCGCGGGGGCAGGCTCTGAGTAGCCATTGAGCGAAGTCGGAGTCGCAGACGGCCGTAGGTCAAATGGCGTATCGAAGGATCAAGCGCCGCGTGTGATGCTTCGATACGGGCCTTCGACAAGCTCAGTCCCTACTCAGCACGAACGGATATATTTTCGTTCGGCATCAAGGCCGCGGACAACTCGCGCCCTCATCCGCCAGCCGTCGTACCTCCTGCGCGGCGACCTGGGCCAGCCAGGCGCGGCGTTCGGCCTTGTCGGCATTTTCTTCCGCCAGTTTGCGCGCAGCCTGCGCCTCGTTGCGCTGTTGCACCGCCATGCGGGCATAGGTGAAGGCAGCGATCGAGAGGCCGCTCAGCACGACGATCAGCAGGAAGGCGAAGGCGCCGAGCGCCGCGGCGATCCGGCGGCTGCGGCGCTGGTCGCGGCGGTAGAGGCTGGCATAGGGGGTGCCGAGCAGCCCGGCGATCAGCTTGAGCTTGACGATATTGCGGTCATTTTTCTGGAGATCGGGCGCAAGCGGTTCGAGCGGCTGGCTGCGATCGAGTTCGCCCTTGGCGTCGAGGGCGAACAGCAGGGGCGCTGGAAAACAGTCGGTGGCCGGATCGCCGGGTTTGCCCGCCGCGATCAGCGCGAACACCGAAGCGTCCGGGTTGATCGTCTTGAAGCTGCGAATTTCCTTGTCGACCCAGATCGATCGGGCCGCGCTTGGCGAGCAGATGACGATCAGCGCGTCGGAGCGGGCGAGCGCCCCCTGCAATTTGGGGCCGAGTTCGGCGGCCCCGGCCAGTTCATCCTCATCGCGGAAAATCGGGCGCAACCGGGCGGGGATCGGGCCGCGATCGCCCGGCGTGCCGACCAGCGCCTTTGGCACGCGATAATTTTCGATCGCGCGGTGCAGCCAGCGGGCGACCTTCATATCGGCATGGCTGTAGCTGATGAAGGCGGCATAGCGCCCTGCCCCCGCGCCGCCGACCAGAGCGGTCAATTGTTTGGCCAGGTCCGCGCCACCGCTCAGCACTGGCTTTCCGACCATGGCGGCAGTATCCACGGGAATGGAGATGATCTTGCTGAAAGGGTTGGACATGAAGCGCAAAATCCTAATCGCAAGTGGGGCGATGATGCTGGCGGCCAGCGGGGCGATGGCGCAGGATGCAGCGCCTGTTGCCAAGACACCCGCCGACCCCTTCGCGCAGGCGATTGCCGCGCGGCAGGTTGCCGACTTTGCGCGGCGCGAGGGCGATCCCCATGCGATGCTGACCGCAGCAAGGATGCTCAAGCAAGTGCCGATGACCGATGGCGCGACTCCGGCGGAGGGCGACGCGGCCTTTTCGCCCGATGCGCTGTTTGCCGAGGCCAAGGCGCTGGCGCGCGACGACCAGGCGTTGCTGTTGCAGATACGGCTGGCCCAGTCGGCGGCGGGGCGCGGCGTGACGGAGTCGGCGTTCGGCAAGGGGCTGGTGCGGCGGGTGCAGGATGTCGGCGCGCGCAACGCCTATCGCTTCACCGTGACGGCCAAGGGTGGCGAACCGCTGCGCATCGGCGCGATCGGCGACATCGGCACTAGCATGTATATCCGCCTGCTCGATGCGTCGGGCAAGCAGTTGTGCCTGGACGATAATGCCGATTATGCGCCGGTCTGCGCCGTGACGCCGCGCGCGTCGGGCCAATATCGCATCGACATCGGCAATAAGAGCGCGGCCAAGAGCCGGACGGTAATCCTGAGTAATTGACAGCGGCATCGTCAGTTGCCGGTATAAAGTTCGCCGATCGACAGGCTGGCCTGCCCCTGCGCCTTGGCCAGCAGATCGCGGATCGGCGCGACCAGCCGGGCGGCGGCGCGCTGATTTTCAACCGTACGCAACAGGACCCGGAAGGCTTCGGGCGGCTGGGGCGTCACCAGGGCGACCACATGGTCTGCGCCATAGGGGGCGATGACCTGGCTTTCGAGGACCGGGAGCGACTGGCCGGGTGCTAGGCGACCGTCACCGTCAGAGGGGGCGGATGGGAAGAGGCGCTGGACGGTGCCGTCCGACGCTATGTTGAACACTGTTGCATATTGGGGCGCATATTGGGACGCGGCGACTGGCTGAGCGGTCCCCTGCTGCGCCAGCGCCAGCGTGACGGGCGCGCCGGACGGATAGCGCGCGCCATTGTCGAGCGGGCCGACCATCAGCCGGGTGCGCTGTTCCGACAGGAGCGGGCGCAGCGCCTCGATCGCGGCCCATTTGTCGATGACGCCGCGCAGTTGCGGCAGGGTTTTGACATTTTGCGCGACCATGTCGCCAGTGCGGCGGAGCATGGCGTGACGACCAGTGTCCCAGACGAAATCCGCGCCCTTGCCATCGGTCAGGATGCGCCAGGGATGGTCATTACCGGTGACGCTGGCGCGCGCCTTCACGTCCGCGACATAGAGGCCGGGCAGCGGGGGGGCGACCGGGGGCGCTGGCGGCGGAGGCACGGTGGCGAACAGCCCCTGCCCTTCGCGGCCTGGCGGGATGATGCTGCTGCTTTCCTGCCGCTGGCCGCTCAACATGCGGACCTGGACATTGAGATAGGTGCCCAGTTCGCCGATGGTCAGCTTGCCATCGCCATCCTGATCGGCCGCCATGCCCTTGCCATCGGCGCGCGGTGTGGTCAGCCCCTGCTCGAACGACCAGGTGAGGAACCCGCGCGTCGGCGCGCCCTCGACCGGTAAAGCGTTTTCCCAGGCGACCTGATCGTCGCCCGCGGCGCTGATATAGAAGAGGTTGGGCAGATCATCCCGCGTGGCGGTGAGCGCCGCGCCCTCGACCGAGGCGAGCGTGCTGGCAAAGCGGGGCGCAGGGCGTGATCCCAGCTCTACATTGCGCCCGCCCAGCGTCAGGCGCGGGGTCATGCCCATGGCGCGCGGATCGACCGAGCGGTGCAATGTGCCGGAATGGCAGGTGTCGGCCATCATCAGCACCTGCACCCCGCGCGGGACATAGAGAGCAAGCCAGGTGTAGAAATCCTTGTCGACGATGAAGCGTTCGGCGTCCTTGCTGTCGGGGTCGAAACCGGGCAGCGGCAGGAACTGGTCGGTATCGCCGTCGCGCGTCCCCTTGATGCTGGCTTCGGCCAGTGCGCCATGACCGGTATAATAAAGGAAGATCCAGTCACCCGGTTTGGAGCGAAGCCCCAAAGCATGGAGCGCGGTTTCAACCGTGGTGCGGCTGACGCCGTCATTACGCAACACTGTGACATCGCTGGCACCCTGGCCGCGAATCACTGTTTCCATCGCCTGGAGATCATTTTCGGGACCGGCCAGATCCATGATCAGGGAGGAGCGGAACTGCCAGGCGCCGACCAGCAGGGCGCGTGTTTCGGCTTTGGCGATCGAAGGACATATCAATATTGTGACAAAAGTCGTTAATACTGTTGCCCAGAGTCCACGACGCCCCTTCGCCACTTGGAATCTCCCGCGCTTTTTTGTTGCCTGTTCAGTCATAACCCCATAATCTCATAATGGTTGGGGGAGCAATAACTATATCATGACTCAGGGGGGAACGATGATAATAGTCAGAAGCTTCTTAACCATTGCTTCTGCGGGACTTTCGCTGGGCATGGCGTCTGCCGCGCTGGCGCAGGCCAACCCACCCGCGACACCGCCGCAGGATCAGCCGGGCCACGCGACCGATGGCGCGGCGGGACGCGGCGTGCGCATCATCGCCCCCGAAGCGCCGCCCGCCAATGTTGTTGCGAACGGGCAACAAACCGCTCCCGCAATTAAACCTCCTGCCGCCAATGCGATTGCGCCAGTGAAGCTGCGTCCGGCCGATCCCGTCAGTACGCGGCCAGCCCCCGTTCCTGCGCCCGCCGTGCTGAAAGCCTGCGACCGGCCGGTGGCCAAGCCCACGCTTCGCTTTGCCGATCCTGCCCGGTTCGACCGCGCGCTTAAGGGCGCGTTGCGGCGGGGCAAGACCGTCGTGGTCGATCTCGATTCGCCCTATCCTGTCGCCAATGAAGCGCCCGCGCCGCTGGGTGCCTGGCTGAACGAGGTTGAAAAGAGCGGCGGCATGGTCACGGTCAGCCCCTATTGCCAGAAGGGGCGCGGCCTTGGTGGCTTCCTTGCCAAGCTGTTCGGCGGCGGCCCGGCCGAACCGTATAAGGCCGCGCGCGCCTATGACGCAGTGCTGCATGTCGATGCGGTCGACCAGATCGTCACTCAAGTGGAATTCGCGCCGCGCAAGGCCACGAAATGATCGCGCGCGCTGCTTTGTTTCTTGCGCCCCTGTTCCGCGCCATGGCCGCGCTGGGCCTGCTGGGCGCGCTGCTGGCTGGCGGCGGAGCGGCGCAGGCCGCGGACGAACCCCGGCTGGCGCTGGTGATCGTCAATGGTGCCTACCAGTCGTTCGACAGGCTGGCGTCCACCTATGCCGATGGCGACAAGATCACCACTGCGCTCAACGCCACCGGCTTTGTCGATGCGAGTGGCGAAGGACCGGTGCAGGTGCGCCGCGACCTGTCGCGTGATGCGATGCTGGCCGCGATCGCCGATTTTCGCGCCAAGCTGACGGCCGCCGGTCCCAAGGCGTTCGGGATGCTCTATTTTTCCGGCCATGGCGCGGCGCTGGGCAGCTATGGCGATGTCATGCTGCTGCCGGTCGATGCCGGGCGCGACGTGACGGCGGAGACGGCGACGCTGACCCGCGCCGCACTGACCCGCAACCTGCTGGGGTCGGGCGCGAAAACGATGCTGATCGTGCTCGACATGTGCCGCAACGTGCTGGCCGCGCCGCCGCCGTCGCTGGCGCAGATGATCGCCGACCAAACCGGGGTTGAGACGAGCGCCGTAGGTGAGCTGGCCGGGAGCAAGGGGCTGCGCCGGATGGTGCGCGCGCCTGCCGCCGCGATCCGGCCCGACCAGGGCTATCTGGTCGCTTTTTCCACCAGCGCCGACCAGTTCGCCTTTGACGATGGCATTTTTTCCAAAGTGCTGGCCGAGGAAATCCGCCGCCCCCAGCAGAATATCGCCGATGCCTTGAAGCGCGTATCGGATCGCGTCGCGCTATCGTCTGGCAAGAATTTCCAGAAGCCGACCTTCGACTATGGGCTTCAGGGCGCGCCGCCTTGCTTCATTTCCTGCGACCGGGCGGCGAACGACCGTTTCTATGATTGCGCCAATTGCCCGTGGATGCGCGCCATTCCCGCCGGCACCACCCCGTTCGGGTCGCCCCCATCGGAGCCGGGACGTGGCAATGACGAGCCGGTGCAGACCAATATGCGGATCGAGCGGCCCTTTGCGATCGGTGTCTATGAAGTGACGATCGCGGAATGGAATGGCTGTGTCCGCGACAATGCCTGCACGAAGCTGGGCAATTGGGCGAAGGAAAATCCCAATCCGCTGATCCCGGCGACCGACATCAGCTATGAGGATGCGCAGGCGTTTCTGGCCTGGCTAACGGTCAAGTCCGGGCGTACCTATCGCCTGCCGACCGAGGCGGAGTGGGAATATGCCAGCCGGGGCGGCACGCCGAGCGCCTTTCCGTGGGGCGATGACATCAGCCCAAGCCAGGCCAATTATGACCATACCGCCCGTTATCGCGGATCGGACACCGCGCCCTATCGCGGCTATCCCGAAAGCGTAAACGGTTACCCCGCCAACGCCTTTGGCCTTAACCAGATGCAAGGCAATGTGTGGGAATGGACGTCGGGCTGCACCGACCAGTCGTGCCGGACGCGCGTGATCCGTGGGGGATCGTTCGAAAGCGCGCCCGATGCGCTGCGATCGGCCAATCGCTTCACCGTCGCGCCATCCAAGCGACGGCAGGATGCCGGACTGCGGGTCGTACGTGATCTGGACCCGGACGAGATACTCGGCACGTCCTGACAGTTTTTCAATGAGGGTCAGGAACCGGTCAGGGAAGCCGGTTCCGCAACAGGGGTGAGATGATGAAGAAATATCTGGCGACGGCGGCACTGATGGCAGTTGTGCCGGGGATGGCGCAGGCGGCGCCCTATCTGGCGACGGTGGGCAGTCCCAACAGCCTGCAACATAGCGCGGTGACCACGGCGCTGAACCTTAATGACCTGGACTATGACGATGACCCGGACACGCCCGGTTTCGACATGGAGGGGGATGCCGATACGATCGGCGCGGCGATCACCTATTGGGGTGCCTATGGCAATGAAGGCCAGCGCTACGAGCTGCGCTATCAAAAGGCGCTGCGCCCGTTCGAGGGCAGTCGCGCGCGCGTGCTGATCGACCCGGTGCTGAACGTCCTGCACGTCAACAATGGCGCGACCGCGACGATGGGGACGCTGTCCACCGGGATCGAGATACCGGTCCAGCCCAACTGGCTGATCACCCCGCGCATCGCCTATGGCGTCACCGACGCGGGTGCCTTTTTCGGATCGACCAGCAGCGACCTGATCACCGTGTCGGCCAGCAGCCGCTACAAGATCGCGCAAGTGGGGCGTGGCGACCTGACCATCGGCAATATGATCGGCTGGTCCACCACCACCGATTGGGGCCTGGGGCGCGATCCGGCCTTCTATCTGAAGGAAAATGTTTTCACCTTCCGCAATGGCGTGGCCTATCAGCTGCCGTTCAAGGGGCGGATGTTCGGCGGGCGGCAGGGATCGCTGCGCGCCAGCTACACCTGGACCAAGCTGACCGACGATCCGCAATCCTATGAAAATGTCCATGAAGCGGCGCTGAGCATCGGTGTCCGCACCCGCGAGGCGGAACAGAAGAGCAAGGCGGAGCAACTGCGCATCGGCCTGATCTACACCCATGGCACGAGCAGCTTTTCGCATGATTTCGATTATGACGCGGTGACGCTGACCATCGGCTATCGCTTCTAAAAGCGGCACATCCAAGGGGAGGAACGGGCGATGACGCATGGGGCCAGAAGCTGGGGTGTTGCGGCATTGCTGGCGCTATCGGGGGTCGGCCTTTCGGCGCTATCGGCGCAGGAGGCGGACGATCCGCACTTCATGACCGGCGCGGAACCCGTTTCTCCCGAAGACTATGCGAAACTGCCTAAGCAGGGGCGGTTTCGCGCCTATCTGCCCAAGCGGGTGGACCTGTCCAACGCCTATCCGCCGCCCGGATCGCAGGGACCGCAGCCCAATTGCGTCGCCTGGGCGACCACCTATGCCGCGCGCACATTCCTGAACTTCCGCGACAAGACGGTGCAGCCCGCCACCCCCGCCGACCAGATGAGCCCGGCCTATGTTTACAACCGGCTGCGCCCTGCCGGATCGCCGTGCAGCGGGACGATCAGCATCGTCCAGGCCCTGACATTGCTCAAGAACGAGGGGACGGTCAGCCTGGCCGACTTCCCAGACGATATGACCAAATGCGCGATCCCCGCGCCCGAAGCGCTGAAAGCCAAGGCGGGCAATTATCGCCTGCTCGACTGGCGCGCGGTCGACCGCGAAGTGAAGGACGACTGGCGCACGCCGATCATATTGGACGACGTCAAGGGTGCGCTGGCGCGCGGCGCGCCGGTGATCTTCGCCATGCCGGTGCCTGCCGATTTCAAGGCGCATCGGGGCAATGGCATCTATGCCCGTGCCGACAAGCCGGACAAGGCCAGCTATCACGCCATGGCGATCGTGGGCTATGATGAGGAGCGGCAGGCGCTGCGCATCATGAACAGCTGGGGTCCGATCTGGGGCGACAAGGGCTATGCCTGGATCGACTATGCGACCTTCCGGCTGCTGACCGGGGAAGCCTATTCGCTCGAAGCGCCGGTCGCACCGGCAGCGCCCGGCGCGCCGCCGCCTGCGCCCAAGAGTGCGGCGCAGATGGTGACTGAGCATGCCGCTGCCATGCCCTGCGGCGCCGTCAGCGTGAAGGGCGCTAGCCTGTCGGGCTTTTCCGGCGACCTGAACGCGATCGCCGCCTTGCGCGAAGCCGCGTTGAAGGCGGACCCCAGGACCAAGTTCGAGGTGCGTCATTTGCCCTGGCCGCAATGCGAGGCGGCGCTGACGCTGGCCGCTCCGCTGGCGCGCGCGGGGACGCGGATCGCGGCGCTGACCGAAGCAGGGGCGTTGCGCGAGGGCGATCCGGTGACGATGAAGGAGAATGAGATTTTCGGCGTCAGCGCGACCACCATAGCGGCGCGGCCATATCTCAGCATCATCTATCTGCAGGCCGATGGCAGCGCGGTGGAACTGCATCGCGGCCATCCCGAACCCGACCGCAAGGGGGTGCGGCAAGTGATGATCGGTCTGTCCAAGGCCGCGCAGCGCTATGCCGTCGCCCCGCCCTTCGGCCCGGAGTTGATCGTCGCGCTGGCGTCCGACAAACCGCTGTTTGGCGATGATGAGGTGGTCAATGGCACCGAACGGCAGTTTCTGACGCGGCTGCGCGCCAAGCTGGTCAGCCATCCCGGTGACGGCGTGTCCGCCGCCTTCGTCCGCCTGCACACCAGCAACTGACCGCCACGATGCGCGGGGGCAAGCAGGGCAAGGGGTTGAGGCTGCCGCCGGTCGCGCCGATCGTGCGGTTCGGGGCGATGGGGGTTGCTTTCCTGCTTGGCACATGGGGTTTTGCGCAGGCCTATGGGCAGGCGGGAATCGCGTCCTCCCTGGCACAGGATGCGTTCCGGTCGCTGCGGCTGATCGTCGGCAATTTTCCCCAGGCGCTTGAGGGGCGCGATTTGCCCGTCGCGCTGCATATTGCGCGCTGGGCGCTGCCGCTGCTGACCTTCTGGTCCACCGTCGCGCTGGCGTGGGAGCAGTTGCGCAATCCTTGGCGGCTGGCGATGATCCGGGCGCGGGGCGACCATCTGGTGATAGCGGGCGATGCCGATAGCGGGCTGGCGGCACAGGCGGCGGCCGGCGCGCTGGATGAGGGGCGGCGGGTGCTGCTGTGGCCGGGTGACCGGCGCACTGTCTGGGTCGCGGACGCGATCGAGGCTGGGGCAGCGGAGGTCGAGCAGGCGGAGACGGACGACAGCGTGCAGGCGCTAGCGCTGGACAAGGCGCGGGCCGTGCTGCTGCTGAGCCGCGAGGCGCGGACCAATATCGCGCTGGCCTCCGCCGTTATGGGGCAGGCGGCGCGGGTGCGGGCCGCTGGCGATCCGCTGGACGTGATCCTGCGCGTTGATGACCTCGACCTGCGGCGCAGCGTCGAACAGCGGTTCGAGCAGGGCGACCGCAAGACCGCGCGGGTACGGCTGGCGGCGCTGCCCGACATTGCCGCGCGACAACTGGCGCTGGCCCGGCCGATCGACGGTTTTGCCCGTGCGGGACAGGCGGGGCGCAGCGTGCTGGTGATCGGCTTTACCCCGCTGGTCGAACGCTATGTGCTGCGGACGCTGGCAGGCGGCCATTATCGCGACGGGGGCAAGCCGTCCTTCTTCATGCATCTGGCCGATGCGGCGATGGCTGAGGCGGGTTTCCGGGCGCGCAATCCGGGGGCGGACAGCCTGTCGCCCGTGCACTTTGTCGAGGCGCGACCTGACCCGGCGGGGATCGGGGCGCTGATCGACCTGCATGTCACGACGCACGGTGAGCCGGTTGCGATCCTGATCGATGCGGGTGATGATGACCGGGCGCTGGCGATCGCGCTGGCCGTCGATGCGCGCTATCGCGCCGCTGCGCTGGTCGCGCCGCCGATCCATGTACGGATGGATGGCGGGCATGACGCCCGGCTGGGCGCGGGGATTTTACCGTTCGGGGCGCTGGCCGATCTGGCCGATCCCGACATGCTGTTACAGGACCGGCATGATGCGCTGGCCCGGTCGATCCATGATTTCTATTTGGAGGGGCGCTTTGCAGAAGGGGAGCGGATCGGCGTGCGGGCGTCGATGCAGGAATGGGAAAATCTGCCCGAAAGCTTCCGCGACGATAACCGGCTGGTCGCCGACTGCTATCAGTTGAAGCTGCGCGACATTGGCGCGCGGCTGGTGGAGGGCAGCGGACCGTCGCTGCTGCTGACGCCCGATGAGTTGGAGGAATTGTCGCGCGCCGAACATGACCGCTGGATGGCGGCCAAGCTGGTACAGGGCTGGACGTTCGGCGCGGTGCGCGATGACGCCAAGCGGCTGCATCCCGACATCATTCCCTATGATGATTTGAGCGAGGCGATCAAGGATCTGGACCGGGAGCAGGTGCGGATCATGGCGCGCTTGCTGGGCGCGTCGGGGCGGCGGGCATTGCGGGTGCTGACCGTGGCGATCCTGCCCGGCGGCGAGAGCGTGCCGCCCGATCCGGGCGCGCTGCTGGCGGCGCTGGATGCGCATTATCCCGACCGGGTGCCGCTGTTTGCGGGCGATCTGGCCGATGCCTGGTCGCGGGCGATTATGGCGGCGCTGCATCAGCGGGGGCGGTTGATTCAACTGAGGCTGACCAGCCATGTCCAGGCGATCATCGACCGGCTCCATGGCGGCGACGCACGGATGGCGGCGGAGTTGGTGCGGGCGGCGGACGGCATCCGTGCAGTCGCCGATCCAGCGGACCTATCGGATGCCCAATTGATCCTGACGCCGGGTCCGATTGAGGATAATCGCGCCGTACAACTGGGCAGCGACGGCGCTATTGTCCGGGCGCCATGGGCGCGCTGAGGGGCAGCCGCAAGATTGTTGCCGCGCTGGGGGCCGGGCTGTGGCTGATCGGGCGCGCGGCGCGCGGCATGGCGCGGCGGCTGGTGGCGGGCGACCGGCTGGCGCAGCGGCAATTGGCCGATGGCCTACCGCTGCATGTGTGGCGACCCTTGCGCACCCTGCTGCCGCTGGCAGCGCTGGCGGGGATGATCGCCGGGATCGGCGCAGCGCGGCTGCTGGCGCTCTATAATGCGCAGATTCCGGTGCAGGCGGCGCTGGCGGAAACGCTGTTGTGCGACATCGTGCCGTTGCTTGTCGGGCTGTTCGCGTCGGGCAGCGTATCCGTGGCGCTATCATCGCGGCTGGGGGCGATGTCGCTCAATCGGGAGATTGACGCGCTGGAGGCGCTGGGGCGCGATCCGGTCGGCCATGCGCTGGGTCCGGCGCTGGCCGCGGTGCTGCTGTCGGTGCCGATCCATATGATGCTGGCCGGGTTGGCCGCGCTGGTCGGCTGCGCGTTGCCGCTGGGACTGATGGCCAATATCGACTGGGCGCAATGGGCGGGTTTTGCCTTTTCGCACGAGGCAGCGGGGGCGATGCTGACCGGCATGGGCAAGGTGCTGGTCTATGCGCTGATCGCCTTCGGCGTTGGCGGCGCGGTGGGGACCAAGCCGGTGCGATCGCCAGCAGACATTGGCCGCCGCGCGACCACCGCCTTTACCGCCGGATTGCTGGGGATTTTTGCCGCGGCGGCGGTGTGGACAGCCTTGGCATGAGCGCGTTGCTGGCATTTGAGGGCGTCAGTCTGGTGCTGGGCGGGGTGCGGCTGCTGGACCGGATCGACCTGACCATCGCGGCGGGCGAGCGGGTTGCTATCGTGGGGGAGAGCGGGTCGGGCAAGGGCTGGCTGCTGCGGCTGGCGGTCGGGCTGGCCGAGCCGGGCAGCGGCACGGTGCGGCTGATGGGGGTGGCGCTGGAGGAGGCGGATACGGATGCGCGCCGGTTGCTGCGCGCGCGGTGCGGGCTGGCGATGCAGGGCGGGTCGTTGTTGGGCGACCTGAGCGTTGAGGAGAATATGCGGCTGGCGCTGGGCCGAATGGGCGGGCGCGATGCGCGGGCGGCGCGGCGGATCGACCGGCTGTTGCTGGAATATGGGCTGGAGCAGGCGGCGAGCATCCGCGCCGACATGCTGTCCATCGGTGAGCGGCGGCGGGCGGAACTGGCGCGCGCCTTCATGCGTGATCCTGACCTGCTGATTCTGGACGAGCCGTTCGAGGGTGCCTATGCGCGCGGCGCGGCGCTGGAGGAGCAGGTGCGGCGGCGGATGGTGCCGCATGGCCGGGCGCTTCTGCTGCTGACGCAGGATGCGGCGCTGGCCGGGCGCTTGTGCGAGCGGGTGTATCGGCTGGAGGCTGGGCGGTTGGTGTGACGCCGCGTGTTCCCGCGCAGGCGGCAATCCAGTTCAGAGGACGGGACTGGGTTCCCGCCTGCGCGGGAACACGCAGGGTTGTTCAGCAGGAAGCAGCCCTGACCTTGCCCGACACCGCATCTTCAACAAAGGCCGCAACCGCCTGTTCGATCGCGCCCTGAAATGCCGCCGCGCGGGTGGTGCCTGCCGCCGAGGCGATCGGCTGGGTGGCGCAATAGCGGCCGGTCCAGATGGCCTTGCCCTGCGCCACCTGGGTCACGTCGAAGGCGACGACCGCTTGCGCGGTGCCAGCGCCGGTCACTTCCTCGAACCGGTCGAGCGTCGCCACGACCCGGCGGTCGGCGGCCAGCGACAGGTCCGGTCCAGTGACGGCGGCAAAGCGGGTGCGCAGCCCGGCGACCAGCGCGCGGGCCAGCATGGTGGCGGGGGCTTCTTCCCAGAACAGGGTTGCGGCCTGGCGGATTTCGCCGGGCGTGGCGGCATCGACATAAGCGTAGCGCAATCCGCCGCTGAGGCCCCGCGCCTGCACCGGGGCGACTGCCAGCGTCGGCGCAGGCTGGACCGCGCCGGGGGTGAAGCGGGGCGAGACACGCATGGTGACGGGGGTGTCGCCGCTTTTCAATGCGGCGCAGGCCGGGAGCATCAGGAGCAGGAGGATCGAGGCGCGGCGCTTCATTTCTGTCCTCCCGGCGGTGGCGGATCAGCGTAGCGCTGGCCGCGGATTGCGAAGGTCGGGTCGCCCGCCAGCCGCTCGCTGAGGTTTCCAAGGCTGGCGCTGGTGCGTTCCAGATTGGCGCTGGTGGCGATCAGCGAGGCGGAGGCGCCTTCGAGGATCATTCGCGCTTCGCTGGCGCTGCCCTTCCCTTCGGCCAGCAGCCCGGCGATGCTGGTCTGGTTCTGCGCGACCATCGCCTGGGTTTCGCGCAAGATGCCGTTCAATGCGGCGATGTCGATTTCCGACGCGCGACCGGTCGCCTTGCGGACGTGGGAGAGGGTCAGCGCAATGTCGCCCTGCCCCGGCGTGAAGCTGCGGTCGAGTTGGGTGCTGAGCGAGTTCAAGGCGGCGAGGGTTTCGGTGGCGTTGCGGGCGACCTGCGCCATGTCGACCGCGCTGCCCGATCCGTCGCCCTGCAACATGGTGGACAGCCGCTGCGCCATGGCGTTGGCGGTGCGGGCGACGGCAGCGGCTTCGCCGATTGCGATCGAGGCGGTTTCGAACAGGTCGGCGGGGCGGCGGCATCCGGCGATGGCGTCTGCGCTCTGTGGCCCGGCGATGCTGTCGCAGCCATAGGCGCGGCGAGCGGTGGCGCATTGGGCGGTGGCGGTTTCCAGCGCGACCAGTTCGATGCGCGGGGCCGTCAGCGGATTGGCGGCGGCGACGGTGGCGAAGGCGCAGGGCGATGGCTGCCAGTCCTTTGCCACGCCCATATGGACGGCAAAGGTGCGGCTAGCCCCATCCAGTTTAACCGAGCGGACCTGGCCGATGGGCGCGCCGCGAAAATAGACCTGAACGCCCGGCGAGACGCCTTCTACATCATCTAGAGTCGTGGCGATGACCCGCTGGCGGAAGAAGGGATCGGGGACCAGCGCCAGTATTGCGACCAGCGCCACGGCGAGGATCGCGGCCCCGACGCCCCATCTGATCTGCGTTGCTGCGTCCGGCGTCATCCACCCCTCCCCTACCGGTCACAACAGACCCGCACGGAGGTCTTGTCAAGCGGGATCGGATGGGCTGAAGCCGCCGCCGCCGGGGGTTTCGATGATGAAGATATCGCCTGCCTGCATAGTGGCGGTAGCGGTGGGGCCGAGCGGCTCGATACTGCCATCAGCCCGTTCGATCGCATTGCGGCCGGGACTGCCCGGCGCGCCGCCAGCCAGGCCGAAGGGCGGGACGATGCGGCGGTTGGAGAGGATGCCGGCGGTCACATCCTCCAGAAAGCGGATCCGGCGCAACGCGCCGTCGCCGCCCTTGTGAAAGCCCTGCCCGCCGGAGCCGGGACGGATAGAAAATTCTTCCAGCAGCACCGGGAAACGGGTTTCGAGGATTTCGGGATCAGTCAGGCGGCTGTTGGTCATATGGGTCTGGACCACCGGCGCGCCGTCGAAGTCGGGGCCAGCGCCGGAGCCGCCCGCGATGGTTTCATAATATTGGTGGCGGGCATTGCCGAAGGTCAGATTGTTCATCGTCCCCTGCGCGCCGGCCATGACGCCCAATGCGCCGAACAGCGCGTCGGTGACGACCTGGCTGGTTTCGACATTGCCAGCGACCACGGCGGCCGGGTGGCGGGGGCGGAGCATCGAGCCTTCGGGGACAATGATGGTAATGGGCTTCAAACAGCCGTCATTCATCGGCACCGCCTCGTCGATCAGGGTGCGCACGACATAGAGGACGGCAGCGCGGACGACTGAGACGGGGGCGTTGAAATTGCCGGGAAGCTGGGCCGACGATCCGGTGAAATCGACGGTGGCGGAACAGGTCGTATGATCAAGCTGGACGGTGACCTGGACAATCGCACCATTGTCCATCGCGTAGGTGAAATGGCCGTTAGACAGGCGACCGATCAGGCGGCGGACGGCGGCTTCGGCCTGGTCCTGGACATGGGCCATATAGGCGGCGACGGTGGCCGCACCATAATCATTGCTTATCCGTAACAATTCCTGACTGCCCCGCGCGCAGGCGGCGATCTGGGCGGTGAGATCGGCGATATTCTGGTCGATATTGCGCGCGGGCCATGGTCCCGATGCCAGCATCGCGCGGATATCGGCTTCGCGGAATGTGCCGCGATCGACCAGCAGCATATTGTCGAGGATGACGCCCTCTTCCTCAACCGATACGCTGCCCGGCGGCATCGAACCGGGGGTGATCCCGCCAATATCGGCATGATGGCCGCGCGCCGCGACATAATAAGACGGGGCGGCATCGCTGCCAGTAAACACCGGCATGACGACGGTGACGTCGGGCAGATGGGTGCCGCCATCATAGGGCGCGTTGAGGGCATAGACGTCGCCCGGCTGCATTCCGCGTCCGTCGATCGGTTGCCCGTCCGGCTTGGTCCCGCGCCGCGCCATGATCGTGCGGATACTGTCGCCCATGCTGCCCAGATGGACCGGCATGTGCGGGGCGTTGGCGACGAGATTGCCCGCCGCATCGAACAGCGCGCAGGAAAAATCGAGCCGTTCGCGGATATTGACCGAGGAGGCACTGTTCTGGAGCGCAGCGCCCATTTCCTCGGCAATCGCCATGAAGAGACCACCCATGACTTCGAGCCGAACAGGATCGACGGCGCTGGCGTCGCCGGTCTGCGGCGCAGGGCGTGGGGTATGGCGGGTGAGGATCAGATTGCCGATCGCGTCGAGCCGGGCGCGCCAGCCGGGTTCCACGGCGGTGGTCGAGACAGGATCGATGATCAGCGCGGGTCCGTCGATGATGCTGGTGGCGGCCAGGCCGGCGCGGTCGTGGACCGGGGCGGTTTCGCCTGCATAGTCGATTTGAGCCAGCGGTGGCGCGGGTTGCGCGGCGATGGTGGCGATGGCGCTCATCGCTTCGCTGGTGTCGGCAATCGCCTCGACCCGCGCCATGTCGATGAGGATGCGACCCTGCCCGGTAAAACCGAAGCGGGCGCTATGCTGCGTCAGGAAATCGGCGCGCATCGCGTCGATGTCTGCCAGCGGCACGTCGAACAGGCTGTCCGTGCCGTCATAGCGCAGCCGCAGCAGCGTTTCGATCCGGTCGGCCTGGGGCAGGTCGGCGCGGGCGTCGGCAGCAAGGGCCGCCAGCGCCTGATCGAGTTGCGCCATATTCTGCGCGTCGAGCGGCAGCGCCAGCGTCCGCTCCCGCACCGCGCGGCGATCGGCCAGCCCCATGCCATAGGCGGACAATACACCGCCCAATGGATGGATCATCACCCGGTCCATGCCGAGCGCATCAGCGACCAGGCAGGCATGTTGCCCCCCTGCCCCGCCGAAGCTGGCCAGCGTATAGCGCGTCACATCATGACCTCGCGCGACCGAGATGCGCTTGATCGCATTGGCCATGCTGGCGACGGCAACGGCGATGAAGCCCTGGGCGGCGTCGCGTAGCGTCAGGATGCGCCCGGTTTCCGCCTGCACCTGCGCGCAGATCGCGGCGATGCGGGTTTGCGCGGCGGCGGGATCGAGTGGCTGGTCGCCGTTCGGGCCGAACAGGCTTGGGAAATGATCGGGCTGAATCTTGCCGAGCAGCAGGTTGCAGTCGGTGATGGTCAGCGGCCCGCCGCGTCGGTAGCAGGCCGGTCCCGGCACTGCGCCCGCCGATTCCGGGCCGACGCGGAAGCGACCATCGACGAAGGAGCAGATCGAGCCGCCGCCCGCCGCGATGGTGTGGATGCGCATCATCGGCGCGCGCAGACGGACGCCCGCGACCCGCGCCTCATTGTCGCGCTCATAGGCTCCGGCATAGTGCGACACATCGGTCGATGTGCCGCCCATGTCGAAGCCTATGACTTCGCGGAAACCAGCCTGCTCTGCGGTGCGGGCAAGGCCAACAATGCCGCCCGCCGGGCCGGACAATATCGCATCCTTGCCCCGGAACAGGCTGCCGTCGATCAGGCCGCCGCTCGATTGCATGAACAGCATGTCGGCCTGATCGCCCAGCGCGTCACGCAGCCCATCGACATAGGCGCGCAGCACGGGGGAGAGATATGCATCCGTCAACGTGGTGTCGCCGCGCCCGATCAGCTTGATCAGCGGGGCGACATCATGGCTGGTCGAAATCTGGGTGAAGCCGATATCGGCGGCGATCGCGGCGATCGCCTGTTCATGGGCCGGATAGCGATAGCCGTGCATCAGCACGATGGCGATCGCGCGCAAGCCGCTGTCATAGGCTGATTGCAGCGCGGCGCGGGCCGCTTCCTGGTCCAGTGGCGTCAGCACCGAGCCATCGGCCATGAGCCGTTCGTCCATTTCCGCCACCTGCGCATATAGCGGGTCGGGCAGGATGATGTGCCGGGCGAACAGGTCCGGCCGGTCCTGATAGCCGATGCGCAGCGCGTCGCGGAAACCGCGCGTGATCGCAAGCAGGGTCGGCTCGCCCTTGCGCTCCAGCAGGGCGTTGGTCGCGATGGTCGTGCTGATGCGCAACGAGCAGGGCGGGATCATCCCCTGCCCTGCGCCCGTCAGCCGCCGCACAGCCTCCACCGCCGCGTCTGCATAACGTTCCGGGTCGCTCGACAGCAATTTGGCGGTATGCAATCGCCCATCCGGGTCGCGCGCGACCACATCGGTAAAGGTGCCGCCGCGATCGATCCTGAATTGCCAGTCCATGGCGCGGGTGATGGCGGGAGCGCGGCGCGATGGCAAGGGCGTGCGCGATGACACTCGTCGCAGGGGGCTTGCCCTGCGCGCTGCATTTTCCCATGAGGGGCGCCATGCCCGCCACCCGCCCCGAACGGTCGATCATCCTGTTATTGCTCGCGTTGCTGATCGTCATGGTGGCGGTGAGCGGCACATTCTGGCTGTATCGCAGCCAGCAGGCGAGCGCCGACTGGATCAAACATACGTTGCGGGTGGAAAACCGGCTGTCGCTGATGATGGCCCAGGTACAGGCGGCGGAAAGCAGCCAGCGTGGCTATATGCTGACCGGCCAGCCGACTTTTCTGGAAAGCTATACCAGCTTCGATCGCCAATGGCGCGGCGACATAGCGACGCTGCGTCAGGATGTCCGTGACAATCCCGTACAGGCGCAGGCGGTCGATCGGTTAGGCAGTCTGATCGAGCGACGCAGCGCCTATCTGGCACGGGGAGTGGCACTCAAGCGTGCAGGGCGTCCGATCGACTCCAGTATTTTTGCGCCGGGCCAGATTTTGATGGCGGGCATCCGGGCGCAAATCGCCGCGATGAAGGCGCGTGAGGAAGGATTGTTGCGCGATCGCACCGTCAACAATAGTCGGCTAAGCATGTTGGTGTCCGGCGGGCTGGCGGTCAGTGCGGCGCTGGTGATCCTGTTGGGCCTGATGGCGCTGCGCACCGCGCAACGACGCATGAGCGAAGCGGTTGCCCATGGCCTGGCAATGGAACAGGCCAATCAACGGCTGATCGCCGAAGCGCAGGAGCGCGAGGCGGCCGAAGCGCAGCTGCGCCAGATGCACAAGATGGAATCGATTGGCCAGCTGACCGGCGGCATCGCCCATGATTTCAACAATATGCTGGCCATCGTCATCGGATCGCTGGACATGGCGCGGCGGCGGCTGGGCGAGGATGGCGACCCGCGCGTCGTCAAAGGCATCGACAATGCGACCGAGGGCGCGCAGCGGGCGGCGCAACTGACCGCGCGACTGCTCGCTTTCTCACGCCAGCAACCGCTCGACCCGCAGCCGACCGACGTCAACAAGCTCGTCGGCGGCATGTCCGAACTGCTGCGCCGCACGATCGGCGAAGATGTGCGAGTGGAATCGGTGCTGGCGGGCGGGCTGTGGCGGGCGAGCATCGACGCCAACCAGCTGGAAAATGCGATCATCAACCTGTGCGTCAATGCGCGCGATGCGATGCCGGGTGGCGGCAAGCTGACGATCGAGACCGGTAACGCCCATCTGGATGACGCCTATGCCGCGACCCATGATGAAGTGACGCCGGGCCAATATATCATGGTGTCGGTCGCCGACAGCGGCACCGGGATGCCGCCCGATGTCGTGGCGCGCGCGTTCGACCCCTTCTTCACCACCAAGGGCGTGGGCAAGGGCACCGGTCTGGGGCTGAGCCAGGTATTCGGCTTCGTCAAACAATCGCATGGCCATGTGAAAATCTATTCCGAGCCGGGCCAGGGGACGATCATCAAAATCTACCTGCCGCGCCATTATGGCCCCGATGCGGCCGGCAGCTATATCGTCCCCGCCGCCGACAGCCTGCCCCGCGCGCAGGGTGAGGAAATCATCCTGCTGGTCGAGGATGAGGAGCGGGTGCGGCATATGTCGGTCGATTCGCTGCGCGAACTGGGCTATACCGTGGTGCAGGCATCGGACGGCGAGCAGGCGCTGGAGATGCTGACCATCCAGCCGCGCATCGACATGCTGTTCACCGACATCGTCATGCCGGGTATCAACGGCCGGATATTGGCCGACAGGGCGCGGGAGGCGCGGCCAGGGCTGAAAGTGCTCTACACCACCGGCTATACCCGCAACGCCATCGTCCATAACGGGATGCTGGACCCCGGCGTGTCGTTCCTGGCCAAGCCGTTCACGCTGGACCAGCTGGCCGCCAAGGTGCGGCAGGTGCTGGATGGCGAGGGCTGATCGGCGCGCCGACTGATCGAGGTTGTGGACAGGGAGGAATTTAGAACATATCAGGAACGATATGGTCGCCCTTTCCACCCGTCAAAAACTCGAAATCCTGGCCGATGCGGCCAAATATGATGCGTCCTGCGCCTCGTCCGGCACGAGCAAACGGGATTCGCGCGGGGGCAAGGGGATCGGATCGACCGAGGGGATGGGCATATGCCATGCCTATGCGCCGGACGGGCGCTGCATATCGCTGCTCAAGATATTGCTGACTAACAGCTGCATTTTCGACTGCCATTATTGCATCAACCGCCGGTCGAGCGACGTGCGGCGCGCGCGCTTCACGGTGCAGGAGGTGGTCGACCTGACGCTCAGCTTCTATCGGCGCAACTATATCGAGGGACTGTTCCTCTCGTCGGGCATCATCGCCTCATCCGACTACACGATGGAGCAGATGGTGGCGGTGGCCCGCTGCCTGCGTGAGGAGCATGATTTTCGCGGCTATATCCACCTCAAGACCATTCCAGATGCCGACCCCGAATTGTCGCATCAGGCGGGGCTGTTCGCCGACCGTTTGTCGATCAATGTCGAATTGCCGACGGAGGCGGGGCTGGAGCGGCTGGCCCCGGAAAAGGATGGCGGGCGGATCGAGGGCGCGATGGCGGGGATGCGCAGCGCGATGGAGGATATGGGCGAGGCGCGGCGCAAATATCGCCATGCGCCGCGCTTTGCCCCTGCCGGACAATCGACCCAGATGATCGTGGGCGCGGACGATGCGAGCGACAGCGCGATCATCACCCGCGCGAGCAGCCTTTATGACCGGCACCGTTTGCGCCGCGTCTATTACAGCGCCTTTTCGCCGATCCCGTCGCCGAGCGCCGTATTGCCGCTCAAGCGACCGCCGCTGCTGCGCGAACATCGGCTCTATCAGTCGGACTGGATGATGCGCTTTTACGGCTATGGAGCCGACGAGGTGGCGAGTGCGACCGATCCGGTGACGGGCTGCCTGCCGCTCGACATCGATCCCAAGCTGGCCTGGGCGCTGCGGCATCGCGGGATTTTCCCGGTCGATGTGAACCGCGCGCCGCGCGAGATGTTGCTGCGCGTGCCGGGACTGGGGGTGAAGGCGGTCAACCGCATATTGGCCAGCCGCCGCCATCGCCGGTTGCGGCTGGACGATGTGGCGCGGCTGACGACGTCGATCAAGAAGCTGCGGCCTTTCCTGATTGCCAGCGACTGGCGACCGGTGCAGCTGGCCGATCAGGCGGACCTGCGCCGCCAGATGATCCCTGCCCCCGCCCAGCTCGATCTTTTTTCATGAAAAAGACGCATTTTGCGGTTGATCGTGGGGCTGGTTCGTGAAACTCTCAGGACGAGGTCATCCAAGGGGGTCAGGGTCTTGGCGGCAATGTTCGACAGTCATGCCATGGGCAGCCGTAATGTCGGCTTCGCAAAGCGCATCAGCACGCATCTGGCGGCGGCGCTTGTCACCTTCTGCCTGTTGCAGATCTTCATCGTCGCGAAGATGGGCGGATCGCTGGTGTTGCATCTGGGCATCATCGTCGCGATCGGCGGCTTTGCCGTGGCGGCGCGCGGGCTGGAACGGCGCTGGCAGATGCTGGAACGCAGCGACCTGTCGCACAGCGGGCTGGCGCTGCGCTTCCGTCGCGACCTGCTCCAGCTATGGGTGGCCAGCTTGGTCGGCGCGATGCTGTGGATACCGGTCGCGATCATCTTCCGCTTCCTGTTCGGCTGACACGGACCTAATTGCCGGTCCCGTCGTTCTCCTCCCCATATCTGGAGGAGACATTGCCATGGCCAACGCTACGATTTTCGACCGTCTGAAACAGGATCATGATGTCCATCGCGAAATGTTCGCGAAAATGGCGGATGCCAAGGATGATGCCGACACGCTGAAAAAGCTGTTCGACCAGTTCAAGGTCGAGGTGTCGGCTCATGCCGCCGCTGAGGAAGAAACCCTCTACGCCACCATGTTGTCGCGCCCGGACCTGCGCGAGGATGCGCAGCATAGCGTGTCCGAGCATAAGGAAATCGACGATTATCTGGAAGAGCTGGACGAGTTGAAATTTGACGGCGAGGCGTGGCGCAAGAAATTCGCGAAGATGAAGGAACGCTACCTCCACCATATTGAGGAGGAAGAGGAAGAGATGTTCCCCGCCGCTGCCAAGGAACTGACGGCGGACGAGGAAAAGAAACTCGCCGCCACCTTCGCCAAGCGCAAGCCCGCCGAACTGGCCCGCGCCGAGGCCGACAGCTAAAAAGCCATGTATTGCGCGTCGCTGGCCGCCCCGGATGATTTTGACGGCTGGCGGGTGGCGGCGCGTGGCCTGGCTTTGGCCGGGGTCGATCCGGCCGAAGTCGTCTGGCAAGTAGGCGATAAGGGGGGCGACCTGTTCGCCAGCGATGCGCCACCGCCGGTCGCGGCGCAGGCGGCTTTCGCGGTGCCGCGCGCCTTTGTCGATCTGGCCCAAAGCGCCATCCTGCATCGCGATCCGCAGCGTTTTGCCTTGCTTTACGCGCTGTTGGTGCAGCTGCGCGACCGGCCCGGCACGATGGAGGATAAGGCCGATCCGCTGCTCCGCCGGATCGAGGGGCTGGCCAAGGCGGTGCGGCGCGACATCCACAAGATGCGTGCTTTCGTGCGGTTCCGCGCGCTGGAGGATGCGGATGGCACACGCTTTGTCGCCTGGTTCGAGCCGGAACAGCATATCGTGCGCGCCAATGCCGGCTTTTTCGTGCGGCGCTTTGCGACGATGCGCTGGTCGATCCTGACGCCAGAGGCGAGTATCCATTGGGATGGCGAGACGTTGACGCAGGGGCCGGGCGCAGCGCGTGGCGATGCGCCGGGGGACGACCCGGTCGAGGAGATATGGAAGGGCTATTATGCCGCCATCTTCAATCCCGCGCGGCTGAAAGTGGGGGCGATGCTGTCCGAAATGCCCAAGAAATATTGGCGCAACCTGCCCGAAGCGGCGCTGATCCCCGCGCTGGTCGCGGGCGCACAGGCGCGCGAGGCGGCGATGATCGCGACCGCCCCTGCCCCCGCGAAACGACCCGGCAATGCCATGGCCGCCTGGACCGCGCTGCGCGAGGAGGCGCGCAGCTGCACCCGCTGCCCGCTCCGCGGCCCCGCGACCCAGACGGTGTTTGGCGAAGGGCCAGTCGATGCGCCCCTGTTCTTCATCGGCGAGCAACCGGGCGATCAGGAGGATCTGGCCGGGCGGCCCTTTGTCGGCCCGGCGGGGCAATTGTTCGACGCTGCGCTGGCAGAAGCCGGGGTGGATCGGGCGCGGGCCTATGTCACCAACGCGGTCAAGCATTTCAAGTTTGAGCCGCGCGGCAAGCGCCGCATCCACCAGACCCCGCAGGCGGGCGAGGTGCAGGCGTGCCGATGGTGGCTGGAGCAGGAACTGGCGCTTGTGCGCCCGCGCGTGATCGTCGCGCTGGGCGCAACCGCCGCACGCGCCCTGCTGGGCAAGGCGGTCGCGATCGGCAAGGTGCGGGGTGCGCCGATCCCGCTGGCGGACGGCGCGGAAGCCTGGGTCACGGTGCATCCGAGCTATTTGCTGCGGCTGCCCGACGCGGCCAAAGCGGCGGAGGAGCGGGCGCGGTTTGTGGCGGAGTTGCGCCTGGTAGGGGAGCGGGTGCGGGGGTTGGGGTGAAAGGGCTGCATGGGGCGGATTGCGGAAAGACGGCTTTCTATTCCCCGCCCGCTTGCGGGAGGGGGAATAAGGTCAGCCAATGGTCCAGCCTGTGTGAAAAGGCGATAATTATGGTATGATGCTCTGACGGTTTGGAGGGTCATATGGGTCGCTTCATTGCTGGTGCTGATCGCAGCCAGACGACATTATTCCCACCG
>JAHFPV010000018.1 GCA_023266575.1 Sphingobium sp.
CGCTAGAAAAATCGTCGTCCTCGCCAATCGCCTCGTTGCCGAAAATCGAACTTGGTCCCCAATCCATGCTTGACCAACAAGACAGATGCTCGACTTCGCTCGAAACGAACGGAGGTTGGGAGTTTCACCCAGAAATCATCGCGCTCAGGGCTGCGTCACGCCCGTCTGCGCATTCCATTGCTGTTGGCACGCGGGCAATAAAACGCCCTTCTTCCAACATTGGGGAGAGAAGGAGGGCATAGCGACCCGATAGTCATAACCCGGCGATCCATAATATTGCTCACCCGCGACCACGAGCGACTTTTTGATCGAGGCAAGGCCGTTGCGCGCCACTTCATGCAGCGTGCCGCGATCCGCGAAAATCGCCTGCCGCCCGACGACCGTGGCCGCCTGACAGAAACCTTTTTGCGCCTGCACCGTCGAATAGCCCGAATAGATGCGCGTGCCATATTGGTCGGACGCGGCCTGCCCCGGCCGCCCCTTGCCCACGGTGCGCTGGAAATAGCCGAGCAGCACGGTCTGCGCCGAATCAAGCTCCGCATCATGATGGGCGATCATCGCATTATAATTGCTGATCGCCAGCAGCGTCGGCTCGAACTGGCATTGCAATGCGGCGATATTGAGCGCCGCGCGCAGGTTCCATACCAGCCCGGCCTTGATCTCGGCGGCATTGGCGCCTGGCAGGCCCATCGCCGTCGCGGCGGCCGCATCGGTCAGCGGCGGTGCGGACAGGTCGGGCGGCGACCAGAAAAATTGTGCGGCGGCAGGCTGCGCCATCATTGGCGCGACGGCCAGCGCCAGACCCGCAAGGATGGGGCGCAACGGGGAACGGAAGCTCATGAAACGATACTCTCCAACGGGACGGTATATGTCCCCCTCATATTCTCTCAATCAACTAGACCTGAACCGTCACTGATCGGCCAGAACCTCGGCATCCTCACCCTGCGCTTTTTCGGCAGCGGGCTTGGCCACCGCAGCGCCCGCATTGTCGGCGGCATTGCCGCTCGGCAGCGCGACCGCCGTGCCTTCGCTCTGCACCCCGTCCAGATCGGTCATGGCGTCGGTCGCGGTGCCATCCACCACTTCCATATCCTTCATCTCGACCTTGTTGCCGCCCTTGTCGGCACTGCCACAGGCGGCAAGCGCGAACAGCATGGCGAAAGCTACGGTCATTGCGTTGCGGCGCATCCGGGTCTCCTTCAGGCCCGGCAGCCTCCGCCCGGCGAAAGGCCAGACCCTAGCGGTCCGTTCCGCATTGCTCAACCCCCGTGCCGCATCGGCCCAAGCGATTGAGAAAAGCAGGGAAATGCGCCCGTAACGCACCGTCCAGCGCGGCCATCGAGGCCGTGCCGCCCAGCGCCGCGATGCTGGTGACCGGATAGTCGCTGATCCCGCACGGCACGATGCCGGTAAAATGCGACAGATCGGGATCGACATTGATTGAAAAGCCATGGAGCGTGACCCAGCGCCGCACCCGGATGCCCAGCGCGCCGATCTTCGCCTCCCGCCCCTGTGCGTCGTCGGTCCAGATGCCGATCCGTCCTTCCGCCCGCCGCGCGGCAATGCCCAGATCGCCCAGCGCCGCGATCATCCAGCCTTCCAGATGATGGACGAAATTGCGGACATCCTTGCCGCGTTTGCCAAGGTCGATATTGAGATAGCCGATCCGCTGTCCCGGCCCATGATAGGTATAGCGCCCGCCGCGCCCGGCATCATACACGGGAAAGCGCGGGTCGATCAGTTCGGCGGGATCGGCGCTGGTCCCGGCGGTATAGAGCGGCGGATGCTCGATCAGCCAGACCCGCTCGCTCGCCTCACCCGCATGGATCGCGGCGGCGCGCGCTTCCATATCCGCCAGCGCTTGCGGGTAAGCGACCGGCGTGGCATCCACTCGCCATTCGACGTCAGCGGGAAAGGGAGGAGTTTGGCTCATGACCCTTCCTTGACTTGGGCCGGACGAGCGATCAAGTCTCGACCCAATTTTACGCAGCTATCAGGCAGGCAATTTAAGATATGGCGACGATGTCGATCGGCAAGGCATGGCAGGAGGCAGTGGCCTTCGTCGCCCGCGAAGCCACGCTGCTTTTTCCCGTTGCGCTGCTGTTCGTGGCGCTGCCGGGACTGATCCTGCAGGAAATGACCCCGCCAGAACTGGCCGCCTGGTCGCTTGCGCCCACGGCATCGACCATGCCTGCGGTTCCGGCCAGCTATTGGCTGGGGCTGATAGTAGCGGTCCTCCTCGTCTGGTTCGGGTCGCTCACCTTGTTTGCGCTGGCCCTGCGTCCCGGCATCAGCGTCGGCGAAGCCCTGCGCCTCGGCTTCCACCGCCTGCCCGTGCTGATCGGTACGGCCTTGGCCGTCATCGGCGCGCTGATGGTGGTGGTTCTAGCCGTCGTGATCGTGATGGTCCTGTTGTCGCTCGTGTCGAAGGCGCTGGCGGCGGGTCTCGCCGTTCTGCTTGGATTCGCGGTCGCCGGGGTGGCGCTGTTTGCGAGTATCCGCCTGATGCTGCTGAACCCGGTGGTGATAGACGGCAGTGCCGGCATCATGCCCTCGCTGCGGCAGGCATGGGCGCTCACCCGCGGCCATTTCTGGCGGTTGCTGGCCTTCATCCTGATCATCACCATTTTGTCGGCGATCACCAGTGCGGCGGCGCAGGCGATATTCGGCCTGCTCGGCAGTGTCATTGGTGGCGCGGATGCCGCACGGCTGGCTGGCAGCGTTGCGGGGGCCGCCATTTCGACTGTGTTGCAGGTCTATATGCTCGTCATGATCGCCCGCCTCTATCGTCAGGCGTCGGCGGCCTGATCCAGCAGCGGCACATGGCGCGCACAGTCGCGCGGTAAAATCCCGGCCAGGCGCGGATCGGCAAATATCTCGATCTCGCGCCTGGTCGGTACAAACCCCGCCTTGATGTAGAATCCCAGCGCGGCGGGACTATCGAGCGTGCAGGTGTGGACCCAGAATCGCTCCACCCCCTTGCGCCACGCCAGCGCCTTGGCCTGCGCCATCAGCCATTTACCATGGCCCTTGCCGTTCAATTGCGGCACCAGCCCGAAAAAGCCCAGTTCGCAGTCGGGCATCGCCCGGAAGTCCAGCTCCAGCAGCCCGACCTCTATGCCGCTTGGATCAGTGACCGCGTAAATCTCCACCATCGGATCATGGATGATCGCGGCCAGCGATTCGTCGCTCATCACCAGCCGCGAAAACCACAGCCATGGCTCGCCCACCCGGCGGAACAGCGCGCGATAGGTGTCGAGTTTCGGCGCCCTCCACCGCACCAGTTGCAGCGGGGCGGGCGGGATCGGCGCGGGGCGGGGACGTGTCCGCATCTCCAAATGGGTGACGACCGCCGCTACCATGCCCGGCGCGACTGTGCTCAGCCCCATCGCGCTCAGCTCCAGCTGGCCATCGGCGGCAGGCTCATCAGGATCGCGTCGATATTGCCCCCGGTCTTGAGGCCGAACAGCGTCCCCCGGTCATGCACCAGATTGAATTCGGCATAGCGACCGCGCCATTCCAGCATCTGTGCATAGTCCGCCTCGCTCCACGCATCGCCCATGCGCCGCCGCACGATCGGCGGATAGGCGTCCAGAAACGCATCGCCCACCGCGCGGGTGAAGGCGAAGTTCGCGTCGAACCCTGCATCGTCGGCACATTCGAGATGATCATAGAAAATCCCGCCGACCCCGCGATGCACACCGCGATGGGGAATGTAGAAATACTCGTCCGCCCACGCTTTGAAGCGCGGATAATGGTCCGCGTTATGCGCGTCGCAGGCGTTTTTCAGCACATCATGGAAATAGGCGGTATCCTCTTCGCGCGGCAAAGGCGGATTCAGGTCCGCGCCGCCGCCGAACCAGCTTTTGGTCGTGACCAGATAGCGCGTGTTCATATGCACGGCGGGGACATGCGGGTTGGCCATATGCGCGACCAGGCTGATGCCGGTGGCGAAGAAGGCGGGATTTTCGTCCGCGCCATGGATGGTCTGCGCGAATCCGGGGGCGAATTCGCCGCCGACGGTGGAGACATTGACCCCGACCTTCTCGAATATCTTGCCCTTCATCACGCCCCGAACGCCGCCGCCACCTTCGCCCGGTGCCTGCCCGTCGGCCTCCCTGTCCCAATGGGTATAGGCAAAGCTGGCATCGCTTCCCGCTTCCCGCTCGATCGCCTCGAACGCGGCGCAGATTCGGTCGCGCAGCGATTCGAACCATGCGCGCGCGGCCTGCTGCCGGGAATCGAGGGCAAAGGGAACGGTCGGCACAGGGGCTGGGGCTATTGGGGCAGGGGTCATTGCGGGAACTTTCCGGTCTGGCGCAGGGCTTCGGCGACGGCGATGCCCGTGGAAACGGCGATATTCAAGGATCTAAACCCCTCCGCCATAGGGATGCGGATGCGAATATCGGCGATATCGCGCACCTCTACCGGCACGCCCGCACTTTCCGATCCCATCAACAACACATCGTCGGCGCGGAATTCGACGTCGGGCAGGCGCTGGGACGCATGGGCGCTCATCAGCAGCAGACGACTGCCCTGCGCCCGCCGTTCCGCGTCGAACGCCGCGAAATTGGCGTGACGGGCAACATCGGCCGACGCGCCATAATCCATCGCGGCGCGCTTGAGGCGTGCGTCGGAGAAGGCGAATCCGGTCGGCATGATGATGTCCACCGGCACGGCGAAACAGGCCGCCAGACGCAGGATCGCGCCGACATTGCCCGCTATTTCGGGTTGGTAAAGGGCTATACGCATGACCCGCGCCATAATGCAGCGCGGCAAATTGTCATAGGGTGCGTGACTTTGCTGTTGGCAAAGAGCGCGCACTGAGGTTATCAGGCCCGCGAACCACGCCGGGGGGAAGGCGGGGCCATTTCGCATGGCTATCCGAATTCCTTGACATAAAGGTGCCGGCAACGGCGCTGCGGCGGGATCAGGGACGTTCTTGCAAGGGTTAAGGTGCATGGCGATCGTTGAACATACAGACAGCACGGGTCTATCCGGCGATGATGGGGTGCGTCGTCGCGATTTCATCAACATCGCTGCGGTGAGTTTTGCAGGAGTCGGCGCTGTTGCCGTCGTCCTGCCGTTGATCGACCAGATGAACCCCAGCGCCGACGTGCTGGCGCTTGCATCGACCGAAGTCGATCTTTCGGCGATCCAGCCGGGTCAGGCGATTAAGACCACCTTCCGCAGCCAGCCGCTCTTCGTGCGCCAGCTGACGGAAAAGGAAATCGCCGAAGCCGACAAGGTGGACGCCTCCACGCTGCGCGATCCGCAGACGCTGGAAGAGCGCACCGTTGACGGCAAGAAGCAGTGGCTGGTGACCATGGGTGTCTGCACCCATCTGGGCTGCGTGCCGCTGGGCGCGGGCGAAGGTGAGAATAAGGGCGAATATGGCGGCTATTTCTGCCCATGCCATGGTTCGTCCTACGACACCGCCGCGCGCATCCGCAAAGGCCCCGCGCCCAAGAACCTGGAAGTGCCGAAGTTCAGCTTCACTTCCGACACCGCCATTCTCGTAGGCTGAGGTAAGAAACGATGAGCTTTCCCTGGGCTGAGCAATATACGCCGAAAAATCCGGTGATGGTGTGGATCGACGAGAAGCTGCCGCTTCCGCGTCTCGCCTATAACGCCGTGGGCGCGGGCTATCCCGTGCCGCGCAACCTCAACTATTTCTGGAACTTCGGCGTATTGGCCGGTCTGGCGCTGATGATCCAGATCGTCACCGGCGTGATCATGGCCATGCATTATGGCGCGAACGATCTCGTCGCGTTCAGCACCGTCGAACAGACGATGCGCGACGTGAATGCGGGCTGGCTGATGCGCTACGCCCACGCCAACGGCGCCAGCTTCTTCTTCATCGTCGTCTATCTCCACATCTTCCGCGGCCTCTATTTCGGCTCCTACAAGGCGCCCCGCGAGATGGTGTGGCTGCTCGGCCTCGTCATCTTCCTGCTGATGATGGCGACCGCCTTCATGGGTTATGTGCTGCCCTGGGGCCAGATGTCCTACTGGGGTGCGAAGGTGATCACCGGCCTGTTCGGCGCGATCCCCGTGGTCGGCGAACCGATCCAGACCTGGCTGCTGGGCGGCTTTGCTCCCGGCAACGCTTCGCTCAACCGCTTCTTCTCGCTGCACTTCCTGCTGCCCTTCGTGATTGCCGGTGTCATCATCCTGCACATCTGGGCGCTGCATATTCCGGGCTCATCGAACCCGACCGGCGTGGAAGTGAAGGGGCCGCAGGACACTGTGCCGTTCCACCCATATTACACCGCCAAGGATGGCTTCGGCGCGGGCGTGTTCCTCATCGCCTTCTGTGCGCTGCTGTTCTTCGCTCCCAACTTCCTGGGCCACCCGGATAACTATATCGAGGCGAACCCGCTCTCGACCCCCGCGCACATCGTGCCGGAATGGTATTTCTGGCCCTTCTACGCCATCCTGCGTGCGTTCACCGTGGACTTCTTCTTCGTCCCCGCCAAGCTTTTGGGCGTGCTGGCGATGTTCGCATCGATCCTGCTGCTCTTCTTCCTGCCCTGGCTCGACACCTCGCCGGTGCGGTCGGGCAAGTATCGACCGACCTTCAACAAGTTTTTCTGGATCCTCGTCATCGACGTGCTGATCCTGGGCTGGTTGGGCGGCGCGCCGGCAGAAGAGCCGTTCGTGATGATGAGCCAGGTCGCGGCGGCCTATTATTTCGCCCACTTCCTGATCATCCTTCCGCTGATCTCGCGCTTTGAAAAGCCGCTGCCGCTGCCCGGCTCGATCACCGAGGCCGTGCTGGCAAAATATGGCAAGACCGACGGCGCAACCGTCGCGGTCCCGGCCGAATAAGGGGTAGATAAGACCATGGTTCGCATTGGCGCATTCCTCGTCGGCCTCTTCTTTGCAGGCTGGCTGTTCATCTCCTTCCTGATCGGTGCGGTGGCTTATGTCTCCGAACCGCCAGTACCGACCGTGGAAAAGGCTTTCCACAAATTGCCCAAGCATGTGGCCTATTCGTTCGACGGGCCGCTGGGTCATTATGACAAGCAGCAGCTGCAGCGCGGCTTCCAGGTGTTCAAGGAAGTCTGCTCGGCCTGCCACAGCCTGAAGTTCGTGGCGTTCCGCGATCTCGAAGCGCTTGGCTATAACGAAGCCGAAGTGAAGGCGATCGCCAAGCAGTGGGCGATCAAGACTCCGTCGGTCGATCCGGCCACGGGTGAAGCCTCCACGCGGGAACCTGTGCCGTCGGATTATTTCCCCAAGCCATTCGCGAACAATGTCGCGGCGGCGGCGGCGAACAACAATGCGATCCCGCCAGACCTGTCGCTGATGACCAAGGCCCGCCATCATGGCAGCGCCTATGTCTATTCGCTGCTGACCGGCTATCAGGCGCAGCCCGCCGAACTGCTCAAAAAGTTCCCTGATGCCAAGACGCCGGAGGGGCTGCACTACAACCCCTATTTCGCCAACCTGAACCTCGCCATGGCGCCGCCGCTGACGGCAGACGGTCAGGTGACTTATGGTCCGGGCCAGCCCAAGCCGACGGTCGACCAGATGGCGCAGGACGTCGCGGCGTTCCTGACCTGGACCGCCGAACCCAAGCTGGAAAACCGCCACCGTGCGGGTCTGGCGACGCTGATCTTCCTGCTGATCGCCACGGGCCTGGCCTATATGTCCTATCAGAATATCTGGGCGGACAAGAAAAAGGCCGCCTGACCGGCCCGTCCGACAGGACAAGCATAGCAAAGGGCGCGGTTTCTTGAGGAAGCTGCGCCCTTTGTCTATAGGGACGCCATGATCAGCGACCTGACCGACCTCATCCGCACCATTCCCGACTTTCCCAAGCCGGGCATCCAGTTTCGCGACATCACGACGCTGCTGGCCGACGGGGAGGGGCTGCGCGACCTGACCGCACGGCTGGCCGATATCGCCCGGCCACTCGACCCGGACCTGATCGTCGGCATCGAGGCGCGCGGCTTCATCCTGGGCGCAGCACTGGCGCTTGCGCTGGGCAAAGGCTTCGTGCCGGTGCGCAAGAAGGGCAAGCTGCCCGGCAAGACTGTCGGCATCGACTATGTTCTGGAATATGGCACCGATCGGCTGGAACTGCATGAAGGCCAGGTGCCGCAGGGCGCGCGCGTGCTGCTGGTCGACGATCTGATCGCCACTGGCGGCACGGCGCTGGCGGCGGCGCAACTGCTGCGCGAACAGGGGGCCAGCGTCTTGATGGCGCTGTTCGCGATCGACCTGCCCGATCTCGGCGGCATGGCGGCACTGGAGGCAGACGGCATCGTCGCTCACGCGATCATGACGTTCGATGGCCATTGAGACGACCCCGACCCTGGTCTTTCTCTATGGCCCCGCAGCGGCCGGCAAGCTGACGATTGCGCGGATCGTTGCTGACCGCACCGGACTTGCGCTGTTTCATAACCATCTGGTCGTGGACGCGGTCGCAGCCCTCTTTCCGTTTGGATCGCCGGAGTTTGTAAGGCTGCGGGAGCGATTTTGGATTGAGGCGATGGTAGCCGCCATTGATGCGGGGCGTTCGCTGATCTTTACCTTTGCGCCGGAACCCAGCGTTGCGCCTGATTTCCCGCAGCGCCTGCAATCGCTGGTGGAGGCGGCAGGCGGGAAAATGCGCTTCATCGCGCTGACCGTCGCGGCTGATGTGCAGGATGGGCGGATTGCCGATCCCGACCGCGCTGCATTTGGCAAGTTGCGCTCGCTCGATCTGTTGCGCGCCATTCGCGCCGATTGCGATCGCTGCATGGCCGTCATGCCAGCGCCGTCACTGACCCTCGACACCGGCCTGATGTCGCCCGAACAAGCGGCCGAGCGCATCGTTGCTCTGCTATAGGTTGCGGCCCGCGTGCGAACGCAGCGCTGTCTCCAGTCCATCCACCGCAACAGCCAGCCGTTCGTCCAGCAGGCCCAGCAACGCCGTCCAGCCATGGATATGCTCTAACTCACCCGGCCCATCGGAAATGCCACGCAGCCCCATCAACGGCACGCCATAGCGGGCGCAGGCGCGGGCTACCGCGAACGTCTCCATGTCCACCATGTCGGCGTCGATCGCGGCATAGTCATCGCCACCCACGATATTGGCACCGGTCGACAGCCGCGCAGTCGGCAACGTCAATGGCGTCACCAGCGGCAGGTCGACCGGATGATCGACAAAGGGCGTCACGCCCTTCACGAACCCTAGTCGCGACGCATCCATGTCGCGCCATGACACGCTGGCGACCTGCACCACCTCACCCAGCCCACACACCCGCGATCCGGCCGAGCCCAGACACACGACCAGATCGGGCAGGGCATCCGCCCGCGCCATGTCATGCAGCGCAACGCCGGTCGCCAGCGCCGCCTCGATCGGACCCACGCCCGTCATCAGCGGCGCGAATCGGGCGCGCAACTGCGGCCCATATTCCGCCTCCGCCGCCATCACGAACAACAGGCGCTGGTTTGAAATCGTCTCGCAAACCGGGATCATCTGGTCCTCCGCCTGTGACAAAAGAGAAAGCCCGCCACCTGAAAACAGGCGACGGGCTTTGTCATGGTGGGCGTAGCAAGGATTGAACTTGCGACCCCTGCGATGTCAACACAGTGCTCTACCACTGAGCTATACGCCCACGGGAGTTGGGCCAATAGCCGGGGGACTGGAGCTGCGCAAGCGGGAAATTGCAGGGCTGCGACATTCTTCTGGACAGCGCAGGGACGGCCCATATGCTGCGGCGCAAACAGGGGGACGCCAAGACATATGCTGCCATCGCCATCCTCGCCGATCCAGACGACGCCGCGTCTGCCATGGTATCGCCAGCTCTATGTCCAGGTGTTGATCGCGATCGCGCTGGGCGTGGCGATCGGCCATTTCTTCCCCGATATGGGCGTGCAGCTAAAGCCGCTGGGCGACGCCTTCATCAAGCTGGTGAAGATGATCATCGCCCCGGTCATTTTCCTGACCATCGTCACCGGCATTGCGGGGATGAAGGAACTGGGCGCGATCGGCCGGGTCGCGGCCAAGGCCTTCGCCTATTTCCTGACCTTTTCGACGCTCGCGCTCATTGTCGGGCTGATCGTCGCCAATCTGGTGCAACCGGGCGCGGGTCTCAATATCGATCCGGCCAGTCTGGATGCGGGCAAGGTCGCCGACTTCGCGCACAAGGCGCATGAAACCACGCTTACCGGCTTCCTGATGAGTATCATCCCCGCAACCATGGTGTCGGCGGTCGCGGACGGCAACATATTGCAAGTCCTGTTTGTCGCTATCTTGTTCGGCATTGCGCTGACTATGATCGGGGACAAGGCTGCGCCGCTGATGGCGGTCCTCGAATCGGCCAGCCATGCCGTGTTCAAGCTGGTCGCCTTCCTGATGAAGGCGGCGCCGGTCGGGGCGTTCGGCGCGATGGCCTTCACCATCGGCGAATATGGCGTCGGTACGCTTGCCAATCTGGCCGGGCTGGTCGCGACCTTCTACCTGACCTCGCTGCTGTTCGTTCTCGTCGTGCTGGGCACCGTCGCACGGCTGGCGGGCTTCAACATCCTGCACCTCATCCGCTACCTCAAGGCCGAATTGCTGCTCGTGCTGGGGACATCCTCCTCCGAAGCGGCGCTGCCCAGCCTGATCGAGAAGATGGAGCGGGCCGGGTGCCGCAAGTCGGTGGTCGGGCTGGTCGTGCCGACCGGTTACAGCTTCAACCTGGACGGCACCAACATCTATATGACGCTGGCGGCCCTGTTCATCGCGCAGGCGTGCAATGTCGATCTCACCCTGCAACAGCAGGTTTTGCTGCTGCTGGTGGCGATGATCTCGTCCAAGGGTGCAGCGGGTGTGACCGGTGCGGGCTTCATCACCCTGGCAGCAACGCTGTCGATCGTGCCGTCGGTGCCGGTCGCGGGCATGGCTTTGATATTGGGCGTCGATCGCTTCATGAGCGAGGTAAGGGCGCTCACCAACTTCGTCGGCAATGCCGTCGCAACGGTGGTGGTGTCGGCCTGGGAAAAGGGACTGGACCGGGAGCGATTCGCCGCCGCCATGGCCGGCATCCCGCTCAACCCAACGCCTGATATGGAGGAAGTGATCGAGGATTGAGGAGCGGGGTTCAGTTCAGCCCGGTCAGGCTCTCGCTGCCGAACATCCGTTCGACTTCCAGCACCAGATCGCGCAGGTGGAACGGCTTGGACAGCACCTTGGCCTGCGGCACCGCTTTCCCGGCTTTCAGCGTCACGGCGGCAAAGCCAGTGATGAACATGATCCGCATGTCCGGGGCTACGGACGCTGCGTGCTGCGCCAGTTCTATCCCGTCCATTTCGGGCATCACGATATCGGTCAGCAACAGGTCGA
This sequence comes from Sphingobium sp., assembly GCA_023266575.1. Taxonomy (GTDB): domain Bacteria; phylum Pseudomonadota; class Alphaproteobacteria; order Sphingomonadales; family Sphingomonadaceae; genus Sphingobium. The sequence continues at coordinate 11,324 of JAHFPV010000018.1, forward strand.
ACCGGTCAGACGCAATATGCGGCAGGGCTTCCGTGCCGGTCGCCACAGCCACAACCTCATAGCCGGACCGTTCCAGCGCGCGCGCCAGATAGACCCGCATACTCTCATCATCTTCGGCCAGTAATATGCGAACCATTGCGCCAGCTACTCTTGTTGCCGTTTCCGGCTTGTCCCCCATGCCCCCGTCAGGGTGGCGTCCCTGACCGATATATGCGACAAGGTGTAAATATTATCCAGCCGAGTAACCATTTTTGGGCAGGCTGGTGAAAGGAGCCTCGTTGGATCGTCCCGCGCCGCATCCTCCCGCCCGGACAGAGGCGGGTTTCGACCGATTTGGCCCCGCCATCCCCGACCGGCCCATCATCCTCTCCGTGCCCCATGCCGGGCGCGACTACCCGTCCGAACTGCTGGCACAGGCGCGGGTGCGGCGGCAGCAGTTGCAACGGCTGGAGGATCGCTGGGCCGACCTGCTGGTCCATCCGCTGATCGCGTGCGGCTTTACCGTGGTCGTCGCCCGCGCCCCTCGCGCACTGATCGACCTCAATCGCCATGAGCGCGAAATCGACCCTGCCATGCTGGTCGGCGTGCCGCGCGATGCCGCGCTTCAGAGCAGCGTGAAGCTGCGCGGCGGACTGGGCCTCATTCCCCGCCGCATGGTCGGCGCGCATGAATTATGGCACAAGCCCGTCACGTGGAGCGAGGCGCAACGCCGGATCGAAACGATCCACCGGCCCTATCATGCCGAACTGGCCCGGTTGATGACGGCGGCGCGCGACGCCCATGGCCATGCGATCCTGATCGACCTTCATTCCATGCCGCCCTTGCCGCCACCTGCCGCCGGGCAGGTCGCGCCGGGCATCGTGCTGGGCGATCGTTTCGGGCGCAGCGCCTCCGCCCGGCTGATGACGCTGGCGGCGGATGTCGCCGCTGGCCATGGCATCGTCGCGGCGCAAAATCATCCCTATGCGGGCGATCATCTGATCGAACGCCATGGTCGGCCTGCGTGCGGGCTGCACGCGATTCAGATAGAGGTGGACCGCAGCCTTTATCTGGATGACGCGCTGGATCAGCCGGGACCGGGGCTGGCCCGGATGCAGGGGATCATCACGGCCATCGCCCAAGCGCTGGCGAACGAATTGCCGCGCGCTCACTATGCGATGGCGGCCGAATAGGGTTCAGCCACCGCGCGCAATCACCAGCCGCGCGCCCGCTACGCTCAGATGGTGCGAATCGAAATAGAGCGGCTTGCCGTCGCGCTCGATCGCGCAGTGCCGGGCATCGCACAGCGCCGCGACCGGATCGATCAGCCGGACCCCACGCGCCTGCCATCGCGCAAACAGCGCGCGCAAATGGACGGTGCGTCCGTCCACCCAGGATCGCGCTACACCCTCCGCCTGAGCCAGCCGCCCCGCACGCGCTAGATGGGCAAGGCGGCGCGGCACGTCGAAGGGCTGCGGCGGCACCGGGCCGATCAGCACGACCTCCCGTCCCGCCGCCCGGATCGCGGCGATGGTGCGGTCCAGTCTGGCGACAAAGCCGGGATCGTCAAAATCACCATTGGCCCAGAAGGCGGCCAGATAGACGCGGCGGATGGCCGGATCGGCGCGCAACGCCGCAAAGGCGGCGCGATTGGCCGCTGCGCAGCGCGCATCCTTGGGCGCATCATAGCCCAGCACCGGCGGGCAACTGGACGTCGTGCGCTGCACCAGCGCCCGCCCTTGCGCCTTGCCCTCCAGCGCCAGCGCATAGGCGAGTTCCACCCCATGGCTGTCGCCCCACAGCATCGCATCGGGCGCGACCGCCGCGCCCAGCACGCAGGCGGGCGCGCCACGGGCGAATATGTCGTGGCAGCGTTTGCGCTCCGGGCTGATGTCGCTACGCCCCGCCGCCTGCGCCAGCACCGTCGGCGCAAATCGCGACGGCCATGGTCCCGCCGCCAGCAAGGCCAGCGACAGGCCGCACAGCAGCGCCATCGTCGCGCCGGTGAAGCGAAAGATCGTCCGCGCCGGAACCGCCTGCGAATCGCGGAACGGGCGTTCGACGAAGCGCCAGGACAGGATCGCCGCGATCACCGACCCGGCGATCACGGCGATGCACGTCCAGCCCGCCACCGCCATGTCGGTGGCATATTCGGTGAACACGATGACCGGCCAGTGCCACAGATAGAGCGAGTAGGAGACAAGGCCCACTCCCACGAGCGGCGACCAGCCGAGCAACCGCCCGGCGCTGGTCCCCGGCGCGCTATGGATCAGCGCGGCCGCACCCAGTACCGGGGCGAGGGCGGCGATACCGGGGAACAAAGTGTCGCGATCATAGCAGGTGACGGCCAGCGCAATGGCGGCGATCCCGCCCCATGCCACCCCCTCACGCAACCAGCGGCCCCGCAACGCAGGCACCGCCCCCAACGCCAATAAAGCCCCGGCAAATAACTCCCAGGCACGGGTCGGCAGCAGGTAGAAAGCAAAACCGCTGGTATCGCGCTGCATCGCGATCGACAGCGCCAATGATCCTGCCGCGATGATCACCACCACCCCCGTGCGCCAGCGCGGGGCGAAGCGGGCGATGATCATCAGCAGGATCGGGAAGCCGATATAATATTGCTCCTCCACCGCCAGCGACCATGTGTGGAGCAGCGGCTTGACGTCCGCGCCGCCCGCAAAATAGCCGGTGTCGGTGAAAAACCACAGGTTGGAGGCAAACAAGGTCGCGGCCAGCGCGGATCGCGGCACGCCCTCCAGATTGCCGGGCAGATAGAGAAGGGCGCTCAAGCCCACCACGACCAGGATCATCAAGCCCAGCGCCGGGACAATCCGCCGGAAGCGCCGCTCGTAGAAGCGGGTCAGCGAGAAGCGGCCTTCATCGACTTCGCGGGCGATGATGCCGGTGATCAGATAGCCCGATATGACGAAAAAAATGTCGACGCCGACATAACCGCCGCCAAAGCCCGGCACATGGGCATGGAACAGCAGCACCGGCAGAATCGCCAAGGCCCGCAGTCCGTCAATGTCGCGGCGATAATGCATTGGCCCCGCTTAGGGACAAAGCCCTGACATTTGCTTTACCGCGACTCGATTCGGGGCGCGGATGGTTAAAATGTCGGCAAGCGATTGCAATTTTCGCAATCGCGCTTTCATCCTTCGCATTTGCGAAAATTTTACCCAGGCGACAGAAAGACTGTGCCTTTCAGGCATCCTCTCCTAAACTTTTTGGGCTGGTCTGCGGATCGGCCCTTTTTTTTGGTCTCGGCTTGGGCTAGGCCGATTGGGCTACAGCCGCGCCATATAACATGTTTCTGGAGAGGGGCCGCCGGTAAGACCGGCAAGGCGAGGCCATAGCAAGGGGGATTGAGCGACATTTCGCTCTCCCCCACTTTCTCTACCCATGACCATCGCCGGACAGGAACGCCGCGAAGCGACTATTCCCGTCCATAGGCCGTGACCAATTCCACCTCCGCCTTGTCGCCCAGCACCACGCCGACGCGCTGGTGCAGGCTGGTGGCGTCCACGTCCAAGATCGGGATGAAGCCGTCTGTGGCCGCGCCGCCTGCCTGCTCGATCAGATAGCTCATCGGATTGGCTTCATACATCAGGCGCAGCCGCGCCTTGCCCGGCGTGCGGTGGTCGGCGGGATACATGAAGATGCCGCCGCGCTTGAGGATGCGGTGGACGTCGGCGACCATGGAGGCGGTCCAGCGCATGTTATAATCCACGCCGCACGGCCCTTCGGCCCCCATCACCCGCTCCTCGATATAGCGGGAGACGCCGGGCGACCATTGGCGGCGGTTGGACATGTTGATCGCAAATTCGCACTTGCCCTGCGGCATCTTCATGTCGCGATCGGTCATGACCCAGCTGCCGACTTCGCGGTCCAGCGTGAATTCATGCACGCCCGTGCCGACGCTCAGCACCAGCAGCGTCTGCGGCCCATAAATGGCATAGCCCGCCGCGACCTGCGCCCGGCCGTTCTGGAGGAAATCCTCCTCCGTCACTTCGCGCCCGGCACATTCGTCGGGGGCTTTCAGCACCGAAAAGATCGTGCCGACCGACAGGTCGACGTCGATATTGCTGGACCCGTCGATCGGATCGAACAGCAGCAGATATTCGCCCTTGGGATAGCGATTGGGGATGCGGTGGATCGTCTCCATCTCCTCGGACGCCATTGCGGCCAGATGCCCGCCCCATTCATTGGCGTCGAGCAGCAGTTCGTTGGCGATCACGTCCAGCTTCTTCTGCACCTCGCCCTGCACATTTTCGCTGTCCAGACTGCCCAGCACTTCACCCAGCGCACCCTTGCTGACCGAATGGCTGATCGTCTTGCACGCGCGCGCCACGGTTTCGATCAGCAGGCGCAATTCAGCGGGCAGCGCATTGGCCAGCCGCTGCTGTTCGATCAGGAAACGGGTGAGGGTGGTTCTGGCCATGGGCTGCCTTTCGCTTGGGACTGGAGCGCCGCAGCCATCGCCGCAGCATGAAAAGGAGAACGCGCCTTCGCTAAGCGACTGGGCCCGCCGCGTCCAGTCGATTGGGCGACAGTTTTGCCGATGATAGCGCGCCCATGTGACAAAGTGTGTCGCAGGGAACCGGGGGACCTTCCTGTCGTTGCGATGGCGTGCCGAAAAACCGGACGGAAGGATCAATATGGACAGCCTGCTTACCGCCTTTACCGATCCCACCGCCTTGGCCGCGCTTGTCGCGCTGGTGGTGATGGAAGTGGTGCTGGGCATCGACAATCTGGTGTTCATTTCGATCCTGACCAACAAACTGCCCGAACATCAACGGCAAAAGGCGCGCCGCATCGGCATCGGCCTGGCGCTCGGTATGCGCCTCGTCCTGCTGTCGATGATCGCCTGGATCGTCGGCCTGACTGCGCCTGTGTTTAATCTGGGGATTGTCGGCCCACTCAACCAATATGGCGCGCCGACGTTCGAGACCGAATTTTCCTGGCGCGACCTGATCCTCATCGCGGGCGGCCTGTTCCTGATCTGGAAGGCGACCAAGGAAATCCACCACAGCGTCGATCCGGCGGGCGGCGACGATGTGCTGGACAAGAAGAGCGTGGCCACGATCACCTTCGGCAGCGCGATCGTGCAGATCATCCTGCTCGACATGATCTTCTCGCTCGATTCGATCCTGACCGCCGTGGGCATGACGGATAATCTGGCGGTGATGGTCATCGCCGTGCTGGTGGCGGTGGGCGCAATGGTGCTGGCGGCCGACCCGCTCGCCAACTTCATCGCCCGCAATCCGACCGTGGTGATGCTGGCGCTCGGCTTCCTGCTGATGATCGGCGCGGTGCTGATCGCTGACGGGTTCGGCGTGCATGTGCCAAAGGGCTATATCTATGCGGCGATGGCGTTCTCGACGCTGGTCGAGTGCCTCAACATCTTTGCCCGCCGGGCGCAGGCGAGAAAGTCTGCGCAATAAGGGGATAGGGCGCTATTGAGGGGCGCTGTTCCCCGTCCCGCACGTCGCCGGGGAACAGGCAAACGGTCCGCAACCATCCCGATCAGGCCAGCGTCAGAAAAAGCTCCGCCTCGATCATCCACGCGCCACCCATTTCGCGCCATTTGGCACTGTAGGTGCCGGAAGCCAGCATTGCGCCGCTGCCTGTGGCCACGCCCTGCCAATGGCCCTGTTCCATCGCGATGGGTTCCACCGGCGACACAAGGATCGTGTCGGGCGTGCGGGTATAGATCAGCCGCTCTTTGGCCGCAAATTCGCGTTTCCAGGCGATCAGTTGCGCCTTGCGTCCGGTGATAAGGGCGCTGTCGGTGCCGGCGACCAGCACGACATTGGGGGCAAGCAGCGGGCCGATCGCGCTGAGGTTCGCGTCGGCCAGCGCGCGGTTGAAGGTCGCGCGGGCCATGCGGATGGCGAGGTCGGCGGTCGCGGTCATGGATGACTGTCCTAAGGCCCGCTCGAAGCGAACGGCTGTAGTGTTTACCCGCACCGCGCCGATGTGATCAGCATCGCCTCGTCATAGCTGACGGTCAGTCGGTCGGGGCGGAAGTCCATCGTCATCGCTATGCCGGGGCCGCCCCAGCGCAGCGTCCTGGCACCCGATGCGGCCAGCAGCGCCGCGCCGGTTTCCGCGCTCGCCTTCTGCCCGGTGAAGCGGGCGAGGGCGTCATGGTTGCACGCGCCGTTCGCGATCGGGGGCGGCGTGGCGGTGGCGCAGGCGGTGAGCGCAAGCGCGCCGGTCAGGGACAGGATGCGGTGCATGGTGGTTTACTCCGTCCGCGTCATCTTCAGCCGCCCGCCCTTGACCGCAAAGGCCAGCCGCCCCTCGACCAGATCAACCGCATCACGACCATATTGTTCGTAGCGCCAGCCTTCCAGGATCGAGAGGTCGCTCCGCACCCCCGCCGCCAACGCTTCAATATCGTCGCTCCGCGCCAGCAAACGCGACGCGACATTGATGTCGCGCGACCGGATCTTGAGCAGCAGCTTGAGCAGATCGGCGACCAGCGCCCCATCCTTGCCCAGACCCGGACGGCGCGGCTCGCGGTCGGGCATTTCGTCCTTGGCCAGCGGCTGCTGCTTGCCCAGCGCCGCCATCAGCCGCGCGCCGATATCATTGGTCCGCCAGGTGGCGGACAGGCCGCGCACCTTGCCCAGATCCTCTTGGCTACGCGGCGGGTGGCTGGCGATGTCGGCCAGCGTTTCATCCTTGACGATGCGCCCGCGCGGCAGATTCTTCTCCTGCGCCTCAATCTCGCGCCACGCCGCCAGCGCTTTCAACCGCCCCAGCACATCGGCCTTCTTGCTGGCGATGCGGACGCGCTTCCACGCATCTTCGGGCAGCGTCTCATAATGGCTGGGATCGCTGATCCGCTCCATTTCCTGGTCCAGCCAGTCGCCGCGCCCGGTCTTGCGCAATTCTTCCAGCATCTTGGGGAAAATCTGGATGAGGTAGGTGACGTCGCCGATCGCATAGTCGATCTGGCGCTTGTCGAGCGGGCGGCGCGCCCAGTCGGTAAAGCGCGCGCCCTTGTCCAGCTGCACGCCCAGCCATGCCTCGACCAGATTTCCGTAGCCAATCTGTTCGCCCAGCCCCAATGCCATCGCGGCGATCTGCGTATCGAACATCGGGTGCGGGGTCTTGCCGGTCAGATTGTGGACAATCTCGATGTCCTGCCCGCCGGCATGAAAGATTTTCAGCACATCCTCATTATCGACCATCAGGTCGAGCAGGGGCTTCAAATCGATGCCCGGTGCCTTGGGGTCGATGGCGGCGGCTTCGTCCGCGTCGGCCACCTGGATCAGGCAGAGTTCGGGCCAATAGCTGTTTTCGCGCATGAATTCCGTGTCGATGGCGACATAGGGGGATTTGGCGATGCGGGCGCAAAAATCGGAAAGTGTCTTGCTGTCGGTAATCAGCGGATGGATTTGCATATGGTCATCGATCTTATTATGGGCAGGCCCGCTCCCTGGCGGGCTGGTCGTAGTGACCTTATGCCCATAGCCTGCCGTCAGGGCTTTGTCATTTCCGTAAAACGAAGCTGAAAGACCAAAACGCCATGCACGCCTATCGCACCCATACTTGCGGCGCCCTTCGTGAAGCTGATGTCGCCGCGACCGTGCGCCTGTCCGGCTGGGTGCATCGCAAGCGCGACCATGGCGGGGTGCTGTTCGTCGATCTGCGCGACCATTATGGCATTACCCAGGTGGTGGCGAAGGCGGACAGCGACGCGCTGCGCGTGCTGGAGGGGCTGCGGCTCGAATCGGTGGTGACGATCGACGGCGCGGTCGTGGCGCGCGGTCCCGAAGCGACCAATCCCAAAATGGAAACCGGCACGATCGAGGTCGTCGCCGACGCCGTCACCGTGCTGTCGACCGCCGCCGAACTGCCGCTGCCGGTGGCGGGCGAGCAGGACTATCCTGAAGATATCCGCCTGCGTTACCGCTTCCTCGACCTGCGGCGCGAGACGCTGCACGCCAATATCGTCAAGCGGACCAAGATCATTTCGGACATGCGCCGCCGCATGGAAGGCGCAGGCTTTACCGAATATTCGACGCCGATCCTGACCGCGTCCAGCCCGGAAGGCGCGCGCGACTTTCTGGTCCCCAGCCGCATCCATCCGGGCAAATTCTACGCCCTGCCGCAGGCCCCGCAGCAATATAAGCAGCTGCTGATGGTGGCAGGCTTCGACCGCTATTTCCAGATCGCCCCCTGCTTCCGCGATGAAGATCCGCGCGCCGACCGGCTGCCGGGCGAATTCTACCAGCTCGACCTGGAGATGAGCTTCGTCACCCAGGAAGAAGTGTGGGACACGATGGAGCCGGTGATCGCCCAGGTGTTCGAACAATTTGCCGATGGCAAGCCGGTCACGCCAGCGGGCAGCTTCCCGCGCATCCCGCACGCTGAGGCATTGCTAAAATATGGCAGCGACAAGCCGGACCTGCGCAACCCGATCATCATTCAGGATGTGACCGACCATTTCGTCGGCTCCGGCTTCGGCATCTTTGCCAGCCTGGTCGAAAGCGGCAGCGTGATCCGTGCCGTCCCGGCACCGGGCGCTGGCGCTGGCAGCCGCAAATTCTTCGATGAAATGAACAATTGGGCGCGGGGCGAGGGCTATTCGGGCCTTGGCTATATCAACATCAAGGACGGCGTGCCCGGCGGCCCGATCGCCAAGAACCATGGCGAGGAAGCGACCGCCAAGCTGGTCGCGGCGCTGGGCCTTGGCGCCAATGATGGTGTATTTTTCGCCGCTGGCAAGGAATCGCAGGCGGCCAAGCTGGCTGGCCTCGCCCGTAACCGTGTGGCCGAGACGCTCGACCTCATCGACAAGGACCGGTTCGACCTGTGCTGGATCGTCGACTTCCCCTTCTACGAATATGATGAGGACACAAAGTCGGTCGATTTCGCGCACAACCCCTTCTCTATGCCGCAGGGTGGCCTCGATGCGCTGAACAATCAGGACCCGCTGACCATCAATGCGTTCCAATATGACATGGTCTGCAACGGGTTCGAGATCGCGTCGGGTTCGATCCGCAACCAGTCGCCAGAGCTGATGGTCAAGGCGTTCGAGCTTGTCGGCCTGTCCCAACAGGATGTCGAGGATCGCTTCGGCGGCCTCTATCGCGCCTTCCAATATGGCGCGCCGCCCCATGGTGGCATGGCCGCGGGCGTCGACCGCATCGTGATGCTGCTGTGCGGCGCGCAGAATCTGCGCGAAATCACGCTGTTCCCGATGAACCAGAAGGCCGAGGACCTGCTGATGGGCGCGCCCAGCGCCGCCGAATTCAAGCAGCTGCGCGAATTGCATGTCCGCGTGGTGGAGCCGCAGGCCAAGGGGTGAGTTTTCCTTTTTCGTCATGCTGAACTTGCTTCAGCATCCAGGGTGTCGGACACAGTCTCTGTCGCCCTGGATGCCGGATCTGGTCCGGCATGACGATTGAGGATTGCTGCCCATGACCATCGACCTTGCGACCCACGAATCCGCGCCGAAATATGACGGCGATTATGACGCCACTCTGGCCGCGCTTCAGCAGCGCCTCGCCAAGATTCAGGTCGCCCATATCCTGCACAAGCGCCGCAGCGTCATCTTGCTGGAGGGCTGGGACGCGGCGGGGAAGGGTGGCATCATCAAGCGGATGTCGGCCGACTGGGACCCGCGCTACTATCAGGTCCATCCCATCGCCGCCCCCAATGAGGTGGAGCGGGATCATCATTTCCTCTGGCGTTTCTGGACGCGCTTGCCCGCCAGCGGCAATATCGCGATCTTCGACCGCAGCTGGTATGGCCGGGTGCTGGTGGAGCGGGTCGAGGGCTTTGCCAAGAAGGCCGACTGGAAACGCGGCTATGACGAGATCAATGCCTTTGAAAAGCAGCAGATCGACGCGGGCATGAACATCGTCAAACTGTTCGTCCACATCACTCAGGAAACGCAGGACAAGCAACTGGCCGAGCGGCTTGATGTGCCGTGGAAGCGCTGGAAAACCGGCGCCGACGATTATCGCAACCGGGCGAAACGCGCCGACTATCTGGACGCGATGCACGCCATGTTCAAAAAGACCGACACGAAACATGCGCCCTGGCACGTCATCGACAATAATCACCGCAAGGGCGGCCGCATCGCCGCGCTCACCTATATGGCGGAACGGCTGGAGGCGCTGGTGCCGATGGATTTTCCGGCGGCCGACCCGGCGGTGGTGAAACTGGCCAAGCAGGCTTTTGGCTACCAGCCCGCTAAATCCGAATAAAATACAGCAAAAACAGACGCTTGTAACAAAAGTGTCATGAAATTCTAACGGCTCGTTTACCATTGGGCGGCTAAGGCTTTGGCCATGTTTCACGCCCCTATATCCACACCTGATGCACCCGGCCTGGCCGAGTTGCCATTGGCGCAGGACAAGCCGGTGATCCGGCTGGGGCGTCCGCTCAGTGAGGCGGTGGATTGTTTCCAGCAGGATTCCGCCCTGCGCCTGCTGCCGGTGCTGGACGCACGCAACAGGCCTGTCGGCGCAATTTATGAGCGCGACATGCGCCGCATCCTGTTCAATCCCTTCGGCCATGCCCTGCTGCGCAACCCCAGTTTCGGCGGGCGGCTGGATGATCATGTCCGCCCTTGCGCTCATGTGGACCGGCGCGCGAGCGTGGACAGGCTGGTCGATCTCTATGCCGCGCAGGGGACCGCGTGCGAGGGGCTGATCGTGACCGATGATGGGCGCTATGCCGGGGTGCTGGACGGCACCCTGCTGCTGCGACTGACCGCGCAGCGCGACACGCGGGTGGCGCTGGCGCGGTCGGAACGGATCGAACAGATCCGGCGGGAAAGCGCCAGCTTTCAGGGCGATGTCGCCCTGTTGATCGCGGACATGGTGGCGATGGCCGATCAGTTGTCGGCGCTCGCGAGCCAAGCGGCCGAGCGCGCGGCGGGCGATGGCGCGGACAGCGCGGCTATGGCGGTGGCCGCCGCGCAGACGGCCGATCGTCTGGCGGGCATCGCGGCGGGCGGCGTCGAACTGGGCCAGATATTTCAGGCGATGGACAGCGAGGCGCGTGACGCTGGCGCTGCGATGCGCGACGCCGCCGCGCGCAGCCGCGCAGGCATGGCGCAGGGTGAGGCGCTGCGAACCGAGACAGAGAATATTGGCGAGGTCGTCGCCCTGATCGACAGCATTGCGGGCGCAACGGCGATGCTGGCGCTCAACGCCAGCATCGAGGCGGCGCGCGCGGGCGAGGCAGGGCAGGGCTTTGCCGTCGTCGCGCGCGAGGTAAAGTCGCTGGCGCAACAGACGCGCGATGCCGCAGCGGGCATTGCCGGGCGGATCGCGCATGTCCGCGCGACCGTGGCCGATGTGGCGGCGGGGCATATGCATATGGACGCGGCCATGACCCGTGCCGACCGACTGTCCGCCGCCCTGTTCGACGCGGTTGCCCGGCAGGCCGCCTTCAGCCGCGCCATTGCCGACAGCGTGGCGGAGGCAGGGTCCTCCAGCGATCATATCCGTACCGGGGCGCAGGCGATCAGCGGCAATGCGGATGCGACCGTGCTGGGCGCGCGGGCCATGCAATCGGTCGCGCAAAGGCTGGCCGGGGAAGCCCATCGGCTGGAGGCGCGCGCGGGCGGTTTCATCATGGCGATCCGCGCAACCTGACGATCGGCAGAAATCCCTCTGGCATCGCGCGCAAATGGCGATAGGCTGTGCATCCATAAAAAGGAGAGGAAGCCATGCTCGTCATGTTCGTGGGCACTGACCGCACCGAAACCGCCGTCAACGCGTCGCAAGTCACCTTCGTCTCGTCCGTCAATGACGGCACCCGCATCCGCTTTGGCGAAGGCCGCAGCGTGACCGTGACCGAACCGATCGCCGAAGTGCTGGACAGCCTCAACCGGTCGCTGCGCCCGCACGATTAGGGGGCGATATATCGCCCGCCCGGCTTGCGGCGGGCGACCTTTTCGCGCCATGGTCGCGGGCGGAGAGGTAGATACGATGCCCCGCGATTTCGGCGCCTATGACTATATCATCCTGGGCGCGGGCAGCGCAGGGTGCGTGCTGGCCAACCGGCTGAGCGCGAACCCGTCAACCCGCGTCCTGCTGCTGGAGGCGGGCGGCAAGGATGACTGGCTGTGGATCAAGGTGCCGGTCGGCTATCTCTATTGCATCGGCAATCCGCGCACCGACTGGTGCCTCAAGACGGAGGAGGAAGCAGGGCTGGGTGGCCGGTCGATCGGCTATCCGCGTGGCCGGGTGCTGGGCGGTTCTTCCTCGATCAACGGTATGATCTATATGCGCGGTCAGGCGCGCGACTATGATGGCTGGCGGCAGGCGGGCAATATCGGCTGGAGCTGGGACGATGTGCTGCCCTATTTCAAGCGCGCGCAGGATCATTTCGGCGGGCCGAGCGACGCGCACGGCGCAGGCGGCGAGATACGGGTCGAACGGCAGCGGTTGCGCTGGGACTTGCTGGAGAAGTTTCGCGAAGCCGCGCGGCAATATGGCGTGCCGCACAGCGATGATTTCAACGGGGGCGACAATCTGGGGTCGGGCTATTTCGAGGTGACGCAGAAGCGCGGGCGGCGCTGGAGCGCGGCAGATGCTTTCCTGCGCCCGGCGATGAAACGGCCCAATCTGCGCGTCGTCACCGGGGCGAGCATCGACCGGGTGATCATCAAGGATCGGCGCGCAACCGGCGTGCGCTTCCTGCTGGACGGTGAAGCGTGCGAGGCGAGGGCCGAGGGCGAAATATTGCTCAGTTCAGGCGCGATCGGATCACCGGCGATCCTCCAGCGGTCTGGCATTGGCGACGGCAGCAAACTCGCGGCGCTGGGTATCGATAGCGTCCATCACTTGCCCGGCGTGGGCGAGAATTTGCAGGATCACCTCCAGATACGTTGTGCGTGGCAAGTTACCGGCGCAGTGACGCTCAATGCGCGGGCGTCGTCCTTGCTGGGCAAGGCATGGATGGGGATGGAATATCTCGCCCGCCGGTCCGGCCCGATGGCGATGGCACCGAGCCAGCTGGGGCTGTTCGTGAAATCCAGCCCGCGCTTTGAAACCGCAAACCTACAATATCATGTCCAGCCTTTGAGCCTGGCCGCCTTCGGCGGCGCGCTCGATCCCTTTCCCGCTTTTACCGCCAGCGTGTGCAATTTGCGGCCGCAGAGCCGGGGAAGCGTTTGGGTGGGGTCAGCAGACCCAATGGCCGCGCCCGCGATCCGGCCCAATTATCTCTCGGCAGCCGAGGACCAACAGGTCGCGGTGGAGGCGGTGCGGGTGACGCGCGCCATCGTCGGACAGGCGGCGCTCGCCCCTTACGCCCCGCGCGAATTCCGCCCCGGCCCGGAGCGGGAGGATGATGCGGCGATACTGGAAGGCGTCGGCGCAATCGCCAGCAGCATCTTCCATCCCGTCGGCACCGCCGCGATGGGCACGGGATCGCGCGCCGTCGTGGACGCGCAATTGCGGATGCATGGCATCGACGCACTGCGCGTGGTCGATGCGTCGGTGATGCCCACGATCACGTCCGGCAACACCAATGCGCCGGTGATGATGATCGCGGAAAAGGCAGCGGCGATGGTGCTGGGGCGAGGGTAGGGTGTGGTGATTGTCCCGTTGCAGGCAGGGTATCGTATATGAAGCTGTCCCCTCCTTCATCGTCATCCTGAACTTGTTTCAGGATCCATTTCTCGTTCTGCGCGGTGACTTTTGGGGCATGATGGATACTGAAACAAGTTCAGCATGACGAAGTTAAATGACGAGTGTTCTTATGCGATTACCCTGCCCTTGCAGGGGAGATTTAGGGATTGTCACCCCGGATAGCTTATCCCCATCACCTCATATTCCTTCTCGCCCGACGGCAGCACCACACGGCGCAGGTCGCCCACCGCTGCGCCGCGCAGCGCGCGGGCGATAGGGGAGGACCAGCCGATCCGGCCTGCCTCGATATCGGTTTCGTCATTGCCGACCAGCGTGACGGTGCGGTGGTTGTCATCCTCGTCGGCGATCGTAACGGTCGCACCGAAATAGACGCGGGCTTTGTCCGGCTGAGCGCGGGCATCGACGACCTTGGCGTCCTTCATCTTCTTCGACAGGCGTTTCAGCTGGAAGTCGATCTCCCGCATCCGCTTGCGGCCATAAAGATAGTCGCCATTTTCGGAGCGGTCGCCATTGCCCGCCGCCCAGCTCACCACCTCGACGATCGCGGGCCGCTCGACGCCCAGCAGATGGTCATATTCGGCGCGCAGTTTGGCGAAGCCTTCGGGCGAGATATAATTGGGATACGGGGTGGTCATCCGTCTATCCCATAACCGTTCGGGCTGAGCTTGTCGAAGCCCTCGCCTGAGCGGAGCGAAGGTGCTTCACCTGCGGCTCAGCAGAACCCTTCGACTTCGCTCAGGGCGAACGGAGGGAGGGGGCGGCCTCACCCCGGCGTCTGCTTCCCCAGATAGCGGCTCAGTACCGCGCTGGTCCCGCGAAATTTCGCGCGTTCCGGGTTCATCGCTTCATAGACGACGGCATTTTCCAGCACCCGCTGCACATAGTTGCGGGTCTCGAAAATCGGGATCTGCTCGATCCAGCGGAGCATGTCGGCACCGGCCATGCGCGGGTCGCCATTGGCGGCGATCCATTTGTTCACATTGCCCGGCCCGGCATTATAGGCCGCGACCGCCAGCGGATAGCTGCCGCCATAATAGTCCAGCATCCGTTGAAAATAGCCCGACCCCAGCATGATATTATAGCTGGGTTCATTGAGCGAGGCGGGATTGTAGCCAAGGCCCAGCTTGCCCGCCTGTTCGCGCGCGGTGCCCGGCATCAGTTGCATCAGCCCGCGCGCGCCCGCATGGCTGACGATCTGTTTGTCGAACTGGCTTTCCTGCCGGGCGATCGCGTGGACCATGGTCCAGTTATATTGCGCGGCGGGCGGCACGGGGACGCGCGGGAAGGCGCTGGTGCCATAGCCGGTCAGGCCACTCGACACGGCGCGGCGGCCAACCATCACGCTCATGTCGGTGCGGCCGATCCGTTCGGCGAGTTCGGCGGCGAGATAATGGTCGGTGTCGCTGTCGGCATTATTGGCGATGGCGCGGGCGAATTTGCCCTGATCCTCCCAATAGCCCATCTGCCCCAGCGCCTTGACCGCGCGCACCACCGACCGCTGCTCGAACGCGGCCCGCTCGGCGGCGGAAATCGGCACCGGGCGCTCGACCGTGGCGGGCGGCGGGATCGGACGGCCCAATCGTTCAAGCGCCAGCTGGCCGTAAAACTGGTCGGGATAGACCCCGGCCTGCGCAAAATAGCTGTTGGCCGTCGCCGCATCGCCCGACTGAAGCGCCGCGCGACCGGCCCAATAATAGCCCTTCGACTTGGTCTGGGGCGATTTGGCTGCGTCGGCATAGCGGCGGAACATCGTCACCGCGTCAGTGGGACGATTAAGGTTGTAAAAGGCCGTGGACCCGGCCAGCCAGGCGAGGCTGGTATAATCGTCTCGCACGCCGATCGGCTGATCGGACAGGTCGATGCCCGGCGGCACCGCGTCGTCAATCTTGCTGGCGATGCCGTAGGCAAAGCTCCACTGGCTATCATTGGCGGCAGCGCGCGCCAGCCCCAGCAGCACCTCGTAGAATTTCTCCGCATTGGCGGGGCGGTAGGTCAGCGCGCTGCGATTCGCCAGATATTGGCGCGCGGCGACCCAGTTGCCGCTATCGCGCAGCCACAGCGCCTTGTCGGCGACGAATCCGCCATCGCTCGCGCCCACCGCTTCGGCGGCCTGCATCAGCATCGCGGCGTCGGGTGCCTTGCGGCGGAAGGCGATTCGCGCTTGATAGACGGCGCGGCGACCCGGCGAGACATAAGCCAGCATCCGCGCTGCCCCCGCCGTGTCATTGCCCCACAGCAGCATGTCGGCGCGCTGGTCATGATCGGCGGGCGTCAGGCTGGAGCCGAACAGGGACAGCAACCGCGCTTCGTCCGCGACGCTGAGCGATCCACCGATCCACGCCTTGCGCGCGGCAACCCGCGCCTCGTCCATCCGGCCCATCTGCACCAAGGCCGTGGCGTTACGGGCATGGCCGGTTGCGGTGCGTGGCGGGAAGCGGGCGAAGAAGGCGCTGACCTGCCGCGGATCATAGCTGTCGGGATTGATCCCGGTTTCCGCCAGCCGCCGCATCCGGTCCTCGCCCGGCCAGCCGGGATTGGCGGTGATGAAATTGGCATAGGTGGTAAAACCCAGCCCATCGCTCTGCTGGAGCGCGCGCCACTGGCTGATCGTCGCGCCGATCGCCGAATCGCTGGCCATGCCGACGCGGCTGGCGACCTGGTCCCACTGGCCCGACGGCGCGGCTTGCCCCGGCAGCGGCTGGACCACCGCGCCGGGCGGATAGGCAGGCGCGGCCGCAGGCACCGGCCCTTCGGTCTGAGCGCTTGCGCCAGCGGTAAACAGCAAAAGGGCAATAAGAGGCATACGGATCCAATAACTTTCGACAATGCGGGGCGTCGCCATGCTGGACATTATCGCAAATGCATCCTTATCAGCGCCTGAATGACGCGCTATAGCGCGCCGCTTGACCGATCATGCCCCGGCCGGCCGGAGAATTGAAGGAGTTTAATCATGTTTTCCGGCTCGATTCCGGCTCTGGTGACCCCGTTTCGCGACGGATCGGTGGATGAGGCGGCGTTTCGCGCTCTGGTCGACTGGCAAATCGCCGAAGGATCGAGCGCGCTCGTCCCGTGCGGCACCACCGGCGAAAGCGCGACCATGACGGTCGAGGAGCATAATCGCGTCATCGCCATCTGTGTCGATCAGGCCGCCGGGCGCGTGCCGGTGATCGCGGGCTGCGGCTCCAACGACACGCGAATCGCGCTGGAACATATGTATGCGGCGCAAGGGGCGGGGGCGGACGCCGCCTTGGTGGTCGCGCCTTATTATAACAAGCCCAATCAGGACGGCGTCTATCAGCATTTCGCCTACCTCGCCGAACGCTGCTCCCTGCCCATCGTGCTGTATAATGTTCCCAGCCGCACCATCACCGACATTGGCGTGCCGGTGATCCACCGCCTGTCCGAAGAATATCAGACGATCGTGGGGATCAAGGACGCCACCGGGAATCTGGGGCGCGTCACCGCACAGCGTCTCGCCTGCCGCCCGGATTTCTGCCAGCTGTCGGGGAATGACGAAACCGCGCTGGGATTCAACGCCATGGGCGGCAAGGGGTGCATCTCCGTCACCGCCAATGTCGCGCCGCGTCTGGTCGCCGACTTTCAGGCCGCCTGCGCGCGCCGCGATTGGGATGGTGCCTTGGCGTTGCAGGATCGTCTCTATCCCTTGCATGATGCCCTGTTCAGCGATTCTTCACCCGGCCCGGTTAAATATGCGCTTACGCGCGTTCGGCCCGACATGCCCGGCGACGTCCGCCTGCCGATCACATGGCCGTCGGAATCCAGCCGGGCCGCGGTCGATCGCGCGCTGGAAATTGCGGGCCTCGTTTAACGGTCCGCCGTTCCTATATAGTGAAGTGAGTTAATTCAGGAACCATGGCCCGCCCCCGTCCCGTTACCTTCGACAAGAAAAAGATCGTCGCCGAAAACCGGCGCGCGCGCTTTGACTATTTTATCGAAGATGTGTTCGAGGCAGGGATTGCCCTGCAGGGGACAGAGGTGAAGGCGCTGCGCGGCGGCGAAGGCTCGATCGCCGAAAGCTATGCCGAGGTGAAGGGCAATCAGGTGTTTCTGGTGAACAGCAACATCCCCGAATATAGCCATGGCAACCGCGAAAATCACGAACCCAAACGCCCGCGCAAGCTGTTGCTGCATGAGCGGGAGATCCACAAGATGCACAGTGCCGTGTCGCGTCAGGGCATGACGCTGGTGCCGCTGATGGTCTATTTCAACAGCCAGGGTCGCGCCAAGATCGAGCTGGCGCTGGCCAAGGGCAAGCAGAATCACGACAAGCGCGAGACGATCAAGGATCGCGACTGGAAGCGCGACCAGCAGCGCATCATGCGGGACAAGGGCTGATGGACAACCGCCTCAGCCGCTGGTGGCACGCCAATGCGCCGACGCGCGAAAGCCTGGAGCATAACCGCTTCCTCGCCCCCGTCGCCCACCGCGTGCTGGAGCCGTCGCTGTGGCGCTTTACCCGTCGTTCGGTGCCGCGCGGCGTGGCGCTGGGGCTGCTGGTCGGCATTTTCCTGCTGATCCCCGGAATCCAGATTGCGGGGGCCGCGCTGCTGGCGCTGCCCTTCCGCGCCAATATCCCGGTCGCGGCTGCCATGACCTTCCTGTCCAACCCGGCGACCACCCCGCTGATCCTGTGGCTGTCGGTCTATATCGGCAACTGGATGCTGGGTCGCAGCGCCGACGCATCGGGTTTCATGACTTTGGTCGATCATCATGCCACGATCGGCCAGTGGACCGCCTGGCTGGTGTCGGAAGCCGCACCCGCCATGCTGCTTGGCCTTTCGATCATTTCGGTGGGGGCGGCGATCATCGGCTATGTCATCGCCGACTGGTTCTGGCGTCACCGCATGGGCCGCAAATGGCAGGCGCGCAAATTGAGGATTGGCAAGGTCCATGAAAGCAGCGCATTGGAGAAAGCCGCTTCTGTCCTTTAGGACAGGCAAGATGGTTTGACAGTGTCGATGCAGGGGGAAGGCCGTCCATGGCCGCGCGGGTAAACAGCAATGGGGATGCGTGGCTGACCCAGTCGCGATCGGGGCTGGTCCTGCCGCTCCTGCTGCTGGCGGCGGCTCTGTCGGCCGGGCTGGTTTTCTATGCGGCTGGCAACTGGTTGCTGGCTGGCGGATTTGCTGCGACCGTCCTGACCATCGCGGCGCTGATGGCCTGGTATCGCCACATCTATCCGCCGCAACTCTCTGACAAAGAAGCGATTCCGGACTGGACCGTCGCCCGCGCCGCCGCCGACGCCTCCAGCATGGCGATTGCCGTCACCGATCGCGCCGGGCGGCTGGTCTGCGCCAGCGACCTGTTTGGCGAATGGTTCCCCGGCTATCCCACGCCGCCTGGCATCACGGGCGATGCGGCGCTGACCGAAAGCCTGTCCGTCGCCGCCCGCGCCGCCTGGCGCGATGGTGAGGCGAAGGTTGCAGGCCTTGTGCAGGGCGCGCTCCGGCTGGACGTGGAGGTGGTGCGTACCGGCCGAGCGGAGGATTATCTGCTCTGGCGCTTCACCCCGGTGCGCCAGCCCAGCGCGCTCGACGACGTCAATCGCTTCCTGACTGGCGAAGCGGGCCGCCAGATGGGCGAGGCGGGCGTGATGGCGGTGATGATCGGCGGCGAGGGCCGTATCCGTGCCGCCAATGGCGCTTTCCTGCTGCGCGCAGCCGGGCGGATCGACGCCAATATCACAGGCCGCGATTTCGCCAGCCATATGCGGGTGGATGACAAGGGACGGCTGTTCCTGGCGCGCGAGGAGCAGGGCGGCCTGCCACTGCGCCTGTTGCAGGTGCCGTTGAAGCGCGCGAGCCACGGCAATGGCGTGTCGGCGCAGGCCAGTGCGCAGGACGGCCCGATGCTGCTGCTGCTGATCGACGAACCGGCGGGCGGCGGCGGCACGTCGGCGCTCTCCTATATCGAAACGCTGCTCTCGCTGCTGCCCTTTGGCCTCGCCATGGCCGACCGCGACGGGCGGGTGCTGTTCGTCAACAATGCCTTTGCGCGGGTGGCGGGGCTGAAACCCGGCGACAAGCCCAGCTATCCCGGCGATCTGGTGGTACGGGAGGATCAGGCCGCGGTGGCCGACGCGGTGCGCCGCTTTGCCGTCGGCCCGCAAATGTCGGGCGACATTGCGGTGCGGATGCGCGACCAGCCCGACGAACCGATCGCGCTCAGCCTGGCGGGCGTGCGCGGTCTTGGCGAGGCGGCGGTGCTGCTCAGCCTCAAGGATAATAGCGAGGAATCCAAGCTCAAGCGGCAGGTGGCGCAGGCGACCAAGATGCAGGCGATCGGCCAGCTGGCCGGCGGCGTCGCGCATGATTTCAACAATATCCTGACTGCGATCATCGGCCATTGCGACCTGATGCTGATGCGCCATACCCCCGGCGACAGCGATTATGACGATATTCAGCAGATCAAGTCGAACAGCAATCGCGCTGCGGGCCTGACCCGCCAATTGCTCGCCTTCTCGCGCCAGCAGACGTTGCGGCCGCAAATCCTGCAACTGCCCGACATCGTCGCGGACGTCTCCAATCTCTTAAAGCGCCTGCTGGGCGAAAATGTGAAGCTGGACGTCAGCCATGGCCGCAATCTGGGCGCGGTGCGCGCGGACCCCGGCCAGCTGGAACAGGTGATCGTCAATCTGGCGGTCAATGCCCGCGACGCCATGCCAGAAGGCGGCACGCTCAATATCCAGACCTATGGCGTCCCCGCGATCAAGGTGCGCGAAATGCGCCAGCAAATCCTGCCCGTGGGCGACTATACCGCACTGCGCGTGTCCGACACCGGGCTTGGCATCCCGCCCGACATATTGGCCAAGATTTTCGAGCCCTTCTTCACGACCAAGGAACTGGGCAAGGGTACGGGCCTTGGTCTCTCCACCGTCTATGGCATCGTCAAGCAATCGGGCGGCTATATCTTCGCCGAATCCGAAACGGGACGCGGGGCCAGCTTCGTCATCTATCTGCCGGTCTATGCCGGGTCCGATGCCAAGGATGTCGCCCCGGTCAAACCGCCGGTCAAGCGCAGCGAGACATGGGGCACCGGCACGGTGCTGCTGGTGGAGGATGAAGATATGGTCCGCGCCGTCGCCGAACGGGCGCTGGTGCGGCAGGGCTATACCGTGCTGACCGCCAGCGACGGCGAACAGGGGCTGGAGGTGCTGGCCGGGAACGTGGCGATCGACCTGCTGATCTCTGACGTGGTGATGCCCAATATGGACGGTCCCGCCATGGTGGCGCAGGCGCGCCGCGCTTTCCCCGACCTGCCGGTCCTGTTCATGTCCGGCTATGCCGAGGAGCAGCTGCGCAAGTCGATCGACATCGCCAACGTCGCCTTCCTGCCCAAGCCTTTCTCGGTCAATCAGCTGGCCGAAGCGGCGCGCGACGCGCTGGCGATGCGGCCCGTGGCGGAATGACCCCACAATAACTTGCGCTCGATCAAGGTGATTATCCTGTCTATTCCCGTAACGATGGGTTAGCGCAAAGGCGTATCAACAGGGGATTGCGAAGGCATGTCGGCGGCTAAGAGCATTTTGATCGTCGAAGATGAAGCGATGATCGGCATGATGCTGGAGGATTATCTCGACGCGCTGGGTTACCGCTTGCACGCGGTCGCCGCCTCGGTCGACGAAGCCTGCGCCCATGCCCGCGAAGGCGGCTTTGACGCGGCCCTGCTCGACTGCAATTTGCAGGGTGAGAAAAGCTGGCCCGTCGCTGATATATTGGTGCAGAAGGGCGTGCCTTTCGTCTTTGCGACCGGCGGCATGGCCGACGATCTGCCGTCCCACCATGCCGACCGGCCGACGCTCGCCAAGCCCTTCACCATCGGCGCGGTCGAGCGGGCGTTGGGAAAAATATTGGGCGAATAGGAAATTTCCGTTCCCCCCTTGTTCTACTAGAACAAACAGGATACATCATCGCCAGGCGTCGAGAGAATCGGCGCAGTCCGCTTGACAGGGAATAGGCCGATGTCCGCTATGCTCACACTCATCGATTCCAAGAAGAACGGGACTATGGACAGACAAAAAGCATTGGACGCCGCGCTCGCCCAGATCGACCGGGCATTTGGCAAAGGCTCTGCGATGAAGCTGGGCAGCCGGGAAAAGCTGGAGATTGAAGCCATCTCCAGCGGATCGCTGGGCCTCGACATTGCGCTGGGCATTGGCGGCCTGCCCAAGGGGCGGATCATCGAGATTTACGGCCCGGAAAGCTCCGGCAAGACGACGCTGGCGCTCCACGTCATCGCCGAAGCGCAAAAGGGCGGCGGCACCGCGGCCTTCGTGGACGCCGAACATGCGCTCGATCCGGGCTATGCCAAGAAATTGGGCGTGGACATTGACGAACTGATCGTGTCGCAGCCCGACACGGGCGAACAGGCGCTGGAAATCGTCGATACGCTGGTGCGCTCCAACGCCATCGACGTGCTGGTGATCGACTCGGTCGCCGCGCTGGTGCCGCGTGCAGAAATCGAGGGTGAGATGGGCGACAGCCATGTCGGCCTTCAGGCGCGCTTGATGAGCCAGGCGCTGCGCAAGCTGACCGGCTCGATCTCGCGCTCCAAATGTATGGTGATCTTCATCAACCAGGTGCGCATGAAGATCGGCGTGATGTACGGTAACCCGGAAACCACGACCGGCGGCAACGCGCTCAAATTCTACGCCTCGGTGCGCCTCGACATTCGCCGCACCGGTCAGATCAAGGATCGCGAGGATATTGTCGGTAACGCGACCCGTGTGAAAGTGGTCAAGAACAAGGTCGCCCCGCCGTTCAAGCAGGTCGAATTCGACATCATGTATGGCGAGGGGATTTCCAAGATTGGCGAAATTCTCGACCTAGGCGTCAAGGCCGGGATCGTCGAGAAATCGGGCGCCTGGTTCTCCTACGACTCGGTCCGCATCGGCCAGGGTCGTGAAAACGCCAAGACATTTTTGAAAACGCATCCTGAAATGGCGGACCGTCTGGAAAAGGCGATCCGGGGCAAGACCGACGTGGTCGCCGAAGCGTTGATGGCCGGACCCGAAGCGGAGGATGATGACGAATAAGCGCAGACGCCTGTCCGGCCGGATCAGCCGGAACAGCCTCTGACGCGGCTCGTCCGCCTCTCGCTTCACGCACTGAAAAGGCCCGCCGCGTAACCCTTGCGCAGCGGGCCTTTTACCGTCCTGGTCCAGCGCCACGGACTTTCCGATAGGATCAGGCTAGCGTAAGATAATGTCCGATTTGCCGGGAAATATGCGAAGTTAAGCGGCCCGACCTGTCCCGTGCTTGCGCTCTGCCTGCGGCATCGCAATGCTCTGCACCCTAATCCCTGCTCGCGCGTTACCGCGTCTCCTTCCCCAATCTGAAAGGCTCCCCTGATGCGCGTCGCGATCGAGGCGATACTGGATTATGACTTCGCCGAACCGACCGATGTATTGTTGGCGGTGGAGGCTGCCGCGCTGCCCGACCAGCATATCGTCAGCCAGTCCCATATCATCAACAATGCAGGGCCACTGACCAACAAGGTCGGCGGCAGCGGCGTCGGGCGGCGCACCTGGACCCGTACCGGCACGGGCCGGATGCTCAGCACCTACCGCGCTACGGTGGATGTCGAACGGCCTATGGTCGATCTCGTCAGCCTCAACAAAAGCCCGCTGCCCAGCCTGCCGGAAGAGGTGCTGCCCTTTATCTGGCCCAGCCGCTATTGCGAGGCCGATCGCTTCGTCAGCTTCGTCTGCGGCCATTTCCCCGATCTGGAGGGCGGCGCACTGGTCGCGGCGCTGCGCGACTGGGTTCACGACAACCTCATCTATGTGCCGGGCAGCTCCGACGGCGCGACCACCGCCGCCGACACCTTCGTCGCGCAGCAGGGCGTCTGCCGCGACTATGCCCACCTCACCGCCGCGCTGATCCGCTCGCGCGACATTCCCGCCCGTCTGGTGTCGGTCTATGCGTTGGGCCTCGATCCGCCAGACTTTCACGCGGTCGTCGAAGTCTGGCTCGACGGGGCATGGCATATCGTCGATTCAACCGGGCTTGCCCCGGTCGAAACCATGGTCCGCATCGCCGTAGGCCGCGACGCTACCGACATCGCCTTCATGACCGCCTTCGGCAACGCCATGATGAACGCCCAGTCCATCCTCGTCTCGCGCGTAGACGAATAAGGCAAGGAACTGCCATCGCACCTCCGTTCGCCCTGAGCCTGTCGAAGGGCAGTTCTTCTTGAAGGGAAGGACGAGGCTTCGACAGGCTCAGCCCGAACGGGTAATGTAACGAACGAGCCTAAGCCCCCTCAATAATCCTTGGAATAGCGTAGGTTCGCCGACGACCCGGCATTGGTGCCAGTCTTGGACAGCAAGCTCAGCGTCTTGGACAAAGCGATCTCCAGCTGGGTGGCGGTAAAGCCCTTGGAGTCGGTGATGACCTCAACATAGATATTGTTCGAAATATGCTGCCCGACCGCGAGTGACGTACCGCGCCCGGTCGCCTCGTCGCCGCCGACGATGCCAATGCGATCGACCCCCGACGCGCCCTGCAACTTGCCCATCGGGTTCAGCCCGCCACTACCGCCACGCAGGCCATTGAGCGCCGCCGCCAGCTGCACCGCCTGCATTGCCGACAGATTGGCGACATTATCGCCAAACAGGATGCGTGAGAGGATTTCATCCTGCGGCAGGGTGGGGTTGGAGATGAACGCGATGTCCGGCTGCTGCGCCGATCCGCTCACCTGTATGCCCGCCGTCACCGTGTCGATCCGGGTCTGCGCCTTGATCGCCAGCACCGGGTTCAGCATCGGCCCGTTAAAGGTGATGACACCCTGTTCCAGATCGAACTGCTTGCCCGAAAAACTATAACGACCGCGCAGCACTTCCAGCCTGCCGACCACGCGCGGATTGGCGGTGGTGCCGGTCACCCGCATGGCGGTTTTCCATTCCGAATCCAGCCCCATGCCGGTCACGTAAATTTCATTGTCGGCCCGCAGCCTTATATCGAGTTTCCAGTCCGCCGGCTTGGCAGCCGCTTGTCGCGCAGCCATGCGCTGGTCCAGAATATCGACGCCCTCGCCCTTGCGCCGCACGCCCTGCAACTGGCGAATGTCGGTGCCGCCTTGCCAGGCGACCTTGTAACGGGTTTCGGGTAGGGTCAGGTCGCCCTTGATCAGGCCGCCATTGGCCGGACTGTTGGTGATGGCCATCGTCCCGCTGACCACGCTGGTGATCGCTTCGCTGCGCGCCAGCCGGGCGCGGTCCAGCGCGATCGCGATGTCCATCGGGAAACCGCTGTCGGCGGCCAGTCCAACGGAGCCGGACGCCTTGACCGTGCCGTCGCCCGCCCGGCCCGAAAAGTCGCGTATCTCCAGCCGGTCGTTGGTGAAGCGACCGTCCAGCCGCATCTGGGTGACGCGCGTGCCGAACGTCTCATTCTCATAGGTCAGCGCATTGGCGCGGACGATGCCATTGACGCGCGGGTCGGTGAGCCGCCCGCTGAAATCCGCCGCAACCGCCAGCCCGCCGGTCAGTTGCTGGTCAGCCAGCCCCGCAAAGGAGAACAGAACATCGGCTGGCCCGGCATAGCGGATGCCACCGCTCAAGGGTGCCGCCTGCAACTGCTCGCTCCAGCTGGCACCGGGTCCGGGCGGGGCGAGGGTAGCGACGAACCGCCCCAGCGTGGACGTGCCACGCCGGATCAACCCGCGCAGGTCGCCGCCCGCACTCGACAATTTGCCCTCCATGCGCATTGAAACCGGATCGGACACGGCGGTCAGGCTGGAGCGGCGGAAATCGGCGATCGCGAGGCGTGTGCTCGCGGTCGGGAAAGCATTGCCAGTCTGCGTAAAGTCCAGCGTCCCGGTCGCCTTGCCGCCAATGCCCAGCCCCGGCGCAGCGATGTTGATGATGGCAAGGTCGAAATCCTTGAACCGCGCCTGTATGGCCGTGCTGTCACCAAAACGCCCCGCCAGATCGACCTTGCCCTGCGGTAGCACCAAGGTCGCCGGTTCCAACCGATAGCCTGCCGGCTCGGTGCGGATGATCGCCGGGTTGGCGAGACGGAAGGGAATATTCCCTGCCTTGCCCTGCAACGCCACGGCATAGAGATTGGGCCGCAACGCTGCGTTGGCAGCGATGGAGAAGGGCACGCCGCTGGAACCGTCGGCCACCAGCTGCGCCTTGCCGCGCCCGCCCTGATAGTCGATCTTCGCCCGCCCGGTGCGGACGACATAATCGCCATAGGCGGCATTGGCGATCTGCACATCGGCGACGATGCGCGGCTGATCGGTCAGAACCATGGAGGCCGTCACGATGGCGCGGCCAATCAGCACCTCCGCGTCGCCGGGCAGCTTGGCGTTGCTGGCGGTGGCGTTGACGTCCACCCCCTGCGCCTTGCCAACCGCTGCCAGCCGCACCGCACCGGTGATGCCCGACCCGTTCATGCTGAGCTGACCGGTAAAGGGACCAGCAGCACTCTGCTGCACCGTGCCAGCCATATCCACCCCGGCAAAGCGCGCCTTGGTGATGTCGATCGTCAACGGCCCCTTTGCCGTGCGGATCAGCACATTGGCAAAGAAGGGACCATAAGGCGATCCGCCGGTCGCTTCGAGCCGATAGCCCGCCGCCTCGCCGTTCAACTTTGCCACGACGTCGGACAGTTGTACGCCCACATTGGGCCGCGCCGCACGCAGCACCGCCTGCGGCCGCTCCATCGTCCCTCGCACGGTCAAGGCCAGCGGCCCATATTGGCGCGACGAAGCGGTCGCGTCGAACGCGATCTGGCCGTCTGTGTCGTAACTGCCCGATCCCGACTGGATCGTGAAATTGGGGGCAGCACCCTTCAGCCCCGCCAGCGTGAACTTGCCCTCCGGCGTCATGCCGATGCGCCCGGTGGCGACCGCATTGCCGCCCAGAAAATCGCGCACCGACGCATTGTCCCAACGCGCCGTCCGCACGCCAAAGCGACCCGACAGACCAAAGCCGCCTTTGGGTCCGGGGACCAGCTCGACATCGGTGTTCAGGTTGACGATGCCGACGCCGTCGATCCGATAATCATTGACCCGGCCTTTAAGCGCCCCGCGATAGAGCGCGTTATCAAGGTCCGCCAATATGATCGCAGTGGCATCGACCCGGTCGCTGTCGATCTTCAGATTGTCGCTGATCAGCTTCCCGCCCGCATAGGCGAAATCGCCTTTCACCCGCAAATTGTTCATCAGTCCGCCCGCCGCGGCGTTCAGGCCGGTCACCCGGCTTGCGGTCGCGCTGACGGGGATGCGGATGCGATCGGCGTCAATCACCGCGCGGCCGCTGGCTTTCAGATTCTCGATCCCGGTGGCGTCGAACGCCAGATATTTGGCCGTAATGTCATAGTCGATAAACGGCGTCGCCATCGGCCCGTCCAGGATGATCGCGGCGCGCACATCGCGGCCCTTCACCTTCTCCATGATCGCGCCGGGGGTCAGCAGCGCCGCGTTGATCCTGAGCGCGCTGAAGCGGCTGGTGCCAAGGTCGATGATCCCCTGCGCATCGGCGGTCAGGGCTGGCGATCGCACCGTGCCTTTCAGATTTACCCGCCGTTCGTTGAGGCCTGCGAACAGATCGACGTCCAGCTGCGGCGCTGTCAGGCGATCGACCGTGCCAGCCATGACCAGGCCGGGGCGCACCGGGCCTTTGGCAGTGAAGGCGCCATCCCGCGCGGCGATGGCAATGTTGGCGAGTTGCCCCTTGGGACTGGTCGCAATGATGCGCCCGTCCCACGCTTGCCACGTCCCCTTGCCATCCAGCGTCGCGGTCATCCCGTCGGTCAGGCCGGACATGGACGCGATGACTCCGCCCTTGGGCGCGGTGAGCGTGCCGCTCATGGCGAGGCGATTCTGGTCTGGTACCGCGTCCAGCTTGGCCTGCAACCGGTCACCGCTGTCGACGATGGCATCAGCGGACAGGATGGCGCGGCCATCGGCAATATGGGTTACGCCGTCGATTGCAATCTCGCGCTTCTGGCCGATCACCGGTTTGGCCAGCACGAATTTGCCGATTTTCATCCGGTCGACGTCAATGTCCAGATCGGGAAGGATCGGCGCGTTGGGATCGGTCGGGGTGGCGTTGAACTGCGGGCTGCGCGCCAGCACGACCAAAGGCGTTTCCAGCAGGCTGACCGAGATATGATTGTTCACATAGCGAAACGGCTTCCACACCACATGGACGCGCGGGGATACCGCAAACACGCCCTTGGGATCGCGCAGCACAAGATCGTGAATCACCATGTCGCTATAGACCGACCCGTCGATCCGCCCGACCTCGATAGCCATGCCCGATTCGAGCTTCAGCGCGGCGATCTGCTGGATCAGGAAGCGCTTGCCCGGCTGGGTGTTGAGGCCGAGCAGCAGCCCCGCCGCCAGCACCACCAGCGCGACGACAAGGCCGACGACCCCGATCGCGATCTTTTGCCACAACGGGCGACCCTCGCGGACGATGACGGTCTGGGTGGGGACAGTCGGGGTGGGGGTGTCGTCCTGCGTCATTAGAAAGCCTGCCCGATGCCGATATAGAGGGCGAATTTGGACTCGCCCGGCTGCCGGTTGATCGGCATCGCAATGTCGGCGCGGAAGGGACCGAAATTGGTGTAGAAACGCCCGCCTATGCCCACGCCATAGCGCATGTCGGAAAATTTCGGGATCGCGCTGTCATAGACCTGCCCCGCATCGACAAAGGCCACCGCGCCATAATTGCCGAAGCGATAGCGGCCCTCGACCGCAAATTCATTGACCGACCGGCCACCGATGGGATCGTTGTTCGCGTCCTTCGGCCCCAGTTCCTGATAGCCATAGCCGCGCACCGATCCGCCCCCGCCCGCATAGATGCGCCGCGACGGCGCGACATCGTCACGCGACACACCGCTGATCGTGCCAAGCCGGGTGCGCGCGGCGATGACCAGCGCATCAGACACGGGATAATAGCCGGTCAGGTCGAACGTGCCGCGCACATAGGGGGAGACATTGCCCTGCAAGGAGGCTTCGGGCGACACGCGCACACTGGCGCGGAAACCCTTGGTCGGGTTGAGCAGATCGTTGGACCGGTCATAACCGACCTGCACCGGCAGCGCGCCGATGAAATAGGTCAGCCGCTTATTCTGGCCGGTCGCCGGGTCAATCGTCGTCTGTTCGTTCGACAGCAATATTTCCGCGCCATAGCTATAGGTCCAGCGCTTCTGGAAGATCGGCGTCGATTGCCGCGCCCAGCTGATGTTCAGGCCCGCCGTGAAGGCTTCATAGGCGTCATATTTCTGATGGTTGATCAGCGCGCCGGCCTGAAACGTCTTGTCGCGCTTGCCTGCATTGGACCGGCGGAAGGTGCCCGACACGCCCTGTTCCTGCGTGCCCGCGACCACGCCCGCGATCAGCGCGCCTTCGGGCGGGAAGAGGTTGCGATGGGTCCATGTCCCCTCCGCCCGGAAACCCTGACCCGTGCCATAGCCCAGTTCGCCCGCCAGCGTGCGCGGCGGCCCGGCATCCTGTTCGACATGCAGATCGACATATTCGGTGCCGTCCGGCCCGGCCTCGTTGGTGCGCACCGGATCGACCGCGACGCTGGAGAATAGCCCGGTCGCCACCAGCGCCTTGCGCAGGTCGTCCACCTTGCGGCTGTCATAAATCTCGCCCGGCTTATAGCGGCGGATCACCTCCATATGATCGGCACCGAACGCCTGTTTCTCGCCACTGGTGGTGATCTTGCGGAAGGTACCGCGCGGGCCGGTATCCACAGGCAGCGTGTAGGCACCGGTCACGGTCGCGGGATCGAGCAATATGTCGCGCTCCCCCACCTTGGCAAAGGCATAACCCTGTTCCGGCAGCCGCAGCGCGACATTGGCTTCAGCCCCCTCGACCGTCGCGGCGACGATATAGTCCCCGCTCTTGAGCGGCAGGCTGTCACGCGCCAGTCCCGGCGGCACCGTCGGCCCGGCGGTCACAACGATATCGCCCAGCTTATAGCGTTTGCCTGGCGTCACCGAAACCACGGCGGTCAGCGTGCCGTTACCGGTCTGGTCCAGGCTGGCGAGCGCGGTCGCGTCATAATAGCCCTCGGAATAGAAAAGCCGCACCGCCAGCTTCTCATCCTCCTGCGCCCGCGCCTGCACCATCGCGGCGGTCTCCGCCTTGCCATCGCCATCGATCAGCGCGGAGGCATCACGGAACGCATCCTCAAGGCCCGTCTTGCTGAAACCCTCGATCCGGGTGGCGTAGCGGATATCGGGCGTCTTTATGTTCGGGTCAGTGTCGGCCGCGACATTGGCAGGCACGGTCACGCTGTCGAGCGCGGGCAAAGGTTGGGCGAGTTCCGGCTCCTGCATCGGCTCCGTCGCGGCGGGCAGCTCGGCTGTCGCGCCAGTCTGTGGCATCTGTTGCTCGATCCAGCTGTCGATCGAGGGCAGGCGCGCGTCAAACTGGTCGTCGGGCAGGATCGGCGCTTCGGCTTCGGGCGGCGTCGCTGTCTGTGCCATCAACGGCAGGGGGGATGCGGTCGCGATAATTAGGCCCAACATGTGCCGGACATGATGCGCCTGTCGTCTGATCATATGTCCGTCATGCCCCTTTGGTCGCCAGCCCTATAGATGGCCGACGAACCTGCAATACGCGCAAGGGGTTGCGGCGGTTCCGTCGAGCGGACGATTCGCCGCGACGGCCCGCGCTTCCCTCCATGCTTCCCAGAGTCTAGAGCGGCGGCATGACATTTGCGCTCAACATTGCCCGCTCGATTACTGGCCAGCCCTGGAAATGGCGCGGGGAGGGGGCGGATGCGCGCGAACCGGGCTATCTGCCCGACGATCTGGTGACGCAATTGCTGCTGGCGCGCGGCTGCCCGCGCGACGCGCTGGAGGCGCACCGCAACCCGACCATCCGCGCCTTCATGCCCGATCCCAGCCTGTTCCGCGACATGGATGCCGCCGCCGATCGGCTGGCCGACGCGGTGCAGCGGGGCGAGGATGTGCGCATCTTCGGCGATTATGACGTCGATGGCGCGACCAGCGCGGCGCTGCTCATCCGCCTGCTGCGCGATCTGGGGCTGGCGGCGCGGCCCTATATCCCCGACCGGCTGATGGAGGGCTATGGTCCGTCGGGCGAGGCGCTGGTGCGGCTGGCGGGCGAGGGCGCGACCCTGATCGTCACCGTCGATTGCGGCGCGCAGGCGTTCGAGGCGCTGGCCATGGCGCGCGAAACCGGGGTCGATGTCGTCGTGGTCGATCATCATAAATGCAGCGCGGCGCTGCCTTTGGCGCTGGCGCTCGTTAATCCCAACCGGCTGGACGAGGGGGATGAGGCAGCAACCCATGGCCATCTCGCCGCGGTCGGCGTTGCCTTCCTGCTGGGCGCGGCGCTTGTGCGGGTGCTGCGCGGGCGCGGCTGGTTCGCGACACGGGCCGAACCGGCGCTGATGGAATTGCTGGATATCGTTGCGCTGGGGACCGTGGCCGACGTTGCGCAACTCAAGGGACTGAACCGCGCCTTTGTGGCGCAGGGGCTTAAAGTCATGGCCAGGCGGCGCAACATCGGCCTCGCCGCGCTGATCGACGCCAGCCGCCTGACCCGCGCGCCGCTCTGCCATGATCTGGGCTTTGCGCTGGGACCGCGTATCAATGCTGGCGGGCGTGTAGGGCAGGCGGATCTGGGGGTGCGGCTGCTGACGACGGAGGACCCCGCCGAGGCTGCGCGCATCGCCGAGCAACTCAATCAGTATAATGAAGAACGGCGCGCGATCGAATCGACCGTGCAGGAACAGGCCGAAGCGCTGCTGGCCGCCCAGGGCAATCGCGCCGTCGCGGTGATCGCCGGGCAGGGCTGGCACCCCGGCGTCATCGGCATCGTCGCGGGCCGTATCAAGGAGAAAGCAGGTCGCCCCGCCATCGTCATCGCACTGGACGAGGAGGGCGTGGGCAAGGGATCGGGCCGGTCGATCAGCGGGGTCGATCTGGGCGCAGCGGTGATGGCAGCCAAGGATAGCGGCCTGCTGGTCGCGGGCGGTGGCCATGCGATGGCGGCAGGGCTGACCGTGGCGGCGGATCGTGTGGACGCGCTGGCCGATTTCCTCGACGATCGTTTGTCCGCCGCCGTGGCGCGGGCGCGCGATGATCGGGCATTGCTGATCGACGCAGTGCTGGCCCCCGCCGGAGTCAATCCCGACTTCATCGCCGCGATCGAGGCAGGCGGTCCCTATGGCGCTGGCTGGCCAGCCCCCCGCATCGCCGCCGGGCCGATGCGCGTGATCAAGGCCGACATCGTGGGCAATGGCCATTTGCGTGCGATCATGGGCGGGGAGGATGGCCGGTCATTCAAGACCATCGCTTTCCGGCAGGCCGAAACCGATCTGGGCCAGGCGATATTGGGCGCGCCGCGCGACCGGCGGCTATGGGTCGCGGGCCGCGCGAAGATTGACGATTGGGGCAGTCGCCCGGCCGCCGAACTCCATCTGGAGGATGCCGCCTGGGCCGATTGAGGGCGAAGCCTGCCGTTGCACGCAAAAGGGGGTTGACCCCTGCGCCGTCTCCTCCTAATGCCCGCCTCGCTTCGCAGCGCCATCCGGTGGCGCCGCCAACGGCCCCTTCGTCTAGCGGTTAGGACGCGGCCCTTTCACGGCTGAAACACGGGTTCGATTCCCGTAGGGGTCACCAAAATACTCTCCCAGAGAGTATCAGAATGTGCCAGGAATGGCGGATTTCTGCGGTTTTTTCATGGTATAGGTATCCCATACGGAGCGGTCTCGGACCACCGGATACCAGCAACTTGATGGTATGTCTGATGGTATCGCGGCCCTCCTCGAAAAGGAGATACCATCATGGCGCTCACCGCCGCTGCGATCAAAAAAGCCAAGGGCAAAGCCAAGCCCTATAAACTCACCGATAGCGATGGCCTTTTCCTCTATGTGGCACCCAATGGTGGGCGCTACTGGCGGATGAATTATCGCCACCTTGGCAAACAAAAGACGTTGGCCTTCGGGATCTATCCCGACATCGGCCTTGCCGACGCCCGCGAACAGCGCGACGCCGCCCGCAAAGTGCTGGCAAAGGGGAATGATCCCGCTGAGAAGATCAGGCTGGATCGTATTGCCGCGACCGTGGCCGCGTCCAACAGCTTCAAGGCGGTTGCCGACGAATGGCTGGTGAAAGTCGAGCGTGAAGGCCGCTCCTCCGTCACGATGAAGAAGCTGCGCTGGCTGCTGGCCTTCATCAATGCGTCGCTGGGCAAGCGCCCTGTCACCGCCATCACCGCACAGGAGGTTTTGACCATGCTGCGCAAAATGGAGGGCAAGAGCCGCTACGAGACGGCCAAGCGCCTGCGCAGCACATGCAGTCAGATATTCCGCTATGCCATCGCCACGGCGCGCGCGGAGCGCGACGTGGCCGCCGACCTGCGCGGCGCTCTCATCGCGCCCAAGACCGTCCACAGGGCCGCCATCACCAGCGCGGACAATGCGGGCGGACTGTTGCGCGCCATTGAGGCGTTCGAGGGCTTTGCAAATACCAAAGCAGCGCTGCAACTGCTCCCGCACGTGTTCGTGCGCCCAGGCGAGCTACGCTATGCCGAATGGGCCGACTTCGATTTCGACAAGGCGCTGTGGACCATCCCGGCGCACAAGACCAAAATGCGCCGCGCCCATACTATCCCCCTCTCCCGGCAGGCATTGGCGATCCTTGGTGCCATCGAACATGATGCCGACTATAGCCGCTACCTGTTCCCGTCGCTCCGCTCGGTGGACCGGCCCATGTCGGAGAACACCATCAACGCCGCCTTGCGGCGCATGGGCTTTGCACAGGATGAAATGACCGGCCACGGCTTCCGCGCAATGGCGGCGACACTGCTCAACGAAATGGGACTATGGCATCCCGACGCGATTGAGCGGCAGCTTGCCCATTGCGACAACAACGCCGTGCGTCGCGCATACACGCGGGGCGAATATTGGGACGAGCGGGTCCGCATGATGCAGCACTGGTCCGACCATCTCGACTTCCTGCGCGACGGGCATAAGGTCGTAACCGGCAAGTTCGGTAAGGCGAAGAGCCAAGCCGCCTGATCGCAAGCCGTCGATGTTGCCGTGCCCCACGCCTGCAACAGGTTGGGCACGGCAACATGATCAAACGCCCAACTCCTCCCGATAGCTTACCGGATCGGCAATCCAGCGGTTGATGGCGGACTCGCGCCAGCCAGCGCCGTGGACGCTGATCTTCACTTGGCGCGGGAAAGTGCCTTCGCCCATCTTGCGATAAAGCGTCGTGCGCGAAAGCCCGGTGCGGGCAAGTACGGTTTTCAGGCGAATGATACGATCACTGTTGTTCATGGGGCAGTCTCTTCAAATCAGGATGTTGCACGCGCCCCCGACCACGAGCATTGGATGCCTTGCCGTCCCGGACAAGAGTGTTCCGGGCGCGCAGGCAGCTACGCTTTCATGGGTCGGTGAACGCTGGCGGCAATTGGCGGTCAGCGGCGGAAGACGGCGGAATTTTGCGTAGGCTTCTCACTGATAGCGATCAGCGAAGATTTTTTCCCAGCCTGTACCAAAGTTTCATGCCACGCCTTCTCATCCGCCCCGTCTCAGGGGACAGCCAGCAGGCGTTAGGTCGAGTCGGTCATTGGAGGCTCCTTTGAAAGGACCACCGTCGGTAGCGTCGTGAAGCAAACCCATGCTCACCCGCAGCCTATGCGCTGTCAAGAAGGCGGATACCGTGTCGTTCCTTCCTATCCATATTGAACTATAATGCTAAGTGTTATATAGAATCACAGAGAGCAGGAGAACCGCCATCGCGCGCATCTTCAAAAATGGTTGGTTCGAGCGCTTCGCGCGAAAAGAGCGGATTGCTGATGCCTCGCTTGTTGAAGCCGTGGAGCGCGCAGAAAGCGGTCTGGTGGATGCCGATCTTGGCGGCGGTGTCATCAAGCAG
This sequence comes from Sphingobium sp., assembly GCA_023266575.1. GTDB lineage: Bacteria > Pseudomonadota > Alphaproteobacteria > Sphingomonadales > Sphingomonadaceae > Sphingobium. The sequence goes on from JAHFPV010000018.1 coordinate 45,843, forward strand.
CGGGTCGCGTGCACAGGGCGAGGCAAGGCGGGCGGCTATCGCACGTTGATCCTTTTCCGGCAGGGTGACAGGGCGATATTCACTTTCGGGTTCGCCAAGAGTGCACAGGCGAACATAACAAAGGCGGACCTGGCCCTGCTTCGCGACGCGGCAAGCGAGGCGCTGGAGTGGAGCGCCGGGGAATTGGACCGACTGGTGGCGTCGGGAACGCTGGTGGAGATAGACGATGGGAACCGTGATGAAGGATAAAGGCTATCGCAGCGAGATTGCAGGCGCGATCCATGAAATGATGAGCGACGCCCACGATGCGGGCGTGGTGTCGCGCGCGACGCTGCGTACATTCGATGACGCGTGCCTTACCCCCGCCCCTGCGCTGGCAGGCGATGAAATTCGGGCGATCCGCGAGCGTGAGCATGTCTCGCAACCAGTATTCGCCGCCTATCTCAACGTCTCGCGCAATCTCGTGTCGGATTGGGAACGCGGCGTGAAGCGGCCCGGCGGCCCTGCTCTGCGTCTTCTGTCGATCATCCAGCGCAAAGGATTACAGGCGGTCGCGTAGCTGTCCAATGGCCGTTAGGCGAATGTCCGGTCTGTAGTTGGGGTGCGAGAATAGCTGACTCTTGCGTTGGGTCGCCTGCCGACCAGCTATTTCCGTTGCTCCTAGGTCGCGCGGACGTCTGGATCTGACAGAAGCCGTGACCGAGCGTCATGAAGCTGACGGGCCGCCGCTGCCCCACAAGCGGCCGTTCGATTAAAACCTTGGGTTGCCACGATGCGACCGTTCGTTCATCCCACGTCGGTTGCGAGGAAATGGGGGGAATATGGACTGGCGCGTACTTGAAGCGGAAGCTCGGAAGGTTGCAGCATCTGTTTGGGCAGCGCCCTGCACTGCCGAGCTAGTAAACGGCGTCAGGTGTGATGGGGTTATCAAAGTTCGCCCTGACTATTGGATTTTAATCGAGGTCTCGAAAAGCGACACACTCGATAAGCTGCGTGAGGACGTAACCAAATTTGGCGCAATGCGCCTGTCCCTCATGGCTAGGCAAATATATTCCGAGTGCTATTTCGTCACGTCCGGTGACACATCCTCACTAAAAACTACCGGAGATGGACTCAACATCGGGGTTTATAGCATTGCCGATTTCGCGAGCAAATTTCTTGGATCTTCTCAATACATTAACGAGCGGAAGCTTGCTCCGTTTGGCAGCGCCGTAGACCCAAACACTGGGGAGGCCGATGAGGTTCCATATGTGGCTATAACCTATCGCGATCCCCAAAATAACGAATACAATGTACACGATATTGCTAAAGAGGTCGCTCGAGGCCGTCAGGTTGTTTTGCTAGGTGAGTTTGGATCTGGAAAATCGCGTTGCTTGATGGAAGCATTTAACGCTCTGATTAAATTTGAATCCGTATTCACGCCGTTCGCCATAAACTTGCGAGATCATTGGGGATTCAGGAGATTTAATACTCTTATTGTCGATCATCTAAGTCGAATAGGGCTATCTTCCTTTGCTGATGTTTTGATACGCAGCGTCAAGCGAGGCCAGCATGCTTTGCTTTTGGACGGTTTCGATGAAATCGGCTCGCAATCGTGGTCAGGTGCCACTGAGCGCCTCGCAGAAGTTCGGCGAGCCAGCAGCGAGGCGGTGCGAGACTTATTATCCAACTCGAAGGGTTCAGGAGTTCTAATTACCGGACGAGAACACTATTTCGATACTTATGAGGAGATGGCGGAAAGCCTTGGGCTAAGCGAAGGTTTTCTCCTGCTGCAATGTCCAGCCGAATTTAGCGATGCCGAAGCCGCTGCATACATTTCACTTGCGACAGGTCGAAGCAATGTCCCGGATTGGATGCCCAAGAAGCCGCTCATTTGTCAGCTTCTTGCTAGGCTTGATCCTGCAGAGATAGACCGAATACAGTCCTCCGCGAAGGGCGAAGTAGAATTCTTTGAACAGGTCTTTGATGCGGTATGCGTTCGCGAGACCAAAATTCACGCGACAGTTCAGACTGGCACGCTTCGGGAGGTGCTTCTTAATCTAGCCCAATCGACGCGCGAAAAACCCGACGGTAAAGACGACCTGTCCCCAGAAACTGTAAATGAAGCATTTTACAAGGCAGCCGGATATGCACCGCTCGATGAAGCTGCGATTCTACTGCAGCGGCTTCCCTATCTAGGCCGCGTGGGCGCGGGGAGCCCAGATCGCCGTTTCATCGATCAGTATGCGAAAGACGGTCTCCGCGGCTTAGCTACCGCAGGGGCCATACTAGCCTATGATGCTGAGGTTGCCGCCAAGAAATGGGTACAGCCCCTAAAATCATTTGGTGTTGAGGTGCTGGCTGCAAAAGGCCACACTAGCGGGCAAGCGGTTCAATATGCCAAAAACTGCTCCAAGAACGGGAATCAGCAGCTAGCGTGCGACATAGTGGCTACAATTAGCTTACTGGAAAGCGGCGATCACAACTATAATGGTTTGATGATCACTGGCGGCGACATTGAGCTGCTCTCATTTTCTGGTTCTACTTCAAGTAACTTAAATGTTTCAAACGTTTATGTCAGGCGCCTTGTGATCGACGATTCAAAATTTGAATCAGTCGGGTTCGGCAACTGCATATTCGCTATGGTAGAGGGCATAGGCTCTTTGAACGCCTTCCCAGATGTTTTTGCAGACAACTGTGTCGCGGAAAAGTTTGAACCGGCGCTCACCGTTAGCAGAATTAGCGAACTAAACCTGAGCGATGCCCACAAGACGCTCATGGCCCTCTTGAAAAAATTATTTTTTCAGCCGGGAGGAGGGCGGCAGGAAGACGCTTTGTTGAGAGGCACGGAGGGATACTGGGATGCGAAAGCGGCTGAGGCTACGCTTCGCTACCTAGAGACCCACCAGATGGTTTTGAAAACACGGGGGGATCATGGAACATTGTATGTTCCTCAACGCCGCTTCACACGCAGAATGCAGGATGTCTCAGATCAGCGTTCGGCCTCGTCGGATGAAATATGGACGCAGCTCAATTCACTTTAGGTATCGTCCGCTGTTTCCGCTACGCCGCTAAAAGCGGCTTTCCGGTTTGCATCAAAGTTGCTCATTCCGCGCCGATCATTCGCCGAGTCGGGTCAGGCCGCTTCGGGCATGATCGGCGCTTCAGCATTTCGTCGGGAATGACTGCTTCGTCCCAGCCCTGGTCATAAGCGGACTGACTGCTCATGGGCGCGCCATTGGCCCAATTGAACGGCGTAAACTGGCGCATTGCGGTCAGTCGGGAAGCGCATTGGCGTCGGGCACGAGCCACACAATTCTGCGATGCCCCTGCAAATCACGGTGTCACAAGGAATGGGTGAGAATTACCGCCGGATTGGCGATTTGCCCGACAACTGCAACCGAACGCTTCTTTCAGGTTGAAGAATGCCTGCCCGATTTTGCGGTACGTTCGCTCTCCAATCGTTCAACCTCCTTTTCAACGAGGCTGCGGATGAACTGAGCGCGCCGATTGGGGCCGATCAGATCGTCAATGCGCTCCGCCAAGCCATTCGGCAGACGGACAACGGTTGTTTTCACTCCGAGCGGCGGTCTTCCCATGGAAGTCTCGTAACCGGCCATGACGCCCGTTCAATCACAAGTTCACTAAGAGATATCGGTTATTGATCAATGCCATTCTTTTGTCGTATAAGCGATATCTGATAGTCCTTTGCGAGATGTAATCCAGAGGACCTAGCCGATGGAGGCAAGGCAATGGCGAAAGGTGAATATCCGTCTGACGATTCGAAAATCGGTACATCTCGCCGCGCTCTGCTACGCGGATTGACCGTCATACCAGTTACGGCGTCGGCCATCGCCTCGCCTTGGGCCAAGACCCTGTCACCGCTCCACCAGCGGCATGAAGACGAACCCGCGACACTGGTGCGGACTAAAGAGGGCCGAAGCGTGAGCCGCTTCCGCTATCACAATGCCGAACGCTGGATGACCACGCTCGAAGCAGATTTCCTAGCCGAACCGCGACATGCAAAGGAAGCGCTGCATCAGGCCGGTTTCGTGACCCAGCAGGCCCTGTGCGCCTATCTGCTGGACGTGGGCTTTGCCGATGCGTGGAATGCCCGCCACATCAAGCAGGACATCGCCAAGGCGCTGGCCTACGCCAATGCCTGCGGCTTTGGTCATGATTGCCCCGATATGGCGCGGCTGGCGGCGATACTCTCGCCCTACTGGAAGTGGGGCTATTATTATCATGATTGGGAGGAAGACCGGCCGCGCACAGGCGGCTTCATTCCCGCCACGATCACACCCCTTGTCCGTGCCTTGGTGGATCGCGTGCATGATGTGACAGGCCACCCGCGCCCGAAAGGTTGCCAGCGTCGCCCACAGGAGGCGCTGTCATGATGCTGCGCACCGATACCGATCATCTGCCAGCGCCGATCACGGAGGAGCTTCTTCACGTCGTCACAATCCTGTTCGAGGCGTTCGAGAAGACAACCAAGGGCCGATGTTCCGAACATTTCCGGGCAGGCCGCATCCTCACCCTGATCCTGCATGGTCCCCACGCCGAGAAGGACTGGGAAGATGTTGCGCCGGGGGAAGCATTCCGCCTGTTGGTGATCGTCAACTACCCGCGTCTTGCCCGCAGCGAACGCGACTGGCGGCTGGTGCGTGACAGGCTGCGCCGCGCGTGGGAGCATGGCGAAATTACCCGCCCGGTGCGGCTGGCGGTCGAAAGCCTTGAACGGGTGAACGGCGCTCTTGCCGAAGGCGTCCCGCATTTCGTCACCATCGCCGAGCAGGGTATCGCGCTCTACCAGATGGAGGGCTTGCGGCTGAAAGAGCCGCGCCACCTGCCAGCGCGAGAACGGGCTAGCCGGGGCGTGGCGGAGTTCATCCGGTGGCATAAGCGCGGAACCGGCTTTCTGGCTGGCGCGGCTTTCTATCGGAACCGAGGCGATGCGCCGATGGCGGCGCTGATGCTGCATCAGGCATGCGAGCATTTCTATCTGTCCGTCTTGCAGTCGATCAGCCTGCACGCCCCGCGCACCCATGCGTTGGATGAACTGCGCGAGGCGGCGGAAGCGCTGGACCCGCGTCTGTGTTCGGCATGGCCGCGCGATAGCCGGTTTGAGCGGCGCGCGTTCGGCTGCATACGCCGCGCCTATGTCGAAGCGCGCTATGGGCGATCATACCGCATTTCGGGCGAGGAACTGTCATGGGCGTTCGCGCGAGTGGAAATATTGCAGGAACGGGCAGCGTTTGCCGTCGCGGATCATCAAGCTTCGCTTGCCGCGAGCCTGCCAGCGCCGATGCTTCCGCCCCCCGAAGTGCCGACGACAGCGATAGCCCTTTCCGAGCCTGCTGGTCGGGCAAACATGCTGCAACGGACATGGCGAATCGTGCGACGTGTCGCCCCGCCACAGTACCGATGGAATCCGCTCATTCCGCTTCGGCGATTCTGGCGCTCTGCCAGGTTCGTGCGCTGGGAAGACCATCTGTTCTTGGCGGTGATCGGTCTATGCCTTTTCATGGCTGGTGCGGAGGCAATGCTATGGCGGGTGCAGTCTGCGCAGGCCGTGCGTTCCGAACCGGCAGACCTCTCCGCCGTACTGGACTTCGACGTGCGCGCAGACACCGTGTTGGGCGCGGTCATGGATGTTGCGCAGAGGGCGGGCTACCGGGTCAAGGCCAACGAGGACATTTGGACGGTGCAATGGACCGGGGCCTATCGCGCCAAGGCGACGACCTTCGACGCGCTGGCGGACATTCTCTATGGCTCCGGCCTGTGCCCTGCGATCAGAGAAGGCTTCATCACCGTGCGCTACTGCGACAAGAGCAGTCCACCCATCGCGGCGATGGTCGAGTATCAGGCCGAACCGGACAGCAATGTTCACTTGTCAGTTTCGCGCTAACCGCCGTCCTGTTCCGCCTCGAAGGCCCGCTTGCCTTTGCGCCTCCAGAGGGCGAGAGCGTTGGCGCGTTCCTCGCCGCGCAACCGGTCGGCAACGGTGAGGAACGCGCCGTAGATCGTTGCCCGGTCATCATTGGTCAGATCGACCAGCCCCGCCTTGATGACGAGGCCGCCCAGTTCGATCAGATGCCGCGTTCGTTCCCGCCGCTTGACCTGCCAATCCCGCATGTCGGTTCGTGCCTTCCGAGCCTCAAGCCGATGCCGCGCCGCCGCCGAGCGGGAGAGTGCCGCTTTGCTGGCCAGAAGGTCCGCTCGCAGGCTCGCCGCCTTTGCCGAGAAAGAATGCCGCGCCCGCCTTGCGCCATCCCTCCTTTGTCGCGGCGTCTTTCACCGTAGCGGCATGGAGTAGCGCCCCGGCCAGTATATCGGCGTCGAGTGTATCGGCCCCGGTCGCCGACACCAGTTCGCCAAGCTGGCGGACGCGCCGTTCCCTGAGCGCCTTGGCCTTGTCGGCCAGGGCTTTGAGTTCCGAATCAAAATCGCGGGGTTTGCGCATTGCAAAGTCTCCATTGAGTGACGATGGGGCTATGGTAAGATGATCTCACCCGCTGCGCAGTAGAGTCGCCGGGACAGCCTGACACCGCCTAGTCCCTTCCGAGAAATTTTCGAGAAGGGCGCGCTTATACGTCGTTCCGACGTGCGCTTTGATGGCGTAAATGGATTGCCATCATGGCGATTTTCCATTTCTCCGTTCAGGTCATCAGTCGCGCGGCGGGGCGCTCCGCCGTCTCCGCTGCTGCCTATCGTGCGGGCGAGCGGCTGCACGACGAGCGCCTCGACCGGCCCCAAGATTTCCGCGCCCGCTCCGGCGTGGAGCATAGCGAAATCATGTTGCCGGAAGGCGCGCCGGAACAATGGCGCGACCGCGAACGCCTCTGGAACGATGTCGAGGCATTCGAGAAGCGCAAGGACGCCCAGCTTGCCCGCGAGGTCGAGTTCGCCATTCCGCGCGAAATGAGCAAGACGCAGGGCATCGAACTGGCCCGCGATTTTGTGTCCGCGCAGTTCGTGGATCGCGGCATGATCGCCGACCTAAATGTGCATTGGGACATCGGCGCGGACGGACAACCCAAACCCCATGCCCATGTCATGCTCACCATGCGGGAGGTCGTGCAGCGCGAGGACGGCACCGCTGGCTTCGGGGCGAAGGTGCGCGAGTGGAACGATCATGAGAATGTTGAGCGCTGGCGCGAACGCTGGGAGACCCACGTCAACACCCGCCTTGCCGAACTCGACATCAATGCGCGGATCGATCACCGCAGCCTTGCCGATCAGGGCATCGACCTCGAACCGCAAAGCAAGATCGGCGGTCCTGCGCACCGGATGGACGCCCATGGGCTGGAAGCCGACCGCGCCGAGATGCACCGAGAGATCGCGCGGGAGAATGGCGAACGCATCATCGCCGATCCCGGCATCGCGCTCAACGCCATCACCCATCAACAGGCGACATTCACCAACCGCGATATGGCGATGTTCATTCATCGGCACAGCGATGGGCAGGAGCAGTTCAACGCCGCCATGCGCGCGGTGCGTAATTCGCCGGACCTGATCGCCTTGGGCAAGGACGGGCGCGGCGACGATCGGTTCACCTCGCGCGACATGATCGAGACCGAGCAGCGGATGAGCCATGCGGCTGACAGGCTGGCGATGGACCGGAGCGATGGTCTCTCGGCGGCGGCGACCTACGCCAGTCGCGCCGCCGAGAGTGGTGGTCTTGCTCTGGGAGCAGAGCAGGAAGCCGCGCTGCGCCATATAACGGACGGGCGCGGCTTGTCACTGGTGCTGGGTTATGCCGGGACCGGCAAAAGCGCCATGCTGGGCGTGGCGCGCGAGGTGTGGGAAAGCGCGGGCCTCAATGTGCGCGGCGCGGCGCTTGCGGGCATCGCCGCCGAGGGTCTGGAAAATGGCTCCGGCATCGCGTCGCGCACGATCGCCAGTATGGAACATGGCTGGGCGCAGGGCCGCGATTTGCTGACCGCGCGCGACGTGCTGGTGATCGACGAGGCGGGCATGGTCGGCACGCGCCAGATGGAGCGCGTGCTGTCCCATGCCGCCGACGTTGGCGCGAAGGTCGTCCTTGTCGGCGATCCGCAGCAATTGCAGTCGATCGAGGCGGGTGCGGCGTTCCGCGCGATCCATGAGCGCCATGGCGGCGTTGAAATCACGCAGGTTCGCCGCCAGCATGAAGGATGGCAGCAGGATGCTACCCGGCATCTGGCGACCGGCAGGACCGGCGATGCCATTGCCGCCTATGCCGACAAGGCCATGGTACATCAGGCCGAGACGCGCGAAGATGCGCGGCGTGAACTTGTCGAGCGCTGGGATCGTGAACGGCAAGCCGATCCAGACGCCAGCCGCATCATCCTCACCCACACCAATGCGGAAGTTCGCGACCTCAATGAGGCTGCGCGCGCGGCGATGCGCAATGCGGGCGAACTAGGCGACGAGCGCCAGGTGAAGACCGAGCGCGGCGACCGACTATTCGCGTCGGGCGACCGCATCATGTTCCTGCGCAACGAGCGCAGCCTTGAGGTCAAAAACGGCACGCTGGGCACCATCGAGCAGGTAAGCGAAGGCCATATGTTCGTCCGCACCGATGACGGGCGTTCCGTATCGTTCGACACCAAAGATTATAGCGACCTCGACCACGGATATGCCGCCACCGTCCACAAGGCGCAGGGCATGACAGTGGACAAGGCCCACGTGCTGGCGACGCCGGGGATGGATCGCCACGGGGCTTATGTCGCCATGTCCCGCCATCGCGATGGCATGGCGCTTCATTATGGCCGCGATGATTTCCGCGATCAGTCCCGGCTTGTTCGCACGCTCTCACGCGAGCGCGGCAAGGATATGGCGACCGATTACAGACAAGCCGACCCAGCAAGGGAATATGCCGAGCGGCGTGGCATTAGCTTTGGCGAACGGATCGCGGAAATCGTCAGGCCCATCGTCGAGAAGGCACGCGGGATCTTCGACAATTTCCGGCCCACTATCCCGCCGCAGCAGCGGGAACACGACATTTTCGCGGGCTTCCAGCCGAAGGCCGAACCCCCGGCGCAGGAGCGGGCCGTTCAGCGCCAGCCCGAACATGACGCGCAGCCGCTTCGGGCTGGCGGTGTGCGTGGCGCGGTGGAGCGCTATGCCAAAGCGCTCGATGCGATCCAGCAGACCCGCGCACAGGGTCTGGACGCCATGCCGCACCAGCGCGAGGCGGTCGACAGGGCGCGGGATGCTCTGGACGCGATCCGCCCCGAAGGGTCTTCGGACCTGAACAGCGCCTTCCGCAGCAGCCCGGAGCTTGTCCGCGAGGCTGCCGAGGAGCGCGGCCAGGCGGCTGTGCGCGCGATGCAGTTGGAGACCGAAATCCGCATGGACCCCTACAGCCGAGCCGACCGGTTCGTGGAAGGGTGGCAGCAATTGCAGCGTCATCACGCCGAGCTTGTGCGCGACGGCAATTTCAGAGGTGCGAAAAGTGCCGCGCAGCAGATGGCGGGCATGGCGAAAAGCCTTGAGCGTGACCCCCAGCTTGAATCGGTGTTGGGCCTGCGCAGCCGCGAGCTTGGACTTGAGATCGGCCAGCAGGCGGGCCGAAGTCTGTCCCACGACCTCGCATCCTCCATCCCCCTCGATCACGGACGCGACATCAGTCGCGGCATGAGCCGCTAACGCCAAGGAGACCATGATATGGATGACGAACAGAGCCTTTTGAACGAACCGGAGCCGGAACCCCGGCCCAATGCCGCCGCCGAAGCGTTCGCGCACCTCTCGGAGCGCGTGGCCGCTATGGAGGAACGGCTTGAAGGGCGCATGGCGGTGATGGCCCGCGCGCTTGAGCATATCGCCATCGAGAAGCAGAGCCTCGAATTTCCCGACTACGGCCCAACGCTTGCCAAGATGAACGGCTATCTCGCGACGCTGGCGGGGCAGACGAAGACAATCATGGAAGCGCCCGCCATGCAGTTGACGCCGGAGAGCATGGCAGAGCGGATTGACATAGCGGCGGATGCCGCACGAGCGACTGATAAGGCGACCATCAAGAAATCGCTGGAATTGCATCATCAAGCCCATGCGGACCAGATGCGCGCGGTCGGAGCCATTCGCACCAAACAGAAACAGCGCTGGCAGATGTTCTATTGCGGCGGAGGCGCGGCGCTGGCCATGTCGCTTCTGTGGCTGGTTTATCCCGGCTGGGCGGCCAGCATCGGCCCGCAAAGCTGGCTTTGGCCGGAACGGGTTGCCAGTCGCATGCTAGGCGAGCCTACCCTGTGGGATGCAGGTATCCGCCTTATGCGTGCCGGAAATCCGGAAAGCTGGCAGGCAATCGTAGACGCCGCCGACCTAACACACGAGAACCGCGATACCATTGCCGCGTGCAAAAGGGCCGTTGCCAAGGCAGGCAAGCCGATACGTTGCACCATTCGCATAAGAAACGGCTAAACGGCGAACAGTAGGGCCGCCATCGAACTAGGCGCTCGATGCAACATAGGAATCGCAAGGTGTATGGTGTAGCTTGACGCCGAACGGTCATTTTGGTAGACGCTACTTATGAAAATCAGGAACGTGGTCCACAAGGGACTGCGACGATTCATCGAGAAAGATGATGCCAGCGGCCTGCAACCCGCCGTCGTGCCCAAGATACAGCGTATGGTCTCTTTCCTCCAGGATATGGAGCTGGAGGACGAGCTGCGCACCGTGCCGAGCTGGAAAGCCCATCAGCTCACCGGTAACCGCAAGGGGACTTGGAGCTTATTCGTCACAAAAAACTGGCGGATGACTTTTCGGATCGACAACGACGAGATTGAGATCATCGACCTCGATTATGAGGATTACCACTAGGAGGTGGCCATGAACACTGTCACTGGCATACGGATGAAGAACCCCGCCCACCCCGGCGGTTTCGTCAAGCACGAGATCATCGAACCGCTGGGCCTTTCGGTAACGGGCGCGGCTGAGGTGCTAGGTGTGACACGCGCGACGCTTTCGACGTTGCTCAATGAGCGAGCTCACCTGTCGTCGGAAATGGCGCTGCGGATCGAGAAGGCTTTCGGGGTATCAATGGATACCCTCATGCGGATGCAGAATAGCTACGATATTGCCCAAGCCCGTAAGCGGGAAGGGGATATTAAGGTCGCACCTTTCAAGGGAAAACCGCTTGATCAACAAGCGGCATTGGTCTGAATATCAATGCAGAGGAGCGGATCCACTGACCGGTCTCTGAACATACTGGCACACATTGAATGAGCTTGATTAGGTCCAAGAAGCGCGTTGCCGATCATGGAGAGGTGTTTACACCGCCTTGGTTAGTCGAGCACATGCTTGACCTTGTAAAAGGGGAGGCGGAGCGCATTGACGCGCGCTTTCTTGAGCCAGCCTGCGGCAGCGGCAATTTCCTTGTGCCTATCCTACAACGCAAATTGGCCGCTGTAGAATTGAAGTTCGGCAAGTCTGATTTCGAGAAGCGCCATTACGCGCTGTATGGATTGATGTGCGCTTATGGGGTCGAGTTGCTGGAGGATAATATCGCGGAATGCCGCGCCAACATGCTGGACATTTTTGCGGATTATTTAGGTTTGGATGAGGCCGATAACCTCCATCGCGCTGCCAGCCATGTGCTTTCGCTCAACCTTGTGCATGGGGATGCGATGACGATGCGCGGGATTGACGGCAATCCGATCACCGTTGTGGAATGGGGGTATCTGGGCAAGGGCAAGTTCCAGCGCCGCGATTTCCGCCTTGACGTGTTAACCGGAATGGCGAGTTTTAACGCCGAAGGGTCACTGTTCGCTGGGCTGGGTAAGCACGAGATTTTCACCCCGGCCAAGACCTATCCGCCGATGACCGTGCCTGATCTAGCTGCAGCTTTTGATGAGTTGGGAGCCGCAGCATGATCGAACCGGTCAGCTTTGCCCTGCGTGGGCGCAATCCCGATGTGCTGACTTGCATTGCTAATCTGTCAAACGACGAGGTTTTTACCCCGCCCGAATTTGCCAACCGGATGCTTGACACGCTGGCGCAGGCTTGGGCCGAGAGCAATGGCGGTGCAGACATTTGGGCGAATAGTTCGGTCAGGTTTATGGACCCGTTCACAAAATCGGGCGTGTTCCTTCGCGAGATTGCAAAGCGTCTGATTGCTGGGCTTGAAACCGAAATTCCCGACCTTCAAACGCGCGTAGATCATATCCTTACTCAGCAAATTTTCGGGATCGGAATTACGCGGTTGACCAGCCTGTTAGCCCGCCGCAGCCTCTATTGTTCCAAGCATGCCAAGGGCGAATATTCTATCGCCAGTTCTTTCCAAAATGAAGATGGCAATATCTGGTTTGAGCGGACTGAGCATCGCTGGATAGATGGGAAATGCTCATTTTGCGGTGCAGGGCAGAATACGCTCGATCGCGGTTATGAGTTTGAAACTCACGCTTATGCGCTGATTCATACTGACGACATCAAGGCTCGGGTTGCTGAGCTATTTGGAGGTCAAATGCAATTTGACGTTATTATCGGTAACCCGCCATATCAGTTGGACGATGGTGGCTTTGGTACCAGCGCCGCTCCGATCTACAACAAGTTTGTCGAGCAGGCAAAAAAGCTAGAACCGCGTTTTCTGACCATGGTTATACCGTCTCGTTGGTTTGCTGGCGGAAAAGGACTTGATGATTTTAGAGAGTCGATGCTTTCCGATAATCGACTGCGTTCAATTGACGACTTTCTAAGTGCATCTGATGTTTTTCCAGGAGTTGGCCTTAAAGGCGGAGTTTGCTACTTTCTTTGGGATCGCGACAATCCGGGTTTGTGCAAGGTTACCACGCGATTCCAAGATTGGCCGATTTCGACAACCTCTCGTCCACTACTTGAGCCGGGCGCAGACATTTTTATTCGTTTTAATGAAGGAGTGTCGATCCTAAAGAAGGTCATCGCAGTTGAAAGCGGCCAATCCGAAACGTTGACATTGCCCGATGATAGGCGTTTTGATCGCCTTGTAAGCTCAGCACGCCTGTTCGGATTCCGTACCTTTTTTAAAGGAAAGGCTACAAAATCTCCCGGCGATGTTCTGATTTATCAGAATGGTGGAAAAGGCTACGTCCCAAGGGATTCCGTGGTAAGCGGTGCTAATTTCATTGACAAGTGGAAGCTGTTTGCTGGCTACGCCGCCCCGGGAACCGGAAACAAGGATAGCTACCCACATAGAATTATTAGTACGCCATTTATAGGTGAGCCAGGCAGCATTTCATCGGAAACGTATCTTAGTATTGGGCCGCTAGAAACCCAAGGCGAAGCTGAAAGCGTTCTATCTTACCTTTCGTGTAGATTGGTACGGCTTCTTATACTTTTGCATAAGTCATCTCAGCACGTCACGCGGAAAGTATACACATTTGTTCCTACCCAAGATTGGTCGAAGCACTACACAGACGAAGAACTATACCAGAAGTATGGGATTTCTGCCGAGGAAATCGCGTTTATTGAGAAAGTTGTTCGGCCTCTGAGCGGGGGCAATGGTGAGTAAGTCAATCGAGGAAATCCTTGCCCCTAAGCCCGAGGCCCGCTTACGAATTTATGCCTGGACCCCCGATGATGCGCCCGCTGCTTATACTGGGTTGATCAAAGTTGGGCAGACGACGCGGGCTGACGTCAACGACCGGATTCGTCAGTCTCAGGGACAGATGCAGCAGGCTTATACGCTGCATGTTGACGCTTTGGCCGAACGTGACGATGGCACCTTGTTTCGCGACAATGAAGTGCGCCAGCGGCTGATCGACAAAAAGTTCGAGAATGTCGTTATCGGCGCATCGCGGGAATGGATGCGATGTTCGCCTGATGATGTGAAAACAGCAATTGCAGAACTGCAAAAGGGTCTGCGGCTATCTGGCACGCATCACGAAGACTTTCCGTTGCGCGCCGAACAGGCCGATGCAGTGGAAAAAACCACGGCCTATTTCAACTCAATCTGGAGCGACAACCCCAATTCCACGCCACGCTTCCTGTGGAACGCAAAGATGCGCTTTGGCAAAACCTTTACGAG
>JAHFPV010000019.1 GCA_023266575.1 Sphingobium sp.
ACGGCGACACCGCCATATCCGGCCTCCGGTTCCGCTTCGCTCCACCTCCGTCCGGATATGGCGGCGATGAGCTTAATGCACTAACAAACCAATCGGTCCACTCGGTGGGGGCAGATCAGAAAATCGCGCTGCGACGCTCCACCGTAGATACGCTGATCACGGGAGATGCATCGATCCTCCAGCATCCCAAATTTGTCGAACAGGGCTATGCCAAGGGTATGCGAGACGGAAGCGACGTCTCCTATCAACGGCCGCTATCGCTAGATACGCCTGTTACCCTGTGGTGACTATACCGCTTGTCACACCAGGCAGAAAGGCAGCCGCGCTGCGCCAGAGCATGTAAAGCGCGACGATGAGGATCAGCCCGGCAAAGACCTTGGTCAGCCGCCCGGTCTTCCCCCCCAGCGCCTCGGCCATTCTGGTGCCGCCGATGCTGCCCGCAATACCACCGACAACGAACACGGCAGCCAGCGGCCAGTCGATCAGCCCGGAAAAGGCATAATTGGCCGCCGTCGTCAGGCCGAAAGTAGTGACCGCGACCAGGGATGTGCCGACTGCCATCAGCATCGGCATCCCCGTCGAAGCCACCAGCCCCGGCACGATCAGGAAACCGCCGCCAATGCCAAAAAAGCCGGAAAACAGCCCGGACCCCAAGCCATAGGCGACGACTTTTGGCGCTTTTTCCCGATCGCATTGCGCCCCCGGATCACCTGGATTGCCGCGCCCCTTCAGCATCAATACGCCGACCAGCAGCATCACCAGGGCAAACAGCGCCAGCAACTTGTCACCATCGACCATCTTGCCAAATGTCGATCCGGCCAGCGCGCCAACGATGCCCGCCGCCGCGTATATGCCGCCGCACCGCCATTTGACATGATGGGCGCGGGCGTGGTTGGCCAGGCCCGCCGCTGCGTTGGCTGCAACGGCCAATGCGCTTGTGCCGATCGCGACATGGGCGTTGGGCACGCCGACCAGATAGACCATCAGCGGCACGGCAAGGATGGAGCCGCCCCCGCCGACCAGCCCCAGCACGAAACCGACCAGTCCACCCGACAGGCCGCCCAGCAGATATTGGGTTGTGTCCATCATTGCGTGGTGAAGCGATGGATCGCTATGCCGCCCAACATGGCCAGCACGAAGGGTGCGACGGCTCCCGGAGCCAGCGCCAGGCTGGCAATGGCAGGGCCGGGACACAGGCCACCAATGCCCCAGCCGACGCCGAACAGGATCGCGCCCAGCGCCAGCTTGCCGTCGATCGCGCGCGTTTCGGGGAGAGCAAAAGCCTTGTCGGCGAACGGGCGCTCGATCCGTTTATGGACCATCCAGGCCAGCGCCATCGGGACAATCGCCCCGCCCATCACGAAAGCGAGCGTCGGGTCCCAGGCACCGAAGAGATCAAGGAAAGCGCGCACCCGCATGGGATCGGCCATGCCTGAAATGGCGAGTCCGGCACCGAACAGCGCACCAGACAATAAGGCGATCATGATCCGCATCAGATCATTCCTGTCAGACGCATCAGCGCCACGGTTGCAAAGCCGCTACCCATGAAGAGTGCCGTCGCCAGGATCGAGCGCGGCGACAGGCGCGACAGTCCGCATATGCCATGGCCGCTGGTACATCCCGATCCGAGCCGCGTGCCATAACCAACGATCAGGCCAGCGATGATCAGCAGTCCGGTGGCGGGAAAGGTCGCGGGAACACAGCCCGCCAGCAGCGCCACGAGGAAGGCGCCCAGTGGCAGACCGACAATAAATGCTATCGCCACACCACGCGGCGCACCGCCCGTCGACAGACCGGTGGCCCGTGCCGCAAGCCCGCTGACCCCCGCGATCCGCCCCAGCCCCAGCAGCATGATCGCCGCCGCCAGCCCGATCATCAACCCGCCGATCAGGCCCGCAACCGGCTGCGCCTCTGGAAATCCGGGGATCATAGCTGGTTCACCGGGATTTTGAGGTAGGTGACGCCATTGTCGTCGGGTGGCGGCATATGGCCCGCGCGCATATTGACCTGCACCGATGGCAGGATCAGGCGCGGCATGGCCAGCGTGGCGTCGCGCGCCTCGCGCATGGCGACGAAATCATCCTCGCTAACGCCGTCATGCGCATGGATATTGGCACGGCGCTGCTCGGCGACGGTGGTTTCCCAGACATAATGATCGCGCCCTTCGGGCAAATAATCATGGCACAGGAACAGCCGGGTTTCAGGCGGCAATTCCAGCAGACGGCGTAAAGACCGGAACAGGATACGCGCGTCGCCGCCGGGAAAGTCGGCGCGGGCGGTGCCATAATCGGGCATGAACATGGTGTCCCCCACGAACACTGCGTCACCGATGACATAGGCGACGCAGGCGGGGGTGTGACCCGGCACATGCAGTACCGTAACAGCCAGATTACCGATCATGAACTGGTCGCCATCAGCCCAGAGATGATCGAAGTCCGACCCGTCGCGCTGAAAATCAGCACCTGCATTGAACAGCGAACCGAATGTTTCCTGCACTTCGCAGATATGCACGCCGATCGCGATCTTTCCGCCCAGCTTCTGCTGGAGGTAGGGCGCAGCCGAGAGATGATCGGCATGGGCGTGGGTTTCCAGATGCCAGTCGACGGTCAGCCCCTGCTCTTCCACATAGGCGATGACCGGATCGGCCGCCTGATGCCCGGTTCGTCCGGCCGCGGGATCATAGGTCAGGACGCTGTCGATCACGGCGGCGCGGCGGGTTTCGCCGTCATGGACCACATAGGTCACGGTGAACGTCGGCGCGTCGAAGAACGCCTTGACCACCGGTACGCCGTTTTGGGCGACACCTACCTGGACACAGGCATTGGCAAGTGCAGGGTCCGCCACGCGACTCTCCTTTGATTTCATATTTACATGATATATGTATATATATAATGTGCAACAGTCAAGGGCTTGCCACATTCCTCTGACGATTGCAGGAAAGTGCCATGAACGACGTCACGACCGCCCGCCCGAATCCGCTCCGCATCGGCTCCCTTGCGCCCGATTTTCGCGCGCGTTCGACCATGGGTGATTTTCAGCTGTCGGCGCTGCGCGGCCAGTGGGTGATCTTCTTTTCGCATCCGGCTGACTTTACCCCGGTATGCAGCACTGAATTTGCGGCCCTTGCGCGGCGGCAGGCGGATTTTGCGGCGCTCGACTGCCGGTTGGTCGGCCTGTCGGTGGACAGCCTATATGCCCATATCGCTTGGGTTCGGGCGTTGCGGGACCTGTTCGACGTCCAGATCGGCTTCCCGATCATCGAAGACCCCAGCATGGCGGTGGGCCGCGCCTATGGCATGATCGACGAAGATGCGGCGGACAGCATGACGATGCGATCGACCTTCTTCATCGATCCGCAGGGCGTGATCCGCGCAATCACGGCCTATCCCCACAATGTCGGTCGATCGGTGGACGAGATGCTCCGCCTGTTACACGCATTGCAACAGGTCGATGGCGGGACCAGCCTGACGCCCGAAGGCTGGGCGCCGGGTCAACCCACATTGCTGCCTGCTGCTGAAAATGCCGACGCTGCACCCGACTGGTTCTGTCGGCTGGAGGCCCAGCCATGAGCGCTCTTTACGAGGATCGCGACGCGGCGGCGGCTGCGGCCGAAAAGATCAAGATTTTCGCCCAGTCTCAGCGCCTGATGATTCTGTCCTGCCTGTTGCGAGGCGAACGCAATGTTGGCGAAATCGCCGACATCACCGCCATCGGCCAGCCCGCGCTGAGCCAGCAGCTGGCCGAATTGCGCCGCGCCGATCTGGTCCAGACGCGCAAGGAGGCCAAACAGGTCTGGTACAGGCTGGCAGATGAGAATGTGGCACTATGCGTGCGCAATATAGAGGCGATGTTCGGCACTGTTGGCAGCCCGATATTGCCCGCTACTGGGAACATGGTTCCGCCTATGCCAGCAGCCGACGGCGTGGCAGGCTTTGCCCGCATTCTGTGACAAGGGCGCTGGAGGCGCAACAAAATCGGGCAAGGCGCTTATTCCTGCTTGCGACCATTTCAGCGGATTTCGCTCGCCGCGATGATCGACTGGCCTCGCATGATCGACCAAAGGCGATGGGGGGTCTTGGGGTCCCAGTCGATCGCCTGACCTTCTGTGGCAATGGGAATGGTGGCCAACAGCTCCAGCGTCGATCCGGCGCTTGGCAGGCGCATGACATATAGCTCCGGCCTGTCGTGGCCCGTGACATAAAGTTGCCCGTCCGCGCCCCAGCTCATGCCCGAACAGCTGAAAGGGGCAAAGCGCGCCAGCACCTCGGCGGGAAACAGCCAGCCACGCAGTTGCCGGAAATCATCGTCAAGCTCCACCAGCGTCGTGTAGCGATGGTCGCGGTCGGCCTCTTTGCCCTTCCCGTCATAATTGGCGAACATTGCCCACCATGTCCCGTCATGCCGATCAAGCGCGGTCAGCGATCCCGGCCCCATGCCCAGGCTGATGCTGCGGACATGGCGCAGGCTTTTGGTATCGAAGATTTCGATGGCGCTGGTCTGCGGCACGGCGGGATAGTTGGACGCCGCGCATATCAGTTCACTGCCCACGATCGTGCAGCTGTTCATATGCGGAAACAGTCTCCGGTCGCCCTTCCACTGCGCGATGCGCACGCCGTCGCTGATCCGGTACTTGCCGATCCGGTCATTATCGATGGCATAGATATGGACGCCATCGGACGCGACGCCCTGCCGCGCTTCCTCGGCGGCTATGCGCAGGGTAACCGCCCCGCTGGTCGCAGGGGGCGGCGATGCTGCGACGCCCTGAACGGCAAGCAGCACTGGCAGGATGAGGGGCGCAAACATGACCGACCTATATCCCGATATTTGTGACGGGTTCATGATGGGTGCAATCATGACATGCCGTTCGTCCAGACTTCATCATTCCGTCACGAATAGTGCATCAGCCTGTTATGAATGTCCGACATGGGCGGGTCATGCAGTGCTTCCGTCAGCCGCTATCGCCGACCGATAAAGCTATCGTCGATAGCGATTGTGAAGCCGTTTCGCCGCCGCACGTCCTGGTCTTTCTTCATGCCCCCGGACCGGGCGGAGTCGAACGCATTGCGCTGCGGCTGATCACCGGCTGGCGGCGGGCCGGGATGGACGTGCGCCTGATGCTCGGCGATCCGGCAGGGCCGATGCAGCATGACCTGCCGCCCGGCAGCGCCACCCAATATCTGCCATCCTGGCCGCTGATCGGTCGCCGTCTGGCGAGCCTGCGCCTCCTGATCGCCACCTTGCGCGCCATTGATGCGCACCGTCCCAACATTCTGTTTTGCGCCGGCAATGTCTATGCGATCGTCGCCGTGCTGCTGAAATTGCGGCTTGGTCGGCGTTGCCCGCTCATCCTTGCCAAGGTCAGCAATGATCTGATGCGATCCGACATGCCGGCGATCATGCGACCCTTCTATCGCCTCTGGCTGCGCATACAGGGCAGGGCGATCGACCATTTCGCTGCCCTGTCCGATCCCATGGCGCGGGAAGTGGCGGCACGGATGCGCGTCGATCATGCGCGCGTGCATGTCGTGCCCAATCCGGTGCTGGCGCTGACCGATCTGGATGCCGTTGCGGCACCGCCTGCATCGTCAGTGCCGCGACAGGGCAGGCACTTCGTGGCCGTCGGTCGGCTGGAGCGGCAGAAAGATTATCCGCTGATGCTGCGCGCCTTCGCCAAGGGCAGCGGGTCGGACGACAGGCTGACCATCTTCGGGGAAGGCCGTGCGCGTGTCCCTCTCGAACGTCTGGCCGACCGCCTCGGCATCGCGGCGAAAGTGAATTTCGCCGGGTTCAGCACCGATGTTCGTCGCCAATTGCCGCACCATGATGTGCTGCTGCTCTCATCCCGCTATGAAGGGCAGCCTGGCGTCGTGGTCGAAGCACTGGCGTGCGGGCTTCCGATCATCGCCACCCGCTGTTGCGCGAGCATGTCGCCGCTTTTGGACGATGGCGCGCTCGGCACGCTGATCGATGGCGGCGATGAAGCCGCGTTCGCCGATGCCATCCGCACCGCGCACCGGGACAGGCAGGACCGCCCGCGCGCCCGCGAAAAGGCTGCGGCGTTCACCATCGAACGCGCCGTCCCCGCCTATCGCGCGCTCTTCCATCACATGCTGGCAACGCCCCCGCACCGACGGCGCGCCACCCTTGCCAGGCCCCGTTCGCAATCCCCTCTGGAGGCGCAGCTATCATGAGCCATGCCGATGCCCTTTCCCCGCTGATCCATGCGCCGGGCACAGGCGCGATGCTGGATCCGACCCCGCTCGTGCGGTCCGGCCGCAACTGGACGGCATGGTTCGGCCCGCTCATCTCCTTTGCGATATTGGCTGTCGTATTCGTTCAGATCGGCTCGTTCGATTTTCACAAGCTTATCGCCATGCTGCCGCGCACCCCGCTTTTCTGGCTGGTGTTCGCCGTGACATACAGCCTGACGCCGCTATGCGACTGGGTCATCTTCAACCGGCTATGGTCGATCCCCGCCGGTGGTCTGTCGGCCCTGTTCCGCAAGCGGATCAGCAACGAGCTGCTGCTCGGCTATGTCGGCGACGTCTATTTCTACGCCTGGGCGCGGCGGCATGTGACGATGACCGGATCGCCCTTTGGCGCGGTCAAGGATTCAGCGATATTGTCGGGCGTGATGGGCAATATCGTCACGCTGGCGATGCTGCTCTTCACGCTGCCGCTCCTGTCATCGCTGCGCCTGGCGATGGACGGGCGGGCGCTGGGGATATCGCTCACCATCCTTGTCGTGACCTCCTTTGGTCCCATCCTGTTCAGTCGCAAGGTTTTCAGCCTGCCCTGGCCGGAACGGCGGATGGTGGCGGGCGTGCATCTGGCGCGGATCATCGCCAATGTGCTGCTCTATGCGACATTGTGGCACCTGCTGCTGCCCGATGTCGCATTGAGCTGGTGGTTCATGCTGTCAACGCTGCGGCTGGTCCTGTCCCGCCTGCCGATGGTGCCGAACAAGGATGTGTTGTTCGCGGGCGTCGCGGTATTCCTGGTCGGGCGTGAGCTGGAAATTGCTGAGGTTTTGGCGGTGATCGCCAGCCTGCTGCTCGCCGCGCATCTGCTGGTCGGGCTGATCCTGGGTCTGAGCGGCCTTGTCAAACAGCGGAGGCAGGCATGACTAACCTGACCCTTTGGGCGATCAGCATCATGGCCGCTGCGGCAGTGCCGACCATCCCCTCGACCCCTGATCTGGGTAAGGCGGAGGCGCGCTGCCGCCCCGGCGAAAACGGCCCGTCCTTGCTGCTCGACATTGTGGGCCTCAAGGATCGCGAAGGCCGCCTGAAGGCGGAAGTCTATCCCGCCAACGATCAGGACTTTCTTCAGGACGACAATATCCTGATTTCTCAGGGCAAGATTTTCCGCCGGGTCGAGGTGCCCGTCGGGCAAGGCTCCACGCAAAGCGGCTATACCGCGCAAATATGCGTTCGTGTGCCGGGGCCGGGCCGTTATGCAGTCAGCGTGCTGCATGATCGCGACGGCAACCGGAAATTCGGGCTTTCGGTCGATGGCGTCGGTTTTGGCGGCAACCCGAAACTGGGCATGGGCAAGCCCAAGGCCGCGTCGGCCACGCTGGTCGTCGGCACCGGCCCTACGCGCCAACGTATCATCATGAATTATCGCCGGGGATTATTGTCCTTCGGCCCGGTCAAGGCGCTTTAGGCTATGCGGATCGTCGATATATGCGCCTTTTACGCGCCGCAGGGCGGGGGCGTCAAAACCTATGTCCGGCACAAGATGCTGGCCGGCCCGGCGCGCGGGCATGAAGTCATCATCCTTGCCCCCGCCGCGCAGGCGCATGTCGAATATTTTGGCGATCACGGGCGCATCGAATATGTGCCGGGGCGCCGCTTCCCGCTCGACGGGCGCTATCATTATTTCCATGACGAAGCAGCTTTGCACGCCCGGCTGGACGCCCTGCGTCCCGATCTGGTGGAGGCATCGACGCCCTGGGGCAGCGCATCGATGGTCGCCAACTGGCGCAGCGATGTGCCACGCAGCCTGATCATGCACGCCGATCCGCTGGGCAATTACGCCTATCGCTGGTTCCGCAGCCTTGCCAGTCGCGAACAGATCGATCGCGGGTTCGACTGGTTCTGGCGACACTTGCGCCGTCTGGACGCGCGCTTCGATCATATCGTGTGCGCCAGTGACGAACTGGCGACGCGGCTCGCCAATGGCGGTTTGCGGCATGTCGTCACAAACCGCATGGGGGTTCAGCCCGGCATATTCTCGCCCCGGCACCGCGACCCGGATCTGCGGCGACGGCTGCTGCAATGGTGCGACCTGGATGATGACGCGCTGTTGCTGTTCGGCGCGGGCCGTCACGCCCCGGAAAAACGGTGGCCGATGATCATCGAGGCCGTAACCGCCTGCGGCTTCGATCGTCCGGTCGGCCTCGTCATTGCAGGCGATGGCCGCGCGCGCGCCAGCGTGCAACGCGCAGCTGCCGACAACCCGCATGTCCGGCTGATGGCGCCGGTCACCGACCGCCATGCCTTTGCCAGCCTGCTCGCCAGCGCCGACGCGCTGGTCCATGGCAGCGAATCCGAAACCTTCTGCATGATCGCGGCAGAGGCGCGGGCCAGCGGCATTCCGATGTTCCTGCCCGACGGCGGGGCGGCGGCGGATCATCTGGTGCCGGGCGCCGGCCATCATTACCGCGCGGCGGACGCATCCAGCCTGGCCGCCGCCATTCGCCTGTTCCTGACGCAGGGACCAGCGGATCATCTTGCCAACGCCCGCGCCGCGGCCGCCGATACGCGCACGATGGACGCGCATTTCGCCGATCTCTTCACCCTCTATGAAGGCACCAGACGGAGCCTTCCGCTCGCTGCATGACAATTACTGGTCGGATCAGTGACGCGGTCCGCCTTCGAACTTTCATCATATTGCAGTGCGGAAGAAACGCGCACGACTCATTGGCGGGCTATGAGCACGCCAGCCATTGGGGGGCATCATCATGTACAAGACTATGCGAGCCATGCTGTTTGCAGGGCTGGTCAGTTTCGTCGCAACCGGATCGACCAGCAGCAGCCTGCCATATCGTCTCGATATGGCGCAGCTATTGCCGGACGGCGGCAATACGACGCTCTCCATGATGACCTATAATATCAAGGGTTTGCCCTGGCCGCTCGCTTTTGATCGGGATGCGGCGCTGGCGCGGATCGGCGGGCGTCTGCGCGCCCTGCGGCAACGGGGGCAGCAGCCCCATATCCTGGTGTTGCAGGAAGCCTTCACGCCGCAGGCGGCAGAGATTGCGCGCACGTCGGGCTATCGGCACATGACGTTCGGACCGGATCGGCTGATGCGCTCGCCCATCGCGCCTGCGACGGCGGATCAGGCCTTTCTTGCCGACGCCCGGTGGGATCGTGGCGAGGCGATGGGGAAACAGACCGACAGCGGCCTCATCATCCTGTCCGATTATCCGATCGTGCGCGTCCAGCGCCTGGCCTTCCCTGATTTCGCCTGCGCCGGGTTCGATTGCCTCGCCAACAAAGGCGTGGTGATCGCCGACATACAGGTGCCTGGCGAAGAGAAGCCCGTCGCCATCGTCAATATCCACCTCAACGCGCGCAAGGCGTCGGGCGTCTCCGTGGCGCGATCGCTGGCGGCCTATGCGCGGCAGGTCGATCTGACCGCCCGCTTCATCGCCAGCGCCGTCCCGCGCGACCGCACATTGATGATCGGCGGCGACATGAACATTGGCGGCAACAGCGATCGCACGCGCATCTTCTTCGACAGCTTTTCCCGCCATGGCCTGTCATTCGTGGCAGCTGAGCAGGGCGGCGCGCAGCTTGCCCTGCAACAGGCTGCGATCCCCGTTCCGCAGGCGCGCGATGACCTGATCCACGCGACCCAGCGCCGCAAGGACTGGATCTTCGCGCGCGCCGGGCGTGGCACCGCGCTCGTCGTAAAGGGCGCGCATGTGCCGTTCGGGTCGGAACCTGATGGTCAGCCGCTCTCCGATCATTTCGGCTATGTCATCGCCTATGACCGCCAGCGCTCGCAACTGGCGCTGGCCGATGCCAGCCCTGCCCAAAAAGGCGAGTATCGCTGATGCGCGGCCTGCATCTGCTCGGCCTGGCCTCGCTGGCGCTGCAAGGCGGCACGGCATCGGCACAGGACATATTCGTCGATCAAAGCATCAGCTTCACGCTGAAGCCTGCGATCCGGCGATCACCCCTGCTGGAGGCGCGCAGGACCAGCCCGGATTATGGCTGGATCGGCGCGATCCGTCCGCTGCCCGGTGATGAGCCAGACCATGTCGTGGCCCTGCGCCTCCAGCGCCAGAGCCGCCGGTTCATCGGGGCGCAGGCGGACATTGCACTCCCCTTGGAGACATCGGGTTACGACCACCGCCCGCGCAGCCGCACGAGGATGTTGTCGGTCGAGGATCATTTCTCCCTTTCCGATCAGGTCGCGATGACACTGGGCTTTGCCGGACTGAAAGTCAGCAACCGCAATGCCAATGTGACGATCGGTAGTGGTGACGATCGGCTGCGCGCGCGCGACTGGTTCCTGCCCCACGCCGTCGTCCACTACCGACCCACGTCTGCAATCACGCTGTCGATGAACTATGAAGAAGCCATGCGCGCCTATGGCGATACCGGCTTTACCGGCCCGCTTGGTCTTTCGCGCCCCGATTTCGAGGCTTTGCGCCGCTCCCTGCGCCCCGAAAAAAGCCGGATCGCGTCGATTGGCGGCCAATGGTCGGGCGGGGACATGATGGTGACGACCAGCCTCTATCGCGCCGACATCCGCAACGGCCTGTCCTTTGCCGACCGCGCCTATCTGCCCACCAATATCGGGTCTGCCCGCCTGTTGGGCGTGAAGATGATGGCCCGGCACCAGCTGACGCCGCATCTCGACTGGTCCGTTCGCTATCAGCAGGCAGCGGTGGACACCATGACCGGGCGATCCGTGCAGGAACGGGAAATGGCCCTTGCCGCCGCATGGACCAGCGGGGCGTGGCGTGTCGCGGCACAGGGATCGCGCACCGGCCGCGCGGCCCTGGCTGCTCTTGGCACCCAGCAATCGCCCCTGCGCGCCGAAGGCAGCATCGAATATACGCCCGTGCAACAAGGTCGCCAGCGATTGCGCCTTGCCGCACGCTTCATCAATCCCAGCCGCCTTGTCAGCATCGGCCTGTCCGGCCCGACGGCCATGGGTAGCCTCCATGCCGTCGATCAGACCCGCGCCGTCATGTTCAGCGCCGACATGGGCTGGTAAGCAACCAGCCCTGTGATGACCAAGGCTGTCCGCATACCTCCCCTGTATATTTTCCTGCTGTTGCTGGCCATATTGCTGGGCATTGCGGCCCTCCGGCCGATCGACCATGATGAAGGGCAATATGTAGCCGCGGTAGCATTGATGCGATCGGGCCTGCCCTATCGCGATTTCGCCTATCTCCAGACTCCATTGCAACCCCTGCTCTTCGCGCCGCTGGCCCGGCTGTGCGAGGGCTGGCTGTTCCTCGCGCTGCGCGCCGTCAATACCCTGTGTGCAGCGGGGGCGGCGGCGCTGTTATACCAGACCGTATGTCGGGTGGGAGGGTCGCGGCGCAGCGCCGGGATTGCGGCCATGGCGCTCGTCACCAGCCATGCTTTCCTGTTTGCGGCCACGGTCGCGCGGAACGATGCCCTGCCTCTATTCCTGCACATGGCCGGTCTCGCGCTGCTCATCGACGCGCTTGGAAACGCTCGCCGTCCGCTATTCTTCATGCTGGCCGGGCTTCTACTGGGCGCGGCGGCTTCGGCGAAGATCAGCTATGGCCTGCCCGCCGCCGCCATCGGCCTGTTCGCGCTGGTCAATATTCGACGGCTCGGCCCGATGAGCGTCCTCGCACTGGCGGCGGGCGGGATCGCGGGTGGATTGCCGACCCTGATCCTGTGGGCGATCGCACCGGATGCGGCCTGGTTCGGCATCATCGACTATAGCCTGAAGGCGCCGCTGGAATGGCAGATGCTGAACCAGCGCACCTATATGGTGGAAACTCCGCTCAGCGCACTACGGCTGCTGCGGTTTCTGGCGCAGGGATCGGCGCTGCTGGCGCTTGTCGCAATTGGCGTGGCCGTCCTGCGTCGATCCGCGAAATTCTCCATGACGACAGCTCTGCTCGACAGCGTGATCCTAGCCGGGTTGATCGCGGCGTGGCTACCCCGGCCCATTTATGTGCAATATCTGGTGCCGCTGCTGCCCGCGCTGTTTCTCCGCTTCGGCCTGATGCTGGACGATCCCCGCTGGCCGCGCCCCGCCGCGATCGCGGCCCTGATGCTGTGCATGGTGGCAGGCACGGCCGAAACAGCCATCCGTATCGCCCCGAACATCGCGCGCGCCCACAGTCCCATCCTGTCGGTAACCCATAGTGCCCATGCGATCGGGCAAAGCGTGCGCGCCGCAGGCATCACAGGCCCGATCGTCAGCCTGGCCCCGGAACGGGTGGTGGACAGCGGCCTTCCGCTCGATCCGCGCTTTGCCGCCGGACCCTTCCTGTTCCGCACCCGCAACCTGCTCACCCCGGCGCAGCAGACTGCCTTCCATATGCTGAACGGCGCAAGCATCGCGAACGGCCTGACCCGTCAACCCCCCGCCGCGATCGTAACCGGGCAGGAAAGCGCGCCGTCCCCCGCCAGTCCGAAGGGTCTCGATTCATCCCTGATCGCTTGGGCACGCGCGCATGACTATCGCGCCGCAACGCTGCCGTCGGGGGAGGGGACGCTATATCTCCGGCCGGAATGAGATAGTCACTCGCTCACTCGCTATCCAGATAACGTCTCGCTGCGTTCCGCACTGGCGATGCGCGCACGCTGAGGCGATAGGCTGCGCCTGTCGCGGCCTCGCCATCTTGCCGAAAACTTCCTTTCCATCTATGCGACTATGAATCGCATAACTGTAATGGAAGAGGAAGAGTGAATGGGCATCCCCGACGTGAGCGGACGTTCCTTGTCCGACCTATATTCCCTGCGCGGCAGGAGCGCGGTCGTGACCGGCGCGGCCTGGGGATTGGGCAAAGCGACCGCACGCCGCTTGGCTGAAGCCGGGGCGTCGGTGCTGATCGCCGATATTGACGGCGAAGCGGCCACTGCCTGCGCGCAGGAACTGGACGCACAATTTGAGTCCCGCATCATCGCGGTCCAGATGGACGCGGGCGACCCATCCGCGATCAAGGCGACAGTGGACCTGGCCGTCCGCGAATTTGGCCAGATCGACATCTGGGTCAATAATGCCGGCATCCCCTCCTTCGTGCCTCTGCTCGACCTGGAGGATGCCGACTTCGACCAGGTGATCGCGATCAATCTGAAGGGCGCTTTCATCGGCGCGCGGGAAGCGGCGCGATCCATGATCGGCGCTGAACGGCCCGGCGTGATCGTCAACGTCGCGTCGCTTGCCGGTGTCATGGGCATTTCGGCGGGGCAGGCGGCCTATTGCGCCTCCAAACATGGCGTCGTCGGCCTGACCCGGCAAATGTCGATCGAACTCGCGCCGCACGCTATCCGCGTGCTGGGTGTTGCGCCGGGTTTCTCGGTGACGGAAAAGACGATGTTCCTGGCTGAACTGGACGAAGACGCGCTCAGCCAGATTCCCATCCCCGGCATCGGCGGCAGTCGGCTGGGCCGGGTTGGCGTGGCCGACGATATTGCCCGCGCCATCCTTTTCTGCGCGTCGGACATGGCCCTGTTCATGACCGGTAGCACGCTGTTGCTGGACGGCGGCATCGCGGCCTAGATGTGAAGATGCAGGCGGTGTGACGACCGCCTGCATCGCGATCTGCCTCAGCCGATGAACATGCCCCCATTCACCGCCAGAACCTGTCCCGTCACATAGCTGGCGCCATCGGACGCCAGATATTCGCAGGCTGCGGCAATATCCTTCGGCGTTCCGGCGCGCGGGATCGGGATATGCTGCGCGATGACTTCCAGCGGCGGGAAGGTGCCAGCGGCAATGCCCTGTTCGGCCATCGGCGTCGCCACGACCGAAGGAGGTATCGTGTTGACGGTAATGCCATGCGCCGCCAGTTCCCGCGCCAACGACCGCGTCAGGCCGATGACGCCGCTCTTGGCTGCGGCATAATGGGCGCGATCCATCGCGCCGGACTGCGCCGCCTGCGAGGATATGGTGATGATCCGGCCCCATTTGGCCGCCCGCATGTCGGGCAGGGCGGCCTGCACGGTGTGGAACACGCCTGTCAGGTTGATGTCGATCATCCGCTGCCAGATATCGACCGAAATATCGTCAAAGGCGATTCCTTCGGAAATGCCAGCATTGGCGATGACGATCGCGATCGGGCCAAGTTCCGCGCGGATCGCAGCATAGGCGGCATCGATGCTGGCGCGATCGGAAACGTCCACGGTCCGGGCCAATATGGTTGCCCCTTCCTCCCGCAAAGCGGCCGACTCGCGCAACAGCGCGGCGCGTTGCAGGTCAAGCATCGCGACCGGATGCCCCTTACGCGCGAACAACTGGCAAATGCCAAGGCCGATGCCCGATGCGCCGCCAGTCACGACCACGACTTTGTTGTTGGTCATATCTCTCTCCATGTGCCTGAAAAATGCGACCCGGCGTCAGATGAGCGCAAGGTCGGCATCCACTGCGTCCAGCGCGTCATCGCTAAACTGTCCGGGGGCAAATTTCTGGACGGACCGCAACGTCATCCCCTTGGCCATCGCCAGCCGCTTGTCCTGGCTCATGCCGGGGAAATGGCGGTCGAGGATGGCCAGGCTGGAGGGGTTGGCCAGCAGGTCGCCAATCTTGGTCTTGGCGGTCGAAAAACCGCTGCGTTCGCCCTGCGGCAGGGCCGCGGGCTGAGCCGTGACCGACGCGGCCTTGTCGACCGTCAGGTCGACCCCCTGCGCTGGCGTCAGCTTGACGTGCAACTCCGACAAGCCACGAATGATGAAGCTTGGCTCGAAATCGAGCGTGCGCTGCCCGCGTGGACCGTGCTTTTCCGCATCCAGGTCGATGTCGGACGTGTACGCCAGCATCTTTTCCAGGATGATCCGCACTTCCACCCGCGCCAGCGGCGCACCGGCGCAGACATGCTTGCCCCGACCGAACGCCAGATGTTCCTTGATCTTTGGCCGATCGAGAACAAGATCGGTCGGATTCTCCCACCGTTGCGGATCGCGATTGGCCGCTGCGAGCGCGACCAATATCTTGGTTCCCGCCGGCACTGCCCGGTCACCGATCTTCGTGTCCCGGCGCGCCAGACGCGCGGTCTGCTTGGTCGATCCTTCCAGCCGCAGCACTTCTTCCAGAAATTGCGGGATCAGTGACGGATCGGCGCGCAGGCTGTCCTGCAGGCCCGGCTGATCGGTGATGTAGCGCATGGAATTGCCCAGCAGCTTGGCGCTGGTATCCTGCCCGGCACCGAACAGGAATGTCGCCATCTTGACCAGCTCCAGCATGTCGGGTTCGCTGCCGTCCGGGAAGGTCGAATGGGCGAACTCGGTCAGGATGTCCTCCTGGGGGTTCTGGCGGCGATCCTGGATATAATTGGCGAAATAGCCGCCCATCACGACCAGCGGATGGTTGGGCGAACTGAAATCATTTTCGCCCGACTCCAGGCTTCCGGGCGGCGGCGCGGCCTCGATCACGTCCATGAACATCTGGCGATCGGCGGCGGGCACGCCCAGAAGGTCGGCGATCACCAGCGTCACGAACGGCGTCGCGACCTCCTGGATCAGCTCGCACCCGCCCTTGGCCGTGATCGTGCGGGCAATTTCGTCGGAATAGGACTGGATGAACGCCTCATTGGCTTTCAGCCGCGATGGCGTGAACAGCTTGTTGAGCAGCGATCGCATCCTTGTGTGGAGATCATCGTCATAATTGACCAGCAGGTCGCCGCCCAGAAACTCGTCGCGATGCGCCTCCACCTGCGCCGCAATGTCGGACCCTTCAGGGGTGAAGGGCAGGGGGGCAGCCGCACCCTGCAAGCCGATGATCGCTGAGAAATCGGCATTATTCCTCAGCACTTCGAGCGTTTCGTCAAAGCCGGTGACGATCAGATAATCCTTGCCGGGCGGCTGGTAGATGGGGCCACGGGCGCGCACTGCCTCGAAAAAGGAATAGGGGTCCTTCAGGATTTCATAATCCGTGAAATAGTCGCGTTCTTCCAATGGCGTCATGTGCCCACTCCCAGTTTCGACCGTCGATGCGATCAATCTATGCGATTTATAGTCGCATAAACTGTCGCGCTCCCATGCGTCAAGGCACGATACGAGGCGTCGCGGGGGCGATGGAGTAGGGATTGAAAGCTGTCGTCAGGACCGCGCTTGGCATCTTGACGGCGCAGGTGTGACAATCTATGCGATACATTGTCGCTTAGGTGATCCGGCCCGCGCCGTGACGCTCAGCACAAGCATTTCGATTGCGCGGTCCTCCCCAAGAGTACGTGCATGACTGCCGCGCGCCTTTGATGCTTTTCATCAAAGGCGCGCGGGCCTTATCGGACCCTCGATAATGGACCTTAAGCTGAAGCGTTGAGCGATTAGTCGCCCGCGCGCGGACGTCGCGGCGCGATCACCGCCGACTCCACCAGTTCGTGCATGATGTCGGCAACCGCCTCGGACGAATATTCGCCCTCGTCCTGCTTGAGCCACCAGGACAGGGTTTCGACGATCAAGGTGGTGCTGCAAATCACCGACAATTCTTGCGGCAGCCAAGTCGGATAATCGCTATATTCGGCCGCCAGCGCCATCGACAGCTGCATCAATTCTTCCCGCATCGCGCCGCCAGCCCCTCCGGTCAGCAGCGCGCGCCACAATATCCTGCGGGCGGCGACATAGTCGCACAGCGCCAGAAATCCCTTGTGGCTGTAGCCATGGGCAAAGGATATGGCGACCAGCCGGTCTATCTCATCCTGCGCTACATGGTTCAGCAAGGCTTCCTTGTCGGCATGATGGCGGAAAAAAGTGGCGTTATGGACCCCGGCCCTGGCGCATATCTCGCGCACGGTGATCTGGTCGAATGCCTTTTCCGTCAGCAGATCGAGCAGTGCCTGTCGCAACGCCGCGGCGCTGCGCACCTGTCTGGGGTCAGTGCCTCTTGACGCGCGCACCTCTGGCAATCTATGCGAATCAGTGTCGCTTATATGGGCAGGCTTCACCACTGGCTGCGCTGACGATCCATGTTCCGTCTTTTCCTGTTTCACCACACCACTCCTGCCTCCCATTTTGAAGAAGCAGCTTGCGCCGTCCGTCAACGAAAAAATGCGTGTGGCACGATCGGCAGCAGCGTCAGCCGCCACCAGAACCATAATAGAAGAGCAAATCATGCCTGAAATCCTGGTAACCGATCGCGCCGGTCAACAGACCGCGGTGGAAGCAACGACGGACCGGACGCTGATGGAGATCATCCGCGACGCCGGTTTTGATGATATGGTCGCACTATGCGGGGGATGCTGCGCCTGCGCGACCTGCCATATCCATGTCGACCCGGCTTTTGCAGACAGTCTGCCGCCTATTAGCGCAGACGAAAACGACCTGCTCGATACCTCGCCGCATCGCACCGCCGGGTCGCGCCTGGCCTGCCAACTGTCCTTTACGGAGGCCATGAATGGGCTGCGGGTCGCAATCGCGGCAGAAGATTGATGATTTTCGGACCGATCAGCCTATCCTGAAATCGCGGAGCATCTGGGCGCACAAGCGGATCTGGTCGGGTTCATACTGCGCCCAGCGCTCATGCAGCATGGCGGCCATCGCCGCGCGCACCTCATCGCAGATCGCAGCGCCAGCCGCGCTCAGCGTCAGTTCGGTCCGCCGCTGGTCCGTCGCGCTCTTGCGCGCAACCAGCAGTTGCGCCTTTTCCAGACGACCAAGCTCGGCCGTCACCAGGCTGCGTCCGATGTTCAACATCGTCGCGATATCCAGCGGGTGCAGGCAGCCATTGGATATCATCAACAATATCCATGTGCCCCGCGGCCCCAGGTCATGACGCCTGTTGATATGATCCGTCAGGGATCGAAACGGTCGGGATGCGAAGGCCATGCCTTCATAGATCATCCCGATCTCGTTCCAGTCCAGTTCTGCGCTTGTCCGACCCTGCGTCATGGCCATGGTCTGGCGCACAGACCCCCCAATCGCAAGGGCCGGACGGCCAGGATCACTTGGTCGCGGGCAGCTTGGCCAGATCGGTCTGGATCGCGGCCAGCGCCTTGTCCGTCACCGTGTCCGGCGCATATTGCTGGACCGACTTGAGCGTCATGCCGCGCGCCATGCCGATATTCTCATTGGCGGTAAAGCCGGGCAGATGCTTGTCGACGACCGCCTTGGCCGCAGGATCGTCGAGCAAGGTGCCGATGTCGGTCGCTTCGACATTATAGGCTGCCGCCGCCGCTGGCGCGGCCGTCTGGGCGTAACTCCCCGTCGCGGAAACCGACGCTGCCATCAGCAGCGCGGAAGCGATGAAAATGCGTTTCATAACAGGCCTTTCAGTGTTTCAGGGTGAGGCTGTTGCCTTCTGCGCGCCAGCCTAATCATCGCCGCCATTACGATCAAGATATTTAATTCAAAAGTTGAACTAATAACCATGTCCACATGTGTCCGGCTCAGTGTCAGCCTTTAAGTTCCAGCAGCGCGACCCCTTCGGGCGGTAGGCGCAACTGGAGCTTGCGGTCCTTGCTCAGCCGCAGCGTTTCAGGCGGCGCGATGTCCGCCCGTTTGCGCAGCAGCGCCAGCTGATCGGGCTTGGGATATTGCGGCGATCCCATTTCGCGCCAGGCGGGC
Organism: Sphingobium sp.; assembly: GCA_023266575.1. Taxonomy (GTDB): domain Bacteria; phylum Pseudomonadota; class Alphaproteobacteria; order Sphingomonadales; family Sphingomonadaceae; genus Sphingobium. Next base: position 18,732 of record JAHFPV010000019.1, read on the forward strand.
ATCGGCGATCCGCGTTCCTGATCGACATAGCGGACAGCGACGTTCTGCCCCGCCCGCGCGCCGATCATGTCGATGATCAGCGTCTTGGCCTCGCCCCGCACTGTTCGGGTATGGCTCAATCCCGGTATGCCCGACGGCTGCGTTGCCTCGGCCAGGTTCCACACCAACGCGGCGATCGTCCCATTGTCCCGGCGCGACGCCAGCGCCGGACCGCTGCTCTCCAGCCGCTGCGTCCCCAATGCGCTCAGCAGCTTGTGGGTATTGAAGGAAGGCTTGGCGATCCCGGCGGAGATCATCCCCCAACCGCTATCGCCTTCCTTCAATATATAGTCGGCAATGCCCAATTCTTCATATTCGCAGCTCATCACCCATGGCGACATGGCCTGGCAATAGGGCAGCGATTCCTTGACGACATGGGCGATCATCGCCGGGCTGTCCGACGACCATTCGGTGATCCACAGCGGCTTGCCCGCAAATGTGCTGGCGTCGATCTGCTCGCGCGCCTGCTTGATGGCGCGGGGGATCACGTCATTCTGCGACGTCCGCGCTGTCCCCTTGCCAAACAGCTTGTCCTGCGAGTCCCCGGCATAGACATGGGTGGTGAAGAAATCGACCGGGGTGTTGGTCTCCGCGCAATAGGCGGCGAAATCGGCGATCCACTCGACCGATGCGGTCGATGGACCACCCACCTGGATCTGCGCGTCCACGGCTTTGATCGCCAGCGCAGTCGCCCGGTAAAATTCGAAATATTGCTGCTTCGTGCCGGTCCAGAACACGCTCAGATTCGGCTCGTTCCACACCTCGAACGGCCATTGCCGCACCTCGGCGATGCCATAGCGCTCGACCAGATGCACGACGAAGGCGGTGATGAACTGCGCCCAGGCCTCGTTCGACTTGGGCGGGGTGATGACCCCGCCGTAAAAGAAGAAACTCGTCGTCCCCGACGCCAGCCCCTTGGGCATGAAGGATAATTCGACAAAGGGCTTCACCTTGCGCGCCAGCAGCCCGTCATAGACCTGGTCGACCCGCTGGAAATTGGGCGTCGGCCGCATCCGGTTGAGGATGGTCGGCGTCATCACCGACATTTCATCCGCGAAGATGCCATGGAAGCGCACCCGCTGCGTCCCGACCTCATCGGTCCAGCGTTTGAGATCGTTGCGCCATGGCTCCCGCAGGGTGATGGCCGCCCGGTCCGATCCGACACATTCCGTCCAGATGTGCGGCAAAGGGCCAGTGGATGTGCGCGTGTCGATCGTGACAGGCACGATCTCCTCATTCGCCCTCGCGGTTCCGGCATAAGCCGCGCCGATCGCCGCCAGTGACCCCGCGCCCAGCAGCGTGCGGCGGCTCATGCCATCCTCGTTCATCCCGTCATTCCTCTTATCTGGGCGTGACCGCAATCGCCGCGACGACCGCACGGCCGCCTTCGCCCGCGAAATCCAGTTTCAGCACGCCGTCGGTCACACGGACATGGAACTGCTTGCGCAGCCCGCGCAGCGCGCCACCGGCTTCCTTGCTGACATCGAACGGGGCCAGCGCCACCTTGCCATTGGCATTCACCCGCATCCTGACCGGCTCGGTCAGCGCGTTGCGCGGCTCGAACGTGTCGAGCGTGACGGTCCAGCGCCCATTGGCCACCGGTATGGCGTAGGAAAAAGCATCGCCTTCCCGCCAATAATCGTAGAGCGCGGGAACAGCCGCCTCCACCGTGCGCGGCGCCATCATCCGCCGGCCGCCAAAGCCGCCCATGTTCAGCACGACGGGGATTCCCCCGGTCACGAAATCGTCGGAGCCATAACGCTGCCCGGCAATGACGCTGCTGCCCAGATCGCCTGAGTTGACGAAAATGCCCCTTGCCGGGTCTGGCCCGTTCCAGTCCGCCTCGTCACTGATCTGCGCGCCGTTAAATTCGGCGGACGCGACGATCCTGTTGTCGCCGGGGCGCAGGATGACATGCGGCCACAGACAGATGCCGTCGGTGCAGAACGCGGTGCCGACCGGGCTGCCGTTCAACGTCAGCTCGGCTTTCGCGGCATTGCTATACGCCTTGACCGTAACATCGCGATAGGCACGCTCGGTATAGCGCTTCTGGGTCAGGTGCAGCGTCGGTTTGGACGACCATTGCGCCTTGAAGAAATAGAAGGCATCCTTGCGCTCCTTCCGGTCCGCCGTCACCAGCCCCTTATTGTTGATGTCGATGGAATCGCCTTCCTTGCGAAGGTCGCTGGCAAAATCGAACATGTTCCAGACCCAGCTGGCAAAGACGAACGGGCGCTGCCTGATCGCGGCCCAATTTTCCTCATGATACCAGCTTTGATACTCCTCCGGGTGCGGGGAGCCGGTGAAGTTGAGATAGCCGTCCGCGACATTGTCCGAATGCTGGCTGGTCGCACCGCCCGCCCCATATTCGGACAGCGATATTGGCAGCTTTGGGTGCTTGGCGTGCAATATGTCCAGCTGCCCGCCCAATTGCTCGCGCGCCTCGCGCGGCTGGGGATAATACCAGCCATAATAGCGATTATAGCCGATCAGGTCCGCCGTCCCCGCCAGCTTTTCGCCCGCCGTCTTGACCGGGCTCAGACCCTCGCAACAGTCGGCGAATATTGTCGGGCGGAACGGATCCTCGGCCTTGGCGATCACATTCAAATGTTGCAGCAGCGCCAGCGGCTTCATCGGCTCCTGGCCGACGCCAAAGCCCTTGGCGGAATCCACTTCATTGCCGATCGACCACATCATGACCGAAGGATGATTATATTTCTGGCGGATCAGCTCGCGCAATTGCTGTTCGGCATTGGCCCATAGTTCGGGCGATCCCTGCCCCCCGGTGACGCTGGGCGATGTGACATAGGGCAGCTCCGCCCACACGACCATGCCCGCGCGATCGGCTTCGTCGCTCCATTCGTCGGCCTGTTGATAATGGGCCTCGCGGATCGTGTTCGCGCCCATGTCGACGGCTATCGCCATGTCCTGCGCATGGTCCGCCCTGGTCAAGGCCCAGCCCACATCGGGCCGGTCCTGGTGCCGGGACACGCCATGCAGCGCTACATGCTTGCCGTTCAGGAAAAAGCCCTTGTCCGGGTTGACACGGAAATCGCGAATGCCCAGCGGCTGGACCACGCTGTCGATAGGCCGTCCCTTGTCGACCAGTTCGGCGCGCACGGAATAGAGATAGGGATCGGCGGTTCCGTTCCACACATGGGGCGATGGCACCACCATGTCGATGGCTTGCTCACTCGCACCCTTGGCGATCCTGACCGGCCTTTCCGAACGGGCGACCGCTTTGCTGTCGGCATCCGCGATCGTCGTCACCAGCGTCAATCGTCGATTGGCAGCGGTCGCACTACGCAATCGCGCCAGCACATGAACCGTCGCCTTGTCCGCAGTGATCGTGCTGGTGCGGGCATAAAGGCCGGGGCCGCCAAAATCGAGCGGATCGAAACTGACATCGGGCAGGGTCAGCAGCGACACCGCGCGATACATGCCGCCATGGACGAAAAAATCTCCGGCCAGCGGCAAAGTCTCCGCCGTGCTGGCCCCCGCCACCGGCTTGCTGTTATCGGCACGGACGGCGATCAGATTGTCGGCACCCGGCTTCCATTCCTGCGTCACATCCAGCCGAAAGCGGGCGAACGCCCCCTTATGCGTGCCGACATGCACGCCATTCACCCAGATGTCGGCAATCTTGCTGACTGCGCCGAAATCCAGATAATAGCGTTGCGGCCCGGTTCCCGCCGACGGCGCGCGCATCGTCAGCCGATACCAGCCAATGCCCTGCCGGTTGTCGGTGCCGGGCGCGCGCTCCGTGCCATAGCTGCCCAGCCGGTTCCAGCTGTGGGGCACCGACACGCTGTCCCAACCGCTATCGTCGAAGCCGGGCGCAGCGGGCGCATCGCCTGTCTCGCCAAACCGGAATCGCCAGCCCGACCCAAGGGTCATCGACTGGCGACCGGCGGTTTCCGTTTGCGCCATATCCGCTGGTGGCAAACCGGCTTGCGCAGCCATCGGTGCAGCCAGAGCCAGCAGGCTCGCCACGGTCAGATACAGCTTCATCGACACCCTCAATCCTGTTGCAGTCCTTGCCTATAATGTGATGCAGGCAAACCGGTTTGCTGTCTTGTCGGACAAACGGCTGCCTGCACCACTATCGCTACTGCGATGCTGTCCGGGTGCGTCAAGGCCGCTTATCGTGACCCGAAGGCAAAGCGCAGATTGACGCCAAACTCCTGCGGCGCCGTCAACGACCCGCCGGTATAGCTGCTGGTGGCCGAAGCACCCGTCGGTCCGGTCAGAACCGGTGCGCCATTGGCAAACTGCCCAGCAAAGCCAAGCTGCTGGTAGGAGGTGAACAACGGGTTGGTCCGCGAAATCACCCGCGTCGTATTCAAGACATTCTTGGCAAAGAAGGACATTTCCCACATCCCGTCATGGCCACGAACCCCGGCATAGAGGTTCAGCAGGCCATAGGAGCTGACATTGTCGAACGGGTTGGTCGGATCGCCCTGTGACTTGCCATTATAGGAAAACAGCCCGCGCACATAGCCATCCGTCGCGCTCGAAACCGGGATGCGATATTCCGACTGGATCGACGCGCTGAACGGCGGCAGGAAGGCCGACCGGTCGTTGGATCGGCAGGTGGACAGATTGTTGGCACCGACCGCGGCCTGCAACGCGGCCAGGCTGGGCGTGCCGGTCGTGACATCGGGAATGCCGTCGCCATTAATGTCGTTGCACGCAACCACGCCATTCTTGATCTTGCCCAGCGAATAGCTGGCCGCGAGGCCTACATTCAGGCGGCTGCCGATCGCGGCCTGAAGATCGGCCTCGATGCCATTGACCTCGACCGGCACGGGGGACACGAAGTTGAACTGGCCTACTTGCTGGCTCAACCCTGTCACCGCGCCCGAAGCGTTGGTCACCGCCACGGTGTTGACATAGAAAATGCCGGTCGGGGACCTGTAGGGGAAATTCTGGAATTTCTGATGATAGGCGGTCAGGTTGAATTGCGCGCGGCCGCCAAACAAATTGCTCTTGAAACCCAGTTCGTAGGATTTGGAGCTTTCAGGCGGCACGGTCACGAAGGATCGTTCCAGCGCCGACGATGCCAGATTGAAATTGCCGATCGCCGTCAGGCCCGGCCGCCAGGAACTGCCGGTGCTGGCATAGACCATGAAGTCGGGCGTGAAATTATGCTTGACCGATGCAGCATAGATCAGCTTGCCTTCGTCCCGGTCCTGCGCATCGACGACCCGGCCGTTGACACTGAAACCGCCGACAAAGCTGTAGTCGATCCGCCGTAACCCGCCTGAAACCTCGGTATTCTTGCCGATATGGGCGGTCAGATTGCCGAAAAAGGACTGTTCATGTTCCTTGGTCGGTCGGACGATCGGAGTGTTGACGATCTGGGCAACGCCGCCACCAAATGCCAGCGGCAGGCGCACCACCGTCGGCGTCGTCAGATTGGTCTGCGAGCTATTCTTGTAATCAAAGGCACCAATGACATAATCGAGGAAGCCGAACAGCCGTTCTTCATTCTGCAAACGGACTTCATGAGATGTCGATTTGGCGCGGGTGTTGGCGACCTGGTCGACGATCCGGCCGGGAAAGAAGATCGCGTCGTCGGCATTATCGCGCGAAAACAGGTTTTGGGTATAATGCTGGCCTTGATAGACCAGGCGTTGCCCCATTTGTGCGGCTTCGGCCTGCCAGTTGTAGATATTGAACCGCTGGCGGACCGGACGGGGCCGTTGCTGCAATGACAGGCGGTCCTCGGCGGTGATCAGGACCGGGCTGGGCGTGGCGGCCGGATTGGCCTCGCTGAACGAAATCGCCTGATCATAGCTGATCGCGTTGCGCTTGATATATTGATATGTGCCTTCAAACCGCAGCCAGTCGAGCGGCGTCGCCAGCGCCGACAGACGCCCGCTGGTCGTGGTTGAACGCGGATCGGGATTGTTGGCGGCGCGCACCCGGTCGCCCTCATTCTCGTCCCACACGCCTGCGGCGCGCAGGCCGAATATGCCCTCGATCACCGGGACATTGACGGCCCCTTTCGCATTCATCGTGCCGATGCAGTTCGCGGTCAGATCGACAAAACCGCCATATTGGAACAGGTCCGGCTTTTTGGAGGTAACCGTGATCGACCCGGACGGCGCGGCGCGTCCGCGCAGCGTCCCCTGCGGACCACGCTGGACCTCGATCTGGCCGATGTCATACATTTGCTGCAAAATGACGCCCGCCGTAATCGGCGCGTCGTTGAAGTAAAATTCGACCGTCGGATTATTGCCGCTGGCATTCAGGTCGAAATTGACCCCGCGCAGCTTCGCGTTCGCGCCGATGCCATTGGCGTTGGAGGACAGTTCCAGGCCGGGGACGAGCGATTGCACATCGCTGAAGCTGCGCAGATTGAGCTTGTCGATCTGTGCCGAGGTCACGGCGTTGACGACGGCAGGAACGTCTTGCAGCCCTTCATCGCGACGACGGGCCTGAACAATGATGTCCGCCATGGATGTCTGGGACGCGCTGCTGCTGTCGTCCGTTGGGACGGTTTGCGCCCATAGTGGCGCACTGATCAGCATCGCACTCAAACTGACGCCGCGACGCAGGACTTGCATGGCTTTCATGGAACAATCCCCTCCGATTTCGACGAGCTATTGCCGCTCGTTTCCTGTGATTTCCTGCATCGACCGACTCAAACAGGCTCTTGTCCCGCCCTCAATCTATGCGACTATATATCGCATAAGTCGTCGCCGTTGCGCTTGTCAAGCGGCCCGGTCCCTGCGGGCGTGACCGGCTTGACCAAAGCCGAAATAACCGCCTATGCGATACATGATCGCATAAATCGCGCATAACGTAGAATATGTCCAACTCACTGTCGGGAATGACGGCGGCGCTATGGAACAAGCCAAGGAGAGGCTGGATGAAGCATCGAACCGGATGGATTGGCGCGCTGGCCATGGCGAGTGCTTCACTCTTGGGGCTGAGCGCCCAGAGCGTCGTCGCCACGCCTTCGGACGACACCTTGCGCACCGGTTTTGAAACCCCGCCGCAGGACGCCAGGCCGCGCCTTTGGTGGCACTGGATGGGTGGCAACATATCCGCCGAAGGGGCCAGACTGGACCTGGAATGGATGCAGCGTATCGGCATTGGCGGGGTCCATGCCTTTTCGGGCGGCAAGCTCCCGACGCCCGCCGTCGTCAAGCCGCCAAAGCCCTTCATGTCCGCCGAGTGGCAAGCCATATTCCGCCAGTCGCTGGGTCAGGCGCATGACGCAGGCTTTGAATTCGGCATCGCCGCCTCGCCCGGCTGGAGCGAGACTGGCGGACCATGGGTCGCACCCGCCGATGGCATGAAGAAATATGTCTGGAGCGAGACGCTGGTAACTGGCGGCCAGCCTTTTACCGGCCAGCTGGCCCTGCCGCCGTCGGCCACCGGGCCGTTTCAGGATGTCGGCAAGGGCGCTGCCGGGCCGCGCAGCTATGGCGACACGGCGGTCATCGCCTTCCCGACACCAGCGTCGGAACGCAATGTGCCGCCGCCGGTCTGGACGCGGATTTCGGCATTGGGCGCCGTTCCGTTACCCACCTCGCCAGCGGGGCTTGACCTGCCGCTCGACGCGGAAAAGGGTGTCACTTTGGTCGCATCCTATGCTCGTCCGGTGCAACTGGGTGCCATCTCGATCGGCATGAAGAATAATGCCCAGGTGATGATTGAGGTCGATCAGGGGGATGGCCAATGGCGCCCCACCGCCCGCGCCCTGATCGAAGCGTCCAATGATCCGTTCATCCATCCAGCGCCGCAGGAAACTGTCGCTTTCTCACCAGTCGTCGCCCGTCAGCTCAGGCTGCGCCTCTTGCCGGTCACATTGCCATCGCGCGCCTCGCTGGACCGGGTCCTGCCCAAGCCCAGGCTGGATGTCGTGTCGGTCACCCGACTGGCGCTGCACAGCGGTGCGCGGATCAACGGCATCGAAGCCAAGGCCGGTTTCCAGTCGACCATATCGCCAGAGGCGGCCTCACCCGCGCCGGTCGCGGCCAAGGACGCCATCCCCCGCAATAGGATCGTCAACCTGACAGATCGGTTGTGGCCCGACGGATCGCTCGACTGGACGCCTCCGCCGGGTAACTGGACCGTCCTGCGAATGGGGTGGTCCCTCACCGGCGCGGCCAATGCGCCCGCCGAACCTGACGCGACCGGGCTGGAGGTCGACAAGCTCGATCCCGCAGCGGTGGCGCGTTATCTCGACCATTATCTGGGGCTTTACGACCGGGCCAGCGGCGGACGGATCGGCGCGGCGGGTATCGGGTCGATGCTGACCGACAGTTGGGAGGCTGGCGTTCAGAACTGGACCCCCAAAATCCTGGCCGAATTTCAGGCGCGCCGCGGCTATGATCCCGTCCCCTTCCTGCCCGTCCTGACGGGCCGGGTGGTCGGCAGCAGCGCGCTGTCGGAAGCCTTCCTGTTCGATTTCCGGCGAACGCTCAAGGATATGGTCGCGGACAATCATCATGCGGTGCTGGCGCGGACGCTTCATGCGCGCGGCATGACCTATTATTCCGAAGCGCAGGGCGATTTCCCCCGCGCCATCGTCGATGGCATAGCGCTCAAGGCGCGGGCCGATATCCCGACCGCCGAATATTGGTATCGCCCCTTCGCCACCGCGCCAGGCCAGCCGCCGCTCGCCGCCGACCTCAAGGAGAGCGCGTCGGTCGCCCATCTCTATGGCAAGAAATTCGCCGCCGCAGAGGCGCTGACTGTGGCGGCCATTCAGGACCCCTGGGCTTTCTCGCCAGCGATGCTGCGCCCGGTCGCCGACCGGATATTCGCCAGCGGCATCAATCGCCTGCTGCTGCATGAATCGCATCACCAACCGCTGGTGGACGCAAAGCCGGGCCTGTCGCTCTTCATCTTCGGCCAGTTCTTCAACCGCAACGACACATGGGCGGAGCAGGCCGGACCATGGGTCACTTACCTGGCCCGCACATCCTATATGCTCCAGCAGGGCCGCCCGATCGCGGATATCGCCTATTTCTATGGCGAGGAACGCAGCCTGACCGAACACTATCTCGATCGGCTGGAAAGCGACATTCCGGCAGGGTTCGACTTCGACTATGTCAATGCCGAAGCGCTGGTGAACCTGCTTTCTGTCCGCGATGGCCGGATCGTCACGCCCAGCGGCATGGACTATCGCCTCCTCTACATTCCCGACCGCATCCAGCGCTTCACTTTGCCCACGCTTAGGAAGATCGAGCAATTGGTGGCGCAAGGCGCGACCGTCGTGGCGCGCCGCCCGATCGGCGGCCTGGGTGTGCTAAGCCCCGACAGCGCGATCGAAAAAATCGCCAATCGCCTATGGGGACCGCGTGACCGCCCGCGATCGGCAAGGCGCGTATATGCCAGCATCGCCGAGGCAACCGCGCAGCAGTCTATCACCCCCGATGTCATGTTCGAGGATGCCGAAGCGGCCAAAGACATGCTCTGGCTCCACCGCAAAGCTGGCGACACCGACCTCTATTTCCTGAGCAATCAGAGCGACAAGCCGGTAAGCCTCTGGGCCAGCGTCCGCGCGGACGGTCGCGCGCCGGAGCTTTGGAACGCCGACACCGGAACGAGCGCACCGGCCAGTTTCCGCCGGGCATCAGGCCGCACCAGCGTGCAGATCAAACTGAACGGCCATGAGTCCGGCTTCCTGGTGTTTCAGCGCCCAACCGCGCAACCTGCATGGACAGCCGCCGAACCGGTCGAAACAATATTGGCGACCATGAATGACAATTGGCAATTGTCTTTCGAACAGGGTCGCGGTGCGCCCGATCAGGCCTATTTCGACCGGCTGATCTCCTGGCCGGACTCAGCCGACCCCGGCATCAAATATTATTCCGGCAGCGCCAGCTACCGCCGTGATTTTGATATGGCGTCCTCCTGGTTGCTGGCTGGGCGACGGGTCACGCTCGATCTGGGCGGGGTGCATGACATTGCGACCGTCATCGTTAACGGCGTCCCATTTGCGCCTTTATGGCATTCCCCTTATCGCATCGACATCGGCAAGGCGCTCAAGCCCGGCAACAACCGGCTGGAAGTCCGTGTCGTCAATCTCTGGCCCAACCGCCTGATCGGCGACAAGCACCCGGGCGCAAAGCCCGTCGCCTTCGCGCCGTCATCCCCCTACAAGCCGGACTCGCCATTATTGCCGTCGGGATTGCTGGGACCGGTCCGCCTGATCGGGGTGGATGACCGGTAGGAGGCGCATCAAAACCGGAAGCTCAGCCAGGTCGCCAGAAAAGCGGAGTTGCGATAGCCAGCGGCCTTTAACACCTCTTGCGCCTGTAAATATTCAGCCCGCGTCGTCAGGGTCAGTCGTGGCGAGATGGAATAGACGATCTGCGCCCGCGCGAGCCGCGCCACCGCTTTGCCCGGCACCCGTTCCGTGCCGACATAGGGCGAATAATTGGCGCGATAGACAGCATCCCGCGCATCGTCGCGCCAACTGAACTGATATTCCAGGCTGGCCCGCACGCCCTTGATCGGCTGAAACGAGATATTGGGCGCGACCGCGATTAGATTGGTGGCGGTCAGGAACAGGCCGTAGCTGAAATAGATATTATTGCCGAACGGCGCATAAGCGTTGCGCAGCGTGCCATTATCATAACCGCCCCCGCCGCTGCCATAATCGACATGGACGCCGATACGCGGCGCGCTCTTGTCCGTGCCCAGACGGACCGTTTGCGCGGCAAAGGCTTGCCAGGCGCGGATCGGACGGTCGTTGAACTGGCCATATTGGTGGACCAGCGTCCAATCGAGCGCGACCGGGCCAACGTCGCCCCAAAGTCGCGCGCCCGCATAATAGCGCACCGCAGGCGATACGACGCCGCCCCAAGTCCCTACGCGATTGCGCCGCCGCCAGAAGAAAGGGTCGAAGTAGAGGCTCGATCCGCCCAGCCAATGGGTCGGCAGCACGAAGCCCGCCGACACGCCGCTGAACCGCCGGTTCTTGTCGGGCACATCGTCGCCCAGACCGCCATTGCCCAGATCGGTCGTTTCGAAATCGAACAGGGTCGCGCGCATCGTAGGGGTCCGCGCCCAGGCGCGGGTGCCATTCAGGACGAAGCGGATGGTGTTATTGTCGCGCTGGGAGATGAGCAGATTGGGACCGTCGGTAAACTCCTGCCGTCCATAACGTATGCCCAGATCGACATCGCCGATGCGTCCCTTGGCCTCGGCAAAATATTGCTGGCGCACGAAGCTGTTGCGCAATGACCCGGACGGGGTGCCGACATTCTTGCCCGATAACTGGCCATGGGCGATTTCGCCATAGAAGCGCAGATGATCGCCGATATGCAGATCCGCGCCGCCCACCAGGCGCACAATGTCCTGCCGCTGTTCCGGGCCTTCGATCAGTTGCGGATTGCTGGTCAGGTTCATGCGCAGTCGCGCTTCACCGCTCAGCGTCAGATAGATGTCGCCATCCTCATCGAGCGGCAGATATTTCAGGCGATCGAGAATGTCGTCGCGCTTGGCCGGGTCGCGATAGGCGCTCCAATCCTCTGCCCAGCGGGAGAGGTTATAGCCCTTCGTCGTCGCACTATCGCCCTGAGCGGCGGCGGGATAGGTTTCGGGCGCGGCGGTCTGGGCGGCTACGGGCATCGCCCAGGCGAGCGTCAACGCGCCGCATAGCAGGCGGGTCATGGACATGATTTTGGAACCAATCTGTCAGCGGAAGGCGGCCGTCAAGCGGCTCAGGCCTCCCTGAAAAACGTCAGGCGGCGGTCAGCACGGCCTGCGGGGACGCTTCGACAACCTCCGGTGCGGGCAACCGCCCGTCGAGCGCGGCGTTGAGCTTCTCACGGTCCAGCCCGCCTTCCCAGCGTGCGACGACGATGGTGGCCACGGCATTGCCGATGAAGTTGGTCAGGCTGCGGCATTCGCTCATGAACCGGTCTACGCCCAGGATCAGCGCCATGCCCGCCAGCGGCACCGTCGGCACGATCGACAATGTGGCGGCCAGCGTGATGAAGCCCGCGCCGGTCACGCCCGCCGCGCCCTTCGACGAGAGCATCGCGACGCCCAGTAGCAGCAATTCCTGCCCCAGCGTCAGTTCGACCCCGGTCGCCTGCGCAATGAACAAGGCCGCCAGCGTCATGTAGATGTTGGTGCCGTCCAGATTGAAGCTGTAGCCGGTGGGGACGACCAGCCCGACGATGGACTTTTCGCAGCCCGCCCGCTCCATTTTTTCAATGAGGTTGGGCAGCGCGGCCTCGGACGATGATGTCCCCAGCACCAGCAGCAATTCGGCCTTGAGGTAACGCAACAGCTTGAAGATGGAAAAGCCGGTCAGCCGCGCGACGCTCCCCAGCACGACGACCACGAACAGCAAGGATGTGAGGTAGAAAGTCGCAACCAGCGCGCCCAGATTTGCTAGGCTGCCCACGCCATATTTGCCGATGGTGAAGGCGATCGCTCCGAAGGCACCGACGGGGGCCGCGCGCATCAGGATCGACACCAGTTTGAAGACGATCAGGCTGAGGCGCTCCATGAAGCGGATCACTGGGGCAGCCGGTTCGCCGACCATGCTGATCGCGATGCCGAACAGGATCGCGATCAGCAGGATCTGGAGGATGTTACCGTCGGTAAAGGCGCTGACCAGCGTGGTAGGGATGACGCCCAGCAGGAAGCCGGTCAGCGTCGATTCATGCGCCTTGGCGGCATAATCGGCAACCGCGCCGCCATCCAGCGTGGCGGGATCGATATTCATGCCCGCGCCCGGCTGGACGACATTGGCGACGATCAGTCCGACCACCAGCGCCAGGGTGGAGAAGGTCAGGAAATAGGCGAAGGCCTTGCCGGCCACCCGGCCGACCGACCCCAATTCCTTCATGCCAGCAATGCCGGTGACGATGGTGAGGAAGATGACCGGAGCGATGATCATCTTGACCAGCTTGATGAAGCCATCGCCCAGCGGCTTCATCGCTTCGCCATAAGCAGGCCAGAAGTGACCGAGCAACGCGCCCAGGATGATCGCGACAATGACCTGGACATAGAGTTGGGACGCGAGACCTTTGCGCACAGGGGGCGGGGAGGCTGGCGGAAAACTCTGTTTGATCATGACGGTTGCTCCATCTCCATAGCCGCCGCTGGCTCAGTCTTTGCGGCAAGGTTATGGTGCGGTGGAATTGGGATGCTGCCAAATATCGGCTGCATTTTATATCAACATTCTGATATAAAATGATAATCGTGCAGGATCATCCCCTTGCACTGCCCGCATCTATGCGGATTTCCACATCGCCATGGCAAGGATTGTGTGATAATCCACACAATATGACCTGCCTTGCTTTCCTGCCCGATTGGACCCGACGCCTCGCGCCGCTACTGCTGGCGATCGCCTTGATCGTCGCTGCGTCGGCCCTGTTTGCCGATCGCTATCATCGCACGCTGCGCGCCCAGACGATCACGACGGAGCGCAACGAGACCACGCAGCAGACCCGCGCCGTGCTGCGCCTGCTGGAATCGGAGTTGCAGAAATTCCGCCTGCTGCCTGTTGTGCTGAGCGAATATCCCGATCTGCGCGCGGCGCTTCGGTCTGGCCGGGTGGACATGGCGCTCAATGACAAGCTGGCCGTGCTGAAGGCCAAGACCGGCGCGGGTGCGATCTTTGCGCTGGATCGGTCGGGCCGGACGATCGCGGCGTCGAACGCGCGCCTGCCCGACAGCTTCGTGGGACAGGATTACAGCTTCCGTCCCTATTATCGCCTCGGCTGGACCAAGGGCGGCGGCGAATATTTCGCGCTCGGCACGGTCAGCCATCGTCCCGGCCTCTATCTGTCCCGCCGGATCGAGAGCGGCGACGGCCCGATCGGCGTGATCGTGGTCAAGGTGGAGTTTGACGCGATCGAGCGGACCTGGCGGGACCAGCGGGCGCTCAGTTTCGTGGCCGACGCCAATGGCGTCCTGCTGCTCAGTAGCGACCCCACGCTGCGTTTTCGCGCTTTGCGGGCGATCGATCCGGCACGCAAGGCGAAGATCAAGCAGGCGCTGCAATTTGGCGGCGCGCCCCTGACACCGCTGGGTATCGCGATCGGTCCCGATGGCCTGACCCGGATGCGCGACGGGTCGCAGGCGATGACGGCTAGCCTGCCCGTGCCGGTGGCAGGCTGGCGGCTTTATCATGTCGAGCTGCTGGACAATGCGTTGCAGGCGACCCGGCAACGCGCCAATATCGCGGTATTTCTGTTCATCATGTTGCTGTCTTTGCTGCTCGCCGGGTTTGCCTGGGCGATAGTGCGCCGCCGCCGGGCGCATGAAGCGCGGGCCATATTGGAGCGGGAGGTGGCGTTGCGCACCGCCGATCTGGCGCGGGAAATGGATGCCCGCGCGACCGCCGACCAGCGCTATCGTCAGGCGCGCGAGGAACTGGCCCATGCCAATCGGCTTGGCACGCTGGGCACGATTTCGGCCGGCGTCGCCCATGAAATCAACCAGCCGGTCGCCACGATCCGCACCTTTGCCGAAAATGCGTCCGCCTTTCTGGACCGCGCGCAGCCGCAGCAGGCCGCCACCAATTTGCGTGAAATCGTGGCGATGACCGACCGGATCGGCAGCATCACCGCGCAATTGCGTCGTTATGCCCGGCGCGGCGTCGGCGATATCGGCCCAGTGTCGCTGGCACAGGCGATGGATGGCGTGCGCCTGCTGGTCGGCGACCAGTTTCGCAGCGCCGGGGTGTCGCTGTCGCTGCCGACGCCCGGTCCTGACCTGAATGTCCGGGCAGGGCGCGTCCGGCTGGAACAGGTGTTGGTCAACCTGCTGACCAACGCGCTGGAGGCGGTGCGCGATCGGCCTGATTCCTGGGTCCGGGTCGATCTGATGCAATCGGACGGGCGCGTCATCCTGGACGTGCGCGACAGCGGCACGGGAATTGATCCCGCCATCGCCGACCAGCTGTTCATGCCCTTTGCCACCACCAAGACGGGCGGCCTCGGCCTCGGTCTCCACATCGCCCGCGACATCATGGTGGAGTTTGGCGGCACGCTCGACCATGTGGCCAGCGACGACCACACCTTGTTCCGCATGACATTGGATGCCCTATGAGTGAGCTGCCCATCCTGCTGGTCGATGATGACGATGCGCTACGGAGTGCCTTGGTCCAGTCCTTCCAACTGGCCGACATGGCGGTCGAGGCTTTTGCCGATGGCGCGTCGGCGCTGGCGCGGATCGACGCCGGATTTGGCGGCGCGATCATATCGGACATTCGGATGCCGCGCATGGATGGGATGGAGTTGTTCAAGCGGGTCGCGGCGATCGATCATGAAATTCCGGTGATCCTGATGACCGGGCATGGCGATGTGCCGATGGCGGTCGCAGCGCTCAAGACCGGGGCGTTCGATTTCATCGCCAAGCCCTTTGCCACCGATCATCTGGTCGCATCAGCCCGGCGGGCGCTGGAGATGCGGCGGCTGGTGCTGGACAATCGCCGCTTGCGCGCGGCTGCCGACGAAAGCGCGGGCGGCGAACCGCTGATCGGCGAAACCCCGGCCATGGTCCGCTTGCGCGAAAATATGCGCCAGGTCGCCGACGCCGATGTCGACATATTGATCGAAGGGGAGACCGGCACCGGCAAGGAACTGGTCGCAACCCTTCTCCACCGCTGGAGCCGCAGGCGCGGTCGACCCTTTGTTGCGATCAACTGCGCCGCGCTGCCCGATGCGATTGCGGAGGTCGATCTGTTCGGACAGGAAAGCGGGCGCGCCGCCCATAACCGCACGACCCAGCCGGGCAGGATAGCCCGCGCCAACAAGGGGTCGCTCTTTCTGGACGAGATAGAGAGTAGTACGACCTGGTTGCAGGGCGCGCTGCTGCGCGTGCTGGAGGAACGGGAAATATTGCCGGTCGGGGCGGAGCAGCCGCAGGCGGTGGACCTGCGCGTGATCGCGGCGACCAAGCCGGGGATCGAGGCCAGCGTCACCGCAGGCCGGTTTCGTGCGGACCTTCTCTATCGGCTCGACATGGTGCGGCTGCGCATTCCGCCGTTGCGTGAACGACGCGCCGACATTCCATTACTGTTCGGTTATCTGTTGCATCAGGCGGCCGACCAGATGAAGCGTGACGTTCCCCGCATCGGCCCGGACATTCAGGCCTATCTGGCGGACCATGACTGGCCGGGCAATGTGCGCGAACTCACCAATTTCGCCAAGCGGACCGTGTTGGGAATGCAGGCGGATGGCGCGGGGGAGGGGGGTGCGCTCTCCCTTACCCAGCAGGTCGAACGTTTCGAGGCGGGCGTGATCCGGCAGGTGTTGGAGCGGGTCGGGGGCGACGCGCGGTCGGCCATGGCCGAACTGCATCTGCCGCGCAAAACCTTCTACGACAAACTCAACCGCCACGGGATAGAGATTGACCGATACCGGCGATGAGCTGTTCACAGGGGTAAGCGCTTTTTTGCAACGATCCGTGCAAGTCATTCTATTGGATCGGTAGGGCAGGATCGGCCTAAAGGGGGCCATGGTCCGCGTTTCCAAGCCTTCCTTTCTGCCCGACCCGTTTCTGCTCTGCCTGATTGCGACGGTGGCAGCCGCGTCGTTCGTTCCGGTGCGCGGCGCGGCGATCCCTTGGGTCGAGGCGGTGACGGACTTCGCGATTGCGTTGCTTTTTTTCCTGCACGGGGCAAAATTGTCGCGCGACGCGGTGCTTGCGGGGGCGGGCAACTGGCGGCTGCACCTCTACGTGCTGGCCTCGACCTATATTCTTTTTCCCGTCATCGGCCTCAGCCTCGTCGCCCTGTTGCGCGGCCATGGCGATGGACTGCTGCTGACCGGCCTGCTCTATCTCAGCCTGCTGCCATCGACGGTCCAGTCCTCGATCGCCTTTACTGCGATTGCTGGGGGCAATGTCGCGGCGGCGGTGTGCAGCGCATCCCTGTCCAACATCGTCGGCATCATCCTGACGCCGCTTCTGGTCGGGTTGTTCATGGCGGTGGATGGCGGGGGTAGCGGCTTTCCCTGGCACTCGGTGCAGGCGATCGCGCTGCAACTGCTCGTTCCCTTCCTTGCCGGGCATCTGCTGCGGCCATGGATCGGCGCGTTCATCGACCGCCACAAGACGATATTGATGCCGGTCGATCGCGGGTCGATCCTGCTGGTCGTCTATACAGCGTTCAGCGCGGCGGTGGTGGGAGGCATCTGGTCGCAGGTGGGGATTGCCGACCTGTTGCTCCTGCTGCTGCTCAGCCTGGTGATGCTGATCATCGTGATGGGCGCGAATCTGGGCCTTGCGCGCCTCGTCGGCCTGCCGCGTGCGGACATGATCGTTCTGCTGTTCTGCGGGTCGAAGAAGAGCTTGGTGTCGGGCGTGCCGATGGCGGGCGCTTTGTTCCCGGCGGCGCAGGTCGGCGTCATCATCCTGCCGCTGATGATCTTCCACCAGATCCAGCTGTTCCTGTGCGCCGCGCTGGCGAGCCGCTTCGCGCGACGAGGCGCAACGCCCCAGCGCCCGCCACTGCCACGCACCGTGGCGGAGATTGAAGGCGCAGCGCAGCGGCTGGGTCTGACCATAGTCGAACCCTGCATGGCGGGCGTCACCGCCAATCTGGCACTGCTGGATCGCCATGCCGACACGCTGTTTGCAACGGAAAAATCGTGAAACAGGCCGTCGAGATCGCCGCCGCTGTCCGGTCGGGGCAGACCAGCGCCATGGCCGTGCTGGAGCAATGCCTTGCCGGATTGGCGGCAGACGGCGGGCGACTGGTCGCGGTAACGCGCATCCTGGCCGACCGCGCCCGGTCGGAGGCCGCAGCCGTCGATGCCACTATCGCTGCGGGGCGTGATCCGGGGCCGCTGGCGGGCGTGCCTTATGGCGTCAAGGATCTGTTCGATGTGCGCGCGTTGCCGACCACCGCAGGGTCCAGCCTCTATGCCGATGCGCCGCCCGCGCAGGCCGATGCGGACGCCATCAGCCGCCTGCACGTCGCAGGCGCGGTGCTGGTCGCGACGCTCAATATGGACGAATTCGCTTATGGCTTCGCCACCATCAACGCCCGGCACGGCACGACGCGCAATCCCCATGATCTTGATCGGCTGGCAGGCGGATCGTCCGGCGGATCTGCGGCTGTGGTTGCGGCGGGGTTGCTGCCTTTCTCGCTAGGGTCCGACACTAACGGATCGATCCGCGTTCCTGCCAGCCTGACCGGCATTTACGGTATCAAGCCCAGCCATGGCGCGCTGCCCATGGGCGGAGTGTTTCCCTTTGCCGACAGTTTCGACGATATTGGCCCCTTCACCCTGTCGGTGGCGGACATGCAATGTATCTGGGATGCGCTGGCGGGAAGTCACACCGCCGCCAGCGATCCGATCCGCATCGCTCGATTGGGCGGGCGCTTCCGCGACAATGTCGACCCCGACCAGATCGCCGCGATGGATGCGATCGCGCCCGACGCGCCACTGATCGAACTGCCCGATATCGCGCGGGCGCGCTCTGCCGCCTTCCTGATCACCGCCGCAGAAGGGGGCAGGTTGCATCGCGAGGCTCTGGGCCGCGACGCGATGTCGTTCGATCCGGCGACCCGCGACCGGCTGATTGCAGGCGCACTGCTCCCCGACGCGCTCTACGACGCGGCGCAGGCGTTTCGCGCGGACTATAAGCAACGCATCGTCGCCATCATGGACGATTACGACCTGTTGCTGGCCCCCGCAACGCCCTGTGTCGCGCCGCTGATCGCCGATCCGCGCATTATGATCGACGGTGCGCTGTCGCCCGCCCGCGCGGATCTGGGCATTCATAGCCAGCCGATCAGCTTTACCGGCCTGCCCTCGCTCAGCGTGCCGCTGCGCCGACCGGGCCGCTTGCCGCTGGGGCTGCAACTGATTGGCAGGCCGGGGGGCGAAGCGACATTATTCCGCTTCGCCGCAACACTGGAATATAAGGGGCTGACCGGCGTAACATCGCCCGTCAAACAGGGGGACGCACTATGACGGATGTGGCGGTAAAGCCGGGGCCGGGGAACGGGACGGGGCGGCTCGAACGCTATTTCAGCCTGTCGGAACGGGCCACGTCGGCGCAGACGGAGGTGCTGGCCGGCTTCACCACCTTCCTGACCATGGCCTATATCGTGCTGGTCAATCCCGCGATCCTGGGACAGGCGGGGATGCCGATCGCGGCGGTCGCGGCGGCGACCTGTTTTGCCGCGGCCTTTGGCTCGATCCTGATGGGGCTGGTCGCCAATACCCCGCTGGCGCTGGCACCGGGCATGGGCCTCAACGCCTATTTCAGCTTCACCGTGGTCCAGCAGATGGGCGTCCCCTGGCCGGTCGCGCTGGGATGCGTGTTCATTTCCGGCATCGCCTTCCTGATCCTGACGCTGACCGGCGTGCGCCAGATGATCGTTGCAGCCATTCCGATGCATCTGTTCGCGGCGGTGGCGGGCGGCATCGGCCTGTTCATCGGCTTTATCGGCCTGAAGAACGCAGGCATCGTCGTCGCCAATCCGGCGACCTTCGTGGCACTGGGCGACTTGAAGGCACCCGGCGCAGCGCTCGCCTTGTTCGGCCTGCTGGTCATCGGCGTGCTGAGCGTGTGGAATGTGCGCGGCGCGATGCTGATCGGCATCGTCGCGACCACTTTGGTGGGATGGCTGTGCGGCCAGGTGGTGATCAACCCGGAACCCTACAGCCTCGACGCGCTGACCGGCACCGCCTTCAAACTCGACCTGTCGGGCGTGTTCGGCCTGACCGGCAGCCATGGCCTCGGCCTTCTCGAAATCCTCTTCGTCTTTCTCTTCGTCGACCTGTTCGACAATATCGGCACGCTGGTCGCGGTCACCAAGCGGGCGGGGCTGATGGACAAGGCGGGGCGCATCCCCGGTCTCAACCGCATCCTCATCACTGACGCGGCCGCCACGATCGTCGGGTCGGTGGCGGGCACCAGCACCGTCACCTCCTATGTCGAAAGCGCGGCGGGCGTGCAGGCGGGCGGGCGCACCGGGCTGACGGCGGTTGTCACCGGCATATTGTTCCTGGCGACCATGTTCGTTGCCCCCTATGCGCAAATCGTCCCGCTGGCCGCCACCGCGCCCGCGCTCATCATCGTGGGCGGGCTGATGCTGCTGCCGCTGACCGAAATAGAGTGGGAGGACCCGCTCTCGGCGATCCCCGCCTTCCTCACCGTGGCGATGATTCCGCTCACTTTCTCGATCGCAAACGGGCTGGCCTTCGGCATCACCGCCCACGCCATATTGAAGCTGCTGCGCGGTACCGCGACCAAAGCCGACTGGTTCCTGTTCCTGCTGGCCGCCCTGTTCGTCGTCCGCTTCATCTGGATGAGCGCGGCATGATGCGCGCGCTCTGCATAGCCCTGTGCGCGCTGCTGCTGCCGGTTCCGGCGCAGGCGAAGCCGCTCGACCGGACGCCGCGCACGGTGGTCATGACCGCCTTCGCGCCCGAATGGGATGCGCTGGCCCATACGGTCGTCAAGCCCCGGACCTATAAGGTCAACGGCCTCACCTTCCTGACCGGCACCATGGCGGGCAAGCCCGTGTTGCTGATGCAGAGCGGCGTCAGCATGGTCAACGCGGCGATGAATACCCAATTGGTTCTGGATCGCTTCACGGTAAAGCGCATCGTCTTTTCCGGCATTGCGGGCGGCGTCGATCCCGCTTTGTCGATCGGCGACGTCATCGTGGCGGAGGATTGGGCGCAATATCTGGAAGTGTCCTTCGCGCGTCAGACGCCGCAGGGCTGGGTCGTCCCCGAACCCGTCGATGCCGACGCGCCGCCGCCATTCGGCATGATGTTCCCGCGCGGGGTGAGGTTGGGTAATGCGACGGAAACGCCGCGCCGCCAGTATCGGCAGGCGGTCGATCCTGCGCTGCTGGCGCTCGCCCGGAAAATCGCGCCTGGCCTGACCCTGCGCCGCTGTGTGGAGGGACAGGCGACCGCGACAAACTGCCTGACCCATGAGCCAAAATTCGTGGTGGGCGGCACTGGCGTCAGCGCCGGTGTCTATGCCGACAATGCCGAATTTCGCGACTATCTGGCCAAGGCATGGCGCGCGCGCGTCCTCGACATGGAAAGCGCCGCAGTGGTGCAGGTCGCCTATGCCAATCAGGTGCCTGCCATCGTGTTCCGCAGCCTGTCTGACCTCGCCGGAGGCGACGCGGGCGCGAACCAGATGACCACGTTCATGGCGCTGGCCTCGGTCAACAGCGCTGATGTCGTGCGCGCCTTCGTCGCCGCGCTGCCGGACTAGGATGATGGCGCTTTCCACCATCAGCGGCACGAACGGCATGGTCACCGCGCCCCATTTTCTGGCGGCGCAGGCGGGTTGCGACGTGTTGAAGGACGGCGGCAACGCGGTCGAGGCTGCCGTCGCCGTCGCCGCCACGCTGGCCGTCGTCTATCCGCATATGACCGGCATTGGCGGTGACAGTTTCTGGCTGGTCGCAGAGCCGGATGGCGCGATCCATAGCGTGCATGGCTGCGGCGGCGCGGCAGCTAAAGCAGACCTTGCCCTCTATGCCGGGCTGGACGCGGTGCCGACACGGGGACCACTTGCCGCCAACACGGTGGCAGGCACCCTGTCGGGCTGGACGGCGATATTGGAAAGCGGCGGCGGCAATCTGCCTTTGTCCCGCCTGTTGTGCGACGCCATCCACCATGCCGAAACTGGCGTGGCCGTGACCAGCGGCGGCGCGGCTATCTCGGTGGCCAAGGGCGGCGAACTGCGCGTCCAGCCCGGCGCCTATGCCGCGATCTTCGAGCCGGAAGGCCGCTCCTTGCGAGAAGGTGATGTGCTGCGCCAGCCCGCGCTCGCCGCGACGCTGCGGATGATTGCTGATAATGGCGCCGCCGATTTCTATACCGGCGCGCTGGCCGATCTGGTCGCGCAGGATCTGGCGGAACTGGGCAGCCCGGTCAGCCGCGATGATCTCGCCGCGCATCGGGCCACCCGCCCCGTGCCGCTCACGACCCGCATCACCGGCATCGATCTCTATAACAGCGCGCCGCCGACGCAGGGCTTGGCGTCCCTCATGATCCTCGCTTTGTTCGACCGGCTGCGCGCGACCCAGGTGGACGGTTTCGACCATGTCCATGGTCTCGTCGAGGCGACCAAGCAGGCTTTCCTGCTGCGCGACACCCATGTCGGCGATCCCGCCTTCCATGATTTCGATTATCAGGGATTGCTGGGCGATCCTGCCGCGCTGGATGCCATCGCCGCGTCCATCGACCCCTCCCGCGCCATGCCCTGGCCCCGCCCGTCGGCGCAGGGCGACACCTGCTGGTTCGCTGCCGCTGACCGGGAGGGCAGGGTGGTGAGCGCCATCCAGTCCACTTATCATGAATTCGGATCGGGGCTTGTCCTGCCACGGACCGGCATCACCTGGCAGAATAGGGGCAGCAGCTTCCGGCTGGCAGCGGACGGCTGGAACGCGCTCAAACCGGGTCGCAAACCCTTCCACACGCTCAACCCCGCGCTCGCCCGCTTCGATGACGGGCGGCTCATGGCCTATGGCACGATGGGGGGCGAAGGCCAGCCACAAACCCAGGCCGCGCTCTTCACCCGCTATGCCCGGTTCGGCGTCGATCTCCAGCAGGCAATCAGCGCGCCGCGATGGCTGTTGGGGCGAACCTGGGGCGAGGACAGCACGACATTGAAGCTGGAGGACGGGTTTGACGATGCGCTCTATGCAGAGCTTGCAGCGGCGGGCCATTATGTCGAGCGGGTCGGGCCACTGACCGCGATGATGGGTCATGCCGGTGCCATCGTCCGCCACGCCGACGGTCGCCTGGACGGCGCA
This sequence comes from Sphingobium sp., assembly GCA_023266575.1. GTDB lineage: Bacteria > Pseudomonadota > Alphaproteobacteria > Sphingomonadales > Sphingomonadaceae > Sphingobium. The sequence goes on from JAHFPV010000019.1 coordinate 41,506, forward strand.
ACCGATCCGCGCAGCGACGGGCAGGTGGCGACATGGTGAGCGGCGGCGCAAGAGCGGTCGCGCGCTGCGACGCGCTGGGTGTCGCGCCCTATAGCGATATGGAGGGCGGCCTCTATCGCGGCTATCTGACCCCGGCCTACACCGCCGCGCAGGATGCACTCTCCGAATGGATGGCGCAGGCAGGCATGACCGTGCGCCGCGATGCCGCCGCCAACCTGATCGGTCGCTATGAAGGCGACTTGCCCGGCGCCCCCGCTTTGCTGATCGGCAGCCATCTCGACAGCGTGCGCGATGGCGGGCGCTATGACGGGCCGCTGGGCATCATGCTGGGCGTGGAGGCTGTGGGGGCGCTGAACGGGACGGGTCGTCGCCTGCCTTTCCCGATCGAAATCATTGCCTTCGGGGACGAGGAAGGATCGCGCTTTCCCGCCGCCATGCTGACCAGCCGCGCGGTTGCCGGGACGCTGGACCCCGCAGCACTCCACATTGCCGACGCCGATGGCGTGCCGCTGGCGCAGGCGGGCGTCACCCTGTCTGACTATCTGTCCGCCGCCCGTGCGCCCGGCACGACGCTTGCCTATCTCGAAGCGCATATCGAACAAGGACCAGTGCTGGAGGCAGAGGGGCTGGCCGTCGGCACCGTCACCGGCATCGCGGCCCAACTGCGCTATCAGGTCGTCGTCAAGGGCATGGCCGGTCATGCAGGCACCAGTTCGATGCCGCTGCGCCGCGACGCGCTGGCAGGCGCGGCCGAGATGATCCTGGCGATCGAAACGATAGCCCGCGCCGATGCTTCCGATCTGGTCGCGACGGTCGGACGGATCGAGGCGCTGCCGGGCGCGCCCAATGTCATTGCGGGCGAAGTCCGTTTCACCATCGACATCCGCGCAGGTGACGCAGCGCGCCGCGACCGGGCAGCGGAAGCGATACTGGACGCGCTGGCCGCTATCGCCGATCGCCGCAACCTGGACTTCGCGATCCAGCGCGTCCACGACCTCCCCGCCAGCCCGTGCGACGCGGCGCTGATGGACCTGATGGACGCCGCCATCGCCGACGCCGGCCATCCCGTCCGTCGCCTCGTATCAGGTGCGGGGCATGACGCGATGGTGATGGCCGCGCTCTGCCCCACCGCCATGCTCTTCATCCGTTGCAGGCAGGGCATCAGCCATAATCCCGCCGAACATGTCGACCCCGCCGATGCCGATGTGGCATTGCAGGTCATGCTTGGCTTTATCGACCGATTGGGAGCAACCTTTGACCCCGCTTGACCCCCTGCTTTTTGGCGAAATCGACCCGCCACAGCGTTTGTTGATGGGACCGGGACCGGTCAACGCCCATCCCCGCGTGCTGCGCGCCATGTCGGCGGATCTGCTGGGGCAGTTCGACCCCGAAATGACCGGCTATATGAACCAGGTCATGGCGCTCTATCGCCCGATTTTCGGCACGCAAAACCAGCAAACGATGCTGATCGACGGGACCGCGCGCGCCGGGATAGAGGCGGCTTTGGTCTCGCTGGTCGCGCCGGGCGACACGGTGCTGGTGATCAATTTCGGGCGTTTCGGGCTGCTGCTGGGCGAAATCCTCACCCGTATCGGCGCGGTGATCGAAACCGTTGACGCGCCCTGGGGCGAAGTGGTGCCGATGGATGCGATTGCCGCTGCCATCATACGCACTGGTCCCAAAATCGTCGCTTGCGTCCATGGCGATACGTCCACGACCATGGCCCAGCCGCTCGACGGCCTAGGCGATCTGTGCCGCGCGGCAGGCGCGCTCAGCTATGTCGATGCGACCGCGACCATCGGCGGCATGGAAATCGCTGTCGATCGCTGGGGCATCGACGTCGTCACCGGTGGTCTGCAAAAATGCCTGGGCGGCCCCTCCGGCTCCGCGCCGATCACCATCTCCGATAGGGCCGCCGACCACATCTTCGCCCGCCGCCATACCGAAGCGGGCATCCGCAGCGCCGACAGTATCGACGGCGCGGGGCCGCGGATCGGCTCCAACTATTTCGACCTCGCCATGATCATGGACTATTGGTCGGACAAACGTTTGAACCACCACACCGAAGCGACCTCCATGCTCTACGCCGCGCGGGAATGTGCGCGGGTGATGCTGGGGGAGGGGCTGGAGGCGCGCTATGCCCGCCACGCCGCCGCTGGCCGGGCGATGAGCGCGGGGCTGCGCGCCATGGGTCTCACCCTCTTTGGCGACGACGCCCATCGCATGACCAATGTGACCGGCGTGTTCATCCCCGACGGCGTCGATAATGACCGCGTCCGCGCCGCCATGCGCGATCATTTCGAGATTGAGATCGGCACCGCTTTCGGGCCGTTGCAGGGCCGCATTTGGCGCATCGGCGCGATGGGCTATAATGCTATGAAGCATAAGGTCTTGATAACGCTTGGCGCTCTGGAAGCCTGCCTGCTGCGCGAAGGCTTCGCCCTGCCGCCCGGCGCGGCGATCCCGGCGGCGCTGAAGGCGTGGGACGCATGACGCTACCACCCACCCCCGTTCGCCCTGAGCTTGTCGAAGGGCACCACCGAGCGAAGCGAGGTGCCTTCGCTACGCTCAGGCGAGGGCTTCGACTTCGCTCAGGCCGAACGGGGAAGGGTGGGCCTGCATGACGCTCCCCCGCGACCTCATCGGCTATGGCCAACATCCACCCGATCCGCGCTGGCCCGGCGGCGCGCGTATCGCTGTGCAATTCGTCGTCAATTATGAGGAAGGCGCGGAAAATAGCGTCCTCAACGGCGACGAGGGGTCCGAAGCCTTCCTCTCCGAAATGGTCGGTGCCGCCAGCCACCCGGCGCGCGCCATGGCGATGGAAAGCCTCTATGAATATGGCAGTCGCGCCGGTTTCTGGCGCCTGCATCGCCTGTTCACCGAACGCAACCTGCCCGTCACTATATTCGGCGTCGCCAATGCCATGGCGATGAACCCCGCCGCGGTGGAGGCGATGCTGGCGGCGGACTGGGAAATTGCCAGCCACGGCCTGAAATGGATCGACTATCAATATGTCCCTGAAGAGGTGGAACGCGCCCATATCGCGCAGGCCATCGCGCTGCATGAAAAGCTGACCGGCACCCGCCCGCTAGGCTGGTATCAGGGCCGCACATCGCCCAACACCGCCCGGTTGGTGCGCGAAGAAGGTGGCTTCATTTATGATGCTGACAGCTATGCAGACGACCTGCCCTATTATGCAGAGGGGCAGCTGATCGTCCCCTACACACTCGACGCCAATGATATGAAGATCGTCGCGCTCAACGGCTTTACCGAAGGCGAGCAATTCTTCCGCTATCTGCGTGACACGTTCGATCAGCTCCGCGCGGAGGGTGGCCGGATGATGTCGGTCGGCCTGCATGGCCGCATCGCCGGGCGACCAGCCCGCGCCGCCGCGCTCGCCCGTTTCCTCGACCATGTCATCGCTTGTCGAGACGCCTGGGTCGCCCGCCGCATCGACATTGCCCGCCACTGGATGGAGGTCCACCCCGCATGACCATCGACGATCCGATCCTGCTTGCCGAAATCACCGCCGCCTTCATGGAATATGAGCGCGCGCTGATGGCGGACGATGTGCCTGCAATGGACGCGCTGTTCCACGATGCGCCCACCACCAACCGCTATGGCGTCGGCGAAGTGTTGTACGGAATCGAGGAAATCCGCGAATTTCGCAAAGGCCGCGGCGGCTCACCGCAGCGCAAGCTGGGGAACGTCGCGATCACCGTCTATGGCGACAGCTTCGCCACCGCCGATGCTGAATTTTTTCGCGAGAATAGCGACCGGCGCGGCCGCCAGACCCAGAGCTGGGTCAAGTTCGCGGATGGCTGGAAAGTCGTCTCGGCCCATGTCAGTCTGGAGGGCAACACGCATTGACTGCGCTGTTCGAACATAGTCCCTGGGTCGAGGCGCGTGCCGACGCACGGCCATCGTCGGGCGACCGCCATGCCGACCTGATGGCCGTCGTCCATGACGCGACGCCGGAGGAGCAATTGGCGCTGATCCGCGCGCATCCCGAACTGGCGGGCAAGGCGGCGATCGACAGGACGCTGACCGATGCCTCCGCCGCCGAACAGGCGTCCGCCGGTCTGGATCGTCTGACCCCACAGGAATATGAACGCTTCCACGCGCTCAACGCGGCCTATCGGGAGCGCTTCGATTTCCCCTTCATCATCTGCGTGCGGCTGACCGACAAGGCGGGTATATTGGCCGCCATGGAACAGCGGCTGAGCCATGGGCGCGAGGAAGAGATCGCAACCGCGCTTGCCCAGATTGGCGAGATCGTCCGGTTGCGGCTGGAGGATATGGCATGAGCGCCGTTCGCATTCCTTCCCCGCACGGGGAGGTGGCGCCGCGAAGCGGTGACGGAGGGGGTTATCCTCCTGGCGTAGCGTGTGGGGCGATCCCCCTCCACCACCCTGCGGGCGGTCCCCCTCCCCGTATCGGGGAGGAATGGATATGAGCCTCCCCGCGCTGGAATCCGAACTGGCCCGGCAACTCGTCCTGATCGGCCATGGCGGCACCGATTGGACCCGTCCGCGCGCGCATCCAGACGGCCATGTCCATGACGTCGTCATCGTCGGCGGCGGGCAGAGCGGCCTGGCCGCCGCCTTCGGCCTGTTGCGCGAGCGGGTGTCCAACCTCCTGATCATTGACGAGAACCCCGCCGGGCTGGAAGGGCCGTGGGACACCTATGCGCGGATGATCACGCTGCGCACGCCGAAGGACCTCAACCCCATCGATTTCGGCATCCCGGCGCTCACCTACCGCTCCTGGTGGGAAGCGCAGCATGGCGCGGCAGGCTGGGAGGCGGTCGGCAAGATCGCGCGCGGTGACTGGATGGCCTATCTGCGCTGGTATCGCCGCGTTTTGAACCTGCCGGTGCGGAACAACACGAAACTGACCCTTGTCGAGCCGCTGGGCGACGGCCTGCACTGCCTGCATCTCGACGGCCAGCCGCCGCTGCTGGCGCGCAAGGTGGTGCTGGCGACCGGCATACAGGGCGGCGGCGAATGGCACACGCCCGCCATGATCCGCGACGCCCTGCCTCGCAACCGCTACGCCCATACCAGCGAGCCGATCGACTTTGCCGCGCTTATGGGCAAGCGGATCGGCATATTGGGCGGCGGGGCGTCGGCCTTCGACAATGCCAATGCGGCGCTCAGCCTGGGCGTCGCAGCGGCGCATGTGTTCATTCGCCGCCCGGTATTGCCGCGCATCAACCCGATACGTTTCATGGAACAGGTCGGCTTTACCGGTCGCTATCCCGCGCTGTCGGACGCGGACAAATATGCGGTGATGGCGGGCTTCCTGGGCCATAACCAGCCGCCCACCAACGACACATTCGATCGCGCTGCCGCCTGGCCGGGTTTTGACCTTCATCTGGGCGCGCCATGGCTATCGGTCGAACTGGTCGACGATCAGGTTCGCGTGACCACGCCGCAGGGGACGCATGATTTCGATTTCGTGATCCTGTCCACCGGCCTTGTCAGCGATCCCGGCCTGCGCGGGGAACTGGGCGCGGTCGCACAGCATATCGCCCGCTGGGCCGATCGCTTCACCCCGCCGTCCGGCAGCGCCAACGCGCTGATCGACGCGCATCCTTATCTCGGCGATGGCTTTGAGTTACTGCCGCGTACCGACGCTGGCGCGGCGGCGCTGCACGGCCTGTTCGCCTTCAACTATTCCGCGCTCATCAGCCTGGGACTCTCCGCCTCGGCCCTGTCCGGCCTGCAAACCGCGCTGCCCCGGCTGCTGCGCGGCGTCACTGACCAGCTTTTCCTCGATGATCGCGCCGCACTGGTCGCGGACCTGCTGGCTTATGACGAGGCGGAATTTGTCGGGCAATGGCCAAAGCAAGAAGAGGAGGCCGCATGATGGCCAGCCTGTCCACCCATGTCCTCGACACCAGCCATGGCTGCCCCGCCGCTGGGGTCTCGCTGCGTTTGATGGATGGCGACGGGACCGTCCTGTTCGCTGGCGTCACCGACGCGGACGGTCGATGCCCCGGCCTGCCTGCGCTCACGCCGGGCTGCTACCGGCTGGCATTTGCGGTCGCCCCCTATTTCGCCCGGCGGGGCGTCGATCTGCCCGATCCGCCCTTTCTCGACAGCATCACCCTCGACTTCGGCATTGCCGATGCGGGCCATTATCACGTCCCCCTGCTCGTATCGCCCTATGGCTATTCGACCTATCGGGGCAGCTGAGATGAGCGTGCATTTCCTGCTGGACGGCGAACTGGTCGAGATCGCCGACGTTGATCCCACCGCAACCCTGCTTGACCATCTGCGCTACACCATGCGCCGCACCGGCACCAAGGAAGGCTGCGCCGAGGGCGATTGCGGCGCCTGCACCGTGCTGGTCGGCGATCTCGACCGAGACGCGATTGTCTGGCGCGCGGTCAACGCTTGTATCCTGTTCCTGCCGATGCTGGATGGCCGCGCATTGCTGACCGTCGAAAGCCTGGCCCCTGACGGCGCGCTCAACCCGCTTCAGGCCTGCATGGCCGCCAATGGCAGTTCGCAATGCGGCTTCTGCACGCCCGGCTTCGTCATGTCGCTCTATGGCCGCTGCGTCCGGGCCAGCGGCCATGACCTGCCGGTCGCCGATGTGCTGGCGGGCAATCTGTGCCGTTGCACCGGCTATGGCCCGATCTTGGCGGCAGGCGATGCGATCGGCTCTTTGGAGCGTGACGACATAGCGACTGTTGCGGCGCTCAAGGCTCTGCGCGACAGGCCCGCTGCGTCCGGCCAGTATGGCGAGCGCCGCTGGTTCGCGCCGCGCAGTGGTGCCGCGCTGGCCGACCTGCTCGCCGACCATCCCGACGCACGCATGGTCGCGGGTGCCACCGATGTCGGCCTGTGGGTGACGAAAGGGCTGCGCAGTATCGACACACTGATCTTTCTGGGCGATATCGCCGAATTGCAGACGATAGAGGAAAGCCCCGCTGGCGTCCGGCTGGGCGCTGGCGTGCGCTATGCCGACGCCCATGCTGCCTTTGCCCGCCTTCATCCCGATCTGGGCGAACTGACCCGCCGGATCGGCGGGTTGCAGGTCCGCAATGCCGGGACTGTCGGTGGCAATATCGCCAATGGATCGCCGATCGGCGATGGCCCGCCTGCCTTCATCGCTCTGGGCGCGGAACTCACCCTGCGCAGCCGCGACGGGCAGCGGACGATGCCCCTGGAGGACTATTTCCTCGACTATGGCAAGCAGGACCGCCGCCCCTGGGAATTTGTCGAAAGCCTGTGGATTCCGCGCCCCGGTCCCGATGCTATCATCCATATCGCCAAATTGTCCCGCCGCTTCGACAGTGACATTTCAGCGGTGTGCGGAGCGTTCAACCTGACCGTGCGGGATGGGACCATCACCGCCGCGCGCATCGCCTTTGGCGGCATGGCGGCCACGCCGCGCCGCGCGCCGCTGTGCGAAGCCGGAGTGATCGGCCAGCCTTTCACGCTGGCGACGATGGAGCAGGCCGCCGACGCCCTGCGCGCTGACTATGCCCCGCTCTCCGACGTGCGTGGGTCCGCCGCCTACCGGATCGACGCCGCCGCCAATCTGCTGCTGCGCTTGTGGCACCGGGAACAGGGGCAGGCGGTGTCGGTCCTCAGTCTGGACGCCGTCCATGGCTGATCGCGATCCCGCCTGGCGCGTGCTGCCCAAGCCCTCCCACCCGCATGACAGCGCGCCGCTCCATGTCACCGGCGCGGCCCGCTATGCCGATGACGGGCCGGAACCGGCCGACATGCTCCATCTGGCTTTCGGCCAGAGCGCCCATGCCCACGCCCGCATCCTGTCCATGGACCTGTCCGCCGTCCGCGCGGCGGAAGGGGTGATCCATGTCTTTACCGCCGCCGATATCCCCGGCGCGAACGATGTCAGTCCGGTGGCTGGCGACGACCGGTTGCTGGCCGATGGCGAAGTGATTTGCGTGGGGCAGGCGATCTTTCTGGTCGCCGCCACCAGTCAGCGCACCGCGCGCAAGGCCGCGCGCCTCGCCAAGATCGACTATGAACCACTGCCCGCCTGTCTGACGATCGAGGCGGCGCAGGCGGCCCATTCGCTGATCGAACCGACCCAGCGCATGGCGCGCGGCGATGCCGACGCCGCGCTGGCGAACGCCCCCCATAGCCTGACCGGCAGTTTCGACATGGGCGGGCAGGATCATTTCTATCTGGAGGGGCAGGTCGCCGTCGCTACGCCGGGCGAAGATGGCCAGATCCATCTGCTCTGCTCCACCCAGCATCCGAGCGAAGTCCAGCATCTGGTCGCCCATATGCTCCACCGCAACTCCGCCGACGTGACGGTGGAGGTGCGGCGCATGGGCGGCGCCTTTGGTGGCAAGGAGACACAGGCCGCCCTGTTCGCCACTGCCGCCGCGCTGGTCGCTGACAAGACCGGCCGCCCGGCAAAGTTCCGCTGCGACCGGGATGACGACATGGTCATGACCGGCAAGCGCCACGCCTTCCGGGTGGGCTATGATGTGGGTTTCGATGCCGCGGGCCATGTCCTCGCGCTGCGCCTGCGCCTGGCTTCGCGCTGCGGTGCGACGGTCGATCTGTCCCCGGCGATCAACGACCGGGCGATGTTCCATGCCGATAATTGCTACTGGTTGCCGCACGTCGAAATCGTCTCGGAACGGCTGAAAACCAACACCGTGTCCGACACCGCCTTTCGGGGCTTTGGCGGGCCGCAGGGGATGCTGGCGATCGAGCGGGTGATGGACGATGTCGCCGCGCATCTGGGGCATGATCCGCTGGCAGTTCGATGCGTCAATCTCTACGGTCCCGATCGCGATGTCGCCCCCTATGGCATGACGATCGCCGACAATATCGCGCCCCAGCTCATCGCCCGGCTGCGCGCCGACGCCCGCTACGACGCGCGCAGCGCCGCGATCGCGGCCTTTAACGCCACCAGTCCGATCATCAAGCGTGGCATCGCGCTCACCCCGGTCAAGTTCGGGATCAGCTTCACCACCACCCATTTGAACCAGGCTGGCGCGCTGGTGCTGGTCTATGCCGACGGGTCGATCCAGATCAACCATGGCGGCACGGAAATGGGGCAGGGGCTGTATATCAAGGTGGCGCAGGTCGTCGCCGACGTGTTCGCCGTGCCGATCGACCGGGTGCGGATCACCGCGACGCGCACCGACAAAGTGCCCAATACGTCGGCTACTGCCGCCTCATCCGGCGCGGACCTCAACGGCATGGCCGCCTATAATGCCGCGATGACGATCCGCGGCCGGCTGACGGGCTTTCTCGCCCGCACCTTCGGTTGCACCGATAGTGATGTGCATTTCACGCCTGAAGGCGTCATCGCCGGGAGCGAGCGCCTGAGCTTCGCCCAGCTGTGCCGTAAGGCGCATATCGGTCGCATCTCGCTCGCCGCCACCGGCTATTATGCGACGCCGGGCATCGCTTATGACCGGGACGCGCATCAGGGCCGCCCTTTCTATTATTTCGCCTATGGCGCGGCGATAACGGAAGTGGCGATCGACACGCTGACCGGCGAGCATAAGGTGCTGGCCGTCGACATCCTCCACGATGTCGGTCGTTCGCTCAATCGCCAGATCGACATCGGCCAGATCGAGGGCGGCTTCATCCAGGGGCAGGGCTGGCTGACGACCGAGGAACTGATCTTCGACGATCAGGGCCGCTTGCTCACCCATTCGCCCGCGACCTATAAAATCCCGACCGCGTCGGATCGTCCGGCCCATATGACGATCAGCCTGTGGGATGGCGAGAATGTCGAACCGACCATCAACCGGTCCAAGGCGGTGGGTGAACCGCCCTTCATGCTCGCCATCTCGGTCTTTTCCGCCCTGACCCGCGCCGTCGCTGCGGTTGCGCCGGACGTCCGGGCGCTGCCCCGCCTCGACGCCCCCGCCACCCCCGAACGCATATTGCGCGCGGTGAGCGAGCACCGCGCGCGATGAGCGAGTGGCTGGGCTGGCTGCGGCGCGTCGCAGGCAAGACACCAAGCGCCTTGATCAGCATCTTGGCGAGCGAAGGCTCAGCGCCGCGCGGGGCGGGGACGCGGATGCTCGTCACCGGCGAGGCGTTGCACGGCACGATTGGCGGCGGTCAGCTTGAGTATCGCGCGGTCGAGCAGGCCCGCGCCATCCTCGCGCTGCCGCCCGGCCATTGGCGGGTGCAGGATTATCCGCTGGGACCATTGCTGGGCCAATGTTGCGGCGGACGAGTGCGGCTGCTGATTGAACATTGCGATCCCACAGCCATGGACTGGCTGGCGGATGCGGCGGATGAGCGCATCCTTGTCTCAACCTTCCTACCAGACCGGGTGGACCGGCATGTGAGCGACCATGCCCTGCCATCCAGCCTGTCGGCGCGCGGCGATCGTCCCCGTGCCGGTGACAGTCTGGCGGAAATTATCGGCCAGCACCGCAGGCCGCTCTATCTGTTTGGCGCTGGCCATGTCGGGCAGGCGATCGCCCGTCACGCCGTCAATCTGCCCTTTCGCCTGTCCTGGTTCGATACCCGCCCGGTGTTCGAGACGATCGAGGGCGTTGCGGTCGTGCCGGAAGCCGCGATCGAGCAATGCGTCGCCGACGCGCCCGATGACGCTGCCATTCTCATCCTGACCCATGACCATGGCCTCGACTATCGCCTGACTCACGCGGCGCTCAACCGCTCCCCTTGCGCTTATATCGGCCTGATTGGCTCCGCCACCAAGGGCGCGCGTTTCCATGCGCGGCTGACGCGCGACGGCATCGACACGCACGCGCGCGGTCGCCTGACCTCGCCGATCGGCGTGCCGGGTGTCACGGGTAAGGAACCCGATGTCATCGCCATCGCCGTGCTGGCCCAATTGCTGCAATTGAGGAACGCATGACCATCCGTGGCTTTCGCGGCGAACTCCTGTCCGTATCGCGCGATCCGCATCATCATCCCGACGCCATTCGCCACGAACCCGACGGGTTGCTGGTGGTGGAGGACGGCATCGTGGTCGCGCGCGGTGACTATACCGCGCTGGCGGGCCATTATCCCGATCTGTCAGTCGAGCAACTATCCGGCCTCATCGTCCCCGGCTTCATCGACGCCCATATCCATTATGCGCAGATGGACCATATCGCCTCGCACGGCGAACAATTGCTCGACTGGCTGGATCGCCATATTTTCCCGGCTGAAAAGGCCTTTGCCGACCGCGCCCATGCCGACCGGACGGCGAACCTGTTTCTGGATGAATTGCTCCGCAACGGCACGACCAGCGCGCTCGTCTTTCCCACCGTCCATGCCCATTCGGTCGACGCGCTGTTCGATGCAGCGCTGGGCCGCAACATGCGCATCCTGTCAGGCAAGATATTGATGGACCTTGGCCCCGACGGACTGGCGGACACGGTCGATAGCGGGCGCGACGAGAGCGAAGCCCTGATCCGCCGTTGGCGCGGGCGCGGGCGGCTGGGCTATGCAGTGACGCCACGCTTTGCGCTGACATCGTCGGATGCACAGTTGCAGGTCGCGGGCAGTTTGCTGGCCGACCATCCCGACATATTGCTGCACACCCATCTGGCCGAAAATCTGCGCGAATGTGCCGCCGTGGCCGATCGCTTTACAACTGCGCAGGACTATCTCGACGTCTATGACCGCTTCGGTCTGGTCGGCGACCGGTCGGTTTTCGCCCATGGCGTTCATCTGTCCGACCGCGCCTGCACCCGTCTGGCGCAGAGCGGCGCGGGGATTGCCGTCTGCCCCAGTTCCAACCTGTTTCTGGGGTCGGGCTTCTTCGACTTCGGGCAGGCGGATGCCCATGGCGTGCGGATCGGTCTGGGCACCGATGTCGGCGCAGGCACCTCCTTCTCGCTGCTCCATACGGCGGGTCTGGCCTATCAGGCTGCCCTGTCGCGCCATTATCCGCTCGATCCCTTTCGCGCGCTTTATCTCGCAACAGTGGGCAGCGCGGCGCTGCTCCACATTGACGACCGGGTCGGCGGTCTGGAGCCGGGGCAGGAGGCTGATTTCGTCCTGCTCGACTGTGCGGCCACCCCGCTGCTGGCGCGCCGCACGGCCAATGCCACGCTTGCAGACCGCCTCTTCGCGCTGCAAATCCTGGGCGATGACCGCGTCATCGCGCGGACCCACATCATGGGCCAATGCGCCTGGGACCGACAAGGCATAGCATCATGACCGATCTCGACAGCTTCATCCGCGCCCTGCCCAAGGCCGAACTTCATCTGCATATAGAGGGCAGTCTGGAGCCGGAACTGATGTTCGCGCTTGCCAAGCGCAACGGCGTCGCCATCCCCTATGCCAGTGTGGAAAATGTCCGCGCCGCCTATGCTTTCGGTAACTTACAGGATTTTCTCGACATTTATTATGCCGGGGCGGACGTGCTGCGGACGAGCCAAGATTTCCATGATCTAGCCGCCGCCTATTTTGATCGCGCGGCGGCGGATGGCGTCGTCCATGCCGAACTCATGTTCGACCCGCAGACCCATACCGATCGCGGCATCCCCTTTGCCACGGTCATCGAGGGGCTGCTCTCCGCTTGTGGAGACGCGCAGGTGCGCCATGGCATCAGCAGCGCGCTCATCCTCTCTTTCCTCCGCCATCTGAGCGAAGAGGCGGCGTTTGCGACACTGGCCGCCGCAGACCCCTGGCTCGACCGGATCGCCGCGGTTGGCCTCGATTCCTCCGAAAACGGCCATCCGCCCGAAAAATTCGCCCGCGTGTTCGCCGCCGCCGCCGCCAAGGGTCTGCGTCTGACCGCCCATGCCGGGGAGGAAGGCCCGCCCGCCTATGTCTATCAGGCGCTCGACCTGCTCCATGTCGACCGAATCGACCATGGCAACCGCGCGCTGGAGGATGATGCGCTGGTCGATCGGCTGGTGCGTGAGGAGATGACGCTCACCGTCTGCCCGCTCTCCAACCTCAAACTTTGCGTCATCCATGATCTGGCCGATCATCCGATCGACCGGATGCTGGACCTTGGCTTGCGCGCCACGATCAATTCGGACGATCCCGCCTATTTCGGCGGCTATATCGCCGACAATTATAGCGCGGCGGCGGCGGCGCGCGGCCTCACCAGAGCGCAACTCGTCCAGCTTGCCCGCAACAGCTTCACCGGCTCCTTCCTGCCGCCCGACGCCATCGCCGCCCATCTTGAACGACTGGACGCCTGTCTATGAGGCTGCTTGCCACTTTCGTCGCGCTGCTCCTGACCATCGGCCTCGCCCTTGCCGACACGCCCAAACGCAAGGTCATTATCGACGATGAGGGCTTTGCGCTGATGCACCTCATGCTGCTGGAGGCGCCCGACGTCGATGTGCTGGGCATCACCACCGTGTCGGGCAACACATGGGCCAATCGCGCCACCGCCATGGCGCTGCGCGGGCTGGAAATCGCCCACCGCACCGACGTGCCGGTCGTGCAGGGTGCGACCTATCCGCTGCTCAATTCGGAAAGCCTGACCGACCGCTGGGAAGCCCTCTATGGCAAGCTGACATGGAAGGGCGCTTGGATGAAGCAATGGGTCGAGCCCACCCAGCAAACTACGCCGCCCTATTTCGGGCCCGATGATTCGGTCAACCTGCCCGAAGGCAATCCAACGACCAGGGCGCGCGACGAGATTGCCGCCAATTTCCTGATCCGCATGGTTCGCCAATATCCTGGCGAAGTGACGATCATCGCCGCCGGGCCGCTCACCAACCTCGCTCTCGCGCAGCGGCTCGACCCGGCCTTCGCCAGCCTGGCGAAGGAGCTTGTCTATATGGGCGGCTCGCTCAATCCCCGGCAAGCGCTCGACAATCGCGCTGCTGCCGATTTTGCGCGCGAATTCGTTAACACGCCCCGGCGCGAATTCAACATTCGCTTCGATCCCGAAGCCGCCAGCATCGTCGCGCGCAGCCCGTGGAAGGCGATTACCGTGGTGCCGGTCGATCCCTCCACGGGCACCCAGCGCCGCCGGTCGCTGCTCGACCGCATGGCAAAATCCGCCAGCCCCGACCTCGCCCGCTTCATTGCCGCGATGGAACCCGGCTTCCCGCTGTGGGACGAGATTGCGGCGGGCGTCTGGCTCGACCCGACGCTCGTGACCGACCAGCAGACGCTTTATGTCGATTATAACAGCCAGTTCGGCCCCGGCTATGGCGACATGCTCTCCTGGTTCGCGCCCTATCGCCCCGGCCTTGGCGAACAGCCCGCCACCGTCATCCGCATGATCGACGCCGCCCGGCTGGAGACGCTGATGGTTCGCCTGATGGCGCACAGTGTGAAAAAATGACAATCGCCAGCCCGACCGCCAAACGCTAGGATAAGCGCATGACGATCAAGCTCATCTGCCTCGATGCCGACGACACGCTTTGGCACAATATGCGGCATTTCAATGCGACCGAAGAGGCGCTGGTGGCCATGCTCCAGCCCTTTGCCGACGCCCACATCGCCCGCGACACGCTCAACGCCTGCGAAGGACGCAACCTCAAACTCTACGGCTATGGGGCTAAGGGGTTCACCCTCTCGATGATCGAGACCGCGGCGGAACTGGCCGGGGATCAAATCTCCAAAACGATGATCGAGGAGATTTTGGCCGCCGGACGTGCGCTGCTGGCGCATCCGGTCGACCTGTTCGACGATGTCGCCGAAACGCTCGATGCGCTGGCCCATAGGGGCAGGCTTGTGCTGGTGACCAAGGGCGACCTGCTGCACCAGGAATCGAAACTTGCCGCCTCCGGCCTCGGCGACCTGTTCAGCGGAATCGAAATCGTCAGCGACAAGACAGAAAACACCTTCCGCCGCGTATTCGGCCAATATGGCGTCGCGCCGCACGAAGCGATCATGGCCGGCGACTCAATGCGATCGGACATCCGCCCCGCGCTGGAGGCCGGGGCCTGGGCCGCCTATATCCCGCAGGAAGGCGCCTGGGTCCATGAAATCGCGGACACCCCGGCTGACCATGTCCGCTTCCGCCAGATCGATCGCTTGGCCGAGTTGCCGGACCTCATCGACGCGATCAGTTAGAACGCGATGACTTTACCTCGATCCGTTCGTTTCGAGCGAAGTCGAGAAACGTCGCTCACGGGTTTCTTGCATCTTGCGGTTGACCTGAGAGCAGTTGCATTCGGGTTGACCGTCTGGGGTGGCCACCCCAGACGGTCTGACGGATGGGACCGTGGGTTTCTGGGTTAGAGCCGAAGTCGAG
>JAHFPV010000020.1 GCA_023266575.1 Sphingobium sp.
AACCCAGAAACCCACGGTCCCATCCGTCAGACCGTCTGGGGTGGCCACCCCAGACGGTCAACCCGAATGCAACTGCTCTCAGGTCAACCGCAAGATGCAAGAAACCTTTGTGCTACGTTTCTCGACTTCGCTCGAAACGAACGGATTGGAGAATGACTACGCTGTCACAGGGGTGGAGGCGCGGCGCGGGGTCTGATAGACCCGGCGGGATGACGCTTTTATCATCGCTCGATCAATCAGTGCTGGACCATGCGGCGGGGGCACCGATGCTGGCGCAGGTGCAGGCCTGGGCTGCCATCAACAGCGGGTCGCGCAATCTGGACGGGCTCGGCGTGATGGCCGGGTTGCTGGCGGATGCTTTTGCCGTGCTGCCGGGCGAATTGCGGCTGGTGGAGGCCGCGCCGGTCGAGACGGTCGCGGCCGATGGGCGGATCAACAGCATCGAATCCGGTCGGCACCTGCATCTGTCGGTTAGGCCGGATGCCCCGGTGCGGCTGCTGCTGACCGGGCATATGGATACAGTGTTCGGGATCGATCATTCTTTCCAGTCGCTGCGCTGGCTGGAGCCGGGGGTGCTGAACGGGCCGGGGGTGGCCGACATGAAGGGCGGGCTGGCGGTGATGCTGGCGGCACTCTGCGCATTCGAGACGTCAGGCGAAACGGCAAGGCTGGGCTATGATGTCTTCATCAACAGCGACGAGGAAGTGGGCAGCCCCTCCTCTGCCGCGCTGCTGCGGCAGGCGGCGGCGGGCAAGCTGGCCGCCTTCACCTACGAACCCGCGCTGCCCGATGGCACGCTGGCGGGGGCGCGGGCGGGGAGCGGCAATTTCTCGATCATCGTCACCGGGCGTAGCGCCCATGCCGGGCGGAACCCGGATGATGGGCGCAATGCGCTGCTGGCGGCGGCGGATCTGGCGCTGCGGCTGAAAGCGGCGAGCGGCAAGGGTTTTTCCTGCAATCCGGCGAAGATTGACGGCGGCGGGCCGAATAATGTCGTGCCAGATCACGCAGTGTTGCGGGTGAATTTCAGGCCGATGACGCCCGCTGACGAGGTTGCGGCACGGGCGCTGCTCGATCGGACCATAGCCGATGTGGCGCGCGACCATGATGTCAGCCTGCATTGCCATGGCGGCTTTGGCCGTCCACCCAAGCCCATGGACGCCAAGGCGCTGGCGCTGTTCGATCTGGTGCGGCGATGCGGCGCGGAACTGGGGCTGCCGATCGGCTGGCGCGATACGGGCGGGGTGTGCGACGGCAATAATATCGCGGCGTGCGGCGTGCCGGTGGTCGACACGATGGGCGCGCGCGGCGGGAGCATCCATAGCGACGCGGAGTTTCTGCTGACCGACAGCCTGGCTGAACGGGCGCAACTGTCCGCGCTGGCGCTGCTGCGGATCGCGCAAGGACAATATAGAAGAGAGGGGATGATCGCTTGAGCTTCATCATGCGCACCGCGCGCGCGGACGATTTGCAGACCTTGTACGAGATGGCCAAGCTGACCGGTGGCGGCTTCACCAACCTGCCGCCCGATCGCAAGGCGTTGTCAGCCAAGCTGGAGCGGACGCAGGCGGCGCTGTCCCGCACTGGCGAGGGCATTAAGGACGAGCTGATCGTGCTGGTGCTGGAGAATACCGAGACGGGCCAAGTGCGCGGCACCTGCCAGATTTTCTCGACCGTGGGGCAGAGCTGGCCCTTTTATTCCTATCGTCTGGGCGTGCTGACCCAGCATAGCCGGGAACTGGCGCGGACGTTCCGGGCGCAGATGCTGTCGCTGACCACCGATCTGGAGGGATCGACCGAGGTGGGCGGGCTGTTCCTGCATCCGCGCGAGCGCGCCGAGGGGCTGGGGCTGCTGCTGGCGCGCAGCCGCTATCTCTATATTCGCGGGCATCGGGCGCGTTTTGGCGACCGAATCATCGCGGAATTGCGGGGCGTGATCGACGAGGCGGGTGGGTCGCCCTTCTGGGACGGGCTGGCCGGGCGTTTCTTTGGGATGAATTTTCAGGAGGCGGACGAGTTCAACGCGGTGAACGGCAACCAGTTCATCGCCGACCTGATGCCCAAGACGCCTATTTATACCGCAATGCTGACCGACAGCGCCCGCGCCGTCATCGGCTTGCCCCACCCCAATGGCCGGGCGGCGATGCGGATGCTGGAGACCGAGGGGTTCATCAATGCGGGCTATGTCGATATTTTCGACGGCGGGCCGACGATGGTGGGGCAGATCGACCAGCTCAAAACGATCGCGGCGGCGCGTGACGTCAATCTGTCATCCTGCCATGAAAAGGGCGGCGTCAAGATGCTGGTGTCGACCGGCACGCTGGCCGACTATCGCTGCACCTATGGCTTTGTGGTCGAGGATGAGGATGGCGAAGTGTCGCTCGACGCGGCCAGCGCAGCGCGGCTGCATCTGGAACCGGGGCAGAGCTTCACCATGGCGGGACGAGCATGAGCGTTACCGAGATCAACTTCGACGGGCTGATCGGGCCGAGCCATAATTATGCCGGGCTGAGCCTGGGCAATCTGGCGTCGTCGCGCAATGCGGGCGCGGTCGCCTATCCGCGCGCGGCGGCGTTGCAGGGTATCGAGAAGATGCGCGGCAATATCCGGCTGGGGCTGGCCCAGGGGCTGTTCCTGCCGCAATGGCGGCCCGACGGGACATGGCTGGCGCAGTTGGGGACGGATATTGGCGCGGCCGAGCCGCATATCCGGGCGGCGGCGATGTCGGCGTCCTCCATGTGGGCGGCCAATGCGGCGACGGTATCACCCGCCAGTGATACTGCTGACGGGCGTACCCATCTGACCGTCGCTAACCTCGTCACCATGCCGCATCGTAGCCATGAATGGCCGCAAACGCTGGCGCAGTTGCGGGTCGCCTTTTCCGATCTGCGCGCCTTTGCGGTCCATGCGCCGGTGCCTGCGCCCTTTGGCGATGAGGGCGCGGCCAATCATATGCGGCTGTGCGATCATCATGGCGCGGCGGGGGTAGAGATATTCGTCTATGGCCGGTCGGGTGGCCCCTTCCCCGCGCGCCAGCATCTTGAGGCGAGCAAGGCGGTGGCAAGGCTGCATGGGCTGGACCCGGCGCGGACCTTGTTTGTCGAACAGTCCGAGGAGGCGATTGCGGCGGGGGCGTTTCACAATGACGTCGTGGCGGTCGCCAATGAGCGGGTGCTGTTCGCGCATGAACTGGCCTTTGCCGACAAGGCAGGCTTTTATGCCGATCTGCGCGCGGCGATGCCCGGTGTCGAGATTGTCGAGGTGCCAGCCAGCGCCGTCAGCCTGGCCGATGCGATCAAATCCTATCTGTTCAATGCGCAACTGGTGACGCTGCCCGATGGCGGCATGGCGCTGATCCTGCCGACCGAGGCGCAGGAGACCCCGGCGGTGTGGCAATGGCTGGAGCAGATGGTGGCGGGCAACGGGCCGATCCGGCGGCTGGTGCCGGTGGATGTGCGCCAGTCGATGGCAAATGGCGGCGGCCCGGCCTGCCTGCGGTTGCGGGTCGTAGCGGTCCCGGCAACGATCGACCCGCGATTCCTGATGGATGAGGGGAAGCTGGACGGGATCGCGCGGATCGTCACTGACTATTGGCCCGAACAGATCGCGCCGGACGACCTGTCGGACACGCGGCTGATCGCGCGGATCGAACAATCATGGTTAACCCTTGTTGACCATTTGCAGCTTTCGGGCGATCTAATCCCATAGCGGCGGGCCGCAACGCCAGGTGGGATCATAATGGAACGCATCAAACGCCTTTTCACCATAAAGACCAAGTTTGAGGCGTTCCTGATCATCTACGCGCTCGCGCTCGGCGCATCGGAGCGCGGCCTCGTCTATATGCAGCAATATCCTGGCTTTGGCGGGCAGTTGCTGGCGCTGGCCTGCACCGGCGCGGTGTTCATGGCGGGGGGCAAGATGCTCGACGCGCTGGACTATCAGCGCGCCTACGGCAGCTAGGCCCAATCGACATTCAGCCCTGACGGCCTGCAAATGGCGGTTTCCCGCGCTTCCGGTGCTCACCTACTTTTAGTAGGCTGCGTTGAAACGAGGCACGTGACTCGTTTCAAGGGTCACGGAAAACCACCATTTTACCTACGGTGGCCTTCGGCTCGGCTCGTCATCATCTGAATGTCGATCGGCCCTAAATCGCGCTTCGCTCCGAAACGGAGTTGTCTGTCGATTCACCTTTTGATCCGGCACTGTATCTTGCCTCCCAAACATGAACAGGGAGATATGGAGCCATGCTGGATGACCGTCGCGGGCAAAGCGTTGCCGCCGCCGAACTGGTACGCAATTTCGCGCATTGGCGGGAGGTCGGCGCGCGGGAGCCGGTGATGATCACCCATCATGGCCGCGAGACGCATATCTTCATGGGGGTGGAGAGTTTCCGCAGTCTGGGTGTGAGCGATGGTCCCGCCGCAGCGCCGGACCGGATGCGTGAGCTGGCCAACCATATCCATCAGGGGCTGATCCTGTGCCGCAGCGACCTGAGCATCGATTATGTCAACAGTGTGGCGCTGGCGATGACCAAAAGATGGGACCGGCATCTGGAAGGGCGGTCGTTATGGGAGGCGCTGCCGGAATTTGCCGGCGCGCTGACGGAAGCGCATATTCGCCACAGTCTGGCGTCGGGTGAAGCCAGCGCGGCGGACATCCCCTCCCCGTTCCGCAGCGACACCTGGCTGCATTTCGAAACATTCCCGTTCGGCGACGGCATCGCCCTGCTGCTGCGCGACATTACCGCGGACATGCGCCGTCACAGGCTGGCCGACGTCAAGTCCGCGATCCTGAAAGCCATGAGCGTGCATGGCGGGGTGGGCTATGTGCGCGTATCGACTCGCGGGTTCATCGAGATTGCCGACGACACATTCTGCACGATGATCGGCCTGCCCGAAGAGAGGCTGTCGAGTGTGTGCCTGCCCGACGTCGTGGAAGTATCGGCGCGGCCGCATTTTCGTGAGCAATTGGAGCGGGTGCTGCGCGGCGAGGGCGACCGGCGGGTGGCGACGCGGCTGCTGACCAATGGCGGGGCGGTGATGCCGGTCGAGGCGGCAATCGCGCAACTCCATGGCACCTACGGCACCGAGGGTGCGGTGATCGTGATGACAGGCGAGCGTGTGGCGGCCACACAGGGCAAGTAAGCGGCGGTCGGCGCGGCTTTTACGCAAATTCATGGTCCGATTCGGAGGGAGTGGATCAGGATCGATTGATCCTGAGGATTGGCGGGGCGGCGACATGCGGAATTTGCATATTATCCGCCGCAAGCCGATCAAACCGGCTGTTGAGCGTGCGACGCTAAGCTGTCCTTATGCGCCAAAGCCCCTCCCCCCGGTTCCGGCCGATCGCCTCCCTGCCCCGCCATGACGCGGGCAGCGCCTTGGTTGAGGCAGCCTTTGCCCTGCCGCTGCTGATCAGCCTGCTGTTTGGCATATTAGTCTATGGCAGCTGGTTCATGACCGCCCACAGCCTGCAACAGGCGGCCAATGATGCAGCGCGGGCGGCAGTGGCGGGCCTGGACGCAACCGAACGGCGCGCGCTGGTGGACCAGAGCATTGTGGCCAGCCGCGCCGCCTTCCCCGCGCCCGCCGCACAGACGATCAGCATCGGCACGGAAGAGAGCGGCGGCTATTATCGGGTGACGCTGAGCTATAATCTGAGCAACGCGCCGATCTTTGCGGCTACCCCCATTCCCCTTGCCGCCACGACGCTGCAGCGCAGCGCGGTCATACGGATTGCGGTGCCGTGAACGGGCGCGGCGTGATGCGCGATGCGCGCGGCGGCATCAGCCTGATCCTGGCGGGATCGCTGTTCATGCTGGCCGGCGCGGCGACGGTCGCTGTCGATCTGGGATCGGTCTATCTGGCCAAACGGCAGTTGCAGGGCATTGCCGATGCGGCGGCGCTGGCGGCTGTCGGTGGTGGGCGCAGCGCAGCGGAAGAATTGGTGGGACAAAGCGGGGTCGGCGGCATCGCGCTGATCGGCTTGGAGGGCGGCAGCTACCGTGCCGACAGCGCGGTTCCGGTGCCCGATCGCTTCGTTGCAGGCGAAGGCGGGGCGATGCGGGTCGAACTGCAACGGCGCACGCCGCTCTTCTTCGCCCGGCTGCTGGTCGGGCGCGATGGCATCGACCTGCGCGCGCGGGCGATTGCGGCGCGCCAGGATGCCGCGGCCTTCTCGATCGGCACCGGGCTTGCCGCGGTCAATGGCGGACTGCCCAATATGCTGCTGTCGAGCCTGGCCGGGACGCAGTTCAACCTGTCGGTGATGGACAGCCAGGGGCTGGCAAGCCTGAACCTGGACCTGCTGGGCGTTGCCGACGCACTGCGGGTGCGGACGGGGCGCGATGGCGAGGCTTATGGCGCGCTGTTCGACCGCGAAATCCCGCTGTCCGATGTGATCGGCGCGATGGCCGACAGTGCAGGCGGCAATCAGAGCGCCGCGGTGCTGCTGGCGATTGCTGGACAGGTCGCGGGTCGATCGGTGCGGTTGAGTGATATCATCGACCTTGGACCGATGCGGGGCGCGGCCAGTGCAACGGGGCAGCCCAATGTGCTGCTGGACGCTTTTTCGATGCTGCGCATGATCCTCAGCCCGCCGTCCGGGACATCGGTGCCGATGGATTTGCACTTGACGGTGCCGGGTCTGACATCCACGCGCCTCAAGCTCATAATGGGCGAGGGACAGGCGCGCTCCCCCTTGTTGAGCGTGACAGCGGACAAGTCAGTTGTGCTGCGCACGGCGCAGACCCGGCTCTATCTGGAAAGCAATGCGGCGACGGCGCTGTCGGGTATCGCGTCGGTGCGTATCCCGCTCTACGTAGAACTGGCGGCGGCAGAGGCGAGGCTGGCGGCGATCGACTGTACGGCAGGGTCGGCGGGTCGCGGTGTGACGCTGGCGGTGACGCCGTCGATCGGCACGGCGGCGCTGGCGGATGTCGATGTGCAGGCGCTGACCAATTTCAACGCGCCCGCCAATCCGCGCCCGGCTGTGCTGGCACAAGTGCTAGGCACGAAAGTAACGGGCTATGCCAATATCGCGCTGGGTGGCTTGCAGCCGCAAAATGTGCATTTTTCGCCCACGGAGATCACCGCGCAGACAGCCAAGCGGGTCAGCACCAACGACCTGACGCAGGGACTGGCCGCGAGCCTTGCCAGCCGGACGCAGGTGCAGGTGTCCGTGCTGGGCATCAATCTAAGCCTAAGTCCGCTGGTGCCTGCCATCGGCACGCTGCTGGCGACGACCGCACCCTTGCTCGACGGGATATTGGCGAGCGTGACGGCAACGCTGGGGGTGCAACTGGGCTATGCCGACGTGCGGGTGCATCAGATGCGGTGCGGGATGGCGGCGATCGTCGCCTGACGGCTTGCGCTGGCGGCCCGGTGCCGTCAGGAGCGGGAGCCATGGGCGCTATCATGCTACAGGGAACCGGATCGGACGTTGGCAAATCGGTGCTGGTCGCCGGATTGTGCCGGGCGCTGGCGCGGCGCGGCTACAGGGTGCGGCCGTTCAAGCCACAGAATATGTCGAACAACGCCGCGGTGACGAGCGACGGCGGCGAGATTGGCCGGGCGCAGGCATTGCAGGCGATCGCTTGCGGGGTGCCGCTGCATACCGACATGAACCCGGTGCTGCTGAAGCCGCAGGCCGACCGGACGTCGCAACTGATCGTTCATGGTCAGGTGCGCGGAACGCTGGGGTCGGGCAATTTCCGTAGCGCGCGTGGAGAACTGCTGGGCGCTGTACTGGAAAGCTATGCGCGATTGAAAGCGCAGTGCGATATTGTGGTGGTCGAGGGGGCGGGATCGCCCGCCGAGATCAACCTGCGCGCGGGCGACATTGCCAATATGGGTTTTGCCCGCGAGGCGAATGTGCCGGTCGTGCTGGTCGGCGATATCGACCGGGGCGGCGTGATCGCGGCGGTGGTTGGGACGCGCACGGTGATCGACCCGGCGGATGCGGCGATGATCAAGGGGTTCCTGATCAACAAGTTTCGCGGCGATCCGGCTTTGTTCGAGGATGGCTATGCGCAGATTGCCACGCTGTCGGGCTGGCGCGGTATGGGGGTGGTGCCATGGCTGGATGCCGTGGCGCGATTGCCGAGCGAGGACGCCGTCGTGCTGGAGCGGCGCGCGCCATCCGCCGATGCGCCGCTGGTCATCGCCTGCCCGGTGCTGCCGCGTATCTCCAATTTTGACGAACTTGATCCGCTGAAGCTGGAACCGTCGGTCGAGTTGCGGATGATCGGACCGGGTCAGGTGATCCCAGCCGATGCCGCGCTGGTGATCCTGCCGGGGTCCAAGGCGACGATTGCGGACATGCGCGCGATGGTGGCGCAGGGATGGGATATCGACATTCGCGCGCATCACCGCCGTGGCGGGGCGGTGCTGGGAATTTGCGGCGGATATCAGATGCTGGGACGGACGATCAGCGATCCCGAAGGGCTGGAGGGGGCACCGGGCGGGGTAGCGGGGCTGGGGCTGCTGGAGGTGGACACGCTATTGTCGGCGGGCAAAGCGCTCGACTTGGTGCAGGGGCATGGTCTGGGCGCGGATTTCAGCGGTTATGCGATGCATATGGGTGCGACCAGCGGGCCGGACTGCGCGCGGCCCTTTGCGATGCTGGACGGCAACCGGGCCGATGGGGCAGTCAGCCGCGACGGGCTGGTGCTGGGCAGTTATGTCCATGGACTGCTGGCCAGCGCACCGCTGCGCGATGCATTGTTGCGGCGGCTGGGCGGGCAGTCGGCACTGGCCGATTATGGACAGACGGTGGAGGATGCGCTGGACGAGGTTGCGGCGCTGCTGGAGCAACATGCCGATATCGACGCGATGGTCGCGCTGGCGCTGTCATGACAGGCAAATGGTGCACCCGGAGCGATTCGAACGCCCGACCCTCAGATTCGTAGTCTGATGCTCTATCCAGCTGAGCTACGGGTGCGCTGGAAGGATGATAGACTGGCGTAAAGCCGGACTGGACGTCCTTCAAAATGTTGGTGCACCCGGAGCGATTCGAACGCCCGACCCTCAGATTCGTAGTCTGATGCTCTATCCAGCTGAGCTACGGGTGCACTGGAGTGGCGCGGATAGTAGGGCGCGCCGGATTGGGCAAGCCCCTTTTTTCACTTTTGCCCGACCATCCCGCCTTTCTGGGGCCGCGCGGCAACTTTTGGCCTCGCCCGCCGTTCGAGACGGTAATGAAAGGATGTCCTTATGAGCTTTACCCTGAATGACATCGCCTTGCTGCTGGTCGCGCTGGCCATCGGCCTGATCCTGGGCCTGATGATGAGCGGACGCGGCAAATATCGCCGGGCCTGGCGCGACGAGCAGGCTGCCCACCGGGCGATGGTCAAGGATCGCGACGCGCAGTTGGAGGCCGCCAATGCGCGGATCGTCGAGTTGGAGAAGCGGACGGTGCCGGTTGGCGCAACGCCTGTCGCTGGCGTTGCCGCCGAGCGGGATGATCTGAGCCGGATCAAGGGTTTGAGCCAGGCGCAGGAGGTGTCGCTGAATGAGGCGGGCTATCAGCGCTATGGCCAGATCGCGGCGCTGAACGGTGAGCAGGAGGCGGCGCTGGAGGCGCGGCTGGGTCTGACGCCCGGAACGATCGCGCGGGAGAATTGGCGCGAGCAGGCGCGCGCGCTGGAAGGCGGCGGGCAGCGCAAGGGGCTGTTCGGGCGAGCTGCTACGCCGGTTTGAGCGCTTAAGAAAAGGGCGGGGTTTGCGCCCCGCCCTTTTGCCTTACTTCTTGTTCGCCAGAGCGGCCTGCGCCGCGGCCAAGCGGGCGATCGGTACGCGGTAGGGCGAGGCCGATACATAATCGAGGCCGGTGGCTTCGCAGAAGGCGATCGAGGCCGGATCGCCGCCATGTTCACCGCAAATCCCCAGCTTGATGCCGGGACGGGTCTTGCGACCGCGTTCGGCTGCAAGCTGGATCAGTTCGCCCACACCCTCGACATCGATGCTGACGAAGGGATCGCGGGCGAAAATGCCCTTGTCGACATAGGTGCCAAGGAAGCGGCTGGCGTCGTCGCGGCTGATGCCGATGGTCGTTTGCGTCAGGTCGTTGGTGCCGAAGGAGAAGAATTCCCCGACTTCGGCAATTTCCCCGGCCTTGAGCGCGGCGCGCGGCAGTTCGATCATTGTGCCGACCAGATATTCGACGCTGTCGCCCTGTTCGGCGAACACTTCGGTGGCGACGCGATCGACGATCGCCTTCATCAGCTCCAGTTCTTTGGCGGTAGCCACCAGCGGGATCATGACTTCGGGGATCGGCGCTTCACCGCCACGCTGCTTGACGATCAAGGCCGCCTCAAAGATGGCGCGGGCCTGCATTTCGTAGATTTCGGGATAGGTGACGCCCAAGCGGCAACCGCGATGGCCGAGCATGGGGTTGAATTCATGCAGTTCGTTGGCGCGGCGCTTCAATACTTCGATGCCGACGCCAGCGGCCTTGGCCACTTCTTCAAATTCGGCTTCGGCATGGGGCAGGAATTCGTGCAGTGGCGGATCGAGCAGGCGGATGGTAACGGGCAGGCCCGCCATCACCATGAAGATCTGCGCGAAATCATCGCGCTGTTCGGGCAGCAGCCGTTCAAGCGCGACGCGGCGGCCCTTTTCGCTGTCGGCCAGGATCATTTCGCGCACGGCAGTGATACGGGCCGCGTCAAAGAACATATGTTCGGTGCGGCAGAGGCCCACGCCTTCCGCACCGAATTCGCGCGCGACCTTGCAGTCCTGCGGGGTTTCGGCGTTGGCGCGGACTTTGAGGCGACGGACCTTGTCCGCCCAGACCATCAACGTGCCGAAGTCACCGGCCAGTTCGGGCTGAACGGTCGGGACTTCGCCCGCCATGACTTCGCCGGTCGACCCGTCAAGGGTGAGGATATCGCCTTCCTTCAACTCCCGGCCATCGACACGCAGGATTTTCGCCTTGGTGTCGATCGAAATGCCGCCTGCGCCGGAGACGCAGGGGCGGCCCATGCCGCGCGCAACGACGGCGGCGTGGCTGGTCATGCCGCCACGCGCGGTCAGGATGCCCTTGGCCGCGTGCATCCCGTGAATATCCTCTGGCGAGGTTTCCACGCGGACGAGGATGACGGCGTCGCCCATTTCGTTGCGGCGCTCAGCGGTGTCGGCGTCGAACACGATCAGACCCGATGCAGCGCCGGGGCTGGCGGGCAGCCCCTTCGTCAGAACATCGCGCGGTGCCTTGGGATCGAGCGTGGGGTGGAGCAGCTGGTCGAGCGCGGCGGGATCGACGCGGGCGACGGCTTCTTCTTCGGTGATTAGCCCTTCATGCGCCATATCCACCGCCATTTTGAGCGCTGCCTTGGCCGTGCGCTTGCCAGAGCGGGTCTGGAGCATCCACAGCTTGCCCTGCTGGACGGTGAATTCAATGTCCTGCATGTCGCGATAATGGGTTTCGAGGATCTGGAACACCTTGGCCAGTTCGGCATAGGTTTCCGGCATCGCCTCTTCCATCGACAGCGGCTTGGCCCCTGCCCGCTCCCGCGCGGCCAGCGTCAGATATTGGGGCGTGCGGATGCCCGCGACGACGTCCTCACCCTGGGCGTTGATCAGAAATTCGCCATAATAGACATTTTCGCCGGTCGACGGGTCGCGGGTGAAGGCCACGCCGGTGGCGGAGGTTTCGCCCATATTGCCGAACACCATCGCCTGCACATTGACGGCGGTGCCCCATTCGCCGGGGATGTTGTTGAGGCGGCGATAGACTTTTGCGCGCTCCGACTGCCACGAACCGAACACGGCGCTGATCGCGCCCCAGAGCTGGTCATGGACGTCCTGCGGGAATGGCTTGTTCCAGAGTTTCTGGACCAGCGCCTTATATTCGGCGACCAGTGCCTTCCAGTCGTCCGCCGTCATTTCGGTGTCGAGGCTGTAGCCCTGATCTTCCTTGGCGACTTCCAGCGCTTCCTCGAACGCGCCATGGTCCAGTTCCAGCACCACGTCCGAATACATCTGGATGAAGCGGCGATAGCTGTCCCAGGCGAAACGTTCGTCGCCCGATGTATTGGCAAGGCCGACGACGGTTTCGTCGTTGAGACCGAGGTTGAGGACCGTGTCCATCATGCCGGGCATCGACGCGCGGGCGCCGGAGCGGACCGAGACGAGCAGCGGATCGGCGGCGTCGCCGAATGTCTTGCCGGTGATCCCCTCAATATGGGCAAGGCCGGTGGCGACTTCCGCCTTCACACTGTCGGGATACACGCCGCCATCTTCATAATAGCGGGTACACATGGCCGTCGTGATGGTGAAGCCGGGGGGAACCGGCAGGCCGATCGCGGCCATGCCGTCGAGGTTCGCGCCCTTGCCGCCCAGAAGGTTGCGGTCACCCTGCCCGCCATCATCCACGCCGCCGCCAAAACGATAGACATAACGTGTTGCGGTCGTGGTCATGATGGCCTCTTGTGTATCATTCATTCCCGGCACTCCCTGCACTGATTGCCGATTATATTGCATTGCAACAATCTGGCATTCATAGCCAGATCATGCGCGGCAGAATAGGATTATTACGTCTTAACTTCGCATTTTTCCCGGTCAACGCGACATTATATTGCGTTAACCCGCAATCTTTGAAAAGTCCGCCACGCTGTGAACCGCATCGCGGACCCGCGCCAGCAGCGCGAGGCGGGCGGTGCGCTTCGCGGGATCGGGGTCGTTGACCGTCACGCTTTCAAAGAAGGCGTCGATGGGCGCACGGAGCGTTGCAAGGGCAGCCATCGCCCCCTCGAAATCCTCCGCCGCCACCGCCTGTGCCGTGCGCGGTTCCGCCACGTCGAGCGCGGCGATGAGCGCAGCTTCGGCTATTTCGGGCGTGTAGGACAGGCCTGAATTGCCCTCCCCCTCCAGGGTCGGAAGGAGTCCCGTGCCTCCTTCCGAGGTTGGGTGGGGGGGTGCCACGTCGATAGCGGGACGCTCGGCTTCGCCTCGCTCCCCCTCTCCCCGGCCCTCTCCCCGCTGGGGAGAGGGAGTTTGTGGCGCTTCCTTCTTGAGGATGTTCGCGGCGCGCTTGTAGCCGGCCAGCAGGTTCGCGCCGTCGTCGGTGGCGACGAAGGATTGCAGCGCATGGACGCGGGCGAGCAGGCGAACGAGATCATCCTCGCCACCCAGGGCAAACACCGCGTCGATCAGGTCGTGACGGACACCGGCTTCGCGTTGCTGGACTTTGAGGCGGTCGGCCAAGAAGTCGAGAATATATCCTTCCTCCGACGCAAGCCTTTGCTCATATTCGACAGTCGCTGCTGCTGCTCGACGATCCCAGTTTTCCAGTATCTTCGTTTCCCCTGCTTCGCTCAATCCTTGAGTACCCGCAGCTTCCGCAATAGATGCGTAAGTCTGCGCTAAAGGCGTTAGCGTCATAGTCGCGTCAACGGGCGCAGCGCTGCTTACTGCTTTATTCACTATCGAGCTCAAACACAGCCTCACGCCCGTTTCCAGAATAATTCGTATTATTCCAATGGCGGCACGCCGGAGTGCAAAGGGGTCTTTGGAACCCGTTGGCTTCTCATCAATAACAAAAAAGCTTGCAATCGTATCCAGCTTATCCGCCAAACTCACCGCCACCGTGACCGGCGCGGTGGGGACGTCGTCGCCCTGGCCGACCGGCTTGTAATGGTCGCGGATGGCGTCGGCTACCGCGTCTGGCAGGCCTTCGGCGCGGGCGTAGTAGCCGCCCATAATGCCTTGCAGTTCGGGAAATTCGCCGACCATTTCGGTGACGAGGTCGGCCTTGCAGAGGCGGGCGGCCTGTTCGGCGAGGGTGGCCAACTGCTCCCTCTCCCCTGTGGGGAGAGGGTTGGGGAGAGGGGGTTCTGCGCTAGTGTCGCGCGCATCATTAGCGTCGAGCACCCTCTCCCTGCCCTCTCCCTCAAGGGAGAGGGTTCCAGAAGTGACGATGCCCTCTTCCACCAGCCAGCGGGCCAGCTTCGCGACGCGCTCGACCTTGTCGGCCACCGTTCCCAGCTTGTCGTGGAAGGTGATGCGCTCCAGCTTTTTGGCGTGGTCCTCCAGCCGGGTTTTGCGGTCCTGTTCCCAGAAGAAGCGGGCATCGGAGAGGCGCGCGGCCAGCACCTTGCGGTTGCCGGCGATGATCGCCGCGCCGCCGTCCTTCGCCTCGATATTGGCGGTGCAGATGAAGGCGGGGGCGAGTTTGCCTGTCGCGTCGCGCAGGACAAAATATTTCTGGTTGATGCGCAGGGTCAGCTGGATGACTTCGGGCGGGACTTCCAGGAAGGCGGGGTCGAAATCGCCGAGCAGCGGGACCGGCCATTCGGTGAGGCCCGCATTTTCCGCGATCAGCCCCTTGTCCTCGACCACGGTGTAGCCGTGGGCGGCGGCGGCCTGCGCGGACTTTTCGGCGATGATCGACTGGCGTTCCTGATGCGACACGATGACGTGGCAGGCGCGCAGCTTTTCGGCATAGTCGCTGGCGCCGCCGATCGTGATCTCACCGCTGTGGTGGAAGCGGTGGCCGAGCGTCGCGTAGCCGGACTGGATGCCGTCCACCTCACACGGGATCAAATCCTCACCCAATATCGCGACGATGCCCTGTAGCGGGCGGACCCAGCGCAGGCTTTCGGTGGTCTGGGACGCGCTGCCCCAGCGCATCGATTTGGGCCAAGGGAAGGCGCGGATGATGGCGGGGATGGCCTGCGCCAGCACGTCGGCGGTGGCGCGGCCGGGTTTGTTGACCACCGCGAACCAGATGCCGTCGCGATCCTCCAGTTGGTCCTGGGTCAGGCCGGTCTTGCGCAGGAAGCCTTCGAGCGCCTGGGGCGGCGCGCTGGTGCGCGGGCCTTTATGTTCTTCGCTGACGGCGGCTGTTTCCAGCGGCAGATCGCGGGCGATGAGCGCAAGGCGGCGCGGCGTGACGAAACTTTCGATCGCGCCGGGGGTGAGGCCGGATTTGGCAAGTTCCTCGGTAAACAGGCGGGCGAGATCGTCGCTGGCCTTCAATTGCATACGCGCGGGAATTTCCTCGCAGCGCAGTTCGAGGAGGAAGTCAGTCATCACGCGGTCCACCCGTTCGATTCCATCCATGCTTCGCAGCTGCCCTTGGCCATGTCGCGGACCTGGCCCATGTAGCTGGCGCGTTCCTGGACCGAGATGACGCCGCGGGCCTGGAGCAGGTTGAAGGTGTGGGACGCCTTGATCGCTTGCTCGAACGCGGCGAGCGGGACGCCATTGTCGATGCATTGGCGCCATTCGGCCTGGCAATCCTTGAACCAGCGGAACAGTTTTTCGGTGTCGGCGACCTCGAAATTCCATTTCGACATCTGCTTTTCGTTCTCAAGGAACACGTCGCCATAGGTGACGCCCGCGTCGTTGAATTTCAGGTCATAGACGCTGTCGACGCCCTGAATATACATGGCGAGCCGTTCCAAGCCGTAGGTGAGTTCGCCCGCGACCGGCTTGCAGTCATAGCCGCCCATCTGCTGGAAATAGGTAAACTGGCTGACCTCCATGCCGTCGCACCAGACTTCCCAGCCCAGCCCCCAGGCACCCAGCGTCGGGCTTTCCCAGTCATCCTCGACAAAGCGGATGTCGTGGACCAGCGGGTCGATGCCGATCTCTACCAGAGAACCCAGATAGAGATCCTGAAGGTTCGCGGGCGACGGCTTCATGATCACCTGATATTGGTAATAATGCTGGAGCCGGTTGGGGTTTTCGCCATAGCGGCCGTCGGTCGGGCGGCGGCTGGGCTGGACATAGGCGGCGTTCCACGGCTTTGGCCCCAGCGCGCGCAGCGTGGTCGCGGGGTGGAAGGTGCCCGCGCCGACTTCCATGTCATAGGGTTGCAGGATGACGCAGCCCTGTTTCCCCCAATAGGCATGGAGGGTCAGGATGAGGTCCTGAAAGGAAAGCGCTTTGCCTTCGGCCACGGGTGGTCCTTGCGATATGACGGTTTAGCCTGGCGTCGCGCATTGGCGTATGGGGCTGAAACGGTCAAGGGAAAGGCGCGCAAAACAGGGTTAAGCGGCTTGCCCTTGGGCCGCCCTGCCCGCATGTGTGGGGCATGAAGATGCTTCGTTTATGCGCCGCTGCGCTGTTGATGATGAGTGGCGTGGCGCAGGCGCGCCCTGCCCCGACTTCACCCGCTGTCGCTACCCCCGCGATGTGGCGGGTACGCGATGCCGATACCACCATCTATCTGTTCGGCACCGTCCATGTGATGAAACCGGGGATCGACTGGTTTCGCGGCGGGGTGAAGGCCGCGTTTGACGGAGCCGATGAGCTGGTGCTGGAGATTGTCGAGCCGGACGATCCCAATGTCATGGGCGCTGTCATGATGAGCAAGGCGCTGGCTGGCGACGGGGTGGCCTTGTCCGCCCGGCTGGACGACCCGGCGCGGGACAAATATCGCGCGGCGATGGAAGCCAATGCCATGCCGTGGCAGGCGTTCGAGGGCTTTGCCCCGTGGATGGCGGGCATGGCGCTGTCGGTCGCGCCGCTCCAGAAGCTGGGCTATCGGGCCGATCTGGGCGCGGAAAAGGTCTTGCGCGCGGCGGCGGTGAAGGCGGGCAAGCGGGTCGAGGCGCTGGAGACGGTCGAGCAGCAGATCGATTTCTTCGCGACGCTGCCGATGGCGCAACAGGTCGAATTTCTGAACGCGACGGTTGATGGATTGCCTGAGATGGAGGGCGAATTTGCGGGGCTGTTGCGCTACTGGCAGGCGGGCGATCCCAAGAAGCTGGCGAAGTCGATGAACGAGTCGCTGGAAGCGACGCCGCAGCTGGCGCAGATACTGCTGATCAGGCGCAATGCGAACTGGGCGCAGTGGATCAAGACGCGGATGGACCGGTCCGGCACGGTGTTCGTGGCGGTGGGCGCGGGGCATCTGGCGGGCAAGGGCAGCGTGCAGGATCAGTTGAAGGCGCTGGGCATCGCGACCCGGCGGGTGAAGGAGTAAGTGATGCGGCTGTTCACCCATTTTCTGGCGCTCTGCGCGCTGACGCTGGTTGCCGCATGTGGCAGCGATCCTGCCCCCGCGCCGGTTGCCAAGAGTGGCCCGGCGCTGTGGCAGGTGCAGCGTGGCGAGATGAAGGGCTGGCTGTTTGGCACCATCCATGTGCTGCCCAAGGGGGTGGCATGGGAAACGCCGACAATCAGCGAGGCGATGGCCAAGGCCGACCGGCTCGTGCTGGAGGCGGCGGACTTGCAGGATGAGGAGAAAACGCTGGCCCTGTTCGAATCCATGGGCCGCAGTCCGGGCCTGCCACCGCTCGACCGGCGGGTGCCGGAAGAGGAGCAGGCGGCGCTGAACAAGGCGATCAGCGAGGGAGGGACCAGCACGCAACTTTTGTCGGGCTACGAAAGCTGGGCCGCGGCGATGCTGCTGTCGGCGGCGACGCAGCAGGCGCTCAATGTCAGTCAGGATGACGGGGTGGAGCCAGTGCTGATCGCCACCTTCAAGAAAGCGGGCAAGCCGATCGGCGGGCTGGAGACGATCGAGCGGCAGTTCGGCGCGTTCGACACGCTGCCGCAAGCGGCGCAATCGCGCCTGCTGGTGCAGACGGTGCATGAGGCCAAGGATATGAAAGGGTTATATGATCGCATCCTCAAAGCCTGGACCACCGGCGACATGGACGCGATCGCCAAGGAGGATGAGAATGGCGAGCAGCCCGACCCGATGGTCGAGGAAGCGGTGCTGGTGGCGCGCAACCGCGACTGGGTGAAGGCGATCGAACCGATGAAGGGCGCGCCGTTCATTGCTGTCGGGGCCGGGCATCTGACGGGGCGGGAGAATCTGATCGACCTGCTGAAAGCGCGCGGGTTTGCGGTGACGCGGGTGCAGTGACGATAACCCTAACCCGTTCACCCTGAGCGCAGTCGAAGGGTTCCGCTGAGCGCAGCGAAGCGTCCTTCGCTTGCGCTCAGGTGAAGGCTTCGACTTCGCTCAGCCCGAACGGATATAGTAGCTGGACCGCCCGCTTGCTTTCTGGCCTTTTTCTGCTAAAGGCCGCGCTCCCGCTATGGTCATCCCTGGAGGCGTGGCGGGAAAAGTAACTCAAACCAGCTTTTGGAGACACGCAATGAGCGAGCAGCTTACGCTGTCGGCCGAGGCACGCGATCGGGCAGGCAAGGGAGCCTCCCGCGCCCTCCGCCGTGAGGGCCGCGTACCCGCCGTCATCTATGGAATGAACGAAGAACCCCTGTCGATCCATGTCGAGGAAAAGCTCCTCAACAAACTGCTCGGCACCGGCCACTTCTTCAATTCGGTCATCATGGTCGAAGTAAACGGCAAGACCGTCCGCACCCTGCCCAAGGATGTGGCTTTCCACCCCGTTTCGGACCGTCCGCTGCACGCCGACTTCCTGCGCGTTTCGGAACATGCCACCGTGCATGTCAATGTTCCCGTGCGCTTCGAGAATGAAGATGCGTCGCCCGGCCTCAAGAAGGGCGGCGTGCTGAACGTCGTTCGTCATGATGTCGAGCTGATCGTCGATGCCGCCGAAATCCCCGAAGATGTCGTGGTCGACCTGACCGGCTTCGAGGTCGGCGATTCGATCCACATCAGCGCGGTGACGCTGCCCAAGGGCGCCAAGACCGCGATCGACGATCGCGACTTCACCCTGGCGACCATCGTTGCGCCGTCGGCTCTGAAGAGCGCCGGCACCGAGGCGGAAGCGGAAGCGGAAGGCGAATAAGCCTTTTCCCGTCAGACTGACCTAAGCCCCGTTCGGGCTGAGCGAAGTCGAAGCCTGCCACTGAGCGAAGCGAAGTGCCTTCACTTCGTTCAGGCGGCCCCTTCGACTTCGCTCAGGGCGAACGGGGTTTTGTCGTGAAGGAGCAAGGGAAGATGCAAATCTGGGTCGGTCTGGGCAATCCGGGCGCGCAATATGCGATGCACCGGCACAATGTCGGCTTCATGGTCGCGGACCTGATCGCGGACCTGTATCGCTTCTCCCCGCCCCGCAAACAGTTCCAGGGCTGGACCCAGGAAGGGCGGATCGGGCCGGAAAAGATATTGCTGTTGAAACCCGCGACCTTCATGAATGAAAGCGGGCGCGCCGTTGGTGAGGCGATGCGCTTCTACAAGCTGGAGCCGCAGGACGTCACTGTCTTTCACGACGAGCTGGACCTGGCGCCAATGAAGGTGAAGGTGAAGCGTGGCGGGGGCAATGCCGGGCATAATGGCCTGCGGTCGACCGACGCGCATATTGGCGCGGATTTCCGCCGGGTGCGGATCGGCATCGGTCATCCGGGGCATAAGGACCGGGTGCATGACTATGTGCTGGGCAATTATCACAAGAGCGAGAACGACGCGCTGGCCGACATGCTGGGCGCGATCGGCGCGGAGGCGGAGTGGCTCGCCAAGAATGACGATGCGCGGTTCATGAACGCGGTCGCGCTGCGGCTGGCGAACTGAACGGACGAACTGGCAATAACTGCATTGCGAACAGTGACGAGGCCGGGCCATAAGGGCGCGGGGCATTGCGTTATGCAGGGGATTTCCGGGTGATTCAGACAGTTTCGACCACGCCGTTTACCGACCAGAAGCCGGGCACGTCGGGCCTGCGCAAGAAGGTGAAGGTCTTTGCCCAGCCCCATTATGCCGAAAATTTCGTCCAGTCGGTGTTCGACAGCCTGGATGGCTTTGCCGGGCAGACGCTGGTGGTGGGCGGCGACGGGCGTTATCTCAATCGCGAGGCTATCCAGATCGTCCTGAAAATGGCGGCGGCCAATGGCTTTGGCCGGGTGCTGGTGGGCCAAGGCGGCATTTTGTCGACGCCGGCTGCATCGCACCTGATCCGGTCGTCGGGCGCATTTGGCGGGCTGGTGCTGTCGGCCAGCCATAATCCGGGCGGGCCGGACGAGGATTTCGGGATCAAATATAATGTCGGCAATGGCGGCCCCGCGCCGGAGAAAGTGACCGACGCGATCCATGCGCGGACGCTGACCATCGACCAGTATCGCATATTGGAGGCCGCCGACACCGACCTGGACAGTATCGGCACCAGTCGGATGGGCGATATGCTGGTCGAGGTGGTCGATCCGGTCAGCCTTTATGCCGATCTGATGGAGCAATTGTTCGATTTCGGCGCGATCCGGGCAATGATCGCGGGCGGCTTTACCCTTGCCTTCGATTCGATGAGCGCGGTGACCGGTCCCTATGCGGTCGAGATATTCGAGCAGCGGCTGGGCGCGCCGTCCGGCACGGTGATGAACGGCACCCCCCTGCCCGATTTCGGCCATCACCATCCCGACCCCAATCTGGTTCATGCCAAAGAGCTGTACGACAAGATGATGGCCACCGATGCGCCCGATTTTGGCGCGGCGTCGGATGGCGATGGCGACCGCAACCTGATCATCGGGCGGCATTGCTATGTGACGCCGTCGGATTCGCTGGCGGTGCTGGCGGCGAACGCGCATCTCGCGCCGGGATACAAGGCGGGCCTGAAAGGCATTGCCCGGTCGATGCCGACCAGTGGCGCGGCCGACCGGGTGGCGGAGAGGCTGGGCGTTCCGCTCTATGAGACGCCGACCGGCTGGAAGTTCTTTGGCAATCTGCTCGATGCAGGCATGGCGACGATCTGCGGCGAGGAAAGCGCCGGCACCGGGTCCGACCATGTGCGCGAAAAGGACGGCATCTGGGCGGTGCTGCTATGGCTGAACATCGTCGCGGTGCGCCAGCAGAGCGTGGCGGCGATCATGGCCGATCATTGGGCGACCTATGGCCGCAATTATTATGCGCGCCATGATTATGAAGCGATCGCCACCGATCGGGCAGATGCACTGATGGCGGCGCTGCGCGGCAAGCTCGACAGTTTGCCTGGAACTGGCAACAGCGGCGGGACGATCAGCACGGCTGATGATTTTGCCTATACCGACCCCACCGACGGATCGGTCAGCCGCAACCAGGGCGTGCGCATATTGTTCGAGGACGGATCGCGGGTCGTGTTCCGCCTGTCCGGGACCGGCACGCAGGGGGCTACGCTGCGCGTCTATATCGAGCGCTATATGGCCCCCGACGGCGACCTCACGCTGGCGACGGGCGACGCGCTGGCGCCGCTGGTGGCCGCCGCGCAGGAGCTGGCGGACATAAGCGGCTATACCGGCATGGATGCGCCCAGCGTCATTACCTGATGGAGATGCTGGCCAATAGGGACTGAAACCGCTATCGGGCGCGCCATCGAATATGAAGTGAAGGCAGTCAAATGGGTTTTCGTTGCGGTATCGTCGGGCTTCCCAATGTGGGCAAGTCCACCCTGTTCAATGCGCTGACCGAGACGCAGGCGGCGCAGGCGGCGAACTATCCCTTCTGCACGATCGAGCCGAACGAGGGGCGCGTGGCCGTGCCGGACGCCCGGCTGGAGACGATCGCCAAGATTGGCGGGTCGCAGAAGATTATCGAGACGCAGCTGGCGTTCGTGGACATTGCGGGTCTGGTGCGGGGCGCGTCCAAGGGCGAAGGGCTGGGCAACCAGTTCCTGGCCAATATCCGCGAGACCGACGCGATCGTCCATGTGCTGCGCTGTTTTGAGGATGACGACATCACCCATGTCGAGGGCAAGGTCGATCCGATCGCGGACGCAGAGACGGTCGAGACCGAGTTGATGCTGGCGGATCTGGAGAGCCTGGAAAAGCGGGTGCCGAACCTGCTGAAAAAAGGTGCTCAGGGTGACAAGGAAGCCAAGGCTGCCGCCGCTGTGCTGGGACAGGCGCTGGAATTGCTGCGCGACGGCAAGCCCGCGCGCCTGACCAAGCCGCGTGACGAGGAAGAGGAACGGCTGTTCGCGCAGGCGCAGCTGCTGACGGCCAAGCCGGTGCTGTACGTCTGCAATGTCGAGGAAGCTGCGGCGTCTGAAGGCAATGCCTTTTCCAAGCGGGTGTTCGAGAAGGCGGCGGCGGAAAATGCCAGCGCGGTGATCGTGTCGGCGGCGATCGAGGCGGAACTGGTGACCATGCCGGTCGAGGAACGGGGCGAATATCTGGAAGCTTTGGGGCTGACCGAGGCGGGCCTGGCGCGGATCATCCGGGCGGGCTATGAATTGCTGGGCCTGATCACCTTCTTCACCGTAGGGCCGAAGGAAGCGCGCGCCTGGACCGTGCATAAAGGGTCGAAGGCGCCGCAGGCGGCGGGCGCGATCCATACCGATTTCGAAAAAGGCTTCATCCGCGCCGAAACCATGGCCTATGCCGACTACGTCCAGTTTAATGGCGAGGCCGGGGCCAAGGAAGCGGGCAAGTGGCGGTCGGAAGGCAAGGACTATGTCACGCAGGATGGCGACATCATGCTGTTCCGGTTTAACGTTTGACGCGACGTGAGCGCGTCCGTCATTCTTCTACACAACGCCAACGAGGCTATCGAGATGCTATCGCATCTTCACGCTTCGGCCCAACATACGCGCGATTGGATTGTCGCTAACAGCGACGATCCGTTACTGCTTTTACGAGCTTTAAAATTTGAGGAAGTCGGACTTCATCCCGTTGAAAATCGTCCACTAAACGTAATAGAGCAGCTAAATCAGACGTTCACATATGCAGTTGCGTTTGCGGCTGCTTCCCAGTTATTCAATCTCCACCCAGACTTAGCGGGACTAAAAATAGCGCCCGGCGCGCATATGGCACTTCCTCTCGACATAATGAGTATCGAAGAGGGATTGATTGGTGCCGAAACATTCGCAGCGGTTGATTATCGAAACAACCGAAAATTGACACGTGATCTGGACGTCATGGCTCTTCGTAACGAGCAACACCGGTATGTATTTTTTGCGTCCCCCACATTCCCCACAACTGAGCGGCAAATCAAGCTGGAGCGCCATGGTGTTCAAGTTTGGTCAGTTGAGATTTGAAGCCTACGCTCAAATTCGCCTTTCCGCCCAGCGTCGATGCTGACACAAGGCTGCTGATTCTGGGCAGCCTGCCGGGCGATGTGTCGATCGCACGGCAGGAATATTATGCGCATCGGGGCAATGCGTTCTGGGCGCTGATCGGCGAAGTGCTGGGCGAGGCATTGGTCGGGCAGCCCTATGCGCTGCGGCTGGAGCGGTTGCGGGCGCGCGGCGTGGGGCTTTGGGATGTGATGGCTAGTGCCACCCGGCCCGGCAGTCTGGACAGCGCAATCAGCGATGCGGATGTTCGCGACCTGAGCGGTTTCGTTGCCGCCCTGCCCGCTTTGCAGGCGGTGGCGTTCAACGGCAAGACGGCGGCGCTGCACGGGCGACGGCAATTGGGCGCGCGGGGTGACCTGATGCTGATCGACCTGCCCTCCTCCAGCGGCGCTCATGCCACATTGTCGCGCGCGCAAAAGGCGCAGGCGTGGCGGGTGTTGCGCGGCTGGATCGTCTGAGGGGCTGCATATCTCTGTCATATTGCGCGGCTAGATCAGCAGGCTAAGAGACAGTATTAAAACAGCTTCACAGAAGGTCGCCCCCATGTTTTCCCGTCGCCAGCTACTGACCGTTGCCACCACAGCGCCGCTGATCGGCGCGCCGGCTTTGTTGAAGGCGCAAAGCTGGTTTGCGGGCTATCCTTTCGCTTTGGGGGTGACGTCGGGTGATCCAGCGGCGGACGGCTTTGTCATCTGGACCAAGCTCGCCCCCAAGCCATTCGAGCCGCATGGCGGGATGCCGATGGTGCCGCTGCCGGTGAAGTGGGAAGTGGCGAGCGACGACAGGTTCAAGACGATCGTCGCATCGGGCGAGGCAACGGCGCGGCCGGAACTGGGGCATAGCGTCCATGTCGAGGTGGCAGGATTGCAGCCTGATCGCCCCTATTGGTATCGCTTTTCGCTGGGCAGCGACCAGTCGCCGCGCGGGCGGGCGCGAACTTTGCCGCTGGCGTCGGCCAGCCCCGCTGCCCTCAAATTCGGGGTGGCGGGCTGCCAAAATTATGAGGATGGGCTGTTCACCGCCTTCCGCCATCTGGCGCGCGAGGATGACCTCAATTTCGTCTATCATTATGGCGACTTCATCTACGAATATAAGCAGCGCGGGCCGGACTATGACAAGGACGGGCTGCCAGAGGATCAGATCCGGCATCATATCGGCCAGGACTGTTTCGACGTGGCGGATTATCGGCTGCGCTATGCCCAATATCTGAGCGATTATGATTTGCAGGCGGCGCGCGCCAAGCACACATGGTTTTCGACCTTCGACGATCATGAGGTCGAGAATAACTGGACCGGCGACCGCAACTGGAAGGATGTGCCGCCGGAGATTTTCCGCCTGCGCCGTCAGGCGGGCTTGCAGGTCTGGTATGAATATATGCCGGTACGGGCCGCGATGCTGCCGCGCGACGGCATCATCACCAACATGTATCGCGAGGCACGCTTTGGCGACCTGCTGTCGATCGATTTTCTCGATACCCGGTCCTTCCGCAGCGACCAGCCGTGCGATGACGGTTTCAAACCCTATTGCCCCGGCATTGACGACAGCAAGGCGCAGGTGATTTCAGCCGAGGAAGAAAGCTGGCTGGTGCGCAACATGACGCGGGGCCAGACCAAATGGAATTGCCTGGCGCAGCAGGTGATGATGATGTCGCTCGACCGGCGGCGTTACGCGGACGAGAAGGCGAAAATCTATAATATCGACAGCTGGGCGGGTTACAGCGCGCCGCGCAACCGCTTGCTGGGCAAGATGCGCGGGCTGGACAATGTCGTGGTGCTGACCGGGGACGAGCATCAGAATTTCGCCGGGCTGCTCGACAATGGCGACAAGACGGTGGCGGTGGAATTTGTGTCCACCTCGATCTCGTCGGGCGGCAATGGATCGGACCGGCGGACCGGCAGCGACATGATGCTGAAGAACAACCCGGAATTGAAATTCATCAACGACCAGCGCGGCTATCTGGTGTGTGAAGTGACGCCCGACGCCTGGACGACCAAGGCGCGGGTGGTGGATCAGGTATCGGCCCCCGGCGGCGCGATCAGCACGCGGGCGAACATGACGGTGCAGCGTGGCCAGCCCTCGCTCCAGATCAGTTGACATTGACGTAAACGTAAGCTCGCATTAGGTCCGTCATGAAAGGAAATGCCATGACGGACGCGACGGTCTATTTCGAGGATATTGAAGTGGGCGACAGCTTCGCCTTCGGCCCGCTGACGGTGAGCCGGGAGGAGACGATCGCCTTTGCCGCCGAGTTCGACGCGCAGCCTTTTCATCTGTCCGACGAAGCGGCAGCGGCCACCCATTTCGGCACATTGTCGGCCAGCGGATGGCACACCACCGCTTTGTTCATGAAGATGTTTGTGACCGAAATGCAGCGCGATCCGGGGCGGCAAGCGGCGAGTCTGGGCGCGATGGGCGTGGACGAGTTGCGCTGGCTGCGCCCGGTGCGGCCCGGCGACACGCTGCGCGGCACCAGCGAGGTGATCGACAAGAAGGTATCGCAAAGCCGGCCGGAAATGGGGATCGTGCGCAGCAAGGTGACGATCCTCAATCAGGACGACAAGCCAGTGCTGACGATGATCCCGATCGCAATGTGGCGGACGCGACCGGTTTGATTTCAATTAATCCCTTCCTCCATTCGCCCTGAGCCTGTCGAAGGGCCGTCCTTTCTGGAAAAAGAAGTGCAGGGCTTCGACAGGCTCAGCCCGAACGGATTATGGGGTCAGTGCATAGGCTGGTTCGCCTTTGCATCCGCCGCCATCACCCGCACGCTGGCGGCATTCGATCCGGCGATCTGCACCAGGTGCCGCCCGGCGGGGAGGTCGAACCAGACGATCTTGCGGATGCCGGAGCAGGCCGGGCCATGGCCATGCTCGACCGAGGCGACGGCCTCCGCGCCGGTCACGACATCGACCCAGGCCGGGCCGTCGAGCGCAATCCCCACCCGTGCGCCCTGTTTGAGCGACAGGGTGAATAGGCCGCCATGCCCCTCTTTTGCGCCTTTGCCCGGCGGCGTTGCGAACTGGACATGGGCAGCGGGGACGAGGGTCGCGACGACCGGCTTGCCCAGGATCAGCGCGGATGCGCCATGGGCTTGCGCGCCAGCCCTGGCCTGTCCGCTCTGGGTCCAGCTGGTCCAGGGTTCGGCGAGAGGCGCGGGGGTGGCGCATTCCGTGGTGGCAACCGGGGCAGCGACCAGTAACAAGGCAGCGAGGATGGTCATCGGATCACTTCCTTCCGAACAATTTTTCTATGTCGCCATGCCCCAGCTTCACCCAGGTCGGTCGGCCATGGTTGCACTGGCCAGAGCGCGGCGTGACTTCCATTTCGCGGAGCAAGGCGTTCATTTCCGCGACGCTCAGCACGCGGCCTGCCCTCACCGATCCGTGGCAGGCCATGGTGGCGGCGACGAGGTCCAGCCGTTCTTTTAAGGACAGGGCGCTGTCATAGGCGGCGAGATCGTCGGCGAGGTCTTTGACGAGGCCTTGCACGTCGGACTGGCCGAGCATGGCAGGGACAGCGCGGACCAGCATGGCCGACGGGCCGAAGCGTTCGAGGTCGAGGCCGAAGTCGCGCAATTCTGCGGCGCGGGATTCAAGACGGTCGCAGGCGGGTTCTTCCAGTTCGACGACTTCGGGGAGCAGCAGCGCCTGCGATGCAACCCCCTGCCCCTCCATCGCGCGGCGCATCCGCTCCAGCGTCAGCCGTTCATGGGCGGCGTGCTGGTCGACGATGACGAGGCCGTCCTCTGCTTCCGCGACGATATAGGTGCGCGCGACCTGGCCGCGCGCAACGCCGAGTGGGAAGCTCTGGCCTTCAGGTGCAGGGGCCATGGCGGGTTCGGCGCGGGCCTGGGGCGGCGGGGTCATGAAATTCGACCGGCGATCGCCGAAGGAGGAGGATGAGGCGAGCGGGTTGTAGCTGACCGATGCGGTGTCGAAGATCGGCATCGCGCCGATCGGTGTGGGCGAGACAGGTTCGGCGCGCCAGGCGGAAAGTGCGGCGGGATCGGCGTTCTGGACCGAACGAAAGCCCTGTTCGTCAAGGGCGCGGCGCAGACCGGAAATGATCATGCCCCGGATCATGGCGGGATCGCGGAAGCGCACCTCGGTCTTGGCGGGGTGAACATTGACGTCCACGTCGAGCGGCGGCACGTCGAGGAACAGGGCGACGACGGGATGCCGGTCGCGTGCCAGCATGTCAGCATAGGCACCGCGCAGCGCGCC
This sequence comes from Sphingobium sp., assembly GCA_023266575.1. GTDB lineage: Bacteria > Pseudomonadota > Alphaproteobacteria > Sphingomonadales > Sphingomonadaceae > Sphingobium. The sequence continues at coordinate 27,082 of JAHFPV010000020.1, forward strand.
GATCAGCAAGCGATCGCGCACGGGGCGGCCATTGACGAACAGATATTGATGATCGCCAACGCCGCGATTGTAGGTGGGGATGGAGGCGACGCCGGACAGGCGGACGCCTTCGCGCTCCAGGCTGACGATGACATGGTTTTCGGCCAGCGCCCGGTCAGTGAGCGCGGCCACCCTTTCCTCCCGCGCGTCGCCCGCCTGCACGCCGAGTGTGCGACGGCCATCATGTTCCAGCGCGAACGCGACGGCGGGATGTGCCATTGCGAGACGGCGGACGATGTCGAGGCAGGCGGCATATTCCGCCTTGGCCGATCGCAGGAATTTGCGGCGGGCAGGGACTTTGGCGAAGAGTTGCTCGATAGTGACGCGGGTGCCGGGCGGCAGCGCGGCTGGCCCCTCCGCCACCAGCTGGCCATTATCGACCGTGCGGTTCCAGCCTTCGCCGCCCTGCCGCCGGCTGTCGATAGACAGGCGGGCGACACTAGCGATGGAGGGGAGCGCTTCGCCACGGAAACCCAGAGTGGCCACATTTTCAATGGCATCGTCGTCGGGCATTTTGGACGTGGCGTGCCGCTCCAGCGCCAGCGCCATGTCCGCCGAATCCATGCCGACGCCATCGTCGCTCACCTCGATCCGGTCGAGGCCGCCATTGGACAGGCGAATGGCGATGCGAGTCGCACCCGCATCCAAAGCGTTTTCGACGATTTCCTTCAGCGCGCTGGCGGGTCTTTCGACCACTTCACCGGCAGCGATACGATTGACCAGATGTTCGGGCAGGCGGCGTATTGACATTGATTAGGGACTAGCCCAATCGGTCGCTTTCCGCGACCCGCGACGCCAAATATTTTGCACTGCACAGGATGACTGAACAGGGCAAAAGCCATGCGGCGCAGCGGACGAACGGAACAGCTTTCCGACCGGTCCCCAAGTCGCGTCGCGGGGACGGCGGGCGATACAGGATAAGGCATGTCGATCTTCTCGCGTCTCTTCAAATTCACTTCGCAGGATATGGCCATTGACCTCGGCACCGCCAACACGGTGGTCTATGTGCGCGGTCGCGGCATCGTATTGAACGAGCCGTCGGTGGTGGCGGTCGAAACGCTCAATGGCGTCAAGCGGGTGAAGGCGGTGGGCGTCGACGCCAAGCTGATGATGGGCAAGACCCCGGATTCGATCGAGGCGATCCGGCCTTTGCGTGACGGCGTGATCGCTGACATCGATGTCGCCGAACAGATGATCAAGCATTTCATCACCAAGGTGCATGGCGGCAAGCATAGCCCCTGGCGCGCGCCGGAAATCGTGATCTGCGTGCCATCAGGCTCGACCAGCGTCGAGCGCCGCGCCATCCGCGACGCGGCCAGCAATGCGGGCGCGCGGCAGGTGTTCCTGATCGAGGAACCGATGGCTGCCGCGATCGGTGCCGACATGCCCGTGACCGAGCCGATCGGTTCGATGGTGGTCGATATTGGCGGTGGCACGACCGAAGTCGCCGTGCTGTCGCTGCGTGGCCTGGCCTATACCACCAGCGTCCGCGTGGGCGGCGACAAGATGGACGAGGCGATCGTCTCCTTCGTGCGTCGTCACCATAACCTCCTGATCGGTGAAGCCACGGCGGAGCGGATCAAGAAGCAATATGGCATCGCCCAGTCGCCCGCCGATGGCGTGGGCGAGACGATCCATATCAAGGGTCGCGACCTGGTGAATGGCGTTCCCAAGGAAATCAGCATCAATCAGGGCCAGATTGCCGATGCGCTGGCCGAGCCGATCAGCACGATCGTGGAAGGTGTGCGGATTGCGCTGGAAAATACCGCGCCTGAACTGGCCGCCGATATTGTCGATCAGGGCATCGTCCTGACCGGCGGCGGCGCGCTGCTGAAGGGGCTGGATGACGAGCTGCGCGACGAGACCGGCCTGCCCGTCACCATTGCCGAAGATCCGCTGACCTGCGTGGCTATCGGCACGGGCCGCGCGATGGAAGATCCGATCTTCCGGGGTGTATTGCAAACCGCCTGATCGGTAGGCCAGAGCGAAAGGGACGCGGTGATGGCGCGGCCACCCAGCCGCCGCCCCGGACACAACCGGAAGGCGCAATATAGCCTGTTCGCCAGCTATGTGGTGGCGGTCACCGGCGCAGCCATCGGGCTGTTGCTGGTTATCGTCGCGATCTTCGATCCTACGGGTTTTGCAGGGATACGCGCGGTCACGGCCGAAGTGACGCGCCCTGTGTCGGCGGGCCTCAAAAATATGGTGAGCGGGGTCAGCTCCGTCGATGAGGTGCTGGCCGCCTATTGGCGCGCGGGATCGCAAAATGTCGCGCTGCGCCGTCAGGTGGAGGCGGACCGCAACCGCATCATCGAAGCCAAGGCGGTGGCGCAGGAAAATGCGCGGCTCAAGAAGCTATTGAAGCTGGTGGATGAGGATGCCAGCCAGTTGCTGACGGCGCGACTGATCAGTTCCTCCTCCAGCAGCGCGCGGCGCTTTGCGCGGTTGAATGCAGGGCGCTGGCAGGGTGTGTTGCCGGGGATGCCGGTGCGCGCGACCGAAGGACTGATCGGGCGGGTCCACAGCACCACGCCCAACACGTCCGACGTGCTGTTGCTGACCGACACCGGCAGCATCGTTCCGGTCCGCCGGGCGAGCGACAATATCCCCGCGATTTCGACTGGTGCTGGCGATGGATCGCTGGAGATCCGGGCGCTGTCGGCGGGGCGCAATCCGTTCAAGCCGGGCGACCTGCTGGTGACGTCTGGCATTGGCGGCATTTATCAACCCAACATCCCGGTCGCGGTGATCGTGCGGGTGCAGGGGGAGATCGCCTGGGGCTTCCCGCTCGCCAATCCCTCGCGCGTCGATGCGGTCGTGGTCGAGCGTGCCTATGAGCAGGTCGTGACCCGGCCCGATCCTGCCGCGCCCGCCCCGACGCAGGGCGCGGAGCCGGGTAACGCGGCGACGCCATGATCGACCGGCACCTATACCATGTGCCGCGTCTGGGGCGGAACCCGTCCCGCTTCCGGCTGGCGGGCATCCCGGTGATCACCGTCATGCTGGGATCGACCGTCACCGCACTGCCGCTGATCGCGCAATCGCCGGTGATGCCGCCCTTCGGCCTGCTGATCCTGCTGTCATGGCGGTTGTTGCGCCCGGAATTGTGGCGGGCGTGGATCGGGCTGCCGCTCGGCCTGTTCGACGATATGCTGAGCGGCCAGCCGATCGGGTCCGCCATGTTCCTGTGGACGGTCATGCTGATGGGCGTCGACGCGATCGAGCATCGCATGATATGGCGCAGTTACCGGCAGGACTGGCTGATCGCCGGTTTCGCCATTATATTCTGCATGGCCGGTGGGTTGTTCTTTGCCCGCATCACCGGCGGAGGCGATGTGAGGTTCCTGTTGGTCGCGCCACAGATGTTCTGGACGATATTGCTGTTTCCCTTAGTCGTCCGGCAATGCGCGCGGATTGACCGCTGGCGCGTAATGGCATGAAATTTCCCAGCCCCAAACGCCAGATCATCACCGAAGCAGCCCAGTCCTTCACCTTCACCCGTCGCACCATGGTGCTGGGGGCGATACAGGGGGGGATTGGCGCGCTGCTGGCCGCGCGGATGGCGTGGATCAGCATTGCGGAAAATGAGAAATATACGCTGCTGTCGGAGAGCAACCGGGTCAATCTGACGCTCATTCCACCACGCCGCGGCTGGATCATCGATCGCAATGGGCGACCGCTGGCGAACAATCGCACGGACTTTCGCGTCGACCTGATCCCGCAGCGGGTGGTGGATGCCGATGCGACGGTGAAGCATCTGGCGCAATTGCTGAGCCTGGAATCGGACGAGGTCGATCGCATCCGCGAGGAACTGGACAAGTCGGCGGGCTTCCGCCCGGTGCAGGTCGCCGACAAGCTGACCTATGACCAATATGCCGCCGTCAGCGTGCGCCTGCCCGACCTGCCCGGTGTCGCGCCCAGCCAGGGTTTTTCGCGCCATTATCCCGCCGGGTCCACGGTCGGCCATCTTCTGGGCTATGTCGGCGCAGCAACGGCGGAGGAATATAAGGAACGCAAGAATCCGCTGCTGATCACGCCGGGCTTCAAGGTTGGCAAGGACGGGCTGGAACGTGCGTTTGACGAGCATCTGACCGGCAAGCCCGGTGCCAAGCGGGTCGAAGTGACCGCGCGCGGCAAGATCGTGCGGGAACTGACCACCCGGCCCGACACGCCGGGCCATTCGATCAAGCTGACGATCGACGCGGGATTGCAGGAATATGCCGGGCGGCGGCTGGCGACCCAGAGCGGCTCCGTCGTCGTCATCGATTGCACCAATGGCGACGTGCTGGCGATGGCGTCGATGCCCAGTTTCGACCCCAACAGCTTTTCCGACGGCATCAGCCAGCTGGAATGGGCGATGCTGTCACAGGACGACCATGTGCCGCTGCGCAACAAGACGTTGCAGGGCCTGTATCCGCCCGGATCGACGGTGAAGCCGATGGTGGCGCTGGCGCTGCTGGAGGCCGGCATCGGGCCGCAGGAGACGGTCGGGTGCGCCGGTGCGCTGCGGGTGGGCAATACGCTGTTCCACTGTCACAAGCGGCGTGGCCATGGCGCGGTCAATATGCGCACGGCGATCGCCCAGAGCTGCGACATCTATTTCTACCAGATGGCCCAGCGGATCGGCATGGACCGGATCGCGGCGATGGCGCGGCGGTGCGGCATGGGGCAGCGGTTCGACCTGCCCTTCCCGAGCCAGAGTTATGGCACGGTCCCTGACCCGGCCTGGAAGCTAAAAAAATATGACCAGAAATGGCAGGTTTACGACACGGTGAACGCCACCATCGGTCAGGGCTATATGCTGATCAACCCGTTGCAGATGGCAGTGATGGCGGCGCGGCTGGCGACCGGCAAGCAGTTGATGCCCAATTTCCTACATGGCGCGAAACGGCCTTCGCCGTCGTCCGTCGGTGCGTCGGAAGAGCATCTGGTGATCATCCGCGACGCCATGAGTGCGGTGGTCAATGGCGGCGGCACTGGCGGGGCTGCGCGCATGGCCATTCCCGATGTGCTGATCGCGGGCAAGACCGGCACGGCGCAGGTGCGGCGCATCACCATGGCCGAGCGCGCAGGCGGGGTGCGGCGCGACGCTTCACTGGCGTTCAAGCTGCGCGACCATGCGCTGTTCCAGGGGTTCGCGCCGTTCGACAATCCGCGCTACGCGGTCGGCTGCATCATCGAACATGGCGGGCATATGATCCGCAATGAGGATGCGCCGATGATCGCGAGCGATACGCTGTCCTATCTGTTCGATCCCAAAAAGGCGATGGAGAAGCTGGAGACGCTGGAGAAAGGCTGGGGCGGCACGCCGACCGAGCGGCAGGCGCGGCAGATGGGCGCGTTCCGCCTGGCCCGCGCGATCGAGAAGGGCGAAGTGCCACCACCCGCCGCCGACAATGCCAGCAATGCGGCTGAGGCTGGCAACAGCGCCACGCCACCGCCCCCAGCGGCCGATGAGGCAGGCGACGTCCCGCCCCCGCCCGGCAGCAATGTGGCCGACGCACCATGAGCATCATTCCCCAGCCCCTCACCCAATTTCCCTGGCGCGTTCTGGGGCTGCTGCTGGCCATCGCGATGTTTGGCACGCTGGTTCTTTACAGCGCGGCGGGCGGCAGCATCTTTCCCTGGGCGACAAATCAGGCGGTGCGCTTCTGCGTGTTCTCCGCGATGGCGCTGGTGCTCAGCCGTATTCCGCTAGAGATTTTCGCGCGCTTTGCCTTTCCCGCTTATGCCGGCGTGCTGATCGCGCTGTTTCTGGTCGAACTGATCGGCGGGGTCGCGGGGGGCAGCCAGCGCTGGATTAACCTGGGCTTCATGCAGCTCCAACCGTCTGAATTTATGAAGCCGATCATCGTGCTGGCGGTTGCGCGCTTTTATGCCCGATTGCCGGTGGGCGAAATCCGCAGCTGGAACGCGATCTGGCCCGCGCTGGTGCTGATCGGCTTGCCATGGGCGCTGGTGTTGGTACAACCCGACCTTGGCACCGCTACGATGATCCTGGCGGGCGGCGTGACGGTGATGTTCCTGGCCGGGCTGCCGCTGCGCCTGTTCATCGGATCGGGGCTGACGCTGGCCTGTATCGTGCCGGTCGCCTTCAGCTTCCTGCATGATTATCAGCAAAAACGCGTCCTCATCTTCATGGACCCGGAAAGCGATCCGCTGGGCGCAGGCTATCATATCAGCCAGTCGAAGATCGCGATCGGTTCGGGCGGCATCTGGGGCAAGGGCTTTCTCCAGGGCTCGCAAAGCCATCTCGACTATCTGCCCGAAGGTCATACCGACTTCGTATTCGCCACCATGGCGGAGGAATGGGGCATGGCTGGCGGCCTGTTGCTGATCGGCGCGTTCATGCTGCTGTTCCGCTGGGGTCTGCGCGTGGCTATGCGCACGAGCGACCGCTTCGCCCGGCTGGTCGCGGCGGGGCTTACCACTACGATCTTCTTCTATGTCGCGATCAACCTGATGATGGTGATGGGGCTGGCCCCGGTTGTGGGCATCCCCTTGCCCTTCATGTCCTATGGCGGATCATCGATGCTGACGGTCATGCTGTGCGTGGGCATCATCATGGCGATCGACCGTTCCAATAGCCGCGCCAGCAACCCTGGCAACTGGGGCTGAAACCGCCCCGCGCAATATTTCTGCGCCGCAACGCAATTTAGGGTTTGCGAATCCCGATGACGCTGCTAATTGCCCGCCCACGCCAACGGGCACTGGTCATCCAGACCGCCCGATTGCCGGTGTGGACGCATAGCTCAGTTGGTAGAGCAGCTGACTCTTAATCAGCGGGTCCTTGGTTCGAGCCCAAGTGCGTCCACCATATCTTTCAAAGACTTAGGCGGTATTTTGAGGTCCAAAGCTGGACCCACCCCCTCCAGTTTACAGCTTGGTTTACAATTTCCTCCGGTTTTCGAGCTTCGAAATGGCCGTTTCCGCCATCTCGGAATCCCGCTTGAGATAGTGCGTATCGAGGATCGTCTCGACGTCCTTGAGGCTATGCCCGGTGATCGTCGCGATCTGCGGAACACTCGCTCCTGCGATCGCCAGGCGGGTCACGACAGTGCCCCGCAGGTCGTGGAAGGTGAGACCAGCGACACCGGCTTTCACACAGGCCTTGCGCCACGATGTCCGAAAGCCGTCGCTTGTCCAGGATTGCCCGCGTTCGGTGAGCAGTATCGTTGCCGGCAACGACTTCCCCTCGACGTCGTAGCGGGCCTTCAAAGCGTCCAGCGCAAGCTTGAGCGGTGCTCCCACAGGAACGATCACCCGCTTGGGCTTGCGGTTCTTCACTTTGCTCTTTGTCTTGCTCTGCGTGAGACGGATTTCCGCGCCGTCATACGCCGCCCAGGGCAGGTTGATGAGATCGCCCTGACGCTGCCCTGTCCACAAGGCGAGCGTCATGGCCAGGTGTAGGTGGGGCGGAGCGTGCTTATAGAAGGCTTCCTCGTCACCGTCTTTCCAGACGGAATCGACGCGGCCGGATTGATATAGACGGCCGGGCCGTTTGCAGGGGTTGGCGACGACCAGTCCGCGATCAAGCGCCCATGCAAGAATCCGCGCCAAAACCGCAAAGCGATAATCCGCCGTGCGTTCCGATGTGCCGGCAATTCGATCGCGCCAAGCCAGAAACTCGCCGCGCGTGCGCGGGTCACCCAGTGCGCCTATCGGAAAGTCTCCGAACTCCGTTTCGATGAATCTCAGATGCTTCCCATAGTCCTTGCGGGTGCGGGGAGCGAGACGGGTATAATCGGTGGATTGCTCGAAAGCCCGAAACACGCCGTTGAGCGTGTCGCTTGGTTTGGGCCTGCTTTTTCGCTCATCGTGCGCTGTGACATAAGCCTGATGGAATTCCGGTGTGCCGAATTTGGCCTCGATGCGGGGCCCTCCACGCCACGCATAATAGTAGGTTGCGTATAGGCCGCTTGCCAGTTTCTTGCGTACCCTGTGGACACCTTTAAGATTGACGCGCATCGCGCCGCGCCTTCCATTCGTCGAACGGGGTCGACGAAACCGCGGATGGTTCCGTTTCCAGATGCACGAGGATGATCCGCCCATCAGGGTGGATCTCGGTGCGCACGATCGTCAGTCCACCCTCGCAGGCCATACGGATGGCCTGGGCGAGACTGGGGCGTCGTGGTGAGGATTTACGCTGTTCGGCCACAGCACGCTGCCAAAGACCGCAGGACGCGAACCCAACTCGTGTTCCCCTGCCTGGCGCACTCCCCACTCCCTCCCTTGGCGAGCCGGTTGGTGAGATCTGACGTTATATCTGGCTGTGACGAAGAGCGCCGTATCCGGTTGGGCGCCGCTGTAGATGGATGGGCCTCAGCGTCCGGGAAGCGGACGATAGTGGCTGCAACTCCCACTGGGACAAGAGTCGGCCCCGAAGTCCGAAAGATGGCAAAACGCATTGTGCGCTCCTCACTGGAGCACCCACGCGATGTCACGAAGCAAAAGTAATAATATCATATTTTTTAGTAACTTGAAGACGGTTATTCGTTAGTGCTCTCATTTCAGTTGTACGGTAGCGGGCGAAGTTCCAGGCACGAACACATCGTTCCCGAACCTTCCGCTCAGGTGCATGGCCACAGAGGCGATATAGTTTCGCTGACGCCACGTTGTCGGGCTGTGGTAGACGCCAACGGCCTTCCAATAGTCCCCCGTCGTCCGCAGAGCGGACAGAAACACCCACCGTGCGGCCTCGGCGTTGAAACAGGGATCAAAACGGAGCCAATGACGCACATGGGCTTTCGGCCGGCCGATATGCGCTGCGATGCGTCCGACCCACCAACTGTTGATCTGCAAAGGCCCCAGGTCATGGGTGCCGTTGGTGTTGGCGACCTCGGCACCGATCCAGCCTGCCTCCTGGTCGCGTAAGCCCCATAGCGTCTTTTCGAGCCAGGGCCTGCCAAGTGAGGCCTGGCGGATGCACGCACCGATTAGACGTTCCTCATCCCGATTGCGCGTCCTGGCCTGCGCCAAGGACGGTGAAATTATCACTCCGCACAGCAATATACCGATGAGACAGGGAACGAAACGCATCATACAGCCCTCATCGCCTTTGACGCCGCTCGGTCATGGTGCCCTAAGCCGGTGAGGTCTGGAAACGGCCCATCCGTCAGCAAGGCCAGAAGCGCGCGACCGGAAATGATTTCGATAGTGCTGCCATGCGCGACGGCGGCCCGGCTTTGCAGCCCGGTCCGTCCCGTATGGATGAAGAGGCCGCGCCGCCCCTTCGTGCGACAGAGCGCCTCAAATGCCGGGACATGTTCCGGCCGGATCGTATCAGCATAGCGCTTGGCCTGGATCAGCCAGACTGCGCCATTGATGACCACCTGTCCGTCGATCCCGCCATCACCGGTGTAACGGCGGTTTCGAATGACCTTGTGACCACGGCGCTCGAAACTTTCGAGCAGAAGCTCCTCGAACGCGAGCGGGTCCATGGCGCGCAGGCGGGCATAGAGGAGTTGTGGCGGCTGCAACCGGTCCCGCCCGCGAAGTTGGGCCGCCATGGCCCTGGCCTGCCGCCTCCGCCAGCGATGCTTCACGGGCATCCGAAATCGACGGACGAAAAAAGCCAGAAGGATGAGCAGCAGCGCGGACAGGATAAACAGCATGGGAAAGGACCTTATCGCTCGGGACCGTGAGACGGCTCGGGGTGATGGACAGGAAATGGCGTTGGCCGCGTCGGCTGATTGTCTGGTGCCCCGCGATCGGTGCGGGCGCGGTCGAGAATGCCCTCGAGGAAGCGGTCCAGGACCTGTGCAATACTGCGCGCGCCCTCGGCGAGATGTTCGGCGGCGCCGCGCGGCGGACGCTCCCGGCGATCAAGATGCCGTTCGAGCATGCGATCGCGGCGTTGTGCGCGCAATTGCTCCTGTTCGGCCTTGAGATTGGCCAGATGCTGTCCATGGCGGTTAGAGAGTGCATCGACACGGTCTGCCTTCAGCCGCCCCAACCCTTCCGACGAAGATGTTTTCTCGCCCGACTGCCGCTCGAGCTTGGCGATCAACGCCTCGACGTCGTTGGTCCAAAGCCTCGCGCCGAAGGCCGCGCGGGTGATGGCCGTGTAGAAATTCTGGGCGTTGACCAGCGGCGATTCGACCGGGGCGAGCACGAAGACGCGCGGATAGGTCTTGGACTGGGCGGAATAGACGGTTTCGGCATAGCCATGATCCCAGGTCCTGTGCTCGGCGAGATCGACCTGTTGCACACGTCCGTCCCGGTCCCAGCGGATCGTTGCCACCTCCCCTCCCAGCTTCTGCACGGTTCCGCGCTCGGAATTGCGCAGATCCAGTTCACGGTTGACGAGACGCCACTGGATACGGTCTCCTTCGGCAAGATCGCGATATTCGGGATTGAATATGTTGATGTGCCGGGCCCCGGTGGTCTGCGGATCCCATCGGATTGTGCGTCCTTGCTCATCGACGAGGCGCACGACCTGCCGGCCATTGGGTTCACGCCCCAGTCCGATGACGTGATAGTCGGCATTGCGGGCGACACCGAGGCCGACGATGTCGCGGTCGAAGCGCACGATCTGACCAGAGCCGTAAAAACGCGCCATATGCTTTTCAATGTCGGTCAGGCCGGCGGGTGCGAGGATGGACAGCCGGCTATCCTGGGCGGCGAGACCATTCTCATCCTTCAGCGCATCGCGAATCTTGCTGTTGACGATGAGGCGGGTCGCATTGTCGAGGACGAGAATATTGGTGCCGACCCGCGAGTCCGGCTTGAGCCGTATCCAGGCATGGACGACCTGCTCGGCCATCCTCTCATTGTCGGTGACGGTGCTGACGCTATCGAGCTTTGCCAATGACTCGGTGAAGTTGCCCGAACGTGCGGCAGTGACGGCCGCCTTGATCGATTTGGTTTCCTGACGCACGGCCTCGGTAAGTTCGACCGTCGGCAGGCCCAGTTTGCGCATCAGCCAGAACGGCTTGCCCTGCTCGATGGCGCCAGTCTGTTTCTCGTCGCCCAGCAGCAGCAATCGTGCGCCCGTCGTCCTGCTGATTTCAAGCAGCCGCTGTGCCTGGCGGTTACTCAGTTGCCCCGCCTCGTCGAGGACCAGCACATGACGGTCGGTGATCCCCTGCCCGCCTCGCGCGACGAAGCCGGCAACAGTATAGGAGGCGATATCTGCCCTCTTGCCAAGTTCGGCGGCCGCCGAAGATGTGGGCGCCAGGGCGATCAAGGTCGTGCCGGGCTCAGCCGCCTCTCCCAACACTCTGACCAGCGTCGATTTGCCGGATCCCGCGACACCGTGGATGGCGGTGATGCGATCGGGTGTCAGCGCCGTCTCGACAAGGGCATTCTGCTGCTGTTTGTTGAGGCTGGTCCCCTCCAGCACGGTAAGTAATCGATCACTTGAGGCAATCGGGCGAGCATCATTCAGGCCGAGCGCGATATGCTGGGTGAGCGCCAGTTCCAGCCGCCAGGATTTGCGACTGGTTCTCCCGCGCGTCAGTATCTTGTCGCCGGTCTGCTCATGGGTCGGCAGCAGCTTGCGCACCAGTTCGTGGTTTTCAATCCGGGGACGGATATCCTCGAGCCGGACTTCGCCGACATGGGCGGCGAGACCAGTGCGCAGAATATCGCCCAGATTGTTGACCGCTTCCGTCGTCTCCAATTGCCGCAAGCCGAACAGCGCGGCACGCGATGCCTCCTTTTCGGTGGGTGGCAGGTGTCTGCCTTCTCGCTCATGCGTTTCGTCGGTGATCAACCGCAGCGCGTCGAGCCGTGGCCCGGTCCGCTGGTGCCACCGCGCGACAAGGTCTTCCTTGCCGATCTTCACCTTGGCCTTGCGCGTGGCGTAGAATGAGGCGCGCTGGGCCTTCTGTCCCACCAGCCCATGTTCGCGGGCATGTTCTTCGATCGCGTCGGCGCGCTGCGAGAATTGTTCAATCAGATCATCGGGAACACCGCGTATCTCGAAGAGGCCCGATCGCGGGTTGGTGTCAATCTCATAGCCAGCCTCGCGCAACCCGAAGGCCAGGGCATTGCGATAGATCTGACCCGCGACGCGCTGTTCGCCATACATGACCCTGCTTTCCAGGCTCGCCATGGGATCGCCGGCTTCACGGTTGGTCATGTTGAGGACGGCCAGATGGGTGTGGAGATGAGGATCGAGTTCGCGACTGCCATGTTCGGTAAAGCGCGCAACGAGGATGCGACCGGTGGTTTCGTGAACGATCTGGCCTTCGTTCCGGCGGCGCAACTGCGCCTGTTCCTCCAGATAGGCGATAGCGGCGGTCACCGCTCCCTCATGGGCGGCAAGTACGCGTTCGTCCCCGGCCACCAGCGCCATGATCGACACGGACTTTGGCGCGTTGACCGCGAAGTCCCAGCCGGGATGGTGTTGGATCTGCCCATCGGCGCGATGGCGCCCCAGCTGCTGGTCGCCAACCTTGCCAGCCAGAAGGTCGCGAAACAGCTTCGGATCGACCGCGCCTGACAGCCCAAGATCAGCCGCGAGCTTGCCGGCCCATTCCGAAGGCTCGTTCCCGCCCTTGGTGTAATAGTCGCCGACCGTATAATAGCGGGCAATGTTGGCGGGCCGACCATGGAGACGCTGGGGCTGGATCATGCCGGCCTCGCCTGCTCACGCGGCCCATCTTCATGGCCATGCTGGACAAGTTCGGAGCGGATTTCTCCCTGCTTGCCGGCAAGGATGGACCACAGGGATCGCGCGGGAGCCGGGAGCTCGGCATGCTCTTCATTCAGCAGGATGTCCTCGACCCGCTGCGGATCGATATCGGGCGCCGGAGGGCTGAACAGATCCGGCTGTGGTGAAGGCGGCGTTGGCGTCTCCTGGAATACCGGGGGCTTCTTCGACGGCTTTTCTCCGGCGTTGGGGGCTGGCGGCGTCTGCGCAGCCTCGCGCTCCATGGCTTCACGGACCCGCGATTCGGCGTGGGCAATGCGAACGAGTGTTTGCGCCTTGTCGATCTGGGCGGGCGGATCAGTACGTTCGGCGAAGGCCTCTCCCAGCGATGGAATGTTGTTGAACCGGCTATCGAACCGGACCACAGGCAAATTGCGGCCGAAGCGCAGGAAGCCCACCAGATTGGGCAGGTTGGTGACTTCGGTCGGCATGACCAGCGGCCGTGTCACCTGCATACGCGATAGGTTGACGCCATCGCGCATGTCGTTGACGCCATAGGACATGCCCTCATTGGCCTCCACCTGTTCGACCTGACCAAGGTTGATCGAGACATGATCGGCGGTATCCGTATCATTCGCCCGCAGCGCCACCCAGGTTGAGCAATAGCCGGTGATCGCCGCGGCATCTTCCTTGCCGTAGGTCGCCTTGAGCTGTGGATAGGACTGGAAGCCCAAAATGCCGCATCCGCCATATTTGCGCGCCCGCGCAAGAAAGTCCGAAAGCGACGGCAACTTATGCAGCGTCGGCAGTTCGTCGATCACGCAATAGAGCCGCCGGTCGCGATCTGGCGTCAGGCTCATGATGGCGCTGATTGCGATGTCGAGCCAGACGGTGATCAGCGGGCGCAGCGAGGGAAGCTGATCGGCTTTCACGGTGATGAAGAGCCAGCTTCCCTCGGCGCCTTTCTCTACCCAGTCGCGGATCGAGAAGCCGTCCTCGGTATCGTCGAGATAGCTGAAGCTGCGCATGACCGAGGCGAGTTCGGCCTGGATGCCGGCGGATGTCCGCTCGCCTTCCGTGCTGATGAAGGCGGCGGCGTCCGTGCCGGTGACGAAGGCGGCCAGATCCTTGAGCTTCGAACGCAAGAGCCGATCGAGCAGGACCGAGACATAGGTATGTTTCTGACGCGCGAGTTTGCGCATGACCGCGACCAGCGTGCCCCGCGCCGCCTTGGCCCAGAAGGGATCGCCATGCTTGTCAGGAATCGTCGACTCGGCGATTTGATCATAGTGATAGTCGCGCGGCACATCGACCCAGGGCGACCACCGCGCCGTCCGCTGGTCGAGCGGGTTGAGCAGCATGTCGGTGCCTTGCCGGTAGAATTTCTCGACGAAGGTGCCGGCGGTGTCATAGACGATCGCGCGACGGCCTGATTTACGGATACCTTCCAGCATGCCGACAATGAGATTGGTCTTGCCGGTACCCGGAGCGCCGCACAGCAGGATATGCTCGGGCTCGAAGGCTTCCGGAACTGGAACGGCTCCGATAACGAGCGGCCCTTTTTTCTGACCCCACAGCGCGCGTCGAACCTGGCGGATGGTGCCGAAGCGCGCGCCGCGCAAATATTCGTTGGAGCCGAGCCCCCTGCCCGTCCGCGTGAAATAGAACCACGCCCAGCCGAGCATGGCAAACGCGAACAGCCCGGAAATTAGCGCCCCATGCAGCAGATAGCCCTCGAAAGACCGCAGGGTCTTGTTCGCGAGCGCCGAGGCGACCAGCCAGTCCGCCGAAGTCCAGTAAGCCAGGCCTTCTGGCGTGCGAAACTGTACCGGGTCATTGGTTCCGGCAGCCGCGTCGACCTTGATCATCGCCTCGGCCAGCTTGAGCAGGACAAACCGCTCATATTCGGTCGATTTTTCGAACGCATACCAAAGCGTGCCGATGATCCAGATGATGAAGCCGGCTAATATCGTCTGGTAAAAGACCTGTGTGGTCATGCGGACGTTGTGGACGATCGCCTGCCCGCCGCGCGTCCATGAACCCAGCATATCGTTGCGGAAGATGCTCATGGGAGATCCTCTCCACCGAGCAGACCGCGTTCGGCGAGAATAACGCGGGCCTGCGACATCCCTTGCTCGAGCGCCTTGGGAGACTGCTGGCCGACGGACGTCGCGACGATCGATAATATCTGGATCGAAGTGGCGAGGATCTCATCCTGGGAGGAGAAGACGTAGCGCTTGCGTTCGTCGACCGCCTGCTCAAGCAGCTGCCGTATGAAGCCGGACAAGGACAGGTTCGCACCGCGAGCACGGCGCATCAAGGCAGCATGCAGCGACTCATCGAGACGGAAATTGAGCTTGGGCAAGCGAAGGGTCTCCTTGTCCGGAGACCTTCGCAGATGTCATGAAGCCTTGGCACGTTACCGAATCCGCATTCGTGGCGCAAGTTACGAAGATTCAAAAATCTATAGCCGGAAGAATTATAGGAACGCTTTTCGGCTGTTACCGACCGCGGGGTGTTTCAATCGAGGAGTATGGATATGCTTCTTCGCGGCGATTCGCCTTGATCGCGTGCGGAGATTGCGCATTGCCATATCGCGTGTTCGGGCAGGAGGAAGGCATCAGTGGAAGAATCAGACGGCCTCTCCCGCTGGTCACGCCTCACTGACAAGCATCGCGCCTGCCTCGATCTTGTTGTTGAACGCAAGAGTTCGAAGGAAATCGCACGGGTTCTTCAGATTTCCAAGCCCACCGTCGATCAGCGCATCACCGCCGCCCGAAAAATTCTCGATGCAGCCGACCGCGATCAGGCGGCAGTCATCTACGCCAGGTTGAAGAGTGTATATGATCGCGTCACATATGATCCAGTGCAGCTTCCCCCGCTGCCTGTCCTGGTGCCATCAGACTTCTCGGACGGCGACCCGTCATCGGTTCTTTTGCTGAGCGATAGTATCGCGCCCAGCATCAGGTCCGGGGACATAGGGAAGGATTTTCTGGCGCCGTTCCAGGAAGGGTGGAGACACGATTACGGCATCCCGGCGCGCATAATGATCATGGTGGCTATGCTCACCGCCCTGGTCATCGTCGTGTTTCTGGGCCTCGGCATTGCCGAGACGCTTACGCGCCTCGTTTCCAACTAATCCTGACAATCTGGCCCAACATTGCCCGGAAGCGCTTCGCGCTCCCGGCGAAGGAGAAACTATGTCCAATTCCGAATCGCTCGCGGTAGCTCGTCTCCAACGCGATGTGCCTGGTGCCGAAGCCCGGATCGACGACGCAATCATCGCCCTTTCCACGCTCATGACCAGCGTCGTGACTGCCCGGCGTGAGATAGGCGTTGCCGCGAAAACGGGGCAGGCGACCATCATACGTCTCGCAAAGGCGCAGATGTCGCTGATCGATATCAGCAACGACGTTCTACGGGCCCATGGCGAACTTGCCGATATCGGCAAGGAGACCGCAGGTCTCGATCTCCACGAATGTCCTTCGATGGCCGTAGCGCCCCCTCACCTCGCCGCCGTTGCCTAAAGTCGATTGACCAGGAGCCATCGACATGATTTGGAAACGGAATGTTACGCATTGCCCTGTTTCTGATATTCCTGTCGATGGCGATCGGATACGCCATCTGGAAGGGAGGAGTGCCGGAACGGGCTATGGCCGCTATCCTGATAGCCATGGCCTTGATGGATCAGGCTCTTCACCTCTTCATACCGGCCCACTTTGCGACGGTCGACACCGGTCATCTTACGATCGATCTCTTTGCGGCGGCATCGACGATCTCGCTGGCCATAGTGGCGCACAGGTTCTGGCCGATGGTGGCTGCCGTCCTTCAGATACTTCCACTTCTGGCGCATTTCAGCCGGGCGCTGGATCTGAGCATGCATCCGATCGCGTATCTGACGATGCAGGTTGCCTCATCCTGGCTTCTCCCGCCGCTTCTGGCCCTCGGAACCTGGCGACATCGGCTGCGCCTGCAACGCAACGGCAGCGATCCATCCTGGCAGACTTCATTGAAATCATCGAGCCGGTCGATGGAGACCAGCTAGCAAACGCCCTCTTCGACGAATTTCGTAGCCTCGGGCGCATCTTCGCTCAAAGCCCCCAGTCGCTGGAGCGTGTGCTTGGCGGTCATGCAGCCGTCGCCCGGATATTGCTGGGCTCCCGCCTGGTGCTCCTTGAAGGAATGCGGGAGGAATTTGCTTCTCTTCCGATCAGTCCAGACTGCCCCAATTTGCTTCAATATCTGATGGCTTCGATGGGCGCTCTGCCCGACGAGGTCTTGCGGGTCATATTTCTTGACAGCGCGGGGCATCTGATCGCCGATGAGCAACTGCAGGTTGGTTCTCTCCGGCAACTGGCACTTTATCCTCGCGCTATCTTTCGACGTGCTATGGAACTCGATGCTGCCGGATTGATCCTTGTACACAATCATCCAAGTGGAAATCCGAATCCCAGCGAAAGCGACATTGCCGTCACACAGACCTTGTCGGAAATCGGTCGTTCCCTCGACATCGATATCGTCGATCATATCGTGGTTACCGCGACCCGGACCATGAGAGTGTCATCCCTAAACATGTTCCAGCCCCATCGACCGACAGAAAGCTCCCATGTCATTAAGGACAGCGTAGGGCCGAAAGCCGGCTACCCCTATGATCGAGGTCCCGCAGCCCTTGAGAACGCAAGAGCCGTCCGCGAGCGCCGCAAGTTCCGAAGTGCGTTGATCGGGTCGCCGGAACTGTTTGGTGAGCCGTCCTGGGAGATGTTGATCGAGGTGTTCATCCAGGAAGCCGAAGGTGTAAAGATCGCGGTCAACACATTATGCCGTTCCTCCACCGCCACGCCCAGTACCGCGCTTCGTATCTTCAACAAGCTTTGCGAGGCGAGGCTGCTGGTAAAGGTAAGCGATCCCAATGATGGTCGCCGTCACTTTGTTCAGCTGACGCTTCGGGCCAGAAAATCGCTTTATGCCTATTTTTGCGTAGAGAAAAATTGACCCGCAGGCACGGATGCAAGTAGGTCATCAAGAGCAGAACGACTGTACCTAGCTGGGGCAACCAGACCGACTTGGCAGGGCAGGATTGCAATAATATCCTACAGCAGGACTACGTGGAGGACGCCGCCACGGCGCGATTCACCCGTCTGTCGCCATCCAACGTCGCCTGGCGATCTAATTGCTATTCCTGCTGTTCGTCGCGGATCCTACGGGGCTTCTCGAGACGATCTCGATCCTCTGGCAGTGTGACGATCCGCTATGGATTGGGAGCGAAGGCTGAATCGAGCGCACGCCGCCTCAGACGACCTGCGCCGCCAGCGGTTCGAATTTGGCGAATTGCTGGGTGCTCGGGCAATCGGCGCAGTCGCGGTGCGCGTTCCCGCTCTGATGCGATCGCAGGCGCTGCGGCAAGGCATCGAGATCGGCGGGGCTTTGTAGACCGTCTACCGTGATCTCGAAATGCTCGGGCGCGAAGCTGCACGGCGCGACCCGGCCCGCCTCGTCGATAAACAGGAAGGTCTCCGCGACCCGGCAATCGGTTATGGGAAGCGCCCGCCCCGCCACGCTATCCGCGAACCGTTCGAGATAGGCAGCACCACCTACCAAGGTCGTCCCCACCTGGCGGAGCTCGGAGCGCAGCCGCGGCACTTCGTCCGCAAGGCGCGCAACGTCATCAGAGCTCAGGCCATGGCTGGGATAGAATTCGGGCCGGTCGCGCCCGCCCAGCTGATTGAAGCTGATCTCGTCGACTCCCCAGTCGGCGAGCATGCGGCATAGCGAGGCGAAGCCCGCAATATTGTCGCGCATCAGCACGACATTGACCCGGACCTTGAGCCCCGCGCCCGCCGCGTCGCGTTCGGCCACCAGCGCGGGCACCGTCTGCGCGAGCTTGGCGAATGCGCCGCGCCAGCCGCGCATGGCATCGTGGAAATCGGCCATGCCATCGATGCTGATCGTCACCTCGCTGTAGCACCGTACCAGTTCTGCGCGGACCTGCGGCGCACCCAGGCGGGTGCCGTTGGTGGTCAGGCTGAGATCGACACCCTGTTCGGCGGCACGTGCGTCCAGTTCCGTGCGTGGTGCCCACAACAGGGGCTCGCCGCCGAGCCAGCTGAGCAGCACGGGCTGCCCTGTCGCACCGCGCCAGGCGCCGAGCAGGTCGATGAACCGCGCGACCCTGGCCGGATCGGCTTCCTCGCGCGGCAGGCCCAGGCGCTTGTCGTACGCGCAGAACGGGCACGCCAGATTGCAATGGTTCGATACGCGCCACAGGACGATCATGCCGCCGTCTCCAGCCGCAGCGGCGCATTCGCGAAATCCTCGGCAACGACTTGCTCAATCTGCCGCGCGATCCCGCGGGTCAGGCCCGCCGGCAGCTCGACCGCGAAGGCGCGCGCCACAAATCCCTCGATCGCCCAGCGCACGCAATAGTCGGCAGCGACGCCGATCACCGCCACCTCGCGCACGCCGCGCGCTATCAGCGCCGCGAAGAAGGCGTCGCGCGCCACGGTCTCGCCCGTGGCGACCGCCTCGATCGCGATATCGGCCTCGGCCCACATGTCGAACACGCCTTTCTCGAGCCGGTAGACCGGAATCGCCGCATTGACGACATTGGAATCGAGCATGTTTGCCCAGCCCGGCGTGCTGTGCACGCAGTGAAGGGGAAACTGTTCGGCCTCGGCAGAGGCGGGATAGGCCTCGGCCGAATGGGTGTCGAAGGTGAAAAGCACCCCGGCAGTTTCCGCCGGCCGGAGCAATGCGAGCCAGCGCTGCATCGGGGCGATCAGCGCCTCGGCTCCGGCGACCGGCAGCGCCCCGTCCGCGCACATGAAATCGGCCTGTGTATCCACCACGACGACGAAGCGTTGCATAGTCGCATCTCCCATGAATCAGGCTTGACATAAACCCATATTGCATATAAGTAAAGCGCATCATGAATATAAGTGGCGATAGCGAATTTCTCAGCGACTATGATCCGACGGCGTACGATTGCCCCTCGGTCACCGTCGATCTCGTGCTGCTTGGCCTGCACCGCCAGCGGCTGTCGGCGTTGCTGGTGCGGCGCGACCAGCCGCCGCAGGCGGGGCACTGGGCATTGCCCGGCGGATTCGTCGCGATCGACGAGAGCCTCGACGTCGCCGCCGCGCGGCTGCTCCGCGACAAGGTGGGTTTCGACGGCGCCCATCTCGAGCAGCTCTACAGTTTCGGCGCCGTCGATCGCGATCCGCGCATGCGCGTGATCACCATCGCCTATCTGGCATTGCTCCGCGAGGATCAGATGAATGCGGCCGTGCGCGCGGGCCGGGTCGCGGTCGCGGCGCTCGAAGGCGAGAGGTTGGCGGCGATCGGCGAGGACCAGGCGGCGCTTCCTTTGGCCTTCGATCACCAGGCGATCCTGGCGCTCGCTCGCGATCGGCTGCGCGGCAAGATCGACTATTCGGACCTGGCCTTCGCGTTCCTGCCCCCGCGCTTCACGCTGCGCGCGCTCCAGGACGTGCACGAGGCGGTGCTCGGCACGCCGCTCAACAAGCCCGCCTTTCGCCGCCGAATGCTCGATCGGGGCCGACTGGTGGCGACGGGCATGCGCGAGGACGAGGCATCGCATCGCCCCGCCGAACTGTTCACGCTCGGCAGCGCCCGCTGACCAGCCCGGAGCCATTGATGGTCTATACCGATATTGCCACGCGCACCTACAACCATGGCTGGCGGCTCGACCCGATCGTGCGCAGCCTGCTCGACACCGATTTCTACAAGTTGCTGATGCTCCAGCTGATCTGGCGGCTCCACCGCGACACCCAGGCGACCTTCGCGCTGATCAACCGCACCCGCTCGGTCCGCCTCGCCGAGGTGATCGACGAAGGCGAGCTGCGCGCGCAGCTCGATCATGCGCGCACGCTGCGGCTGGGCAAGAAGGAGCTGATTTGGCTCGCCGGCAACAGCTTCTATGGCAATGCGCGGATGTTCGACCCCGAATTCCTCGCCTGGCTCAAGGATTTCCGACTCCCCGAATATGAGCTGCGCGTCGTCGACGGCCAGTTCGAGCTGCACTTCGCCGGGCCATGGACGCACACCACGATGTGGGAGATCCCGGCGCTTTCGATCATCAACGAGCTACGCGCCCGCGCGGCCATGGCCGGCAAAGATCGCTTTGCGCTCGATATCCTCTACGCCCGCGCCAAGGCGAAGATGTGGGACAAGGTCGAGCGACTCCGGCATCTGCCCGATCTGGTTCTTTCCGACTTCGGCACGCGTCGAAGACACGGCTTCCTATGGCAGCGTTGGTGCGTCGAAGCGGTCAAGGAAGGGTTGGGCGACCGCTTCATTGGGACTTCGAACGTCTTGCTGGCGATGGACAGCGATCTCGAGGCGATCGGCACCAACGCGCACGAACTGCCGATGGTCGCCGCCGCACTGGCAGAGAACGATGGCGCGCTGGCCACAGCGCCCTATCGCGTGCTTGACGAATGGCGGCAAGCTTATGATGGTAATCTGCTGATTGCCTTGCCCGATGCGTTCGGCACCACCGCGTTCCTGCGCAACGCGCCTGAATGGGTTGCAGACTGGACCGGTTTCCGCCCCGACAGCGCTCCGCCGATCGCGGGCGGCGAGCAGATCCTTGACTGGTGGCGCGAACGGGGCCGAGATCCGCGCAGGAAGCTATTGATTTTTTCGGACGGCATGGACGTCGATTCGATCGAGGCTACCTATCGATATTTTCACGGACGTGTGCGCACGAGCTTTGGATGGGGCACCAACCTGACCAACGACTTCCGCGACTGCGATCCCGACGGTGGCGCCGGCCTCGCGCCGATCTCGCTAGTCTGCAAGGTCGTCAGCGCCAACGGCCGCCCGGCAGTCAAGCTCTCCGACAATCCCGCAAAGGCCACTGGCGAGCCGAAGGAGATCGAGCGCTACCTTCGCGTTTTCGGAGAGGCGGATCGCGGCGTGCAGCCGGTCCGCGTATGACCGCTCGGGGCGGTTGCCGCCGAGCTGGAGGGCAGAACCCGCGCATAACTCCCGGCGACATTCACAGGCGGGCGGCGGTTATCGCCTGATTTTCGGACATGGCAAATGGCTGGACGTGGTGATCCCGCTGGCGGCAGACCCCCGCCACGCCACAGAAGGAATGCGAATGTCGAGCAGGCTGGCAACCAGGCAGACGGGCGGCTATGAGAAAGCATGACGCCGTTGCCGATTAACAACTCGTGGGTGCTGGTAACTGGTGCCTCAACCGGCCTGGGCAGAGCGTCTGCCCTCCGCTTAGCGGAATCATACCAAGCCAAGCCGCTGATAGTTGGTCGACGACTAGATAGCTTGTTACAGTTACAGGCCGAAATTGGCGAGCGGTTCGATGTCGCTTGCGAGATCGTTGTCGCCGATCAACGTGAAAACGAGGGTCGGAAGAAAATCGCGGCCAAGGTTGCAGACCTTGAGGTGAACGCGGCTTTGTTAGCTGCTGGGCTGACCAGCGTCGGCTCATTCGATGTAGATCGGGCCGCTGCCTACGCCGAGGTAATTGAGACAAACATACTTGGGTTCACCGACCTACTGGCCCGCCTCGTTACGATATTCAGGCAGCGCCCCTCTGAAACATCGATCATCGCGGTTTCAAGCTTAGGGGGTGAAACATCTGTGCCATTCCAAGCGGTCTATGGCGCGTCCAAGGCCTATGTTAGCACCCTTGTACGTGGGGTTTCCGCCGAGCTTGCCGGCACGGGGGTCAGCGTTGGATCATTTGTACCAGGCGGCATCGACACCGGCATGGCTGCCCTTAGCGATCTGAGGTGGGGAAAGATGGGCTTGATGGATGTCGATCGGTGCGCCGCACACGCGGTCAAGGCTCTAATTTATCGGCAACCCTTCACCATACCGGGGCTGAGCAACCGGCTTACTTATATGGCCAGTAGGGCTCTGCCTCGATCACTGGTCAGTCGTATCGCGGCGCTGCCTTATCGGCAGCCGCAATAAACTGATTTTCGTTGGGCACCGAAATGTAGACAAACCGCTATTCGTTGGCCCAACCTATTGTGCAGGTATATAGCGAAGCGTGCCTACCTGGCGCGTATGCCCGCCAGTGTCGTTCGGGTGATTTACACCGTCTAAGACGGGCACTTCGAAGAAATCGAAGGGGCTTATTCCATCCAAACAGGCTACGTTCACCCCATACTGGTTCTGATTGGATCGGCGCTGATGGTGAGTATAGATTCCGCAACGAGAGCAGAAGAAGTGCTGGGCTGATTCCGTATTGAAACGATAACTTGTTAGGGTGCCTTCACCCTGAAGAAATCTGATCCCGCCCATCTGCGCCGAGACAACGACCGCACCTCGCATTCGACAATAGGAGCAAGTGCAACGGCGGATTGTATTGAGGCTATCACTGAGCGTCGCCTCAAAGCGGACTGCGCCACAATGGCACTGCCCATTTCGGATATTCGCCTCGTCTGCCATGATGCAAGCCTCTTGTGAGCCTCAAATCTATGTCTGCCGACACCGTAAAATCAAGGTGTCGCTAGCGGCTGCAAGTGAAACGACACGAGCGATCCGCTCCAACCCGACCGACAATCACATCAGTCTGTCCGAAAACTCCGTAGCGGATTCCCGGGTTGTTGCGGGTTTGGTATGATCGGGCATGGGCTACATCGAAGGACATTCGCGCGATCAGATGCTGCTGCTGCCAGCCTCGGTCAATGACGATGTTTCGGCGGACAACCCGGTACGCTTCATCGCTGCGTTCATCGATGATCTGGATCTTGGCGAGCTTGGCTTTGACCGCTCGCGGCCCAAGCGCACCGGCCGCCCCGGTTATGATCCGGCCGATCTGCTGAAGCTGTATCTCTATGGCTATCTCAATCGCGTCCGGTCGAGCCGGTGCCTGGCGGCCGAGACGGCACGCAACCTTGAAGTAATCTGGCTGCTTGGCGGGCTGCGCCCTGATTTCCGCACGATCGCTGACTTCCGCAAAACGAACCGCGCCGCGTTCAAGCCGCTGTTCCGATCCTTCGTACTGCTGTGCCGCCGCCTCGACCTGTTCGGGCGCGAGTTGGTGGCGGTGGACGGTACGCGGCTCAAGGCGGTGAACAGCCGCAAGCGCAACTTCACGCGTCAGAAGCTGGCCGGATGGATCAAGCTCGCGGACGAGCGGATCGAAGAGTATCTGGCCCGCCTTGATCTTGCCGATAGGGCCGAAGCCGAAGCAGAAGGTGCGGCCCGCCGTGCAGCGGCGCTGGAGGCAAAGATTGCACGGATGCGGAAACGGCGTGAACTGCACAGTGCGATGCTGGCCGATCTTGTCGCGAGTGGAGAAAGCCAATTGTCGCTTACCGACCCCGACGCACGTGGGATGGCAACCAGCCCCAAGGTCGGCGTGGGTTACAATGCGCAGGTCGCGGTCGATGCCAGGCACAAGCTCATCGTCGAACAATATGTCACCAACTCGGGCAGTGATCTGGGCTTTCTGGCGCAGACGGCCAGCGCCGCACGCGAGATACTGGGCGTCGAGCAGATCGATGCTGTTGCCGACAAGGGTTATTACAAAGGGGAAGATATCGCCACCTGCGAGGATGTCGGCGTCGTTCCCTATGTCGTGCGCCCGCAACGCGGCCCCGGCATCAATGAGGGCTATTTCGCGAAGAGCGAGTTTCGGTACGACGCCGACGAGGATTGCTACACCTGCCCCGGCGGACAACGCCTCGATCCCTATACGCGTTCACAAAAGCCGAACGGGCATGTCACGATCCGTTACGCAAACATGCGGGCCTGCGGGACCTGTGCGCTCAAACCCCAATGCGCGTCCGGCACACGGCGAAGCATCGACCGATGGGAAGGCGAGGCCGTGCTTGAGCGCATGGCGGAACGTCTTGCCGCACGGCCCGACATTACCGACCGGCGGCGCGAGACGGTCGAGCATCCCTTTGGCACCATAAAGCAGTGGATGAACCAGGGCGCGTTCCTGATGCGGGGCCTGGCCAACGTCAATGCCGAGTTCAGCCTGACAGCGCTCGCCTATAATCTCAGGCGGGCCATCAACATCCTCGGCATCCCGGCCCTGCTAGGCGCTGTGCGGGCCTGAAATGGCGCAGCGTCCGCCATCGATGCCACTACATCACGTTACATTGCCTGATACGGCCCATCAGGGCACCCTCTCGCGCTCTTGCCCCGAAAATCACCATAAATCGCAAACCGACTTGGCCCGCTCGACCGAATGACTATCCAATCCGGCGTTTTCGGACGGACTGACATGAAACGCGCCGGTCCATCTTGGCGGTAGCGGCTAGGTGCGAGATCAGCCCCGACGCCCCCTGACGGAAAACCCTGCCACCGGCGTTGTCGGACACTTTCTCAATCCGACAGTGATTTTCGGGCATTCCACGGGATCACAGGGCCGCGCAATTCCGTGCGCGCCGGATTTTCGCCGGAACCGCATGACGACTGCTTGAGATTCATGTGATTGCCGACAGAAAAGTAGAGTCTGCCGTCCTCTGCCGTTGAGACGGTTTTCGATCAAACTTCTATCATGCGATAATATTTGGGTAGCTTGAGTTTTGCCTCTCTGAGAGC
>JAHFPV010000003.1 GCA_023266575.1 Sphingobium sp.
GTCGCTAGAAAAATCGTCGTCCTCGCCAATCGCCTCGTTGCCGAAAATCGAACTTGGTCCCCAATCCATGCTTGACCAACAAGACAGATGCTCGACTTCGCTCGAAACGAACGGAGGTTGTGGTGAATGAAAAAAAAGGCCGGAGCAGGTTACCCCGCTCCGGCCTTTTTTCCGAAGTGCGACCCTCGGCTTTATTCCGCTTATTCCGCGACCGGCTGGTCGGGCAGCGCATGGGTCACTTTCGATCCCCATAGCGCGTAGAACAGGATGTAGAGTTCGCACGCTGCGGTCAGAAGGAACGACCATTGCAGGCCATATTCATCCGCCAGCTTGCCCTGCACCACCACCAGCGCGCCACCGGCGATCGCCATGATCAGCAGGCCGGATCCTTCCTCGGTCAGCGGCCCAAGCCCCTTGATCCCCAGCGTGAAGATGGTGGGGAACATGATCGAGTGGAACAGCCCGACCAGGATCAGCGCCCACATTGCCATCGGCCCGGTGGTGAACACCGTCACCAGCATGACGATGAACGCGCCGATCGAGAAGGCGGCCAGCACATGGCCTGCATCGAATTTCTGCATGATCGCAGAGCCGGCGAAGCGGCCGACCATCATCCCGCCCCACAGGAGGCTGAGATAATTGCCCGCCTGCTCATGGGTCAGATTGGCGATGTCGGGCTGGCTGACGAAATTGACGAACAGGTTGGCGACGCCGATTTCCGCGATCAGATAGATGAAGATCGCCGGGATGCCGAACACCAGATTGCGATGCGCCCAGAGCGAGTGCTTCTTGCGCTCTTCCTTGCTGTGGCGCGATGTGGCGTTGCCCATGGCGGGCAGCGGGAAACGGGCGATGATGACGGCCAGCACCACCAAAATGACGGCAACGATGATATAGGGCAGGATCACCGATTGCGCGTCGGCCAGACGTTCGGCTGGCGTGAGGACGACATCGCCCTGCGCCGTGCCGCCCTTTGATCGGCCCAGGATCAGATAGGCGCCGAACAAAGGCGCCAGCATCGTGCCCGCCGAATTCATCGCCTGCACCAGATTGAGGCGCGAAGAGGCAGTTTCGGGCTTGCCGACCACCGCGACATAGGGGTTGGCCGCGACCTGCAACAAAGTGATGCCACTGGCGATGACGAACAGCATGACCAAAGTCACGCCATAGGAGGGGATGGATGCCGCCAGCGTCATGCCCGCTGCGCCCGCCGCCATGATCAGCAGCCCGGTCACCATCGACTTCTGGTAGCCGACCCGCTCGATCAGCTTGGCCGACGGGATGGAGGCAAAGAAATAGGCGATGAACCAGACCGATTCTATCAGCGTCGTCTGGGTGTAGCTCAGGTCAAACACGCTGCGCAGATGCGGCAGCAGCGTGTTGTTGATGACCGTGATGAAGCCCCACATGAAAAACAGGCTGGCCAGCAGGCCAAGCGCCGGGCCGTAGCGCGTGCCGGGATTATGCGTCACCGTCGGCGCGGCGGTCGAGGAAACTGGTCCTGCCATTCATCCGTCTCCGTAAAATTCCAGTGCGGCACAGCCGCTTGAGGGGTTGCATCCGCTTATTTTGTCTGAGTATATTCCCTGAAACGACCCGTCAATGGGTCACGGTCACCAGAGGAAGCCCCATGCGCAACGTCGCTACGATCAAAACAACGCTGTCATACGCAGTTGCGCTGGCACTGACAAGCGTGTCCGCCTTCGCTGCCGAAGCCAGCCGCGCGCCCGCCGGCACGCTGGCGGACGGATCAGGGGTGGAGGTGATCAGCCTGACCAACAAGCAGGGCGTATCGGCGAAAATCCTGACCTATGGCGCGACGCTCCAGTCGCTGTCTGCGCCGGACAAGGATGGCAAGATCGCGGACGTGCTGCTCGGCTATGATGCCCTCAAAGACTATGTCGATCATCCCAATTATTTCGGCGTGACCGTGGGCCGCTATGCCAATCGGATCGCGGGCGGTGCCTTCTCGCTCGACGGCAAAACCTATCAATTGCCGCTCAACGACAAGACCAACACGCTGCA
This sequence comes from Sphingobium sp., assembly GCA_023266575.1. GTDB lineage: Bacteria > Pseudomonadota > Alphaproteobacteria > Sphingomonadales > Sphingomonadaceae > Sphingobium. Next base: position 2,026 of record JAHFPV010000003.1, read on the forward strand.
CGGCGGCGGCAAGGGGTTTGACAAGCAGGTCTGGAAAGTCGCGTCGGTCAAGAGCGGACCGGTCGCAACGCTGGTGCTGACGCTGACCAGCGCGGATGGCGATTCGGGTTATCCTGGCAAGCTGGACAGCAGCGTCACCTATACGCTGGACGAAGCGGGTAATCTCGGCATCACATTCAACGCGAAAACCGACAAGCCCACGATCGTCAACATGACCAACCACGCGATCTTCAATCTGGCAGGCGAAGGATCGCCCGACGGTGCGCTCGGCCATCTGCTGACCATTCCTGCCAAGGCCTATACGCCGGTCGATGGCGCGCTGATCCCGACCGGCGAATTGAAGCCGGTCGACGGTGGCGTGTTTGATTTTCGCGCCCGCCGTCGCGTCGCTGACGGCATTCGCGACGGGCGCGATCCGCAGATCGTTGCCGGGCGCGGCTATGACCATAATTGGGCGCTGGACAAGGGCGTGACAAAGACGCCGGAATTGGCCGCGCGGCTGGAAGATCCGGCATCGGGCCGGGTGCTGGAGGTGCTGACGACCGAGCCGGGGGTGCAATTTTACGCGGGCAATTTCCTGGACGGCACGCTGGTCGGCAAGGGCGGGCATCTCTACCGTATGGGCGACGGCATCGCGCTGGAGCCGCAGAAATTCCCCGACGCGCCCAACAAGCCCCATTTCGTGTCGGCGCGGGTTGATCCGGGCAAGCCCTATCATCATGCGATGGTCTATCGCCTTTCGGTAAAGCGCTGACCCATGGCACAATGGCGGATGATCGAACGCGATGTGGCCGACACGCTGGGCGAAGGGACGCTTTGGTCGGCGCGCGACAATGCGGTCTATTGGGTCGATATCCTTGCGCCCGCGCTCAACCGCCTGTCGCTTGACGGCGGCGCGGTCGAACGCTGGGTGATGCCCGAACCGCTGGGCTGGGTGGCCGAGCGCGCGGGCGGCGGCTTTATCGGCGGCTTCAAGAGCGGTTTTGCCGCGGTCAGCCTGAACCCGTTGACCATCACGCCCATCGGCGACCCGGAACCTGACCTGTCCTATAACCGCATGAATGATGGCAAGGCCGATGCGAACGGATATATCTGGTGCGGCACGATGGACATGGAGGAAGAGCGCGACAGCGGATCGCTCTATCGCCTCGCCCCCGATTTGCGCTGGCAGCAAATGGACAGCGGTTATCGCGTCACCAACGGCCCGGCCTTCTCGCCCTGCGGCAAATGGCTTTACCATAGCGATACGTCGCGTCGGGTCATGTATCGCTTCACCCGGACGGCCGACGGGATCGCCGATCGCCAGCCCTTCATCCGTTTCACCGATGCGGACGGTTATCCCGACGGCATGACTGTGGACGCGGACGGGCATATCTGGGTCGCCCATTGGGGCGGCGGACGAATCAGCCGCTTTACGCCCGACGGCGCACTCGACCGCGCCATCGATCTGCCCGCGCGGCAGGTCACCAACATCACCTTCGCCGGACCCGATCTGGACCGCATGTTCGTCAGCTCCGCGGCGATCGGCCTGGACGCGACGCCCTTTGACGGCGGCTTCTTCGAAGTCGATAGCGGCGTGTGCGGTATGCCGACCAACCTGTTTGCGGGCTGAGGCGCGATCGACGCATGACTTGAAAAAAAAGGCGATTGAACTGGGCGCGGGAATCTGCTTAATATGCCTGGACAGCGTTGTCATGCCCTCTCCAATGCACACAACGCTGTAATCCCGGACAGCCATGCGGCGAACTGCACGCGCCAAAGGCTGTCCGGGACGATTTTTCCCTTCACATATGTCCGGCTCACTGTCGGTTTATCAGATCCATCGCCAGCGCGACCGCGCCCAGCGGCCCGGCCTGATCCCCCAGCACCGGCGTCCGAACGATCGTGGCAATGCTGCCGGCATCGACAAAGGGCAGGTAGCCGCCAAGCTGCGCGACCACCTTTGCCCGCACCCGGTCGAGCAGGTCGGCCCGGCCCATGCCCACGCCACCACCGATCAGCACTTGCCGTGCCGCCGTCGTCAGCAATATCGTGCCGACCAGTTGGGCGATGTCATGCGCCACATCGTCCCAGCGCGGATCGTCCGCCGCAATTCTGTCGCCCGGCACACCGAAGCGCGCCGCCAGCGCCGGGCCGCTCACCAGCCCCTCGATACAATCACCATGGAAGGGGCAGGCACCCGCGAAGCTGTCGCCCGGCGCCCGGCGGATCAGTATATGCCCCAGTTCCGGGTGCATCGCGCCATGCAGCGCTTTGCCATGCAGCGCAAAACCGCCGCCCAGGCCAGTGCCGATCGTCAAGTAGCATAAGCAATCGGACGGCGCGTCCGCTTCCGCGCCCGCCCCCCAGCGCGCCTCGGCCAGCGCCGCGCCGTTGACGTCGGTATCGATCGCCGCCGGGCAGGGCAGGGCAGCGATCAGCACGCCGTAAATATTCGCGCCGGTCCAGCCGGGTTTGGGGGTAGGCAACATATGGCCGAAATCGGCTGCGTTTCGGTCCAGCCGCAGCGGGCCAAACGACCCGATGCCCAGCGCCGCGAACGCCTCTTCCGCCTGCCAGCGGGTCAGCAGTTCCACCCCCGCGCCCAGTGTTTCCGCCGGACTGGTGGTGGGGATCGTCACCCGATCGACAATCTCCCGCCCGCGCGCCCGCAGCACCACCATCTTGGTGCCGCCCAGCTCAACCCCGGCGACCAGCGGGCCGCTCATGCCGCGACCCCTCCGCAATCCCCGTCCAGCCAGAGGCGCAGGAAGGGCGCAAAAGTGCCGCCAAAACGGCGCGCCTTACCACCACCCCAATTGTCGATGAAGCTGGTAACGCTCAGGTCCGGCAATACCATCCAGCTATAGCTTTGCGCCGGGGCAGCGGCCGGATTGGCGAACAGCAGTCCGCTGCCGTTGACCGGTCGCCAGGGACCAGACACCGCCGGGGCTACCATCGCATAAAGACCGGTGGGACCGGTCGGGCCGTCAGAATTGAACACATGGCGCTGGGTCGACCAGAAGAGATAATATTTTCCCTGATGAACGACCATATGCGGCCGTTCCAGTTCATTGTTCAGGCCATCAGCCGACAACAGCGGCGGCGCGATCACCCAGTCATCCGGGGTCGCCGGATCAGCGCGCGCCATGCCGACCACGCCATTATAGGCGCTGGCCGATCCGGCCTGCGACGCGGCGAAGAAGAGATAGTGGCGGCCATCGGCGGGATCGCGGAAATAGGCGGGATCGCGGAACGCCTTGATCGTGCCGATGCCACCCCCCTCGCGGGTCGACATATAATGATCCGGGTCGATCGTGACGATCTCTCGCAAATCGTGCCAGTCCGTCAGCCCACCAGCCTCCGTAAGACGGGCGCGGGCGCTGAACATCCGCTGTTCAAAACTGGGTGCGGCTTCGCCCTTGCGACCCGCTGCGGTGAAATAAAGGATTATGTCGCCGCTGGCCTCATCCCATATCGCCGAACCGGACCATTCGCGGCTGCCAGGCGAAAACCCATCCGGCATCGCCACGCCGACATGCGACCAGCGCTCGTCCAGAAAATGGAACAGATGGATCCGCGCATGACCATGGCGCTCGTCCGGGTCGGGGAAATGCGGGGCGGCCAGCGCCATCCACAACTGCGCGCCGTCCGCCAGTGTGATCGGCGTCCCGTCACGCTGTTGCACCGGCCATGCATCCCAAATGTCGAGATTGTCGGCAACCGGACGGACATGATGCGCGCCGATCATCGGCGCGGTCGACGCGTTGGGCGCGATGGCGGCGACATGCGCTGCGGTCCAGCTGCTCATTCTCTCAGGCTTCCTCTCAGGGCGAGAAGGAAGGCGCCCTCAAGCGTGCAGTCCTGCCGGCGCCTTCCTCCCCAATTCCAGCCAGATGGGCACCTGACCGAAATGCTCTTTTGGACCCAAACCTGTCGGTGGTTTCGGGCCATGGAGGATGCATATAGTGATTAGGCAAACGTTTGCAAGAGGAAAATTGGTGCGTGGTTCAGGCACGCCTTCCCGGCATTCGCGTCGGTGGATCGCGACGGGTCCAGCGCGGGGCGACACGCACCGGTTTCCAGAGATCGGGTCCCAGCAGCAGCAGCGTCATCCCCAGGCTGGCGCTGAGAAAGGCACTGGCGGCGACCGTGAACTGCGCCAATGTGACGCCAACCGACCGGTCGACCAGCTGGTGCAGCAGCCGCCCCTGCGGGCCAAGGCTGGCGATCAGGCCAAGGCCAAGCAGGCGCAGGCCGATCCGCGCGGCGGGACGGGGATGCCAATGGGACATGAAAACCAGCCTCTGCAATGTCGAACAAGGAGGCATCTCATTTACCGATGACCGCATAGCAAAACGAGAGCGGGAACGGGCAGGCCGCGTTGAAATTGCGTAGGAATTGGTACGTATAGCCATGCTATGGCGCAAAATCATACGCAGATACTATGCCAAAGCGCCGTTCCTGCCGTGGAGATCGAATGTATTTCCATGTCATGTCGGCGGTAACGGGTGGAACAAGGACATATGGCGATGCAATCGCAAGCGGACGGGATATTGGCCGAGGCGGCATCGGCCGAGCATAACGGACCGCAGGCTGGCCTGCCCACGCTGGCGCTGGGGGCGCTGGGCGTGGTGTTCGGCGATATCGGCACGTCGCCGCTCTATGCGCTCAAGGAAAGTTTTGTCGGCCATCATCCGCTCGCCGTCGATCCGCTGCATATTTATGGCGTCTTGTCGCTGATCTTCTGGACCATGATGCTGGTCGTCACGGTCAAATATGTGTTCATCGTCATGCGTGCCGACAATCATGGCGAGGGTGGCAGCATGGCGTTGCTGGCGCTGATCGGGCGGCGCATGGGGGAGACGCGCTGGACGCCGGCGATCGCGATGCTGGGCGTGCTGGCGACCGCGCTCTTCTATGGCGACGCGATCATCACCCCCGCCATTTCGGTGCTGTCGGCGGTGGAAGGGTTGACCGTGGTGCAGGCCAGCCTGACGCCGCTGGTGCTGCCCATCGCCATCCTGATCCTGATCGGCCTGTTCCTGATCCAGCGCCACGGCACCGCGAAGGTCGGCGCGCTGTTTGGGCCCGTGATGGTCGTCTATTTTCTGGTGCTGGCGGTGCTGGGCATCACCAATTTGTGGCGGCACCCGGAGATTATCGGGATCGTCAATCCGCTCTATGCCGTGCATTTTTTTACGCTCGATCCAAAGCTGGCTTTCCTGGCGCTCGGATCGGTAGTGCTGGCGGTGACCGGGGCCGAAGCGCTCTATGCCGATATGGGCCATTTCGGGCGCAAGGCGATCAGCCTGGCCTGGCTCTATGCTGCCCTCCCGTGCCTGCTGCTCAACTATATGGGGCAGGGGGCGCTGATGCTGGACGATCCGGCGACGGCGGCCAACCCCTTCTTCCTGATGGCGCCGGACTGGGCGCGGTTGCCGCTGGTGATCCTGGCTACGCTGGCGACGATCATCGCCAGCCAGGCGGTGATTTCCGGGGCATTTTCTGTGACGCAACAGGCGGTGCAGCTGGGTTTCCTGCCGCGTCTGCGTATCCTGCACACCAGCGCCAGCGCGGCGGGGCAAATCTACCTGCCGCTGGTCAACATTGTACTGCTGATCCTGGTCATCCTGCTGGTGCTGGGCTTTGGCAGCTCGACTAATCTGGCCGCCGCCTATGGTATCGCGGTGACCGGCACGATGGTCATCACCACCGCCATGATGGGGGTGCTGACGTTCGCAGTATGGCGTTGGCATCCCTTGCTCGCGGGCGGCCTCACCGGCCTGTTCCTGGTCATTGATGGCCTGTATTTCGCCTCCAACGCGACCAAGATTCCCGATGGCGGCTGGTTCCCGCTGCTGGTGGCGGCGGTGGCTTTCGTCATCCTGACCACCTGGGCCACCGGGCGGCGGATCATGCGGGAACGGCTGCGCGACGGAGCGATGGAGCTGGATCTTTTCATCCGGTCGACGCGCAGTTCGCTGCCGCGGGTGCCGGGCACTGCGATCTTCCTGACATCCACGCCCGAAGGCGTGCCGCCGGCCCTGCTCCACAATGTGAAGCACAACCGCATCCTGCATGAACGCAACATCATCCTGACAGTACGCACGCTTGGCGTGCCGCATCTGCCGCTCGATGGCCGGGTTCAGGTGGTGGATCATGGCGATGGCTTTTACCGCCTGATCCTGCGCCATGGTTTCATGGAGGAGGTGGATATTCCCGCCTCGCTCAAGGCGGTCGGCGACTGTGGCGGGCCGATCCGGGTGGCGGACAGCAGCTATTTCCTCAGCCGCCAGACGCTGATCGCGTCGCAACGGCCCGGTATGGCGATCTGGCGGGAAAAACTGTTCGCCTGGATGATCCGCAATGCGGAAAGCCCGATGGATTTCTTCAAGCTGCCCACCAACCGCATCGTCGAACTGGGTTCGCAGGTGGAGATTTGAGATAGGGGCGCAACCCCCTTCCCTGCGCGCGGCTTCCTGCTAAAGCGCGCCCATGCTCAATCTTAACGGTATCACCGTGCGCCTTGGTGGCCGCATCATCCTCGACCGCGCCAGCGCGGCGCTTCCCCCGCGCAGCCGGGTCGGCCTGATCGGGCGCAACGGCGCGGGCAAGTCCACGCTGATGAAGGTCATGATCGGCCAGCTCGATCCTGACGATGGCAGTTGTGACATGCCACGCGACACGCGGCTGGGCTATATCGCGCAGGAAGCCCCCAGCGGCACGGCGACCCCGTTCGAGACAGTGCTGGAGGCGGACAAGGAACGCGCCGCGCTGATGGCGGAGGCGGAGCATACCGAAGATCCCGATCGCCTTGGCCATATCTATGAGCGGCTGACAAGCATCGACGCCTATACCGCGCCCGCCCGCGCCGCGCGTATCCTGGTCGGCCTTGGCTTTGACGAGGAGATGCAGGGTCGCCCGCTCGACAGCTATTCGGGCGGATGGAAGATGCGCGTGGCGCTTGCCTCCCTGCTCTTCTCCAATCCTGACCTGCTGCTGCTCGACGAACCCTCGAACCATCTCGACCTCGAAGCGACGATGTGGCTGGAAAATTTCCTCAAAGCCTATCGCGGCACGGTGGTCGTCATCAGCCATGAGCGCGACCTGCTCAACAATGTCGTCGATTACATCCTTCATCTTGAGGGTGGCAAGGTCACTCTCTATCCCGGCGGCTACGATGCGTTCGAGCGGCAGCGGGCCGAGCGCCTGGCCCAGCTTGAATCGGCACGGGTCAAGCAGCAGGCCGAGCGGGAGAAGTTGCAGGATTATGTCGCGCGCAACTCCGCCCGCGCCTCGACCGCCAAACAGGCCCAATCGCGCGCCAAGGCACTGGCGCGGATGCAGCCGATCGCGGCGGCTATCGAAGATCCCACGCTGGCGTTCAGCTTTCCCAGCCCGCCCGAACTGCGCCCGCCGCTCATCACCATGGACATGGCGGCGGTCGGCTATGGCGAAACGCCGATCCTGCGCCGGGTCAATCTGCGCATCGACCCGGACGACCGGCTGGCGCTGCTGGGCCGTAATGGCAATGGCAAGACGACGCTGGCCCGCCTGATCGCGGCGCAACTCGCGCCGATGGAAGGGCAGATGCAAAGCTCGTCCAAGATGCAGGTCGGCTATTTCACCCAATATCAGGTGGAGGAACTGGACGTTACCGACACGCCGCTGGAACATATGACCCGCGTCATGAAGGGGGCGACCCCCGGCGCGGTGCGGGCGCAGCTGGGGAGGTTCGGCTTTTCGGGCGAGCGGGCGATCCAGAAGGTCGGCTCCATGTCGGGCGGCGAGCGGGCGCGGCTGGCGCTGGCGCTCATCACCCGCGATGCGCCGCATCTGCTGATCCTTGACGAACCGACCAACCATCTCGACGTCGACAGCCGCGAGGCGCTGGTGCAGGCGCTCAATGATTATAATGGCGCGGTGGTGATCGTCAGCCATGACCGGCACATGATCGAACTGGTCGCCGACCGGCTGGTGCTGGTCGATGGCGGCACCGCCCAGCCGTTCGACGGCAGCCTGGAAGATTATACCGACATCGTCCTGCGCAAGGCTGACGGCAATAGCAGCAGCGACGCGCCCAAGGTGGATCGCAAGGCCGACAAGAAGGCGGCGGCGGAATGGCGCGAAAAGCAGAAGGCGCTCAAAAACGCCGTGTCACGCGCCGAAAAGGAAATGGCGGCGCTGATCGCCGAGCGCAAACGGATCGACGCCGTGCTGTTCGATCCCAAGGCTGCGACCGGAGCCGAGGCGAAGATGACCACCAGCGAGTTGATGGTGAAGCGCGCGGCGGTGGAAAAGAAGCTGGAAGCCGCCGAAGAAGTGTGGATGGAAGCGGGCGCGGCGCTGGAGGCGGGCTGAGCCGTCAGCGCCCGACCAGAATGAACGGTGCCCAGATATAGGGTTGGGCCGCGTCGGATCGGTCTGATCGCATCAGTTTCAACATCGCCCTTTGCAGGGCAACCGCGCGCGGGGTTCCCCCATTGGCGGCTTTCACCGTCTCCAGCGTGACGAAGGCGCTGGCATCGTCGCGCACCGGCCAGTGCGACACCAGCAGCGATCCTGCTCCCGCATAGCGGAACGCCTGCGCCAGTCCCGAATAGGCCGGTGCCTGGGCGCTGTCGCCCGCCGCCGTGTTGCAGGCGGACAGGATCACCCAGTCCGCGCCGATCCGCATTGCCGCGACCTCCGAAGCGGTCAGCAACCCGTCGTCGCCGGTGCCGGGGGCGGGCGGGGACAGGACCAGCGCCGGTTCGGTCACCCCCTCCATCTGGCCGCTGACCAGCCCGTGGGTTGCAAACAGGATGACGGAATAGGGGGCCAGATCCTGTCCGCGCAGCGCCGCCTCGCTCGCCTGCGCGCCAACCAGCAGGGTGGCGCGGTCGGTGCCGAAGCGATCCGCCACGGCGCGCAGCTCGACCAGCGATCCGGGCAGCGGCGGCAATTCGGACAGCGCAGTTGCATCCGCCGTGCCACCGCGGAAATAATGGTTGGCGGCGAGCAGGATGGGCGTGGCTGGCTTGGTTGCGGCGGCAAAGGCGTCCGGCGCGCCGACGCCCAGAAAGCTCTGGTTGCGCATCGCGATCCGCTGCGGTGCCGCGGTGCTAGTAGCAAAGCCGGGCTGCACCTCGATCGCGAAGCGGCGAATCAGCCAGGACGTGTCCCGGCCCACCGCCACGACCGGCCGCTGCGGCAGCATCGCAAAGGGCAGCGAGGCGAAGGCACCGGTCGGTATGATACGCAACGCCTTGGCCTTACCCAGCCGGGCGAGGATCGTGGGCGTGAAAATCTGGGCATAGAGATTATGCGCCGCAGTCCGGTCGAAGCCGCTGGGGGTCATCGCGCCGCGCAGCCGGTCGATCAGCGCGACCATGGCGGCGCGCCCCAGCCCCGTGCGTTCGACGGTCGCGCCATCGGCATTGACCGCCAGCAGATAGACACCGTCAAAGGCCGGCATCACCGCCAGCAGCGCTTCATCCTGCGCCAATCCCGCGCGCAAGGTCGCAAGGTCGGGCCGCACGCCGCCGCGCGCCTCGACCCAGCGGGGATAGTCGCGGGCGATGGCGGCGCGTTCGGCCTCGGCGATGGTCTCCACCGTGGCGCGAGCCACGCGCGCGGCCTCGACATCCTTGTCGGTCGCCAGTGCCTTCAGCAACGCGCTGTCCGCGCTGGCCAGCGCCTTCAGTCTGTCCTGCAAGGTGCGGACCTGCGCGGCGAGGGCGGGATCGGCGACGAGACGTTCCGCGACCAGCCGGTTGGCCTGGGCAATGCGCGACCCCGCCAGGATCGCCATCGCGTCCAGCGCCAGCGCCGGGTCATGCGCCTGCACCGCGATCTTGAGGATGGTATCGAGCGCGGCGCGCTGATCTTCATTCAGGTCGCCATCATCGTCGAGCGACTGGCTTTCGCGCAGCAGTCCGGCCATTTGCCGCGCCGCCGCGACGGCATCGCCCCCCAGCGCCCAGGCCGCCAGCATCGCGGCATTGGCCAGCGCAAAGGCAGGCGCATTGTCGATCTGCCGGGTTTCGCGCAGATAATCGGCGGCGGCGACCCGTGCAGCATCCCCTTGCCCGGTGGCGATCAGCGCCGGGATCAGCAGGGGATAGACACGCTGGCCCATGTCGCGATCGCTGGCCGTCGGGGTGCGGACGCGGGCCATGGCCGTGCGCGCGCGCTCGATCGCTTCGTCCGGCCGTCCTGAAGCCGCGCTGGCGAGTGCAGCGAAGGCCAGCGCGCGGGCGCTTTGCGGGCTATTCTCCCCCTCGACCGCCCGAAAGCCGCGCTCGGCCTCCAGAAACAGCGGTTCGGCGTCGCTATAGCGTTCCATCGGCAGCAGCACGCCGGCCATATTATAGAGGCCGAAATGGTAGAAGAGGCTCTTCGTCCCCATCGTCTCACGCTTGATGGCGATGGCGCGCTCCATATAATCCAGGCTCTCGGCCCGTCGCCCGGTCCGCGCCAGCAGCAGCCCCAGCATTTCCAGCGACCGATGATAGCTGGGATGCTTGCGATCGACATGGTCGGTCGCGGTGTTGACCGCCAGCCGCGCATATTTTTCCGCCTCGACCAGCCGCGCCGCGCGATAGAGCATCTGCGCATAGGTGTAGGTAGAGGCAACCGTGTCGGGATGGTTGGGACCAAGGCTGGTGGTCCGCGCCTCCAGACTGGCGCGCTGGGCATCGACCGCCTCGCCATTGCGCCCCAGCCGGGACAGCGCCTGCGCATGGGAAAAGGCGATGTTGGACTTGAGCATATAGTCCGCTTCGCTGAGCGCCTTTGGCCCGACACGGGCGAAATAGCCGTCGGCATAGGCGCTCGCCTGCGCCAGCGTCTCCGCCCCGGCGGCGACATCACCGATCATGGACTGGACATAGCCCTTGACCGACATGCCTTCCAGCCAGGGGATGGGATAGGCGTCGCGGAACGGCGCGATCAGCGCCAGCCCCTTGTCGACATTGGCCAGGGCGGAGGGGTTCTTGCCCTCAATCTGATCCATCGACCCCAGCTTGATCAGGCCGACGCCCGCCGTCGGGTGCGGATGGCCCGCGACCCTGACCTTCATCCCCGCGTCGCGCAGCGCGGCCCAGGCGTCGCGGGTCTTTTGCGACATCGACAGAGCGAAATCGTCATTCTCGAACAGCGTGGTCGCTTTTTGGTCGAGCGCGCGCAAATGAGCGTGGCGCGGATCGGCGGCACTGAAGCCCGCGACCGTCTCGGCGGCAGCAGGCAGCGACGGCACCGCCGCCAGCGCCAGCATCATGGCTATCCTGCCTGCCCAAAGCCCCATCGCCCGTCCCCCGACTCTGCCCCTGCGACATGCTTTGCGGGCGCGGAGGCTTTGGCGTCAAGTTACAAGCGTGTGGGCCGGGATGTCACGCCAGGGTCAGACGCCAGTCCCAGCACAGGTGATCGCCGTCCATCACATCGACCCCGCGCGCGATCAGGGCGTCGCGTATCTCGTCCGACAGAGCGAAATCCTTGTCGGCGCGGGCGGCGTCGCGGCGTTCGAGTTCCGCGTCAATCTCCTCCGGCGTGATCAGCGCATCCTTGGGCTGGACGCGCAGGTCGGCGCGGGTGAGGGTCATGAGGTTGAGGCCCAGCGCCGCGTCGAAGGCCGCGATCAGGCAGAGTTTCTCATCCACCGGCACTTTCTTGAGCGCGATCGCCTCTTCCAGTAGCGGCAGTGCGCGCGGCGTCATCAGATCGTCGCTGATCGCTGCGTCAAATTGCTCCAGCAGCGGTGCCAGCTTGGGGTGCATATTGGCGCGCAGATAGTCGAGCCGGGGCGATTGCCACGTCACCCCTTCAGCGCGGGCCTTCAGACCCTCCACGCCCATGACCAGCCGCTTCAAACGGGTCAGCGCTGCGCCGACACCCTCCGCGCTGAATTCCAGTTCGCTGCGATAATGGGCGCCCAGGCACAGCAGGCGATAGGCCAGCGGATGCACGCCTGCGTCGATCAGGCTGAAGAGGGTGGTGAAACCGCCCTTCGACTTGCTCATCTTGCCGCTGCGATCAACGAGGAAATTATTGTGCATCCACCAGCGCGCGCCGGTGAACCCGGCTTCCGCCGCATCGACATCCGGCCCGCAGCAGGCATGAAAGGCCTGATTTTGGGCAATCTCATTGGGATGATGGATTTCGCGATGGTCGATGCCACCGGTATGGATATCGAACGGGTGACCAAGGCGCGCTTGGCTCATCACCGAACATTCCAGATGCCAACCCGGCGCGCCCGGCCCCCAAGGGCTGTCCCATTCCATCTGCCGCTGTTCGCCGGGCGGAGACTTGCGCCAGATCGCGAAGTCGGACGGATTGCGCTTGCCCGCGACCGGATCGATCCGGGCGTGCGCAGCATCGTCCCGCCCACCGGCCAGCGCGCCATAATCGGGCACGGTCGCGCTGTCGAAATAGAGCCCACTGTCTAGTTCGTAACAATGATCAGGAGCGATTTTCTCAGCAAATGCGATCATCTGCGGCACATAGTCGGTGGCGACCGTCCATTCGCTCGGCGCGAGGATGTTGAGGTCGGCGATATTCTGTTTGAACGCTTGCGTGTAATGGGCGGCAATGTCCCAGATGCTCTTGGCGCTGGCGCGCGCCGCCGCCTCCATCTTGTCATCACCAGCGTCCGCGTCGCTGGTCAGATGGCCGACATCGGTGATGTTGATGATATGGGTGACCGACAGCCCTTTCCACAGCAAGGTCCGCCGTAGCGTGTCGGTAAAGACATAGGCGCGCAAATTGCCCAGATGCGCATAATTATAGACGGTCGGGCCGCAGCTATAGACACGCGCATGATTGTCCTCGATCGGCGCGAAGGCTTCGATCGTGCGGGTCAGGCTGTTGAACAGGCGCAGCGGCGCTGTGATATGCTGGTCATCGGACATGGCGCAAAGCGATGGCGCGAAGCGGCGCAGGGGTCAATCCTCCCTGTGCGCCCACCCATTTGTAATAAAATGTTGCGTCGGGGTCCGCCCCTTGCACCTAAGCGTTCCTCCCCCAATATGATCGATGCGGGCCGGGCCCCTCTGACGCGCTGGACTTCCCCCCTTGTTCAGCCGTGATGTCGGACCGCATCGGGTGCGCCCGGTGCAGGTTTTGTGGCAATTTCCCCCTAAATGCCGCAGGAGACCGCACCGGGCCACTCGAACCACAATTTGATGGATGGAGTGACCCCAAGTGAATAATCGCGTTCCTTTGCCGGGCTATGGTGCGAGCCGCACGGCGCAGACCGACGCCGGGCTGCGCGCGCACATGCTGGGCGTTTTCCGTAATATGGGCCTGGGTCTGGTGATCACCGGCTTGGTCGCGGCGTTTATCGGCAATACGCCGGTGCTGGCCGCCGCCATCTTCGGCACGCCGCTCAAATGGGTGGCGATCTTCGCGCCGCTGGCCTTTGTGTTCTTCTTCAGCTTCCGCATCGAAAAGATGACGACCGCTGGCGCGCGCATGGCCTTTTGGGCCTTCTCTGCCGTGATGGGCGTGTCGCTGGCCAGCATCTTCCTGGTGTTCACCGGCGGCAGCATCGCGCAGGCCTTTTTCTCGGCTGCCGTCATGTTCCTCGGCATGGCGCTGTGGGGCTATACCACGCAGCGTGACCTGACGAAGATGGGCAGCTTCCTGATCATGGGCCTCATTGGCATCATCGTCGCCAGCCTGATCAACATCTTCATCGGATCGTCGGCGATGGCGATGGTCATCTCGATCCTGGGCGTGGTGATCTTCACCGGCCTTACCGCCTGGGACACGCAGCGCATCAAGTCGGACTATTTTGCTTATGCGGGCCATGAAATGGCGGCGAAGATGCAGGTGATGGGCGCGCTGTCGCTGTACCTGAACTTCGTCAACCTGTTCCAGATGCTCGTCAGCCTGACCGGCGAGCGGGAGTAAGCGGATGCGGGATCAAGCGGCCGTATCGGCCATGCTCTGCCCGGTCTGTCATGTCGGATTGGCAATGACGGACCGGCAGGGGGTAGAAATAGACTATTGCCCGCAATGCCGGGGCGTGTGGCTGGACCGGGGCGAACTGGACAAGATCATCGAGCGGGCAGCGGGCGACACGGTTGCGCCCGCCCGGCCAGCGCCCTTCGCCCAGCAAAGCTACCGCCCGGACCGCGACTATCGCGACGACGGGCGGGGCTACCCGAAAAAGCGCAAGAAGAGCTTTCTGGAAGAGCTGTTCGATTGATGGAAAGGCCGGTCCTGCGGGGCCGGCCTTTTCTGTCCCCCCCCACCCGTCATCCCCGCGCAGGCGGGAATCCAACTCGCGTCAGTCGCCGGGCGGGAGATGGGTTCCCGCTTTCGCGGGAATGACGGAAATGGAAGTGTTGGTCGTCTCCGTTTCAGCCGATCAATGCGCTGCGCCCCAACTCGGCCCCGTGCCGATCTCCACGCCCAGCGGCACGCTCAGCTTCACGATCGGCTCGGCGGCGCTTTCCATCACGCTGCGGATCACCGCACTGGCCGCGTCCACGTCGCCCTCCGGCAGCTCGAACACCAGTTCGTCATGCACCTGCAACAGCATCTTGACGCCCGGCAGGCCCGCTGCCTCCAGCGCCGGTTCCATGCGCGCCATGGCTCGCTTGATGATGTCGGCACTGGTCCCCTGGATCGGCGCGTTGATCGCGGCGCGTTCGGCGCCCTGCCGTTCGTGCTGGATCGATGCGCGGATGCGCGGGAACCAGGTCTTTCGCCCGAACAATGTCTCGGTATAGCCGCGTTCCCGCGCCTTCTCGATCGTCTCGTTGATGTAGATGCTGATGCCGGGGAAGCGTTCATAATATTTGGCGATCATCTCCTGCGCCTCGTCCGCGCTGATCTCCAGCCGCCCGGCCAGCCCCCAGCGGGAGATGCCGTAGAGGATCGCGAAATTGATCGTCTTGGCCCGACCGCGCGTGTCGCGATTGACCTCACCGAACAGCTCTTTGGCGGTCGCGGCGTGAATATCCTCGCCCGCGGCGAACGCATCCTTCAGCGCAGGCACATCGGCCATATGCGCGGCCAGCCGCAGCTCGATCTGGCTATAATCCGCCGCCAATATGACATTGCCGGGTTCGGCGACAAAGGCATGGCGGATCTGCCGGCCGACTTCGGTGCGGATCGGAATATTTTGCAGATTGGGATCGGTCGAGGAGAGCCGCCCGGTCTGCGCTCCGGTCAGCGAATAGCTGGTATGGACCCGGCCCGTATCCTTGTTGATCTGCGCCTGCAGCGCGTCGGTATAGGTGGACTTGAGTTTGGAAAGCTGCCGCCATTCCAATATTTTGCTGGCGATCGGCGCGCCCTGCGCGGCCAGTTGCTCAAGGATGGTGACGTCGGTGGAATAGGCACCTGACTTGCCTTTCTTGCCGCCCTTATAGCCCATCTTGTCGAACAGGATCGCGCCCAGTTGCTGGGTCGATCCGATCGCAAAGGGTTGCCCGGCCAGTTCGTGAATCTCCGTCTCCAGCGCCGCGATACCCGCCGTAAATTCGCCTGACAGCCGCGCCAGATGCTCCCGGTCCACCTTAATCCCGCGATGCTCCATCCGCGCGATCACTGGCACCAGCGGGCGGTCGACCAGTTCGTAAACCCGGTTTGCGCCCTCATTGGCGACCCTTGTCTTAAACAGTTTCCAAAGACGCAGCGTGACGTCGGCATCCTCGGCAGCATAGGCCGTCGCCTTGTCCAGCGGCACTTCGCCGAATGTGATCTGGCTCTTACCGGTGCCGACCACTTCCTTGAAGCTGATGCATTCATGGCCAAGATGCGTGCGCGCCGCTTCGTCCATGCCATGGCCCGACAGGCTCTGTCCGGCGTCCAGGTCGAAGCTCATGACGATGGTGTCGTCAAAGGGGGTGATGGCGATGTCGTGCCGCCGCAGGACGGTCATGTCATATTTCAGATTCTGCCCGACCTTCAGGACCGCATCATCCTCCAGCAGGGGTTTGAGCTTCGCCAGCACCGTCGCCAGCGGTAATTGCGCCGGCTTTTCGGCAAACATGTCGCGCCCGCCATGGCCGACCGGGATGTAGCAGGCCTTGTTGGGACCGGTGGCGAGGCTGACGCCCACCAGCTGGCAGGACACGCAATCGAGCATGTCGGTTTCGGTGTCGACCGCGACAATCCCCTCCGTCGTCGCCTGCGCGATCCAGCGGTCGAGCGCTTCCTCGCTCACCACCGTTTCGTAGAGGCTGCGGTCGATCGGCGGTTCCTGCGGCGCGACCGGGGTGGCGACCGGTTCGCCTGTCGCGGCGGCAGCGGTAGCAACCGCGACGGCAGCCGCGGGCGCGCCCAGTCGGTTGAGTAGCGTCTTGAAACCATGATGGGTCAGGAAATCCTGCAACGGTTCCTTGGGAATGCCCTTGAGCGCCAGATCCTCCAGCGGTTCGGGCAGCGCCATGCTGTCGTGCAGCGCCACCAGCCGCCGCGACAGCCGCGCCATGTCGGCATGGGCGATCAGATTTTCCTGCATCTTGGACTTCTTCATCGCGGGCGCGGCCTCCAGCGCCGCTTCCAGCCCGCCATATTCGACGATCAGCTTGGCCGCCGTCTTGGGACCGATGCCCGGCACGCCGGGCACATTGTCCACGCTGTCACCCATCAGCGCGAGGACGTCGCCCAGCAGTTGCGGCTCCACCCCGAATTTGCCGACGACATAATCTGCCCCGCGCCGTTCATTCTTCATAGTGTCATACATGTCGACGCCGGGCTGGATCAGCTGCATCAGATCCTTGTCCGAGCTGACGATGGTGACATGCCATCCCGCTGCAACGGCGGCCTTGGTGTAGCTGGCGATCAGGTCGTCCGCCTCATAGCCCGCCTCCTCGATACAGGGGAGGGAGAAGGCGCGGGTCGCGTCGCGGATCATGGGGAATTGCGGGACCAGATCTTCGGGCGCGGGCGGGCGGTTCGCCTTATACTGGTCGTACATGTCGTTGCGGAAGGTATGCGATCCCTTGTCCAGGATCACCGCCATATGGGTCGGGCCTTCCGCTTTGCCCAGTTCCTCGGCCAGCTTCCACAGCATCGTCGTATAGCCATAGACCGCGCCCACCGGCTGGCCATGCTGGTTGGTGAGCGGTGGGAGCTGGTGATAGGCGCGGAAAATATAGCCGCTGCCATCGACGAGATAGAGGTGATTCTGGGTCATGGGGAAGGGATAGAGCATCGCGCAGAAAAGTGGGAACCGCTTTTCTGCTTCGGCGATGCGACCATAAAATTGCCGGTTATGCCGTCTCCCTTCAGTCGTCAGGCCGACAGAAAGCCCGACCGCTGGAGCCGATCGACCGAATCGCGCGCCACCGGCACGCGCAGGCCATTGTCTAGCCGAATTTCCCGGTTGCGCCCGCTGCCCAGCGTTTCCGCCACCGCGTCGCGCGCCACCCACCAGCTGCGATGGGTTTGCTCGCCCGGCGTCGCATCCATTTCCGCAATGGCGTCGCGCAGCCGGATCAGCAGCAATTCGCTCTGCCCCCGGCCATGGACGCGGACATAATGATCCTCGCTTTCCAGCGCGGCAATATCGCCGGTAAAGCGCGGGCTGAGCCGGGCGTAGAGGCGTGGACGGCTGGCAGCCGGGACGCAGCCCTGCGGAGGCGTCGCGGCCGGGATGATGCGCCGGGACATGGTGCCATCGTAAAAGCGCAGCAGATGCGCGTCCGCCCGATCGGCCCAGGCGGCGACGACCATGATCAGCGCCGCGCACAGGGCGGTGAAGGGAAGCAGGCCGCTAAAGCCGCCCAGCTGGCGCACTTCCTCCATCCCTGCCCATTCCCACAAAAGCGCCATGGGAATGCTCGACAACATCAATCCGCAAAAGACGATGGTGCCGTGCGGCAGCGCAGTCGCGCGGGCCAGCCAGCTCCAGAAGATCATCGTCGGCCGCACGACAATATAGGCACCCAGCAACAACAGGCCCCAGCGCCCGGTGCGATGGACGAAGTCGCCGGCCAGATAGGTGCCGAACGGTCCCAGAAAGCCAGCGATCGCCGCGAGCGGCAGCATCGCCCATAGTTCCAATATCGTCCGCCGCAGCCGTTTCACGGATCGTTCCCTCCCGTTCGCGAAGCGCGAACCGCCACTGTCGCGCTTTTCTGCGGATTTTGAAAGGGAATCGCTGCGTGACGCAATCGGGCTTGCGCGCAAATCGCCGGGGCGCAGGAGCCGTCGGGCAACAGGGTGTCGCCGGATGGTCCGGTTACCCACATTATCAGAAGGATGGTTTCATGACCCAGTATCTCAAGCCCGCCAATATGCTGATCGCTCTTGGCGTCGCCTTCCTTGGCCAGGTCGCGATGTTCGCGCTGGTTCTCAACTGATGCGACAGGGCGGATAAGGGGCGGGCGTCATCCGACGCACGTCCCTTATCTCATTTCGGCTCGTGGTTCGCCGCGACCGCCTTGGCCACCGCCTGCATCAGCGCCCAGCGTTCGGGGATGCCGACAGTCGTGCTGCCGATCATCACCGCCACCGCATAGCTGGTGCCATCGGGCGCGGTCATGATGCCGATATCATTGAAACCGGTGGAGCGTGGCGGCAGGTCCTGCCCGGTCCCGGTCTTGTGCAGATAGGACCAGCCCGGCGGCACCCCGCCCTTGATCCGTTGCGGCCCGGTCTTGGCTTCCGACATGATCGACAGCAACAGGCGCGATGAGGCGGATGACAGCATCTCGCCCTGTTTCAGTTTGGCCAGCGCCTGGACGATCGAGGCGGGGGCCGCGCCGTCGGGCGGGCTGGCGAGATAATTGTCCAGCGCCTTCACCCGCGCCGCCATCGGCAGTTTGGCGCGGGCGGCGTAGAAGTTGCGCCCGATCGCATAATCCTGCCGCCAGTCGAGACCCGCCGTCGCCGATTGCAGCAGCCGTTCGCCCGGACCAAAGCGAATGTCCCGGATCATCCGCCGCGCCAGAAAGCCGCGCACCGCGTCCGGCCCGCCAACTGCGCGCAGCAGCGTATCGTTGGCGGTATTGTCGCTCTGGGTCATGGCCCGGCGCATCAGGTCGGAGTAACTGGTGGTCCAGCCACTGGTCCCCACCATCGCGGCGGTCGGCTGGTGGAACAGGGTCAGGTCGTTGCGGGTGATGGTGGTCGTGTCGGTCAGGCGCAGCTTGCCCCGGTCGACCGCGTCCAAGAAGGTCATCGCCACCCAGAGTTTCGACACGCTTTGCTGCGGGAACAGCGCATTGCCGTTCCAGGCGACGGTCCAGTCTGCGCCGACCCGTCGCACCGCAATGCCGACCTTGCCCCGGAAATTCTGGCCCAGATTACGCACAACGCTGACCAGCGCGGGGGAGGGCGTTTCGGTCTGGTCAATGTCACGATAGGGCAGCGGCGGATTGGCGACCTCACGGATCGGCCATGTATTGGTCGTGGGCTGCACCCGCTGCGGCGCGGCAGCGGCGGCCTGCGCCGGGCGCGGTTCGGGGGCGCTGACACAGGCGGACAGTGCCACCATCAACAGGACCAGGCGCGCGGAACCGCCCCGGCTATCATTCGATCTCATTCCATTCCCCGCACTCTGCAAGCGCCATTTAGGGGCAGCCACCCTATAAGCGGGCAAGGCTGATGCGACGAATGATTCCACAAATGCGATGTAAGGAGGCTGAACGGGCAACCGGGATAGAGCAACGTCCGCTCAGTTGCGGTTAAGCGGCGGAGCGGCAATAGAGCGGCATGATGGATCAAGGCATGGACAGGCGGGCGCTGCTGGGCGGGGCGCTGGCAGCGGGCGGATTGATGTGGAGCGGGGCGGTGCAGGCTGCACCCTTTGCCTCGCGCCGGATCGCCATGACGGTGCGGGGTTCGGGCCGTGATGTATTGCTGATTCCCGGCCTTGCCAGCGGTCCGGGCATCTGGAACGGCGTGCTGGGCGCGCTGCCGGGCTATCGCTTCCATCTGGTGCAGGTGCGCGGCTTTGCCGTATTGGCGGCGGAGGGCAATGCCCGCGGCCCGCTGGTCCAGCCGCTGGCTGAAGAGATCGCTCGCTACATCACGGCGTCGGGCCTGAAGCGCCCGGCGATCGTCGGCCATTCGATGGGTGGCACGCTGGCGATGATGCTGGGGCTGAAGGGCGTGGCGGGCCGGGTGATGGTGATCGATATGCTGCCGGCCGGGGCAGCGATGGTCGGCGGTACGGCCAGTGGGCTGGGTTTTCTGGCCGATCAGCTGGGCGGTTATCTGACCGGGACAGTGGCGGGGCGGCGCTATCTGGCGCAGATGGTCGGGCAGGCGCCCGGTGCGAAGGGGAGCGACCCCGATGTCATCGCCAGCGCCTTGCGCGATCTGGCCAATATCGACCTTGGCCCGCAACTTGCGCGGCTGAACGTCCCGCTGGAAGTGGTCTATGCTGTCGGCGCGGACCGGGAGCAGGCCGCCATCATCGCCAGCCGGTTCCGCGCCGCCTATGCCCCCAAGAAGGATGCGGTGCTGCGGGCGATTGGTCCCAGCGGCCATATGGTCATGGCCGATCAGCCCGCGCGCTTTCATGCGACACTCGGCACTTTCCTCAAGGATATTTGACGCGCGTCAAAGCGGGTCGCGGCGGACCAGGCTAGAGCGGAGATACCGGAAGCGCTTTCAGCGCCTCCCTCCTCCACCTTCAGGCGCGGCGCTGACCCGGCGACCGCGCCGTTTTTTTACGGCGCCAGTACCGTATCCACCGCAGCCTCCAGCGTTTCAGGATAGTCGAGCGTATAGTGCAATCCCCGGCTTTCCTTGCGATGGAGGGCAGACCGGACGATCAGCCGGGCGACCTCCAGCAGGTTGCGCAATTCGATCAGGTCCGGGGTCACGCGGAAATTGCCGTAATAATCATCGACCTCCTGCGCCAGCAGGGCCACGCGGTGCTGGGCACGTTCCAGCCGCTTGGTGGTGCGGACGATGCCGACATAATCCCACATGAAGCGGCGGATTTCCTTCCAGTTGTGCTGGACGATGACCTCTTCGTCGCTGTTGGTGACGCGGCTTTCGTCCCATGGCCGGATCGGCGGCGGGGCGGGCAATTCGTCCCAATGGGCGCGGATGTGGCTGGCCGCGGCTTCCCCGAACACGAAACATTCGAGCAGCGAGTTGGACGCCAGACGGTTCGCGCCGTGCAGCCCGCTTTCGGTCACTTCGCCTGCGGCATAAAGGCCGGGCAGGTCGGTGCGCCCGTCAAGGTCGATCACCACCCCGCCGCAGGTATAATGCTGCGCGGGGACGACCGGGATCGGCTCCTTGGTGATGTCGATATCCAGATCGAGCAGCCGGGCATAGATGGTCGGGAAGTGATGCTTCACAAATTCCGGCGGTTTGTGGCTGATGTCGAGATGGACATAATCGAGCCCCAGCCGCTTGATCTCATGGTCGATGGCGCGGGCCACCACGTCGCGCGGGGCCAGTTCCTCACGCGGGTCGAAGCGGGGCATGAACCGCTCGCCACCGCCAGGCACGCCGGGGGGGAGTTTCAGGTGGCCGCCTTCGCCCCGCACCGCTTCGGTGATCAGGAAATTCTTGACCTCCAGATTATAGAGGCAGGTCGGGTGAAACTGGTTCATTTCCATGTTCGACACGCGGCACCCCGCGCGCCATGCCATGGCGATGCCATCACCGGTCGCGCCGCGCGGCGCGGTGGAGAAGAGATAGGTGCGGCCCGCGCCGCCGGTGCAGAGGATCGTCGCCTTGCCAAGCAGCGCGTCGACATGCTTGGTCTTTTTGTTGAAGGCATAGACGCCCCAGACATGCCCGTCGCCCGAATAGCGCTCGCCATGGCGGGAGGTGATGAGGTCGATGGCGATCAGATCCTCGACCAGGGTGATGTTGGGATTGGCGCGGGCGGCTTTCAGCAGCGCGACCTGCACCGCATGGCCGGTGGCGTCATCGACATGGACGATGCGGCGATGGCTATGCCCGCCCTCCCGCGTCAGGTGCCAGCGGTCGCCAAAATCCTCGCCAGCGTTGAACGGGACGCCGAGTTTGGCGAGGCGCTCGATCGCGGCGGGGGCTTCGGACACGACGAACTCGACCGTGGCACGATCGTTCAGGCCCGCGCCTGCGACCATCGTATCTTCGACATGCGCCTCGAAACTGTCACCGGCGTCGAGTACCGCGGCAATGCCGCCCTGCGCCCAGTTGGTGGACCCGCCATCCAGCGCGCCCTTGGCCAGCACCAGCACCTTGCGATCCTGCGCGAGGTTGATGGCTGCGGTCAGGCCCGCTGCGCCGGAACCGATGATGATGACGTTGTGGGTGGTGGTGGGCATTATGCGATTGGCTCCCCTCCCGCTTGCGGGAGGGGCCGGGGGTGGGCCTTCGCAAGGGTGGTTTTGATATGCGTTACGACGCCTTCAAGATTTTCCATCACATCGGCATTGGAAAAGCGCAAGATTTGATAGCCTTGGGTGCGACAGTAATCGTCTCGCCGCGCGTCATATTCTGTGGTTTGGTTGTGGCTATCGCCATCCAGTTCAATGAGGAATTTCAATTCGCGGCATAGAAAGTCTGCGAAGTAGGGGCCGACCGGCATTTGGCGGCTGAATTTATGGCCGAGTTGTCGGTTGCGGATTTGCTGCCATAACAGGCGCTCGGGCGTCGGGGCAGTATTGCGCAGCGCTTTTGCGCGTGAGGTGTTGCGCGGTTTGAAAGCTGGCGCTGGCCCACCCCCTAGCCCCCTCCCGCTTGCGGGAGGGGGGACAGAAGGGGCTTGGTCATTCACTCGGCAGCCGCCGTCAGATTGAGGAACACATCCTCCAGGTCCGGGTCGCGCGTCACCACGTCCACGATCGCCAGACCGCTGGCCTGCACGGCGCTCAGCACCTGGCCTGCATTGGCGCGGTCCTTGAGATAGGTGATGGTGAGCGTGCGGTCGCCCGATTGTTCGACCTTCTCGAAACAGGGGGCGTCCGGGGCCACCACGATGTCGCGGTCCACCGTTACCTGCACCACCTTTTCCAGCGCCATGTCGACCAGTTCGCGGGTCGGCTTGTCAGCGATCAAGCGGCCATGGTTGATGATGCCGATGCGGTCGCACAATTCCTCGGCTTCTTCGAGATAATGCGTCGTCAGCACGATGGTGACGCCCAGTGCGTTCAATTCGCGGACATAGGCCCAGAGCTGCTGGCGCAATTGCACATCGACGCCCGCGGTCGGTTCATCCAGCACCAGGATCGGGGGTGAGTGGACCATCGCCTTGGCCACCAGCAGGCGGCGCTTCATGCCGCCCGACAGCGTGCGGGCATAGGCGTGCGCCTTGTCCTCCAGATGGACGGCGCGCAGCAGTTCCATCGATCGGCGCTTGCCCTTGGGCACGCCATAATAGCCGGCCTGATTTTCCAGCGTCTCAAAAGGGGTAAAAAAGGGATCGAACACGATTTCCTGCGGCACGATGCCGATCGAGTTTTTCGCGTTGCGCGGATTGACGTCCGTGTCGAAGCCCCAGATGCGGGCCGTGCCCGACGTCTTGTTGACCATGCCCGCGAGGATATTGATCGTGGTCGACTTGCCCGCGCCATTCGGCCCCAGCAGCCCATAAATCTGGCCGCGCGGGATCGACAGGCTGATCCCGTCGAGCGCGCGTTTGCCGCCCTTATAGACTTTGGTGAGGTTGGTGATCTCGATTGCGGGGGCGGGGGTGTCGGTCATGGCTCCACTCTATGGGGATCGCAGGCGGGGAAGGGAAGGGGGCGAGACGTTGATGCCGTGAGGCTTCGACACCCTCCCCCAGCTCCGACTAGGCAGCAAGCTGCCAAGTCTGCGCAACCCTCCCCCTCAAGGGAGAGGGATAAGTCGTTAAAACTCGTCGGCAATATCCATGAGGCTGAGCAGCTTGCGCGGGGCGACCTGCCGCCAGCTGTCATGCAGGCGTTGCGCGATATGGTCCCAGTCGGTGTCGCCAAGATCCAGGCGGATGCCGACCCAGTCATTACCGAAATAGGCGGGGCGGTAATAGCGGTTCGGGTCGGCTTCGATCAGGCTGGCCTGTTCTTCGGGCGCAGTGGTTTTCACCAGCACCGCGACGATGCCGTCGCCATGATGGTCGCGGGTGAAGTAGGCGAATTTCTTGCCCTTGACGATGCCGAAGCAGGGCATTCCGTGCGAGACGATTTCGTCCGCTTGCGGCAGGGCCAGCGCGCTTTCGCGGACCTTGTTCAGCAGCCAGTCGGGCTGGCGTTCGCGGGTGACGAAGTCGGCGAGGGTGCGGGAATAAAGCTGATGCTCGGCGATCAGGATGCGGGCGGCGAGGCTGCTTTCGGTGTCGTCCGGCAGGATCGCCACCGGG
The DNA here is from genome assembly GCA_023266575.1 of Sphingobium sp. Classification (GTDB taxonomy): domain Bacteria; phylum Pseudomonadota; class Alphaproteobacteria; order Sphingomonadales; family Sphingomonadaceae; genus Sphingobium. The sequence goes on from JAHFPV010000003.1 coordinate 26,246, forward strand.
GTCTGGCCCAGTACCGGGCCGTCATCCAGTTCTGCCGTTACGATATGGACCGAGCAACCGGCATGGCTGTCGCCCGCGTCGATGGCGCGCTGGTGAGTGTCCAGCCCCTTATATTTGGGCAGCAGGCTGGGATGGATGTTGAGCATCCGGCCTTCCCAACCCGCCACGAATTCGGGCGACAGGAGGCGCATATAGCCCGCCAGCGCCACATATTGCGCGCCCGCCGCGCGCAGCTGCGCGTCGATGATCTTGTCGAAGTCGGCACGCTTTAGGCCTTTATGGCTCTGGCCGAAGGTGGGGATGCCCTCGGCTGCGGCCAGCGTCAGGCCGGCAGCATCGGGATCGTTGGCGGCGACCAGCACGATCTCATAGGGGCAGTCGTCCGCCTTCGCTGCATAAAGCAGGGCCGCCATGTTGGAGCCGCGACCGGAGATCAGGACGCCGACTTTTGCCTTTTGCATATCCGACATGCCCTCCCCTGACCCCTCCCGCAGGCGGGAGGGGGATTTGGTTGCTTATCCCAGATGCGTCGCGCGCCAATCGGCCTTGGCGCTCCATGTCTCGGTCGAGCCGCGCACGGTGCAGCCCTTTTCGCCCGCCTGGACTTCGCCGATGCGGTGGACGGTTTCGCCCGCTGCTTCCAGCGCCGTTGTGACGCCCGCAACATGGCCTTCATCAACGCTAAGCACCATGCCGATGCCGCAGTTGAAGGTGCGCGCCATTTCGCCCGGTTCGATATGACCCTGCGCCTGGAGGAAGGCCATCAGGCGTGGCTGATCCCATGCATCGGCATCGACCATCGCATGGCAGCCATCGGGCAGGACGCGGGGGATATTTTCCAGCAGGCCGCCGCCGGTAATGTGCGCCAGCGCATTGACCATCCCTGCGCGCACCAATGGCAGCAAGCTTTTCACGTAGATTTTCGTGGGCGCCATCAGCGCGTCGATCAGTAGCACGTCCTGATCGAAGATCGCGGGGCGATCAAGCTTCCAGCCCTTGTCGGCAGCGAGGCGGCGGACCAGCGAGAAGCCGTTGGAATGGACCCCGGACGAGGACAGGCCCAGCAACACGTCGCCGACCTTCACGCGATTGCCGGTCAACGCCTTGTGCCGTTCGACCGCGCCGACGCAGAAGCCCGCCAGATCATAGTCGCCCGGCCCGTACATGCCTGGCATTTCAGCGGTTTCGCCGCCGATCAGCGCGCAACCGGCGATGCGGCAGCCTTCCGCGATCCCGGCGATGACGCGCTCGGCGACGCCGCTCTCCAGCTTGCCGGTGGCATAATAGTCGAGGAAGAAAAGCGGCTCGGCCCCCTGCACGATCAGATCGTTGGCGCACATGGCGACCAGGTCGATGCCGACGCCGTCATGGCGATCATGGTCGATCGCCAGCTTCAGCTTGGTGCCGACGCCGTCATTGGCCGCGACCAGCAATGGATCGTCATAGCCAGCGGCCTTGAGGTCGAAAAAGCCGCCAAAGCCGCCCAGTTCAGCGTCGGCACCGGGGCGACGGGTCGCCTTGGCAAGCGGCGCAATGGCGCGGACAAGGGCGTTGCCAGCGGCGATGTCGACGCCAGCCTTGGCGTAGCTGTAGGATTCGTTCTCACTCATGGGGGAGCGCCCTAGAGCAAAGGTGGGCAAAACGGAACCTTCGACTTCGCTCAGGGCGAACGGAGTGTGTCCGTGATGCGTTGGCGCTTGGCATCCTGGGCAAATCTCGCCAAAAGGGCGCGCGTGAGCCTGAGCCAGACCCTTAACCGCCTGCCGTTCCAGTCCGGCGCCATCCTGCGCGCCGTGTCGCGCCCGGTCCAGATCCTTCTCGCCATCGCGATCGGCCTGGTTGCCGCCGCGCTGTTTGCGCAGATGGAGGGGGAGCGGGGCGTGCCGCCGATCGCCAGTGGCGGCGATTTCGAGGTGCGCGGGGTCAAGGTCGACGTCGTGGCCAAGGATGCCGACAGCGCGCGCTATGCCGGGTGGCGAATGGCGCAGCGGCAGGCGTGGCGGATGCTGTGGACGCGCACCCATGGCGGCGGCGGCGCGCCTGCCCTGTCCGATTCGCAGATCGAGGCGATGGTGTCGGGCATCGAGATTGATTTTGAGCAGGCGGGGCCGACCCGTTATGTCGCGACATTGGGCATATTGTTCGACCGGGCGCGCACCGGGCAATTGCTGGGCGTGTCTGGCAATGTCATGCGGTCGCCGCCCCTGCTGGTGATCCCGGTATTGTGGGATGGCGGATCGGCCGTGTCCTATGAACGCACCAATGAATGGCAGAAGGCCTGGGCGCGCTATCGTACCGGCGACAGCGCGATCGACTATGTGCGCGTCGCGGGATCGGTGGCGGACCCCATATTGCTGAACGCCGGGCAGACCGGGCGGCGCGGGCGGCTGTGGTGGCGGGTGCTGCTCGATCAATATGGCGCGGCCGACGTGGTGATCCCGATCGCGCGGCTGGAGCGGGCCTATCCCGGCGGGCCGGTGACCGGCACCTTCACCGCGCGCTACGGCCCGGACAACAGCCTGATCGGCAGCGTGACGCTGCGCGCGTCGAACGCCAGCGGCATTGCGCAGATGCTGGACGAGGGTGCGCGGCGGATTGACGAGCTGTATATTCGTGCGCTCAACGATGGCCGCCTGCGGCCCGACCCGTCGCTGATCATCGAAGAGCCGGTCGATCCCGATGCGCTGGCGATCGAGAATGCAGCCGACGCGGTTGTTGAAACGACCGATCTGCCGACGGCGACGGCCACCACCGGCACCACCAGCTTTGCGATCCAGTTCGATACGCCCGATGTCGGGTCGATCGGGGCTGGCGAATCGGCGGTGCGGGCGATCCCCGGCGTACGGTCGGCATCGACCAGCAGCCTGGCGCTGGGCGGCACATCGGTGATGCAGGTCAGCTTTGACGGCACGGTCGATATGCTGCGCAACGGATTGCAGGCGCGCGGCTATAATGTTGCGGTGTCCGGCACGACCCTGCGCATCACGCGCAGGCAGGCACCGCAGCCTCCACAATGAGCCAGATCAGCCTGCCTTTCGACTGGCATGGCGCGGCCAGCGGCGGGGATTTTCTGGTCAGCGACGCCAATGCCCAGGCCGTCGCCCATCTGGAACGCTGGCGCGACTGGCCCCTGTCGGTCAGTGTGCTGACCGGGCCGCCGCTGTCGGGTCGATCGACGCTGGCACGCCATTTCGCGCAGATGAGCGGCGGCAGTGTGATCGACGATGCGCAAGGGCAGGACGAACATGGCCTGTTCCATGCCTGGAACGAGGCGCAGACCAGTCACCGCCCCCTGCTGATGATCGGCCATGCGCCGCCCGCCAGCTGGACCGTGGCGCTGCCCGACCTGCGATCGCGGCTGGCCGCCGTGCCGCATGTCGCGATTGCCGAGCCGGACGAGGCGCTGGCGCGCGCGCTGATCGAACACCAGCTGGGCGCGGCGGGGGCACGCTTTGCCGCCGATTTGCCCGACTGGCTTCTCCGCCGGATCGAGCGCAGCTATGGCGCAATCGCGGCGGTGACGCACTTGCTCGACCGGGCGGCGCTGTCATCTGGCCGTAAGATTTCCGTCGCAATGGCAAAAGACTGCCTGCAAGGCGCTGGCTTTCTGCCTATAATAGCGTCCAACCCTTCCCTCGATCCGTGCGAGTGACCCCAGTGGCCGAAGCCGATCCCGCGACCAGCCTGACCCTGCCCATGGGGCGTTATTTCAACCGCGAGCTGTCCTGGCTGGCGTTCAACCAGCGCGTGCTGGAAGAGGCGATGAACCGCGCCCATCCGCTGCTGGAGCGGCTGCGTTTCCTGTCGATTTCGGGGGCCAATCTGGACGAATTCTTCTCCGTCCGGGTGGCGGGCCTCAAAGGCCAGCAATTGCAGGATGTCGACATGTGTTCGGCCGACGGGCTGACCGCCGGGCAGCAATTGACCGCCATTGCGGCGGAAACCGACCGGCTGATGCTGGCGCAGCAAAAGGTTTGGGGCATCGTCCATGGCGAGCTGGCGCAGGTGGGGATCGAGGTGGTCGGCCCGTCCAGCCCGATCGACCCGCTGAGCGAAGCCTGGCTGCGCGACCATTTCCTCAATCAGATTTTCCCGATCCTGACGCCCCAGGCGCTCGATCCCGCGCATCCCTTCCCCTTCATCCCCAATGAAGGCCTGTCGATCGTGTTCGACCTGCAACGCCTGTCGGACAAGCAGCCGATCCGTGAGCTGGTGATGATCCCCGCCTCGCTGGCCCGCTTTGTCCGTATTCCCGGCGAACCGGCGCGCTATATGGCGCTGGAGGCGGTGATCCGGCGTTTTTCGGGCGATCTCTTCCCCGGTTACAAGGTGCGCGAAAGCGGCGTGTTCCGCATCATCCGCGACAGCGATATCGAGATTGAGGAAGAGGCCGAGGATCTGGTCCGCCACTATCGCAGCGCGATCAAGCGCCGCCGCCGGGGCCGCGTCATCCGCATGGAGATAGAGGAGCGCATCCCCGAACCGGTCGAGGAGATGTTGCAGGACATGCTCCAAGGCCATGAAGCGGTGGTGGTCGAGGTGGAGGGGTTCATCGGCATCGGCGACCTGTCCGGCATCGTGGACGAGGACCGCCCTGACCTGAAGTTCGAGCCTTATGTCCCGCGCTTTCCCGAACGTATCCGTGAATATGGCGGCGATTGTTTCGCCGCGATCCGGGCCAAGGATATTGTCGTCCATCACCCCTATGAGGCGTTTGACGTCGTCGTCGCCTTCCTAAAGCAGGCGGCGGTCGATCCCGATGTCGTGGCGATCAAGCAGACGCTCTATCGCGCGGGCAAGCAGTCGGCGATCATCCGCGCGCTGATCGACGCGGCGGAGGCTGGCAAGTCGGTGACTGCCGTGGTCGAGCTGAAGGCGCGGTTTGACGAAGAACAGAATCTGATGTGGGCCGACGCGCTGGAGCGGGCGGGGGTCCAGGTCGTCTATGGCTTTATCGACTGGAAAACCCACGCGAAAGTGTCGATGGTCATCCGGCGCGAGGGCGACCAGTTCCGCAGCTACTGCCATTTTGGCACCGGCAATTATCACCCGGTCACCGCCCGCATCTATACCGATCTCAGCTTCTTCACTGCCGATCCGGCCTATAGCCGCGATGCGGCGGCGCTGTTCAACTACATCACCGGCTATGTGGAACCGCAGGGGCTGGAAAAGCTGGTCATGTCGCCGCGCAGCCTGCGCGATCATCTGTGCGCGATGGTGGACAAGGAGATCGACCATGTCCGCGCCGGTCGCCCCGGCACCATCTGGGCCAAGATGAACAGCCTGGTCGATCCGGCGCTGATCGAAAAACTCTATGCCGCCAGCAATGCGGGCGTGCAGATCGACCTGATCGTGCGGGGTATCTGCTGCCTGCGGCCGGGCGTGCCGGGCATGTCGGAGAATATCCGGGTCAAATCTGTGGTCGGCCGCTTTCTGGAACATAGCCGCATCACCGTGTTCGGCAATGGCAAGGCGCTGCCCAATAATGGCGCGAAAGTCTATATCAGCTCGGCCGACTGGATGCCGCGCAACTTCGACCGGCGGGTCGAATTTCTGGCGCCGATCGAGAATCCGACCGTGCATGACCAGATATTGGACCAGGTGATGGTCGCCAATCTGATCGATAGCGAACAAAGCTGGACGCTGGACAGTACGGGCCATTACACCAGGCTCGATCCGGGCGACAAGCCGTTCAACCTGCACCGTTATTTCATGACCAACCCGTCGCTGTCGGGGCGCGGCGCGGCGCTGGACAATGAAGCGGTGCCGACGTTGCGCCTGCGCGGGCGGACCTGACCCCCATGAATTCGATGCTCAGCCGGGTCCGCGATGTTGCGCATAATATGGCGACATCGCCCCAGCCGACGACCGGTCGCACCGCGATCATCGACATCGGCTCCAACAGCGTGCGTCTGGTGGTTTATGACGGGCCGCGCCGTATTCCGTTCATCCTTTTCAATGAAAAGGTGATGGCAGGGCTGGGCGCGGCGCTGGCGCGGACCGGGCGGATCGAGCCGGAGGCGATGGAGCGGGGACTGCGCGCAGCCGAGCGCTTTGCCCATCTCTGCCGGCAGATGAAGGTTGCCGACATACGCTGCGTCGCGACGGCTGCGGTGCGCGACGCGACCAACGGCCCGGAATTCATCGCCCGTGCTGCCGCCATGGGTTTGACCGTGGAATTGCTGTCGGGTCGGCAGGAGGCGGTCGGCGCGGCGATGGGCGTGCTGTCGGGCATCCCCCATGCGGACGGCATTGTCGGCGATCTGGGCGGCGGCAGTCTGGAACTGGCGCGGATCAGGGACGGGCAGGTGCATGAAACCATATCCCTGCCGCTGGGCGTGCTGCGCCTGCCGCAGATACGGGCCAAGGGGCCAAGGCTGCTGGAACGGCAGGTGACCAAGATGCTGGTCAAGGCAGGCTGGCGGCAGGAGCCTGACCTGCCCTTCTATATGGTCGGCGGGTCGTGGCGGGCGCTGGCGCGGTTCGACATGCAACTGACCCAGTTTCCGCTGCCGGTGGTGCATCAATATGACATGCCTGCCACCCGCGCCGAACAGCTGATCCGCATCGTGTCCCATGTCGATCGCGCCCGGTTGAAAGATATTCCGGGCATGAGCGGATCGCGCGTGCCGACGCTGACCGATGCGGCGGCGTTGCTGTCGGTGGTGGTGCGCCAGCTGCGATCGAGCCGCCTGATCGTGTCGGCCTATGGCCTGCGCGAAGGATTGCTGTTCGAAGGGCTGCCGCCGGAAATTCGCGCGCATGATCCGTTGCTGGTTGCCGCCGAAGCGGAGGGCGAGGCGCAGTCGCGTTTTCGCGGCCATGGCGACCGGATCGAGCGCTGGATCGCGCCGCTATTTGCTGACGATACTGCCGCCGCCCGTCGCATCCGCCGCGCCGCCTGCCTGCTGGCCGATGTCGGCTGGCGCGCCAATCCCGATTTCCGGGCCGAACGCGGGATGGAAATTGCGCTTCATAGCAATTGGGTAGGCATCACTGCGGCGGAGCGGGCGATGCTGGGGCAGGCGCTGTTCAGTCATTTCGGCGGTGGTACGGCGATTGCGCCGGGGCTGGAGCGGCTCGCCAGTCCCGACGCGCTGCGCCGGGCGATGCTCTGGGGGCTGGCGATCCGGCTCGCCCAACGCCTGTCGGGCGGGGTTGAACGACCGCTGACCCATACGCGGCTGGCGTTGCGAGACGGGCTGCTCCTGCTGGAACTCGACAGCGACGATGTAGCGCTGGGCGGCGAAGTGGTCGAACGGCGGTTGCGGCATCTGGCGCAGACGCTGGGGGTCAAATATCGGTTGGTGCGGGGTGAGGGGTAGGAAACTGAAGCGATGGATGCCATATTCCAATATGCCGTCATCGCGGACTTGATCCTCGATCCAATATACCTGACTTTGATCGTGCTCTTTCACCGTTGAGCCAATGGATGCCGGGTCAAGCCCGGCATGACGGAAGAGGGTGAAGCAATCCGGCACCCTCCACCTTCCCCTGCCGCGTAATTGTGGCTAAGCCCCGGCGATGACATCTTCTCCCGCGCCGCTCAGCCGCTCGCTCTTTGGCTTTTCGATCTTTTATGGCGGCATGGTCTGCATCGCAGGCGTGCTGGGCAACAAGCAGGTGACGCTGGGGCCGGTGTCGGCGATCGGGCCTGCACTCGGCCTTGGCCCGCTGGCGGTGGAAGCGGGGATTTTCGCTTTCCTGCTGCTGGTGACGATTTCCAGTGCGGTCGCGGAATTGCATGGCCGCGCGGTCGCCAACCGGCTGGTGCAGATCGGTTTCCTGCCATTGATCGCCTCGATCCTGCTGTCGGTCCTAGTGCTGGCCGCGCCTGCCGCGGGGGACATGGACCCGGCGCGGGCGCAGGCCTTTGCCATGATGATGGGCGGCACGCCGCGCATCTGGGCGGGCGGGATCATCGCCTATGGCGTGTCGCAGACGTTGAACGTCACCCTGTTCGCCATGCTCAAGGGGCGGGAGGGTAGCCGCCTGTTATGGCTGCGCGCGGCAGTGGCCAGCATCTTGTCGCAGATCGCCGATACGCTGCTGTTCGTGACCATCGCCTTTTACGGGGTATTCCCGATCGGCGAATTGCTGCTGGGGCAGATGCTGGCCAAGGTCGTGCTATCCGCGCTGCTGGTGCCACCGGTCATCTATCTGCTGGTAGGGCTGGGGCGGCGGCTCGATCGCTAGAACTGGATAAGAGAAGTTCGACAGTGAACACGACATATGTGGCGAATTGCGCGGATGTGATTAGTTAGCCAACTAATCGAATTTCTGTTGCGGGACGGGCGGTGTGGTCCGGCAAGGAGGTGGCCGGTGCGTTGCGGGTTTGTTGCGCTTGCCTGTTGCGCGCTATCCAGACCTGGAAACTTGCCCAACCCGTCCTTTGCCCCTATGCGCCCGCGCATGACCAGTTCGCATGATCCCGTCCCGGCGCTGCTCGCCAAGGCTGAAACCCTCGTCGAGGCGCTGCCCTATATGCAGCGCTATGCAGGCAAGACGTTCGTGGTGAAATATGGCGGCCATGCGATGGGCGACCCGGAAGCGGCGCGCGATTTTGCCGAGGATGTCGTGCTGATGAAGGCGGTCGGCATCAATGTCGTGGTCGTCCATGGCGGGGGGCCGCAGATCGGCGCGATGCTGAAAAAGCTGGGCGTCGAGTCGGAATTTATCGGCGGACTGCGCGTGACCGATGCGGAAACCGCCAAGATCGCCGAAATGGTGTTGGCGGGATCGATCAACAAGGAAATCGTCGGCTGGATCGCCGGGGCTGGTGGCCGGGCGGTCGGCATTTCGGGCAAGGATGGCGGGCTGGTCATCTGCGAAAAGGTGCTGGGCAAGCGCGAGGCGGACCCCAATTCGGGGATCGAGCGCAATGTCGATCTGGGCTTTGTCGGCGATCCGGTGAAGGTCGACCGGCGCATTCTCGACACGCTGACGCAGGATGGCATCATTCCTGTGGTCGCGCCGGTGGGCATCGGCGCGGACGGCCATACCTACAACGTCAATGCCGACACGATGGCAGGCGCGATCGCCGCTGAACTCGGCGCGTCGCGCTTTTTCCTGCTGACCGATGTGGCGGGGGTGCTGGACAAGGACAAGAATTTGCTCACGGACCTGGACCCGGCAGCCATCGAGGTGCTGCAACAGGATGGCACGATCAGCGGCGGCATGATCCCGAAGCTGGAAACCTGCGTCAAGGCGGTCGAGGGCGGGGTGGACGCCGCCGTCATCCTAGACGGGCGGGTGCCGCACGCGATGCTGCTGGAAATCTTCACCAAGCGCGGAGCGGGCACGTTGATCCGCAAATAGAGCATATATGGCCCGCAAACATTCCAAACATGGTCGCCATGATGACGTGCATCTGGACGAGGATGAGGCTCCGGCGGTGGTGCCGCCTTGCTGGCTGTGCGGCCGACCCACGGGCGAGACGATCATCTGGCATCATCCTGTGCCAAAGAGCCGGGGCGGGCGCGATGTCGTGCCGATGCATCCCATCTGCCAGCAGATGCTGATCAAGAATTTCACCAATTCGCAATTGCAGCGTCACGGCATGGATGCCACCGGCCTGCTGGCTGACCCCGCCGTGCGCAAATTTGTCGACTGGGTCGCGAACAAGGCGCCCGATTTCACCGCGACCATGACCAAGAAGCAGCGCTGAGCGTTCGTCTTGTCCGCCCCTGACGCTGACGGCGTCATGTTATATGTCACAACGATCCCCCATTTGGAGAGCCGATCCATGTCGCTGACCCATCTTCTCGTCCCGACTTTCGTGCAGATGCTCAAGGGTCTGTCCGCCTGGCTGGCGAAGGCGCAGGCTACTGGCGGCGATGATGCCGATGCGCTGCTGTCCGCGCGGTTGGCACCCGACATGTTCCCGTTATCAACGCAGATCCGCTTTGCCTGCGTGCAGGCGCAGGAAGCGGTCTATCGGCTAAAGGGGGAGGATTTTCCGGCCGCGCTCGGCGGACTGCTCGACGAAGGGCGCAATGGGGCGGAGCATCCCGGTTCGATCGCGGATGCACAGGGCCGGATCGCGCAAACCGTGGCGTTGCTGGAGGCGCTCGGTCCCGATGCGCTGGATGCTGCCGCTGGCACGATGATCGCCCATGCCCTGCCCAATGGGATGATTTTGGACCTGACCGCGGAGCAATATGCGCGGGACTGGAGCCTGTCCCAATTCTATTTCCACCTGATGAGCGCCTATGCGATCCTGCGGGGCAATGGCGTGGAATTGGGGAAAGCGGACTATGTCGCGCACATGTTCCCCTATATCCGGCCGGGGACGATGCCGACGGGCTGATCGGGAATCACGGGGGCGAGCAGCCATTGCATGGCTTCCGGCTCGGTATCGAAGCAGGCCAGTTCGTCGCGATTGAGGATGCGTCGGGCCTGCATCCAGGCCAGCGAACTGCCCGTGACCATGGCGAGCTTGCGGCTTCTGATGTCGCCTTCGCCCAGCACCTGCTGGAAGGCGGCGACGGATTCCTGCGATTGCAGGCTGCAACCGGCAATGTCGCATAGCGTGATATGCTGGTTGCGCGCGCAGCCAAGCCGGGCGATGACCGGATAACGCGCTGCGCCGAACGCCCGGATCGTTTCGATGTCGAAAAAACCCGTCAGGGTCATGCGGATCAGGTCATGGGCCGGTTCGGCCTCGATTGTGTAGCTGCCTCTCATCCGCACACCATGCAGGAAAAAGCTTTCCGAAAGCTTGCGGCGATGCTTGTCCCCCGGCCATCGGACGGGGTAGAGAGAGGCAACGTTTTTCGGAGACCTCATGGCCTACGCGCTTTATCAGATCATCGTCATCCTGCTCGACGTGCTGTGGTGGATCATCATCATCCAGGCGGTGATGAGCTGGCTGATTGCCTTCAACATCGTCAATATGGGCAGCGATTTCGTTCGCACCGTCATGACCGCGCTCGACCGGATGACCGCGCCCATCTATAATCCCATCCGCAAGATCATGCCCGATCTGGGCGCGCTGGACCTGACGCCGATGGTCGTGTTGCTGGCGATCCTGATCATCCGTCAGGCGGTATTGCCCCCCTTATTCGGGCTGGTGTGACCGTCTGGGTTCAGGCGGGCGACGACCTGATCCTGGCTGTCCGGTTGACGCCGGGCGCGGCCAAGGAGATGGTCGGCGGCGTCTGGACCGATGAGAAGGGCGCGCAATGGCTGTCCGCGCGGGTGCGGGCGGTGCCGGAAAAGGGCCGGGCCAATGATGCGCTTGTCGCGCTGCTCGGCAAATATCTGGATTGGCCCAAGGGGGCGATTTCACTGGAATCGGGGGACAGCAACCGGCTAAAGCGGCTGCGCATCCGGGGCGGCGCACAGCCGCGCCTGATCAGCATCATCGAACAACAGGTTGACGTGACATGACCATCGGCAAGATCATCGACGGCAAAGCTTTCGCGGCAGGGCTGCGCGACAAAGTGGCCGAGGGCGTCGCCGCTTTCGTGGCGCAGGCGGGGCGCAAGCCGGGGCTGGCGGTGGTGCTGGTGGGCGAAGATCCGGCGAGCGCCGTCTATGTCCGCAACAAGGGCAAGATGACGGTCGCGACCGGCATGGAAAGTTATGAGTTCAAGCGCCCGGCCAGCATCGGCGCGGACGATCTGCTCGACCTGATCGAGGAGCTGAACCATGACGACCGGGTCGATGGCATTTTGGTCCAGCTGCCGCTGCCCGCCCATATCGACGAAAGCGCCGTTCTGGCCGCGATCGACCCGGCCAAGGATGTCGATGGCTTCCATGTCGTCAATGCGGGCAGACTGGCGACGGGGCAGGAGGCGCTGGTGCCCTGCACGCCGCTGGGTTGCATCATGCTGCTGAAGGATGAGCTGGGCGACCTCAGCGGTCTGGAAGCCGTGGTGGTGGGCCGGTCCAACATCGTGGGCAAGCCGATGGCGCAGCTGCTGCTGGCGGAAAGCTGCACCGTGACGATCGCCCATAGCCGCACCCGCGACATTGCCAGCATCGTCCATCGCGCCGACATCGTCGTTGCCGCCGTCGGGCGTGCCGAAATGGTCAAGGGCGAATGGATCAAGCCGGGCGCAACGGTGATCGACGTCGGCATCAACCGGGTGGCCGATACCGAAGATGGCAAGAGCCGGATCGTGGGTGACGTCGCCACCGCCGAGGCGCTGGCCCATGTCCGCGCCATAACGCCCGTGCCGGGCGGGGTCGGGCCGATGACGATCGCGGTGCTGCTGCGCAATACGCTGGTCGCGGCTCATGCCCGCGCGGGGCTGGCCAAGCCAGACGGGCTGTGAGGGTGCGGCTGGCGTTGCTGGTGGCGCTGGGCGCGGCGGCATTGGTCGCCGCGAAGCCGCCGCTGCGTTTCCAGCCTGATCCCAGCTCCGTCATCGCCGCCGAAATCGCGTTCAGCCGGTTGGCGCAGGAAAAGGGGCAATGGACTGCCTTTCGCGCCACCGCCGCTGACGATGCGGTGATGTTCGTGCCGCAGCGGGTGCTGGCGAAGGACTGGCTGAAAGGCCGTGCCGACCCGGTGGCACCGGTCAAATGGTCGCCGTCGATCGTCTATGTCTCGTGCGACGGCGATCTGGCCGCCAGCACCGGCAACTGGACGCGACCGGACGGGGCGGTGGGTTATTTCACCACGATCTGGCGGCGCGACAAGAAGGGCGCGTGGAAGTGGATCGCCGACCATGGCGATACGCTGGCCAAGGCGCGCGATGTGCCGGAATTTCTGAGCGGGAAGGTGGCGACCTGCAAGCGGGCTGAGCGTCCCGATGGCCCGCCGCCTGGCAAGGACGCACCGCCGCCTCCGCCTGACGACAGCCTGCTCTGGTCGGCGCAGGTCGCGACCGATGGCAGCCGCCGCGTGACCGTGCAGATGTGGAATGGCAGCGGCTATGATATTGTGATCGACGACAGGGTAGGGGCGGCATCATGATCGAATTGTTCATTTCCGCCTTCGTCACCCTGTTCGTGGTGATCGATCCGCCCGGCTGCGCGCCCATCTATGCCAGCCTGACCGGCGGGGCCAGTCCGGCGCAGCGCAAGGCGATGGCGATCCGCGCGGTCGGGATTGCCGCCGCGATCCTGCTGGTGTTCGCCCTGTGGGGCAAGCAGTTGCTGGGCGTGCTGGGGATCGCACTCGACAGTTTCCGCATTGCGGGCGGCATCATGCTGTTCATGATCGCGATGGACATGGTGTTTGAAAAGCGCACCCAGCGGCGCGAGGACCGGGCGCAGAAGATCAGCGCCGAAGAGCCGCATGTCGAGGATGTGTCGGTATTCCCGATGGCGATGCCGATGATCGCCGGGCCGGGATCGATCGCGACCGTCATGCTGCTGATGTCGCGCGCGGACGGCATGGGCGAACGGATGGTGGTGCTGGGCGCGGTCGTCGTGACGCTGCTGCTGATGCTGGGATCGCTGCTGGCGGCGGGGCCGCTGATGGCGCTGCTGGGCCACAAGATCGAGGCGGTGATTACGCGGCTGCTGGGGGTGCTGTTGGCGGCGCTGGCGGCGCAGTTTGTGATCGACGGGTTGAAGGCGAGTTTTTAAGGATAGGGGGTGGGGCACGCCCCCACCCCAACCCTTCAAACGAGTCACGTGCCTCGTTTGAACCTGAAGGGGAGGGGCTTATTGGGACTTAACCCCGCACGTCGGCTTCGGTGACCGGCGAGATCTTGATTTCGACGCGGCGGTTGGCGGCCTTGCCTTCTTCGGTGGCGTTGGACGCGATCGGCTGGGTTTCGCCATAGCCGCGGGTGCCGATGCGGGCGGACTGGACGCCGCGACCGATCAGATAGTCGGCGACGGAGCGGGCGCGCCGTTCCGACAGGGTCTGGTTATAGGCGTCCGCGCCGTCGCTGTCGGTGTGGCCCAGCACGTCGATATAGGTTTTGGGATATTGCGCCAGCACCGCCGCGACATCGTTCAGCGTCGGCTGGAACTGGGGCTGCACATCGGCGCGATCATAACCAAAGGTGATGCCGGACGGCATCCGCAGCAGCAGATTGTCGCCATCGCGAATCACGTCAACGCCGGTGCCGGCGGTTTCCTCGCGCAGTTTGCGTTCCTGAGCGTCCATATAGGCACCGATGCCCGCGCCCGCGACCGCGCCGATGCCTGCGCCCAGGATCTTTTCGGTCCGGTCGTTGCGGCCGCCGACCAGATCACCCAGCAGGTAACCGCCCAACGCGCCGCCAATGCCGCCGATCGCCGCCTTCGATATGGAGCGCTGACCCGTGGTCGGATCGGTGGTGCAGGCGGTGGTGGCCAGCATGGCGGCCAGACCTGCGGCGCCGATGATGCGGTGAGGAATATTCATGATCCTGTTCCCTTGTCTTTTTGCGTCCGTGTGAGACGAATAGCCCACCAAATGGTCGAACGGTGCGTTTGTTCCACAAGCGAACTGAACCGGTGATGATGGGGATGTTGTGAAATTGAAAGAATAGCGGCTATAGGAGGTCGCTGACCGCCATGGCCACGATCCCCCTTCCCAATCCGACGCCCTTTCCCTGGGCCGATCTTTTCATCATCCTTGCGCTGGTGGCGCTGAACGGCGTCTTTGCGATGTCGGAACTCGCCATCGTGTCGGCGCGCAAGCCGCGCTTGCAGGGGCTGGAGAAGGCGGGGCGCAAGGGGGCGACGACCGCGCTGAAGCTGGCCAGCGATCCGGGCAAATTTCTGTCGACCGTGCAGATCGGCATCACCCTGATTGGCATCATCGCGGGCGCCTATTCAGGCGCGAGCCTGGGCGGGCCGGTGGGCGAGCGGCTCCATGCGCTGGCCCAGAGCGTGGGTTTGGGCCTGTCGGTCAATGCGTCGGAAAATCTGGGCTTTGCACTGGTCATCGGCTTTACCACCTATGCGTCGCTGATCATCGGCGAACTGGTGCCCAAGCAATTTGCGTTGCGCGCGCCCGAACCGATCGCGGTGATCATGGCCGGACCAATGCTGTGGCTGTCCAAGGCGACTGCGCCGATCGTGTGGGTGCTGGACGGGTCGAGCGCGCTGATTTTCAAGCTGCTGCGGATGAACCGCGAATCGGAGCATCATGTGACGGCGGAGGAGCTGCACCTGATCGTTGCCGAAGCCAGCAAGTCGGGCGTGATCGAGGAAAGCGAGCGGGCGATCATTTCGGGCGTCGTGCGGCTGGCCGACCGGCCGGTGCGCGAGGTGATGACGCAGCGGATGGATGTCGACTGGATCGACATTGGCGCGGACGATGCGACGATTCGCGCGCGGCTGCTGGAAACGCCCCATACCCGCCTGCCGGTGGGGCGCGGGTCAGTGGAGGATATTATCGGCATCGTCCAGGCGCGCGATATCATGAGCGCGCTGTTCCGGGGCGAAACGCTGAACGTCGGCGCGCTGATGCGCAAGGCGGAGGTGGTGCCGGACCAGGTCGACGCGATGGACGCGCTGGAAGTGCTGCGCCGGTCGGACGTGCCGATGGTGATGGTCCATGACGAATATGGCCATTTTGAAGGGATCGTGACCCCTGCAGACCTGCTGTCCGCGATTGCGGGCCATTTCGCGTCGGACCGCGACGCCTATGACGAACCCGACATGGTCGAGCGCGAGGATGGCAGCCTGCTGGTGTCGGGGCAGATGCCGATCGACCAGCTGGCCGAGCGGATCGGCATCGACCTGTCGGAGGACCGCGATTATGCGACCGTGGCAGGCCATGCGCTGTGGCTGCTCAAGCGCCTGCCCGAAGTCGGCGATTATGTGGACGATCAGGGCTTCCGCTTCGAGATTGTCGATATGGACGGGCGCAAGATCGACAAGGTGCTGGTCGCGGCGCGCTGACGGGCGGCGTCGCTTTTAATTGCTACGCGGCGGCGGGTGGAGTGGCCATCGCTTCAGGACTGCGGGGTGACCAGCGGTGGCTGCAGTGAGTAATGCGCGTGTACCAAACGCCAATCGCGCCTGCTTGTCCGCACATAGACCTGACTTTCGCGGCCGCCGCGCGTGTGAAGTTCCTTACCGTTCGTCATGACGCCGTCGAAATCCCACATGAATTCCACGATCACCGTGTTTCCAAAAACCTGTATTGCGGGGCTGGCGACCAAGCGCAGGTCTCTTGTGATAAATTTATCACGGAAAAAGGAATGGACTGTCCTGTTGATCGCGGGCCAACCCTTATGAATGCCGGAGGTGTTGATGAAGGTGATGTCGTCGCTGTCATTCCAGAGCATTTTAGCCGCTTCAACGTCGCCGCTGTTGATGGATGCAATATAGCGGTCGATCTGGTGCGCGACTGCCACCTGAGCCTTCGTCGCTGGCTCGGCCGGCATATTGGCTGACATGCCTTGCGCGACAGCCTGGCCGACAGGCGGGACAGCGACGCATAGGAGGGCTGACATGATCCTCAAGCGAACATCCATCGTCACACTCCATGCTCGGCGCAACATAACGCTACAATATAGCGCGGCATCCTGCCGCATGGTCGCGGTGACACCTAGATGACAGAATTATGCTGCCTGGCATGATGGCCAGGCTGCTGAGGCCGGTTGGCATGGCCTTTCTTGCCCTCCCGCCGTCCCAGCGGAACGGCACGGATGCTTTCATCGCCCAAACGACGAAGGGCGCAGCAACCGTGCTGCGCCCTTTGTCAATTTGAAATTCGCTCCCGACCTTGCCGAAAAATGTGGCGAATTTCAAATCCACCACATTAGCGATGCTTATTCGCTGGCGTTGGCGGCGTTCGCTGCCGGGGCTTCCGCGGCATTGGCGGCGTTGCCCGCTTCGGCGGCGTTGGCACCTTCGGCAGCCGGGGCTGCGTCGGCGGCGGGCAGCGGCAGGTTGGACCCCTGCGTATTCAGCCAGGCGATCAGGTTGGCGCGATCGACCGGGTTGCCAAGGCCAGCAAAGGTCATCTTGGTGCCGGGCGCATATTCACGCGGGCTTTTCAGCCACTTGTCCAGCGCCTCGAACGTCCAGTTGCCCGGCACGGACTTGAGCGCTTCGGAATAAGCAAAGCCTGCGACATGGCCATGCGCCTTGCCCACGGCGCCATACAGGTTGGGACCAATGCCATTGGCACCGCCCGATGTGACGGTGTGGCAGGCGGCGCATTTGGCAAACACCTTCTCGCCCGCTGCAACGTCCGCGCTGGCGAGCAGGGTGTTGAGACCGGGACCGGCAGCAGCGCCTTCGCCTTCGGCTTCGACGCCTTCGATCGCATAGCCCATGGTTTCGGGCCGTTCGTCATGGAAGAATTTGGAACTGACGATCGCGCCGCCGAGCGCAATAATGCCCGCGAACAGCGCCCAGCCCGCTACGGTATTGAAACGATCGCCCATTTCGCTCGATTTCCCTTGCATTTCTGTTCGGGCGGCTGTCTTGGCGCCCCCTCTTGGCCGTTGCCATAATGGCGGACACGCGAACGTGCAACCCGGCTTGACGCCACAAATGCGCGAGCCGGCCAGCTTGCCGTCCTGCCGATGCTTGCGTGGCCCCGCGCAACTGCCTAAGCGCGCAGCCATCCATGGAAAACTATCCCGCCCCCGCGCGCGCCATTGTCGCGCAACTGGCTGAAAAAGCCGCTACAGACCCGGCCCGTGCCGTCGCCTATCAGGGCGCGCCGGGGGCCAATTCGCATCTGGCGGCGCTGGGTTACGCGCCCGATTGCGTGCCTTTGCCCTGTTTCGCGTTCGAGGATGCGATCGATGCGGTGCGCAATGGACAGGCTGCCCGCGCGATCATCCCGATCGAAAACAGCCTGCACGGGCGGGTCGCGGACATGCATTTCCTGCTGCCCGAATCGGGCCTGTCCATCGTCGACGAATATTTCCTGCGGATTCGCCATTGTTTGATGGCGCCGGACACGACGCCGGTGAAAAGCGCGATCAGCCATCCCCAGGCGCTGGGCCAGTGCCGCCATTATCTGCGCGAACGGGGCATCCAGCCGGTCGCCTATGCCGATACGGCGGGCGCAGCGGCGCTGGTCGCGGAAAACCGCCTGCCCGGCGAAGGGGCGATCGCGCCCTATCTGGCGGCGGAACTCTATGGCCTGCGCCTGATCGCCGAGAATATCGAGGATAGCGACGACAATATGACGCGCTTCCTGGTGCTGGCGCGGCAACCGAAAATGCCGGTCCCCAATGTCGGGCCGGTGATGACCACGTTCCTGTTCGAGGTGAAGAATGTCCCCGCCGCGCTCTACAAGGCGATGGGCGGCTTTGCGACCAACGGCGTCAACATGACCAAGCTGGAAAGCTATCAGCGCGGGGCGAGCTTCGCGGCCACCGAATTTTTCTGCGATATTGAGGGGATGCCGGGCGATCCGGCGGTCGACCGGGCGCTGGCGGAACTGGAGTTCCACACCAAATGGGTGCGGATGCTGGGCAGCTATCGGCAGGCGCGGCCACGCACCTAAAGCGGACACGTACGCTTTCGCGCGGGCATAATCCTGCGTATAGGCGCTGGATGGTCGCAGCTATTCTCTGGTCCGCTTTGGCGATGAGTGCCATTGTCGGCATACGCTATCTGCTGGCGAGCGGCGGCTTTGCGCTGGCGACGCGGGTGCGGCAGCCGGGCCTGTATCAGGGGCTGGAGCGGCAGATGCGGCGCGAGATTGGCTGGTCTTTGCTGTCCGCGCTGATTTACGGCATCCCCGCCGGGATCGTCGCATGGGGATGGCAGGCGCGGGGGTGGACGCGCATCTATACCGATGTCGCGGCGTTGCCGCTCTGGTATCTGCCCATATCGGTGCTGCTCTATCTCGCCGCGCATGACACATGGTTTTACTGGACCCATCGCTGGATGCACCGGCCCAAGCCCTTTCGCATTGCCCATGCCGTGCATCATGCCAGCCGCCCGCCGACCGCCTGGGCAGCGATGAGCTTTCATCCGTGGGAAGCGCTGACCGGGGCGGTGGTGATCCCGGCGCTGGTGTTCATGATCCCCATCCATGTCGGCGCGCTGGCCGTGGTGCTGACGATCATGACGATCATGGGGGTCAGCAATCATATGGGGTGGGAGATGTTTCCGCGCTGGATGGTGCGCGGGCCGCTGGGTGGCTGGCTGATTACCGCGACCCATCATCAGCGGCATCACGACCTGTATAGCTGCAATTACGGCCTTTATTTCCGGGTCTGGGACCGATTGTGCGGCACTGACCGGGGGCTTGGCGATTTTACCGCGAAGGCGCGCGCGTGACGGGTCGGTTGTGGGGATTGTGCGCGCTGGTCCCGGTGCTGCTGGGTGCGGCCCCGATCGGCCAGCCGCAACCGCTCAGCATGGCGCTGGAGGGACTACGGTCGACCAAGGGGCAGATATTGGTGTGTGTAACGCGGGTGCCGCGCTATTTCCCCGACTGCAGCCATGATCCCGACAAGCGGCATTTCGCTGTGCCGGCGAAGGGCGGGGCGGTGACGATCGGCGCTGTGACGCCAGGCAATTATGCCATTGCGATCGTCCATGACGAAAATGGCAATGGCAAGCTGGATACGTTTGCGGGCATCCCGCGCGAAGGGGTCGGCTTTTCGCGCAATCCGGTGCTGCGCTTTGGCGCGCCCAGTTTCCGGTCGGCCAGTTTTGCGGTCGCAGGCGCGCCGGTGGAGCAGGACATCCGCCTCAAATATTTCCTGTAGGAATGCCAGGCGGAACCTGTAACCGTCGTGAAACATTCTTGGGCCGACCGACATTGGCTGAACAGGGGCCTTATGAACCAGCTTTCCCGCATTCTTCTCCTCACCCTTCCCTTCATGGTGGCCGCGCCCGCGCTGGCGCAGGAGGCACAGGATCGCAGCAGCCTGACCATCGGGGTGGGGGTCGCGTCGGTCCCGACTTATGAAGGGTCGGACGATTCGCGGCTGATTGTCGGTCCGCAGTTGCGCGGCAAGGTGAAGGACCATGCCTTCTTCACCCGCGGACCGATGTTGTTTTTCGACGCTATTCCCAACCGGGATGATAGCGGCATCGACTTTCAGGCCGGCCCGGCCGTGGGGGTCAGGCTGGACCGAACCAGCCGCAAGCAGATCAAGGACAATGCGGTAGAGGCGCTGGGCAAGCGGGACACTGCAATCGAGGTCGGCGGCTATGTCGGCATCGGCAAGACCGGGATCATCACCAGCGCCTATGACAATCTGAGCGCGCGGGTCGCCGTGACCAAGGATGTCGCGGGCGCGCATGAAAGCTATATCGTCACCCCCGCGATCGAATATTTCACACCGCTGTCGATCCGCAGCTTTGCGGGGATCGGCGTGTCGGCGGACTATGTCGGCAAGAAATTCGGCCGCTATTATTCCGATATTGATGCAGCCGGTTCGCTGGCGAGCGGACTGCCGGTCTATACGCGCGGCGGTGCCGATTCCGGGTTCCGGCGGGTGAACGCCAATCTGACCGGCGGCTATTCGCTGTCGGGCGACATTCGCAAGGGCTGGGTGATCGTCGGCGCGCTTGGCTATTCGAGGATGCTGGGTCGTTATGCCGATTCGCCGGTGGTGTCGATTGCCGGGTCGAAGGACCAGTTTCTGGGCGCGATAGGGATCGGCTATACCTTCTGAGACGTTTTTGAAAAATGCGCGAAAGAGCGCATTTTTGTTGCCGCACCGGCCCGCTCCCCCACCCGGCCACCCATAGAATACTGGCGTTGGGCGTCCGGGCGGGGGAGCGGGCCAGTTTCTTGCAGCGCGCGTATCTCCTGCCTTGCGCGGGGAGGGTGACGCTCCCCATATTGCGGGCTATGGAGGCGGCGACATACCGCAGTGGCAGGAGATGAAAGCGTGGCGACCCTGGGAATGAGCGAGGCCGACAAGCTGGCCGTGGAGGCGTTTCGCCGCGATGTGGTGGACCCTTCGCGCACGCAGTTGGTGATCGTGGATTTCTGGGCCGAATGGTGCGGCCCGTGCAAGCAGCTGACGCCGATCATCGAGAAGGTGTGCGCCGATTATGCGGCCAAGGGCGTCAAGCTGGTCAAGGTCAATGTCGACGAAAATGGCTTCATCGCCAGCCAGTTCCGGGTCCAGTCGATCCCGACCGTCTATGCCGTGTTTCAGGGTCAGCCGGTCGCCGACCTTTCGCAGGCGCGGACCGAAGGGCAGCTCAAGCAATATCTCGACCAGTTGCTCGGCCAGTTGCCGATCGAATCGGACGAAAAGGCGCAGGAACTGGAAATCGCGCCGCTGATCGCGATGGGTGAGGAAACGCTGGCGGCGGGCGATGCCGAGCGCGCCCTGTCGATCTTCACCCAGATTGCCGAGATGGTGCCTGACCATGCCGATGTGGCGTCGGGTCAGGCCCGCGCGCTGGTGGCGCTGGGGCAGCTGGACGAGGCGGAGACGGTGCTGGACGCGCTGCCCGCTGATGTGGCCAAGGATCAGGCGGTGGATCGCGCGCGTGCGGCGATTGCGCTGGCGCGTGATGCCAAGCCGGTGGCGGACCTTTCCGGGCTGGAGGCGAAGGTTGCGGCGGACCCCGACGATCATGAGGCGCGGTTCGAGCTGGCGGGCGGGCTGATGGCCAATGGCGACCGTGAGGGCGCGGCAGAGGCGCTGCTGGAGATCGTCCGGCGCGACCGGGCGTGGAATGACAGCGCGGCGCGGACGCAATTGCTGACCCTGTTCGAGGCGGTCGGGCTGGAAGATCCCTGGGTATCGGCGCAGCGTCGCAAGCTGTCGCAGATCTTGTTCGCCTGACGGCCGGGCCGGTGCCACTCGCCCGCGTCTCGATATTCCCGCTGTCTGGCGCTTTGCTGTTGCCGGGCATGGATTTGCCGCTGCATATTTTCGAGCCGCGGTATCGCGCGCTGATCCATGATGCGATGGCGCGCGACCGGCGGATCGGGATGATCCAGCCGCGTGGAGAAGGCCCGGTGCCGCCTTTGTTCGACATGGGGTGCCTGGGCCATGTCAGCCATATCGAGGCGCTGGACGACGGGCGGTTCAACATCATCCTGACCGGGCTGGCCCGGTTCAAAGTGGTGCGCGAATTGCCGGTGACGACCCAGTTTCGCCAGATCGAGGCGGACGTGATGCAGGCACCGCAGGAGGATGAGGTGCTGCACGCGGTCGAGCGCGCGGCGCTGGAGCAGGAATCGCGCCGCTTTGCCGATGCGCTGGGCTATGTCGTGGACTGGACCGCAGTGTCGCGGCTCGATGATATGGCGCTGGTCAACGGCATTGCCCAGATCGCGCCGTTCGATGCCGCGGCCAAGCAGACGCTGCTGGAGGCCGATACGCTGGGCGAGCGGTCGGAGCTGATCATCCAGCTGATGCAGATTTTCGGTCGGATCGAGCGCGATGGCGGCGCGACGATGCAATGACTGACGCAGGTGCGGGCGCGCAGGTCGATCCCTGGTTGCTGGCCAAGCTGGTCTGCCCGGTGACGCGCACGCCGCTGCGCTGGGATGGCGCGCGCGGGGCGCTGGTCTCCGATGCGGCGGGGTTGGCCTATCCGGTGCGTGATGGGGTGCCGGTGCTGCTGGTGCGTGAAGCCAGCCCTATTTGAACGCGGCGATACATTCCACTTCCAGCGGTGCGCCCAGCGCCAGCCCGTCCGCGCCGAATGCGCTGCGGGCGGGCAGGCGTTTGCCCTTGAAATAGGGCAGATAGGCCGCGTTGAAGCGGGGCCAGTCGGCCATATCGTCCAGCATCACCGTGCATTTGACGACATGGCCAAAGTCGAGGCCATTGTCGGCCAATATCCTGCCGATCGAATCCATGGCCTGCCGGACAGCCGCGTCAAAGCCGTCGCTATGCGGGTCCATGCCCTGGGGCACCTGTCCGATCTGGCCGGACATATAGAGTATGTCGCCGACGCGGACGGCCGGGGAGAAGGGCAGGGTGGCGGGCATCGCCTGCGGCGCGGGCGCGGGTTGGGCGAGCGCTGGCACAGATGCCAGCATCAGGGCAGCAAGGATCAGGCGGCGCATCTTTATCTCCGGTCAGTCAGGCGCGGGGCAGGGCGGCGAGCAGGCGGTCCACATCTGTGCCATCGTTGAACACAGATGGCGAGACGCGCAGATGATGGTCATGCAGCGATACGCGCACGCCCGCTTTGGCCAGCGGGTCAGCCAGGCGGGCTTTGGCGTTCGGCAGCAGGGCGGTGAGCAGCGGCGCGGTGGTGCCGGGCGGGGTGATGATCGCATAGCCTTTGGCGCGCAGGCCTTCGCGCAAGGGGTCGATCAACCCTTGTGCGTGGGTCTGGATCGCTGCCACGGTCAGGCCGCTGATATAGTCGAGCGAATGGTCGATCGCCGCGACAATTGCCTGGGCATAGGTGCCGGTCGCGAAATGGCCAAGTGAGCCGGGGCGGACGGCGTAGCTGACCGGGGCGTCGCCGGGTGGGTCGAGCGGGTAGGCGTGGGTCTGCGGCGGCGACAGGGCGATGCCGGGCGGCGCGCCCGGCGCGGCAAAGCCATAATAGCCATATTCGGTGCGTGGCAGTTGGTCCCACACGCCGCGCCGGGCGTAGAGAAAGCCAAGGCCGAAATCGCCCATCAGCCATTTATAGGTGGCGCAGGCGGCAAAATCGACGCCGCTGGCGTGGAGATCGACCGGGACGGGCCCGGCGGCATGGATGATGTCGGCATAGACCAGCGCGCCTGCACTGTGGGCCATGTCGCACACAGCCTTCAGGTCATGCTGAAAGCCATTATAGGTGGACACAGCTGAAAGGCTGACCAGTGTCGTGCCCGGCGTGATGGCGCGGGCCATATCCTCCAGCTCGATCCGGCCGTCGCGTGCCTGCACCCAGGCGACATCGACGCCCTGTTTGCCCATTTCCAGATACATGGGAAAGGCGGCATAGAAATGCAGCGTGTCGGTGACGATGCGGGCCTTGTTCGCGGGGAAACCAAGCGCGCGTAGCACGGCCTGTTCGCCCATGGTGGTGGACTGGACCCAGGTGATTTCGTCCGCATCGGCGTTTATGAGGCGCGCAAATTTGGCGATGACCCCGGCGCGATCGACCGGTTTGCGCGCTAATGCAGCGGGATCGAGCGTGCGGGCGGCGACATAAGCATCCATCGCGGCGCGCGCGCCCAGACTCACGGGATGGGTCGATGCGCTGTCGAGATAGGCGACCGGGGTGGCGGCGAAGCTGGCCTTGTCCGGCAACGATGATGTGCGCTGTGTGGGCGCTGGCGATGCAGACGCCATGGCCGTAGCCCCGACCGCGCCCAGCATCAGCGTGCGGCGGGACAGGCTGTCGGTTGGTCGCGTCATACAGACCCCTTCATAGCAAAAGGGCCGGTTCGTTTCCGAACCGGCCCTTCCTTCGTGACGACAATCAGAATTTGAAGTCGATACGGGCGTAATAATAGCCCCCCGATGTGCCATAGGCGCCATGGCCGTAGGGGCTGTTATAGGAGCCAGCACCATTCTGGTAGGGCGACACGCCGGGGTTTACGACCACGCCCGTGCCGGACACCAGCTTGGGGACTTCGGGGATCTTGTCGAACAGATTGTTCGCACCGATCGAGAAGGTGACATTGTCGGTGAAATCATAGCCGACTTCCAGATCGGTGATGATCGCCCGTTTCACCACGCCGTTGAAGTAGAGCTGGTTGGCATTGACGCCGTTCACCAGCGCGCCGTCGGCGATCAGGAAACCGCCATCGGGGATGACGCCGCTGCCGACGCCCGGACGGACCAGCACGCTGGTCTTGGCATAAAGGGTTTCGCGCAGGTTGACGGTCAGCTTGTCCGCCTTGAGCAGGGCACCGAAGCCGACCTTATATTTCGGCGTCGTATCCTCGATATTGCTTTCCGACGCGGCGTTGAACAGCGGGTAGCCTACCTTGTTCTTGGTGATCTTGGTCTTGTTGTAATTACCGTTCAGCGACAGGTTGAGCGTGCCGAAGTCGAGCGCCACCGGATAGCTGGCGGAGAAGTCGATGCCCTTGGTCTCTGTGTCGATGCCGTTGGTGAAGCTTTGCACGCCGACCTGTTGCAGGGCGGTATCAAGGACGATCCCGGCGGCGGCCAGTGCGCTGAAGATCGCCGCTGCGCCAGGCTGGATCACGCCGCCCTGGACGGCGTTACGCGATGCGGTGGCGGCGATGCGGTCCTTGATCTTGATAAGATAGGCATCGACCGTGATCGCCAGCTTTGGCACGGGGCGCAGTACGACGCCTGCCGAGAAGTTTTTCGATTTTTCCGGGCCAAGCGAGTCGAATCCGAGCAGTGCAGCAGCGGGCGTACCAGCGGGAAGCTGGGCGACGGCGCTGGTCGGTCCGACGTTGATGGTCGAATATTTCTGTTCGGCCAGAGTCGGGGCGCGGAAGCCGGTGCTGGCGGTGGCGCGAACGGCGAAGGCATCCGAAATATCGTAGCGGGTCGTGATCTTGCCGATCAAAGTGTCGCCGAAATCGGTATAATCTTCGTAGCGACCGGCCAGATCGACCGTCCAGCCTTCGACCGGATTGGCGATGAAGTTCAGGTAACCGGCGCGTGAGCTGCGCTTGAACCGCCCGGCATCGGTCGCCTTGTAGCCGGGGAAGGACTGAACCCCGGTCTTGTAGGTCGAATAGAAATCGCCCTGGACGATTTCATAGGTGTCCTTGCGATATTCGCCGCCGAAGGCGAAAGTCAGCGGGGTAGCCATGCCGAGGTCAAATTCCTTGCGGATGTCGGCGGTCACCGTGGTCTGGCTCAGGCGGAAGCCGCCATCATAGGCCTTGTCGGGCGTGTTGGGGACGCCGACGCCCAGAAGCGATGCGGCAAAGCTTTCCTGCCACACTTCGCGATGGGCGGACTTTTCGGTCCAGATGTCGTTCTTCTGATTGCCGTAAGTGGTGCTGAGGTCATAGTTCCAGCCTGCCGCTTCGCCGCGCGCACCGACAGTGAAGCTATATTCATCCTCGATCACATGCTGGAGCGGAACCATGCCGTTGATGCCGGTGTCGCTGTAGCAGATATTGGGGTTATAGGCCGCGGGCGTGACACCGCCGCCCAGATTGCCGGTTTCGTAGCAGATGCGCTTGGGATGACGGTAGCCCTGCTTGGCCCAGCCTTCGCGGCGGGCGAGGCTGCCAAAGCTGTACACTTCGACACCGCCAAAATCATATCCGGCATTGTAGAAGAGCAGATTGAGTTCGGTCTTGGGCTGGCCACCGTTGATCCCGGCCAGCGCGTCGCCTGTCAGGTTCGACCATTGAGCAGGGGCATTGGGCTGGAGCGTGCCATCCGGCTTTGTGACCTGCACCTGCCCTTCGCCCAACGTCGTATAATCCTGACGGCGGTGGAACAGGGACAGGTTGATATAGCCGTCCTCACCCAGTTTGATGCCATAATTGCCGGAGATGGAGAACAGCTCGCCTTCGCTGTCATAATATTGACCGCCGGTCAGCTTGATCGAGCCGCCCTCTGGATCATCCTTGAGGATGAAGTTGATGACGCCTGCAATCGCATCGGTGCCGTACACAGCGGCAGCACCTTCCTGCAACACTTCGACGCGCGCTACCGAATCAGGCGGAATCAGGTCGATGCTGGGCGCCGCCGAGCCAGAGAAGGCACCGAGCACCTGAAGGATGCCGTTGCCGTGGCGGCGCTTGCCGTTGACCAGCACCAGCGTGTGGTTGGGGCTGAGGCCGCGCAGGCGAGCCGACAGCGAGAAGCTGGAAAGGTCGGTGCCCTGCGTCTGCGCGGTGAAGCTGGGGACGATCTGGGTCAGCACCTGGTTGAGGTTCGGCTGGCCGACATGGGTGAGCGCATCCTGGCTCAGCACGGTGACCGGTGCGGCGCTTTCGGTCGCCTGCATCCCGACCGCGCGCGTGCCAGTGACGATGATCGCCGTGCCGTCGTCAACCTGGGGTTCCTGCGGCGCGTCCTGCGCGATGGCGCAGGCGGACCAGGACGATGCGAGGATCAGTGAGAGTTTAAGCGCCGACAACCGTGTCATTCATGCCCCCTGTTTAGCTTTATCGATGACAGGGGGAATGACGAATGCGCGGCACCAATCCTCTATTGCGCTGCACAAAAATTATAGTTTTGTGAATTGTTTCCAGATCGTTTCCATCCGGGAAACACGCTGTTTATGATCTATCGCAGCGCAAGAAACGGATTTTGCAGCTGCGCCAATGGGTGCCGGATCAGGATGCCATGGCCGCGTCGATCAGCGCCTTGGCTTCCGCCCCTTCCCAATCCATCGCGCCGATGACGCGGACCATTTCCTTGCCCTGCGCATCATAGAGGACGGTGGTGGGCAGCAGGCCGGTGGCATAGTCGAAGCCGAAATGATTGTCGGGGTCGGCCCAGCCTTTGAGGTGGGGCAGGGGGTGTTTGGCGAAGAAGGGTTTGACCGCCTTCGCGCCCTGCGTGTCCTGCGAAATGGTCAGCACCGCCAGCCCCTTGGGACCGTAGCGTTCCGCAATCCGATCGAGCGTGGGCATTTCCGCGACGCAGGGCGTACACCATGTCGCCCACAGATTGACGAGCAGCGGGCGGCCGGCAAAATCCTGCAAGGTCGCCTCCCCCCCGTCGGGATTTTGGAAGGCGAAGGTCGGGGCGGGGGTGCCAGCCTTGCTGCGGTCCAGCCGGTAGCTGAACTCGCCGTCTCCCTTTGTCGCATTGCCCGATGCGGGAACCTCACCGCTCATGCTTGCATTGGCTTGCCCAGCGGGCGGCGATTGCCTATCGCAGGCCGCCAATCCGGCGGTCAGGAGCAGTAACATCAGCGCGCGCGAAACAGGTTCCAAGGGGGAAGGCTCCAACAGCATGTGGGGTGGCCGGTTTGCGGCCGGCCCCGCTTCGATCATGCGCGGGATAAATGCCTCCATCCCGTTCGACAAGCGATTGTGGAAGCAGGACATCGCAGGATCGAAGGCGCATGTCGCGATGCTGGCGAAACAGGGCATAATCGAGGGTGAGGATGCGCAGGCGATTACCGAGGGCTTGAACCGGATCGCGGCGGAATATGAAGCCGATGGCGTGCCGGTGGACCTGGACCTGGAAGATATCCACATGGTCACCGAATCGCGGCTGGCGCAGCTGATCGGGCCGAGCGCCGGGCGGCTGCACACCGCGCGCAGCCGCAACGATCAGGTGGCGACCGATTTCCGCCTGTGGGTGCGCGACGCGATTGACGAGGTGCAGGCGGGGCTGATCGGCCTGCAACGCGCTTTGCTGGCGCGGGCAGACGAGAATGCCGACGCGGTGATGCCGGGCTTCACCCATTTGCAGTCGGCGCAGCCGGTAACGCTGGGGCATCATCTGATGGCCTATTATGAAATGGTGCGGCGCGACCGCAGCCGCTTTGCCGACGCGCGGGCGCGGGCCGATGAATGTCCTCTCGGTGCAGCGGCGCTGGCGGGGACGGGCTTTCCGATCGACCGGCACGCGACGGCGGCGGCTCTGGGCTTTGCCAAGCCGACAGACAACAGCCTGGACAGCGTGTCTGACCGCGACTTCGCGCTCGATTATCTGATGGCGGCGACGCAGGCGTCCTTGCACCTGTCGCGGCTGGCCGAGGAGTTCATCATCTGGGCCAGCCAGCCCTTTGGTTTTGTCAAACTGCCCGACGCCTATTCGACCGGCAGCTCGATCATGCCGCAGAAGCGCAATCCCGATGCGGCCGAGCTGGTGCGCGGCCATGCCGGGCGGATCATGGGCTGCATGACGGCTTTGTGCGTGACGATGAAGGGGCTGCCGCTCGCTTATTCCAAGGATATGCAGGACGACAAGCCACCAGTGTTCGAGGCGCACGACTTGCTCGCTCTGTCGATCGCGGCGATGACCGGCATGATCGAGACGGTGACGTTCCGCACCGACCGGATGCGCGGACTGGCCGAAAGCGGCTTTGCCACCGCGACCGATCTGGCCGACTGGCTGGTGCGTGAAGGGGGCATTCCGTTCCGTGAGGCGCATCATATCACGGGGCGCGCGGTGGCGGCGGCGGAGGCGGCGGGCGTGCCGCTCGACCAGTTGCCGATCGCGACCCTCAAGGAGATTGACGCGCGGATCGACGATCGCATCTATGCGGTGCTGACGGTCGATGCCTCGGTCGCCAGCCGGATGAGCCATGGCGGCACTGCGCCGGCGCAGGTGCGGGCGCGGATCGCGCAGGCGCAGGAGGAATTGGGATGAGACACATTCGGACGATCGTGGGGCTGGCCTGCGCGGCGCTGGCGCTGGCATCCTGTGGCGGGCGGCAACCGTTGAAGCCCTTGGCGGGGCAGGAATTGCCTGCGGTGCCGGTGGGTGCGACGACCGCGCCGACGGGCGCGCAGCTGATGACGCCATCGACCCAGGCGCGGCCGCAGCGCAACGTGGAATTGCTGACCCAGTCGGAAAAGCGGCAGGCGGACGAGTTCGACCTGCCGCCCGAAAAGCAGCCCCAATAAGAGACTAAGGACGCGATTTTGGACCATTTCGACTATGTGGACGGTGCCATGCAGGTGGAGCAGGTGCCGATGGCGGCGATTGCCGATGCGGTCGGCACGCCGGTCTATGTCTATTCGACCGCGACGCTGACGCGCCATGTCAGCGTGTTTCGTGACGCGCTTTCGACCCTCGACAATCCGCTGATCGCCTTTGCGGTCAAGGCGAACCCGAATGCGGCGGTGCTGGCGACGCTGGCGAAACTGGGCCTGGGCGCGGACGTGGTGTCGGGCGGCGAATTGCTGCGCGCGATCGCTGCGGGGATACCGGCCGACCGCATCGTCTTTTCGGGCGTGGGCAAGACGGCTGAGGAAATGCGGTTGGCGCTGGACCATGGCATTTTCCAGTTCAATCTGGAAAGCGAACCGGAAGCGGAAATGCTGTCCGAAGTCGCGCTGTCGATGGGCAAGCGCGCGCCGGTGGCTTACCGGATCAACCCGGATGTGGACGCTGGCACTCATGCCAAGATTTCCACCGGCAAGTCGGAAAACAAATTCGGCATCCCCTATGACCGCGCGCTGGAAAGCTATGCCGCCGCGCGCGACCTGCCGGGGCTGGATGTGCAGGGTGTCGCGGTTCATATCGGTAGCCAGCTGACCGATCTCGCGCCGCTGGAGGCGGCCTTTACCAAGGTCGGCGCGCTGGTCGCGGCGTTGCGGGAGGCTGGGCATGATATTCGCACCGCCGATCTGGGCGGTGGCCTGGGTGTTCCCTATGACCCCGCTTTGCCGGTGCCGCCAAGCCCGGCGGCCTACGGCGAAATGGTGTGCCGGGTGACGCAGGGCTGGCCGGTGCGGCTGATGTTCGAGCCGGGCCGGGTGATCGTGGGCAATGCGGGCGCGCTGCTGTCGCGCGTGGTGCGGGTGAAGCAGGGCGCGCAGGCTCCGTTCGTCATTGTCGATGCGGCGATGAACGACCTGCTGCGCCCCAGCCTCTATGACGCCTGGCATGATATTCGCGCGGTGATCCCGGTGGGGCAGCGCGCGGCGGCCAATGTGGTGGGTCCGGTGTGCGAGACCGGCGATACTTTCGCCATGGGCCGTGACATGGATGTGGTGGCGGCGGGCGATCTGGTCGCCTTCATGACTGCGGGCGCTTATGGCGCGACTATGGCGGGGACATATAATAGCCGCCCGTTGACCCCTGAAGTGCTGGTGTCGGGCGACAAATGGGCGGTGGTGCGCGCGCGTCCGCCGATCGAGGCGCTGATCGCGGGCGACAGCATCCCCGACTGGCTGGCCGACTGATGCACAGCCTGCCCGTCTTTCTGCGCCTGACGGGCAGGCCGGTGATCCTGACCGGGGATGGCGAGGCGGCGGACGCCAAGCGCCGCCTGCTTGAGCGGGCGGGCGCAGTCATCGTGGGCGAGGAGGACAAGCGCGCGCGGATTGCTATCGTGTCCGACGGGGACGTGGCGACGGCGGAGCGGCTGCGGGCGCGGGGCGTGCTGGTCAATGCGACCGACAATCCCGACCTGTGCGATTTTACCCTGCCAGCCATCGTCGATCGTGACCCGGTGCTGATCGCTATCGGGACGGGCGGCGCATCGGCGGGACTGGCCAAGGCGTTGCGGCAAAGGCTGGAGGCGCTGTTACCTGCCCGGCTCGGTGAATTGGCGCAGGCGCTGTTTGCCGCGCGCGGGGCGATCAAGGCGCGCTGGGCGGACGCGGGGGCGCGGCGACGGGGGATTGACGCGGGGCTGGCGCCGGGCGGGACGATCGACCCGCTGCGCGCTGATGCGGTGGATGCGCTGGCTGGCTGGCTGGCGGCTGACGGACAGGTGGAAGGTTCGCGGCTGGTCGCGATTGCGTTGCTGTCGGGCGATCCCGACGATCTGACTTTGCGCGCGGCGCGGCTGCTGGGGGAGGCGGATCGCATCTATCACCCGGCGTCGGTGCCAGCGGTGATCCTCGACCGGGCGCGGGCTGATGCCGCGCGGATCGTCGCGGATGTGCCGCCTGATGATCCGTGCGAGGGGCTGTCGCTCTGGGTGACGTTGGACGGGTCGATGGCCTGACGGTGGGTGATTCAGCCCTGCTGCGCGCTCAGTCGTTCGACTTCATCATGCAGCGCCTGGATGGACGAGACCAGGCGGGCGCGGTCGGCCTGGAGTTCGCGCAGGGTTTCGCGGGTTTCGCCCAGTTCCACGGCGCGGCGCGCAATGCGGGCGTCGAGTTCGGCATTGTGGCGGGTGAGCGTACCCAGCGTTTCGGCGCGCTGGCAAAGATGGCGCATACGGGCGTCCAGCACGTCGAAATCAAAGGGTTTGACGACATGGTCATCGGCCCCGGCATCCAGCGCCTCCACCGTCGACTGGCTGTCGAGCCGCCCGGTGAGCATGACGAAACAGGCGGATAGGGCCAGGTTCGCGGCGCGGATTTTCTTCATCGTCGCGACGGCGGGCAGCATCGTCAGCCCCATGTCGATCAGAATGATGTCGGCGGGGCGCGTCACCAGCAGGTTGACCGCGACAAAGCCGTTTTCCGCCAGCGCGACATCATAGTTGAGGTGCGACAGGCGGCGGGCGACGACGGCGCGCGCGGTGGGATTTTCATCGATCAGCAGCACGCGCAGGCGGCGTTGGGGGCGGGCGATCTCGCTCATGTCCTGATCTTCAGGCCGACGGCTGCGATTGCGCTTGAAGATCTGCATGGCTCCACCCTTTTGCTGCGCTCCAAAGGATAGGATTGCCGCGCAAAGAAATGGTTAACGGAGGGTAGCCACGATTAAATTCATTTAATTGGTTCGATGCGCGCGTGCGCCATAGCCTCCCCTTTGCGACCCACAGAAGGAGGATGCTTATGCCACAGACCGTGCCGCAACTGGCCATTGACGACATTGTCGACCTGCCCGCCGGGGCCAGCCTGTTCGGGTTGCAGGATGGCGATGTGCTGGACATCAGCCTGATGGATATTGTGATCGCGATCATCGACCAGCCGTGACGCCAGGGGCGTTGGGGGCGGCGCTGGGGCAGGCGGTGGCGGCGGCCCAGGATGCGCCGTTCGGCCGGGCACTGGCGCTGATCCGGCCATTTCTGCACGATATAGGCTGGTTTACCGATCTGCTGGCACAGGGCTGCGCGGCGATGACCGCCGATCCCATGCACCTGCCCGGCTTTCGCGCGAGCCGCAGCGGTGCGGCCCGGCATCTGGTGCTGGCGCGAACCGAGCGGATCTGGCTGTCGGCGACGGTGATCGACCCGGTCAAGCAAGCGGGTTCGCGGGTGCATTTTTCCGGTCGCCATATGCTCTGCCGCCCGCTTAATCGCGCGCTGCGGGGTGAGGGGTTCCGGCTGGAGGGAGAGCGGGCGGTGCCGACCGGGCCGCGTCATTGCGCGGTGGGCGATGTGCTGGAACTGGACGAGCGGCGTGAGACGCTGCGCATCCTGCCGGACGACGCGCCGCTGATGCTGTTGCGGGCGCAGATTGCGGGGCGAGGCCCGGTCTGTTCGCGCATATATGAGTCCGCAACCGGCGCGCTGGTGGCGCGGGCGGAGGCGGATGAGGGCCATGCCCGCGCGCTGATGCTGCTGTCGCTGCTGCGAGTGCAGGGGCGTAGCGATGCGGCGGCGCAGTTTGTTCAGGCGCTCGACACGCCGCTTGCCCCGCAGCGCTGGGCGGTGATGCGCGAATATCTGGCGCTCGATACGGCAAGCGCTTTGCCTGCGTTGCGCGCGATGGCGCAGGCGGAAAGCGACGCGGCGGTGCGGGCGCTGGCGGCGCGGACGCTGGCGCAGATCGGGGCTGTGCCATGCCCCGCCTGATCGAACCGGCACCGGATGACAATGTCATCGACCTCGATGCGCTGGTCGACTGGTGCGAGAGTGCGGCCTTCGATCCCGGCTGCGAGGAAGGGCTGGCCGCTGCCGCGCCGATGCTGCGGGCGTTGGGACGCAACCGCGATTTCCTGGCAGACTTCGCCATCGCCGAACTCAAGACGCGCTGCGCGGGTCAGCGGCAGGCCAATCCCTATTCGGCGCAGGTCATGCTGCTTCGCCCTCCCAGGGGCAAATATGTGCTGCGTGCCGCCTTCTGGCCCGCCGAGCGCGACCATGTGGTGCGGATGAGTGGTCCTGCCCCCTTCCTCTATCATGTGCCGCATGATCATGGTTTTGACTTTCTGACCATCGGCTATCTGGGACCGGGCTATGGCTCGGACTATTATGCCTATGACGGCGATGTCGCGGGCGCGGCGGGAGAGGTGGTGGCGCTACGTTTCGTGGAGCGAAGCCATTTGTCGCAGGGGCGGATGCTGCTCTACCGCGCCAATCGCGACATTCATGCGCAAGTGCCGCCCGATTCCCTGTCGGTCTCGCTCAACATATTGGCCAGCGCGCCCGATCAGGGCTGGCGGCGGCAATATCGGTTCGACACTGTTCGCAGCACGATCGCCGAATGTATGACCGTGGCCAGCGCGCAATTGCTGCTGGAACTGGCGGTGGGGTGCGGCAGCGGCAATGCGATCGACCTGGCCCAGGATTTCGTCGCGCGCCATCCTGCCGACGCGATGCGGCGGACGGCGTGGGATGCGATCGGCACCGGGCTGACCGGCGTGGCGCGACTGGCGCATTGGGAATCGGGTGCGCGCAGCAGCAGCCCGCTGATCCGGTTCGCCAGTGAAGCGGCGCTGCAATCTGTCCACAATGGATAGGGATTGGCTTGTCTTTGCGCTGTGTCGGCGTTCGGATGCAGCGGGTCAGTTATTGGTGGATGACGGGTGGGCAGGCGGGTCGATTGTCACGGATTGGGCAGTGATTTCGCACCGCTGGCACGGGCGCTGAGCGCGCGCGGCTTCGATCTGGCGATGCAGGGGGCGGGCGGCGATCCGCCACGGGTCAGCATCAGCGATGCGACGATCCTCTGGCAGGGCGTGGACGATCCCGCCGCCCGCGCCCGCGCGCTGGAGGGGGGCGCGCAGGATGTTGTCGGCCCGTGGATGCATGAGGGGGAAGCAGTGGCGCGGATCATCCGGCTGGCCCGCGACGACCAGCCCCGCTTGCGGGTGGGCGACCTGCTGATCCATCTGGTCGACCGGCAAGTCGAACGGGCGGGCCGGGCGATCCCGCTGTTGGCGCGCGAATATGCGCTGCTGCTGCATCTGGCGCGGCAGCCGGGGGAGGCGGTCAGCCGCGACGCGCTATTACGCGCGGTATGGCGGCTGGAATTTGATCCCGGCACAAACAGTGTCGAGGTGCATATGTCGCGTCTGCGCGCCAAGATCGACCGGGGGCATGACTGGCCGCTGCTGCGGACGGTCAGGGGGCGGGGCTATGCGCTTTGCCCGGCTGGTGGTGGCGCGCCGTCCGGGGCGTAGGCGCGCAGGAACAGATCGACCGCCAGCATGACATCTGCGTGCATCGCATCCGGCAATGGCTGGGCAATCTGTCCGAGCATTAATTGCTGATGACTGCCTGCCATGGTCAGGGCCATCAGCGTGCGCGCAGCGTCGGCTGGATCAGCCTGTCTGAGCTGGCCGCGATCCATCGCGCCTTGAATGAAGTCAGCGAGCAGGGCGCGTGTGTGTCGCGGCGCAAGCTCGAAGAAAATCCGGCTGAGTTCGGGAAATCGCGCGCCCTCTGCATAGATCAGCCGGTGCAAGGCGATGGCTTGTGCGGAGCAGACCTTGTCGAGCAGACTGCGGCAGGCGCGCAGCAGCGTTGGCTCCAGCAGGCCGCACGGATCGAGGATTTGCGAGAGTTGCACGCGATAGGCAGTGGCCACCCGATCAAGGACGGCAGAAAATAGCTCTTCCTTTGACGGGAAGTGATTCCACAGCGTCCCCTTGGACCCGCCCAGCGCCGCTGCGATGCCCGACATGGTCGTCCCGGCATAGCCATGTTCCAGGAAATATCCTTCTGCAACCATAAGGATAGCGTCACGCCGGTCCAGTCGACGCGCTTCCCTTCGGCTGGGGGGAGAGGATGTATCCAGACATGTCATTAAACCGTACCATAGAGTATGGTAATTTTGTTGACAAGGCCTCGCAACGGCGGCAATGGCAGTTTTCATACTGGATGGTACGGTTTGTCATGTCGGTGAGTCGCCTGTTTCCCCCCCAACGCTTACTGGTTCCGGTGAGCGCCCTGACGCTGCTGTCGGCGTGCGCGGCTGTGCCTGATCTTGGTCCCGCGCCTGCGATCCGCACGGCGCAGAGCGTTGCGGCGCAGGACAGTCTGCGCGCGCCCGACGCGGCCTGGCCGGGCGAGGGCTGGTGGACCGCCTATGGCGACCCGCAATTGACCGCGCTGATAGAGGAAGGGCTGGCCAACGCGCCCGACATGGCGATTGCCGCCGCCCGCTTCGCGCAAGCGCAGGGCATGGCGCAACAGGCGGGCGCTGCGCTGCTGCCGTCGGTCGATCTGGACGCCAAGACGGGGACCACCAAGCAAAGCTACACTATGGGGCAACCCAAGGAATTTATTCCGCAGGGCTGGCTCGGCACTGGTCAGGTGGCGCTCAATCTGGGCTTCGACCTTGATCTGTGGGGCCGGAACAAGGCCGCGCTGGCCGCCGCCACGTCGCAGGCGCGCGCGGCGCAGTTGGATGCGCAGCAGGCGCGGCTGGCGCTGACCACGGGGATTGCCGACGCCTATGCCGATCTGGCGCGGCTGTATGACGAAGCCGAATTGCAACAACGCACGCTCGATATCCGGGTTGCCAGCCAGAAGCTGGTCGCCGATCGCAGCCGCAATGGCCTTGAAACGCGCGGCAATCTGCGCCAGTCGGACGCGACCGTTGCGGCGGCGCGGGCGCAGCTGGCGGGCGCGCGAATGGCGATTGCGCTGCGCCAGCATCAGATTGCCGCGCTGGTCGGGGCCGGGCCGGATCGTGGCCTGGCGATCACCCGCCCGCCCAAGGGCCGCTTGATGCCGGTCGGCCTGCCCGCCGATGTCACCACCAATCTGGTCGCCCGCCGCCCGGACATTGCCGCCGCGCTGGCCCGGACGGAAGCCGCAGCTAAACAGGTCAAGGTCGCCCGCGCCGATTTCTACCCGGCGGTGCGGCTGAGCGCGCTGATCGGGGTCCAGTCGCTGGGTTACAACACTATGTTTAACGGCACCGGCGTCAACGGATCGGCCAAACCCTTCTATAACAGCCTGTTCGACAAGGATTCGCTGTTCGGCAGCGCCGGTCCTGCGATCAGCCTGCCGATATTCCATGGCGGCGCGTTGCAGGGACAGTATCGCGGCGCGCGCGCCAGCTATGACGAGGCGGTGGCCAATTATGACAAGAGTGTGCTGGCCGCCTATCGCGACGTCGCCGATGCGCTGACCAGCCGCTGCACGCTCGACGATCGGCTGGTGGACGCCCGCGCGGCGCTGGCGGCGTCGCAGGACGCCTATGGCATTGCGCGCAAACGCTATGATGGTGGTCTGTCCACCTATCTCGACGTGCTGAATGTCGAGGATCAGCTGATCGCTGCGCGCCGGTCCGTTTCCGCGCTGGAGGCCAGCGCCTTTTCGCTCGATATTGCCCTGATCCGTGCGCTGGGTGGCGGTTTCGTCGCCAGCGCCACCCTGCCCAAGGACGCTGCGCATGGCTGATGCCGCCCCCGAATTATCCGACACGCAACAGGCGGATCGCGCGACCGCGCGCAAGACCTGGCTGACCCGGCTGGCGTTGGCGGTGATCGTGCTGGGGCTGCTGTGGGCGGCATGGTATCTGCTGATCGGGCGCAACCATGTCAGCACGGACAATGCCTATGTGAACGCGGAAATGGCGCAGGTGACGCCGCTGATCTCCGCGCAGGTGACGCAGGTGCTGGTCAGCGATACCCAGGCGGTGAAGCGTGGTGACGTGCTGGTGCGGCTCGACCCGACCAATGCGCGCATCGCCATTGCCCAGGCACAGGCCGATCTGGCCGAAGCGCGCCGGAAATTTCGCCAGAGCAGCGCGACCAGCAATGCGCTGGAAGCGCAGGTCGATGCACGCGGCGCGGACATTGCACAGGCGCGCGCCCAGCTGGCGACGGCACAGGCCAATGTCGACAAGGCGCGGATCGACCTGCAACGGCGCGAGGCGCTGGTGGGCGAAGGCGCGGTGTCGGGCGATGAAGTGACCAGCGCGCGCACCGCCTATGCCGCCGCGCGCGC
This sequence comes from Sphingobium sp., assembly GCA_023266575.1. Classification (GTDB taxonomy): domain Bacteria; phylum Pseudomonadota; class Alphaproteobacteria; order Sphingomonadales; family Sphingomonadaceae; genus Sphingobium. The sequence continues at coordinate 63,653 of JAHFPV010000003.1, forward strand.
CGCGCTGGACCTTGCCCGCGCGGGCGTCACCACGGCGCAGGCGACGCGCAGCGCGGCGAGCGGGCAGCTGGCCGCCAATGATGCGCTGGTCAGCGGATCGAGCGTTGATACCGATCCGGGCGTGATGGTGGCGCAGGCCAAGCTGGACGCGGCCAAGCTGGACCTGGACCGCACGGTGATCCGCGCGCCGATCGACGGTGTCATCACCAAGCGGCAGGTGCAGGTCGGCCAGCGCGTCGCGCAGGGCAGCCCGATCATGACGATCGTGCCGCTGGCGCAGGCCTATGTCGACGCCAATTTCAAGGAACGCCAGCTGCGCCAGGTGAAGGTGGGGATGCCTGCCACGGTGATCGCTGACATTTACGGCAGCGATGTCGTCTATCATGGCAAGGTGGTGGGCTTTTCCGGCGGGACCGGATCGTCGCTCTCGCTGATCCCGGCGCAAAATGCGACCGGCAACTGGATCAAGGTCGTCCAGCGCCTGCCCGTCCGCATCGCGCTGGACCCCAAGGAACTGGCCGCCCACCCGTTGCGTGTCGGCTTTTCGACGGAGGTCGAGATCGACCTTTCGCGTCACTGAAGGGCCGGATCGTGAGCGGCGAGGATAATATCTTTAACCGGCTGACGCCGCGCCAGCGCACACTGGCCGGGCTGGTACTGGCGCTCAGCAATTTCATGGTCGTCCTTGACCTGACCATCGCCAATGTGTCCGTGCCGCATATCGCCGGCAATCTGGGCATCACCCCCGATCAGGGGACGTGGATCATCACATCCTACGCGGTCGCCGAAGCGATTTGCGTGCCGCTGACCGGCTGGCTGGCGCAGCGCTTTGGCGTGGTAAAGATGTTCATCTGGGCGATGATCGGCTTTGGCCTGTTTTCCGTGCTGTGCGGCCTGTCCATGTCGCTCAGCATGATCGTCGTCTGCCGCATCGGCCAGGGGCTGTGCGGTGGGCCGATCATGCCGATGTCGCAGACGCTGATGCTGCGCGTCTTTCCGCCCGAACGGCGCGCGCGGGCGATGGGCCTGTGGGCGATGACGACGCTGCTGGGACCGGCGATGGGACCGATTATCGGGGGCTATATCAGCGACAATTGGAGCTGGCACTGGATCTTCTTCATCAACCTGCCGATCGCTGTCCTGTGCGTGTTCGCGGCGATGGCGCTGCTGCGCCCAGTTGAAACGGAAACGGCGCGGGTGCCGATAGACAAGGTTGGGTTGGGTTTGCTGGTTTTCTGGATCGGCTGCCTTCAGATCATGCTCGATCTTGGCCGTGACCATGACTGGTTTGCCGATCCGCTGATCGTCATACTGGCGATTCTCGCGCTGATCGGCTTCCTGGCCTTCATCATCTGGGAATTGACGGAGGTGCACCCGATCGTCGATCTGCGGGTGTTCCGTCATATCGGCTTTACCACCGGGGTGCTGTCGCTGGCGCTGTGCTTTGGTGCCTATTTTTCCGGCATCGTCGTCATCCCGCAATGGCTCCAGTCGTCCATGGGCTATACCGCGACCTGGGCTGGCATCGTCACTGCCTTCACCGCGATGGCCGCGTTGATGAGCGCGCCGATCGCCGCCAGGATGATGGGCCGAGTCGATCCGCGCTTCATGATTTCGGGTGCGGTGTTGTGGCTGGGCCTGATGACCCTGTGGCGCGCGCACTGGACCAGCTCGGTCGATTTCTGGACGATGGCCGCACCCCAGTTCATCCAGGGGTTCGCCATGCCCTTCTTCATGATCCCGCTGACGACGCTGACGTTGGGGTCGGTGCGGCCGGAAGAGACAGCCTCCGCGGCGGGCCTTCAGAATTTCCTGCGCACCATGGCGCTGGCGATTGCGACATCGCTGGTGCTGACCGGCTGGGGCGATGGCCAGCGTGTATCGCGCAATGAGCTGGCGGGCGCGCTCCAGCCCGCCGACACGCAATCGGCGCTGGCCAATATCGGCATGTCGGCCGACCAGGCGCGGCAGGTCATATCGAACATCGTTGATCAGGAAGCGCTGGCGATTGCTGTCGATTATATATTCTTCATATCGGCCATTATCCTGTTCGTGGCCGCCGCCGTGGTCTGGCTGGCACCGCGCCCGCGCGCCGATGTGGACACGTCAGCGGCGCATTGACGCGGCGCAGCATCGCGGCCACTTAAGGCGCGAAGAGGCGGGGACAGATGCGAATCGTCATCATCGATGACAGTGGATTGCGGGCCAGCGTCTTGGAAGAGGGGCTGCATGAGGCGGGCTATGACGATATTCATATCGTCCCGCCGCGTGGCGGCTTTGTCGCGCGCCTCGAACGCATGGCCCCCGATGTCGTACTGATGGACCTGGGCAGCCCCAGCCGCGATACGCTGGAGGAAATGCTGACGGTCAGCCGCGCGCTGGCCCGGCCGATCGCCATGTTCGTGGACCAGTCGGACGAGGCGATGATCGGCGCGGCGATCGACGCAGGCGTGTCCGCCTATGTCGTCGATGGATTGCGCAAGGAACGGGTCAAGCCGGTGCTGGAACTGGCGGTGCGGCGTTTCAACGCTTTTGCCAAGATCCAGAGCGAACTGGATGAAGCCCGTAGTGCGTTATCCGACCGCAAGGTTATCGACCGGGCCAAGTCCATCCTGATGAACCAGCGATCGTTGAGTGAACAGGATGCCTATGCGCTGCTGCGGACGGCGGCGATGAACCAGGGCAAGAAGATTGTGGAAGTGGCGCAGGCGCTGATCACCGCCAGCGACCTGTTGGGAGGGGGATTATGACGATAGGGTTGCGCATCGCCTTCCTGCCGCTGACCGATGCTGCCGTTCTGGTGGCGGCGCGGGAGCGGGGTTTTGCCGAGGAAGAGGGGATCGCCCTTGATCTGGTGCGCACCACCAGTTGGGCGACGCTGCGCGACCGGTTGGTCTATGGCCAGGTGCAGGGCGCGCATATGTTGGCGCCGCTGGCTGTCGCGGTAACATTGGGGCTGAGCCAGCAGCCAGCGCCTTTGGCCGCGCCCTACAAGCTGAACGTCAACGGCAATATGCTGGTGATGGCGTGCGATTTTGCTAAGGCGCTGGAGCCGGTCATCGCCAACCGACTGGCCGATCCGCTGGGCACCGCGCATGATTTTGCCGCCGCGATCGGCCTGTGGCGACGCAAGCCGGTGATCGGCGTGGTCCATCGCTTTTCCGGCCATGCGATCATGCTGCGTTACTGGCTGGCGAGTGCGGGCGTGGACCCGGACCGCGACGTCGTGCTGCGCGTGCTGCCGCCATCGCTGACGGTCGAGGCGATGCACGCGGGCGAGATTGACGGCTTCATCGCGGGCGAACCCTGGGGCAGCGCGGCGGTGGAGGCTGGTTTGGCGGAAGCCGTGGCGATCGGCGAGCGGATATGGCGGCGCGGGGTCGAAAAGGTGCTGGCTTTCCGCGAATCCTGGCTGGAGGAAAATCCGCAAGCCGTCGACCGGCTGCTGCGCGCGCTGGTGCGGGCGGCGGCGTGGTGCGATGACCCGGCGCACAGGGATGACCTTGCCAACCTGCTCGCCCGCCCGGATTATGTCGATCAGCCTGCCTATCTGATTGAACGCGCGCTGTCGGGCGGCATTGTCGCGCGGGCGGGGGAACCGCCGATCGTCAGCCCGGATTTCATGCTGTTCGGACGGGAGGCGACGCCCTTTCCGTGGCGCAGTCAGGCGCTGTGGATCTATTCGCAACTGGTGCTTTGGGGTATGGTCGATCACGATCCGGCGACAGCGACACGCGCCGGGGCGGTGTTCCGTCCCGACATATTCCGCCGCGCACTGGCCGACAGCAATGTGCCGATGCCCGGTGCCAGCATGAAGCTGGAAGGGGCAGTCGCCTCTCCATTGGCGGTCGGATCACGCCGGGGCGAACTGACGCTGGGACCGGACAGCTTCTTTGACAAGCGGGTGTTTGACCCGGAACGAATCGAAGAGTTTTTGGCAGGATTTGCGCCGCTACGTTGATTTGGCGGGAAAAATTGTGCCTTGCAACATGACGCGAATCGCGAGATAAGACATGTAACCGCGCGACGATGCGCGTTTGACAGGAATGCGCCATCCCAAGGTCGGGACCGTCATTCCGACCTATCATACAGCAAAGCCGCTGACCGGACTCCCCATCGGGTGATGTCCGGCCTGCGGCTTTTTTTGTTCATTTTCGAGTCTGGGATGACCTATCATGGCAACTGCTTATTGGGATGGCGACAAGGAGGGTGAACTGGCCCCCGCCACGACCAGCTTCTGGAAGGCCGGCCATACGCCGACGCTGATTGCGGCCTTTCTCTATTTCGACCTGGCCTTCATGGTGTGGGTGCTGTTGGGGCCGCTAGCCCCGATGATCGCCAAGACGCTGATGCTGACCCCGGCCGAAAAGGGGCTAATGGTCGCCACGCCCACGCTGATGGGCGCGCTGCTGCGCGTCGTCAACGGGCTGCTGGTCGACCGCATTGGTCCCAAATTGTCGGGTGCGATCAGTCAGGTCATCGTCATCATCGGCCTGTTCACCGCCTGGGCCATGGGCATCGACAGTTTTGAAGGCACGCTGGCGCTGGGCGTCGTGCTGGGCTTTGCAGGCGCAAGCTTCGCGATCGCGCTGCCGCTCGCCAGCCGCTGGTATCCCGCCGAGCATCAGGGCAAGGCGATGGGCCTGGCGGGCATGGGCAATTCGGGCACGGTGCTGGCCGCCCTGTTCGCGCCGGGTCTGGCCAAATTGTTCGGCTGGAACGCGGTGCTGGGCCTCGCCTGCATCCCGCTCAGCATCGTGTTCGTCATCTATATGATCATGGCGAAGGATGCGCCCAACGCGCCGCCGCCCAAGAAGATGATCGATTATTTCGAGCCGCTCAAGCAGGCGGATGCCTGGCTGCTGATGGCCTTTTATGCCGTCACTTTCGGCGGTTTCGTTGGCCTTGCCGCCAGCCTGCCGATCTATTTCACCGATCAGTTCGGCCTGACCCCGGTGATGGCGGGCTATTGCACAGCGGGCTGCGTGTTCGCCGGGTCGCTGGTCCGTCCGATGGGCGGGGCGCTGGCCGACAAGATTGGCGGCGTGAAGGCGCTGATGATCGTCTATGTCGTGGCCGCGATTGCGCTGGCCGGTGTTGCTTTCGCCACCACGCTAGCTTCTGCGCTTGGCCTCTTCGTCCTCGCCATGCTGGCGCTGGGCACTGGCAACGGGTCGGTGTTCCAGCTGGTGCCGCAGCGGTTCCAGGCGGAAATCGGCGTGATGACCGGCCTGGTTGGCATGGCGGGCGGCATTGGCGGCTTCTATCTCGCCAGTTCGCTGGGCTTTGCCAAGCAACTTACTGGCAGCTTTTCGGCCGGGTTCCTGATTTTCGCCGGGCTGGCGGTCATCGCTTTTGTGGGACTTGCGATGGTCAAGGCCCGGTGGCGCGCGACCTGGAGCACGGGCGCGCGCATCTGATTGGAGTTTGGAGGGGCGGGGGCGGACCTTTACAGCAAGGCCGCCTCCTTAAATTGGTCGCAACATCATCCGAGGGGGGATGACTATCATGAAATATCTATACGCAACGGCGGCCACATTGGTCGCCGCAGGGACCGCCATGTCCACGGCCCAGGCCCAGGACATCAAGCTCAAGCCAGTGGCCGAAGCGCGGTTGCGCTACGAACATGCCGATCAGGACGGGCTGGCGACGGAAAAGTCCGACGCGCTGACCATCCGCGCCCGCGCCGGGCTGGTCGCGACCAGCGGGGCTTTGAGCGCCACGGTGATCGGGCAGGGCAATCTGGCGGTGGTCGACAAATATTTTGACGGGCTGAACGGGGCCGCGACCCGGCCGATTGTCGCCGATCCTGAAAATATCGCGCTCTATATCGCGCAGCTCCAGTACAAGACCAAGATGGTCACGCTGACTGGTGGCCGGCAGAAGATCGCGTTGGATGACGAACGGTTTGTCGGCAATGTCGCCTTCCGCAACAATGGCCAGACGTTCGACGCGGTGCGGATGGAACTCACCCCGGCCAAAGGGCTGAAACTGGACGTTTCCTATGCGTGGAGCGTGCGCACCATCTGGGGTTTTCAGGGTAAGGGCGCGCGGCAGCAGGCGGTGAGCGGCGACAATATTTTCGCCAACCTCTCTTATGTCACGCCGGTCGGTACGCTCACGGGCTTTGCCTATCTGGTCGATCAGGATGAAGCGGCGATGCAGGCCTACCGCCTGTCGAGCCAGACCTATGGTGTGCGGCTGGCCGGGACGCAGCCTTTGTCCAAGGCGGCGAAACTCTCCTATCAACTGAGCTACGCCAGGCAGGCCGACCATCATGCCAACCCCAATAATTACAGCGCGGATTATTGGCTGGCGGACGCGACGTTGGACGTGAAGGGCTGGAAACTCAACGCCGGTTACGAAGTGCTGGGCGCCAGCAGCGGCGCGGCCTTCACCAGTTTCCAGACGCCGCTCGGCACCAATTTCAAGTTTCAGGGCTGGGCCGACAAATTCCTGACGACGCCGGGCAACGGCATCCGCGACCTTTATGTCGGCGGTGGCTATGGCTGGAAACAGCTGGGTCCGCTGTCCGGCGTGGCGCTGATGGCTGTCTGGCATCGGTTCGACAGCGACCGGCTGGACCAGCATTATGGCGATGAAATCAACCTTATCGCATCGGCGAAGGTGAAGAAGACGGCGCTGTCCGTCCGCTACGCCAAATATGACGCCAAGACGATGGCCACGGACACGCAGAAATTGTGGCTTCAGGCCGACTGGGCCTATTGATCGATCACGAACGGAATCGCTTGAGCCGTCAGGCGATTCCGTTTATGGTGCATTGCAAGAGGGCGATGTTGCCCTTCCAACCATAGCCGAAGCGATCCACGGACGGATCGGCAAGGCGACTATGATGGCAAAGCCGCCATCCTGACTTTCGGTTCTCACCGGGGGTCAGGATGGCGGCTTTTTTGTTTTCCGGAGTGACGAGGATGGAATTTCAGGACGGATTGAGTCCGGTAACGGACAGCGAGGAGGAAATCCTTGTCCCGGCCGATGACGTGCGCGAACATCTGGTGGTGGTCGGCAACGGTATGGCCGGGTGCCGCGCGGTCGAGGAATTGCTGGCGCGCGATGCCGGGCGGTATCGTGTCACCATCTTCGGGGCCGAACCGCATGTGAATTATAACCGGATCATGCTGTCCCCAGTGCTGGCGGGCGAAAAGACGTTCGATGACATCATCATCAATGACCGCGCCTGGTATGATGATAATGGCATCACGCTGATCACGTCCGATCCGGTGTCGGCGATCGACCGCACGCACAAGAGTGTCACGAGCCAATCGGGTCGCACCATCGGCTATGACAAGCTGCTGATCGCCACGGGGTCCGACCCGTTCATCATCCCTGTTCCCGGCAAGGATTTGCCCGGCGTCATCAGCTTCCGCGACATGAAAGATGTCGATGTGATGCTGGCGGCGGCTGAGGCGGGCAAGGCCATTGGCGGTGGTGAAGCCGTGGTGATCGGTGGCGGGCTGCTGGGGCTGGAAGCGGCGCATGGCCTGACCCTGCGCGGCATGAAGGTGACGGTGCTGCACATCATGCCCACGCTGATGGAGCGGCAGCTTGATGAAGCCGCCGCCTGGCTGCTCAAGAGCGCGCTGGAAGGGCGGGGCCAGACGATCCTGACCGGTGCCGACACCGCCGAGATTTACGGCGAAGGCAAGGTTGAAGGCGTGCGCCTGAAGGATGGCACGCAAATCCCGGCCAGCCTGGTGGTGATGGCGGTGGGCATCCGCCCGTCGGTCGCGCTGGCGCGCGAGGCGGGTCTGGATGTCGGACGCGGCATCAAGGTCGACGACCATATGGTCACCAGCGATGCGGACATATTGGCCGTGGGCGAATGCGTTGAGCATGACGGCAATGTCTATGGCTTGGTCGCGCCGCTGTGGGACATGTGTCGCAGCCTGGCCGATGGCCTGACCGACCGGCACACAGGCTATAAGGGCAGCGTCACCTCGACCAAGCTGAAGGTCGCTGGTCTGGACGTCTTTTCCGCAGGGGACTTTTCCGGCGGTGAAGGCTGCGAGGACATCGTCCTGCGCGATGCGTCGCGCGGCGTGTACAAGCGGGTCGTGGTGAAGGACGACAGGGTCGTCGGCGCGGTCCTCTATGGCGATACGGCTGATGGCGGTTGGTATTTCGACCTTTTGAAGCGCGGCGAAAATGTCGCCGACATTCGCGACCTTTTGATCTTCGGCCAAGCCTTCGCCTCTGGAGGAGGCGCTATGGACCCTAAGGCGGCCGTTGCAGCGCTCTCGGACGATGCCGAGATTTGCGGCTGCAACGGCGTTTCCAAGGGGCAGGTTGTCGCCTGCATCGAAAAGGGGGCGTGCAGCCTGGACGCGGTGCGCGCGGGCTGCAAGGCATCGGCGAGCTGCGGCAGCTGCACGGGTCTTGTGGAAAATATCCTGGCGTTGACGCTGGGCGACGATGTCCAGTCCGGTCCCAGGACGATGTGCAAATGCACCAGTTTCGGCCATGACGATGTCCGCCGCGAAATCGTGGCGCAGGACATGCGCTCCATCCCCGAAGTGATGCAGAAGCTGCACTGGTCCACGCCCGATGGCTGTTCCTCCTGCCGCCCGGCGCTCAATTATTATCTGCTGTGCGCGCTGCCCGGCGTCTATGTCGATGACCAGCAGAGCCGCTTCGTCAATGAACGGATGCACGCCAATATCCAGAAGGATGGCACTTATTCGGTCGTCCCGCGCATGTGGGGTGGCCTGACCAACCCGCGCGAATTGCGCGCGATCGCCGATGTGGTGGAGAAATATGACGCGCCGATGGTCAAGGTCACCGGCGGTCAGCGGCTCGACATTTTCGGCATCAAGAAGGAGGATCTGCCCGCCGTCTGGGCGGAACTGAACGCGGCGGGCATGGTGTCCGGCCACGCCTATGGCAAGTCGCTGCGGACGGTCAAAACCTGTGTCGGGTCCGAATGGTGCCGCTTTGGCACGCAGGATTCGACCGGCCTTGGCGTCAAGACTGAGCGGATGACCTGGGGATCGTGGATGCCGCACAAGTTCAAGATTGCGGTATCGGGCTGCCCGCGCAATTGCGCGGAAGCGACGATCAAGGATTTCGGCGTGGTCTGCGTCGATTCCGGCTATGAGCTGCATGTCGGCGGCAATGGCGGCATCCATGTCCGCGTCACCGACCTGCTGTGCAAGGTCGCGACCGAGCAGGAAGCGCTCGATTATTGCGCGGCCTTCACCCAGCTCTATCGCGAGGAAGCCCGTTATCTGGAACGGACAGCGCCGTGGATCGAGCGGGTCGGCGTCGACTATGTGAAGCAGCGCATCGTCGAGGATGATGCCGGTCGCGAAGCGCTGCGCGCCCGATTCCTGTTTTCGCAGCAGTTCATGCAGGACGATCCCTGGGCGGAGCGGGCGGCGGGCGCGAACAGCGACCTGCACCAGCATCTCGACCCCATCTCCATCGCGGCGGAGTGAGACATATGACCGACTGGATCGACATCGGCACGCTGGCCGACATTCCGCAGCGCGGTGCGCGCACCGTTCAGATTGGTGGCGAGAAAGAAATCGCGGTGTTCCGCACCGGCGACGACCAGATTTTCGCCCTGGTCAATGAATGCCCGCACAAAAAGGGACCGCTGAGCCAGGGCATCGTCCATGGCCACAGCGTCGCTTGCCCGCTGCACAATTGGAACATCGCGCTGAAAAGCGGCGAAGCGCAGGGCGAGGATAAAGGCTGCACCCCGACGATCGCGGTGAAACAGGAGGATGGTCGCATCCTGATCGCGCGACCTGAACTGGCGAAGGTGGCCGCCTGATGAGCCAGGCGATCCGCACCACCTGCGCCTATTGCGGCGTCGGCTGCGGCATCGCGGCGACGCCGACCGGCGGCCGCGCCGTGACGATCAGGGGGGATGAGACGCATCCGGCCAATGCGGGCAAGCTCTGTTCCAAGGGTACGCATCTGGGCGAGACGGTGGGTCTTGAAGGCCGTCTGCTCCATCCCATGACCGGCGACAAGCGCGCCAGTTGGGACAAGGCGCTCGATCTGGTCGCCAGACGCTTTGCCGACACGATCGCCAGACATGGTCCCGATAGCGTCGCTTTCTACGTCTCCGGCCAGATCCTGACCGAAGATTATTATGTCGCCAACAAGCTGATGAAGGGCTTTATCGGGTCGGCCAATATCGACACCAACAGTCGCCTTTGCATGTCGAGCGCGGTCGCCGGGCATAACCGCGCATTCGGCGAAGATGTCGTCCCCGCCAGCTATGACGATCTGGACGAAGCCGACCTGATCGTCCTCGTCGGCTCCAACACCGCATGGTGCCACCCGATCGTCTATCAGCGGATACAGGCCGCCCGCGCCGCGCGCGGCACGAAACTGGTGGTGATCGATCCGCGCCGCACCGAAACCTGCGAAGGCGCAGACCTGCATCTGGCGCTGCGGCCCGGCAGTGACGTCGCGCTGATGAACGGGCTGCTCGCCTGGATGGAGCAGGCAAAGCTGCTCGACGCGGATTTTTTGGCGCGCAGCGTCCATGCGCCCAACGGCTTCTGGGACCATATCCGGACCGGCCATGACCTGTGGACCACGGCCAAGGCGTGCGATGTCTCGCCTGCCTCGCTCCAGCAATTTTACGAACTGTTCGCCGCGACCCCGCGCACCGTCACCATGTTCAGCCAGGGGATCAACCAGTCGATCCGCGGCACGGATCAGGTCAATGCGATCATCAACGTCCATCTCGCCACCGGCCGCATCGGCAAGCCGGGCGCGGCGCCTTTCTCCATCACCGGCCAGCCCAACGCCATGGGCGGGCGCGAAGTCGGCGGCCTTGCTTCCTCGCTGGCGGCGCATATGGATTTCGCACCGGACAATGTCGCGCGCGTCGGCCGTTTCTGGGCCGCGCCGACCATGGCGACCAAGCCGGGGCTGAAGGCTGTCGACATGTTCCGCGCCGTCAACGAAGGCCGGATCAAGGCTTTGTGGGTGATGGCGACCAACCCCGCCGTGTCGATGCCCGACGCCAATCGCGTCCGCGAAGCGCTGGAGACGGTTCCTTTCCTCGTCGTGTCGGAGGTGATGGCCAACACCGACTCCAGCGTCCACGCCCATGTCCGCCTGCCCGCCGCCGCATGGGGCGAAAAGGACGGCACCGTCACCAATAGCGACCGCACGATCAGCCGCCAGCGCGCGCTGCTGCCGCTGCCCGCCGAAGCGAAACCCGACTGGTGGATCGTCACGCAAGTCGCCCGCCGCATGGGGTGGCGCAACGCCTTTGCCTATGATCGTCCCGCCGACATCTGGCGCGAACATGCGCGCCTGACCGCCTATCAGAATGATGGCGTGCGGCTGCTGAACCTGCGCGCGCAGGCGACACTGGGCAATGACGCCTATGAGGCGATGGAGCCGTTCCGCTGGGGCGGCACGCCCTTTGCCGACGGGCGCTTTTCGACGCCGGATGGCAAGGCGCGGTTGCTGCCGGTCAGCCAAATGGATGTGCAGGGTCCGCTCAAGGACTGGCCGATGACGCTCAACACGGGTCGGTATCGCGACCAGTGGCACACGATGAGTCGCACCGGCCTGTCGCCCAAATTGGCGCGCCACCGGGGGGAGCCACTGGTCGAGGTCCATGCGGACGACGCAGCTGCGCTGGGCATCGCCGACGGTGATCTGGCCCGCGTATCGACGCCGCAGGGCGACAGCCTGTTCCGCGCGCGGATCAGCGATGGCCAGCGTCCCGGCGACGTCTTTACCCCGATTCACTGGACCGACCAGCAATCGACCGGCGGCCGCACCGGCCTGCTGCCGCGCCCGCTGGTCGATCCCCATTCGGGTCAGCCGGGGTTCAAATCCACCCCGGTCAGGGTCGAAAAAGTCGCCACCGAATGGAAGGGCTTTCTGATCCTGCGCGGGAGCGAACCCGTGCGCGTGCCATGCCTGTGGGCCACGCGCATCACCGTGCCGGGCGGCGCGCTCTATGAAGTGGCGGGCAATGGCGATCCGGCGCGGCTGGAAGCGTGCCTGCCCAAGGGCGATCGGGTCGAGGCGATCGACATGACGCGCGGCACCCGCCGCGTCGCGATCATCCGCGACGGCAAGCTGGCAGGCGTACTGATCGTCACCCGCAGCGGCATATTGCCCACGCGCGACTGGCTGATCGGTCAGTTGGCGGTGGAAGGTGTGGGCGCATCGGTGCTGGCGGCACGCGGGCCGGGGAGCCAGCCTGACAAGGGCGCGGTGGTGTGCGTCTGTTTCGACATTGGGCTTAACCAGATTGTTGCGGCCATTCGCGAACAGAGGCTGGTCGATGTTCCCGCGATCGGCGCAGCCTTGGGGGCGGGGACCAATTGCGGGTCATGCCGCCCGGCGCTGGCCAACATATTGGCCCAGGCCCAACAGGAGACGCTTCATGCAGCCGAATGAGTTGATCGCGCCCGGACAGGTGTGGCTGGTGGGCGCGGGGCCGGGCGACCCGGACCTGCTGACGCGCAAGGCGGACAAGCTGATCGCCGCCGCCGACATCGTCTTTTACGACGCGCTGGTCGGGCCGCAAGTGCTGGACCTGATCCCAGCCGGAGTCGAGCGGGTGAGCGTGGGCAAACGCTCCGGTCGTCACAGCAAGCAACAGGACAGCATCAACGATCTGCTGCTGGCCGCCGCCCGTGCGGGCAAGCGGGTGGTGCGGCTGAAGGGCGGTGATCCGTCGATATTTGGCCGGTCGGCCGAGGAAATGGACCATCTGGGTGACGCAGGGATTGCCGTGCGCATCTGCCCCGGCATCACCACCGCCAGCGCGGCGGCGGCAAGCGGCCATGCCTCGCTTACCCTGCGCGGCAAGGCGCGCGGGCTGACTTTGGTGACCGCGCATCTGAAGGCGGGCGAACCGTTGAAACTCGACTGGGATGCGCTGGCGCGGCCCGGCGGGACGATCGGCATCTATATGGGCCGCGCGGCGGCGGGCGAAATCGCGCGCAACCTGATCGCGGCAGGGCGCGACCCGGAAACCCCGGTGATGGTGGCGGTCAATGTCTCGCTGCCCAGCGAACGGCTGATCCGCGGCAAGCTGTCGGCGCTGGCCTTTCTGGTGCAGACGATCAGCGACGAAGATCCGACCCTGCTGCTGATCGGCGAAGCGGTGGCGGGGACGCGGGTGCCGGTGCAGATTGGGGCGAGCGTGGCTTTACCTGCCTAACTACCGTCGCTCGAAACGAACGGGTGTTGCGTGTTATAACCCCGCCAGATCCTCAGGCCGGTTGATATTGGGCATGACCAGCCCCGGCATCTCCACCACCCGCGCGCCGATGCGGTCGAGCCAGCCATAGATGGAGCGGTTATTGTCCGCCGCCAGATGCGCGTCGAGTTCAGGCGCGAGAGATGCAGGCCACCAGCCGAGCAATTGCTGGCCTTTCAATATCGCCGCATCCGCCCCGATCAGTGCCGCTGGCAGGTCCACCGGATAGAGTGGCATGTCGCACCCCGTCGTCAATACCCCGGCAAAGCCGTGGTTCTGCGCATCATGCAGCGCGGCGTTCAGCCCGCCCAATGGTCCCATGTCCGGCGCGGGCCGATCGGCCAGGCCACCCGCGCGCCCGCAGATCACCACCTGCGCGACATGGGGCGCAAGGCCTGCGATCGCATGGTCCAGCAAGGTCCGTCCATCCGCCATCACGGCCAGCGCCTTGTCGCTGCCAAAGCGGCTGGACCGGCCCCCCGCCAGCACCGCGCCCAATATGAGCTGTTCCGTCATGATGCTTCCTTGATAGCGCCCTTCTATCAGGCCTATACCAAATATATGCAGACCCGCCTCGTCGAATATTTCCTGGCGCTGGAGCGTGAAGGCCATTTTGCGCGGGCGGCGGCTCTATGCCATGTGTCGCAACCCACGCTGTCGGCGGGCATCGCTACGCTGGAATCGCAACTGGGCAAAAGGCTGATCCGGCGCGACCGCAAATATGCCGGATTGACGCCGGAGGGCGAGGCGATTTTGCCATGGGCGCGGCAATTGGTCGCGGCGGCCGAGGCGCTGGGGCAGGCGGCGGAGACGGCGCGCGGGCCGCTTAAGGGCGAATTGCGGCTGGGCGCAATCCCCGCCGCCATGCCGGCGATCGGCTGTCTGGCGACCGCGATGCTGGAACGACATCCGGGGCTGAACATTTCCGTCCGGGCGCTGACATCGCGCCAGATCGAGCGCGAACTGGCCGCGTTCGAGCTGGACGCGGGCCTCACCTATCTCGATTTCGAACCGCCCGCCCACGCACTGTCGGTGCCGCTCTATGCCGAGCGGGCGATGCTGGTGAGCGCGGTGGATGGCGTGCCGATTCCCGCTGTCGTCGATTGGGCCGACCTCGCCAGCCTGCCGCTCTGCCTGTTGCATCAGGGGATGCAGAACCGGCGGATATTGGACGCGCGGCTGGCCGATCGAGGACTGGCGCTGCGGCCCTTGGTGACCGCCGACTCTTATGTCGCGCTGTTGGGGCTGGTGCAGCAGGGGCGGCTCTGTTCGATCATTCCCGACAGCCATGCCGCCTTGCTGGACGGTCTGCGCTGGGCGCGCACGACGCCGCTGCCGGACATGGGGGATGGCAGCCGGGTTGGCGTCATCGTGTCGGACAGTGCGCCGATGGGCCCATTGGCGCAGGCGGTGCTGGCGGTGGCGCGCGGGTTGCGCCTGCCGCCCGGATTCGGATCGCTTTGATAGACTATCTCTATCAAGCATCGCTGGCTTCGATTTGACCGGCGCGCCCCGCTGCCGCACTATCCGGTCAAAATTGCGGCCATAAGGCAGGGTATCGGGATGGAAGAGTTTATCGAAGGCTGGACCGCGCGCCACGGCGCGACCCGCGACCAGTTGCTGCCGCTGCTCCATGCGGTGCAGGAAGAGGCTGGCTATGTACAGGATGCGCTCGTGCCGGTCATCGCTCGCGCGCTGAACTTGTCGCGCGCTGACGTGCATGGCGTCGTCACCTTCTACCATGATTTTCGCCGGACGCCTGCGGGTCGCCATGTCGTCAAGCTGTGCCGGGCCGAAAGCTGTCAGGCGCGGGGCGGCGCGGCGATCGAGGCGGCGGCGGCGCAACGGCTGGGCGTGGCGATGGGGGAGACGCGCAGCGACGGCGCGGTCAGTCTGGAGCCGGTCTATTGCCTGGGCCTGTGCGCGGTCGGCCCCAATGCGCTGGTCGATGGTCGTCCCATGGCGCGGATCGACACGGCCGCGCTGGATCGGATCGCAGCGGAGGTGGCGGCATGAAAATTTATGTGAGCCGCGACATGGCATCAGTTGCGCTGGGCGCGGATGACGTTGCGCAGGCCTTTGCCGACGCCGGGTGCGAGGTAATCCGCACCGGATCGCGCGGGCTGTTCAGCATCGAGCCTTTGGTAGAGGTGGAGACGGCGGACGGCCGCATCGGCTATGGTCCGGTCGGGCCGTGGGATGTCGCGGCGGTGCTGGATGGCAGCCACCCCAACCGGCTGGGAGCGGTCGATCAACTCTCCTTCTTCGCCGGGCAGCAGCGTTTCACCTTTGCCCGGTGCGGCATGATCGACCCGCTGAGCCTGACCGATTACGCCGCGCAGGACGGCTGGAAAGGGCTGGACGCCGCGCGCGCGATGGCGCCACAGGCCGTGGTCGATGCCGTCAAGGCGTCGGGCCTGCGTGGGCGCGGCGGGGCAGGTTTCCCGACCGGCATCAAATGGCAGACGGTGCTGGATGCGCCGGGGACGCAAAAATATATCGTCTGCAACGCCGACGAGGGCGACAGCGGCACCTTTGCCGACCGGATGCTGATGGAGGGCGATCCCTATTGCCTGATCGAGGGCATGGCGATCGCCGCCCATGCCGTGGGCGCGCATCATGGCTATATCTATATCCGCTCCGAATATCCCTTCGCCATCTACACGATGCGGCTGGCGATCGAGCGATCGGCGCATCGGATCGCGCCCTTCACGCTGGAAGTGCGTGAGGGCGCGGGCGCCTATGTCTGCGGCGAAGAAACGGCTTTGCTCGATTCGATCGAGGGCAAGCGCGGCCAAGTGCGCGCCAAGCCACCCTTGCCTGCGCTCAAAGGCCTGTTCGGACAGCCGACGGTGATCAACAATGTGCTGAGCCTCGCTGCCGTGCCGTTCATTCTGGCCGAAGGGGCGGATGCCTATGCGGCGGTCGGCTTTGGCCGGTCGCGCGGGACGATGCCGGTGCAGCTGGCAGGCAATGTGCGACATGGCGGGCTGTACGAAATCGGCTTTGGCATCACGTTGGGCGAACTGGTGAACGATATTGGCGGCGGCACCGCGAATGGCCGCCCGGTGCGCGCGGTGCAGGTGGGCGGGCCGCTGGGGGCTTATTTTCCGCCAAGCATGTTCCATCTGCCCTTCGATTATGAAAGCTTCGCCGCTGCTGGTGGCCTCATCGGTCATGCCGGGATCACGGTGTTCGATGACAGTGTCGATATGGCGCATATGGCCCGCTTCGCGATGGAATTTTGCGCTGCGGAAAGCTGCGGCAAATGCACGCCCTGCCGCATCGGATCGACGCGCGGAGTGGAGATTGTCGACCGGATCATGGCGGCGCGGCCAACTCCCCCATCCGTCATGCCAGCGAGGGCTGGCATCTCACTTGCTGAAGGTGGCGCGGAAGAAAAGGGGGATCCCAGCGTGCGCTGGGATGACGGGGTTTTGGGCAAAGCCCTCTACTCCCGTTCCCCATCCCGGATCGACAGCTCGCTCGATGCGCAAACCACGCTTCTCCGCGACCTGTGCGATACGATGAAATATGGGTCGCTCTGCGCGCTGGGGGGCTTCACCCCCTATCCGGTGCTGAGTGCTCTGGACTATTTTCCAGAGGATTTCGGCGCGAGTCCAAGTCCGAATTTGGCGCCGTTGAAGGAGGCTGCGGAATGACCTTTACCCGCGAAACCGACCATGGCACCCCGGCTGCAATCGCTACCGGCAAGTCCGTCACCCTGACCATCGACGGGCAGGCCGTGACCCTGCCCGAAGGCACCAGTATCATGCGCGCCGCGTCGCTGCTGGGCGGCTCCATCCCCAAACTCTGCGCCACCGACAGTGTCGAGAGTTTCGGCTCCTGCCGCCTTTGCCTGGTCGAGGTGGAAGGGCGCAACGGCTATCCCGCCTCCTGCACCACACCGGTGGCCGAAGGCATGGTCGTGCACACCCAGACCGATCGGCTGAAAAAGCTGCGGCGCGGGGTGATGGAACTCTATATTTCCGATCATCCGCTCGACTGCCTGACCTGCGGCGCTAATGGCGATTGCGAATTGCAGGATCAGGCCGGCGCGGTTGGCCTGCGCGACGTGCGCTACGGCTATGACGGCGCGACCAATATGGGGCAGGCGAAGGACCAGTCGAACCCCTATTTCGATTTCGACCCCAGCAAGTGCATCGTCTGCTCCCGCTGCGTGCGTGCCTGCGACGAAGTGCAGGGGACGTTCGCGCTGACGATCGAGGGGATGGGGTTCGATTCCAAAGTCTCCGCGTCGCAGGGCGAGGGATTTCTGGGGTCCGAATGTGTCTCCTGCGGTGCCTGCGTGCAGGCCTGCCCCACCGCATCGCTGATCGAAAAGAAGGTGGTCGAGGTCGGCACCCCCGACCGCGCTGTCGTCACCACCTGCGCCTATTGCGGCGTCGGCTGCACCTTCCGCGCGGAAATGCGGGGCGAGGAACTGGTGCGCATGGTGCCGTGGAAGGATGGCAAGGCCAATCGCGGCCATAGCTGCGTCAAGGGCCGCTTCGCCTGGGGCTATGCCCAGCATCAGGATCGCATCCTCAACCCCATGATCCGCGCCAGCGTCGATCAGCCATGGCGCGAAGTGTCATGGGATGAGGCGATCGACTATACCGCGTCGGAATTCCGCCGTATCCAGGCCAAATATGGCACCCGCTCCATCGGCGGCATCACGTCCAGCCGCTGCACCAACGAAGAAACCTTCCTGGTCCAGAAACTGATCCGGCAGGGCTTCGGCAATAATAATGTCGATACCTGCGCCCGCGTCTGCCACTCGCCGACCGGCTATGGCCTGAGCCAGACCTTCGGCACATCGGCTGGCACGCAGGATTTCGACAGCGTCATGCAGGCGGACGTGATCCTGGTCATCGGCGCGAACCCGACCGACGGCCACCCGGTATTTGCCAGCCGCATGAAAAGGCGGTTGCGGCAGGGCGCGAAGCTGATCGTCATGGACCCGCGCCGCACCGATCTGGTCAAATCCCCCCATGTCGAGGCGGACCATCATCTGCCCCTGCGCCCCGGCACCAATGTCGCGATGCTGACCGCGATGGCGCATGTGATCGTCACCGAAAAACTCTATGACGAGGCGTTCATTCGCGAGCGCTGCGATTGGGACGAGTTTGCCGACTGGGCCGATTTCGTCTCCCAACCCGCCCGCTCGCCCGAAGCCATCGAGCCGCTGACCGGCGTGAAGGCGGATGAGGTGCGCGCCGCCGCCCGGCTTTACGCCACCGGCGGCAATGGTGCCATTTACTATGGCCTTGGCGTGACCGAGCATAGCCAGGGGTCATCGACCGTCATGGCCATCGCCAACCTCGCCATGGCCACCGGCAATGTCGGGCGAGAGGGCGTTGGCGTGAATCCGCTGCGTGGCCAGAATAATGTCCAGGGCGCCTGCGACATGGGCAGCTTCCCGCATGAATTTTCCGGCTATCGCCATGTGTCGGACGTGGCCACGCGCAGCCTGTTCGAGCAGGCATGGGGCGTGTCGCTCGACGGCGAGCCGGGGCTGCGCATCCCCAACATGCTGGACGCGGCGACCGACGGGACGTTCAAGGGGCTGTTCGTGCAGGGTGAGGATATTCTCCAATCCGATCCCAATACCCATCATGTCGCGGCGGGGCTGGCGGCGATGGAGTGCGTGGTGGTGCAGGACCTGTTCCTCAACGAAACCGCCAATTACGCCCATATCTTTCTGCCCGGTTCGACCTTCCTGGAGAAGGACGGCACCTTCACCAACGCCGAACGCCGCATCCAGCGGGTGCGCAAGGTGATGGCGCCCCTGAACGGCTATGCCGACTGGGAAATCGTTCAGCTGGTCGCCAATGCCATGGGCCTCAATTGGACCTATGATCACCCCTCCCAGATCATGGATGAGATTGCGGCGTTGACCCCGACCTTTGCCGGTGTCCATTATGACCGGCTGGAGGCAGAGGGATCGCTGCAATGGCCCGCCAATGACGCTGCGCCGGACGGCACGCCGACGATGCATATGGGCGGCTTCGTGCGGGGCAAGGGTAAGTTCGTCGTCACCGATTATGTGCCGACCGATGAAAAGACCGGCCCGCGCTTCCCGCTGCTGCTGACGACCGGACGCATCCTGTCCCACTATAATGTCGGCGCGCAGACGCGGCGCACCGCCAACACCGCCTGGCACCCGGAGGACCGGCTGGAAATCCATCCGTCGGACGCCGAGAATCGCGGGATCAAGGAGGGCGACTGGGTCGCGCTGAAGAGCCGCGCGGGGGAAACGACGCTGCGCGCGCAAGTGACCGAACGGGTTGCGCCGGGCGTGGTCTATACCACCTTCCACCACCCCGAAACGCAGGCTAATGTCATCACCACCGACTATAGCGACTGGGCGACCAACTGCCCGGAATATAAGGTGACGGCGGTGCAGGTCATGCCATCCAACGGGCCGAGCGACTGGCAACAGGATTATGCGCAGAAGGCCCGGATGAGCCGCCGCATTGCACCACTGGAAGCAGCGGAATAGGATCGGGCGGATGAGCGACGAAACCGAAATCATGTCCACCACCGACCGGTTGGTCTATATGGCGCACCAGATTGCCCGCAATCTGGAAACCATGGGTGAGGCGAAGGCGGTGGCGGCGCTGGTCGAGCATCTGACCCGTTTCTGGGATCCGCGCATGAAGGCGCAGATCATTGCCATCGCGCAAGACCGGCCCGAACGCCTGTCGCCCATCGTGGCGGCAGCCGTGGCGCGCATGGCGCAGGGCTGGTCAGCGCCGCAGGTGGATGCGGCCCAGTTCAACGCGGTGGGCGAGACCGGTCATTGCGACGCCGGATGAGCGCCGCACTGTGACGGATCATGATGCGGGCAGCATGGCGTGGCTGCCCTTTGACCGCCTGACGCCGGACGGCGAAACCGTGACGATGGATCGGGCGCTGGCCGACGAAGTGCCGGTCGCGATCGAGTTTAACGGTATCGGCTATGCCGTGTTGATGGCGACGCCGACCGATATTGGCGATCTGGTGCTGGGCTTTGCGCTGGCCGAGCGACTGGTCGGGCCGGATGATGTCCCGTTCGATGTCGATACCCATCGCACCGATCAAGGCATTGTTGCCCGCGCCACCCTGCCGCCGTCGCGGACGGACCTGTTGCTGGACCGGGTGCGGCACCGGGCGTCGGACTCCTCGTGCGGCATATGCGGCATTGAAAATCTGGAGCAGGCGATCCGGCCCCTGCCACAGGTAGCGGAGCGTTCGCGCGCCGACCGGGCGGCGATTTTTCGCGCGCTCGATGGGCTGGCGGTGCATCAGCCGCTCAACGCCGCCACCGGTGCGGCCCATGCCGCCGCCTGGGTCGGTGCGGACGGGGCGATCCGTCTGGCGCGCGAGGATGTTGGGCGGCACAATGCGTTCGACAAGCTGATCGGCGCGATGAAGCGGGCGGGCGCGGACTGGGACGGCGGTTTTGCCCTGCTGTCGTCGCGCTGTTCCTACGAACTGGTGGAAAAAGCGGTGCTGAGCCAATGCCCGCTGCTGGTGACCATCTCCGCCCCCACGAGGCTGGCGGCGGCGCGCGCGGCGCAGGCCGGGCTGCCGCTGGTCGTGCTGGCGCGGCCAGACGCGGTGTTGCATCAGGGCAACGCACTGCTGGCGTAGCGCAACTGGCCGCTTGGCATCACCCGGCCTTTCCCCTAGAGCGCGCGACGCGGCGGGGTTTCCCCGTCGTGCTAGATCGCGCCGGTGTCCCGCAAGGGGCTTAAAATGGGAATGCGGTGCGGGCGTGCAAGCGCCCAATTCCGTGGCTGTCCCTGCAACTGTAAGCGGTGAGCATGATGCACGCGGGTCGCAAGACCCGGCCACTGGACAGCCTATGTCTGGGAAGGTCCGTGCGTCATTGCCCTGACCCGCGAGCCAGGAGACCTGCCGGCGTCTGGTCGCTCTTGCCCTGATCCAGGGGATGGTCATGGCACGGTGGTTTTCCGTCGAGCGACGCTGTGCGGCCGGGGCCGCATCGTGCCGTGCGGCGGGGGCTGGCGTCATCCCGCATCATGGCGCGACCGTTTGCGCGGACGCCCCGGCCTTGAAGTCGCAAATGACGCTCAGGGCTTATATCATGGTAAAAACAGGCATTTCTCTTATCGCGCTGCTGGCGGCAACGCCCGCTCTGGCGCAGGACGATAACATCGTCGTCACCGCGTCGGGCATCGAACAGTCGCGGGACGAGGTGGGGCAGGCGATCACCGTCATCGACGCGCAGACCATCCAGACGCGGCAGGCGGTCGATGTGGTCGATCTGCTGGCGACGACGCCGGGCGTGCGCTTCAACCGCAACGGTTCCACCGGCGGCGTGACCGGGGTGTCGCTGCGCGGCGCGGAAACAACGCAGACATTGGTGCTGATCGACGGGGTGAAGGTCAACGACCCCAGCGGCATCGGCGATGGCTATGATTTCGGCCATTTGCTGACCGGCAATATCAAGCGGATCGAAGTGCTGCGCGGCTCCAACTCGGTCGTCCATGGCAGCCAGGCGATCGGCGGCGTGGTCAACATCATGACTGGCGTGCCTGCCGAGGGCTTTGGAGCGAACGCTTCGGTCGATTATGGCTATAGCGATACGCTGAACGCCAAGGCGGACGTTTCCGGCACCAGCGGGATCGCGTCGGGCGGGGTGGGCGCGGCCTATTTCCGCACCGATGGCATTTCCTCGGCGGCGGGCGGCACGGAGAAGGATGGCTATGAAAATATCGCCACCAATGCCCGGCTGAAACTGGCGTTCAGCGATGCGCTGAGCCTCGACCTGCGCGGCTATTATATCCATGCCGACCTGGACTATGACAGCTTCTTCGGCGCGCCTGCCGACAGCAGCGATGTGAGCAAGCTCGACCAATATGTGGGCTATGCGGGTCTCAACTTCGCCCTGCTGGATGGGAAGCTGACCAACCGTGCGGCGGTCACTTATCTGCGCAACGACCGCGACTATTATTTCGTGCGCGGCACCGACCCGGACTATGGCTATTCCGGCACCAACCTGCGCTTCGACTATGAAGGCGTCTATGCCCCGGTCGATCAGGCCAGGCTGGTGTTCGGCTATGAGCATGAACGGCCCGACTATGATTTCTTCGGTTTCGGCAGCACGTCGTCGGCGAAGATCAACATCGACAGCGTCTATGCCCTTGCCATCGTCAAGCCCTTCACCGGCCTGTCGGTCACAGGTGGGGTGCGGCATGACGATCATAGCCAGTTTGGCGGCGCAACCACATTCGGCGCGAACGCAAACTACACGCCGAACGCTGGCGCGACCAACATCCGCCTGAGCTATGGCGAAGGGTTCAAGGCACCCTCGCTCTATCAGCTTTACGACATGTTCAGCGGCAACAGCGCGCTGCGCCCCGAACGGTCGAAAAGCTATGATGTCGGTTTCGACCAGAGCCTGGACGGCGGGCGGGCGACAGTGTCGGTCACGGCGTTCCTGCGCAATACCACCGACCAGATCAATTATGACAATGCGACCTTCAGCTACAGCAATCTGGACCGCACCCGCGCCAAGGGGGTGGAGGCCAGCATTGCCTTAAAGCCGGTGGACGCACTGACCGTGACCGGCAGCTATAGCTATGTCGATGCGCGTGACCGGTCGGGCGGGATCAATGATGGCAACCGCCTGCCGCGCCGCGCGGTCAATGCGGTCAGCGTCTCGGCGGACTATGTCTGGTCCTTCGGCCTGTCGACTGGTGCCACGGTGACGATGGTGGGCGACAGTTTCGACAATGCCGCCAACACCCGCCGTCTGGATGGCTATGCGCTTGCCGGTTTGCGCGCCTCGCTGCCGCTGGGCGAGCATCTGGAAGTCTATGGCCGCATCGACAATCTGTTCGATGAAGCCTACGCCACCGCCTATGGCTATGGCGTCTATGGCCGCTCCGCCTTTGGCGGTGTGCGTGTCCGCTTCTGATATGGCACAAGGGGGGACGGGCGTCAGGCTCGTCCCTTCACTTTGGCGCGTTCAGCCGCGTCGCGCTTTTGCTGCGTGGCGCCCCAAGTTGCGCCACGATGGCCCGCGCCGCCTGTACATAGGCGGGGCCGCCGCATACGGTCCAGCTTTGCGGCAGGCTGATGCGCGGGATGCTCTTGATCGCTGGATGCTGAAGCATTTCGGTCCCCTGATCGACCACCGCTTCGCTGCCGCTTTCGACGATCAGCCAGTCGGGCCGGGCCGCGACCATCGCCTCCAGCGGCACCTGCGCCAGCGCAGGCTTACCGAGTTTCGCGGCGAGGTTTGTGAGGCCCACCCGGCGCATCAGGTCATCGACCAATGTGCCGGTGCCGGTCATGTAGCCGCGCCGCTGATAATAGGCCGCCACGCCGTTACGTTTTGCTTTGGGCAGTGCCGCCAGTTCGCGGTTGATCTGCGCGATCAGCTTTTCGCCCCGGTCGACATGCCCGACCGCGCGCGCGACCTGCCGTATCTGATCGAGAATCGCGGCATAGCTGTCCGCACTGGCCAACCCCAGCGTGGTCCATTGCCCCGGCGGCGCGCCAGCCACCATGTTCGGCCCGATGGGATAGCCCAGGATCAGGTCGGGCCGGATCGCCAGCACCTCCTCCGAAGCGCGCCGCAGCACGCGATAGCTCCGCGCCTTGTCCGCCGCCGCCGACAATTCGGGATCGCGCGCATTGCTGCTGAGCGCGGCGATCTGCCCCTCGTCGGCCAGCGCGACGAGATATTGGTCGGCGCAGACATTGAGCGAGACAATGCGGCGCGGCGTTGCGTTCGCTGCGCTGGTGAGTGTCAGGGCAGTAATGGCAAGGGTCAGCGGACGGATCATGGAGCCTGTCTTGTAGTAGGACGTGTTCCCGCGAAGGCGGGAACCCAGTCCCGCGCTCAGAACTGGGTTCCTGCCTTCGCAGGAACACGTCGCTTTGCCAACCGCCAAGGGGAGCGCCCATGACGGCCCGCCGTCACCCCTTCCTCGTCCCGACGCTGCTGCTTCTGCTGGTCGCCGCAGCAATGGGTTCCGTGATGCTGGGCGCGGTCGCGATCAGTCCGGCGCGGATATGGGCGGTGCTGACTGGCGGCGGCGATGATGTTGCGCGCGCGATCATCATCGACCTGCGACTGCCGCGGATGCTGCTTGGCCTGCTGGTCGGCGCGATGCTGGGCCTGTCGGGCGCGGCGTTGCAGGGCTATTTGCGCAATCCGCTGGCCGAACCCTCCGTGCTGGGTGCGTCCAATGCGGCGGCTTTGGGCGCGGTCTGTGCGCTCTATTTTGGTCTTAGCGCCTTGCACCCGCTGGTCCTGCCGTTGCTGGCGATCACCACTGCGCTGATCGCCATTGCCGGGCTGTTTCTGCTGGCGGGACCATCAGAAAGCCCGTTGACGTTGATTCTTGCGGGCATTGCCGTCGCGACGCTGGCGGGAGCGGGGATCAGCCTGTCGCTCAACCTGTCGCCCAATCCCTTTGCGGCGATGGAGATTATGAGCTGGTTGATGGGCAGTCTGGAAAACCGCAGCTATGTGCATGTCGTCGTCGCCTTGCCCTGTATTGCCATCGGCGCGGCGCTGCTGCTGGCCGACGGGCGGACGCTGGACGCGCTGACGCTGGGTGAGGAAGGCGCGCAGGCGCTGGGCGTGAACCTCAACGCCGCGCGGTTGCGGATGATGCTGGGCGTCGCGATCGGCGTGGGCGGCGCGGTGGCGGTGTCGGGGGCGATCGGCTTTGTTGGCCTGATCGTGCCGCATATCGTGCGCCCGCTGACCGACCGGTCGCCCTCAGCCGTGCTATTGCCCTCGCTGCTCGGCGGCGCGGTGCTGCTGACGCTGGCCGACATTGGCGTGCGGCTGATCCCGTCGGCCAATGAATTGAAGCTCGGCGTCGTCACCGCGATGCTGGGCGTGCCGGTGTTCCTGGTCCATCTGATGCGGGAGCGGCGGCTATGGTGAGCCTGGCGGTAGAGGGATTGTCGGTCCGGCTTGGCCGTCATGCGGCGGTGCGCGATGTGAGCATGACGCTGGAGCCGGGCCAGCTGGTCGGCATCATCGGACCCAATGGCGCGGGCAAATCGACGCTGATCCGGGCGATGCTGGGGCTGGCTAGGCCGCAGGCGGGCCGGGTGCTGATCGACGGGCAGGATGTCGCACGGATCGACCGGCGGAGCATCGCGCGTGCCATCGCCTATCTACCACAGGGCCAGACATTGCACTGGCCCTTGAGCGTCGAGCGGCTGGTGGCGCTGGGGCGGCTGCCGCATCTGGGGCCACTCTCCCGCCTGTCGGATGAGGATGAGGCGGCGGTGGAGGCTGCGATGGCGCGGGCCGATGTGCTGCATCTGAAAGGCCGGATCGCCACCGAATTGTCGGGCGGGGAGCGGGCGCGGGTGCTGCTGGCGCGGGCGCTGGCGGTGGGTGCGCGCGGGCTGATCGCCGACGAGCCACTTGCGGCGCTGGACCCCGGTCACCAGATCGATGTCATGGACCTGTTGCGCGACGAGGCGCGGGGCGGGGCGCTGGTGGTGACGGTGCTGCACGACCTCAGCATGGCGGCACGCTGGTGCGACCGGCTGCTGCTGATGGACGGCGGCGCGCTTGTCGCGGATGGCGCGCCGATGGACGTGCTGACCGCGCAGGCGCTTGCGGATGTCTATGGCATCACCGCGTGCATCGATCCGGGCAATGGCTGGCCGCTGATCCTGCCGACCGGGCGGGTGCCCCGGTCGGCAGCGGACTGATTATTCCGCGAAGCTGCGGGGAGCAGGGGCGATGACCGTGACGTTGCCAGCGCCCACTTCGGATACTTCCAGCGCGCGTTCGGCAACGCCGGTGCGGCCAAAACGGAATGCGCCGTCAATGCCGGAAAAGCCGCCCGAATCGCGCAGGCGCGTGGCGGGGAACGGGCTGCCCGGTTTCCAGTCCTGGGCGATCCGCACCGTCAGCAGGACCGAATCATAGCCGAGCGACGACAGGCGGAAGGGCGACGTGCCGTAACGGGCACGATATTTGCCCGCGAGCTGGCCGTAGAGCGTGTCCGACACGCTGGCGAACCAGGCACCGCGCAGCACCGGGCTGGCGGCCAGCGTGCCTTCGGTATTCCACAATTCCGTGCCGAGCAGCCGCGCGGTCGCGCCGCCATTTTTGCGCACGATCGGTGCGACCTGGAGCGCCACCTTGCCGCTGTCGGCGATCAGGAGCGCGTCATAGCTGGACGAGGCTTGCAACTTCTTGACCGCTGCGGTGATCGAAGCGGGGCTGCGGTCGAAATTCTGCATCGACACGACCGTGCCGCCCGCCTGCTCGACCGCGCGCAGCAGCGCATTGCCCGCCCGTTCGCCATAGGTGCCGCGCGGGATGAGCGCGGCGAAGCGCGACAGCCCCTTGTCGCGGGCGAAACCGACGACCCGCTCGATCGACTGATTGGGGTTATAGCCCATGATATATACGCCGCTGCCCGCTGCGCTGGCGTCGTTGGAGAAGCTGATCACCGGCACATTGGTGCGCGCGGCGATCGGCCCGATAATGCGGGCATCTTCGGCGAGCAAGGGGCCAAGGATCAGGCGGTTGCCTTCGGCCAGCGCGCGGTTCGCCGCTGCCGCCGCGCCCAGGGCGGTGTCATAGGTGGTGATGCGGATCTTGTCGGTTTTGGTGTCCATCAGCGCCAGCGTGGTGGCGTTGGCGATCGACTGGCCGACGCCTGCATTGGGACCGCTCATCGGCACCAGCAGCGCGACGCGGTGGCGCAGCGTGTCGGTCGGCAGGCCTTGCGTCACGTCCGGGCCGCTTGGCCCAACCGGGCCGGTCGGGGTGGTGGGTGCCGGTCCCTTGGGCACGATCGACTGGCAGGCGGCGAGCAGCAATGTGCCCGCTGCAAGCGCAATACGCGCGCCACGCTTCAATGAAGCGAACAAGTCCGCTTGCCGGGAGGCATCCGTCTCTGTCATCTGGCGTCCTTATGGAAACTCAATCTTCGGGTCTTGAACCTGGGCTTTATATCGTCGCGGGGCCGATCGGCAACCTTGGTGACCTTACCCCGCGCGCGGCGGAGGTGCTGCGGCTGGCGGACGTGGTCGCCGTGGAAGATACACGGGTAAGCGCGCGGCTGCTGCGCCATGCTGGCTCTGATCGGCCAATGCTGCCCTATCATGACCATAGCGGCGAAAATGTGCGGGCGCGGCTGGTGGAGCGGATGGCGGGCGAATCGGTCGCCCTGCTGTCGGACGCGGGGACGCCGCTCATTTCCGATCCGGGCTATAAGCTGGTGCGCGATGCGCGGGCGGCGGGGCGGCGGATCACGACCCTGCCCGGTCCCAACGCGGCGATTGCGGCGCTGACGCTGTCGGGCCTGCCGACCGATCGTTTCCTGTTCATGGGCTTCCTGCCCAGCAAGGCCAAGGCGCGGGGGGATGTGCTGGATGAGGTAGCCGGGCTGCGGGCGACGTTGGTGTTCTACGAAAGCGGCCCGCGCCTGTCGGAAAGCCTGTCCGCCATGGCCGCGCATCTGGGCGACCGGGACGCGGCGGTCAGCCGGGAGATCAGCAAGACATTCGAGGAAACCGCCTGCGGGACGCTGAGCCTATTGTCCGCCCGCTATGCCGATGCGCCGCCCAAGGGGGAGATTGTCGTGACGGTCGGCCCGCCCGGCGAAGCGCCGCCCGCCAGTGCCGAGGATGCCGACGCAGCTTTGCTGGAGGCGCTGACCCGGCTGTCGGTGTCGAAGGCGGCGGGAGAGGTCGCCAAGAAATTGGGGCTGGACCGGCGCGCACTCTATGACCGGGCGACGGAATTGAAGGGGTGAAGCGCCCAATTCCTGCCAGACTGGCCGCCGAACGACGCGGGCGTCAGGCCGAGCGGATCGCGGCCTGGTGGCTGCGCTTGAAAGGCTGGCAGATTGTCGGACGGCGGATGCGCACGCCGGCGGGCGAGGTTGATCTGGTCGCGCGCAAGGGCGGGATGCTGGCCTTTGTCGAGGTGAAGGCGCGCGCCACGGCGGCGGAACTGGACCTGGCGATCGACGAGCGGCGATTGCGCCGGGTCGCGGCGGCGGCGGAAATCCTCTGGCATGATCTGGGCAAAGCGGGGGACGATATGCGAATCGACGTCATCCTCCTTGCGCCGGGCCGCGCGCCACGCCATCTGGCCAATGTCTGGCATGGGGGGTGATGTGCCGCTCCCCAAAACCGTTCGGGCTGAGCGAAGTCGAAGCCCTCGCCTGAGCGCAAGCGAAGGCAAAGCACCTCGCTAACGCTCGGCGGAGCCCTTCGACTTCGCTCAGGGCGAACGGAAAAGGAATGAAGATGACCGAACTCAACCCCCTGACCGTCGCCGTGCAGATGGACCCGATGGAGGGCATCAAGATTGCGGGCGATTCGACCTTTCACATCATGCTGGCGGGGCAGGCGCGGGGGCACAGGCTCTACCATTATCTCGCCCCTGACCTGACCTATCGCGATGGCCGGGTGCTGGCCAAGGCGCGGCCGGTGAAGGTCCAGAAAGTGGAGGGCGATTATTTCGCCTTTGGCGAGGCGGAGATGCTGGACCTGGGCCGCGATGTCGATGTCGTGCTGATGCGGCAGGACCCGCCGTTCGACCTGAGCTACATCACCGCCACCCATTTGCTGGAGCGGGTGCAGGCCGAAACGCTGGTGGTCAATGATCCTGCCAGCGTCCGCAATGCGCCGGAAAAGCTGTTCGTGCTGGACTATGCCCGCTTCATGCCGCCGACGATGATCACCCGTGATCTGGCCGAAGTGCGCAGTTTTCTGGCCCAGCATGGCGAGATTGTTGTGAAACCGCTTTATGGCAATGCGGGTAACGCCGTGTTCCATGTCGATGCCAAAGGATCGAATCTTTCCGCGCTGGTGGAAATCTTCAACGCGTCATGGGTTGAGCCATTCATGGTACAGGCCTTCATCCCCGGCGTCGCCCAAGGCGACAAGCGTATCGTCCTGATCGATGGCGAGGTCGCGGGCGCGATCAACCGGATTCCGGGCGCGGGCGAAATCCGATCCAACCTGGCGGTCGGCGGGTCTGCGGCCAAGACGGTGCTGACCGACAAAGAACGCGAAATCTGCGCCGCTATGGGACCAGAATTGAAGGCGCGCGGATTGCTGTTCGTGGGTATCGATGTGATTGGCGGCGAATGGCTGACTGAGATCAACGTGACCTCGCCCACCGGCATCGTGGCGATCGACGCCTTTGATGGCACGGATACGGGCGGGCTGATCTGGGACGCGATCGACGCCCGGCTGGCGGCACGGGCGGCGGCTTGATCATAGTGCGCCACTGGGATGACAGGGTTTGACCGACTGGGTTCTCCGCCTGATCGACGCGGGCGGCTATTGGGGCATTTTTGCGCTGATGGTGCTGGAAAATGTCTTTCCGCCGATCCCGTCGGAATTGATCATGGGCATTGGCGGTATTCGCGTGGGTCAAGGCCGGATGGCGATGGAGTGGTTGCTGTTGGCGGGGACGCTTGGCACCACGGTCGGCAATTATTTCTGGTATATGGTCGGGCATGTGCTGGGCTTTGGCCGGTTGAAGCCTTTGGTCGATCGCTATGGCCGCTGGGCGACGCTGGAATGGCGCGATGTCGAGGCGCTGGACCGATTGTTCGGCAAATATGGCCAGATCGTCGTGTTCGTGTTCCGCTTCATGCCCGCGTTGCGGACGATGGTGTCACTGCCCGCCGGACTGTTCCGCATGGGGCATATGAAATTTCTGGCGTGGACGGCCGGGGGCGCGCTGATCTGGAATATCATCCTGGCCTATGCCGGTTTCGTGCTGGGCAAGAATTTCAGCGAGATTGATAAATATATCGGCCCCGCCGCCACGGTATGCGTCGTGGGGGCGGTGCTGGTCTATCTGTGGCGGCTGGCTACCTGGCGGCCCAAGGGCTGAGTGTTCAGAACGGTATTTTCACGCCGACCATGACCCGCTGCGATGTGGTGCCGTTCCCCATGCCCTGGCTTTCCACATGCAGATTGCCCTTAACCTTGCCAAACAGGCCCATCTCCGCGCGACCGAGCGGGGGTTCATCACTAACCGGTGCGCGCTCGATCCGCTGGCTTTGCCTTCGCGCGGTGACGACGATCGAATCGACGCTGGGCTGAACCGATTTGAGGTCGAAGTCGGGCGGGATTGCGCCGACACTTTGCAAGGTCAGGATAAAACATAGCATCGGCTTTCCACCGCTGGGAAAGCACGAGGCTGACGCAGGAATGCGGCGAATTTCAGGCGCGCGGATGGGCGTTGCGATAGACGTCCATCAGATGGGCGGCGTCGACCTGGGTATAGACTTGAGTTGAGGACAGGCTGGCATGGCCGAGCAGTTCCTGCAGACTGCGCAGATCCGCGCCGCGGCCCAGCAAATGGGTGGCGAAGCTGTGGCGGAGCGCGTGGGGGGTGGTGCGGTCCGAGAGGCCGAGGCGTCCGCGTGCGCCCTGTACCGCGCGGCGGATGAGGGCGGGGGAGAGGGGGCCGCCGCGTGCGCCGCGAAACAGCATTTCGTCGCGGTTCATGGGATAGGGGCAAAGCGCCACATAGGCGTCGATCGCGGCACGGACCTGCGGCAGCAGCGGGACGACGCGCATCTTGCCCCGCTTGCCGGTGACGCGCAGGGTTTCGCTTAAAGGGAGCACCGCGCCGGTCAGGCCCATTGCTTCGCCGATGCGCAGGCCCGCGCCATAGAGCAGCAGCAGCACCGCCCAGTCGCGCGCGCCGATCCACGGTTCGCGTGCGCCCTCGGCAATGTCCTGCGCCAGCGCGACGGCTTCGTCGGGGGAGATGGGGCGGGGCAGGCCGCGCTTGGTGCGCGGGCCTTTGAGTAGGGGCACGCGGGCGTCCTCACCCCCGATGAAGCGCAGGAAACCGCGCACGGCGGACAGTTCGCGCGCCGCCGACAGATTGCCGATGCCATCCATCCGCCGCGCGGTGAGGAAGGCGCGCAGGTCCGCTTGCTCCAGCCGGGTGAGCAACGGGACGGTAACTTGTTCGCCATGATGCGCCTCCAGAAAGGCGACCAGCCGCTCGGCGGTCGCGACATAGGCGCGCACCGTATGGGTCGATCGCCTCCGGTCGAGGCTGAGATGATTACGCCAGCGTTCGATAAGGTCTGGGGAGGGCATGGCAGGAGGATAGGGCAGGTTGGACAAAATGGGAAATGGTGACCCGATGTTCCGCAATGTATGTTGCCTGGGATCAAGCCATCCTATCCTCCCCTTGCAAGGGAGGTGTCGGGCCGAAGGCCAGACGGAGGGGTGTCGCGCTATCGATGGGGTGACACCCCTCCACCGGCTCCGCCGGTCCCCCTCCCCTTGCAGGGGAGGATTAAGGGTGGGATCCTTGCACGCCAGACCTCCACCTTGAAATCCGGCGGGAAATAGGCACATGGGAAGCATGGCACCCCCTTTTGATCTGGCCGACCTGCCGACGGGCGTGGCGATGCCGCTGTCGCCGCTGGTCGCCCGCGTGCTGGCGCCCAATCCGTCGCCCTTCACCTTTACCGGCACCCAGACCTATGTGGTCGGGAGCAGCGACGTGGCGGTGATCGATCCCGGCCCGGACGAGGCGGACCATCTGGCGGCGCTGATGGCGGCGATCGCCGGGCGGCAGGTTGTGGCGATCGTCTGCACCCATACCCATCGCGACCATAGCCCGGCGGCGCGGCCATTGAGCGAGATGACCGGTGCGCCGGTGATCGGCTGCGCGCCGTTGACGCTGGACGATGACGGGCCGCGCGCCGATGCGGCGTTCGATGCGGCCTATCGCCCCGACCGGGTGCTGGCCGATGGCGAACGGCTGGCGGGCGACGGCTGGACATTGGAGGCGGTGGCGACGCCGGGGCATACGTCTAATCATCTCTGCTTTGCGCTGGTCGAGGAACAGGCGCTGTTTACCGGCGATCATGTCATGGGCTGGTCCACCAGCGTGATTTCTCCGCCCGATGGCGACATGGCCGATTATATGCGGTCGATGCAGCGGCTGCTGGAGCGCGAGGATGCGGTCTATTATCCCGCTCATGGCGAGCCGATCGACAATCCGCAGCGGCTGGTGCGCGGCATGATGGGACATCGCAAGCAGCGCGAGGGGCAGATATTGCGCTTTCTGGAGCGCAATGGCGACAGCGTCATCCCCGACATGGTGGCCGAAATGTATAAGGGCGTCGATCCGCGCCTGCATCCCGCCGCCGGGCGATCGGTGCTGGCGCATCTGATCGACCTTGATCAGCGCGGGATCGTGCGCGCGGCGGACGGCCTGTGGCAGATGCGCTGAAACGCTATGCCGGGCCGGTTGCGGCTGGGCTGCTGCTGCTGTTCGTGGCCGGGGCGATGTGGCTGGGCTGGCAGCGCTATGACCGCGATTATGTCGTGGCGGTGGAGGAGGACGGGTCTGCGGTCACCAAGGTGATCGCGGCCAAGCTGTCCGGGGTCAGCAGCCTCAAAGTCTCCGAACTCAACGGCACGATTCAGAGCAGCGCGCAGGATGTGCGCGGCTTTGGTCTGCTCAAGTCCGATCAGGTCGTGAAAATGCCCTTCTCGGTCGATTATTTCGTCGATGTCAGCGGGTTGGACGCGGGCGATCTGGAATGGAACGGGCAGACCCGCACGCTGATCGTCAATGCGCCGGACGTGATGCCGGGCAAGCCCAATGTCGACGAAAGCCGCCGCACTTTGGTGCAGACCAACGGCCTGTTCGTGACCCGGCAGGCGAGCGAGGCGCTGAGCCGCCGTGTGTCCGCCCATGCGCAGAGCCGCGCGCTGGCGACGGCACGCTCGCCCGAACGCATGGCGCAGGCGCGCGATTATGGCCGGGCGGCGATCGGCAAGCTGATGACGGCACCGCTCACTGCGGCGGGCTATGGCGATGCGCGGGTGATCGTGACCTTTCCGCCGGAGCGCAAGGGCAGGAAGGACGAGCGCTGGGATGTCACCACGCCGATCAACGAGGTGCTGGCCAACCGGCAACGGCAGCGTTAGGGCGCTCATCAGGGACCGAGGAGTTTTAGGCATATGAACGCTTTTACCGGCATTCCGCAGGGCACCGACCTGCGCGCAGAGATTGAGCGGCTGCGCAAGGAGCGCAACGCCGTGATCCTGGGTCATTATTATCAAAGCCCTGAAATTCAGGACCTGTCCGATTTCGTCGGCGATTCGCTGGAGCTGTCGCGCAAGGCGGCGGAGACGGATGCGGACGTGATCGCCTTTTGCGGCGTGCGCTTCATGGCGGAGACAGCCAAGATTTTGTCGCCCGACAAGATCGTCGTTCTGCCCGACATGGATGCCGGTTGCAGTCTGGAGGACAGCTGCCCGCCCGCCCAGTTCAAGGCGTTCCGCGAGGCGCATCCCGACCATATTGCGCTCAGCTACATCAACTGTTCGGCCGAGGTGAAGGCGCTGTCCGACATCATCGTGACATCCTCGTCCGCCGAGAAAATCCTGTCGCAAATCCCCAGGGACCAGAAGATCATCTTCGGTCCCGACAAGCATCTGGGCGGCTATCTGAAGCGCAAGCTGGGCCGCGACATGCTGCTCTGGCCGGGCGTATGCATCGTGCATGAGGCGTTCAGCGAGACGGAGTTGCTCAAGCTCAAGGTCCAGCATCCCGACGCACCGATCGCCGCACACCCAGAATGTCCGCCCTATATCGTCGATCATGCCGATTATGTCGGATCGACGAGCGGCATCCTTGATTTCGCCAAGACGATGCCCGGCGACACGCTGATCGTTGCGACCGAACCGCATATCATCCACCAGATGGAAAAGGCGGTGCCGGAAAAGACGTTCATCGGCGCGCCCGGTGCGGACGGCAACTGCAACTGCAATATCTGCCCCTATATGGCGCTCAACACGATGGAGAAGCTGTATCTGGCGCTGCGCGACCTACAGCCGCGGATCGAGATGGACGAGACGCTGCGTCTGGGCGCGAAGAAGAGCCTGGACCGGATGCTGGAAATGGCGAGTGCGACGGTGGGGTTGGGGGATTTGGGGGCGCGGTGATGACCTTCTCCCTCCCCCATTTCGACCTTGCCGCTTTCGTCGCTTCCACCCTCGCCGAAGATCTCGGCCCGGACGGGCGGGACGTCACCAGCGAGGCGGTGATCCCGGCTGATGCGATGTTCGACGGGGTGATGGATACGCGCGATGCGGTGACGCTGGCGGGATTGTCGGTGGCGGTGGCGTTTTTTCGGGCGCTTGATCCCGATGTGGTGATTGAACAGCTGCGTCAGGATGGGGATCAGGTTGCGGGGGGGACCGATATTTTGCGGATTCGCGGGAAGGCGCGGGCGATGCTGACGGCGGAGCGATCGGCGCTCAATACGGTCCAGCATCTGAGCGGCATCGCGACGATGACGCGGGCCTATGTCGATGCGATCGCGGGGACGGGCGCGACGCTGCTCGACACGCGCAAGACCATTCCGGGGCTGCGTGTCCTTGAGAAATATGCGACGCGGATGGGCGGGGCGACCAATCATCGCATGGGGCTGTGGGACGCGGCGATGATCAAGGATAATCATGTCGCGGTGGCCGGATCGGTCGGCGAAGCGGTGCGCCGCGCGGTCGATGCCGGAGTGCAGCAGATCATTGTCGAGGTCGACCGGATCGACCAGATCGAACCGGCGCTGGCCGCCGGGGCGACGCATTTGCTGCTCGACAATATGGACGCGGCGATGCTGCGTCAGGCGACGGCATTGGTCGCCGGGCGGGTGCCGACCGAGGCGTCGGGCGGGGTGACGCTGGAGACGATCCGGGCGAAGGCGGAAACGGGCGTCACCTATATCAGCGTCGGGCGGCTGACCCAGTCGGCCCCTGCGGCGGACATCGGGCTGGATTTTGCTTATGCTTGAGCGGCTGGTCGTGCTGGCGCTGATCACAGTGCCGGGGACGGCGCTGGCGCAATCGGCCCAGTGCAGTCCGCCTGCCCAGGTCGCCCGGCCCGATTTGGAAGGGCCAAGCGCGGAGGAACCCAGGCGCATTCTGCCGATCGGCAGCTATACGCTGGCGCTCAGCTGGTCGCCGCAATATTGTTCGACAGCGAAGGGCGGGCGCAGCGTGCTTCAGTGCGGGGGGCGGAATGGCCGTTTCGGCTTCACCCTGCACGGGTTGTGGCCCGATGGTTTTGGCAAGGAATGGCCGCAATATTGCCGCGCCGCCGATCTGGTGCCGCGGCAAGTGATCCGGCAAAATCTGTGCGCGACGCCCTCGGTCCAGCTGATCCAGCATGAATGGGCCAAGCATGGCACCTGCATGACGAGCAAGCCGGAGCTGTATTTCAACCTGTCGCGGGCTTTGTACCAGTCGGTCCGCTATCCCGACATGGGGGCGCTGGCGCGGACGAAGAATTTGACTGTGGGGCAGTTTGCGCAAGCCTTCGCACGCGCCAACCGGGGGCTGAGGCCGGACATGCTGCGCGTCACGACGACGCGCGGCAATTGGCTGAGCGAAGTGTGGCTGTGCATGGACCGGGCGATGGAATTTACCCGCTGCCCGGCGCATCAGGGCGGCGCGCCGATCGCAAGCTATGTGCGGATACAGCCAGGGCCAAATATTCCCAATCCGCGCAGACCCGCGACGCAGACCATGCCACGCGAGGTGCCGGTGCCGGCGCGCAAGCCGGGGCTGATCCTGGACCTTGATCCCAATGTCCAGACGCTGGGGAATAGCGCGGGGGCCAATCCCTAGCCGTCGATCGTCACGGTCGAGGGATGATGCTTGTCGAGATGCTTGCGGATGATGCGCAGGTTGCGGCTGTTCGATCGGAAGGCGAAGTCGAACAGGTCGCCGACAAGGGGGATGGCGCCCAGCAGCGTATCGATCCCGACATTGGCCGACATGCGGGTCAGCTGCCATTTGGACATGCCCAGATTGCGCGCTTCCCAGATCATCCAGATGCCCATCGACGCGGTCGCCAGGTCACCGATGACCGGCACCAACCCGACGATGCTGTCGATGCCGACCGGGCGGTTGATGCCGGGAACGACGAAGAGCCGCTCCAGCACCTCCTCCATCGTTTCGATGCGACGGCGGACCGAAGCAGGGTCGCGGCCAAAGCCCGGCATGGCGCGGGCGCCAGCCTTTGCGGGATCGGGCGAAATCGGCATGGGCAAAGCGTCTCCTGTTGCCAACTCTAGGGTGCAGACCCACATATTACGAGGATCGAGACAGGATTGTCCGGGATGCTGTGGGAGGAGAAGCGCGAAGAGCGGGCAAAATTGCCCGTTCGAGAGCTTCGACGTGCCACAGGGCCCGGACAATCCTGCCCCGGAGGGGTGGGACGAAAATGGCCGGTGGAGCGGTCGAACGCTTGCAAGATAGTGCCGCTATCTCGCGGCGCGCTCTCCCTCCCACCAGCCATTTTCGTCTCCATCTCGACCTCGTAATATGTGGGTCTGCACCCTAATTGGTGCGGCGGAACAGATGGTTCAATGGGTGGCGCGCACGGGGCGAGGGGAGGAAGCCGTTGAGTCGCTTGGACACGAGCGACCAGCGGATTGGCGCGCCAAGCGGGATATAGCCATTATGGGCGACCATCAGCGCTTCGGCCTGCGCGATGCGGGCGGTGCGATCGGCAAGTGAACTGGCGAGGCTCGCGGCCTGAAGCTGGGCATCGGCTTCATTGCTGCAATGGATTTTGCGGGCGCAGCCGACCCGGCCCAGATACCAGAGCGCGCTGTCATAGGCGGCGACTTCGTCGATCAGCCGCAGGTCCGCATCGCTAGTGAGGGGGACGCGGCGGACGGCCAAGCCGATTGCGCCAAGATCGCGGCGCAGCAGCCCGAACAGCAGGGTCGCGCCCGGACCCTGCGGCAGGGCGATACGCAGCGGCGGCGGCGCGCCGCGATCGGTGCGCCAGCGGTCGATGGTCGCGCGCGCCTGCGCCCGTCGATCCTCCAGCGACAGCGCGGCCCAGTCTGGCTCGGTCGGCGGTCGGCCAAGGTCAAGCTGGTCGGGGACGATGCGGTTGCTGGTTGCCCAGCCGCCGATGGGCAGCAGGGCGGGAATCTGGCTGCGGTCGATCGCCATGTTGATCGCGGCGCGCACCCCGTCATCGTCCAGCAGGCGGCCCCGGCCGGTCACCGCCAGCCCCAGCAAGCCCTGCACCGGATCGGCGCGCACCGCGTCGCGATCGATCCCCGCTGGCACCAGCAGCGGCAGTTCGGCCAGGCGTCCGCCCAGCACCAGCGCGGCCTGGCGTTCGCGGAAGCGTATGATCGCCAGCGCTGCCCGTTCGGAACGCACGACCCGCGTCTGCCAGGCGGGGACGGGCGTTTCTTCCGGCTCATCCCCGCCGCTCAGACGATCGACCGGGGTCAAGATTACGGCCTTGCCCCATATCTTGCGCCGATAGGGTCCAGTGCCGCCGTCGCGCGAGACGATGGCCATTTGCGGCTGGGCGAGCATCTGGAGGATGTGAGGGCGGGCGGCGGCGAGGCGGATTTCGATCACTTCGCCGGTCATCGGGATGACGGCCTGCACCGCGTCCAGCGGTCCGTCAGGATCGAAGCGGCGCAGCGATTCGATCCGCGCCATCAGCATCCGCGCGACGTCGGGCGCGGTGACGCGCGCGCCATTGGCCCAGAAGGCGCG
Organism: Sphingobium sp.; assembly: GCA_023266575.1. Taxonomy (GTDB): domain Bacteria; phylum Pseudomonadota; class Alphaproteobacteria; order Sphingomonadales; family Sphingomonadaceae; genus Sphingobium. The sequence goes on from JAHFPV010000003.1 coordinate 101,418, forward strand.
GCGCAGACGGAAAATATAGCTGCGTCCGTCATCTTCCACGATCCAGCGCTGCGCCAACGCCGGTAATATGTCGCCGCGGGCGTCGAACGCGACCAAGCCCTGTGCGGTCGCTTCCAGGATCAGCTTGGCGCCGGGATCGGGCAGATGTTGCAAGGGTTTGGCGAAATCATCGCGGTCGCCCACGACGCTGACGACCACCGGGTCGTTATTCTCGCTGGAGCAGCCGCCAAGCAGCGCAAGCAGGCCGGGCAGCGCGGCAAGGGCAAGGCGGTGGAAGCGCCGACGGGGGATGGGCACGGTCGACATGATGGCCCGCTACCCTAGCCCGCTATCGGGCCGCCGCCAACCGCCATGGCCGGGCGATGGCGATCATTCCGACACCATGCCGGGATCGCGCGCCACCGCCATGGGCAGGTGCAGGATGAAGCAGGCGCCGCTCTGGGCGTCCTGCCGATCGGCGATGCTGATGCGGCCCTGATGGCCGTCGATGATGGAGCGGGCAATGGCCAGGCCAAGGCCGGAATGTTTGCCGAAAGTTTCGCCTTCGGGGCGGACGCTGTGGAATCGGCGGAACACATGTTCGCGCTCCGATTCCGGGACGCCCGGCCCTTCATCCTCGACACTGACCAGCACCTGATCGTCAGCCACGGTGGCGACCACCTGAACCAGTCCGCCATCGGGCGAGAAGGAAATGGCGTTGTCGATCAGATTTTCCAGCACCCGCACCAGCCGCTGTTCTTCGCCCAGCACCACCGCGACATCCTTGCGCGGGCGAGCGAAGGCGAGGCGGACGCCGCGCGGCACGCCGCGCGCTTCATGGGCGCCGACGATCTTTTCGATCAGCTGGCCCAGATCGATCGGCTCGAACCGGGTGCGGGAAAGTTCGGCATCGACGCGGGAGGCTTCGGCAATGTCGGTGACCAGCCGGTCGAGGCGGCGGACATCGTCCTGCGCGATCGCCATCAACTGCGCGCGCAGGTCGGGCCGCTCGACCCGGTCGAGTGCATCGAGGGCGGATCGGAGCGAGGCGATGGGGTTTTTAAGCTCATGGCTGACATCGGCGGCAAAGGCGTCGGTCGCGTCGATCCGCTGGCGCAGTGCCTGGCTCATGTCCGACAAAGCGCGCGCCAGCATCCCGATTTCGTCCCGCCGTTCGGGCAGGCGCGGCACGGTGACCTGCCGCGCCCGGCCCAGCCGCACCCGCACGGCGGCGCGGGCAAGGCGCTGGAGCGGCAGTACGATGGTGCGGGCCAGGAACAGCGAGAGCAGCACCGAGGCGAGCGCGGCGACGGCCAGCACCATGCCCAGCCGCAGCCGCTCCGCCCGGACGGTGCGGGTGATGTCGCGAGCATTTTCGGTCGCCAGCAGGCTGGTGCCGTCGCGCATCACCATGGCGGCGGAAATCACGAAGGTCCGGTCGGGGGCATAGCGATTGACTGCCTGGGGTCGCCCGGTCTTGCGCGCCAGCTGCACTTCGGGCCAGGCATCGGCGCGATCGACGGTCGGTTCGGTAAAGTCTGGCGGACGGTCAGCCGATACGACCCGGTCCATCGCCTTGTCCAGGAAGCGGGCGACATGGCGCTGCCAGCCTTCTTCCGATGGCTGGCGCAGCCGATAGCGCGGCGCGTTCATGGCGAAACTGTCGGACAGGCGATGGCCGTCGGGGGCGTAGCGGCGCACCCGGTCGCCGGTCTGGCGGGCATAGGCGGCGATCAGTTGACCCTGCCGTTCGGGCGGGGCGCTTTCCAGCCCGATCGCCAGCAATTGCAGTTCCCGCGCCGACTGTTCCAGCCGTGCGTCGACGATGCGCGTGCGATAGCTGTCGAGATAGAAGAATCCCCCCGCCAGCAGCGCCAGCGCAAAGACGTTGACGGCCAGAATGCGCGGCGTGAGGCTGATCCGCCCGGACCAGCGCAGGCCGTCAGCACCCATGCCGTCACTCTTCGGAGAAGCGATATCCGGCGCCATAGAGTGTGTCGATTGCGTTGAAATCGGAATCTACCTCGCGGAATTTGCGCCGCAGCCGCTTGATATGGCTGTCGATGGTGCGGTCGTCGACATAGACGTCATCCTGATAGGCGGCGTCCATCAACTGGTTGCGGTTCTTGACCACGCCGGGGCGGGCGGCCAGCGTTTCGAGGATGAGAAATTCGGTGACGGTCAGCGTCACGTCCTGCCCGTTCCATTTGACCCGGTGGCGCGCCGGGTCCATTTCCAGCCGCCCGCGGATGATAGGGTCGGCGACGGGCTGGTCGGGGGTTTCGGGCGTGCGGCTGACTTCGGCGCGGCGCAGGATCGCGCGGATGCGGGCGATCAGCAGCCGCTGCGAAAAGGGTTTGGAAATATAGTCGTCCGCGCCCATCGCCAGCCCCAGCGCCTCGTCCAGTTCGTCGGCCTTCGACGTCAGGAAAATGACCGGCATCGGGCTTTTCTCACGCAGGCGGCGCAGCAGTTCAAGGCCGTCCATACGCGGCATTTTGATGTCGAACACGGCCAGATCGGCGGGATTGTCGAGCAGCGCTTTCAGCGCGCCTTCGGGATCGGAATAGACCCGCGTCATGAAGCCTTCGGTCTGGAGCGCGATCGACACGGACGTCAGGATATTCTTGTCGTCATCCACCAGGGCGATGGTTGCTGTCATGCGGCATCCCAGAAATATGTGTGGCCAGGAATATGTGAGGACGGGGGCGACAGAGCGTTAGACCATGCCAGCGCGCGCTGCAAGGAAGGCAGGTGCAGCCGATCCTGCGGCATAAGAGTCGCTATTCGGGACAAACGCCGGACCACAGGGATTTGACGCACCATCCGCAAAGCCTTATGCCCCCAAATGTCTGCAGGAATGACGCCGCGCACAAGACAGCGGCGCTGAGGGGCGGACCGGTCGCGAATATGCAGATGTTTGTGACACGGAATTATTACATCAGGAGCAAAGGCGTGCAGGCCAAATCCTCAATCACCCTGGTCAACCAGGGCATTACGACCAATGCCGTCCAGTTCTGGAATCTCGGCACCGCGCCTTTGGTCGAGGCGGCGATCCGCAACGGCGAAGGCATATTGTCGAAGGACGGCCCGCTGGTCGTCAAGACCGGCAAGCATACCGGCCGCAGCGCCAAGGACAAGTTCATCGTCCGCGACGCCGAAACCGAATCGACGGTGTGGTGGGGCGATACCAATCGCGGGATGACGCCGGAGCAGTTCGCTGCGCTGAAGGAAGATTTCTTCAAGGCGCTGGGCGAGAAAGACACGCTCTATGTCGCCGACCTGTTTGGCGGTTCGCAGCCTGAACATCGCGTCAATGTGCGCGTCATCAACGAACGTGCCTGGCACAATCTGTTCATCCGCACCCTGCTGGTCCGTCCGACCGCGGAAGAATTGGCGGACTTTGCGCCTGAATATACGATCATCGACCTGCCGACTTTCAAGGCCGATCCGGCGCGTCATGGCTGCCGCAGCGAGACGGTGGTGGCGGTCAACTTCACCGAGAAGCTGATCCTGATCGGCGGCACCGCCTATGCCGGTGAAATGAAGAAGTCGGTGTTCGGCATCCTCAACTATCTGCTGCCGGTGAAGGGCGTGATGCCGATGCATTGTTCGGCCAATATCGGCCCGAACGGCGACACCGCTGTGTTTTTCGGCCTGTCCGGTACAGGCAAGACCACCCTGTCGGCGGACGCCAGCCGCACGCTGATCGGCGATGACGAGCATGGCTGGTCGGACACCGCCGTGTTCAATTTCGAGGGCGGCTGCTACGCCAAGATGATCAACCTGTCGGCCGAGGCGGAGCCTGAGATTTTCGCCACCACCAAGCGTTTTGGCACGGTTCTGGAAAATGTCGTGATCGACGAGGAGACTCGCGAGATCGACCTGGACGACAATAGCCTGGCCGAAAACAGCCGCGGTTCCTACCCGATCGATTTCATTCCCAACACGTCCGAAAAGAATCTGGGTCCGGTCCCGAAGAATATCATCTTCCTGACCGCCGACGCCTATGGCGTGCTGCCCCCGATTGCGCGGCTGACCCCGGAACAGGCGATGTACCACTTCCTGTCGGGTTATACCGCGCGGGTCGCTGGCACCGAAATCGGCGTGACCGAGCCGACCGCGACCTTCTCCACCTGCTTTGGCGCGCCCTTCATGCCGCGTCACCCCAGCGTCTATGGCAATCTGCTGAAAGAGCGGATCAACAAGGGCGGGGTCACCTGCTGGCTGGTCAATACCGGCTGGGCCGGTGGCAAGGCGACGATGCCGGGGATCAAGCGGATGCCGATCAAGGTTACCCGCGCGCTGCTCAACGCCGCGCTCGACGGCAGCCTGAACCAGGCCGAATTCCGCACCGATCCCAATTTCGGCTTCGACGTGCCGGTGGCGGTCGCTGGTGTCGAATCGACCATCCTGGATCCGCGCGCGATGTGGGCGGACGCCAACGCCTATGACGAAACCGCCGCCGTGCTGGTCAAGCAGTTCGTCGACAATTTCGCGCAGTTTGAGGATCATGTGGACGAAGGCGTCCGCAGCGCGGCGCTGACCGTCGCCGCCTGATCCGGCGCAATCATGAAAAATCGGGGCCGGGGGAGCGATCCTTCCGGCCCTTTTTCTTTTTGCACATGCGTAACGATGCTATGCTGCGCGTCGTGGTGAAGCAGGAGTGACGATGATGGGCATGTTCGACGATCTCATTGGCAAGGTAGGCGGTCTGGAAGCGATCGCGGCGCAGATCGGCGTGACGCCGGAACAGATGCAGGGATTGATGACCGAAATCAGCGGCAAGATCGGGTCGGGTGAAACCAGCGTGGCCGCGCTCGCTGAAACGGCGGCGGAACATGGCGTGTCGGCGGACAAGTTGCAGGAATTGCTGGGCCAGTTCGGCGGTCCCGAAGCGATATTGGGCAAGCTTGGCGGCATGTTCGATCGCGATGGCGACGGCAATCCGCTCAATGAACTGGGCGGCCTGGCCAAAGGGCTGTTCGGCTGAAGCCAGCCCGATGACGGGGGGCAGCTATCGGCCCCCCAAGTTTTTTTCGCCTTGCCTTCATGCGGCGTTGGCTCCATTCGCGGCTGATATCAGTTGTTGCGAACGATACGCAACTGGCGTTGCCTGCCCCGGCAGGCGCGCGTAGATGGCAAGGAAGAAGGTCTTGACCGACGTGACGATTGAAAAGCCGCACCTGGAACCCACCGGCGCGCTGAGCGTGGAAACGGTGCTGTCGGTGCGGCACTGGAACGAGCATCTGTTCAGTTTCCGCATCAGCCGCCCGGCCAGCTTCCGCTTCCGCTCCGGCGAGTTTGTGATGATCGGCCTGAAGGGCGAAAATGGCAAGCCGCTGCTGCGCGCCTATTCGGTCGCCAGTCCTTCGTGGGACGAGGAGCTGGAATTTCTGTCGATCAAGGTCGAGGATGGTCCGCTGACGTCCAAGCTCCAGCTGATCGAGCCGGGCGACCAGATTTATCTGGGCCGCAAGCCGACCGGCACGCTGGTGACCGACGCGCTGCTGCCGGGCAAGCGGCTGTTCATGCTGTCGACCGGCACGGGCCTCGCCCCCTTCCTCAGCCTGTCGCGCGACCCGGACGTCTATGAATTTTACGAGCAGGTCGTCGCGATCCATTCGGTGCGGCGGGTGAGCGATCTGGCCTTCCGCGAGGAGCTGGAATCCAAATGGGCGGAGGATCCGCTGGTGTCCGAACAGGCGCCCGCCCAGTTCCATTATGTGCCGACCGTGACCCGCGAGCCGTTTGACGGCCACACCGCACGGATCGACAAGCTGGTCGAGAGCGGCGTGCTGTTCGAGGGCATTCCGGGTGCGCCGAAGTTTGACCCCGAAACCGACCGGATCATGATGTGCGGCAGCATGGAGATGATCAAGCAGTTCGCGGCCTGGTTCGAAGCCAATGGCTTTACCGAAGGGTCGAATGCCGCGCCGGGGCAGTTTGTGATCGAACGGGCGTTTGTGGGGTAAAGGTGGTTTATCCTCTCCCTTGAGGGAGAGGTTGCGCAGACTTGGCAGCTGCTGCCTAGTGGTCCGATTCTGACATTTGCTACCCTATGGGATAAGGCGTGTTCAAATGTCAGAATCTTTTCGGACCACTAGCATTCTTTTGATTCTAGTGGATTTTACGATTTTGACATTTGCAGACCCATCCCAGCCGCCAGGGGATGCAAATGTCAAAATCAATCCACTAGTCGCAGCTGGTGAGGGTGTCCGACTTGTCGGAAGCGTGCCATCATGGCGTAGCACACCCTCATCCAACTTCGCCTAACTGGCTGCGCCAGTAAGGCTGCATATCCTTCTCCCTTGAGGGAGAAGGTTTGTCACGATCGCCGCTCCGCCACCCATGCCTCGACATGCCCGGCCAGCACAGTCATCGGCACGCCGCCGCCCTTGACTACCGCGTCGTTGAACAGGCGAAAGTCGAAGCGGTCGCCCAGCGCGGTTTTCGCCATGCTGCGCAGGCGGTTGATTTCGCCATGGCCAACCTTGTAGCCGCAGGCCTGCCCCGGCCAGGCGCAGTAACGATCGACCTCGCCCTGCACATCCTCGACCGTGGAGCCATTGGTGGTGGCGAACCAGTGGATGGCATGATCGCGGGTCCAGCGCTTGGCGTGGAGGCCGGTATCGACCACCAGACGGCAGCAGCGATAGGCGATCGACTGGAGATAGCCCAGCCGCCCGGCGACATCGCCGTCATAGGCACCAAGCTCGTCGCCCAGTTGCTCGGCATAGAGCGCCCAGCCCTCGCTATAGGCGTTGAAGGCGAGCAGGGAGCGGATCAGCGGCAGTTTATACGTATATTCGCCCTGCCAGATATGGCCCGGTATGCCTTCATGATAGGTGAGCGTCGGCAGGCCGTAACGCGGCCAGATGCTGGTATCGCGCAGGTTGATATAATAGTTGCCGGGCGTCGATCCGTCGATGGAGCCGGCCCCGGCATAGGCACCGGGCGCGCCCGCCTCTATCTCCACCGGGACGCGCTTGACGATCAGTTTGGCCGGGACCAGCGTGGCGAAGGCGTTGGGCAGGCGGGTGCGGATGTCGGTGAGGCGGCCGTCAATATAGGCGAGGATCTGCGCGCGGCCCTTATCGTCATTGGGGAAGAGGTAGCGCGGGTCTTTCCCCATTGCGGTCATCCGTTCGCCCACGGTCCCCTGGGTCATGCCCAGACCCTTGAGCAGCCCGTCCATTTCCGATTGCAGCGCGGCGAGTTGCTCCAGCCCCAGTCTATGCACGTCGTCCGGGGTCATAGTGGTCGTGGTCCCGGCTTTGAGCGCCCAGGCATAATAGGCCTCGCCCTGCGGCAGCTTCCACACGCCTGCGTCCATAGTGGCGGTGGTGCGCTGGCGTTTGAGTTCGGCGACTTGCGCGGAGAGCGCCGGGGCGACTTTGGTGCGGACGATCTGGAGCGCCTTTGCCCCATAGTCGCCGGGCATGGACGCGGTGCGGCGGGCGATGGAGACGACCGGCACCCACTGGTCGAGGGGGAGGGCGCGCACCGCCTCCATCTGGGCGATGCTCTTGTCGAGCAGGAAGGCGGGGGCGGAGACGCCAATGCCTGCGTCATGGCGGAGCCGCTCCGTCTCGCCCGCCAGATTGGCGGCATAGGCGGTGAGGCGATCGAGATAGGCGTCGGCATCGGCGGGGGTGGCGATGGCGTGGTTGGAATCGAGGAAATCGGGGGTCTCGACGAAGCTGCCGGTGTTTTGCGCGACGGCATAGGGCGCGTTGCGGTAGGACCAGTTGCTGTTCATCATCGCCATGTCGCCAAAGGGGAAGGCGAACCCTTCCGCCGCCAGTTCGTGCGCGGCGCGGGTCACCTCCACACTGGTGCGGGTGACGGGGGAGAGCGGAGCAAGATCGATGGCGCGGAGTTTGCTCAGGCGATCGGTCACATGGGCGGCGATCTGCGCCTGACCTGCCGGGCTTTTATTGCCGAGCCGGTGCTTGAGCGCGGCGCGGGGGCCGGTGTCGATGCCAAGCCCGCTGGCGCTTTCGGGGGCATCGGCGAGCATTGCTTCGGCCATGGCGGCAAGGGTCGCTTCGGCGCGGGCATCTGGTGTTTGGGTGGCGGCGCGGGCGGGCAGCGCGGCCAGCGCGAAGGCGGAGGAACCGGCGACGAGGAAATCGCGGCGAGTGGCGGTCATGCAAGCGCTCCGGGATAGGATATTTGCCGCTTAACTTCGCATATTTCCCGGTAAATGCGACATGATATTTCCTATTGGCGACAGATCATAACAAATGGCTGCGCGCCTGTTCCGCCTCCTCGCGCTGGTCGATCCGCACGCGATGGGGCATGGCGGCGCGCAGCCCTTCCACATCGCCCGCCAGTGACCGCAGCGCCGCGAACATGATGCGATGGTCCGTCCCGGTGCGATAGCCAACCTCCCGCCCGCCCCGGAAGATCGGTCGCGGCGCGGCGTCATGGATCAGCGCCATGGCGCGATCCCGCGCGGCATCCAGCCCCATTTCGATCGCCCAGTCCCACGCCGCAGCGAAACTGTCCGCGCCGGGCCGCGCGCGCAGATGATAGGCAGACCGCGGCGAACAGCCGACGCTGCGCGCCGCATGCGCGACGATGCCGCACTGGGCCAGCGCGGCGATGAACGCCGCCTGCGCATCAGGCGTCCAGCCGCGCGCGCGGCGCTGGAGCGGGACCGGGGTGAAGTGGAGAAGATCGGGAGAGTCGGGCATGACGGGGAGCATGGCATGGGAGGCGGGTTGTAGGACAGGGGGGAGGGCGGAGCGTTGACAGCGGGACAACGACATATTATGTCTGTATGTAACGACATATGGGATATGCCGATGACCGCGACCTTCACCAGCCGGGAATTCAACCGCGACCCCGGCAGCATCAAGCGGGCGGCGCAGTCCGGCCCGGTGTTCATCACCGACCGCAACAAGCCCTCGCTCGTCGTGCTGGCGATCCGCGATTATGAGCGGCTGGCGGGGCATGGCGCGTCGCTGTTCGACCTGCTGATGCCCGATGATGATCAGGATTTCGATTTCGACCCGCCCAAGGCGCAGATCGCATCGCGTGCCGCCGAGCTGGATTGATGTTCCTGATCGACACCAATGTGATTTCCGAAAGCCGCAAGATGCGGTCGGGCCGCGCCGCGCCGCAGGTTGTGGCGTGGCTCAAGGCGACCGACCCCAGCACGACCTTTGTTTCGGCGATGACCCTGTTCGAGCTGGAACTGGGCGTGGTGCGTATCGAGCGCCGCGATACCGCGCAGGGGACAAGCCTGCGCCGCTGGCTCGATCAGATCGTCAAACCCGGCTTTGCGGGGCGGGTGCTGGCGATGGACGGCGCGGTGGCGGTGGCCTGTGCCGGACTGCACGTCCCCGACCCGGTGAGCGAACGCGACGGCTGGATCGCGGCGACGGCGCTGGTCCATGGGCTGACCGTGGTGACGCGCAATGTTCGGGATTTCGAGGGGACGGGGGTCGGGGTGGTTGATCCTTGGGTGGGGTAGGCGTGGTGATAGCGGCTTTGGCCGAACACAATTGGCCGATTGCGGAATGGCGGGTTTATGGCGAGTAACCTTAGCAAGCGGACCTTCGAGTCTAGGCCAGGCGAGAAGCCGTCAACGCGTCCTCTGCGTTCTCGCCAAATCTTCTAGCTTGCGATAATAATTCTCAAGCATCCCAAGGTTTTCGAGCATTCGAAGCGGATTTCCTTGTGCCGCTTCTAAAGCATGGTCTTCCGAAATGCTGCACCACGGGCACAAGCTCGAATTCGATAAAACTGGTTCCGCGCAACTTTTGCACACTTTTACCGCCGGACATATTTCAGTGCCGTCGAACACGGCGCGCGCGCCATTCTCCGCTTCCAAGAATGGCTGCGCCATCGATTTTCCGATAAGGGCATGGAACCAGCTTATGCCACTTTCAGCAGCAATATCCTTGGTACGTGAGATAGTTGTGGGTGCGGCACCCTTGCCGACGATGATCGCTGTACAGCAGTTTATGGGTACTTGCAGAATTTTATGGTCGCCAATCGTCTCGCAATAATCTTCCTGATCTAGCAGCCGACATTCCTGTTCATAACTCCAAGCGACATCTTTTGAAAAATAAGCCGTATTCAGAACGGCCTGCTGCAAGAAATAGGCGTGTCGCGGTTTTTTTGTCCCGACTGCCCTTTGCAAATGACCAGCAATATCAGGACTCGGTTCGGTCCGGTAAGTCACATCCATGATGACGATGTTTGGGAAGTTGGACTTAACTGTATCGACGTCGAACTCGACCACGAATCCCGAATGATTGTCGCCATAGTGTGCCCACATCGGCGCGACGACTGGTGACGCGGAAAAACAGGATGTAGGCCACTGCGGCAGTTCATCCACCAGTTCACGATAAGCGGCTAACAAATCCGGCGTGACGGTGAGGTCGACCCCAAGGAACAGCTCGTAAGGGTCGTTGTAATCTTTTGGAAACGAGCATTTAATACCGCAGATGCTCGGTCGCGTGAAAACGAATTCGATGACGTTGGCCGAAAAATATTTGTAGATTTTCCGTCCCATATTCACCTCGTCAGCACTTCGGCGTGTACTCGCCCATTTTTGGTCAACGCTCCGTTCGCGTCAAGCATCAACTCGCCCGGTTTAGAGCGGAATGCTGGCCAGCAGATCTGATGCTGTGGATTTTGCCTATATGGCCGCTCGGCGACCGACAACTTTTGCTGGGTGGGCATGGGGAAGGACTGACCGCTTTTAAGAATCCATCATAGTTTGCCGAACGTCCAAAACTGGCGCGATCCCGCCCTAAACCCCCTCCACCCTTAACACCGTCCCCTCAGCCGCGATCACGCGCACCCGTGCGCCGACCTCCGCGTCCGCGCCGACCGCGCTCCAGACGCTGTCGCCGACTTTGACGCGGCCTTCGCCGCCGGTGATGGCTTCCACCACGGTGACGGTCTGGCCGATCAGGCGGGCGGTGCGGTCGTTGAGGAGGGGGTCGGTGGAGGCGACGGGGTGGTCGGTATACCAGCGGCGACCGGCCCAGACGGCGGCGATGCTCAAGGCAGCGAAGATCAGCAGTTGCAGGGGCAGGCCGATCGGCAGCGCCAGCGCGGTCAGGCCGGTGATGGCGGCGGCGATGGCGATCCAGATCAGGAATACGCCGGGGATCATCACTTCGGCGATCCCCAGCAAGGCGGCGAGGACCAGCCAGGCCCAATGATCTTCGAGCAGGGTGGTTAGGGTCATGAGGTGGGGGTCCGGGGGTTGGGTTGGTGTTGAGGATTTAAGCCCCTCCCCTTCAGGGGAGGGGTTGGGGTGGGGGTTATCGTCGTAGAACTGCGTCTGGGGCACGCCCCCACCCCCAACCCCTCCCCTAAAGGGGAGGGGCTAAGTGAGGATTGCGCACCCATCGACCTTATCCCTGGCTTTGGCCGAAGGGGCCACGGCGTGGCGCTGGCGGGGGGGGCGTTGGGGCATTGTCGCCGCCCAGGGCTTCGCGCGCCAGGGCGCCGATGCCGCCCAGCGTGCCGATCAGCTGGGTGGCTTCGACCGGGAAGAGGATGGTCTTGGCATTGGGGCTGGTGGCGAACTGGCTGACGGCTTCGGTGTATTTTTGGGCGATGAAGTAATTGAGCGCCTGCGGGTTGCCGGCGGAAATCGCGTCGGAGACCATCTGGGTCGCCTTGGCTTCGGCCTCTGCCTCGCGCTCGCGGGCTTCGGCGTCGCGGAAGGCGGCTTCGCGGCGGCCTTCGGCTTGCAATATCTGGCCCTGCTTCTCCCCCTCGGCGCGCAGGATTTCGGCGGCGCGTGCGCCTTCGGCATCCAATATGTTGGCGCGCTTTTCGCGTTCGGCCTTCATCTGGCGGCCCATGGCGTTGACGATGTCGGCGGGCGGACGGATGTCCTTCAGTTCGACGCGGGTGATCTTGATGCCCCAGGCGTTGGTGGCGTGATCGACCACGGACAGCAGCCGCGCGTTGATCTCGTCGCGTTTGGACAGGGTTTCGTCGAGGTCCATCGATCCCATGACGGTGCGCAGGTTGGTGGTGGCGAGCTGCATGATCGCGACATAGAGTTCGGACACTTCATAGGCCGCTTTCGCCGCGTCCAGCACCTGGAAGAATACGACGCCGTCGACCGACACCATGGCATTGTCCTTGGTGATGATCTCCTGCCCCGGAATATCGACCACCTGCTCCATCATGTTGATCTTGCGCCCGACGGCGTAGAAGAAGGCGGGGTAGAAATTGAGGCCGGGGCGGGCGACTTCGGTGAAGCGGCCGAAGCGTTCGATCGTATATTGATAGCCCTGCCGCACCACCTTCACACTGACGGCGAGGTAGAAGAGGACGAGCGCGGTGAGGGTGAGGGCGAAGGTCGTCAGCATCATGGTCTCCCCGAAAGAGGCTTGGACTATGCGCCTTATTCGTTAACGGGGAAAGTCAAACCGAGGAGAGTCTGCCCATGTTGCTGCGCCATGCCCGTTCGCTGCTGTTCCTGCCCGCGTCCAACCCGCGCGCCATCGCCAAGGCGCGGACTTTGCCGTGCGACATGGTGATATTGGACCTGGAGGATGCGGTGGTGGACGAAGCGAAAGCGGACGCGCGCGCCGGGGCGGTGGCGGCGCTGGCCGAGGGGTTCGGGCCGCGGTTGACCGGCGTGCGGATCAATGTCGAGGGGACGCCCTGGCATGGGGCGGAGATGGTCGCGATGAAGGCGACGGCGGTGGACTATGTCGTGCTGCCCAAGGTGGAGAGCGCCAAGCAGGTGCGCGATGTGTTCAGCGTGGCGCAAAAGCCGGTGATCGCGATGATCGAGAGCGCGAAAGGCGTGCTGGCCGCGCCGTCCATCGCGGCGGGCGAGGGGTGTGCGGGGCTGTTCATGGGGGTGAACGACCTGCGCCGCGACCTTGGCATACCGGCGGGCGCTGGGCGCGAGGGGCTGAGCCATGCGATGCAGGCCGTGCTGCTGGCGGCGCGTGCGGCGGGGATCGCGGTGTTCGACGGGGTCTATAATCGGCTGGATGATCTGGACGGGCTGGCGGCGGAGTGCGTGGCGGGCCATGCCCTGGGCTTCGATGGCAAGACTTTGATCCATCCGGCGCAGGTGGAGGTGGCGAACGGTGTGTTCGGGCCGGACGCGCAGGCGCTGGCCGATGCAAGGCGGCTGATCGAAGCGGCGACCGGCGGGGCGGAGCGGTTCGAGGGGCGGATGATTGAGGCGATGCATGTCGAGGAAGCGCGCGCTCTGGTCGCAAGGGCGGACGCGGTGGGGGGATAGGGCTTTCGCGTCACACCCTCTGCCGCGATGACGGGGCGAGGACGATGTTGGCGAGCAGCGCGGCATTGCGCCCGAAATGATGACCGCCCGGCACGATAATCTGCGTTGCGAAGCGGCGCGGGATGGCCGGGCAGGCGCTTTCCTCCTCCAGCGTGCCGCGGATGCAGCGGATGGGGACGTCGCGCAGGCGCATGATCGCGGGCACGGTCGGCTGGGCCTGGGCCGAATCGAGGTCCAGCCATGAGGCGAGGTGGAACTGAAAATCGGCGGTCGGCCCAAGCCCCAGCAGCGACAGGCTGGCGATATGGTCGCGCGTTTGCGGATCGAGCGTGCCGACGATCGCGGGCAGCACGTCCGCGCCGAAACTATAGCCGATCAGCATGACGCGCGGCCGGTGCCAGCGCGCGCTGTAGGCCGCAATGATGTGGCGCAGATCCTGTCCCGCGCCAGATGGCGTGCGCTGGCTCCAGAAATAGGACAGGCTGTCGATGCCGACGACCGGGATGCCCTTGGCCGCCAGCTGGCTGGCGATGTCGCGGTCCAGCCCGACCCAGCCGCCGTCGCCCGAATAGATGACCGCCATCCTGTCGTCATGGTCGCCGCGCCTGGCTGGCGGCACGATGGTCAGGGGGAGGTCGGCGACATTGGCGGCGTCGACGGGCGCACGCATCGGCCCCAGCGCGGCCATCAGCCGGGGCATCCAGCGGGTGCGGTCGGCAAAGCTGTGGTCGCCCTGGGGCAGGTCGATCAGGCGGGCGTGCGGCACGTCCGCGACGAAGCGCCGGGCGGCGGCAAAATCGACCACCGTGTCGCGCCGACCCTGTACCACGATCCAGGGCAGGCTGATCCGGCGATTGGCGGCGAACAGCCAGCCGCGGCTGGGCTTTGTAATGGCGTGGGCGGTAAAGCCCGGTGCGGAACACCAGCGCTTGCGGCCGGGCATGTCCGCGCTGAAGCCCAGCGATATGACGGCGCGGTAGGCGCCGTCCGGCCATTGCGCCAGACTGGCATAGGCGAGCGTCGCGCCTGCCGAATAGCCGATGATGATGGGCTTCCTATAGGCACGGACGCCCGCGCGATGCTGGACGTCGCGCGCCAGTGCGACCAGCGCATAGTTGGGATTGATGCAGCGCTCCCGCCCCCGCTCCAGCGCGCGCAGGAAGGTGGGGGTGGATACGCCCGCTACCAATATGCCGCGCTCTGCCATATCATGGGCGATGGCGACGGTGCCTGCGTTCCACCCGCCATCCCCGGACAGGAACAGGGCCGTCGCGCGGGGCGGGTCGCCGGGGCGATAGAGGCGGATTCCGCCAAATGGTGCCAGGCTATAGGCCGATACCGTCACCCCCCGGTTCGCTAAAGCGCTGACCGGCGCGCCGACCCCAGTGGCGACCAGCAGGCCGCCTGCGATGAGGGTGGAGATGGTCCGAATGATCCTGCGCATGACCGGCAACTCCGTTTCAACCGGCAGGCATGATGGGCCGACGCGACTGTCCCGCCATTTACGGGCGGATGACAAGTTCGTCATTTATGGGTCTGCACCCTATCCGCCGCCGCTGCCTATCAGCGCCTGAAGATCGATCAGGGTGCGGGCGAAGGTCACGCCCTGGGGTCCAGCAACGAAGCGCGCATCCCATTCGGGCGAGAATTTCTCCTTATAGGCGCGCAATCCTTCAAAGCCGTAGAGCGCATTGCCATGCTGATAGAGCATCGCGCCCAGCCGCGACCAGAAGGGGGCCAGCCGCCGCGCGTCCAGCCCCGAAAGCGGCGCCATGCCAAGGTTGAACCAGGCATAGCCCTGCGCCTGTCCCCATTGCATCAGATGGATGAACAGAAAATCCATCGTGCCATAGGGCATGTCGTCGCGGTGGCGCATCAGATCGACCGACAGTTCCGACCGGTCCTGCGTTTTCCATATATTGGCGAAGGCGACGATCCGTCCCTGCACGCGCACGACCGCGCAATCGAAATGCGCCAGATAGGCGGGATCGAAGCGACCGACGCTGAACCCTTTTTCCCGATGCCGCTTGGCCGCCAGCCAGCGCGCCGAAATCTCCGCCAGTTCGTCGATGATGTCAGGCAGGTCGGTCGTCGCGACGATGGCGAAGGTCGCGCCTTCGCGCGTCGCGCGCCGTTCGGCGTAGCGCAACGGCTTGGCGTCCGGCCCCTCCAGCGTGAAACGGTCGAGCGGGACATGCGCCTCTTCACCATATTTGGTGATCTGCAACCCCAATTCGATCGCCAGCGGCAGGGCGGCGGCACTGATCTGATAGAGCAGCAGACGGCCCTGCGCGGCATCCACCTGTTCGCGCAGGGTCCAGAGAAGGTCGCTCCATTCCGCGACTGCGCCGACAGGATCGCCCATCACGATCCAGCTATGCCCGCGTATCTGATACATCAGGAAGGCCTGGCCCGTGGCCGACAGCAGGAAGCGCTTGTCGCCGGTCAGGGCCAGATTGGCGTCGGTCCGCTGGGCCAGCGCCATGGCCGCTTCGCTTGGGCCGATGGCGGCGTTGACATCCTGCCGGGCGGGTGCGGCGGGCCGGAAAAGGCGCAGAAATGCGACGCCCGCCAGCAGGATCGCCACGGCAAAGCTGGCCCGCAGGAAACGCGACGCATCCCCACGCCGGGCAAATTGCCACCACAGGTCGTTCTGATAATCGACATGCTTGTAGGCGAAAAAGCCGATCCAGATCGACAGGCCGACCATCACCGCGACGGTCGCCAGCCAGCCCGGCGAGAAGGCTTCGGCCAGCAGATGCGTCCGGCGATAAAAGGCCGGGCGGGTCCATTGCAGGGCCGCTGCGATCAGCAGCATTACCACCGCTTCCTCATAGTCCAGACCCTTGAGCAGCGAAAAGGCCGCGCCCGCGATCAACAACAGGCGCGTCAGCCAGAAGGCGCCGTCCAGCCGTCGATAGAGGCCAGCCGACAGGATCAGCAGCGCAGCGCCCACAAGGCTGCCGGCCAGATGCGATATCTCGGTCAAGGGCAGGGGCAGCAGGGTGGAGAGGGTTGCGGCCCGGCCCGGCACGGTCGGCAGTGATCCCGACACCAGCAGCACCGCGCCGCCCAGAAAGACCAGCGCGGCCATCATCATGGGTGCAAGACCGGATGCGATGGCCCGCATACCGATCAGTGTGCGCGCGATCGGCCGGTGCCATCGGCTGCCCTCCTGCAACAGGACGATCACAACGGCCAGGAGCAAAGGCGCGACATAATAGATCAGGCGATAGGCGAGCAGCGCCGCGACCAGTTCAGGCCGTCCCGTGCCGGGCAGTGCGGCCAGCATCACCGCTTCGAACACGCCGATGCCGCCTGGCACATGGGTAATAAGGACGGCGATGATCGCCAGCGTATAGCCGATGAAGAAGGCGGGCCATTGGTCGAGGCTGATGCCGGGGACGAGGACGAACAGCGCGGCGCTGGCGGCGGCGAGGTCGATCGCGCCGATGCCGACCTGCGCCATGATGCCCGTTGCTGGCGGAACCGGCGCGCTCCAGCCGTGCAGCCGGATCGTGCGTCCACGCGGCCCGGTCCAGACGACGAGGCCCGCCATTGCCAGCAGCAGCGCGATGCCAAGCCCCCGCAGCAGCTCCGCCGATCCCGCCAGCGCACCGATCGCCATGACCTGCGGACGCCACACCAGCATAGCGCCCGCCAGCACGAACACCCCGCTCCAGAAGGTCGCGCTCGCGATCATCACCACGCGGGCGATATCGCTTAAGGGAAGGCCAGCCGCGCTGTAGATGCGGTAGCGCGCCGACCCGCCGGTCAGCAGCGACAGGCCAAGATTATGGCTGAGCGTGTAGCTGGTGAAGGATGCAAGGGCGGCTATGCGATAGGGGAGCGGTCGGCCGATCGCCCGCAATGCCGATACGTCGTAGAGCGTCAGCGTGAGATAGCTGATCGCCGTCAGCGCTGCTGCCGCCAGCAGGCTGGCGGTGGGCAGCATGTGCCAGGCCAGCCGGACCTGATGCAGGCGAACATCCTGCAACAGATGGTCGAGCGCCACGAAACCCAAAGCGGCCAGCAGCAGAACGATGCCGACCGAGAGGGTCATGCGATGACGCTGGAACAGGCGGGCCGCCGTCATGCGATCGATCATGCTGTCCTCACCCCCTCTGTCGCGTCCAGATCTGGCTCTTGCACAGCCAGCCGCGCAGCAGGCAGCCCGATATCTTCAAACGGTCGGCGTCGAGCTGCTCGATCGTGGATGAAAAGCTGCGGCCCCGGTCGGGTACAAAGACATAGCCGGCCCATCGCCCCGGCCCGCGGGAATGATAATTTTGGAGCAATGCGGTGCCGACCAGATGGGTGACGCCCGCGTCGGCGGCATCGGCGATGGCGTGGGCGTCGGCCCAGCGAACCCAGCCGCATAGCGCATCGCGGCAGGCGCCCGTCGTCACCACCACGCTGCCATGCGGATTGACCCAATTGCCCTCGATCGGGGCCATGTCAAAGGCAGCCTGCGGCAGCAGCAACGCTCCGGCGAAGATCAGCCACGGGCGGAGGCGCGGCATGGGTCACGCCCTTCCGATAAGGTGGGCGCGCATCATCGCCGCGCGCAACACGCCATAAACGGCATCGACATCGCCGTTCAGCCGATGGCCTCCGGGCAATGCGACCGACTGGGCGTTGGGTTGATGCAGCAAGGGACACAGGCTCGCCGTCTCGTCGCGCCCCTGAATACAGAGCAAGGACGTCCAGCTCAGCTGACGCGCGGTCGGCAGCGCGTCGGACTCCGCCATGGCGAAGGTGAAGATTTCCGATGGCGACGCCCGATATTCGACCGTCGCCCCCGGCACCACCAGCGCCACCAGCCCGATCGAGGATCGGTCGGCGCGCGGCAGCTGGCTGAGCGCAACATGCATCATGT
Source organism: Sphingobium sp. (assembly GCA_023266575.1). Lineage (GTDB taxonomy): Bacteria > Pseudomonadota > Alphaproteobacteria > Sphingomonadales > Sphingomonadaceae > Sphingobium. Next base: position 119,525 of record JAHFPV010000003.1, read on the forward strand.
CCGCGCCATAGGACTGGCCGACCAGCAGCAGCCGCGCCTTGGGGTTGATCCTGTGCGCCTGGCCGATCGCCGCCTCCAGCAGGGCTGAGGCATCGGATGCGGTTCGGGTCGTGCGGAAATAGCGCAGCGAATTGACGCCGACGACAGGTATGCCGTCGGCGACCAGCCTGGCTGCGACATTGGGCGCCATCCCGACACGAAATCCCATGTCGCCCGACCACAGGATCGCGACCGGTGCGCCTGGCCGGGGATGATAAGGGACAGGGCGCATCGGCGTGAAGAGGCCGCCACCCAGATAGCCGATCCAGGCAAATTCCAGCAGGATCGCCACCAGCAGCGCGCCGATGGCCACCATCCATCGCCTATTACGCCTGCGCATCATCGATCGGACCTCTGCTCTGTTATCGTCGTCCTTCTGCACCCCTCTATCCATCGGATCGGTGACCTTTGCATGAACTCTATGTCATGTAGCGGACAGCGCGGCGACAGGCGGTGGTGGCTAGAAGCGCGGTGATGATCTGGTCCGCCCGCCCCTTCTACGCGGCCGCCATGGTGCTGGCGTCCTTTGCGCCGCTGTTGGCGACCCGGCTGGAGCGTGCCCCTTCGTCACCTACGGCGGTCAGCGATGCCATGGGCCTGACTTTGGGCGAGGATGACCGCCACCGCATCGTGGTGACCAGCCTGCGCAGCGGCGGCATCGCCGATCGCCATGGTATTCAGGTCGGGGACCAGCTGACCGGCATGGCGGGCCGACCGACGGTGACGCTGGAGGCGGCGCGCAAATTGGTGCGCGCGCCGGGCCATTGCGCCATGCCGCTCATGCTCGACCGCCACGGCATTCCCTATCGGGCGATAATCTGGCAGTGCGGCAAGGCCGGCATCGGTTAGAAGGATCATTCCCATGGGTCGCAAGATTTTGCTGGTAGAGGATGACCGGACGACCGCCGACTTCATACGCAAGGGGCTGGCCGAACATGGCCATGTCGGCGACCATGCGGCCAATGGCCGCGACGGCCTGTTCATGGCGACCGACGGTGGCTATGACGCGATCATCCTCGACCGGATGCTGCCGGGCATGGACGGGCTGGCAGTACTCAGCGCGCTGCGGGCGGCGGGGATCGAAACGCCGGTCATCCTGCTGTCTGCGCTGGGATCGGTCGATGACCGGGTGACGGGGCTGACCGCGGGATCGGACGATTATCTGGTTAAGCCCTTTGCCTTTGCCGAACTGCTTGCCCGCCTTGAACTGCTGATGCGCAGGCGGGGGAGCGGTACCCATGTCGAGACCGTCCTCACCTGCGCCACGCTGCGCATGGACCTGCTCAAGCGCGAGGTGAAGCGCGGCGAACGCGCCATCGACCTGCAACCGCGCGAATTTCGCCTGCTCGAATATCTGATGCGTCATGCCGGACAGGTCGTTACCCGGACGATGTTGCTGGAAGGGGTGTGGGATTATCATTTCGACCCCGGCACCAATGTCATCGATGTTCATATCAGCCGCCTGCGTCGCAAGGTCGATGCCGATGGCGACCAACCCCTGATCCATACCGTGCGCGGCGCGGGTTATCGGTTGGGCGAATGAGGCGGGCCGCATGACCGCAAACCGCGCCCTGCGCTGGCTGCGATCGTCCCATGCGCGCTTCATCGGCCTGATCCTGCTGTTGGAACTGGTCTTTGGCGGCGCGCTGTTGCTGTCGGTCACGCAGCTGGTCCACGCCAGTCTGGATGCGGCGGACAATGCCATCGCGCGCGACACGCGCGACACCTTGCTGGAAATCGAACGGCAGGAAGGCCGCCGGGCGCTGGCCGGCGCCGTCACCGCCCATGCGCAGGACGAAAGCGACGCCGTGCTGCTGCTGGCGCAAGCGAATGGCCGCCGGATCGCGGGCAATCTGTCGGGCTGGCCGCCGGTCATTCCCGCCGATACCGCCGGGGTTACGGCGAAGCTCTATCGCATCGGGGACACCGACGCTGCCCCCTATACCATCACCGCGACCCGGTTGCGGGACGGCGCTCGTCTGCTGGTGGGTGTAAGCACCGACGACAGCGACCAGATCCGCCAGACGGTGGAGCGCACGCTGTTGACTGCATTGCTGATGGCGCTGCCTCTGGCCATCGTCGCCGCATGGCTTGTGGTCCATATCATCGACCGGCGGATCGGGCATATCGCCGCCACCGCCGCACGGGTTGGCGCGGGTGAGATCGACCGGCGCGTGCCGCTCGACGGATCGGGCGACAGTTTCGACACGCTGGGCCGCACGATCAACCGGATGCTCGATCAGATCGGCGCGCTGCTGGCCGAATTGCGCACCGTCACGGACAGCATCGCCCACGACCTGCGATCGCCATTGACCCGGTTGCGGACGCGGATCGACCGGGCGATGCAGTCGGATAATCCGGCGGTGCTGCGCGAGGCGATCGACGGGATCAGTCGGGAAGCGGACCAGTTGCTGGCGATGCTCGCCACCGCGCTGGAGGTCAGTCGGATGGAGGCGGGGATCGGGCGGGATCGCTTCGTCGCGACCGATCTGGCGGCCATGCTGATCGACATGGGCGAACTGTACGAACCGGTGAGCGAGGAACAGGGCCGCGCCCTGGCGATATCCATCGCGCATCCCGCAACGCTGCCGGTCCATCGCGAACTGCTGGGCCAGGCGCTGGCGAACCTGATCGACAATGCGCTCAAATATGGGGCGGGGACGATGACATTGTATCTGAAGGGCGAAGGGGATGAGATTATCGTCGGGCTGGCGGACGAAGGGGCGGGCATCGCGCCCGAACGAGAGGCCGAGGCATTGCGCCGCTTCGGGCGTCTGGACCCTGCCAGGGGGATAGCAGGGGCGGGCCTCGGCCTCTCTCTCGTCGCGGCGGTGGCCCGGATGCACGGAGGGGACGTGCGTTTCGACCGTCGCGACGAATATTTTGCCGTGGAAATGCTGCTCAGGCGGCAGGCTTAGAAGCAGATAGCAGTAAGGCCATGTCCGAGCGACGGGAGCCGGGTCGGGTCAACAGGGGGACACCCGATGCCGACTCCCTGTCGGCAGGGCTTATACCAACGTGCGATGATTGTGACTCATCTCCCCTCCCCGGCGGGGAGGGGCGGGGGAGGGGGAGCGAGGCGAAGCCGAGCGTCCACGCTGGCGGCGGCACACCCCCCCCACAACCTCCCCCTCAAGGGGGAGGAGTCTGACAGGTCACGATCATTGCACGGTGGTATTAGTTGGAGGCTGGCTTCGATGCGGTCGTGGTGGTCGTGGTCTTCGAGACCTTCTTGGCGGCCTTGTGCTTTGCTACATGATGCGTCGGCTTGGACGAGGCAGTGGCGGCCGATGCAGCGAGCGGGGTTGCGAGAACGGCCAGCGAAGCCAGGCTGGTGAAGATCAGGCGGGTTTTCATGGTTCAACTCCTATCAAGCGGTCCGTCCTGGACTGCCTGTTCCTTATGACGCCGACCCTCTGTCGCCAGCGTGACGGGAAGATGAACTTTCAGACAGGCGCCATGGGGATCACCGCTGCCCGCCTATCCAGCGTCCCCTGTGGGTGAAGGGTAGAATGAGGGTTGACCTTAATCACCCAACCAACCGGATATTATCTCGCCCTTATGCCCTTGCGGCGCCAACGCCGCGCGCAGAGCCTCCAGCAGTGGCGGCAGTGCCTGGGTGAAGGCGTAAGGCGGATTGACGATGAAGAGACCCGCGCCGTTATAGAGTCCGGGCTGCTCGCTATCGTATAGCCAATGCTCGGTCCGCAGCAATTTGGGTATGCCAAGATTGCGCAATTGCGTCACCCACCGCGAGTGCGTGGCCCGGTCTTTCAGCGGAAACCAGATCACCGTAACACCATGCGCCCATTTGCGGTGAGCGGCGGCCAGGGTGGCGGTGATGCGGGCGCGTTCGTCCGGCTGCTCGTAGGGCGGATCGACCACCACCACGCCGCGAGGCGTTCGGGGCGGCAGCATCGCGAGCCACAGTTCGTAGGCGTCGCGTTCATGCACGGCGGCGCGGCTGTTCCGCATCACGCCGCGCAGGGCGTAAGCGTCCTGCGGGTGCTTTTCGTTGAGGATCAGCAAATCCTGCGGACGCAAAAGCTGCGCCAGTATCTGCGGCGATCCGGGGTAAAGATGCGGCTCACCATCCATATTCACCGCCTGCACGGCGGCGCGATAGTCGTCCAGCAAAGGGTTCGGGTCGGCAAAGGCTCGGCGCACGCCCTGCATGGCCTCGCCGGTGCGTTGGGCTTCGTCGCCGCCAAGGTCGTAAAGCCCGCAGCCGGCATGGGTATCGATCAGCGTCAGCGCGCCCTGCTTGAGTTGCAAGGCCCGCACCAAGGCAATCAGAAGGCTGTGTTTTACGACATCGGCGCTGTTGCCGGCATGGAAGGAATGGCGGTAATTCATTGTGACCCAAAAACCTTGACGACCGGCCTTTACACGAGCGGATGGACTTTCCGCAAAGCGAAGTTACGGCAGCGCCGCTATGGCTGTGCGCGCCAGGCGAGGTGACCGATCCGGTGCCTGCATAAGGGGCGGGCGGAAACCGGATCGCGGATGACGATTACGCCGCAAGGGTCACGAAGCGTCTTTCCTTGCAGTTTCCGATCGACGAGATGGCGTTCCAGTGAGAAATTTTTGTTTAATTTCAATTATTGATAACCAGGTGGCGGAGCGGCAGGGATTCGAACCCTGGATACGCTTTTGGCGTATACTCACTTTCCAGGCGAGCGCCTTCGACCACTCGGCCACCGCTCCGCATTGCACTGGAAGTCGCGCTCCCTATCGCGGCGAAGGCGGCTAGGCAAGGGGATGCTTTACTTTCCTGTGCGGTGGCGCTCTGATCGGCGTATGATCCGTTTTTTCGCGCCCGCGCTGCTCGCTTTTGTCGCTGCTTCTGCCGCTATCGCCGCTGATCCGCCCGCAACCCCCGCTGCCGTCGTGGCGACTGCGCCAGCCAGCGCCTGGCGCGCGATCGCGGCGGAGGATATGCTGGTGATGACGATCGAGGGGGGCAAGCGGGTGGTGATCCAGGTCGCGCCCGGCTTTGCGCCGCGCCATGTTGCCAATATTCGCGCGCTGGCCAGGGCGCATTGGTGGGACGGGACCAGCATCAACCGGGTGCAGGATAATTATGTCGTGCAATGGGGCGATGTGACGGAAAAGAAGCCGCTGCCGCCCGGCCTGTCGTCGACCAGTTCCGCCGATTATGTCCGATCGATCGCCAATGTGCGGCTGGCGATCACGCCATCGCCCTCGGCCGACGCCTATGCGCCCCAGACCGGCTATGTCGACGGCTGGCCGATGGCGATGGACGGCGACGGGGCGTGGCTGCCACATTGCTACGGCTTTGTGGGCGTAGGCCGCAATGTTTCGCCCGACGCGGGGACGGGGGCGGAACTCTATGCGGTGAACGGGCAGGCGCCGCGCCAGCTTGACCGCAATATCGCCGTGGTCGGCCGGGTGATCGAGGGGATGGCGCATCTGTCCAGCCTGCCGCGCGGGTCAGGCGAACTGGGTTTCTACACGGCGGACGAGAAAAAAGTGCCGATCCTGTCGGCGCGGCTGGCGAGCGACTTGCCCGACGCCCAAAGGCCGCGTTTTCAGGCGATGGACGTCGCCTCGCCCAGCTTTGCCACCTATCTGCACCTACGCGCCAACCGGAAGGATGATTTTTATGATCGGCCCGCTGGCGGGGTCGATCTGTGCAATGCGCCGGTGCCCGTAAGGGCCGCGCCTTAACGGAACATTCGTCGCGTCATTCGCGCTATAGCCGCAACAGGATAGCGGGAGAGAGCGGATGATCGTCGGCACCGTCAAGGAAATCAAGAATCACGAATATCGCGTCGGCCTGACCCCCGAAAGCGTCCATGAACTGACCGCGCATGGCCATGACGTGCTGGTGGAGACGGGCGCAGGCGAGGGGATTGGGGCGCATGACGCGCTGTACGAGAAAGCGGGCGCGCGGATCGTCGCGACCGCGGCGGCGGTGTTCGCCAGCGCCGACATGATCGTCAAGGTCAAGGAGCCGCAGGTCGATGAGCGCGCCATGCTGCGGTCGGGGCAGATCCTCTACACCTATCTGCATCTGGCCCCCGATCCCGACCAGACCCGCGACCTGATCGCCAGCCGGGCCATCTGCATCGCCTATGAAACGGTGACGGACGATCATGGCGGCCTGCCCTTGCTCAAACCCATGAGCCAGGTCGCGGGCCGCATGGCGATACAGGCCGGGGCGACCGCGCTGGAAAAGGCGCATGGCGGGCGTGGCGTGCTGCTGGGCGGAGTGCCGGGCGTGCTGCCTGCCAAGGTCGCGGTGATCGGTGGCGGTGTGGTGGGCTTCAACGCGGCGCAGATGGCGGCGGGTCTTGGCGCGGACGTCACCATCCTCGATCGCAGCCCCGAAGTGCTGGAGCGGCTGGGCATGTATTTCGAGGCGCGGGCCAAGACGCGCTTTTCCAACCGCGCGAACCTCGCCGAATGTGTCGCGGACGCCGATCTGGTGATCGGCGCAGTGCTGATCCCCGGCGCGGCGGCACCCAAGCTGGTCAGTGCGGCCATGCTGAAAACGATGAAAAAAGGCGCGGTGCTGGTCGATGTCGCGATCGACCAGGGCGGCTGTTTTGAAACCAGCCATGCCACCACCCATGCCGACCCCACCTATATCGTCGATGGCATTGTCCATTATTGCGTCGCCAATATGCCCGGCGCGGTGGCGCGTACCAGCACCTATGCGCTCAATAATGTGACGCTGCCCCATGCGCTGCGGATTGCCGATCTGGGATGGAAGGATGCGTTGCGGACCGACCGGCATTTGCTGGCGGGGCTGAATGTGTGGGACGGCAAAGTGACCTACCAGGCGGTCGCCGAGGCGCTGGGGCTGGCCTATGTGGAGGCGGCGGAGGCGGTGGCCTGAGAAGGGGTGCAAAGCCCGCCCGCCAACTTTTGCCTGTCGCTGTTGCGGGTTAGCCGCGCCTGTTCGTCTAGCCAGACAAGGGACCGCTGATCCACGTCCCTTGTCCGGTTTCGCCGAAGAGAGGCATGGTTTCCCGTGATGATCGATTCCCCGTCATTCGCCCCCTTGACCTGCAAGGGCGTTCGCAACAGCTTGACCGTGGGTCAGGCACGGGAACAGGGAGCGCGGTGATGCAGGGCGATGTCATGACCTGGCTGGTGCCGCTGGTTTCGATGCTGGCCGCCGGGCTGGTGGCCGGTTTTGCCGCCGGGATTTTCGGCATTGGCGGCGGTTTCGTCGTCGTGCCTGCTTTGCTGGTGGTGCTGCCGCTGCTGGGCGGCACGCATGAGGCGATTGCCCATGTCGCGATCGGCACGTCGGCTGCGACGATCATCGTCACCTCGATCCGGTCGCTGCTGGCCCATGCCCGGCGCGGGGCGGTGGAATTTGAAGTGCTGCGCGCCTGGGCGCCGTGGATTGTGCTGGGTTGTGGCGCAGGCGTGATGCTGGCGGGCCATGTCAACGGCAACACGCTCAAGATGATCTTCGCCACGGGCGTTGGCCTGATGTCGCTCAACTTCCTGTTGCCCAGCGTCAGCGGGAAAGTGGTCAGCGACACCATGCCGTCGGGCATATTGCGCATGGGGATTGCGGGCGGGCTTGGCACCTTCTCCTCGCTGCTCGGCATTGGCGGCGGCGTCATCGCGATCATGGTGATGACCCTGTGCGGCCGGACCATCCACCGCGCCATCGCCACCGCGTCGGGCATCGGCACGCTGATCGCCATTCCGACCACCATCGGCTTTGCCCTGATCGGCCTGAAGGAAGGCGGGCTGCCCTGGGGATCGCTGGGCTATGTCAATATTCCAGCGACCCTGGCGATCGCGTCCATGTCGATGCTGACCGCGCCGCTGGGCGTGGCCGCCGCGCACAGCCTGCCAGCCTCACCGCTCAAGAAGATTTTTGGCATCTATCTGGTCGTGATCTCGGTCATCATGTTCCGGGGCGCGCTGCACGGCTGATCGCCGAATGCCGCATCGGCCTTCACCCCCACCCGGCCATCCTACGACAGTAGCCTATGGGTGGCCGGGTGGGGGTGAGGGCTGGTGCGGCCCGAATGTGCGAAGGCACATTCCCAAACACGCCCACCCCTAACAGATATTGTCACTGGCAGGCTTTCCCTCCATTCGTGTAGCGGGGGACATGATGGGGCAGACTGACCAGATTTCCGTGCTGCTGGTGGAGGATGACGCCGCCGCGCGCGCCAATATCGCCGCGATCCTGAGCAATGCGGGCATGACCGTGGAACAGGCCGAGGATGGCGCGACCGGGCTGACGCGCGCGGGCAGCGGCGGGCATGACGTGCTGATCCTCGACCGGATGCTGCCACATTATTCGGGCATCGACATCGTCACCCGGCTGCGCGGCGCGGGCGTGGGTGCGCCGGTGCTGATGCTGTCGGCGCTGGGGCGCAGCGAACATCGGGTCGAGGGGCTGGAAAGCGGGGTCGACGATTATCTGGCCAAGCCGTTCGAGCCGGACGAGTTGGTCGCCCGCGTCCGCGCGCTGTGGCGACGCGCCAGCCGCCGCAATCATGATCCGGTGCTGCTGTTTGGCGATCTGGAATGTCATGCCAAGGCGCGCACCGCCTATCGCCAGGGTCGGCATCTGGCGCTGTCGCCCAAGGAATTTGAGCTGTTCCGTTACCTGATGGACCATGCGGGCGAGGTGGTGACGCGCGAAATGCTGCTGCGCCATGTGTGGAAGCTGAATTTCGATCCGCAGACCAATGTCGTCGACGTCAATGTCGGCCGCCTGCGCCGCAAGCTGGAGGAAGGGTTTGACGGCCCGGTGCTGGAAACCGTGTGGGGCACCGGATACCGGCTGATCGCGGCGGGGGCCGGACCTGCCAGCGGATCGGCCGTTGGGTAGGATCAATCTGTTCCACTCGGTATTCGGCCGGGTGACTTTGTCGGCGCTGCTGGTCAGCCTGTTGTCCACGCTGGCGCTGTTTCTGGTGGTCGAAAAGATCGTCGCCGATGATGGCCGGGCGATGCTGGCGCGGGAGGTCGATACCGATCTGGCTGGCCTTGCGGATATTTATGTGAGCGGCGGCGACACGGAGTTGCGCGCGCGTATCGCCGATCGGCTGGCGGTCGAGCGGGAGGATGGCGAGCAGGGCTGGTATCTCCTGGCCGACGCGCAGGGCCGCCGCATCGCGGGCAATCTGGAACGCTGGCCGAAATTATCCTCGCGCGTTTCCGAAGCGCGCTTCGTCACTCTGCCCGATGGGCGACGCATGTTCGCGCGCGCGACCCGGCTCGGCCCGGCGGCGCAATTGCTGGTCGGGCGCAGCAATTTGCGGGGGGAGGCGTTGCTCGCCCGGCTGGCGGCGGCCTTTGCCGTGGCGGGGGCGCTGATCGCGCTGCTCAGCCTGACGGCGGGCCATTTTGCCGCGCGCCGCCTGCGCGCACGGGTGGAGGCGGTCAACGCGACCTTCGCCGCCGTCCGCGCCGGATGGATTGCAGCGCGGGTGCCGGGCGCAGGGACCAGCGACGAACTGGCCGAACTTGCGGGCAATACCAATGCGATGCTGGATCAGGTCGAACGGCTGATCGAGGCGCAGCGCGCCGTGTCGGATCAGACCGCGCATGAAATCCGTACCCCGCTGATGCACCTCGACACCCGCATATTGAAGGCGATGGAAGGGACGCAGGACTTGGGCCTGCTGCGCACGCTGGACCAGTCGCGCGGCGAGATTCGCGGGGTCGTGCGGCTGCTCGATTCGCTGCTCGACATAGCGGGCACGCAGGCGCTGCGCGGTGACCTGCGCGGGCTGGCGGAGGTCGATCTGAGTGACATCGCCGAGACGCTGGCCGACCTCTATGGCGCAAGCGCGGAGGAACTGGGCATCGGCTTTCATGCCCGGATCGCGCCGGGGGTGATGCTGCGCGCGGACCCGATGCAGATGATGCGGCTGATGTCCAACCTGCTCGACAATGCGTTCAAATATGTGCCGAGCGGCGGGTCGGTGGCGCTGGAGCTGTCGCCCGGCCCGCGCATCGTGGTGCAGGATGACGGCCCCGGCATCCCGGCTGCCGACCGCGCGCGCATTTTTGAACGTTATGTCCGGCTCGATGTCGGGTCCGGTGGCGGCCATGGGCTGGGACTGGCGCTTGCCAGAGCGATTGCGCAGCGGCATGAACTGTCGCTGCATGTGGAGGATGCAGCGCCCGGTGCGCGCTTCGTCGTCCAGTTGGAGGATCAGGATGTTTAGGCTGTTGCTGCCCGCATTGCTGCTTGCCACGACGCCCGCCGCGCCCGCAGCCGACATGCTGCCCGCCGATCCGGTGCTGCGCACGCTGATGGAAGGGGACGCGGCGCTGGCCGGGGGTAATGCCGCGCAGATGATGGACACAGCGCAGGTTTTGAAGGCGCTGGGCGCGACCCCGGCAGAGGGGCAGGATGATCTCGCCGCGCTCTGGACGCAGGAGGCGCAGACGCGCGGCGTGACCCGATCGACGCTCGCCTTTCGCGGGCGGGCGCTGGGGCCGGCCTACAGGCGCGGATCGCTGGTGGCGGGCGGCAGCTTCACCATGCGGCAATTATTCCTGGCGGGGCAGCGGGCGCAAATTTCCATCGCACCGGCGGGCGGGGCCGGCGGCGCTGGCCTGTCGATCCGGGTGCAGGGGGCGGACGGCGCGACCCTGTGCGCCAAGGCGGTGGGCGGGCCACAGGCGGACTGCGCCTGGCTGCCGGTCTTTACCGAACGCTATGATATCGTGATCGAAAATGGCGGTTCATCGCCTGCCGGATTTTATCTGATCGTGCGCTGATCCCGGCTCCGTTCGTCGTTGCAAGGGCGCATTTCATCCATTCTGTCGTTTCGTTCAGGCGAAAAAGGGCGGGGTCGGGGCGTTGTCTCTTTCGTGTTTCACGAGGAATGAGGAGAAACCCCATGAAGCGTTCGTCCTTTCTGGCCGCTGCCGCCCTGCTCACCCTGACTTCCACCGCCGCGCTGGCCCAGGGCGAAGGGCCGGTCAGCTATGAGGAGCAACTGGCGCAGGTTGAAAACCAGCTGACCTATCAGGCGCCGATTGCCGGGATCGAAAATGATTATTGGTTCAATTATCAGACCGACCTTGCCGAAGCGCGCAAGGAATTGACCAAGGATCTGCGCGGCGCGTCCGATGCAGAGGATAATCGCGACGCCTGGGAGGAATATCGCGCAGAACTGGCCGATGCGCGCGGCGATTATGCCAAGGAAATGGCCGAGAAGGGCTATCCGGTTGGTCAGGTCAGCGTGCTGAGCGATACGGGTCGTTGACGATGCGGGGGAGGGGCTGACCCTCCCCTATCAATCCGCGTCGGGATCGCGGAAATTGAGCCGCCGCGTCACGGTATAGTCCAGCACGCCGACCAGCAGATAGCTGATCCATTGCTTGGCCAGCGTCAATATGGTGCGGGTGGCGCGGTGGCTTTCCAGCGTCACGACGCGGCTGTCCCGCGCCATCCGGTCGATCAGGCCGCGCACGGACGTGGCAAACCCGGCATCGTCGATCCGCAGCATGACCTCTAAATTGACGAACAGGCTGCGCATGTCGAAATTGGCCGATCCGATGAACACGGCATCGTCGATGACGATCAGCTTCATGTGCAGCTTGGCCGGGCTATATTCGGCAATCTCCACCCCGCGCTTGAGCAGCGGCCCATAGAGCAGCCGCGCTGCCGCGATCGTTGCGCCATTGTCCGACTTGGCGGGCAGGATGATCCGCGCACCCTTGCGCCTTGTCGCGCGGGCGATCCGCTTGAGCATCCCGCGTCCGGGCGAGAAATAGGCCGCGACCATATCGACCCGCTGCGCCTGTTCCAGATCATGTTTCACCACCTGCGCCCAGGGGCTGAGTCGCCGCGTCGGTCCGCCGATCAGCCAGCGGAACGGATCGGCGGGATCATGATGGAGCGAGGGGTGCCAGTGGCGCACCATGTAGCGCAACGTCCGGAAACGCTGCTTGCGCGTCGCGACCCAGCGCCAGAGTTGGCCATACCAGCGGCTCATCGCCTCGACCTGCGGTCCTTCCATCCACAGGCCAAGGTCGGCCCAACTGTCCTGCGGCGGGATGCCGAAATAGCCATCCTCGACATTGAAGCCGCCGATCAGCATCCGCGCGTCATCGGCGATCGCCATTTTCTGATGGTTGCGGATCAGGTAGCGGGTCGACCGGCGCGTGCCGAAACGGCCGAAATGCCCGCCCGCCTCCACCAACGGCGAAAAGAAAGTGTCGGGGGTGCGGGACGATCCGAAGCCGTCGACCATCAGCGTGACCGTCACGCCGCGCGCCCGTGCCCCGACCAGCGCGTCGCGTATCTTCGTGCCGCTGCCATCATCGGCAAAGATATAATAATAGAGTTTGAGCGAGGTGCGCGCGCCGGTGATCAGCGCCACCAGTGCGTCGAACAGGGCCGCGCCATCATCGATCAGGCGCAGATGATTGCCGTCCAGCGTGACGGCGATGTCGGGCGCTTGGACTTTCACGGGGGTCGCCATCGCGCCCTCATGCCGCCTTTTGGCCGGGTGCGCCACGGCTTTATGGCCTTTTCATTGACTTGGGACAGGGGCGCTGCTAACCGGCCCACTAATCATTCCATTTGTTGCAGGAGGCCCGTTTGGCCCGCGTTACCGTCGAAGATTGCGTCGACAAGGTTACCAACCGTTTTGACCTCGTCCTGCTCGCCGCCCAGCGCGCGCGGGAGATTTCGGGCGGCGCAGAGTTGACCGTGGACCGGGACCGGGACAAGAACCCCGTCGTCGCGCTGCGCGAAATCGCCGAGGAAACGGTGCTGCCCGCCGAACTGCATGATTCGGTCGTCGCCTCGCTCCAGAAGGTGCAGATTGACGATGACGATACGCCGGACGAAATCGGATCGATCGCGCAGTCGGCCGAAGCCCTGCGCTTGACCGCGGCGGCCCCGCCGCGCAACCAGAATATCGGCGGCGATTACGACGGCTGATCCACCGGATACGGTTTGGAGAGGGAAGAGGCCCGGCCTGCACAAGCAGGACCGGGCCTCACTTTTTGGTGGGTGATTGAGCGGCTTTCGCACAGTCACACCCGTCATTCCCGCGCAGGTGGGAACCCATGTCTCGCCATACGACTCGATTGCCGGAGGCAAGATGGGGCCCCGCCTGCGCGGGGATGACGAAAGACGTTATGTCGGTGAATCTGCAGGCCGCGGGACGCGCTTGCCCTTGGTCCGGCTTGTGAGGTGAAACTGCCCGCAGCGGTCGCAGCGATAGGGGCGCAATATGATGCTAGCCCGCTCTGCCGCTACCTGGGCGTCTGCTTCCGATCCATAGCGCCGCTTGGCGGCGCAGATGCGCAGTCGCGTACTCTTCACGATTCGGTCATAGGGGCGGCAAGGCCCAGTCGATCGCCCCGCGCCCATGCGCTTCCAGAAAGGCGTTGGTCTGCGAAAAGGGCCGCGATCCGTGAAAGCCATTATGCGCCGACAGGGGCGAGGGGTGGGCGGATTTCAGCACCAGATGACGGCTCTGGTCGACGAACGCCGCCTTGCGCTGGGCATAGGCGCCCCAGAGCAGGAATACGGTGGGTTTTTCCTGCTGCGCCACCAGCCGCACCACGGCATCGGTGAACAGCTCCCAGCCCTTGCCCTGATGGGAGGCTGCGCGGGCCATTTCGACCGTCAGCACGCTGTTGAGCAACAGTACGCCCTGTCTGGCCCAATGTTCCAGAAAGCCGTGGGACGCGCGCGGGATGCCCAGGTCCGCTTCCATCTCTTTGTAGATATTGACCAGGGATGGCGGGGTGCGCACGCCGGGCTGGACCGAAAAGCACAGGCCATGCGCTTGCCCCTCGCCATGATAGGGGTCCTGCCCCAAAATCACGACTTTGACCTGATCGAGCGGGGTCAGGTCGAGCGCGCGGAAATAGTCACGGCCCTTGGGGAAGATGCGTTTGCCAGCCGCCTTTTCCGCCGCCAGAAAGGCTTTGAGCCCCTGCATGTGCGGGGTGGCGAACTGGTCGGCCAGCGGGGTCAGCCAGCTTTCGTGCAACTTGATGGCGCTACTCATGGAGCGGGTGATGGCCCGCACGGCAAAGCCCTGTCAACGCGCGAATCGCGGTAAACTCTCTTGCGCTCGGCCTGCGCATTGGCGACATGGGGACCATGGTTTCGCTTCGTCCCATCGCCATGTTTGCCGCGCTTGGCCTGTTCCTGGCGCCCCTGCCCAATGCCGACGCCTTCGGCCCGGCCAAGACCCATGTGCAGCAAACCGCCGAGACGCGGCTGATCGCCCAGTTTCAGCGCTTCGCCAGCCTGACCGACGGCACGGTCGGCATCGTCGTGCGCGACCTTGGCACTGGCGAAACGCTTTCGCTCAATGGCGATACGCTCTTCCCGATGGCCAGCGCCTATAAGGTCGCGGTGGCCGGGCGCATCTTTGCGATGATCGATGCTGGCGCGCTGACGCTGGAGGACCGGCTAGCCAGTCCGGCGGGGCCGGTGTCGGTCGCGACGCTGCTCGACCTAATGCTGACCCGTAGCGACAATGACGCTACCGACCTGCTGGTCGCGCGCGCGGGTGGCCCGGCGGCGGTGCATCACTGGGTTGCGGGGCTGGGGATCAGGGGCTTGCGGGTGGACAGCAACACCGCCGACCTTCTGTATCGCGCCATGGGGCTGGCCCCCCGACCGGGCAATTTCAACCGCAATGTCGCCGCTGCCATGGCCGCCGACCCGACGCTGCGCGAACGCGATGCGCGCGACATCCCCAATATCGCCTTTGCCCAAGACCCGCGCGACACCGCGACGCCAACCGCGATGACCGATCTGGTCGCCGCGATCCGCACTGGCAAGGCTTTGTCGGGGCGCAGCACGGTGGCGTTGCTGTCGATCATGGAACGGTGCCGCACTGGCAAGGCGCGCCTGCCGGGCATGTTGCCGCCCGGCACGCTGGTCGCGCACAAGACCGGGTCGCTCAACGGCACCGGCAATGATACGGGCGTCATCACCCTGCCAGACGGGCGGTTGTTCGCCATCACCGTATTCGTGATGCAGGATCATAAGGGGCAGGTAACGCGCGACCGCATCATGGCGGAAGCGGCGCGGGCAACCTATGACTATTTCCTGTTCGCGACCGATAGAGGCCCCAATCGCAGCACAGTCTGACGCATCGTGCTTAACATCGATCAGCCATATGGATAAGGTGGCGGCAGAGAGGATTGCCGTGCCCGCCATTACCCAATTTCGCGAATTCTGGCCCTATTATCTGCAGGAACATGCGCGTCCCGGCACGCGCGCGCTGCATTATGCGGGGACCAGCATGGTCGTTGCGCTGCTGGCGGCGGCACCGGTTGCCGGGCGCTGGTGGATGGCGCTGGCCCTGCCGATCGTGGGCTATGGCTTTGCCTGGATCGGCCATGGCCTGATCGAGCGTAACCGGCCCGCCACCTTCCGCTATCCGCTTTGGTCGCTGCGCGCCGATTTCGTGATGTGGCACCGCTATCTGACCGGCCATATCCGCCGCGATCTGGCCCGTGCCGGGGTGCGCGCAGATGGCACGGTCGATCCTGATCGGCGCGTATTCGCCTAGCAGAGCCGCTTGACCGCACCGGGCGCTCTGCCACATGAGGGCGCCATGGCTCTTACCGCGCAATTCCTGCCCCTGCCCGACCGGGCGGCGCTTTCTGTTCGCTGGCAGGCGCTCGAAGCGCGGGCGGACGGTGCCTTTTTCCTCAGCTGGACCTGGGTTGGCGCGTGGCTGGACAGCTATGACGTGCGGCCCGAACTGCTGGCGGTCACGGACGAGGCGGGCGGGGACGTCGCGCTGGCGCTGGTTGGTCATGCGATGATGCCGCGCCTGCTGGGGCGGGTCGCGACATTGAGTCTCAACCAGTCCGGCGACGCGCAAGCCGACCGGCCCTATGTCGAATATAATGGCCTGCTGGCCACGCGCGGGCAGGAGGCGGAGGCTGCGACCGCCGCCATCGCTGCATTGGGCCGCCGCCGCGACTGGCGCGCGCTGCGACTGAGCGGCATCGCCCCGGACTCACCCCTGCTGGCCCTGCCTGCTTGGACGAAGCGCCGGGTCGATGCCTCGCCCGTCTATCAGGTCGATCTCGACGCGGTTCGCGGCGCGGCGGGCGATTATCTCTCGCTGCTCAGCGCCAATACGCGCAGCCAGATCCGCCGCGCGATCAAGGATCATGGCGGCGGCCTGCCCCATGTCGCGCGGGCGGGGGCGAACGAAGTCTCGCCCTGGCTGGCCGAGATGGCAGCGCTCAATAGCGGGCGTCATGCCGACAATGCCTGGGACGATCCGGCCTTTCGCGGCTTTGTCGCGACCATCGTGGAGCAGGGGCGAGCGAGCGGCGCGGTCGACCTGCTACGCTTTACCGATGCGGGCGGGGTTGTGGGCCTGCTGGTCAATTTCGTGCATTGCGGCCAGGCGCTCAACTATCAGTCCGCCTTTGCCGAACCGCGCACGGGCAAGGACAAGCCGGGCCTGCTCTGCCACGCCGCCGCGGTCGACCATTATGCCGCGCGCGGCCTGTCGCTCTATTCGCTGCTGGCGGGTAAGGATCGCTACAAGCAGAGCCTGTCCACGCGCGAGGAAAGTCTGGAATGGTGGGTGGTTGAGCGTTTTTCGCCGCGTCTGGCGGCCGAGGCGCTGCTGCGCCGCGTCCTTAAGCGCCCAGCTTCCGCATGATGCGATAGACCAGACGCCGCACGCCCTGCTTTTCGGGCCGTGCGCTGACCTGGCCCACGGGCAGGCTGCGCCGCCGCAGCAATGCGTTGAAACTGTGCAATTCGCCCTCTGCCACGCTGCGTTCGGACCGCCATGTCACTGACAGGCTGACCGAGACGGCGGGGCCATTCTCGACGAAATGGGGGGCCTTGACCGGCACATGCACCGCGTCGCCCGGCTGCATGGGGAAGGGGGTGCCAAGCGCCTTGAACCCGTCCTGCCAGACCAGATTGCGATGGCCACCGCCGTGAAATTCCTCGCTCTTTTGCGCCGGAACCAGCGCTTCGTCGCGCGCGGGGAAGATGGTCATCACCTTCGACCCCATGATCTGGAGCAGGATATTATGCTCCGGGTCCATGTGGAACGGGGTGACGCTGCCCGGCGAGGTCAGGAAGATGAAGGCCTCGCGGTGGAGCATCGGCCCGGTCTTGTCCGCAACGATCGGCGCGAGTTCGGCCAGCGCCGCGTCGAGCAGCGCGGCATAGGCCGGATCACGCTCGACATTTTTCAGCACCGCCCAGCTGCCATTGGTCTCGATCGTGCGGATGGTCTCGCCCAGCGTCAGGCCGTTGGATGGCGTATCGTCAGGCCGCACGCCCAGAGGCAGCTTGCCCAGATTATATTCGACGCTGGACGCAGGCATACGCTCCGCCAGCACGGCGAGCGCGTCGAGGCTGAGCAGCGTATGGCCGACCAGAGTGTGGCTCAACGCGACCGGCTGGTCGGGATAGGCGGCGGCGAAGGTCGCGCGCGCGCTATTGGGGAAGGTCGCGGCATCGGTTGCGGCGATCGGGCGATGGGCGGTCATCGCTGTCCTTTCAAGAGGCTGGCCAGGGATTCAAGGCCGTTGACTAAGGCGAAGGCGGCGGCGCGCTGAACCCGCGCGAGGCCTGTGCCACGCAGGGCGATGCGATATTGTACGATCGTGCGCCGTTCCGCCCACAGGCTGTCGATCATCGGATGGTCGGGCGCGGCGCAGCTGTCCATCCAGCCGATCGCGGGATCATCCTGCACCGCATGGAGATTGGCGATCTCGATTAGCACGCCGGGGGAAAAGCGGCCCAGCGCCTCGTCAAAGGCGATCTTGAAGGAGAAAGCGCCCGCGCCATGGCGGAAATTGGCCAGCATCGCGATCGCCCGACCGTCCAGGTCGATGCGCAGCATGTGCAGCCGCCCGGCGTCGAACGCGGCGGCGCAGGCAGCGCGGAAAAAGGCGGCGTCGGCGGGTTTGCAGGCCAAGGCCGTGCCTTCCTGCCCTTTCCAGCCCGACGCTTCCAATGCCAGGAAGTCGGCGCACCATTGCGGCAGGTCGGCGCGCTCGGCCAGCAGCCTTGTCTCGACCGTGCCAAGTTCGGCCAGCCGCTTTTGCAGGCGGCGGATTTCCTTGCGCTTCTTGGATCGCACATTGGCGTCCCAATAGGCGTCAGCGGTCAGGTCCGACCGCAGCATCGCCCGGTCGTAGCGGTGAATTTCGCGCCGTCCGCGCCTTTGTTCGACGCACAGTGCCTCCAGCGCGGCGGCATTGGCCCCGGCGGCGTCCAGCCCCTCCATATGCAGGAAGCCACGCGCCCAGGGGGCATCGTCCAATTGGCTGAGGAAGCTGCGCCATGCCGCCACTTCCTGCCCCGCGCGGATCATTGGCGCGCCAAAGAAACAATGATCATGCATCCAGTTGGCAACGCAGCCGACCGGCAGGCGACCATGGCGCGGCTGCACCACCACCGGCAACAGGCCGATCAGATGGTCACCCGCCCGCGCCTCGATCAGTCGCACATGGCCGTCGGTGGCAAGATGGTCGATCGCCGCACCCAGCATGTCGGGCGCATAAAAGGCATTGGCTTCCGCCGCCTCCTTCGCTAGCGCCGCCCAGCGCGCGCGCGGCTTCGTTCCCGGTGACAGGGGAACGGGGGGCGCTGGATGCGATGCCATGTCCATGGCTTTCCGCCTTAAATGGCAAAGATTAGGGAAAGCCTAAACTTTGCCGTCTAAGCGGAGGGCGATCGGATGGGACATCGGGCGCAAATGGGGCGAAAAAGCCTTTACATCGCCCGCCACTTTGGTGTGACTGACAGGGTGCGCCGCCCGCTGGCGCGACTTCGCGTGGGAGAATGAATAGCATGACGATATTGGTCACCGGCGTAGCCGGCTTTATCGGCATGACGGTCGCCGATCGGCTCATGGCGCAGGGCCATGCCGTGGTCGGCATCGACAATATGAACGATTATTATCCCGTCTCGCTCAAGCGCGACCGGATCGCCGCGCTGGAAGCAGCGCATGGCAAGCTGTTCACCTTTCACGAGCTGGATTTCGCCGACAATGATGCGCTGCACGCGGCGCTTGCGGATCAGGTGATCGAATCAATCGTCCATCTGGGCGCGCAGGCCGGTGTGCGCTATTCGCTGATCAACCCGCACGCCTATGTCCGATCCAACCTGGCGGGCCATGTCAACATGCTGGAGCTAGCGCGTGAACGGCGGGTGCGGCATCTGGTCTATGCCTCCTCCTCGTCGGTCTATGGCGGCAATGACAGCCTGCCCTTCCGGGTCGAGGACCGGGCGGACCACCCCGTCTCCCTCTATGCCGCGACCAAGCGCGCTGATGAACTGATGAGCGAGACCTACGCTCATCTGTTCCGTATCCCGATGACCGGGCTGCGTTTCTTCACAGTCTATGGACCATGGGGCCGGCCCGACATGGCGATGTGGATCTTCACCAAAAAGATTCTCGCCGGGGAACCGATACCGGTGTTCAACCATGGCCGGATGCAGCGCGATTTCACCTATATCGACGATATCGTCACTGGCGTGGTCGGCTGCCTCGACCATCCGCCTGCCGACGACGGCGCGCCAAAGCCGGGCGGCAGTCGCGCGCCGCACCGCCTCTACAATATCGGCAATAACAAGCCTGAGGAACTGATGCACCTGATCGCGGTGCTGGAGGACGCGCTGGGTCAAAAGGCGCAAATCGATTTCCAGCCGATGCAGCCGGGCGATGTTCACGCCACCTTTGCCGACATCAGCGCCATCGCCCACGACATTGGCTTTGCCCCAACCACGCAAATCGAATCGGGCGTGCCGCAATTTGTGGCCTGGTATCGCGACTATCATCAGACGCGCTGACGCCGCGTTGCGACGCACACTTTGCGCTGCCAAAAGTTCCACGGCCCGTCGCTGGCTTCAGTCGCCCCGTCTCGCGAGATGGCGATGGTGTGAAGGAAAACTGCGTTGAAATTCTTTTCGCAGTTGCAAAATGGTTTGCCATAAGTGCCTGAAACAGCGTAAACAGTTGCCCTGTGCCGGTGGTCAAGCCGGTTAGGGGTCGCGGAACAAGGGAAAGACGACGCATCAAATAGGGTGGATCGTCGCCGCATGTGCCAGCCGAATATTCGGCGGCAACACGCGGGAAAAAGGGCAAACGCGTGTCGACACTTGCTTCGAAAATCGTTCCGTTCGGGTCTGGCGGACGGATTGTTAAAGCGGCCTGCCACAGCCTGTCTGTCGCAGCACTGGGCCTCAATGCGCTGGAAGCGCAATTTGCTGAACGCGATTTTGCCGCGACCTTCGTGCGGCTGATCGGCGTTATCATGAATGTCCGGGGTCGCGTGATCGTGACCGGCATCGGCAAGAGCGGCATCGTCGCCCGGAAGATGACGGCGACGCTGACGTCAACCGGCACGCCAGCCATTTTCCTGCATCCCGCCGACGCCGGCCATGGCGATCTGGGTATGGTGACGCCGGACGATGTCGTGCTGATGCTGTCCCATTCGGGCGAATCAACTGAACTTGGTCCCATCATCCAATATTGCAAGCGCTTCGCCATCCCGCTGCTGGGCATGACGGCACAGGCGCACAGCACGGTGGCCACCGCTGCCGACATTTGCATGTTGATGCCCGACGTACCCGAAGCCTGCCCCAATTCGCTTGCGCCGACCACATCGACAACGGTGCAGATGGCCTTTGGCGACGCGATGGCGATTGCGCTGATGGAAATGCGCGGATTTTCCGCCGATGATTTCCACAAATTCCATCCCAATGGCCGCCTTGGCGCGCAACTGATCAAGGTGCGCGAACTGATGGCCAAGGGGGGGGACATCCCTTCGGTGCAGGAGGATGCTTCGCTCCTGGACGCGACCATCGAAATGACCCGCGCCCGTCTGGGCGGCACGGCGGTCGTTGATCGTGACGGGCGGCTGATCGGTGCCTTCACCGATGGCGACCTGCGCCGCACGGTGACCGGCAAGCAGAATCTGACCGAGGCGGTCGGCCGGTTCATGACGCATACGCCGCTGGCGGTGGGACCGGACGAACTGGCGCAGGAAGCGCTGCACCTGATGCACGAACGCAACGTCATGCTGCTGTTCGTGTGCGACAAGGGCAAGTTGATCGGTGCGGTCCATATGCACGACCTGCTGAACGCGGGCGTCGCCTGAACCAGCTTGTCGTCATTCCCGCGCGGGCGGGGTCGTCCCGCCTGCCGCGCAAGCCGCTGCGCCTGATCGCCGGGCGGACCCTGCTCCATCGCACCATCGCGATGGCCCGCGCCGCCATCGGCACGCGCGACGGGGTGGCGCTGATCGTCGCCACCGATGACGAGGCAATCGCCGATCACGCCCGCGCCATCGGCTGTGACGCCGTGATGACCGACAGCGCCATCGCTACCGGATCGGGCCGGGCGCTGGCCGCCGCGCTGGCGCAGGCGACCCCGCCGCGTTTCGTCGTCAACCTCCAGGGCGATTCCCCCTTCCAGCCGCAGGGGGCGCTCGGCGCGGTCATCGCCGCGCTGGAGGCGGGCGCGCAAGTCGCCACCCCGGTGATTGCGCTCGACTGGGCCGCGCTCGATGCCCTGCGCGATCACAAGACCCGCTCCCCCTTCAGCGGCACCTGCTGCGCCCGCGCGCCCGATGGCCGGGCGCTGTGGTTCTCCAAGACCATCATCCCCGCCATCAGGGGCGAGGATGCCCTGCGCGCCAGCCAGCCCGTCTCGCCCGTGTGGCGGCATGTCGGCCTTTACGGCTATGCGCTGGACGCCCTGCGCGCGTTCGAGGCTTGCCCGCCCACGGCGCTCGAAAATCTGGAGGGGCTGGAACAGCTCCGCCTGCTGGAACTGGGCATCCCGGTCATGACCGTGGCGGTCGATCCGCCGTTGTTCGACAGCAGCGGGATCGATACCGAAGCGGACATCAGCCGGGTCGAGGCGCTGATCGCGCTACATGGCGACCCGACGCCCCCTTAACGCCATGCGCCGCCTTTTCATCATCCGCCACGGCAATACCTTTGCCAGCAGCGCGCAGGCCTGCCGCATCGGATCGCGCACCGACCTTCCGCTGGTCGAGAGCGGCCATGCGCAGGCGCAGCGGCTGGGCACCTGGTTTGCTGCACAGGACTTTGCCATCACCCGGCTGCTCACCAGCCCGCTGCTGCGCGCCCGGCAAACCACGCAGGCGATCGCCGACGCCACCGGCCATGCGCCCGACGGCACGCGCGACTGGCTGGGCGAGATCGACCATGGTCCCGACGAAGGCCGCCCGGAGGCGCAGGTGCTGGCCCGCATCGGCGCGCAGGCGATCGCCGACTGGGACGAACGCGCCATCGCCCCTGTCGACTGGATCGTGGACGCCGACGCGCGTATCGCCGCCTGGCGCGCTTATTTCGCCGAGGGCGAGGAGGGGGTCGACCTGCTCGTCACCAGCAATGGCGCCGCCCGCTTCGCGCTGTTGGCCGCGGGTTTGCCGCTAGGCTCGCTCAAGCTGCGGACGGGGGCGTTCGGGGAACTGGCGCTCGATGCGGACGGCGGCGTGACGCTGGTCCAATGGGATGCCCGGCCTTGAGGCGATAGGCACATGTTGCCGTCTCTTCGCGCCTGCCTAGCCTTTGGAAAACCAGATCACGATGCCGATCGAGGCTACGGCCCAGCTGGCCAGACCGACCGCCAGGCCACTGATGACCCCGATGGTCATGTTCCAGCGGCGCGCGCTCAGAATGGCGCTACAGAGCGCAATGGCGAATATCACTAGAACGATTGCCGCCAATGTCATGGAGCAGCTTATCGCAGCGCAATTAAAAATGTGCAATCCCTGATTGTTACAGGGTCTCCACGCTGGATCAACCCCACCGACAAACGGTTCGTCGCGTCACGGAAACCGCGCAACGCCCGCGCTTAATTCTTCCGCTGCGGCACCGAGAATGTCCCGGTCACCCGGCCCCCGGCGCTGCCCGTAACGCCAGCGCCGCCGCCAGACGCGCGGCCATCGACCGTCGAGCGCCCGGTGTTGAGGTCCATCACCAGTCGCCCGCCGGTCAGCCGGTTCGACCCCTGGGTCAGCGCGACATTGCCCAGCATGGTGATGAGCTTGCTGTTGAGGTCGTAAATGGCGACATTGCCGCGCGCGGTCTGGTCCGCCTTGGTCACCACGACATTGCCCGATGCGTCGATCCGGTCGATCTCCACCCCGCCCGCGCCACCGCCCGGCTGGTTGCGATAGGCCACGGTCATGCGCGCGGCGTTGAGCGTCATGCCCGCCTGCGTCACTTCGACATTGCCCGACACGACGACACGGTCGGCGCGGTCCTGCACCTCGATCCGGTCGGCGGTGAAGTTGACCGGGGCGTTGCTGTTATGATTGCCGACGACCTGCGCATCCGCCCCGGCGAACAACAGCCCGGCGGCGCCCAAACAGCCGATCGACAGCAGAAGATAGGAGGTTTTCATCAGTTTCGCCCTTTGAGGCCATTTTGTTCGATGCGCAAGCTGGCCCGGCCATTCAATGTCACCGTCCGCGCGCCCATATCCGCTTCCAGATGGTCTGCGCTGAACGTGCCGATCGGGATGCGCCCGTCGACCCGGCCTGCGCTGCGCATCCGCCGGGTTTTGAGGTCAATGCCGACGTCGCGCGTGGTAAGGCGATATCCGCCCGCCGCCTCGAACTGCACCGGCCCTTCGATCCCGACCCGCTCTGTCTCCATGTCATAGCGGCCCTTTTGCGCGCTCAGCACGGCCGGGCCGTCCGACAGCAATATGCGCGCGGACATGGCGTTCAGATCGACGATCGGTTCGCGTGAGCTTTTCTGCACCGCGGACCCGGCGCGCAGGGAGAAAGGCTGCCCCTTGCTGTCCTGCCCGCGATAGAGCGCCTCGGTCACGCGCATCCGTTCCTTGGCGACTTCCACCTTATTCTTGTCCAGAACGAAGCTGACCTTGTCGCCGCCGGTAAAGGGCGCAGTCGCCAGCAGCGCGCTCAGCACGCCGACTGCGACCGGCAGCCAGTTTTTGAGCGTGCCGACCAGCCGGTCATGGCTCCCCCCCGGCCGCGCCCAGTGGCGGCGCACATCGCGTTGCTGATCGGCCTGGACGGACATGGTGACGACTACCCGATTCGCTTACATATGGGAGAAGATGTCGATCTCCGGCCATCCCGCCAGGTCGAGTTCGGCGCGATGCGGCAGGAAATCGAAACAGGCCTGGGCCAGTTCCATCCGCCCTTCGCGCTCCAGCCTTTTGTTCAACTCCGTCCGCAGCGCATGGAGGAAGCGCACGTCGGACGCGGCATAATCCTTCTGCGCGTCGGTCAGGGTCGGGTTGCCCCAGTCGCTCGACTGCTGCTGCTTGCTGATATCCTGCCCCAGCAATTCGCGCACCAGTTCTTTCAGGCCATGGCGGTCGGTATAGGTGCGGATCAGGCGCGACGCGATCTTGGTGCAATAGACGGGCGCTGCCACCACGCCCAGATAATGTTTGAGCGCGGCGATGTCGAAACGCCCGAAATGATAGAGTTTTAGCCGTTCCGGGTCGGCCAGCACGGCGCGCAGATTGGGCGCGGCATAGTCCGATCCAGCGGCAAAGCGCACCAGATGTTCATCGCCCTTGCCATCGCTGATCTGCACCACGCAGAGGCGGTCGCGGGGGGTGATCAGCCCCATGGTTTCGGTGTCGACGGCGACCGGGCCGGGGGCAAGCACGCCAGCGGGCAGGTCTTCTTCATGGAAATGGACGGTCATGCCTCCCCTCTATGGGCAAAGCGGGGATATCGCAATCAAAGGCTTTGCCGATGGTGCGACGGGATGGTTCGACAGGGGCGTGCGATCAGCCGAAGTCGCACCCGAAAGCGAGCCTGTAAAAACATTCGCGCTCCCCCGAAAAGTTGATATAGTGATTCCCAAACCGCGCCTTTGCGGTGGATTGTGCATGTCATTCGCCCGACATGTTTGTCCGATTGGTCTTGGGGCGAAGCGAAAGTGACTAACAGGGCATGAGTTTTGACAGAGGTCGCCGCGGCGGGCGCGGCAAGGACAAGCGCGACGGTTTCGGCGACGACAATTTCTACGATCAGGGCGCTGGCGGCGGCGGTGGTCGCGGTGGTTTTGGTGGCGGCTTCGGTGGCGGTGACCGCTTCGGCGGCGGCGGTGGTGGCTTCGGCGGGGATCGCGGCGGCTTCGGCGGTGGCGATCGTCCTGCTGGCGGCGGCTTTGCCGGTGGTGGCAATCGCGGCGGCTTCGGCGGCGGCGGCGGCGGCTTTGCCGGCGGCGGCGGCGGTGGTCGCGGTATGCCCGCGCAGGTCGTTGGCGAAGGCACGGGCGTCGTCAAATTCTTCAACGGTCAAAAGGGCTTCGGCTTCGTCGTCCGTGATGATGGTGGCGAAGACGTGTTCGTTCACATCAGCGCTGTCGAGCAGGCTGGCCTCACCGGTCTGGCCGAAGGGCAGCAGCTGGGCTTCACCCTGGTCGATCGTGGCGGCAAGGTGTCGGCGACCGATCTCAAGATCGAAGGCGAACCGCTCCCCGTTACCGATCGCGGCCCGCCGCGTGAACCGCGCGAACCCCGCGCCGGTGGTTTCGGCGCGCCCGGTGGCGATCGTGGCGGCCCGCAGCGTCAGCTGACCGGCGAACGCGCCAGCGGCACGGTCAAATTCTTCAACGCGATGAAGGGCTTTGGCTTCATTCAGCGCGATGACGGCCAGCCCGACGCCTTCGTCCACATCAGCGCCGTCGAACGCGCTGGCATGGCCGCCCTCAATGAAGGCGACCGTCTGGACTTTGAACTGGAAGTCGACCGTCGCGGCAAATATGCCGCCGTCAACCTCCAGCCCAAGTCTGACTAAACAGACACACTTCCGCTTTCGCGGGAGAGGATAAAGAAGGGGTCGCCTGCCCGGCGGCCCCTTTTTTGTTGGGGGGTGGCGGCTGTGTACCGATTATCGCCACTCTGTCGCATCTCTGTTACGCTTGGAAGCCGACATTCCTGATCATTCTTCGTGAATTCTCACATAGCGTTGAACATCAGGAATGATCTGAATCATGAACATGAACCATCAGGCCGAAATCGCTTTGCCCAAGACAATCCAATCCCATCAAGCGTCGCTATTCTCCGCCAAAATCTGGGTTTCCAGCCGGCGGCGCACTTTCAGGGCTCCATTGTCGATTCGCGCGCTGATCTCTGTCGGCAGCGTCGCACCCGATTGCAGCACGGCTTCGATCGTTTCGATTGCATCGATGTCTTCGGGCTGGATGCGCGTGCCCATTCCAAGGTTCATCGCGGTCAGGGCTGGATTATCGAGGCCGAAATTGCGTGCGGTGTTGACGAAATAGTGCAGCCGGGTCGGCGATGCAGGCGTGATCATGTGCAAAAAATTCTGAATGCCCAGCACCACGCCACTGGCAGCATCGGTGATTGCGCCACCGGTGCGGATCAGGCACGGTCCCATATATTCAGCATCAAATTGCTGATGGACCGGCCCTTGCTGATGGGGGAATTGCATCTGGATCAGCGGATTGAGCGGCAGGTTCTGGCCGTTGCGCTGGACGGTAAGACTGCGCTCGGTCTCTGCCAGTGTGACCGGAATTTCGACCACCTTGCTCCCGCCCGGAATGGTGTTGGCGTGAATGAAGGTAACATGGCTGAGATCGAGCAGATTTTCGATCAAGAGCGTGTAACGCGCATCGACGGTGGCAAGCGGATGCTGTTCAACGACCCAGTCGGGATTGCCGGGCCCGATCGCTTCCATATCGGGGATCAGGCCGGGATCGGCCAGGCTTTCTTGTCCGGTCCAGATCCACAGCAGATTGCCTCGTTCCACGACCAGGTAGCGGCGCAGGGCTGATTTTTGCGGCACATTCTTCTGGCTGGGCACGAACTGGCAATGCCCGTCAGGCCCAAAAGTAAAGCCGTGATACCCACATTGCACGGCATCCCCGACCAGGCGTCCGCGTTCCAGCGGGAAGCCACGATGGGGACAGATGCCTGCCAGCGCGACTGGATCGCCGTTTTCGGTGCGATAGAACAGGACCGGCTCCCCCAGAATGTCCCGGGCCAGCAACGTCCGCCCCAGTTCCGATGTGTAGGCCGCCACCCACCATTGGTTGCGCGGATAGGGTTGATCAGCGGCAAGCGGGTACATGGCTCTCTCCAAGGCAGGTCAGTTTTACGCTGGCCTAGTGTTTGTCATATGACTAAGATATTTGTCAACCGACAAACTTGACCCTTGCGCTGGACTTGCGGGACCGGCAAACAGGCCGCATGAACAAAGGAAAAAGGGTGCCAAAGGACAGCAGTCCGGCCCGATATGATGGTCAGGAAAATCGGCGGATCGTTCTCGACGCAGCGTTGCGGGTCTTTTCGGATCTGGGCTTTGAAGGCGCCAGTACGCGGGCGATAGCGGCGGCAGCGGGTATCGAGCAGGGCCATCTTGCCTATTATTTCCCCTCGAAAATGGCGCTTTGGCGGCAGGTTATCGAAACATTCGCGCGCCAGGGCGAAGCATATCTGAGCGCACATCTGACGCTCGATGCGTTAGCCAGCCCCGTTGTTACCGCCCACAAGGTTTTGCCGGACTTTCTGCGGACCTTCGCGTCAAATCCCCGCCTGACGCGCCTCATGCTTCAGGAATTTTCCGTCCTGTCGGCACGCCATGAATGGGTGGTCGTCAATTTTGGTCAACCGGTTTGGCGGTTGCTCGAACCTCTGTTCGACGGGTTGCAGGCGCAACGCCGACTGGCGGGCGCAGAGCCCGTCACGGCCTATTTCACACTGATCGGTGCTGCGCTGATAACATTCGGCAACCCGGAACTGATCGCTCGACTCTCAGGCGATGAGGCGAACGAAACCCAGTGGGTGGATAAGGCTATCGAACATATGTTGGTGCCCATTTTCGCTTCTGCCTGATCAAGCGTTCCCTTCTCCCGGATGGAAATAAAGCGCTGGCCGCAGACATTTTGTTGAGCCAAATGACCGCCAAAAGAATGTCAGATCTGGCATATAAGCGCCGATGACTGGCCGGTGGACGAATGATGGCTTTCATAACATCGCGGCGTGCCCAAGCGCAAAAAGTTCGGCAGCTATCCCTTATTCCCACTAGTAACCAGACATTCCGAAATCGGCCACTCCCCCCTTCACACCCGCCTAAACGGAAACGGCGCGCTCGTCCGCTCATACCCATGCAAATCCAGCGCCCGCGTCACAGGGGGCAGCGCGCGGTCGGGGCAGGCGCGGCGTTCGCACAGGTGGCAGGTGGGGCCGACTTCGACCGCGTCGTCCTTGTCCGCATCGATCCCGTCGGCGTGGACGATCCGCGAAGCATGTTTCGCCTCGCACCCCAGCGCGATGACCGCGCGGCCGCGCGCGCCCGGCGACTGGGGCAGCGCCATGGCCAGGGTCACGAAGCGGCGCTCGTCCAGCGTCTCGATCAATTGCACATTCACCTGATCGACCGCGCCTGCGCCATGCGCGTCCCAGCGCGGGCAGGTGCTGCCATAGCGGGCGAAGGGCCAGGCTTCGCCGTCGAAGCGCTTGGATATGATGCCTGCCCGGTCCATCCTGACCATGAAGAAGGGGATGCCGCGCGCGCCGGTGCGGTTGAGGCTGGTCAGGCGGTGGGCCAGCTGCTCGCTCGACACGCCGAACCGGTCGCGCAGCACGGGCAGGTCGTGGCGGCATTGCTCCGCCG
Source organism: Sphingobium sp. (assembly GCA_023266575.1). Lineage (GTDB taxonomy): Bacteria > Pseudomonadota > Alphaproteobacteria > Sphingomonadales > Sphingomonadaceae > Sphingobium. The sequence continues at coordinate 148,172 of JAHFPV010000003.1, forward strand.
CCTGGCGGATGCGGTCATAGGGCATGATCAGCGCGGCGGCGGCATAGTTGGTCAGCGCGATGGTGGCGAGGCGGCGGCTATCCTCGTCCGGCGGCGCGGCGCGGGCGACCTGCGCGGCTATCGCGTCGGCCAGTTCCTGCGCGCACAGATGATAGGCGATGGCGAACAGCCGCCCGGACGCCGCCAGCCGCTCGCTCAGCATCAGCCGCCGCCGGTGCATGTCATAATGGCGCAGCGTCCCCGCCAGCACATCGGCGCGGACGACCTGGACGGCCATGCCGTGCCGCTCTTTCAACCGGGAGCGCAGGTCCGCCTGCAACAATGCGGGATCATCGTTCAACTGCGCCGCGATGGCTTCGGCCCCTGCGTCAATCTCGGCAAAATGATTGCCCGCCCGCGCGATCGTCTCACGCAGCCAGTCGATCGGCGCGACCAGCGGGGCGGGGGCGCGTTCGCCCGCCGCTGCTTCACCGGGCAGGCGGCGCAGGTCGCTCAGCGCGCGATAGAATCGGGCGATGGCTTCGCTGACGCCGGGATAATTTTCCGACACTTCCAGCACTTCGTCGCGGGCAATGCCGATGTCACGAACCAGCGCGTCGGACAATATTTCGCTCAATTCGCCCGGCCCGCTATCGGTCGCGCGCGCGGTGAAATCGCGAATGTCGATGTCATAGACATTGGCCAGACGCAGCAGCATCTGCGCGCTCAACGGGCGCTGGTTGCGCTCCAGATGATTGAGATAGCTGGGCGAAACGCCGAGTTCCTCGGCCATGCGGGTCTGGTTCAGCCCCAGTTCGCGGCGCAGGACGCGCAGCTTGGGGCCAAGGTAAAGTTTGCGGTCGATTGCATCTGCCATAAAGTCATGATGTCATAGAATGACAATATGACCAAATCTTATCGTGACACGCGGCCACTCATCGTCCTTCCGCATCGCGTCAATATGTCTAACTCACTGTCCATCGCCGCACGACGGCTTGCTGACATAAGGACAGGATCATGACGACGGACACGATGGAAACGACAGAAACCGGCGGCCACCCCCAGCCCGCCCGCTCACGCGCGGTTTTCTCGCCGGAAGATTTCGGCCTGATCCGCACCGCGATCGTCCATTATCTGCGCGAGATTCAGGATCAGCCGGAATCGGTGAAATATGCCAATCTCTACCACCGGCTCGGCCGGGTTGCGTAAAGGCCATCCTCCCCCGGTGGGGGAGGATGATCAGAAGAAGCGCGTGACCCAATAAAAACCCGCACCGATCAGGCCGGCGGCGGGCAGGGTCACGACCCAAGCGACGATGATGCGCGAGGCTATGTTCCAGCGGACCGCCGACAGCCGCCGCGATGCGCCCACACCGACGATCGCGCCGGTGATGGTGTGGGTGGTGGACACTGGAATCCCCAGATGCGTCGCCATGAACAGGGTGATCGCGCCGCCGGTTTCCGCGCAGAAACCCTGCGCCGGGCTGAGCCGGGTGATCTTCGACCCCATGGTGTGGACGATCTTCCACCCGCCAAACAATGTGCCGAAGCCCATCGCCGCCTGACAGCTGATCACCACCCAGAAGGGCACATGAAAGTCGCCCTGCAACATGCCCTGCGAATAGAGCAGCACGGCGATGATCCCCATCGTCTTTTGCGCGTCATTCCCGCCATGACCCAGTGAATAGAGCGAGGCGGAGACAAGTTGCAGCTTGCGAAACACCCCGTCTGCGCCATGGGGCGTGAAGCGACGGAAGATCCAGCTTATGATCAGCACCAGCAGCAGCGCCAGCAGCAGGCCGATCGCTGGTGACAGGACGATCGCCGCGCTGGTCTTGAACACGCCGGTCCAGATCACTGCGGGCAGCCCCGCCTTGGCCGTCCCCGCGCCCAGCAGCCCGCCGATCAGCGCATGGCTGGAGGAGGAGGGGATGCCCAGCGCCCAGGTGATGAGGTTCCACGAAATCGCCCCCATCAGCGCGCCGAAAATCACCTGCGGATCGATGATCGCGGCATCGACAATCCCTTTGCCCACCGTGGTCGCGACATGCAGGCCAAAGAAGAGGAAGGCGATGAAGTTGAAGAAGGCGGCCCAGGCGACCGCATATTGGGGCTTGAGCACGCGGGTCGACACGATGGTCGCGATCGAGTTGGCAGCGTCATGCAGGCCATTGAGAAAGTCAAAGGCAAGCGCGACGCCGATCAGCGCGACCAGCAGCGGGAAGGCTATGGGGTCCATGGACTCTATCCGGCGGGATCGTCAGGCGTGGTCGATGACCAGGCCGGAAATCTGGTTGGCGACATCCTCGAACCGGTCGGTGACCTTTTCCAGGTGGGAATAAATTTCCCGCCCGACGACGAAATCCATCGGATTGCCTTCGCGCGCGGCGGCATAGAGCGTCTTGAGGCCCGCTTCGTGCAATATGTCGGCATGGCCTTCCAGCTTCACCAGACGTTCGGTCAGGTCGTGCAGCCGCGTGGCGTTCAAGTTGAGCGAACGCAGCAGCGGCATCGCTTCGGCCGCCAGCCGCGCACATTCGACGATCAGCGCGCTCATATCCTGCATCTGCGGCGGGAATGTCTTGACCTCATACAGGGCGATCGCCTTGGCGGTCTGGTTCATCTGGTCGATCGCGTCGTCCATCACACCGATCAGCCCGGTGATGGCGCTGCGGTCGAACGGGGTGACGAAAATGCGCCGGACGTCCTGCAGCACGTCGCGGATGATGTCGTCCGCTTCATGTTCGCGGTCGGAAATTTCCTTGATATGGACCATCATGTCCGGCCCGCCCTTGAGCAGCCGGGCCAGTGCATCGGCGCCGGCGACCAAGGTTGCCGCATGATTTTCGAATTGCTCGAAAAAGCGGCCCTGCTTGGGCATCAACGCATGAAACCAGGCGAGCATTCCAGTCCTTTCGCTTTGCTTGTCCTTGAACCAAAGCAGCATCCGCACGAACCGGCCCGGATCGCGGGGCGGTTTGCGAAAGGCGGCGATGATTGCCTGAAGATCGGGTTCGGCGACCGCGCGTGCGGCTTCTGCCACGGGGAACCAGCGCAGTTCACGCTGCCCCTGTTCGGGCCATTGCGACAATTGGCCTGTGACGGCAAGGGGGAACACCTCGACGCTTGCCTCCCGCGCGGCACCATTGCGCTTGCGCTTGTCATAGCTGTAGCGGCCAAGCGAGGCGGGGCAGGCGATGCCGTGGATGCCCGCTTCCTCAAAGGCTTCCAGTTCGGCGGCGCGATGGCCGGCCAGCCCCTTGATCCGGTTGCCCTTGGGAATGACCCATCGCCGCGTGTCGCGCGACGTGATCAGCAATATCTGCATCGATCCGTCGGCATGGGTCGCATAAGGGAGGGCAGCAATCTGGCGCATTAGCCGCGCCTTGTAACGAAATTGTCATAATGCGCAATCGACCCCGTCGCGCGGCGCGACGGGGCCTGGTCAGATTAGATGGACAGGCGCGCGGTGATACGGATGTCGCGCCCGGCCAGCGGGGCGTAATCCTTCAGGAAACTGGCGTGGCGGCGGGCCTCCACGTCGAAGATATTATTGGCCGACAGCATGATGGTGGTGCGGTCATTGCCCTTGATCGGCTTCCAAGCCAGCGATGCGTTGACCAGGGTGAAGCCGCCCGTTTCCGTCTCCGTCGCGGCGATCCGGTCCTGTGCGAAACTATGCTCCACCTCGCCCCGCAGGCTGAGGCGCTCGCCCTGCGCTTCCAGTCCGCCCAGCAGGCGCATCGGCGGGATACGCGGGGCCGGGCCGGAATCGGTCACGGTCGCGCGGACATAATCGGCTATGCCATCCAGGTTGATGGCATAGCCGCCGACTTGCGCCAGCTTGACCGTGGCTTCGGCTTCAAAGCCCAGATAGCGCGCCTTGGCCTGATTATATTGGAAGCAGGGGAATTCCAGATCCTCCCCGCCATTCACCGCCATGCAGGCGTCATCGGCGACCTGTGCGTCATAAATATAACCGTCGAACCAGTTATGATAGGCGGACAGGGCGAGGGTGTAGCCCGGCCCCTGGCCGCGCAGCGTGGCTTCGACGCCCCAGCTTTTTTCCTTGCTGAAATCGGGATTGCCCAGTTCAAACGCCTGCGTCCCGGCATGATTGCCGCGCGCAAACAATTCCTCGGCCGATGGCGCGCGTTCGGTGCGGGACAGGTTCAGCCCCGCGCGCCAGCCCGGTACGATCTCCCGGCTTGCGCCGATCGAGCCGGAAATGGTGTCGAACCGGCGGTCATAGGCCGGGTTGAACAAAGTCGCGTCGGCGTCCGCGCTGACATCGGTATGTTCATAGCGCCCGCCCACCTCGACGCGGGTTTTGCCCAGGTCGATCGACTGGAGGGTGAAGAGGCCCAACTGGGTGGTTTCGTTGCGGGGCAGGAATTTTTCTTCTCCCTCGACATGGAATTTGCGGGTGAAGAATTGCCCGCCGATCGCACCGTCCCATCCGCCGCGATTGGCCTGGATCAGTTCCAGCCGCGATTCCATCGACTGATTGTAGAATGTCGTGCCGACCTCGCCCGTATCCTCGATTTCCTGATGCTGATAATCGGCAAAACCCGCGCGGAAGCGGATCGATTCGAGGAAACTGCCATTGACCGGCACTTCGGCGCGCATGTCGGCCCGGTCCTGCTTCATATGCAGCCGCACCTTCTCCGCCTCGCCGCCCGGCTCCACCGCATAGCGCACCGGCACGCCATAGAGATTGTCGCTATGGGTGACCGAAAAGCCCAGATTGCCGCCATCGGTGATCAATGCCGCGCCGCCCGACACTTCCCATGTTTCCGCCGCGCTGTTGGGCAGCTTGCCACGCAGGGTCGCCAGGCTGGCAATGTCCGGGTCGCCGCTGGCCGCGGCCTGCGCGCGCAGGGCCGGGGTCAATATATAGTTGCCCGTGTCCAGATCGCCCGACTTGGAATAGCTGCCGTCAAAGTGAAAGACGAGCTTATCGCCCAGCGGCACTTCGACCTCGCCCGATCCGGTACGCTCGTTCGCGGCGCTGCCATAGGTGGTGATGGCGTCGATATGCACCGGCTCGTCCGGCACGCGGCGCGGGATGCGGCTGTCGATGACATTGACGACGCCGCCGATGGCTGACGATCCGTAGAGCAAGGCGGCGGGCCCCCGCAGCACCTCGATCCGGTCGGCGGTCAGCGGGTTGATGGCGACGGCGTGGTCGACCGATGTGTTGGACACGTCGAAACTGCCGATCCCGTCGGTCAGGATGCGCACCCGTTCCCCCTGAAAGCCGCGCAGGATCGGGCGGGATGCGTTGGGACCAAAGGATGTCGCCGACACGCCCGGCTGCCGCGCCAGCGTCTCGCCGATGGTCGACCGCATGGTGCGGGTCAGTTCCTCGCCCGTAACCACCGACGTGCCGGACAAGATGTCGCCCTGCCGCCGGGGGATGATGGCGGTGACGATGATGTCGGCGCGATTGTCATGATAGGCCTGATCGGCTGCTGCGTCGGGGGTCTGGGCTAGGGCGGGGAGGGCAAGGCACAGGGCGTGCAGGGCGCAGCCGGCGCGCAGGAGCGGGGAAAGGAGCATGAAACGGCATCATCCTTGGAACGGGAAAGTCGATGTGACCCTGTATCCAGAATGAGATATCATATCAAGCTCAGTTCGTCGCCTTTTTGCTGCGGTGCGTCAGGCAAGGGGGTGGGGTTTTTTCACCATCCCGCATCCGTTCGCCCTGAGCCTGTCGAAGGGCTGTTCTTCTTCGCAAAGAAGGACGGGGCTTCGGCAATCTCAGCCTGAACGGAGAAGGGATAAGCGTTGAGGCCTAAAGAAACAGAAATTCCGCCAGCGCCTCCACCGCCGGGGTTTCCGCCGCGCGCGGTCCCAGCGCCTGGCGCACCTCGATCGCGGGCAATTGCGTGTCGAGTGGCAGCCGTCCGATCCCGTCCATCCGCCCCAGATCGCGCGCCAGTGCGCCAAAGGCGGCGAAGATGCCCTTGCCCGCGCGCAGCGCCGTCATCACCGCGAACATATCGTCGCTTTCCAGCACCGGCGCGCCAAGCTGCACCCGCCCCCGCGCCAGCGCATCCTCGACGATATGGCGCATGGGATTATGTCGCTCCAGCGCCAGCATCGGTGTGACGGCCAGATCGTCGCGCGACACGCTGTCCGCCTGCGCCAGCGGATGGGCGGCCCCGACATAGAGGCTGAGCGGCTCTGACCAGCCATAGCGGGACGCGAAACCGGACGGTTCCTCCAGCGCATAGAAATAGGCGATGTCGGCGCGCCCCTCCCGCAGGGCGGCGGCTGCGTCGGTTACCGACTGGACCTGCAAGTCCAGCGTGATCGCAATATCCTCATTGGCCGCCTCGAACGCCGACAGCGCTTCCTGAAAATGGCCGAAGATTGGGGCGGGGGCCGCCAGCATGATCGTCTTGCGCGGCGGAGCGGGCGGTGGGGGCAGCGCTTTGGGGGGCGCAGCCGTCTCGTCCCAATCCTCCGGCGCGTCCTGCGACAATAAAGTCATCGCCTGCGCCGTCTTGCGCCCGGCAGGGGTCAGGCGGACGGTGCCGCTCATATCCTCGAACAGGCGATAGCCCAGCCGCATTTCCAGCGACCCGATGTCGCGGGCGATATCGTCAGCCGTAACGCCCAGCATGTCGGCGCAGCGGGCAACGCTGCCCGCCGCCACCATCTGCGCGAAAATGTCCAGCTGGCGCAGGGAAGGGCTTTGCATCCCCGCCTGATAGAGGAAATGCCGCGCCGGGTTAAGGGCGATCTTGGCGCAATTGCGCATTGCGATATTGACGAAGCCCCCAGGATGATGGCAGGGCGCTTCCCGGCCGGGCGGGTATAGCTCAATGGTAGAGCACTAGCCTTCCAAGCTTGTGATGCGGGTTCGATCCCCGCTACCCGCTCCAGCCCTTCTTCGCCGGTTCAGCCCGGCCCTGGCCCGCAGCTGCCTCGTTCCACCAGCGTGAACAGGAATTCCGGCGCATCGAGCGGGCCGTTGGCCAGCGCGTCGATGACCGATCGGCCCATATCCTCCAGCGGCTGGCGCACGGTGGTGAGCGGTGGCCAGCTGGTGAGACTCGCGGGGGTGTCATCGAAGCCGACCACTGACAGATCCTCCGGCACGCGCAGGCCGATGCGGTGGGCATGGGTCAGCACGCCCAGCGCCATGTCGTCATTGGTCGCAAAGATGGCGCTCGGCGGCTGGGGCAGGGCCAGCAGCGCTTCGCCCGCCGCGATGCCCGATGTGAAATCGAATCCGCCCGGTACGAACAGCGCATCGTCGATGGGCAGGCTCGCGGCGGTCAGGCCGTCGCGAAATCCCTCGACCCGGCGCAGTGCCGCGCGGTGCGAGGGCGGGGGGGTGATGATGCCGATCCGGCGGTGGCCATGCGTGATCAGATGGTCGGCGACCATCCGTCCGGCGGCCCGTTCGGGGGTGTGGATATTGAAACTGGCCGCCACCACCGACCCGGCGATCCGCGCGCAGGGCAGGCGCAGTTCCGCGAGGCGCGCCAGCAGTCCTTCATCGTCCGACAAGGGTGGCACCAGCAGCACGCCATCGGGCCGCAGCGCCGCAACCAGCCGGTCCAGCACGTCGAATCGCTCCTCGCCGCCCGGTGAGATCGGCTCCACCACCAGATGATAGCCCAATTCCCGGCAGCGCGCGGCCGCGCCCGTCTGGATGCCGCTGATATAGCCGGGCGCGGGATTGCTGTAGAGATAGGCGATCATGAAGGACCGCCCCCCCGCCAGCCGCCGCGCCGACTGGTTGGGGCGATAGCCCAGCTGATCGATCGCCGCCTGCACCCGCGTGCGCAGGTCCGGGCTGACATTGGGGGCGCTGTTGACGACGCGCGACACTGTCTTGATCGATACCTGAGCCAGGGCGGCGACGTCGTGGATGCTGGTCATGACGCTGTCATGGAAGCGACAGGCCGCGCTTGGCAAGCCATGATCGCCGCTCCTATGATGCGATATGCGGCGCAATGGGGAAGGAACAGCCTGGACATGAGCAATGTCATCAATCTGCGCCAGGCGCGCAAGGCGAAGGCGCGGGACGACAGAGCGCGCGTCGCGGAGGGCAATCGCGCGAAATTCGGCTGGACGAAGGCGGAGCGGATTGCGGACGCCAAGGATCAGGCACAGCAGGACGCTTTGCTGGACGGCGCCTATCGTGAAGGACGTAGGTTAGATGACTTATAGTATTATTTTGTAAATCTGGCGTTCATGTGAAGATGAACCGTTGTTCAGGCCAATCATCCTGCCGCTGATCCGCCACCATCCGTCCTGAAAGCGAGAGTCTGTCTGCGGTCAATCGAAGATGTCGTGGGTTCATCTTTCGCTATGACTGAACACACTCGCTCAATTCGCCCCGCCAGGGCCGCGATCGCCGCTGTTCTGGCCCTCAGTGCAACCCCTTTGCTGGCACAGGAACTCGCGCCGCCGCCGGTAGCCCCAACGGTAACCGCACCCACCGCACCGCCGGAGGCTGTGACAGCGCCAGTCGCTGCGACCCCCTCGACGCCCACTTTCGCGACCAGCGCGCCGGTGGTGCAAGCCACGCCCTCGGTCGAGGAACGTCGCGCCGCAGCGATTGCAGCCGCTGAAGCAGAGGCCGCTGCCAAGCCTGCGCCAGCGCCGCGCCGCGCCGCCGCGCGCGCTGTGGAACGGGTCGCTGCGCCAGTCGTACCGGTCGCCGTCGCACAATCGGCTCCTGCGGTGACACCGCCTGCCGTGACGCAGGCACCGGTCGCACCTGTGATCGCGCCGGAACCGGTTGCTGCAACGCCAGCCGCGCCAGTAGTGGAACAACAGGCTGCGCGCACCGACAATGCCCTGCTTTTCGCCATGGGCGGGGCAGCCTTGCTGCTCGCAGGCCTGGGTGGTGCTGCGCTGATGCGTCGTCGTCGCCCGATCGAAACGGTCGAGGAGGAGCAAATGGTTGCGCCGGTCGCCGAGCCGATGCCGATCGAACCCGCCCCGGCGCCCGTTGCGCCCCGCTCCGTTTATACTCCCGCTGCGCCAGTGACGGACGAGGAGCGCACGATCGCCGCCATGGTTGCCGCGCCGCCCAGCCCGGAAAACCCCTTCCTCACCCACGCCAAGCGGGTGCGCCGGGCCAAGTTCCTGCTGGCCGAGCGTCAGGCGGTCGCCGCACCGCCAGAGCCCCACCAGGCTGAGCCGGTCGCAACGCCCACCCCGGCGATCGACCGCAGCCAGACCGTCTATCGCTTTGGCAATGACGGCGTGCGGACCGGTGTTCTGAAACCACGCACCCACTGATCAACCCCTGACGACAGGATGAGAGGGACCGGAAGCACAGTGCTTCCGGTCCCTTTTTGCCTGTCCGGTTGCACTTTTGCACACTGGCTGATACGCGCCGCGCGCATCATCCGCGCCATCACTGCACAGAAGAGTCGCTAGCCATGTCAGACAAGATCAACCGCATCGTCCTTGCCTTTTCCGGTGGCCTCGACACCAGCGTGATCCTGAAATGGCTGCAACAGACATACCAGTGCGAGGTGGTGACCTTCACCGCCGATCTGGGGCAGGGCGAGGAGCTGGAGCCAGCGCGGGCCAAGGCACGGCTGATGGGCGTCAAGGAAGAACATATCTTCATCGACGACCTGCGCGAGGAATTCGTGCGCTACTATGTGTTCCCGATGATGCGCAGCAACGCGCTCTATGAAGGCCTCTATCTGCTCGGCACCTCGATCGCCCGGCCGCTGATCGCCAAGCGCCAGATCGAGATCGCCAAAATGGTGGGCGCTGATGCGGTCAGCCATGGCGCGACCGGCAAGGGCAATGACCAGGTCCGCTTCGAGCTGGGCTATTACGCCCTGTCGCCCGACATCAAGGTGATTGCGCCCTGGCGCGAATGGGATCTCACCAGCCGCACACGGCTGATAGAATTTGCCGAACAGAATCAGATTCCGATCGCCAAGGACAAGCGCGGCGAAAGCCCCTTTTCGACCGACGCGAACATGCTGCACACCTCGTCGGAAGGTAAAGTGCTGGAAGATCCGTGGGATGAAGTCCCCGACTATGTCTATTCGCGCACGGTCAACCCGGAGGACGCGCCCGACGCGCCCGAATATATCACCATCGATTTCGAGCGCGGCGATGGCGTGGCGATCAACGGTGTCGCCATGTCGCCTGCGACATTGCTGGAAACGCTCAACGATTATGGCCGCAAGCATGGCATTGGCCGTCTCGACCTGGTTGAAAACCGCTTCGTCGGCATGAAATCGCGCGGCATGTATGAAACGCCGGGCGGCACCATCTATCACCTGGCCCATCGCGGTATTGAGCAGGTGACGCTGGATCGCGGCGCGGCGCATCTGAAGGACGAACTGGCCCCCAAATATGCCGAGCTGATCTATAACGGCTTCTGGTTTTCGCCAGAGCGCGAGATGTTGCAGGCGGCGATCGACCATAGCCAGGAGAAGGTCACCGGCACCGTCCGGCTCAAGCTCTACAAGGGCGGCGTCTATGTCGTGGGTCGCAAGTCGCCTTATTCGCTCTACAGCGAGAAGGTCGTGACGTTCGAGGATGATGCGGGCGCCTATGACCAGCGCGACGCGGCGGGCTTCATCAAGCTCAACGCGCTGCGGTTGCGATTGCTGGGGCGGCGGGACGCCTGATTCATTCTCTCCTCCCGCCTGCGGGAGGGGTCGGGGAGGGCATGTCCGATGCGACTGCCGGTTACAGACCCTCCCCTACCCCCTCCCGCAAGCGGGAGGGGGACAAAGTCAGACGTTACAAATTGCGACAGTTTGCCTGTTGCGCTGACATAGTTGCGGGACAAGTCTTGCCCATAAGTGATCTCAAGGACGGCGACATGCCGTTCATGACAATCATTTGGAAGGTAGCTGGACATGCTTCGTAAATTTTTTGGCACCGTGGCGCTGGGTTCGCTGTTCGTCGGCGGCCTTGCTGCCTCGCATCTCGCTTTCGCCCAGCCGGGCGGTGAAGGGCCGGGCCGGGGTGGCCGCGGTGGCATGATGGCCATGGCGGACACCAACAAGGATGGCGCGATCAGCAAGGCGGAACTGACCGCCGGGCTGGAAGCGCGCTTTGCCAGGATGGACGTCGACAAGGACGGCAAGCTGACCCAGGCCGATCGTGACGCGATGCGCGCCCAGCGGCTCGACATGCGCTTTGCCGCGCTGGACACCGACAAGAATGGCCAGGTCAGCAAGGCGGAATTTACCGCCGCGCATGAAGCCCGCGCCGACAAGCGCGCCGAGCGCCGTGCTGAAGCCGGCAAGCCCGGTGGCCCCGAAGGCCGCAAATGGGCGGGCCGTGGCCATCATCGCGGTCTCGGCCAAGGTGGTATGATAGGGGGCGGCATGATGGGCGGGCGCGGCGACGCGAACAAGGATGGCACCGTCACCAAGGCCGAGTTCATGGCCGGGCCGATCGCGATGTTCGACAAGGCCGACGCCAACAAGGATGGCAAGGTGACCGCCGATGAAATGAAGGCAGGCCGCGAAGCGATGCGCGGCGCGTGGAAGGACCGCAAGGCACCCCCGCCGCCCGCAGGCTAAATACTCCCTTTCGCGGTCCGGCCCGGCATTCCCCCTGATGTCCCTGAACCCGATCGCGACAACTGGAAGGGCGAAGGCGTGCCCCCTTGCGCCTTCGCCCTTCCAACCTTTGTTCAGCCATGACAGACAGGCAGCATGAGCGAAAAACCCCATCTCCTCCTCGTCGATGACGAGCGTTCGATCCGCGAACCGCTGGCGCAATATCTGTCCCGCAACGGCTTTCGCGTCACCGCCGTCGACAGCGCGGCGGAGGCGCGCATTCGCCTGAACGCCAACGCTATCGACCTGGTGATCCTCGACATCATGATGCCGGGCGAGGACGGCCTGTCGCTCTGCCGCTATATCCGCGAAACCAGCGAAATCCCGGTCATCCTGCTCACCGCCCGCACCGAGGAGACCGACCGCATCGTCGGGCTGGAGATGGGCGCGGACGATTATGTCCTCAAACCCTTTTCGCCCCGCGAACTGGTGGCCCGGATCAAGGTGATCTTCCGCCGCGTCGCCACCGGCGGCCAGCGCGTCACCGCGCCCGATGGCGCCAATTACAGTTTCGCCGGCTGGCTGCTCAAGACGCAGGAGCGCACGCTGGTGGACAGCGAGGGCGTGTCGCTGCCACTGTCGACCGCCGAATATAATCTGATGCTGGCTTTTGCGACCCGCCCCAACAGCGTGCTGAGCCGCGACCAGTTGCTCGACATCACGCAGGGCCGCGAAGCCAATGCGTTCGACCGGGCGATCGACAATCAGATCAGCCGCCTGCGCAAGAAGATCGAGCCGGACCCCAAAAATCCGACTTTGATCAAGACCGTCTGGGGCGGCGGCTACACATTGTCCGCCGAAGTCCGAAAACTGTGATGGCGCAGGCGTGGAAGCGGCTGCGCCTATGGCCGCAAAGTCTGGTCGGGCAGATCATCCTGCTCGTCGCGCTGGCGCTGTTCGTGGCGCAGGCGATCAATTTCGCGCTGCTCTATCGCGAACGGACCCAGCTGGAACTGACCGGCCAGACAGCCCCTGCCGTCTATCGCGTCATCGATGCGCTCGACAACCGGCCCGATCGCCCGGTCCCGCCACGGATGCGCGCCCGCTTCGTGCAAGGCACGCCGACGTTGAAAGGACAGGCGCGCCCCGATATCGAAAAGCGCGCCATGGCCATGTTCGGGGATATCGGCCTCAACATATTGAGCGTCCGCGTGGTGCAGGATGATAGCGTCATGCCCATGCGCCGCTGGGAGCGCATCCGCATCCGCGCCAATGGCGAACGTCCGCACGACCATCGCGTCGCCCGGCTGACGCTGGCGGCGGAATATGAGCCGGGCAAATGGGTGGTGACGCAGGCCCGGACCGGCGACCGGCCGCAGCGCTTTGGCGGCTGGCTGGTCGGCCAGACGCTCATCCTCTATGTCATCGTCCTGCTGCCCCTGCTCTGGGTCGGCAGTCGCCTCGCGCGACCGCTCAAGCAACTCACCGGCTCCGCCCAGCAATTTGCCCGCACCGGCTCTGCCGATCCGGTCGATGAACGCGGCCCCGGCGATGTGCGCGACCTGACCATGGCGTTCAACGCCATGCGATCGCGCATCATCGCCATGCTGGATGAGAAAGATAGGATGCTCGGCGCGATCGGCCACGATTTGCGGACTCCGCTCGCCTCCCTCAGGGTCCGGGCCGAATCGGTCGAGGATGATGGCGAGCGGGCGCGCATGTCCGAAACGATCGACGAAATGAACCGGATGCTGGAGGATATCCTCTCGCTTGCCCGTGCCGGGCGTAGCACCGAAGCCGCGCAGAAGGTCGATCTGGCGTCTCTGGCTGACGCGGTGGTGGAGGATTTCATCGAACTGGGATCACCGGTCGACATGACCGACAGCGACCGCGCCGTCGCCTTCGTCCGCCCCCAGCAGATCCGCCGTGCACTGCGCAACCTTGTCGAAAACGCCATCGTCTATGGCGAACGCGCCCATGTGTCGGTCAACCGCGAAGGCGGCATGATCCGCATCATCGTGGCCGATGAAGGGCCGGGCATTGCCGAGGACCGGATGGACGAAATGCTCGAACCCTTCACCCGGCTGGAAGGCTCGCGTAACCGCGAGACCGGCGGGGCAGGGCTGGGGCTGGCGCTGGTGCGCGCGATCATGGCCGAACATCAGGGCGCATTGCGGCTGGCCAACCGGCCAGGTGGCGGACTGGAAGCGAGTTTGGTGCTGCCGGGCTGAGTGGACGGGGTATTTTATGCCGACTGCGGCAAAATCTCAAACCCCCAACCGTTCCGCCACCCGCGCCGCGCGCTTTTCCTCCAGCCGCTTGGACCGTTCCTCCAGATAGACCTTGATCATCGCGACGATCGGGTCGGCCAGGAACAGCCCCATGATGCCGAACAGTGCGCCGAACAGAATCTGCGCCGCGAGCACCAGCGCGGGGGCCAGATCCGTGGCCTTTTTCGCCACCATCGGCACGATGAGATAGCCATCGACAATCTGCACCGCCAGATAGACGCCAAAGGCATAGAGGCCGGTGTCGGTACCGCCGGAAAAGCCGACCAGGATGATCAGCACGCCCGAAAGGATCGACCCGATATTGGGCAGGAAGGCGAACAGGCCGGTCAACAGCCCCAGCAGCCCTGCCATCGGCACCCCGCCAGCCCAGAGCAGCAGCCAGGTGCCGACACCCTCCACCGCCATCCCGATCAGCCGCCCGGCCATCAGCCGCCGCAGCGTCCAGCCCATCTTGTCGGCGATAGCGTAGAAATGGCTGCGCTTTTCCATCGGCAGCATCCAAGCGACGCCGCGTTCATAGAGTTTGGGATCGACCGCGATGAAGATCGCCAGCACCAGCATCATGACCCCGCTGGTGATCGCGCCGACCGCGGTGCCGACTGCCGCCGTCACCCGTCCCATCGAACTCATCGCCTGACTGGCGAGGCTCTTCAAATCCTCCGGCGTGGTGGACACGCCCATCTGCTGCATCCAGCCGCCCACGCGCGCGACCTGCGTTTCGACGATCGTCCGCATCGCCTGCGCCTGTTCCATCAGGCTCGATCCGGTCAGGTAGAAGGTCCATACCATGAAAGCGACGGCGCTCAGCAGCACGATCGTCAGCCGCCAGCCGCGCGCGATCGGCAGCACGCGCTTCAACAGCCGCGCCCCGCCATCCATCATCGTCGCCAGCACCAGCGCGCCCAGCACCAGCAGGATCGGCTGCGCCAATATCGCGATCAGCCCGATGAGGATGGCCAGCGCGAACCATACGCCCGCGCGCTGCAACTCCTGGGCCACCAGCGGGCTGCGCACTTCGCTGGGACCGGGTTCCTCGACATGATGCTGCGTGTCGCTCAAACCCGATGCCCCTTATATCATGACTATTTCGGGTCGGTAACGCTCGCTGGCCGCAGGCTGTTCCCGGCGCGGCCGCTACGCAGCGAGCGGACCCAGCTCAGCGGATTCCATGTCGTATCGCCGTCCAGGCTGAAAGTGATGAACTCGGCCCGCCCGCCAATCGCCTCCCATGGCACAGGCCCGCCCAGCCCATTTTCCTCCAGCGGCGCACGGCTGTCGGCGCTATTGTCGCGATTGTCGCCCATCAGGAACACATGGTTGGCAGGCACCCTGACCGGGCCATACCAGTCGAGCGCGCTAGGCCCCATGTCGATCGTCAGGTACGTCTTGCCATTGGGCAGAATTTCCTGCCGCACCGGCAATTCGCAATAGTCCTTGCCGTCCACGCCGCTGACGCGCGCGCCGGGGAATTGCATCGGCGAACAGGGGGCATTGGCATCCACGGCCAGACGCAGCGGCTTCAATGCCTTCTGCTTTACCGCCACGCCGTTCAGCACCACCTGTCCGCCGCGCACCTCGATAATGTCACCGGGCAGACCGATCACCCGCTTGATATAATCCTCGCGCCGGTTCTGCGGCGACACGATGACGATATCGCCGCGTTCGGGCAGCCGACCGAACAGTCGCCCTTTCAGGAAGGGCAGGGGGTGAAAGCTGGGCGAGACATAGGACCAGCCATAGGGGAATTTGCTCACCACCAGCCGATCACCGGTCAGCAGCACCGGCATCATCGATTCGGACGGGATGTAAAAGGGCTTGGCGACGAAACTGTGGAAGGCCAGCACCGCCAGGATCAGCAGCGACAGGCTTTTGACCTCCTGCCACCAATTGACCCAAGGCGCGGGCGCTTTGATTTCAGGTGCGGGGGTTTCCGGTGCAGGCGTCTCGTCGCTCAGGTCGGCTGCGGTCATTTGAGTCTGCTCGCTGGGGTCGGGGGGCAGGGCGCTCACAGCGGCACCGCCTCTATGATGACGAAGGCCTGCGCCCATGGATGATCGTCGGTGAGCGTCAGATGAATGACCGGCTTGTGACCCGCAGGCACCATCGTTTCCAGCCGCGCCAGCGCGCCGCCGGTCAGGGCCAGCGTCGGCGCGCCCGACGGCGCGTTGACCACGCCGATATCCTTCATGAACACGCCGCGCTTGAACCCGGTGCCGACCGCCTTGGAAAAAGCCTCCTTGGCGGCGAACCGCTTGGCCAGCGTCCCCGCCTTGGTGAAGGGGCGGCGATTGGCCTTGGCCTGCTCGACATCGGTGAACACACGGCTCTCAAACCGCGCGCCGAAGCGGTCGAGCGAGTTCTGGATACGCTCGATATTGCAGAGGTCGGAGCCGAGGCCGATGATCACCTTGAAAGCCCCTCCCCTTCAGGGGAGGGGTTGGGGTGGGGGCGTGCCGCAGACGCGGCGCCAAGACGATGACCCCCACCCCCGTCCCCTCCCCTGAAGGGGAGGGGTGAAGAATCGTCGCGATCAATATCTTGGCTCAACGCGCCAGATCCATCTGCCGCCGCATCTCTCTGATACTGCCTTCCAGCCCGCCGAAGATCGCCTCGCCGATCAGGAAATGGCCGATATTGAGTTCGGCAACCTGCGGGATGGCGGCGATCGGCGCGACATTGTCGAAGGTCAGGCCATGGCCCGCATGAGGCTCGATGCTGTTTTTCGCCGCCAGCGCGGCGGCATCGGCCAGCTTGCGCAATTCCGCCGCGCGCGCTTCGCCATGCATATGGGCATAGGCACCGGTGTGGAATTCCACCACCGGCGCGCCCAGCCGGATCGCCGCGTCGATCTGGCGCGCGTCCGCCTCGATGAACAGGCTGACGCGAATCCCCGCGTCACCCAGCGCCTGCACGATGGGCTGAAGCGTCTCAAACTGTCCCGCCGCGTCCAGTCCGCCCTCGGTCGTGCGCTCCTCGCGCTTTTCCGGCACGATGCAGGCGGCGTGCGGCCTGTAGCGCAGCGCGATGTCCAGCATCTCCGCCGTCGCCGCCATCTCCAGATTGAGCGGCACGTTGAGCGCCGCCATCAGCGTGGCGACATCCTCGTCGCGAATATGCCGCCGGTCCTCGCGCAGATGCGCGGTGATCCCGTCCGCCCCCGCCTTTACCGCCAGCAACGCCGCCTTGACCGGATCGGGATGATCCCCGCCGCGCGCGTTGCGGATGGTCGCCACATGGTCGATATTGACGCCAAGGCGCAGGGGCGTGGTCATGGCGCTATATCTTCCGGCTGCCCGGCTTAATCGCCGGGATCGCCGCCAGTTCGGGCGGCACCGCATCGGCTTCATAGACCGGGAAATTGATCGACACGAGCGGATAGAAGGGGACGCCCAACTCCACCTCGCCCGCCGACCGGTCGACCAGCGCGGCTTCGGCGATGACAATGCCGCCTTCTGCCGTCACTGCCTCGATCGCCTGGCGCGACGACAGGCCGGTGGTCACGACATCCTCGACCATCAGCACTTTCTGTCCGGGCGATATGGCAAAGCCCCGGCGCAGCTCGAATGTCCCTTCGGGCCGTTCCAGAAACACCGCGTCCTTGCCGAGCGCGCGGCCGACTTCATGTCCGACGATCAGGCCGCCCATGGCTGGCGAAACCACCAGGTCGATCTCCTGCCGCAATTCGCGCGGCAGTTTCTGCACCATCGCGCGGGCGAGAGTGCCAGCGCGCTCGGCATTCATCAGCACGCGGGCGCATTGCAGATAATTGGCGCTGCGGCGACCCGACGACAATATGAAATGTCCTTCCAGCAATGCCCCTGCTGCCCGGAATTCCGCCAAAACCTCTTCGTCGCTCATGCCGTTCATCTATCCTGTCGCGGGCCATGCGGGCGCTCTGCCCCCCATCATATCCCTGTAAACATGACGCACGCGACGCGCCATGATCGCGCCCCTGTGCGCGCTGCTGCGAAATAGGGGGCCAAAGGGGACGTTGCAACAGCGAAGAAAATCTGGTCATGGAAGCTTGAGGCATGAAAAAACCATGCCTATAAGCCGCGGCAGAACCGACCGGGCGGGGGCGATGCGCAGACGCGCGTCTTCGTTGCAGCGGCGCCAAGGGGTTACGGGGTAAGAATACGCTATGAACAAGGTGAAATCGCTCGTTCTCGCCGGATTGCTGGCCTTCGCGCCATCGATCGCGATGAACGGTCAGGCGCTGGCGCAGGACAATGTCGCCGTCGCCGCGCCAGCTGCGGACAATGCCGCCGCTCCGGCTGATTCGGCCGCCAACGCCGCCGCACCGGCTGCGCAGGCTGCGCCCGTGGCCAAGGTCGCCGCGCCGCCGCGCATGAAGCCGACCGAAGGCATTGGTATGCCAAAGCCGGGCGAAGTCACGCTGCAGGAGCAGTTCACCTCCACTGGCCACACCGCCCGCTGGCTGCATGACAAGATGCTGCTGCCGCTGATCTTCGCGATTTCTATCCTCGTCCTTGCGCTGATGCTCTATGCCATGTGGCGTTTCCGGGCGAGCGCGAACCCGATCCCGTCCAAGACGTCGCACAACACCTTCATCGAAGTGGTGTGGACGGTGCTGCCGGTGCTGATCCTGCTGGTCGTCGCGGTCCCCTCGATCGGCCTGCTGGCCGACCAGTACAAGCCCGCGCCCAAGGATGCGCTGACCGTCAAGGTCACCGGCTATCAATGGTATTGGGGCTATGAATATCCCGACTCGGGCATCCCCGAATTCGTGTCGAACATGCTGACCGAGGAGCAGGCCAAGGCCAGCGGCGAACCGCATCAGCTGGCCGCCGACAACCGTCTGGTCCTGCCCGCCGGTCGCCCGATCAAGCTGATCATCACCGCTGCCGACGTCATCCACAGCTTCGCGGTGCCTTCGCTCTGGGTCAAGATGGACGCCGTTCCCGGCCGCCTGAATGAAAAGAGCTTCACCATCGAAAAGCCGGGCGTCTATTACGGCCAGTGTTCGGAATTGTGCGGCGCGCGCCACGGCTTCATGCCGATCGCGATCGAGGCACTGCCGCCTGCGCAGTTCGACCAGTGGGTACTCTCGCAGGGCGGCAAGCCCGCTGGCGCGGCGCCTGCCGTTGCCGCCGCCGCGCCCGCCGCTGACGCCAAGCTTTGATGTAAGGGCAGAACCGCCATGACCACCATTACCGCAGATCATCATGGCGACCACGCCCATGATCATCACGACGCCGATCACAAGCCAGCCTTTTTCCAGCGCTGGTTCATGTCCACCAACCATAAGGACATCGGCACCCTCTACCTGATCTTCGCGATTTTCGCGGGCGTCGTGGGCGGGGCGATTTCCGGCCTGATGCGCGTCGAACTGGCGCAGCCGGGCATCCAGTATCTCCAGGGCTGGGCCAATATCCAGCATTCGCTGCTGGGCGCGGAGCCTGCCAGCCTCGACCAGGCCTATCACCTTTGGAATGCGTTGATCACCGCGCACGGGCTGATCATGGTGTTCTTCATGGTGATGCCCGCGATCATCGGCGGCTTTGGCAACTGGTTCGTGCCGATCATGATCGGCGCGCCGGACATGGCCTTCCCGCGCATGAACAATATCAGCTTCTGGCTGCTCATCCCCGCCTTCGCGCTGCTGCTCGGCTCGGCCTTCGTGCCCGGCGGCACCGGCTATGGCGCTGGCACCGGCTGGACCGTCTATGCCCCGCTCTCGACCAGCGGTTCGGCTGGCCCGGCGGTCGACATGGCGATTCTGTCGCTGCACATTGCGGGCGCTGGCTCGATCCTCGGTGCGGTCAACTTCATCACCACCATCCTTAACATGCGCGCGCCGGGCATGACCCTGCACAAGATGCCGCTGTTCGTCTGGTCGGTGCTGGTCACCGCCTTCCTGCTGCTGCTGGCCCTTCCGGTCCTGGCCGCTGCGATCACCATGCTGCTGACCGACCGCAACTTCGGCACCACCTTCTACGACGCGGCCGGCGGCGGCGATCCTGAACTCTACCAGCATCTCTTCTGGTTCTTCGGTCACCCCGAAGTCTATATCATGATCCTGCCCGGCTTCGGTATCGTCAGCCAGATTATCTCGACCTTCTCGAAAAAGCCCGTGTTCGGCTATCTCGGCATGGCTTACGCCATGGTCGCGATCGGCGTCGTCGGCTTCGTCGTGTGGGCGCACCACATGTTCACCACCGGCATGTCGGTCAATGTGAAGATGTATTTCACCGCCGCCACCATGGTCATCGCGGTGCCGACCGGCATCAAGATCTTCTCGTGGATCGCGACCATCTGGGGTGGTTCGATCAGCTACAAGACCCCGATGGTCTGGGCGCTGGGCTTCATCTTCCTGTTCACCGTGGGCGGCGTCACCGGCGTCGTGCTGGCCAATGGCGGCGTCGACGACGTGCTGCACGACACCTATTATGTCGTCGCACACTTCCACTACGTCCTCTCGCTGGGTGCGGTGTTCTCGCTGTTCGCGGGCTTCTATTACTGGTTCCCGAAAATGTCGGGGCGCATGTATAATGAATTCCTCGGCCAGCTGCATTTCTGGGTGTTCTTCGTCGGCGTGAACCTGCTGTTCTTCCCGATGCACTTTCTGGGCCTGTCGGGTATGCCGCGTCGTTACCCCGACTATCCTGCCGCCTTTGAAAAGTGGAACCAGGTCGCGACCCATGGCTATGAAATCATGGCTGTCGGCATGGTGATCTTCTTCATCAACGTGTTCTGGTCGCTGGCGGCTGGCAAGAAGGCCGCTGGCAATCCCTGGGGCGAAGGCGCGACCACGCTGGAATGGACCCTGTCCAGCCCGCCGCCCTTCCACCAGTTTGAAACCCTGCCCGTGATCGACGATGCCGCGCATCACTGATCATCGGACATACTGACATGATCGAGGGGGCGGGTGCCAAGCCCGCCCCCTCATGCTATATGCCCCCGACTGGTGGGGCCGGAACCGATATGACGAGCGTAACGATGACATCCGCCCCGATCACGGCCCACTGGCGCGACTTCCTCGCGCTGACCAAGCCGCGCGTCATGACTTTGGTGGTGTTCATCGGCCTGTGCGGCCTGCTCGCGGCCCCCGGTCATATCCACCCGGTGCTGGCCTTCACCGCCATTCTCTGCATCGCGCTGGGCGCAGGCGCGGCTGCTGCCCTCAACCAATGGTATGAGGCGGATATCGACGCGAAGATGAAGCGCACCGCCAATCGCCCTCTGCCCGCCGGGCGCATGGACCGGACTTCGGCGCTGCATTTCGGCGTCGGCCTTTCCTTCTTCTCGGTTATCCTGATGGGCATGGCGACCAACTGGCTCGCCGCCGCCATCCTGGCGATCTCCATCCTCTTCTACGTGTTCGTCTATACCATCTGGCTCAAGCCCCGCACGGCGCAGAATATAGTCATCGGCGGCGCGGCCGGGGCCTTCCCGCCGGTGATCGGCTGGGCCGCGGTCACCGGCGACGTCGCGGCGCTGCCGGTCGCCCTGTTCATGCTGGTATTTTTCTGGACGCCGCCGCATTTCTGGGCGCTGGCCCTGTTCGCCAAGCCCGATTATGCTGCCGCAGGCATCCCGATGCTGCCGGTCGTCTCAGGCGAGGTCGCGACCCGTCGCCAGATCTGGTTTTACACCGCGATCATGGCGGTTGCGGCGATGGCCCCGGTGTTGTTGCGCCTCACTGGCCTGCTCTACGGCACCGTCGCGTTGTTCGGCACATTGCTGTTCGCCGTCTTTGCCTTCCAGGTCTATCGCCGTCGTGAGAGCGATCCGGCGCGGATGGGACCGGAACGGCGACTGTTCAAATATTCGATCCTCTATCTTTTCCTCCTCTTTGGAGCAGTGGTCGTCGACCGCTGGCTATTGGCATGACCCCAGACGAAGAAAAGCTGATCCGCGCCCGGCAAAAGTCGCGCGCGCTGGTGACGGGCCTCATTCTGGCGGCGCTGGTGATCCTGTTCTACGCCATCACCCTGGCCAAGATCGGCGGGAGCAGCGCGATCTGATGGCAACGCTGCCGCCTTCTCCTTTCGACCGCGACCGGCGCAATCGCCGCACGATGATCGCCATGGCGGGCGTCGGCCTGTCGATGCTGGCGCTCGGCTTTGCGTCGGTCCCGCTCTATCGTATCTTCTGCGAACAGACCGGCTTTGGCGGCACGACGATGCGCGCGGACGCCAATGTGCAGGTGCGCGAAGCGGCGGGCCACACCATGTCGATCCGCTTCGATTCCAATGTCCAGCCGGGGATGCCCTGGCAATTCTACCCCGAACATCGCACCGATACGGTGACCGTGGGCAGCAAGGACATGGCGATCTTCATCGCGAAGAATATGTCGGACAAGCCGGTCACCGGCACCGCCAGCTTCAACGTCACCCCCAGCCAGGCGGGGGCCTATTTCACCAAGATTCAATGCTTCTGCTTCACGCAGCAGACCTTGCAACCGGGGCAGGAGGTGCGGATGCCCGTCCTCTATTTCGTGGATCCCAAGATCCTGAAAGACCCGGATAACAAGGATACGCAGCAAATTACCTTGAGCTATACCTTCTACCCTGTTGAGCAGGACAAGAAGCCAAGCTAAGGCAATTCTCAAGAACACGGACAAGCGAACAGGGAAGAGCAGTCATGGCAGGCGCCAAGAATCACGATTATCATATTCTCCCGCCCAGCATCTGGCCCTTGTTTGGCGCCATGTCGGCGCTGGTCATGGCCTTTGGCGGGATCATGTGGATGCACCCCGACGCGCTGCCCGCTGGCGGCGGCTGGGTGTTCCTGCTCGGTCTGGCCGGCGTGCTGTTCACCTTCTACAGTTGGTGGGCCAATGTCGTGGCCGAAGCCCATGCCGGTGACCACACCCCTGTTGTCCAGCTGCACCTGCGCTACGGCATGATCCTGTTCATCGCATCGGAAGTGATGTTCTTCGTCGGCTGGTTCTGGGCCTTTTTCGACTTCTCGCTGTTCCCCAGCGCGCTGCCCCCGATCGACGGCCTGTTCCCGTCGAAGGGCGTGGAAGTCATGAACGCCTTTGAGCTGCCCTTGCTCAACACGCTGATCCTGCTCTGCTCCGGCACCACCGTGACCTGGGCGCATCATGCGCTGATCCATGGCGACCGCGATGGCCTGATCAAGGGTCTGTGGTGCACCATCATCCTGGGCGCGATCTTCTCCTGCGTGCAGGCCTATGAATATGCCCATGCCCCGTTCGATTTCGGCGGCAACCCCTATAGCTCGGCCTTCTACATGGCGACCGGCTTCCACGGTTTCCACGTTCTGGTCGGCACGATCTTCCTGATAGTCAATCTGGTCCGTGCCTATAAGGGCCACTTCACCCCGCGCCAGCATTTCGGCTTTGAAGCCGCTGCCTGGTATTGGCATTTCGTCGACGTGGTGTGGCTGTTCCTCTTTGTCGCCATCTATGTCTGGGGCGGCTGGGGCGCGCCGATCCACGGCGGCTGATCACTCCGCGATCGCTGACAGTATGAATAACGGCCGGGCTTGTCCCCGGCCGTTTTCTTTTGGGCCGCCGCCCGCTATGCCAGCCCCATGATAACCCCCGTTGAACCCGTCCGCCCCGCCGCGCCGCTTCTGGTCGATGCCGCGCGCGGTGCCTGCCCCAAATGCGGCGCGGCGACCATGTTCGACGGCCCGGTCCGATTCGCATCCAGCTGCCGCGCGTGCGGTCTCGACTATGTCCAGTTCAATGTCGGCGACGGCCCTGCTGCCTTCCTGACGCTGATTGTCGGCACGCTGATGGTGGTGCTGGCGCTGGCGCTGGAACTCAATCTCCACCCGCCGCTCTGGGTGCATATCCTGCTCTGGACGCCGCTCACCACGCTGGCCGTGGTCGCCAGCCTGCGCGTCGCCAAGGGCGCGCTGCTGACACTGGAATATCGCAACCGCGCGCGCGAAGGCCGCATCGTTGCCAAAGGCCCCGACGCATGAGCAGGGCGCGTATCCCCGTCATCCCGACCATCATCGTCGTGGCCGCCGTGCTGGTCATGATCGGCCTTGGCATCTGGCAGTTCCAGCGTCGCGCGGAAAAGGCGCAGGCGCTGCAACTGGCCGCCAGCAACCCGGCCCGTCCCCCGGTCGCTTTCCCGCAATTGCCGCCGGTATCGCCCGAAATATTGTTCCGCCCCTCGTCGGTCCAATGCCTGCGCGTTGTCGGCTGGCAGGTCGAGGCTGGCCGCGCCGCCGATGGCTCCACCGGCTATCGCCACATCGCCCAATGCGCCACCGGGGCGGAAGGACCGGGCGCTCTGGTAGCCCTTGGCGTGACGGAACGCCCTGACGCCAAGGTCGCCTGGACTGGCGGGCAGGTGGCAGGCTGGATCAGCGAGGAACCCGACCACCGCGCCCTGCTGACCCGTATCGGCGGCAAGGCCATGCCGCTGCGCCCGATGCTGATCGCGCGGACGGCACCTGCGGGCCTCAAACCCTCGGCCCCGCCCAGCGCCGCTGACGTCCCCAACAATCATCTCGCCTATGCGGTGCAGTGGTTCTTCTTCGCGATCGTCGCGTCGATCATCTATATTCTCGCCCTGCGCCGCCGCAACGCGCCCAAATCGCCCTAAACGCTTGCCGATAGGCGCGCGCATCGTTACCGCGCTTCCCCATCATGCAATATGTCAGCACCAGGGGTAGCGCACCGGCGCTCGGTTTTGAGGATGTCACGCTGGCGGGCCTCGCGTCCGATGGCGGGCTATATGTGCCGGAAAGCTGGCCGTCCTTCTCGCCCGACGACATTCGCGCCTTGTCGGGCCTCTCCTATGTTGAAACCGCTGTCCGGGTTATGGCCCCGTTCGTCGCCGGATCGCTCGATGAGACGGAACTGCGCGACTTGTGCCAAGCCGCCTATGGCCGCTTCAGCCATCAGGCGGTTGTGCCTTTGGTCCAGCTCGATCATCGCAACTGGCTGCTCGAACTCTTCCATGGCCCGACGCTGGCGTTCAAGGATGTCGCGCTTCAATTGCTCGGCCAGTTGTTCGAACGCTTCCTGTCGCGCCGCGACGATCACCTGACCATCGTTGGCGCCACCTCTGGCGATACCGGCTCGGCCGCGATCGACGCGGTGGCGGGGCGCGAGAAGATCGACATCTTCATGCTCCACCCCGAAGGCCGCGTGTCCGACGTGCAGCGGCGGCAGATGACCACCGTGCGCGCGCCCAACGTCCATAATATCGCGATCGAGGGCAGCTTCGACGACGCGCAGGCGATGGTGAAGCGGATGTTCAACGACGCTGATTTCAAGCGTCGCTTCAATCTGTCCGCCGTTAATTCGATCAACTGGGCGCGGCTGATGGCGCAGGTCGTCTATTATTTCTACGCCGCCGTGCGCCTGGGCGCGCCCGAACGCCCGGTCGCCTTCTCGGTCCCGACCGGCAATTTCGGCGATGTGTTCGCTGGCTATGTCGCGGCGAAAACGGGCCTGCCGGTCGCGAAACTGATCGTCGCGACCAACGTCAACGACATCCTTCATCGCGCGCTGTCGCAGGGCGATTACAGTCAGGGCCAGGTCGTGGCGACCGCTACCCCCAGCATGGACATTCAGGTCAGCTCCAATTTTGAGCGGCTGTTGTTCGACGCGGGCGGTCGTGACGGGCTGGCGCTGGCCGCACAGATGGGCGGCTTTGAAGCCACCCGCGCGATGCGCCTGACCAATGCGCAGCGCGAGGGCGCGGCTGGCCTGTTCACCTCCGCCCGGATCGACGCCGACGGCATGACCATGGCGATGCGCTGGGCCTATGACGCGGCGGGCCAGATCATCGACCCGCACAGCGCCATCGGCCTGGCCGCAGCGCAGGCGACCGATCTCGATCCGTCGATCCCGGTGGTCACGCTGGCGACCGCCCATGCCGCCAAGTTCCGCGACGCGGTCGAGCGCGCCACCGGCACCCGCCCGCCGCTCCCCGCCCGCGTCGGCGACCTGTTCGCGCGGGAGGAACATTATGTGAAGCTGCCCGGCACTTTCGAGGCGGTCACCGCCTATGTCGCCGAACGCGCGACCCCGCGCGGCTAACACCCCCCACCCGTTCGGTTCGAGCTTGTCGAGAACTGCGCGCATCCAGTTCTCGACAAGCTCGAACCGAACGGAGGTAGTGTGAATCTTCAAACCCTCATCGGCGAACCCTGGGCCGATTATGGCCTGATCGATTCGGGCCATGGCCGCAAGCTGGAGCGCTATGGCCGCTTCCGCTTCATCCGCCCAGAACCGCAGGCGATGTGGGCGCCCGCGACCGAAAACTGGAAGGCGGACGGCGAATTTGTGCCGGGCTCGGACGAAGAGGGCGGGGGCCGCTGGTTCTACGAAAAGCCGGTGCCTGCCGAGGGCTGGCCGCTCACATGGAAGGAAGTGACCTTCCAGTCGAGCTGCACCCCCTTCCGCCATCTCGGTTTCTTTCCGGACATGGCCCCGGTGTGGGACTGGATGCGCGAACGCACCGCCAACAAGCCCGACGCCGAAGTCATGAACCTGTTTGGCTATACCGGTGTCGGTACGCTCGCCATGTCGGCCAGCGGCGCGCGCATGGTCCATGTCGATGCCTCAAAAAAGTCGGTGGCGCAGGCCCGCGCCAACGCTGACCTGTCGGGCATGGCGGATCGCCCCGTGCGCTGGATCGTCGAGGACGCCGCCAAATTCGTCGCCCGCGAAGTCCGGCGCAACCGCCGCTATGACGGCATCCTCCTCGACCCGCCCAAATATGGCCGCGGCCCCGATGGCGAAGTCTGGCGTCTGGAGGAAGATCTTCCCGCGCTCATCGCCAATTGCCGCCAATTGCTCGACGCCGACAGCCGTTTCCTGTTCCTGACCGTCTATGCCGTCCGCATGTCGGCGCTGGCGATCGGCGAACTGCTGCGACAGGCCTTTGCCGACCTGCCGGGCGAGGTGGAAGTGGGTGAGCTGGCGGTGCGGGAGGAAGCGCGCGGCCTGCTGCTCCCCACCGCCATCTGGGCGCGCTGGAAGCGGTAAGCCTACTTCCCCACCTTGATCTCAAACAGCTTCGGCCAATATTTGCCGGTGATGAAAACCCGGTCCTTCGCCGCGTCATAGGCAATGCCGTTGGCCACCGCTTCGCTATCGCGCACCCCCGCCGCCTTCATCAGCGGCGCGACATCGATCCAGTCGATCACCGCGCCCGTCGCGGGATCAATCCGTGCGATCTTCGTCTCATACCAGATATTCGCCCAAATCTCGCCGCGCACATATTCCAGCTCATTGAGCCGCTCGACCGCACGCCCGTTCCACGTCACCGTGATGCGGCGCTGCTCGGCCAGCGTGTCGGGATCAAGGAAGCGCAACTGCGCGCTGCCGTCGCTCTGGATGATATGCCGCCCGTCCTGCGTCAGCCCCCAGCCTTCACCTGTATAGCGAAAATCCCCGACCGGCGCGAAATCGTCCAGCGTCCAGACAAAGCCCTGTCCATGCCGCCAGGTCAGGCTGATCAGTCGGTCGCCCCAATTAACGATCCCCTCGCCAAAATAGCGCGGCTCCAGCACACTCCGCTGGATCACCTTGCCATCCTTCAGCCGCACCTTGCGAATGTCCGACTGCCCTTCCAGCCCGGTGCTTTCATACAGCGCCCCGTCATGGAAAAAGAGCCCCTCGGTAAAGGCGGTGGAATCATGCGGGTAGGTTTTTACCAGTGTCCAGGGCGTGTCAGCGAGGGCCGGGGTGGCGAAGGCCAGCGCGCCCAATAGCGTGAGCAGCAGCCGTTTCATTCCGCCGCGGCCTGATCCGCAACCGCCGCCGCGAGCCAGTCGGGCAGGGTAGCCGGATCGAGCGTTTCCACCCGCCGCAACTCGATGGACAACCCCATGTCCGGCAACGCCGCCCGCTGTCTTTTCTCGTCGGCTTGCGCCAGCGGCACTGCGACCAGCCGCCGGTTCACCTTGGCGCGATAATGCATCCGCGCGGTATTCTCCTGCCCCACATAGCAGCCCTTGTCATAATCGACGCCGTTCAGTTCCCCGGCATTGGTTTCCAGCCAGAGCGTCTGATCCTGCCCCAACTCGCCAGCGCCCTCGAACACGCCTTGGCGGAGCCGATGCGCGCGAAATGCCGCCGCCGCGTCGCCATCCCCCGGCGCTGTAATCCAGCGATGCCCCAGCGCGGGCAGGCGCGGATCGCGCGGCCTGTCCGTCGCCTCCAGCGCCCAATGCACCGCCAGCGACTCATCGCGGGCAATCACGACCTTCCGCCGCAACCGATAGAGCGTCAGCCGCTTGGCTAGCGCATCGGCCTGCGCCGCCTCACAGTCGATCAGCACGTCATCGCCATCAGCCCACAACATCATGTCGAACAGCGCTTTCCCCTGCGCGGTCAGCAACGCGGTCCAGCGCGGCGCACCGGGTGCCAGCGTCAAAACATCGCGCGTCAGCAGGCCTTGCAGAAAGGGCCGCGCCTCCTCCCCTGAAATTCTGAGGATCGCGCGGTCGGTGAGGGTGGTGCCGGTCATCGGCTTTAGGTAGGACAGATGCACCCAATTACCAACCCGTTCGGGCTGAGCGAAGTCGAAGCCCTTGCCTGAACATCGTGAAGGCCTCACTGCGTTCGGCATGGCCCTTCGACTTCGCTCAGGGCGAACGGTTTTTCACGGAGCGCACCATGTCCGAAACTTTCGACCTGATCCTGAAGAACGGCACCATCCACACGCCGGGCGGCGCGGAGCAGGCCGATGTCGGCGTGCGCGGTGGCAGGATCGTTGCGATCGGCACGGGCCTTGGCGACGCGGGCGAAACCATCGACTGCACCGGCCTTGATGTCCTGCCCGGCTGCATCGACAGCCAGGTTCATTTTCGCGAGCCGGGGCTGGAGCATAAGGAAGATCTCGAATCGGGCAGCCGCGCTGCGGTGCTGGGCGGCATTACCGCCGTGTTTGAAATGCCCAACACCAATCCCAACACCGACACGGCCGAGCGGGTGCATGACAAGCTGAAGCGCGCGCACCACCGCATGTGGTGTGACCATGCCTTCTATGTCGGCGCGACGGCGGACAATGCCGAACATCTGCGCGACCTGGAACGCATCCCCGGCACCGCAGGGGTCAAGATTTTCATGGGCGCGTCCACCGGCAGCCTGCTGGTCGATGATGACAATGCGCTCGCCCGCGTGCTGGCCAGCGGCACCCGCCGCGTCGCCATCCATGCCGAGGATGAGACGCGGATGAACGCGCGCAAGGGCCATGCGCTGGCCGGCGACCCGTCGTCGCACCCGGTCTGGCGCGACGATGAAAGCGCGATGATCGCGACCAAACGCATCATCGGTCTGGCCCGCGCCGCGCGCCGCCGCATCCACATATTGCACATCACCACACCCGCCGAACTCGCCTATATCGGCCAGAACAAGGATATCGCGACCTGCGAGGTGACGCCCCAGCATCTGACGCTGGCCGGGGAGGAGGCATATCCGCGCCTTGGCACCTATGCTCAGATGAACCCGCCGATCCGGTCGGGCGCGCACCGCGATGGACTGTGGCACTGGCTCAATCAGGGCGTGCCTGATGTGCTGGGCAGCGATCACGCCCCCCATACGATCGAGGAAAAGGCCAAGCCCTATCCCACCAGCCCCAGCGGGATGCCAGGCGTCCAGACGCTGGTGCCGCTGCTGCTCAACCATGTGGCGGAGGGGCGGCTGACGCTGCGCCGCTTCATCGAACTGACCTCGTCCGGCCCGCAGCGCGTATTCGGGCTGGTCGGCAAGGGGCGGATCGCGCTGGGCTATGACGCCGACTTCACCGTGGTGGACCTGAAAAAGCGCTGGACCGTGGGCAGCGACTGGCTTGCCTCGCGCTGCAACTGGTCCCCGTTCGAGGGGATGGAGCTGACCGGCAAGGCGGTCGGCACCATCATCCGCGGCAATCGCGTGATGTGGGAAGATGCGCTGGCCAATGACGCGGTCGGTGAAGCCGTGCGCTTCGAGGCGACCGAATTTTCCTGACACCCACCTCCGTTCGTTTCGAGCGTGTCGAGAAACGCAAACACTGCGCCAACGTTTCTCGACGTAGTTTATCCTGAGCGCCTGCCGCAGGCGGGCAGTCGAAGGGCTCGAAACGAACGGGGATAAATTAAACCGTCGCCACCCGGTTCCGCCGCGCCATCCGCACGCCGTCGGTCGCAAACAGGATCAGCGCGATCCAGATGAGGCCAAAGCTCAGCATTTGGCCGTGGCTCAATGTCTCGCCGAACAGCACGACGCCGCAGAAAAATTGCAGCATCGGGGCGAGATATTGCAAGATTCCCAGCGTCGCCATGGGCAGCCGTTGCGCCGCCATGGCGAACAGCACCAGCGGCACCGTCGTCACTGCGCCGGAAATCACCAGCAGCGCGGTTGTCCCGGCATCCTGTCCGAAACTCACCCCGCCATGGCCCGCTTCCCAGATCAGGTAAGCAATGGCGGGCGGCGTCAGCAGCAGCGTTTCGACCCCCAGACCCGTCATCGGCGCGACAGGCGTAATTTTGCGCAACAGGGCATAAAAAGCAAAGCTGATCGCCAGTGTCAGGCTGATCCATAGCGTCGTCAGCGCCGCGGCCGCCAATATGGCAACACCCACCGCCGCCACGACGATTGCCAGCATTTGCGGTCGCCGCAGCTTCTCCTTCAACACCAGCACGCCCAGCGCAACATTGACCAGCGGGTTGAGGAAATAGCCAAGGCTCGTTGCGACGACATGCCCGTCATTGACCGCCCAGACATAGGTCAGCCAGTTGATCGCGATCATCAGGGCGGACCCGGCCAGCGGCATGATCAGCCGCCGGTCGCGCAACGCCGAGATCAACGGGCCCAGTCCCCTGCGCGCCGCCAGCAGTGTGACGATCAGCAGCAGCGACCACAAGACCCGCTGGGTGACGATCTCGACCGGATCGACATGATGTACCAGCCGAAAGAAGAGCGGCAGCATCCCCCAGATGACATAGGCGACAATCGCAGCGATCAGGCCATTGCGCGTATAATTGTGCGTCGGGTTCAGAAAATCCCCCCGCCCAGGAACAGCCGCAGCGCGCCGAACGCAGCGACGATCAGGCAGAAATTACGCCCGCCATTGCGCGAAGAGATCATGCCGATCACCGCCCCGAACAGTGCCATGGGCACCAGCAGCCAGTTCAATGCGCCCAGCAACGGAATGAAAGCGGGGATCATCAGGACCAGGGTGACAAGGCCGATAAAGCCGGATAATATATTTAGCATCCAGGTTTAATGGCCGTTCCGCCGCATGGCCACAAGGCAAACAGGCAGGCCAGTAAGCAGAAACTGGCCCGATGATGCGGAATTTTCCCGCGATTCACCAAAAGTCCTAACGAAAAATTAACCCGCACTCTTCATGCCTTGTTTACGAAGGAGTGCAGCATGGCGTTTTTCAGGTCCGTTTCCATCATCACGCTGACGCTGGCGCTCGCCGCCTGCGGCAAGGGGGACAAGGATGCCAGCCTCGCCGCGCTCGATGCGCAACTCACCAACAATGCGGTCGATCCGGCGCTGAAAGGCGCGCTGGCCGACCCGATCGTGGTCGATCCCCAGCTGGTCGGCCAGTCCAACCGCAACGCCGTGCGCCCAGCCGACCGCCCCGCCAATGGCGCGGTGCCGTTGCTTGGTGGCGACGCGGGTAAGGCGCAGGCCGCCGCGCTGCAACAGGCAGGCGGCAAGCTGCTCGCCACGCCCGCGCCCAGCGCAGGCGAGGCCATGGCATCGACCGTCACCTTGGGCGCAGTCGCCCGCGAACAGGCGTCGCGCAACGGCGGCAACGCCCATTGCAGCAAGCAGCTCGCTTACGGCATGGAATGGGCGCAGCGCCTGCCCGATCCCTTCACCCTCTATCCCGGCGCGCAACTGACCGAAGCGGCGGGCGCGGAACGCAATGGCTGCACCCTGCGCGCCGCCAGTTTCGTGACACCCGCGCCGCGGCAGGGCGTGATGGACTATTATTACACCATCGCCCGCCGCGCCGGTTATGAGGGCGAACATAAGATATTGGGCGGCGATCATGTGCTGGGCGGCACGCGCAAGGCCGATGGCAGCGCCTATTTCATCCTCTTCACCGACGCGCCGGGCGGCAAGACCAGCGTCGACATCATCGCCGACAACGGCAAATAGGCCCCAAATCCTCCCTGCGCCGCAGGCGTGGGGAGGGGGACCGCGCCCGCAGGGCGTGGTGGAGGGGCAATGGCGCGCAGATGCGACCTTTCCCCTTTGACGCAATCGCTGTAGGGGCAGCGGCATGACCAATATTTTCCTTGTTATGGGCGGTGGCGCGGTGGGCGCTGCGCTGCGCTACCAGCTGGGCCGTTTCCTGGGCGCGATGACGCCGGGTGCGACCTGGCCGTGGGGCACGTTCGCGGCCAATCTGATCGGCGGTTTCGCCATGGGTCTGCTGGCTGGCTGGCTGGCACGCGGCAGCCTGACGTCGGGTGAACCGATCCGGCTGCTGCTGGGCGTCGGCGTGCTGGGCGGCTTCACCACCTTCTCCGCCTTCAGCCTGGAAACATTGCTGATGATCGAGCGCGGCCAGATCATCGTCGCGCTGGCCTATGCGCTGGCATCGGTGATCGGCGCTGTCGTGGCGCTGGCGCTGGGCCTGTCGCTGATGCGGAGTGTCGTGGCATGAAGGGTCGTCCTCCTGGCAAGAGCGACGCCCCGCGCGGTCGCAAACCCGCTGCCCCCGGCAAACCCGCCGCTGGCAAAGCAGCGCCTGGCAAAGCCTTCGGCAAGCCAGCCGCCGGTAAATCCGCCCCCGGCAAGCCGACCGGCGCGCCCGGCCGCGCCCGTGGCGGCGCAAAGGCCGCGACCGCGCGCAAGGGGGAGGGCGGCAAGCCCGCCTTCAAGCCGCCCTTCAAGTCCGGCCCGAAAAAGCCCGCTGCCAAGCCCGCCGCCGCCAAGGCCGCACCCGTGGTGCAGGCCGCCGCACCCAAGCCATCGGCGGCCAAGGGCGTCTCGCTCGACGTGCGCCAGTATCGGGTCCAGCCCGACGATGACGGCATCCGCCTCGACCGCTGGTTCCAGCGGCATCTGCCCGATGTCGGCTTCAACATCGTGTCGCGCTGGTCGCGCACCGGCCAGTTGCGCATCGACGGCGCACGCGCCGCGCCGGGCGATCGCATCGCCGAGGGGCAGATGATCCGTGTCCCTCCCGCCGAAGCCAAGGCCGCGCCCTCCGAACGCCCCGCCAAGCGCGCGATGGTCATCGACCTGACCGAGGACGAGATCGCCTATGTGCAGGAAATGGTGATCCACCGCGACGCGCAGGCGATCGTCATCAACAAGCCGCCGGGCCTCGCCACGCAGGGCGGGACCAAGACGGACGAGCATGTCGATAAATTGCTCGATGGCCTCATCTTCAACGCCGAATCGCGGCCCAAGCTGGTCCACCGGCTGGACAAGGATACGTCGGGCGCTTTGCTGCTCGCCCGCTCCAGCCGCGCCGCCGCCCATTTTGCCAAGGCTTTTTCCAGCCGTACCGCGCGCAAAGTCTATTGGGCCCTGGTCATCGGCGTGCCTGCCATCGCAGACGGCATGATCGAGCTGCCGCTGGCCAAGCAACCCGGCACGGGCGGCGAAAAAATGCATGTCGATGAAGCCGAAGGGCTGCCCGCGCGCACCCGCTATCGCGTCATCGAACGGGCGGGCAACCGCGCCGCCTGGGTCGAGCTGCAACCCTATACCGGCCGCACCCATCAGTTGCGCGTCCATCTCGCCGCTATCGGCCACCCGATCGTCGGCGACGGCAAATATGGCGGCAAGGACAGTTTCCTGACCGGCACGATCAGCCGCAAGATGCACCTTCACGCCCGCCGCATCCGCGTCGATCATCCCGACGGTGGCCGGGTGGACGTGATGGCGGACCTGCCCGCCCATTTCGCCTCCAGCCTGGCCGATCTCGGCTTCGACCTCAGCCTCGGCGACATGCCGCTGGATGACGAGATCGACCGCAGCCCCACGCGCGAGGATGAAAAGAAGTTCGCGCGCCAGCACGCCAAGCAAGTGCGCAAGGACCGCAAGGGCGAACGGCGCTCGCGCGGCGGGGGCGAATAGGGACAGCGTCGATGCCTAACCCCCTGGTCGTGTTCGATTGCGACGGCACGCTGGTCGACAGCCAGCATAATATCTGCGCCGCCATGGCCCGCGCGTTCGAGGACGCGAAGCTTGCCGCGCCGGATCGCCTCGCCATCCTCTCGGTCGTCGGCCTTTCGCTGCCCCACGCCATGGCCCGGCTGCTGCCGGACGCGGAGGCGGATTTTCACGATCATCTCTCGGAGCGCTACAAGCTGGCGTTTCAGGCGATGCGGCGCGAAAATGCCGTGTCCGAACCGCTCTATCCCGGCATCGCCGATCTGGTGCATGACCTGGACCGCGCGGGCTGGCTGCTGGGCGTCGCCACCGGCAAGTCGGATCGCGGCCTGGCGCTCTGCCTCACCCATCATGGCCTGATCGACCGCTTCGTCACGCTCCAGACCGCTGATCGCCACCCGTCCAAGCCGCATCCCTCCATGCTGCTGACCGCCATGGCCGAAGCAGGAGCCGCGCCCGACACCACCGTCATGATCGGCGACACCAGTTTCGACATCGACATGGGGCTGGCGGCAGGCGTCCGCAGCATCGGCGTCGCCTGGGGCTATCATGCGCCGGACGAGCTGATCGCGGCAGGCGCGCAAGCCGTGGCCATGGACAGCGCGCAATTGCGCGGCCATATCGGCGCGCCATGACCGACTTTCCGCCTCCGCCCCCCGTTGATCCCGAAAAGATCGCCCGCCAGCGTCATTTCGCCATCGGCCTGTTCCGCCTGTCGGGTGCCTTCATCGTCATGTTCGGCTTCCTCGCCATCATGCAGCGCTTCACCTGGGTGCAGGGGGACAAGGCCAAGGCGTTCGGCGCGATCATGGTCATCGTCGGCTTGTTCCAGTTCATGATCGTCCCGCGCCTGATGCTGGCCCTGTTCAAGCGCACCAAGCCATGAAGCGCTTTTACAAGGACGTTGCGGTCGTATCCGCTGACGAAGGCTTTGCCATCCAGCTCGACACCCGCCCCGTCCGCACCCCAGCCCGCGCGCTGCTGGCGCTGCCCACGCCAGCGCTGGCCGATGCCGTCGCTGCCGAATGGCGCGCGCAGGGTGAGAGCGTCGATCCCGCCACCATGCCGCTCACCGGCCTTGCCAATGCCGCGATCGACCATATCGTCCCCAATCAAGCCAGCTTTGCCGCAGGGATCGCCCGCTATGGCGAGAGCGACCTGCTCTGCTACCGCGCCGATGCCCCGCAAACGCTGGTGGAGCGGCAGGCGGCAGCCTGGGAGCCACTGCTCGACTGGGCGCGGGCGCGCTATGACGTCGCCTTCGTCGTGACGCAGGGGATCTGGCCGGTCGACCAGCCCGCGCAGACGCTAACCCGGCTCGGCGCAGCGGTCGCGGCCTTCGATCCCTTCCTGCTCGCTGGCCTCTCCACGCTGGTCAACCTCAGCGGATCGCTCATCTGCGGCCTCGCCATTGTCGATGGCGGCCATGATCTGGGCGCCATCTGGCAGGCCGCAGAAATCGACGAGGCGTGGCAGATCGAACAATGGGGCGAGGATGCGCAGGCCGCCGCCCGCAACGCCCGGCGCGCCGCCGATTTTGCCATAGCTGGAGCGTTTTGCGCGATGAGCCGCCCCTGACCCTCTGGGAACCGGCCTGCGCCTTCGTTCATTGTCTTTGGGAACTGCTGACCGCAACGACCAAGGAGACCCTGACATTGGCCAAGACCGCCCTGATCGCTTTGATGAGCCTGTCCGCACCGCTGGCTCTTGCCACCCCCGTCCTGGCGCAGGACGCCCCCGCGACGGCTCAGGCCGCTCCCGCCGCCGCGCAGATGACCCCGGCCCAGATCGCCGCCTTCAACAGCGCGGTCACGGCCTTCACCGCCGGACAGGCGGCCCAGCAGGCGGGCGACAATGCCGGGGCCGTCGCCAAATATGACGCCGCGCTCCCCGCCATCCGCACCGCGGTAGAGGTGGACCCGTCGAAAATCGACAATGTCAATTTCCTCGCCAACGCCCTGTATACCGACGCCGCTGCCTATGGCGCGCTGGGCCAGATGGACAAGGTGATCGCGCTGTACGGCGAATCGGTGCCGCACTGGCGCAAGGTGGTGGAAGCCAAGCCCACGGATGCGGCCAGCCGCAACATATTGGCGGGCATATTGATCCAGATGGGTAACCAGAAACTCGCCGCCCAGGACAAGACGGGTTCCGCCCCGCTCTACACCGAAGCGCTGGTCCTGGCCCGAAAATCGGCGTCAGAAAATGCGGCGGACAAGGTGACGAAAAACATCCTCCTCTCCGCCCTCATCGGTGCAAGCCAGACCAGCACCGACACCGCGCTTCAGGCCGAAGCAGTGGCGCTCAGCAAGACGATGCTGGCCGATGGCTCGGTCGATGCGACCAATAAGCCCGCCGCCGAAGCGCTGACGGGCGCGAAGGCGGGGTAATAGCCACCGCGGCAACTCTGCCTTAACCCCATCCCTTTGATTGGAGTCGCGCGCTTCCAATCAAAGGGATGGGGGTCGCATGTGACTTTTCGTTACCCTACAACGTCATCCTGAATTTATTTCAGGATTCATCGTGCCCAAAAAGCCGCCGCTCGTGACGAGAAATGGATGCTGAGCCGCAGGCCAGCGCAGCTAAACAAGTTCAGCATGACGATGAAGGATGGGGCCGTTCTATATGCGGTCTTAAGTCTTAAAGATCAGAGCGGCTTTTTACCCCGCAACCCCAATCTTGTCCGCATAGAGCAACCGCCCGCTGCCCAGCAGCCCCAGCAATTGCGGCAGCATGTGCGGCGCGACCGCGAAGCAGCCTTCGCTCCGTCCGCATTTGCCCCATGTGGCGATATGGTCCTCGCCCACATAGTCCGCGCCATGGACGACGATGGCGCGTGGTTCGGCATTGTTGTTCTGCGGGTCCAGCCCAATGAGCCGCATCGCCCGGCCATGCTGGCCGATATATTGTTCGCCGGTCTTGAACGCGCCTGAACTGCTAGCCAGCGAATTGGGTTCGTTGGAAAAACTGTGGAGCCAGCCGCTATGCGCCGGGTCCGATCCGCGGCCATGGGCAACCAGATAGCTGCTGCTTTGCCCGCCGATCAGGTCGACGATATGGAAGCGCAAATCCTTCGACGGCGCATTGAAGTCGGCGATCGCCACCCGGTCCCGCAGGGTGAAGGCGTCGCCATGCCGGTCGAGCGCCGCCTTGGCGCGTTCGAGCAGCGACGCATAGGGCTTGGCCGCTACCGGCTGCACGACCGGCGTCGCTGACACAGGGGCGGGCATCACTGGCACGGCCGCCCGGCCGATGCTGTCGGATAGAAACGAAAAGGCGAGTCCGCTTGCAGCGAACTTCGTGAAATTGCGGCGATCCATAATCCCAATATAGCAAAGACGCAGCCCCGCTCCAAGAGCGGGGCGATGCGCCTTATGGCGCGGAACCGCTCGCTTCGTCTGCGGGCTGGCTCTCTTCGCCTTCCTGGGGCAGGCGCGCGGTCATACCGGTGGCGTCGGCATCATCCTGAATCTGCTGCTGTTCCGACACGGACGGCGGCGCGGCCGGAGTCGCGACGGCATTGTTGGACGGCGGCGGCAGCACCGCGTCCGGCTCCTCGATGATGACATTCTCGACCGGCGGCTCGACCAGATTATTGGTCGCCGTCGGCTCTTCTTCCTTCTTGCCGCAGGCGGACAGGGCAAGGGCACCGGCTAGGGCGAACAGGGCAATTTTACGCATGGGTGGTCAGTCCTTCGATGCGATCGTCGGGGAGGGGAGGGCGGTGGGGTCGGCCCGGCGGCTCGACGCCTCGATCTTGGCGGCCAGCAATTTGTCCCAGCCATAGGGGTCGGCGCGAAAACTCATCGTCCCGTTGCTGCTGGCAAAGGCGGTCCAGTAGAGCAGATAGACCGCCACTTCCTGCGGCAGGGACACACGCTGGGTCTTGCCCGCGTCGATCAGCGTCTGGATCTGCCCGTTCAGCTCCGGGTCGCTCGCCACCATCAATTCGGCCAGCGACACCGGCTTTTCCAGCCGGATGCAGCCATGGCTGGCCAGCCGGTCATAGCTGGCAAATTTGCCGCGGGACGGGGTGTCGTGCAGATAGACGGCGAACGGGTTGGCGAAATCGAACTTCAACCGCCCCAGCGCGCTGTTCGGGCCGGCGGGCTGGACGATCCGTTCGCCGCCTTCGGGCGTCTTGATGATCTTGTAGCCCTGCCTTGCCAGCGCCGCCCGCCCCTTGGGGAACAGCTCCCGATTGGCGATCGACATCGGCACGTTCCACGGCGGATTGACCACGATCGAATGGATGTTCGACGTCAGCATCGGCGTCGCATTTTGCGGGCTGCCAGTGACCGCGCGCATCGACGTGACCGGCTGGTCGCCCTGGAAAACGGTCAGCACAGCGGCGGCGATGTTCACCTGCACCCGGTTGACCGGCAGGCGGCGAGGCATCCAGCGCCACCGCTCCATATTGGCCATGATCGCGGCGATCCGGTCGTCCACGCTGACATTGAGCGCCGCCAGCGTCCGCGCGTCGAGCAAGCCGGTGGGATTCAGCCCATAGCGCCGCTGCGCCCGTTGCAGCACGTCGGTCAGATTCTCCGTTGGCGTGACGCTCTTGTCCTCCAGCGCGATGCGCGCGCGCACCACCATCGGCGCGGACGTCGCGGTCAGCACTGGCCAGCCGCCTTTGTCGCGGATCGCCTCATAGGTGGCCAGCCCCTTGCGCAGCCCGTCATAGCCCGCATAGGGCGGCGTCAGCGCATTGGCCCATTGCGCCAGCCGATCCTCGGCCACCGCCTTGGCCAGTCCTGGGCGCGGATCGAACCGTTCGGGGCGTAGCGCCCATATCTCCAGAAAATCGGCAGTATCGACCCGCCCGGTGGACAGCGCCTTGGCCCGGTCCAGCACGGCGTTGACCAGCGCTTCGCCGGTCAGGCTGGCAGTCGCCTTGCTGCGCGCCATCAGCCCCTGTTCCGCCCCACCGCGCAGCCAGCCATTCGCCCACGCCTCCTGCGCCGCCGATAGCGGCGGGATGGGCGCTGGCAATGGCGCGGGCGGCACCGGTTGCACCATGGCCGGGGGCAGGGTCGGCGCGGTGGCCGGGGGTTGCGTTACCGGCGTCTGGGCGTAAGCGGGCAGGGTGCTGGCATTAAGGACACTGGCGCTCAGCAGGGCCAGCGTCGAAAAACGGATCATGTCGGGACGGTTCATGCTGGACCAGATAGCGCAAAGCGGCCACCGTTCAAATCACGATAGCGGAAAAGATCATGCTGCACGTCGTTCACCATCCTGCCTATGTCTCTCCCGCAACACCCGGCAGCCGCTTTCGTTTCGACAAATATGGGCTGGTGATGGAGGCGCTGCGCGAAATTGCGCCGCCCATGACCCTCCACACCCCCGATCCGATGCCGCGCGCCTGGATAGAGGCGGTGCATGATCCCGACTATGTGGAGGAGGTGCTGACGCTCACCGTCCCGCCGCCCAAGGAAAGGCGGATCGGCTTTCGGGTGACGGAGCGGGTGATGCGTCGCTCCCTGCTGTCGCCCGGCGGCACATGGGCCGCGGCGCGGCTGGCGCGCATCCATGGCTTTGCCGCCAATGCCGCAGGCGGCAGCCATCATGCGCTGGCCGATAGCGGGGCGGGCTATTGCGTGTTCAACGACCTGGCCATCGCCGCCAACCGGCTGATCGCGGAGGGGGAGGCGGATCGCATCCTGATCCTGGATCTGGACGTGCATCAGGGCGATGGCACCGCGTCGCTGCTGGCGGGCCGGTCGGACATTTTCACCTTGTCGATCCATGCGGAAAAAAATTTCCCGGTGCGAAAGGCCCGCTCCACGCTCGACATCGGCCTGCCTGACGGGGTGGAGGACGCCGCCTATCTCGCCATCCTGCACGACACGCTGCCGCCCGTGCTCGCCGATTTTGCGCCGGACCTCATCCTCTATCAGGCCGGGGTCGATCCCCATGGCGACGACCGGCTGGGGCGTCTAGCCCTGACCGACGCGGGCCTCGACGCGCGCGACCGCTATGTCATGCGACAGGCAAGGGCGCGGGCCATTCCCGTCGCCAGCACCATGGGCGGCGGCTATGGCGAGGACCGCATGGCCGTCGCCCACCGCCACGCCGCCTGCATGATCCGCATGGCGCAGGAAGCTATGGCGTGACGCGATCTGCCTTTACCAAATTCCGTTCGTCCTGAGTAGCCATTGAGCGAAGTTGAAATGGCGTATCGAAGGATGCGTATGCGCACGATGCTTCGATACGAGCCTTCGACAAGCTCAGCCTCTACTCAGCACGAACGGAGGTTGTGCAGGCTAAAGTTATCCCGCCCTAATGGACCGTCCCGACCGTCGGTTGCGCCCCGTCCATCAGCTTGGCCGCGATCAGCCCTGCCACCGCCAGCGCGACGAAATCGCTGAACCCCAGATAAAGAATATAGCCCCAGGGCGCATGGTTGAACACGGCCTGCCCGATATCCATCCACAGCACCGTCGCCAGCGCGAAGATCAGGCTGACCCGCGCCCGCTCGGCAAAGCCGGTCGTGACGAACCGCAGCGCCAGCGCGATCAGCACGCCCACCACCAGCGCCAGGATCAGCCCGCCGATCAGGCTGGCGCTGTCCATCACTGGAAAGCCGCTGCTATTGTAGAAAATCTGCGCGACCGGACCCTTGCCATACAGGATGGTGCCTTCGGCCGTCGCCGGATCGGGAATGGTATAGACGCCGGTGCCGGTCGTGTTGAGCGCCTGCGCCAGCGCCGCCTGCAAATTGGCGCTCGCCTGCCCCTCGGCGCGGCTCATAGCCAGCGCGCTCAGCGGCGTGCCCCAGAAGATGAAGCCTGTGATAAACATCGCAAAGCCGCCCAGCAGGCCGCCGATTACCGTCCGTATCATCATGCTCTCCACTCCCTGTCCCGCCCATGAGGCTAGGCCAGAACGCAGCGGACGCAATATCTATCCGATGATTGTCAGTCCGCGGGGCGCGATGCCTTCTCGGCAATGCCCGACACGCCCTCGCGCCGCTCCAACTCGTCGCACACATCGTCGAGCGAAATGTCGCAATCGGCGAGCAGCAGCAGCAGGTGGAACAGCAGGTCCGCGCTTTCGCCAACCACGCCGTCACGGTCGTCCGCCATCGCGGCGATCACCGTCTCGACGGCTTCCTCGCCCACCTTCTGCGCAATCTTGCCACGCCCCCGCGCGCTCAGCTTGGCGACATAGGATGTGGACGGGTCAGCCGAGCGCCGCTGGCGGATCGTCTGTTCCAGTTGGTGGAGGGTTTCGCGCATGTCTGTCCTCACGCCTCAGCCAGATTGGTGCCACGCACCGGCACGCCTGCCGCTGCCAGCGCGCGATGCGCGTCGGCGATCGTGTGCTGCCCGAAATGGAAGATCGACGCCGCCAGCACTGCGCTGGCATGGCCCAATGTCACGCCCTCGACCAGATGGTCCAGCGTCCCCACGCCGCCGCTGGCGATGACCGGGATCGATACCGCATCGGCAATCGCCCGCGTCAGCGCCAGGTCATAGCCTGCCTTGGTCCCGTCACCATCCATCGACGTCACCAGCAATTCGCCCGCACCCAGCTCCGCCAGCCGCAGCGCATGGTCCAGCGCGTCGATCCCGGTGGGCTTGCGTCCGCCATGGGTGAAAATTTCCCAGCGACCCTCGCCGACCCGCCGCGCATCGACCGATCCCACGATGCACTGGCTGCCAAAGCGATCGGCAATATCCGCCACCAGTTCGGGCCGCGCCACCGCCGCGCTGTTCACCGCCACCTTGTCCGCCCCGGCCAGCAGCAGCGCGCGCGCATCCTCCGGCGTCCGCACCCCGCCGCCAACGGTCACCGGCATGAAGCAGACCTCGGCCGTGCGCCGCACCACGTCCAGGATCGTGCCGCGCGCCTCATGCGTCGCGGTAATGTCCAGAAAGCACAGCTCGTCCGCGCCCGCCGCATCATAGAGCTTCGCCTGCTCGACCGGATCGCCCGCATCGCGCAGATCGACGAAATTGACGCCCTTGACCACGCGCCCATTGGCCACGTCCAGACAGGGGATGACGCGGGTGCGGACGGTCATGGCTTCACGCCGCCGCCTGCGCCACGGCCAGCGCGACTTTCAGGTCCAGCCGCCCGTCATAGAGCGCCCGTCCGGTTATCACGCCCTCAATCCCGTCGTCGGCGTGCAGGCTCAGCACGCGAATGTCGGCAATCCCCGCCACGCCGCCGCTGGCTATCACCGGAATGTCGGTCGCCCGCGCCAGATCGACGGTCGCCTCGACATTGCAACCTTTCAGCATCCCGTCGCGGCCCACATCGGTAAAGAGCAGGCTGGCGACGCCCGCATCCTCGAACCGGCGCGCCAGATCGATCACCGGCATGTCCGATTTTTCCGCCCAGCCGTCGGTCGCGACAAAGCCGTCACGCGCATCGACCGCCACGACAATCCCGCCGGGAAAATCGCGCGCCGCCAGCTTGACGAAGGCCGGATCTTTCAGCGCCGCCGTGCCGATGACGATGCGCGATACGCCCAGGTCAAACCAGCGCTCCACCGACTCACGGTTGCGGATGCCCCCGCCCAACTGGACATGGCCCGGAAACGTCTCGACAATCCGCTCGACCGCCGCAGCATTGACCGCATGGCCGGCAAAGCTACCGTCCAGATCGACGACATGCAGATGCTGCGCGCCCGCCTGCGCGAACAAAGCCGCCTGCGCCGCCGGATCGTCGCCATAGACGGTCGCGCGGTCCATATCCCCCTCGGCCAGGCGCACGACCTGCCCGTTTTTCAGGTCGATGGCGGGGAAGACGATCAGAGACATGGGCTCACCACAAGATAATCAGCGTGACGTGTTCCCGCGCAGGCGGGAACCCAGTTGAAACGGCGGAACTGGGCTCCCGCCTGCGCGGGAGCACACAGTGCCAACAGGCTCACGGCTTCCACTCCAGAAAGCGCGACAGGAAGGAAAGGCCATAGCTCTGGCTCTTTTCCGGGTGAAACTGGCAACCGATGATGGTGTCGCGCGCCACCGCCGCGACCAGCGGGCCGCCATGGTCGGTCACTGCCGCGACATGCGCCGGATCGGTCGCCTCGAAATGATAGCTGTGCAGGAAATAGGCCTCGCCCCGCTGCAATAGGGGCGGCGCGCCGTTCAGTACGACATCGTTCCACCCCATATGCGGCACCTTGATGCTCGCGTCGCCCGGCTGCATCAGCCGCACCGTGCCGCCAATCCAGCCCAGCCCCTCATGCCGCCCGAATTCGTCGCCAGCCTCGGCCAGCAATTGCATCCCCACGCAAACGCCCAGAAACGGCACGCCGCGCTTGTGGACGGCCTCGCCCATCGCCTCGACCATGCCGGGAATCGCCACCAGTGCGTCGCGGCACGCCCGGAACGCGCCTACGCCCGGCAGCACGACCCGGTCGGCCCGTGCCACCACATCGGCGTCCGCAGTGATGACGACATCGTCCGCCCCCGCCTTGCGCAGGGCATTATAGACCGAATGCAGATTCCCCGCGCCATAGTCGATCAGGGCGACCCCGCTCACAACATCCCCTTGGTCGACGGGATCGCATCCGCCTTGCGCGGGTCGATCTCCACCGCCTGCCGCAGCGCGCGGGCCAGGCCCTTGAACGCGCTTTCGACGATATGGTGGTTATTGCTGCCATAGAGAAATTCGATGTGCAGCGTGATGCCGGCGGCCTGCGCGAAGCTGTGGAAGAAATGCTCCACCATCTCCGCGTCCCACTCGCCGATCTTCTGCACCGTGAAGGGCAATTTGCACACCAGCCAGGGCCGCCCGGAAATGTCGAGCGCCACCCGCGTCAGCGTCTCGTCCATCGGCGAATAGACCGATCCGTATCGCGAAATGCCGCGCTTGTCGCCCAGCGCCTTGGCCACCGCCTCGCCAATGGCGATCGCGGTGTCCTCGGTCGTGTGATGCTGGTCGATATGCAGGTCGCCGACCGTCTTGACGGTCATGTCGATCAGCGAGTGCCGCGACAATTGCTCGATCATATGGTCGAGGAATCCGATGCCCGTCGACACCGTATAAAGACCCGTGCCGTCAAGGTTGACGGTTACGTCGATCTGGGTTTCCGCCGTGTTGCGGTGAATCTCGGCCGTGCGCATGGTGGCCCTATAGCGCGTGCCGCCCATCTTGCAATCTGGTCCTGCAATGCGGGCCATCCAAACCGGCAGGGGGGTTGACCCCCTGTTTCGCGCCGTTAGGACATTGGCCCATGAGCGATGACCTGCCCGACAG
The DNA here is from genome assembly GCA_023266575.1 of Sphingobium sp. Classification (GTDB taxonomy): domain Bacteria; phylum Pseudomonadota; class Alphaproteobacteria; order Sphingomonadales; family Sphingomonadaceae; genus Sphingobium. The sequence continues at coordinate 192,213 of JAHFPV010000003.1, forward strand.
CCTGATTCCCTATGACGAAATCGTGCAGGAAGCCCTGCGCGCCGTCGTCGGCCGCGTGTTGGGAGAGGTGCAGGCCAGCGGCGGCCTGCCCGGCAGCCACCATTTCTACATCACCTTCAAGACCCAGGCGCCCGGCGTCGACATCCCCAAGCGGCTGATCGAGCGCTTCCCGGACGAAATGACCATCGTCCTTCAGAATAAATATTGGGACCTGAAAGTCAGCGACCATCATTTCGAAGTCAGCCTGACCTTCAACCAGGTCGCCGCCCACCTCAGCATCCCCTTCGCCGCCATCACCGCGTTCGTGGACCCCGCCGTCAACTTTGCGCTGCAATTCCAGGTGGCGGGCGACGCATTGCCCGAACCCCATGACGAAGCGGAGAATGACGGCCCGCAGGTGGTGGCGGAGGATGGCTCCAACGTGGTGACAGTGGACTTCGGCAAGAAGAAGTAGGTGCGAGCGGCGGTTAGGCCGCGCCTATTCGCACTAACCGTCCTCCCCCTTCGTCATCCCGGACTTGATCCGGGATCCAGAGTGGCGCTTACGACCCTGGATCCTGACGTTCGTCAGGATGACGGCTTGTCATTGGCGGGCAACGGCCATTTTTTGCCGTTCAGGTTGGAAATTTCTTTGCCCACTAGCGGACATTGTTATCGGCGGGCTATCCCCTGTTTTCGGCTTTGCCATCAGAATGGGGAATGGAGTTCGAAAGGCTTGAACAGCCAGCCTCTTTGGGTCCGCTTGGCTACTATCGTGATTCTTTTGGTCGCTGCGGGCTACGCTTTATCAGCAAATCACCCCTTGGTAGGGTTGATGCTTGGCATCGCAGCCGTGGCCATCGGGGTAACTCCGAAGCCGCCACGATCCAGCTAACGGCTGACGGCAACCGACCACTTGCTGTCCCACTCATGCTGCGGCACCATCCTCACATGCAGACGTTAAACAAAAAGCTTGCGATGATTGTTGTGGCAACATCTGCAACGCTATTGACGTCTTGTTCGCCTAATCCAATCGAAATTCATGCGTGCCTCATCGGGAAAAATCTCGCTTTTCAGGTGGAGAATACACGCGGTTGGTTCTCAGATAGCGTTGCCCGACCTTGGAGCGTGTCTGTCTTTGAATATCGAACCAGACTGGCTTGGGAAACGAAAGTGCCCTACGGCTTGGCAGACAATCGGGAACATACATATCAGCCGCAGCGAAGCATTATTCTTTACGGTGATCGGTATGTTGGTTGGGAAATCCAACAGGAAGCTCAACCGCTGATCAGAGGAAAGAACTACATCGTGACGATTTGGTCTGACGGCGGTCAAGGCCACCTGGACATGATTTACGGCACCAAGCTTCCTTCATGTCCCAACGGCAGCTAAAGCCCTTAAGCATCCAAAAGCCGACAGTCCGCTAGCCACCCAAATCAGCCACCCTATCCCGGCCAAACATCATCCCGCCAGTCACGCGACGTATGGATGACGCGCAGAATCGTCACCACCGCATCATTCTCACTCAGGGCATAGGCAACGACATAGGGCAGGCGGGCGACGGATTTCTCGTAAGTGCCTGCGACGCGCCCCATGTGGCCGGTCGCAAATGCGCTCAGGCCGTCGCCGACCTCTCGAATCCGCTTGGCAACTCTGCGCGCGGCGGCAGGATTGTCCCTCGCAATGTGGACAGCCTGCTGTTCAAGATCGGCCAGCGCATCGTTCGACCAAAATACACGCTTCATGCGGGATCAGGGCTGGCCGCCGCGATCGCAGCGTCAATCCGCGCCATCGCCTCGTCATGCGGGGTGACCCGACCGGCCTTCATGTCGGCCAGACCGCGCTGGATGCCCTCGATGATCTGCAATTCCCGATTCACATAGGCTTCGACTGCTTGCGCTGCGAGATAGGAGCGGGTGCGGCGCGTGTCCTGCGCCAACCGGCCGAGCTTTTCCTTGAGCGCGGGCGTCACCCGGATCGTCATCGTCGTGCTCGCGCTCATGGTCCGTCCTTTTGTAACCTGTATACCTTGTAACACAGGCGCTCACATCGTCGCCATCCTGCAATTCCCGCTGTCCTACATCGCCACCCGGCGCTAACTCTCCATATGCGACATGGGCGAACTTAGCGAAGTTTCACACGCCATCCCCTCCAACCAACCCGCCCCTGTCACCGCTCTGCCTGTAACCCCTTGGATTTCATCCCCATCACCCTAAATCAGTATCAGATTTGCGAATGGTTCTTAACTGAAAGGCGCCCCCAAATGCCCGCAACCCGCACCGAAACCGACAGTATCGGCGCCATAGAGGTGCCAGCAGACGCCTATTGGGGTGCGCAGACGCAGCGGAGCATCGAGAATTTCCCGTTCGACTCGACAGAGCGGATGCCGATCGGCATCGTCCATGCGCTGGCCATCGTGAAGCAGGCGGCTGCGCGGGTGAACCGCCAGCACAGGCTGGACGCCACCCAAGCCGACGCGATCGAAACCGCTGCCGCTGCGGTGGCGGCTGGCCATCATGACGACCAGTTCCCCCTCGTTATCTGGCAGACGGGCAGCGGCACCCAGACCAATATGAACGTCAATGAAGTGATCGCCGGCATCGCCAATGAAGCGCTCACCGGCACGCGCGGCGGCAAGCATCCGGTGCATCCCAATGACGGTGTGAATTTGGGCCAATCGTCCAACGACAGCTTCCCGACCGCGCTCCACATCGCCGCCGCGCTGGCGGTCACCAACGCGCTGTTCCCGGCGCTCGACCGGCTCCACGCCGCGCTCGACGCGAAGGCGAAGGCATGGGACCATATCGTCAAGATCGGTCGCACCCATTTGCAGGACGCGACGCCGCTGACGCTGGGGCAGGAATTTTCCGGCTATACGCATCAGGTCTATCGCAGCCGCAAGCGCATCGAGCCTGCAGTCATGCACGGCATGATGGCGCTGGCGCAGGGCGGCACGGCGGTCGGCACGGGTCTCAATGCGCCGGAAGGCTTTGATATTGCGATCGCGGCGGAAATCGCCGCCATCACCGGCCTGCCGTTCCGCACCGCCGACAATAAATTCGAGGCGCTGGCATCCAACGATCCGCTGGTCCACCTCTCCTCGACCCTCGCCACGCTGGCCGTTGCGCTCACCAAGATCGCCAATGACATCCGCCTGCTCGGCTCCGGCCCGCGCTCTGGCCTTGGCGAACTGGACCTGCCCGCCAATGAACCGGGCAGCTCTATCATGCCGGGAAAGGTCAACCCGACCCAGTGCGAAATGCTGACCATGGTCGCCGCCCAGGTCATCGGCAATCATCAGGCGGTGACGGTGGGCGGGATGCAGGGCCATCTGGAACTTAATGTGTTCAAGCCGATGATCGGCGCGGCGGTGCTGCGCTCGATCCATCTGCTGAGCGTCGGCATGGACAGTTTCGCGGAACGCTGTGTCGAGGGGCTGGAGGCGAACGAGCCGCGCATCGCCGAGCTGGTCGATCGATCGCTGATGCTGGTCACTGCGCTCGCCCCGGCGATCGGCTATGACAATGCCGCCGCCATCGCCAAGCACGCGCACAAGACCGGCCAGACGCTGAAAGCTGCGGGACTCGAACTGGGGCTGGTGGATGCGGCGACCTTCGACGCGCTGGTGCGGCCGGAAAATATGACATGATCCACATCAGCATGGCGGAACCGCGCGCCGTTCGATACATTGAGCCAGTATGAAAAAGCCCTTCGCCCCCAAAGCCCCGCTCGTTACCGTCACCGCCCCCAAAAAGGCCAGCCTGCTGCGCAAGGCTGCCCGTATCGGCGCGACCGTGGTGGCCGCCCGCGTCGCTGCGGACACGGGCAAGAAGGGCGTCGTCGGCCTGATCGCAGGCATGGGCGTCAAGCGCCTCATCATGCGCTTCCCCGCTGGCGCGCTGTTCGTGACCGGCGCCTATATGGCGGGCAAAATGTATGAGGCGAAGCGCGAGGTCGACCGCAAGCGCGCGATCAAGGCGCTGCCTGATTTGAGCAAGGAGCCGGTCCCGATCGACGCCGCGCGCAAGGCCCGCAAACTCTAAAGCGCGGCCTGCCAGTCGCGGACGGCGTCCACCGGAAAGGTCAGCATCAGCACATTGAGCGTCAGATTGTCCCTGATGACCGCCAGCGCCAGCAATTCGAACCCGATCGCGACCGCCACCGACAGCCAGACCGGCGCGCGCGACGCGAACAGAAAGCCCAGCGTCATCATGCCGATGTCGCTCATCGAATTGAGGACAGAGTCGCCACTATAGCCCAGCGCAATCGTCGCGGTCCGGTATCGGTCGATGATGATCGGTGAATTCTCCAATATCTCCCAAGCCGATTCGACCGCCACAGCCAGCGCGAGCCGCACCCCGACCGGACGCCGCCGCAACAGCCAGAGGGTGGCGGGGTAAAAGAGCAGCCCATGGATGACATGGCTCAGACTATACCAGTCCGCGATATGCTGGCTGTTGCCGCTGTCGAGCGCCCCGTGCCACAGCTCGATCCGGCCACAAGTGCAGATTGGCGGCCGGTCCATCAGCAACAGGATGGCGCAGGTCACCAGCGCGATTAGCCCTGCGGCGATCAGACCCCGGCGATGGACCATCTGCCTGTGCCGCATCCCGCCATTTCCCCCTCTTGCAAAAGCCCGCTTCAAGCGGCACTAGCGGCCATGGCCGACACTATCCCGATCGAGACCCCCGACTTCAAGCGACGCGGCGTCCTCTTCGTTCTTTCCTCGCCGTCTGGCGCGGGAAAGTCCACCATCGCGCGCAAGCTGCTCGCGGCCGAGCCGGATATGTCCATGTCAGTGTCGGCGACCACCCGGCCGATGCGGCCAGGCGAAGTCGACGGCAAGGATTATCATTTCGTCGATCTGCCGGAATTCCGCCGCATGACCGCGGACCAGGAATTTCTGGAATGGGCGCATGTATTCGGCCAGCGCTACGGCACCCCCCGCGCACCGGTGGAAGCGATGCTCAAGAGCGGGCAGGACGTCTTGTTCGACATTGACTGGCAGGGCGCGCAGCAATTGCACCAGATCGCCGGGGGCGACGTGGTGCGGGTGTTCATCCTGCCGCCGTCGATGGAGGAACTGGAACGCCGTCTGCGCGGCCGCGCGACCGATAGCGACGAAGTCATTGACGGCCGCATGGCCCGCGCAGCGGGCGAAATCGCGCATTGGGACGGCTATGATTATGTGCTGTGCAATGTCGATGCCGACGATTGTTTCAGCCGGGTGCAGACCATCCTCCACGCCGAACGGATGAAGCGCAGCCGCCAGACCGGTCTTATTGGTTTCATCCGCAAACTGGGCCGTTATCACCAGGAAGATTGAGGGCGATCAGTCGCCAAAGCCTGCGGGATCGGCCCAGTCGGGATGGACCCAGGCCATCGCCTTGAACAGGCTGCCCATGGCGTTGGCATCGGTCAGCCGGGCGCGGGCGGCCTCCACTTCGGCGGCGCGGGCCGGGCTGGTGCGGGCCAGCTGATCCGCGCGGGCGTCGATGCCCAATTCGCGCAGATACGCCCCCTGATCGACTGGCCCCGACACCCGCAACCCCGCCTGCCGCGCCATATTGCCGATCATGGTGAAATCGACATGGGTGGTGAGGTCCACTTCGCCCGGATCGGCAAACGGATCGGCAAAGGCGTGGGCCTTGACTGCTTGCAGCGTGTCGCCCAGCAGCGGCCCGGCATAGCCATAATCGATGATGATCGCCGCGCCGCCCTGTTTGGCGATCCGCTGTGCCAGTGCATAGGCGATGCCTGCCCCCACGATCGGCGTCTCGATGATCGCCCCGTCCTGCGCTTGCGCGGCGATTGGCGGCAGGCCCGATTCGATGCGGCGATAGCCGGGGACGGCCATGAAGCGCCCTTCCTGTTCGCGCCGGATGACGACCCGCTCACGCCATTCCTCGCCAACGCGGATACACTGGCGCACCGGCAGCGCGTCGAAAAATTCATTGGCGACGATCAGCAACGGCCCTTCGGTGGGCAGGCTTTCGATGCTGTCATGATGGGTGACATGGGGGAGCAGAGCGCGCTGCCGTTCGCGCAGGGTGGGGCTGGTTTCGACGAAATGGATGCGCGGCGCGAGCGCGGCGCTTTCCATCGCGCGCAGCGCGTCAGCCGCCAGCGTCCCGCGTCCCGGTCCCAACTCGGTATAAAGCGGCCCCGGCTTCCGACCCGACCGCATCCAGATGTCCGCCAGGCACAGCCCCACCAGTTCGCCGAACATCTGGCTGATTTCCGGCGCGGTGGTAAAGTCGCCATCCGCGCCGAGCGGATCGCGGGTGGCGTAATAATGCTGGTTCGCCTCGGCCATATAGTGGGCAACCGAGATCGGCCCGCCCGCCGCGATCTGGCGCGAGAGCCGTTCGGCGAGGCTCAGAGGTTCAGCTGACACTCGCGCTTCCGGCAATCGGTTCCACCCGCACGCGACGCCCCTTCGACGTCGCGATCAGATAGAGGCCGCCCAGGATCATCGGCACGCACAGCCACTGGCCCATATGCAGACCGGTGCGGGCGGCGAACTCCATCAATTGTGCGTCCGCTTCCCGCACATATTCGACGCCGAAGCGAAACACGCCATAACCCAGCAGGAACAGCCCGACGAGCATCCCCGGCTGATAACGGGCGCGGGTGCGCCAGAAGGCGAAGGCCAGGATGGCGAAAAGGACAAGCCCTTCCAATGCAGCTTCATAGAGCTGGCTGGGATGCCGCGCGAACGGTCCGCCGGTCGGGAAGATGATGCCCCACGGCAGATCGGTTTCCTTGCCCCACAATTCGCCATTCACGAAATTGGCAAGGCGACCGAAGAACAGGCCGAAGGGGACGGTGCAGGCGACATAATCGTGGATGCGCAGCCAGCTGAGCTTCTCCTTGCGCGCCATATAGAGGATGCCGAGCGATACGCCCGCCGCGCCGCCATGGAAGGACATGCCGCCATTCCACAACTTGAAGATATCGAGCGGGTTGTTCAATATTTCGGGCTGGTAGAAGATGACATAGGCCAGCCTCCCGCCGATGATGATGCCCAGCGTCGCATAGAAGATCATGTCGTCGGCATGGCGGCGACCCATCGGCGATCCTGGCTGGGCGATCAGCTTGAGCAGATACCAGTAGCCGATCAATATGCCCGCCAGATAGGCGAGGCTATACCATTTCAGCGTGAAGAAGCCCAGGTCCAGCGCCACCGGGCCGACGCCCAGATCGTCAAAACGGATCGCACCCGAAGCGGCAGCGGCAAGGTCCAGGATCAAATCGGCTTCCTCTTGGCAATAGGAGTGTGGCCATAGAACAGGCGGGCGGGAAGATGAAGGGGAGTGGCCAGGAAAAAGGTCTCTCCGCAGCGCGGCTCCCGATTTGGATCGTCGGTCGGGGCGCGCGCCTTGCGCATTGGCGCTTATCTGCTTAAGCAGGTTCCCAAGTTCCGGTCCCGCTTTGGGGCTGGCGATATGTGAAGCGAGTTACGGCATGGTGCAGCAGAGCCGCCCATCGCCGCAGAGTTCCGGCCCGGCCGGCCGTTATGCGGGCAAGCGCGCCGCTTCCGGTCCGGGCGATGGGAGCAAGGCTGCGGCCATTCCTCCCCCGTCGACGCAGCGGGGCTTTGCGCCTTATGGCGCGCGCGAACGGCGATCCTATGCCGCGATCGACCTTGGCACCAATAATTGCCGCCTGCTGATCGCCAAGCCGTCGGCTGACGGCTTCATAGTGGTCGATGCTTTTTCGCGGATCGTGCGGCTGGGCGAGGGGCTGGCATCGACTGGGCGGATCAGCGATGCCGCGATCGACCGGGCGATTGCGGCGCTCTCCGTCTGCGCCGACAAGCTGCGCCGCCGCCATGTGACGCTGGCGCGGTCTGTCGCTACCGAAGCCTGTCGTCGCGCCACCAACGGCGCGGAATTCATCCAGCGCGTCTATCGCGAAACCGGCATCGCGCTCGACATCATCAGCGCGGAGGAAGAAGCGCGGCTCGCTGTGCTGGGTTGCCATGCCTTGCTGGAACCGGGCAACGGCCCGGCCTTGATCTTCGATATTGGCGGCGGATCGACCGAACTGGTGCTGGTCGATTCACAAGGATCTTCGGGCGCGCCGCGCATTGTCGACTGGGTCAGCGCGCCCTGGGGTGTCGTGTCGCTCACCGAAAGCGAAGCGTTCGAGCATGACGATGCCGACGCGCGACTGGCCGCCTATGACCGGATGCGCGCACGGGTCAGCGAAGCCTTCTCGCCGCTTGCCCGTCGTCTGCCGCATGGCGCGCAGGATATCCGCCTGCTCGGCACGTCAGGCACAGTGACCACGTTGGCCAGCCTGCATCTCAACCTGCCGCGCTATGACCGGCAGGCGATTGACGGGCTGATTGTGCCCTGCGCGTCCATGCGGTCCATTTCGGAGCGGCTGTCGGCCATGGCGCTGGGCGAACGGCAGAAACTGCCCTGCATCGGCACGGAACGGGCTGATCTGGTGGTGGCGGGCTGCGCCATATTGGAATCGATCCTCGACATCTGGCCGGCAGAGCGACTGGGCGTCGCCGACCGCGGCATTCGCGAGGGCATATTGCGCGGTCTGATGGACCGCGACGGGAGAATGATGTGAGAGGCGCTGGCGCAGGCAGGGTGCGGGTCAAGAGCGCGAAGGGCCGCACGGCGCAGTCGGTGCGCTGGCTCGAACGCCATCTGAACGACCCCTATGTCCATAAGGCCAAGGCCGAAGGCTGGCGCAGCCGCGCCGCATTCAAGCTGATCGAACTGGACGAGAAATTCCATTTCGTGAAGGGATCGCGCGCGGTTGTCGATCTGGGTGTCGCGCCGGGTGGCTGGTCGCAGGTGGTGCGTAAACTGGCGCCCAAGGCGGCGGTCGTGGGTATCGATCTGTTGCCGGTCGATCCGATCGGCGGCGTCACCCTGTTCGAAATGGACTTCATGGATGACAAGGCGCCGCAGCTGCTGCGCGATGCGCTGGGCGACGCGCCCGATCTGGTGATTTCCGACATGGCGGCCAACACGGTCGGCCATGCCCAGACCGACCATCTGCGTACCATGGGCCTGGTCGAAGCGGCGGCCTGGTTCGCGGTGGAAAATCTGCGCAAGGGCGGCACCTTCGTTGCCAAGGTTTTTGCGGGCGGGACGGACGGCGAATTGCTGGTGCTCCTCAAAAAGAATTTCACGACGATCAAGCACGCCAAGCCCCCCGCCAGCCGCAAGGGCAGCGTGGAATGGTATGTTGTGGCGCAAGGGTTCAAGGGGCGACCCGATGAGCCGGCACGGGACCGGACGGGCGCGCCGATCGACGAATAAAGCCAGATGGCTGACGGGTAGCGGGAAGAAGCGGGGGTCACTTGGTCGCAACGGTATCGACGGTCGCTTATCTGGGTCTGGAGGCGCGCGGCGTAGAGGTGCAGTGCCAGCTGGTCCCCGGCCTGCCCAATTTCATCGTCGTCGGCCTGCCGGACAAGGCGGTGGCGGAAAGCCGTGAGCGGGTGCGCAATGCCATCGCTGCCATCGGCCTGTCGCTGCCGCCCAAGCGTATCACGGTCAATCTCTCGCCTGCTGATCTGCCCAAGGAAGGGTCGCATTATGACCTGCCGATCGCGCTCGCGCTGCTGGGCGCGATGGGGGTGATCGATGCCGAGACGCTGTCTGGCTATGTTGTCGTCGGCGAACTGGGGCTGGACGGGCGCACCGCGCCTTCGCCCGGCGTGTTGCTGGCGGCGCTTCATGCGGGCGAGCAGGATATGGGGCTGGTCTGCCCGGTCGCGCAGGGGGCGGAAGCCGCCTGGGCGGGGCAGGTGGAGGTGGTCGCCGCGCCCGATCTGCTCAGCCTCCTCAACCATTTCAAAGGGACGTCGGCCCTGTCGCCGCCGCAACCGGGCGCGGTCGAAGCGCCCGTGCGCACCGCTGACCTCAAGCAGGTCAAGGGGCAGGAGACTGCCAAGCGCGCGATTGAGATCGCCGCGGCGGGCGGGCATAATCTGCTGATGGTCGGGCCGCCGGGCGCGGGCAAGTCGCTGATGGCGAGTTGTGTTCCGGGCATATTGCCCGAAATGACGCCGGGCGAGGCGCTGGAAACATCGATGGTGGCCAGCGTCGCCGGGACGCTGGAGGGCGGACGGATCAGCCGTGCCCGGCCCTTCCGCACCCCCCATCACAGCGCGTCGATGGCTGCTTTGGTTGGCGGCGGGTTGCGGGTGCGGCCGGGCGAGGTCAGCATGGCGCATCTGGGCGTCTTGTTTCTGGACGAACTGCCGGAATTTCAGCGCGCCGTGCTGGATTCGCTGCGCCAGCCGCTGGAAACGGGCGAGGTGACGGTGGCCCGCGCGAACGCCCACGTCACCTTCCCGGCGCGTGTGCAGTTGATTGCCGCGATGAATCCGTGCCGCTGCGGCCATCTGGGCGATCCGGCACTGGCTTGCTCACGCGCGCCGCGTTGTGCGGCGGACTATCAGGCCAAGGTGTCCGGGCCGCTGCTCGACCGGATCGATCTGCATGTCGAGGTGCAGGCCGTGACCGCCGCCGACCTGGTGCTGCCACCGCCCGCCGAAGGATCGTCCGAGGTCGCCGCGCGCGTCGCCGCCGCCCGCGCGGTCCAGACAGCACGCTATGCCGACAGCAAGGTGCGCACTAACGCCGAAGTCGATGGCGAGGCGCTGGAGGATGTTGCCGGGCCGGACGAGGCTGGGCGGCAATTACTGGCGCAGGCCGCAGCCGCGATGAAGCTGTCGGCGCGCGGCTATACCCGCGTCCTGCGGGTCGCCCGGACGATTGCCGATCTGGCCGGGGCGGAGAAGGTCGGGCGCGTCCATATCGCCGAAGCGCTTAGCTATCGCCGTCGCGCGCCGGTGAATTGAGGCCAGGATGCTGGCCGCGCTCAAAGCCTGGGCGAAGCGGCTGAAGCGCGAGGTCGTGGCGCTGTGGATCGCGGCACGTCGGGCCGACACACCATGGTTCGCGCGGCTGATCGCGCTGCTGGTGGCCGCTTATGCACTCAGTCCGATCGACCTGATTCCCGATTTCATACCGGTGCTGGGTCTGCTCGATGATCTGCTGATCGTGCCTCTGGGCATTGCGCTGGCGGTTCGCTGCATCCCGTCTGCGCTGATGGCGCGTTATCGGGCAGAGGCGGCGGATCGCGCAGAGCGGCCGTCAAGCCGTGCCGGGGTCATTATCGTTATGGTGGTGTGGGCAGTCGGACTGGGTGCCTGCCTGTTCTGGCTAGCAGGCTGACCGGTTAGGGGACCGGCTGAACGCTGATCAGCGTGAACAGGCCGATCGCAACGCCGCCGATCGCGAAGCCGATCAGGAAACGGCGTATGTCTGGCCAATAATCGGGCGTGTCCATGCTATCGTCTCCCCATGTCGGTGACGGGGGACGGGTATCGCGACTGCACGGCCGCAGCCAGTGACAAATATGGTTAGGAGAGGAGGCCGGTCAGACGGCGCCGTCGCCAGCGATCAGCTTGAGTTCCGGCACCGCGCCATGGTCCTTATGCGCGAAATGCCCTTCGATCCGGCTGCCCGGTTCGATCGTGATCCGCTCATAGCGCACATCACCGGTGATCCGGGCCGTGCTTTCAACCACCAGTTCCTGCGCCGTGATCGACCCGTCGACAAGGCCCGCCAGGCGCGCGCTCTGCGCGGTGACATGGCCGACGATCCGGCTGTCTGGTCCCTGCACGAGCGCGGCGCAGCTGATGTCGCCCTCGACCGCGCCATCGACATGCAGATCGACCGAGGCGGACAGATTGCCGCTGATCGTCACGTCGCTGCCGATCAGCGAGAAGGGGGTGTTTTTAGCCCCGGTTGCCGACATCGGCGAAACGCGCTTTGGCGATTTGCTGGACTTGGAGAACATCTTGGCGGGCCTCCAGAAAACGACGCGGGTTGATGGCCTGGCCGTTCAGCCGGACCTCGAAATGCAGATGGGTGCCGGTCGAACGGCCGGTCGATCCCATGCGGCCGATCGTGTCGCCGCGCGCGACCGTCTGGCCGACGCGGCTGGCAAAGCCGGACAGATGGGCATAGCGGGTCATCAGACCATTGCCATGTTCGACTTCGACGACATTGCCATAGCCCTGGCGCTGGCCGACAAAGCTGATCTTGCCACCGGCGGCGGCGTTGATCGGCTGGCCAAAGCGGCCGGGAAAGTCGATTCCGGCATGGAAGGCGGCGTGGCCGTTAAAGGGATCGCGGCGATAGCCATAGGAACTGGTCTGCATCGGCGCCGTGGTCGGCTGGCCCGACGGAATGGCAAGCAGGCTGCGTTCCAGCAATTCCATCCGGTTGAGCGCGCTTGCCAGCTCTTCCAGCTCGCCGGTCATCGCGCCCTTGTCACCCTTCCAGGGGACGAAGGGGCCACCCTGGGCGCGGGCGGCGCTGCGGGTCAGGCTGTCGGGGTTCAGGCCAAAGCTGCGGATCGCGGCGGCGGCCTTGTCGGCGCGCCGTTCGACCGCGCCGGTCAGCATCATCGCGAACTGGCGCTGCCGCTGGGCAAGGCGGACCAGCGGGGCGGCTTCCGGGGCCATGCTGATCTTGGCGGTCAGCTTGCCCTTCTCGCCACTCTTGGCCGGGCCGATCAGATCGGCCCCCGCGGCGTTGCCATCCTCTGCACCGAAATGCGTCTTGTAGAGGTCGTCCATGAAATCCTGGCGCGCTTCCAGATCCTGTGCCAGATCCTCGACCGACTTGCGATAGTCGGCGACCTTGTTCGCTGTGGTCGCGACCGCCTTGCCCTGCTGCGCCAGAAGCGCGCGCTCCTGTGCGACCGAAGCGTTGTTGGCAAGCATCGAGATGGTCGCGCCGCCCCAGCCAATCAGCGCGGTGGAGACGATGGCGATAGCGGTCAGTTGCGCTCGGCGGGAGACGCGCAGGAACTTAACCTGCCCCCCGGAGCGGAGGAAAATCTCCCGCTCAGGGCAAAGCGCGAACAACCGCGCGCGGAGAGCGGATGCCCCCGTCTTGGCTTTTTGCGACAATTGCGACCCCACACTCTTATTCGAGTCGAGCCGTTAGCAAAGCATTGCCGAACAAGCGAATCCGTCGTTGCGGAGTCGTGACGAGTCGAAGCGTCAGCGCGGTGAAATGAACGGTTGCGTCATTTGTTCCCGCCATATGTTAATTTTTAACCGCGCCGTTTCAATCTATTTGCGGGCAGGGCGCGCGAGTCCCTGTTTTGCCAGCAGCTCTGTTATGGCGGTGGATGGCATGGCCGCGCCGAAATGATAGCCTTGCCCATAATGACATCCGCCTGCGCGCAGATAGTCGACCTGGTGGCTGTTCTCCACCCCCTCCGCCACCGTGCGAATGCCAAGGCTATAGGCAAGGTTCAGCACCGTGCGGACGATCGCGGCATCGTCCGGGTCGGTCTCCAGATCGCGCACGAAGCGCTGGTCGATTTTGATGATGTCGATCGGAAATTGCTTGAGGTGGGAGAGGGAAGCATAGCCAGTCCCGAAATCATCGAGGGCAATAGAGACTCCAGCGTCGCTCAGCCGCTTCAGCACCTGTCCGACGTGGTCAGCATTGCGGCCCAGAAAGACCGATTCGGTTACCTCTAGCTCGATCACCGCCGGAGGCAGGCCTGCCTGTGCCAGTTGCTCCAGCAAATGATCGACGAAATTGTCATCATTCAGGTCCGCGCCTGACACGTTGAGGGCCACATGGCCGATCGACAAGCCGGCGTCGCGCCAGCGGACACAGTCGGCAATGACACCCTCTATCATCCGACCGGTGATGGCAGGCCCCAGTTCGGGATGTTCGAAGGCGGCGGCAATGTCGGCTGGCATAATGACTGTGCCATCGGCGGTCGGGCAGCGGAACAGCGCCTCGAACCCTACGATCGCGCCGGTATCGAGTGCAATTTTGGGCTGATACCAGGGGCAGGGATGTTCCTGCGCCAGAACATGGCGGGCGCGGTCGAGCATGGCGGCTTCCCGATCCCAGCTTTCCAGCAGGTCAGGCCCAAATATTATGGCGCGGCCCCGGCCATTATTCTTGGCATGATAGAGGGCGATGTCGGCATGTTTGACGAGGGCCGTCACATCCTCGCCATGGTCGGGGAACAGCGCAACGCCGATGCTGACCCGGCATTCGATTGGTCGACCACGATAGTCGAGCGGGGCGTGCAGATGATCGGCGATGCGTGCCAGGATCGGCTGCAGCGCATCAGCGTCGGGCAGGCGGGTCAGCAGCACGGCGAATTCGTCACCGCCCATCCGCGCGACCAGATCGCCCGGTCGCAGGGCGTGGCGCAACCGTCCGGCCACCGCGCACAACAGCGCGTCGCCTGCATCATGCCCGGCCGTGTCGTTGACCCGCTTGAATTCGTCCAGGTCAATGAGCAGCACGGCCAGTTGCGCCCGGTTATTCGACGCCGCCGTTGCTTGCGTGACGGCAGCCATGAAATGGGCGCGATTGGCAAGGCCCGTCAGCGCGTCCGTCATGGCCAGACGCTCCAGATGCCGTTCGGCCTGCTTGCGTTCGGTAATGTCGACCACGCTCGTCATGAAGCAAGGCTCGCCGTCAATCACGATCGGGCGGGACGACAGGAGCGCATGGCGAAGCGCGCCATCGGCGCGGCGTAGCCGACACTCGAAATTGTCGACCGCCTCGCCGCGCTGGAGCATTGCGAACAGTTCTTCGCGTACCGGCAGGTCTACATAGGTCTGCTCGACATGGCCAAGGTTGACATCATGCCCTGCCGCATAGGCATCGGTGGCAGCGCGGTTGAGGCGCAGGATATTTCCGTCATAGCGTGTGACGAGCAAGGGCAGCGGCACGGCCATGAACATCCGTTCCAGCGTGTCGCGACTATTGGCCAGTTCCAGCTGCACGGCGTGTGCGACCTGCCCGGCGGTCCATTCCTGCCGCTGGAGTCGGTTGTTCCGGGCGATCGCGATCCACATGCCGCAATGGAGCATTAGCATGGCCAGGATCATGCCAGGTATGGTGGAGGAAAGCGGGGCGGGGGAAAGATAGCCGATCAGCAAAGCGATGCAGCAGCCCAGCCCGCCGCCGACATTGCCGCGAAAACTGGTGGGAACGACCAGGTAGAATACCAGCGGCAGCATGACGAGGACAAAGATGGCGATGTCACTGCGCGAACTGACGAGGAAGGCGACGCCGATGGCGGTCACGACCTGCCAGGCGAAGCAGATGCGCTCGACCGCCGGGAAGCTGGTCATCCGGCGGCATAGCGACAGGCAGACGATGGACCAGACAATCACCGTCAACCGAGCAGGCACCGCGACCCAGAAATGCGACGTCCCGGCAAAGCGCCAGTCGCTCAACAGGAAGAGCGTGTTGAGAATTGCGGAGAGGATGAACAGGATGCGGGCATGGCGTCGCGATTCGGGCAGGCGTTCGGCCTGGAACGCCGCTTCCCGTTCGGCTAGGCGAAATTCGCCACTGATGGTCGAAAGCCCGCTCACGCCCTGTCCAGTTGACGCACCCCTTTGGTGCTGGGCGCAAAATAGGGCAGGCAGGGTTAGTAATTCCCTAACCAGCCTCCATCGGCCCCGCCCGGTCAGCGGCATGGCCAGCCTGTCGGCGATTGGCTTGACCCTTTGCCCCGGCATCGCTATAGGCCCGCCTGCCCAGCGGTCTGCCGCGTAGAGACTCGTCTCCTCGCATCATCCCACGCGGGCAACACAGAGCTGAACATTACCGGATGCTCTTGCGGCTCCAGGGGGGTATTGCACCCGCCGGGGCCTTTGCTGTTTGGAAGCGATATGTTTCCCGGCGGCATTGAACGCAGGGGTGTTGCGGTAAAGTAACTGAAAAAGGTGAAGGGCTTCATGCCAACAATCAACCAGCTGGTCCGCAAGGGCCGCGAACCGCAGAAGGCCAAGTCGAAGGTCCCTGCCATGGATGCGAACCCGCAAAAGCGTGGCGTTTGCACCCGCGTCTATACCACGACCCCGAAAAAGCCGAACTCCGCGCTCCGCAAGGTGGCCAAGGTTCGCCTGGTCAACCAGCGCGAAGTCATCACCTATATTCCTGGTGAAGGCCACAACCTGCAGGAACATAGCGTCGTGCTGATCCGTGGCGGTCGTGTGCGAGATCTTCCGGGCGTGCGTTACCACGTTCTTCGCGGCGTTCTGGATACCCAGGGCGTCAAGGATCGCAAGCAGAGCCGTTCGAAATACGGCGCCAAGCGTCCTAAGTAAGGGAGACTAAAATATGTCACGTCGTCGTCGCCCCGAAAAGCGCATCATCCTGCCCGATCCCAAATATGGCGATCAGGTTCTGTCGAAGTTCATGAACTCCATCATGCAGGACGGCAAGAAAGCCGTTGCTGAATCGATCGTTTATGGCGCCCTGGAAACCGTCGAGGCTCGCGCCAAGAAGGATCCGATCGGCATGTTCCATGACGCGCTCAACAACATCAAGCCGGGCATCGAAGTCCGCAGCCGCCGCGTTGGCGGTGCGACCTATCAGGTTCCCGTCGAAGTGCGTCCTGAGCGTTCGCAGGCTCTGGCCATCCGCTGGCTGATCACCGCTGCGCGCAACCGCAGCGAGACCACCATGGCGGCCCGCCTGTCGGGTGAGCTGATGGATGCAGCCAACAACCGTGGTAACGCGGTCAAGAAGCGCGAAGACACGCACCGCATGGCGGAAGCGAACCGCGCCTTCTCGCACTATCGCTGGTAAAAAGATTGGCGGGGCGGCGGTCGATCGACAGTTGCCCCGTTTATCGCTCTTAAAAATCCATCCGTTCGTCGTGGGCCTACCCATGGCGGACGGATTGGTTTAGGGGCCACGCAAGAACACGAATCCCCAACCGCCGGTGCGCCGGCAACGGAGAAGCATCATGGCCCGCAGCCATCCGCTCAAACTGTATCGCAATATCGGCATCATGGCCCATATCGACGCCGGCAAGACGACGACGACCGAGCGTATTCTTTATTATACCGGCAAGTCCTACAAGATCGGCGAAGTCCATGACGGCGCCGCCACGATGGACTGGATGGAGCAGGAGCAGGAGCGCGGGATCACGATCACCTCGGCTGCGACGACCTGTTTCTGGAACGGCCACCGCATCAACATCATCGACACCCCCGGCCACGTTGACTTCACGATCGAAGTCGAACGTTCGCTGCGCGTGCTTGACGGCGCGGTTGCCTGCTTCGACGGCGTTGCCGGTGTTGAGCCGCAGTCCGAAACCGTATGGCGTCAGGCGGACAAGTATAAAGTCCCGCGCATGTGCTTCATCAACAAGCTCGATCGCACCGGTGCCGACTTCTATTATTGCGTGCAGTCGATCATCGATCGTCTGGGTGCGCGTCCCGCCGTGCTGTATCTGCCGATCGGCACGGAAAGCGATTTCAAGGGTCTGGTCGACCTGGTCGAAAACCGCGCGATCATCTGGAAGGATGAGTCGCTGGGTGCTGAATTCTTCTTTGAAGAAATCCCCGCCGACATGGCAGACAAGGCCGCGAAATATCGCAGCGACCTCATCGAGCTGGCCGTCGAGCAGGACGATGCCGCGATGGAAGCCTATCTTGACGGCACCGAGCCTGACACGGCGACGCTCAAGGCGCTGATCCGCAAGGGCGCGCTCAACCAGTCGTTCGTCCCGGTCGTTTGCGGTTCGGCGTTCAAGAACAAGGGCGTTCAGCCCCTGCTCGACGCCGTCGTCGACTATATGCCCAGCCCGCTCGACATTGAGGACGTGCAGGGCGTCAAGATGGACAGCAACGAGCCGGACAGCCGTCCCGCGACCGACGACGCGCCCTTCAGCGCGCTGGCGTTCAAGGTGATGAACGATCCGTTCGTGGGTTCGCTCACCTTCATCCGCATCTATTCGGGTACGCTCGTCAAGGGCACCTATCTGAACTCGGTGAAGGACAAGAAGGAAAAGGTCGGGCGTATGCTCGAAATGCACGCCAACGAACGTAAGGACGTTGACGAGGCTTTCGCGGGCGACATCATCGCGCTGGCCGGCATGAAGGAAACCACCACCGGCGACACGCTGTGCGCCGAGCGTCAGCCGATCGTGCTGGAGCGGATGGAATTCCCTGAGCCGGTTATCGAACTGTCGGTGGAACCCAAGACCAAGGCAGACCAGGAAAAGATGGGCATCGCGCTCAATCGCCTGTCGGCCGAAGATCCCAGCTTCCGCGTGTCGACCGATCACGAATCGGGCCAGACCATCATCAAGGGCATGGGCGAGCTTCACCTGGAAATCCTCGTCGACCGTATGCGTCGCGAGTTCAAGGTCGAGGCCAATGTCGGTGCGCCGCAGGTGGCCTATCGCGAATATCTCGCGAAGAAGGTCGACATCGACTATACCCACAAGAAGCAGTCGGGTGGTTCGGGTCAGTTCGGCCGCATCAAGGCGACCGTCATTCCTGGCGAGCGTGGTTCGGGCTATCAGTTCTTTGACGAGATCAAGGGCGGCAATATTCCCAAGGAATATATCCCCTCGGTCGAAAAGGGCTTCCGTGAGACGGCGCTGACCGGTCAGCTGATCGGCTTCCCGATCATCGACTTCGAAGTCCATCTGTATGACGGCGCCTATCATGACGTCGACTCGTCGGCTCTGGCGTTCGAAATCTGTGCCCGTGGCGCGATGCGCGAAGCGGCCCAGAAGTCGGGCATCAAGCTGCTCGAACCGATCATGAAGGTCGAAGTCGTGACCCCGGAAGACTATCTGGGTGACGTCATCGGCGACATGAACAGCCGTCGTGGCCAAATCCAGGGCACCGACAGCCGCGGCAACGCACAGACCGTCGATGCCATGGTCCCGCTGGCCAACATGTTCGGTTATGTGAATACGCTGCGCTCCTTCACCCAGGGTCGGGCCAGCTATTCCATGTCGTTCTCGCACTATGATGAAGTGCCGCAGAATGTCGCTGACGAGGTGAAGGCCAAGATGGCCTGAAAATCCTGATCCGCCGCGTGCGAACGGGGCGGTTAGGGCTTTCATTATGCGAATTTGCTGCTATGGACGCGCCTTCGCAAGGCGCGGCCGAGCGGTCAAACCCATCGGATTTGATTAGAAGGTAGGATAAAATGGCGAAAGCTAAGTTTGAGCGGACGAAGCCGCATTGCAACATCGGCACCATCGGTCACGTCGACCATGGCAAGACCTCGCTGACCGCAGCGATCACGAAGGTGCTGGCCGAAACCGGCGGCGCGACCTTCACGTCGTATGACAATATCGACAAGGCGCCTGAAGAGCGCGAGCGCGGCATCACCATTTCGACCGCCCACGTCGAATATGAAACCGAACAGCGCCACTATGCGCACGTCGATTGCCCCGGTCACGCTGACTATGTGAAGAACATGATCACCGGTGCCGCGCAGATGGACGGCGCGATCCTGGTCGTGTCCGCCACCGACGGCCCGATGCCGCAGACCCGCGAGCACATCCTGCTCGCCCGTCAGGTCGGCGTGCCGCAGATGGTCGTGTTCATGAACAAGGTTGACCTGGTCGACGATCCAGAAATTCTGGAACTGGTCGAGCTGGAAATCCGCGAGCTGCTGTCGTCCTACGACTTTGACGGCGACAACATCCCCATCATTCCGGGTTCGGCTGTTTGCGCCCTCAACGGCACCAACAACGAAATCGGCCATGACGCCGTTCTGAAGCTGATGCAGTCGGTCGACAGCTGGATCCCGCAGCCCGACCGTCCGGTCGACAAGCCCTTCCTGATGCCGATCGAAGACGTGTTCTCGATCTCCGGCCGTGGTACGGTTGTGACCGGCCGCGTCGAAACCGGCATCGTCAAGGTTGGTGAAGAAGTCGAGATCGTCGGCCTCAAGGACACCCGCAAGACCGTCGTCACCGGCGTTGAAATGTTCCGCAAGCTGCTCGATCAGGGTGAAGCTGGCGACAATATCGGCGCGCTGGTTCGTGGCGTTGGCCGTGAAGACGTCGAGCGTGGCCAGGTTCTCTGCAAGCCCGGCTCGATCAAGCCGCACACCGAGTTCGAATCGGAAGTCTATGTTCTGTCGAAGGAAGAGGGTGGCCGTCACACGCCGTTCTTCGCCAACTACCGTCCGCAGTTCTACTTCCGCACCACCGACGTGACCGGCGAAGTCGTGCTGCCTGAAGGCACCGAGATGGTCATGCCCGGCGACAACGTGAAGCTTGGCGTCAAGCTCATCGCCCCGATCGCGATGGAGCAGGGCCTGCGCTTCTCGATCCGCGAAGGCGGCCGGACCGTCGGTTCGGGGGTTGTTTCGGCAGTCACCAAGTAATATAGGCAGCGAGTCGCGCGGGTCACCTGATTCGCGCGGCTCGGATTTTAACCGCCTCGGACCGATCCTCGCCGGCTTTGCGCTAGAGGGTCAAACGGGGCGGTTTGTTTTTTGGCTCTTTCGCATCGGTAGTAGGACATGGACAGCAACATCCGCATTCGCCTCAAGGCGTTCGATCATCGCGTGCTCGATCAGGCGACCGGCGACATCGCCGACACCGCCCGCCGCACCGGCGCCCTCATTCGCGGCCCCATTCCTTTGCCGACGCGCATCGAAAAGTTCACGGTCAACCGTGGCCCGCACGTCGACAAAAAGTCGCGCGAACAGTTCGAAGTCCGCACTTACAAGCGTATGCTTGACATTGTGCAGCCGACGCCGCAGACGGTCGACGCGCTGATGAAGCTGGACCTGGCTGCCGGCGTGAACGTCGAGATCAAGTTGGCCTAAGGCCAGCAAGTCCCTGCTTATCGAAAGATGAGCAGGGTATCGGGTATTCCGCTCCCTCTTTCTTTTAGGGAAGGGCGGAAGCTCAAACGACACAAGGGATACCGCGCGGCTTAGGCCGTGGCCCTGGTCCCCCGTCGCTGTTCCCGAATAGGGGGTGGCATCCAACCCAGACGGGGTGATCTACAAGCAAAGGGTTGGCCGCGAAGGAGAGATCCTGAGCGGTTTTTTCGTTGGATACGCCCGCTGATAAGGCGGGCCTCTATTGGGAGTATGGATCATGCGCACTGGCGTGATCGCGAAGAAAGTCGGGATGACCCGCCTGTTCCAAGAGGACGGGCGTCACGTTCCGGTTACGGTTCTGGCCCTTGAAGGCAACCAGGTCGTGGCTCGGAAGGATGTGGACAGCGATGGCTATGTAGCCGTGCAGCTGGGTGCCGGCACCGCGAAAGTTAAGAATGTCGCCAAGCCGCAGCGCGGTCACTTCGCCAAGGCGGAAGTGGAGCCTAAGGCACGTCTGGTCGAATTCCGTGTCGCCGAGGATGCACTCCTCGATGTCGGCGCAGAAATCGCCGCTGACCATTTCATCGCCGGCCAGCTGGTCGACGTGGCGGGTCACACTCAGGGTAAGGGCTTTGCCGGCGCTATGAAGCGTTGGGGCTTCGGCGGTATGCGCGCCACCCACGGTGTGTCGATCAGCCATCGTGCCCATGGTTCGACGGGTAACCGCCAGGATCCGGGTCGCGTCTTCAAGAACAAGAAGATGGCCGGTCATATGGGCGATCGTGAACGCACCCAGCAGAATCTGGAAATCGTGCGTACCGACGTCGAGCGTGGCCTGATCTTCGTCAAGGGCAGCGTTCCGGGCGCCAAGGGCACCTGGCTCACCGTCAAGGACGCGGTCAAGGTCGCTCGTCCGGCGGATGCACCCTATCCCGCCAGCCTGAAAAAGGCTGACAACAGCAATGACGCTGCGAACACCCCGGCTGAAGAAGCCGTGGCGACCGACGTCACCGAAGGCCAGGAGGGCTAAACCATGAAGGTCAAGGTACAGACCCTCGACGCAGCAGAAGCTGGCGATCTGGAGCTGAACGATGCCGTGTTCGGTATCGAGCCCCGCGCCGACATCCTGCATCGCGTCGTCACCTGGCAGCTCGAAAAGCGTCGCGGCACCGCTCGCGGCACCCGTGAGCGTAGCGACGTTGCCCGCACCGGCAAGAAGTTCGGCCGCCAGAAGGGCGGCGGCACCGCCCGTCACGGCGATCGCCGCGCGCCAGTGTTCATCGGCGGTGGTAAGGCCCACGGTGCCCGCGTCCGTGACTTCAACCCCTCGCTGAACAAGAAGGTTCGCGCGCTGGGTCTGAAGATGGCGCTGTCGTCGAAGGTCAAGGCCGGAACGCTGACGATCATCGACAGCCTGGACGTTGCCGAGGGCAAGACCAAGGCGCTGGTCGCCAGCCTCGCCAAGCTGAACCTCACCAAGGTGCTGTTCATCGACGGTGACGCTGTGAACATCAGCTTTGCCAAGGCATCGGCCAACATCATCGGCGTGGACCTGCTCCCTGCCGTCGGCGCCAATGTCTACGACATATTGAAAGCCGACTCGCTGGTGCTTACGCGCGCTGCGGTCGAAAAGCTGGAGGCCCGTTTCAATGGCTAAAAAGCAAGCCGGAACCGTCGACAACCGTCATTATGACGTCGTCGTCGCGCCGCACATCACCGAGAAGTCGACGCTCCTGAGCGAAAACAACGCCGTGGTTTTCAAGGTCGCCAACACCGCGACCAAGCCGGAAATCAAGGCCGCTGTCGAAGCACTGTTCGGCGTGACCGTCAAAGCGGTCAACACGCTGGTGCAGAAGGGCAAGACCAAGCGCTGGAAGGGCAAGCCCTACAAGCGTTCGGACGTCAAGAAGGCGATCGTGACGCTGGCCGAAGGCCAGTCCATCGACGTCACCACCGGTATCTGAGGCGCGGACCATGGCACTCAAGCACTATAACCCGACCAGCCCCGCCCAGCGCGGCTTGATCCTGGTCGACAAGTCGAGCCTGCACAAAGGGAAGCCCGTCAAGGCGCTGACCGAAGGCAAGCGCAAGACCGGTGGCCGCAACAACAAGGGTCATGTGACCTCGCGCGGTATCGGCGGCGGTCACAAGCAGCGCTATCGTATCATCGATTTCAAGCGTCGCTTGTGGGATGTCGAAGGTACGGTCGAGCGTCTGGAATATGACCCCAACCGCACCGCGTTCATCGCGCTGGTCAACTATCCCGACGGCACCCAGGCCTATATCCTGGCGCCGCAGCGTCTGGCCCCCGGTGACAAGGTCATCGCGGCGAAAAAGACCGACGTGAAGCCGGGCAACGCGATGGAACTGGGTCAGATGCCGGTCGGCACGATCATCCACAACATCGAAATGAAGCCAGGCAAGGGCGGTCAGCTCTGCCGTTCGGCAGGCACCTACGCCCAGCTCGTCGGTCGTGACCGCGGCATGGTCATGGTTCGCCTGTCGTCGGGTGAACAGCGCTACATTCGTTCCGATTGCATGGGCACCATTGGTGCCGTCAGCAACCCGGACAATGGCAATACCAACCTCGCCAAGGCAGGCCGCAACCGTTGGAAGGGCATTCGTCCTCTGACCCGCGGTGTTGCCAAGAACCCGGTCGATCACCCGCATGGTGGTGGTGAAGGCCGGACCTCTGGCGGCCGTCATCCTGTCACGCCTTGGGGCAAGCCGACCAAGGGTGCCCGCACCCGCCACAACAAGGCGACGGATAAGATGATTATCCGTAGCCGCCACGCGAAGAAGAAGAGGTAAGCGAGATGGCTCGTTCCGTCTGGAAAGGTCCGTTCGTGGACCTCAGCCTTCTGAAGAAGGCGGAAGCCGCGCAGGACGCGGGTGGCCGTGCGCCGATCAAAACCTGGTCGCGTCGTTCCACCATCCTGCCGCAGTTCGTTGGTCTGACGTTCAACGTCTATAACGGCCGCAAGCATGTTCCGGTCTCCGTGAACGAGGAAATGGTGGGTCACAAGCTGGGCGAATTCGCTCCGACCCGCTTCTTCCCCGGCCACGCCGCCGACAAGAAGGGCAAGCGCTAATGAGCAAGGAAAAAGCTCCGCGTCGCGTCGCCGACAATGAAGCGCTGGCCGTTGGCACGCAGATCCGTGGTTCGGCCCAGAAGCTGAACCTGGTCGCCACGCTCATCCGCGGCCGCAAGGTCGAGGACGCGCTGAACATCCTCGCCTTCTCCAAGAAGGCGATGGCGGTCGACGTGCGCAAGGTGCTGGCTTCGGCCATCGCCAACGCCGAAAACAATCACAATCTGGACGTCGACGCACTGGTCGTCGCGGAAGCATCGGTAGGCAAGGCGTTCACGCTCAAGCGCTTCCATGCCCGTGGCCGCGGCAAGTCGACCCGGATCCTCAAGCCTTACAGCCGCGTGCGTATCGTCGTGCGTGAAGCTGGCGAAGAAGCGGAGGCGTAAGCACATGGGTCACAAGAGCAATCCGATCGGTCTGCGTCTCCAGATCAACCGTACCTGGGACAGCCGCTGGTTCGCCGAGGGTGCCGACTATGGTCGTCTCCTGCTGGAAGATCTCAAGATCCGCCAGTTCATCTTCAAGAACATGCCGCAGGCTGCGATCTCCAAGGTCGTGATCGAGCGTCCCGCCAAGCTGTGCCGGGTGTCGATCTATGCCGCCCGTCCGGGTGTCATCATCGGCAAGAAGGGTGCAGACATTGAAAAGCTTCGCAAGAAGCTGGGTGCGCTGACTTCGTCCGACGTGTCGCTGAACATTGTCGAAATCCGCAAGCCGGAAGTCGACAGCCGTCTCGTCGCGCAGGGTATTGCCGATCAGCTGGAACGCCGCGTGGCTTTCCGCCGGGCGATGAAGCGTGCGGTTCAGTCCGCGCTGCGTCTGGGTGCCGAAGGCATCAAGATCACCTGTGGCGGCCGTCTGGGCGGCGCGGAAATCGCGCGCGTCGAATGGTATCGCGAAGGCCGCGTTCCGCTGCACACGCTGCGTGCGAACGTCGACTATGCCGAAGCCACCGCGCATACCGCTTATGGCGTGTGCGGGATCAAGGTGTGGATCTTCAAGGGCGAGATTCTCGGCCATGATCCGTTCGCGACCGACCGGCTCATGCTGGAGGCTCAGACCTCCGGCGTGCGTCCGGCGCGCTGATTTTGAATAGGGTATAGCGTCATGCTGCAACCGAAGAAAATGAAGTTCCGCAAGACCTTCAAGGGCCGGATCAAGGGCGATGCGAAGGGCGGCACTGCGCTGAACTTCGGCGCCTACGGGCTGAAGGCCATGGAGCCGGAACGGATCACCGCGCGTCAGATCGAAGCGGCCCGCCGCGCGATCACCCGCCACATCCGCCGTCAGGGCCGTCTGTGGATCCGCGTGTTCCCCGACGTTCCGGTGACGAAGAAGCCGGCCGAAGTCCGTCAGGGCAAGGGCAAGGGTTCGGTCGAATATTGGGCGGCCCGCGTCGCCCCCGGTCGCATCCTGTTCGAGCTGGACGGCGTGCCCGGTCCGCTTGCAGCCGAGGCTTTCTCGCGTGCCGCGATGAAGCTGCCGATCAAGACGAAGGTTGTCGCCCGCCTCGGCGACACCTCGCATCTGGAGGGCTAAGGTCATGGCGAATGTTGCTGACCTCAAGACCAAGACGGACGACGAACTGTCGACCGAGCTGAACAACCTGAAGCGCGAGCAGTTCAACCTGCGTTTCCAGGCGGCCACCAACCAGCTGGAAAAGCCCAGCCGGGTCAAGGAAGTCCGCCGGTCGATCGCGCAGATCAAGACCCTGCAGACGGAGCGTAACAGCTCCGCTGCCAAGTAAAGGAACCACACGATGCCCAAGCGCGTGCTGACGGGAACTGTGGTTTCCGACAAGACCGACAAGACGGTGGTCGTTCGCGTGGAGCGCAAGGTAAAGCACGCGCTCTACGGCAAGATCATTCGTCGTTCGAAGAAATATCATGCCCATGACGAGGGCAATGTCTACAAGGAAGGCGAGACGGTCCGCATCGAGGAAACCGCCCCGATTTCCAAGCTCAAGACCTGGAAGGTCATCGAGCGCGTGGACACCCACAAGTCGCCGGAAACGGCGGCCTGAGGGATAGGTCACCGACTCTTTGAGTCTAATTGCGACGCGGGGCTGGCCTTTTCGTTCAGAAGGGGTTACAGGCCCGCGCTTCGCGTATGACTCCAAGGGTCCAGGCACGAAATTCGGAACCGCCGGAATTTTTCCGGTAGGCCAAATAAGAAGGAACCGGATCCATGATCCAGATGCAATCCAATCTTGACGTCGCGGACAACAGCGGCGCCAAGCGCGTCCAGTGCATCAAGGTGCTGGGCGGGTCGAAGCGGCGCTTCGCTGGCGTTGGCGACATCATCGTCGTCTCCGTCAAGGAAGCGGCTCCGCGCGGCAAGGTCAAGAAGGGCGACGTTCACCGCGCCGTCATCGTGCGTACCGCCAAGGACATTCGTCGGGCCGATGGTTCGGTGATCCGTTTCGACGGTAACGCCGCTGTGCTGATCAACAAGAACGAGGAGCCGATCGGCACCCGTATCTTTGGCCCCGTGGTTCGTGAACTGCGTGCCAAGAAGCACATGAAGATCATCAGCCTAGCCCCTGAGGTGCTGTAATGAGCGCTGCTAAGATCAAGAAGGGCGACAAGATTGTCGTCCTGGCTGGCAAGGACAAGGGCCGTACCGGCGCTGTCCTGCAGGTGATGCCCAAGGACGAGAAGGTTCTTGTCGAAGGCATCAACGTGCATGTGAAGCATCGCAAGCCCGACCAGTCGAACCCGCAGGGCGGCATCGAGCGCAAGCCTGCGCCGCTCCACATCTCGAACGTGGCAGTCGCCGACAAGGACGGCAAGCCGACCCGCGTTCGTTTCGAGGAGCGCGACGGCAAGAAGGTTCGCGTCGCCGTCAAGTCCGGTGAGGTGCTGTAATGGCCGACATTTATATCCCGCGCTCCAAGGCGCTCTATGACGCCGAGATCATCAAGGCGATGACCGAGAAATTCGGTTACAAGAACGTCATGGAAATCCCCCGGATCGAAAAGATCACGCTCAACATGGGCGTGGGCGAAGCGACCCAGGACAAGAAGAAGGTCACCCAGGCCGCCGAGGAAATGGAACTGATCGCTGGCCAGAAGCCGGTCATCACCAAGGCGAAGAAGTCGATCGCGCAGTTCAAGCTGCGTGAGGGGATGCCGATCGGTGCCAAGGTCACGCTGCGCCGCGAGCGCATGTATGAGTTTCTGGATCGCCTGATCAACATCGCGCTCCCCCGCGTGCGCGACTTCCGTGGTCTGAACCCCAAGAGCTTTGACGGCCGTGGCAACTATGCCTTCGGCATCAAGGAACAGATCATCTTCCCGGAGATCAGCTATGACCGCGTCGACAAGGTGCGCGGCATGGACATCATCGTGACCACCACCGCGAAGACGGACGACGAGGCGCGCGAGCTGCTGCGCCTGTTCGGTTTCCCCTTCCCGCAGGAAGAAGAGAAGCAGGCGGCTTAATCGGCCCCGCTTCTCTCCCAACGCATTAGCTAAGGAAGAGAACTTAAGTCATGGCGAAACTGAGTTCGATCAACAAGAATGAACGTCGCAAGAAGCTGGTGAAGAAATATGCCGGCCGTTATGCGAAGCTCAAGACGATCGCAAATGATACCAATGCTGACGACGGTGATCGTTTGATCGCCCGTCTGAAGATGGCGGAAATTCCCCGCAACGGTAACCCCACTCGCGTGCGTAATCGCTGCGAGCTGACCGGTCGCCCGCGCGCTTATTACCGCAAATTCCGGCTCTGCCGTATTCAGCTGCGTGATCTGGCCAACAAGGGCCTGATCCCCGGCGTCACCAAGTCGAGCTGGTAAGGATATCATCTCATGGCATTGACCGATCCCCTGGGTGATATGCTCACCCGCATCCGCAACGGGCAGCAGGCGAAGAAGGACAGCGTTATGTCCCCCGCGTCCAAGCTGCGCGCCCGCGTTCTCGACGTGCTTCAGCGCGAAGGCTATATCCGTGGTTATTCCGAGGAAGCGCTTGGCGCCCACCCCGGCCTGCGCATCGAGCTGAAATATTTTGAAGGCCAGCCGGCCATCAAGCATGTCGCTCGCGTCTCCAAGCCTGGCCGCCGCGTCTATTCGGGTTCTAAGGAACTGCCGGTAGTCCGCAATGGCCTGGGCATCACCATTGTCTCGACGCCCAAGGGTGTTCTGTCCGACGCGGAAGCGCGCGAACAGAATGTCGGCGGCGAAGTGCTGGCGGAGGTGTTCTAATGAGCCGCATCGGTAAAAAACCGGTCGCGATCCCCAATGGGGTGACCGCGACCATCGAGGGCGGGCAGCTCTCGGTGAAGGGCCCCAAGGGCACCCTCGCCATGCCGCTGCGCGACGAGATCAGCTACACGTTGGAAAATGACGGCATTTCGGTGCAGCCAGCCAACAAGACCAAAGCGGCTCGCGCCTTTTGGGGTATGCAGCGCACGCTCGTCCAGAACCTGATCACCGGTGTGACCGAAGGCTTCACCAAGAAGCTGCTGATCACCGGCGTCGGCTACCGCGCCAACTCGCAGGGCAAGAACCTGAAGTTGCAGCTGGGCTACAGCCACGACGTCGATTACGCGATCCCCGAAGGGATCGAGATCAAGACCCCGGATAACACCACGGTCGAGATCATCGGTATCGACAAGCAGAAGGTCGGACAGGTTGCGGCCGAGATCCGTCGCTGGCGTAAGCCCGAACCCTATAAGGGCAAGGGCATCAAGTACGACGGCGAATTCATCTTCCGCAAGGAAGGGAAGAAGAAGTAAGATGGCAAAGCTTTCCCTCTTCGCGCGGCGTCGTCGCCGCGTTCGCACCGCCCTCAAGGCCGTGTCGGGCAATCGCCCGCGTCTGAGCGTTCATCGTTCGGGCCGTCACATCTACGCCCAGGTCATTGATGACGCCGCCGGCACCACCGTCGCCGCCGCCTCGACCCTGGACAAGGACGTGCGCGGCAAGACCGGCGCAACCGCTGATGCGGCTGCCGATGTCGGCAAGCGCGTGGCGGAAGCCGCGACCAAGGCCGGCGTCACCCGCGTCGTGTTCGACCGCGGCGGTTTCCTTTTCCATGGCCGCGTCAAGGCGCTGGCCGATGCGGCCCGTGAAGCCGGGCTGGAGTTCTGAGCATGGCTGACGAAAACACCATTGAAGTCGCTGCGCCCGTCGACGGTGCAGACGCTGCACCGACCGAAGGTCGCGGTCCTGGCCGCGGTGCCCGTGGCAACCGTGGCGGCGGCGATCGCAACCGTGGCGGCGGCGATCGTGGCGGCCGTGGCCGTCGTGACGATCGTCGTGGCGGCAACCGCGACGAAGATCAAGGCGAAGAACTGATCGAGAAGCTGGTTCACATCAACCGCGTCAGCAAGACCGTCAAGGGCGGCAAGCGCTTCGGTTTCGCGGCTCTGGTCGTCGTTGGCGATGGCAAGGGTCGTGCGGGCTTCGGCCATGGCAAGGCGCGCGAAGTGCCTGAAGCGATCAGCAAGGCGACCGCCGCTGCCAAGAAGGCAATGGTTCGCGTTCCGCTTAAGGAAGGCCGCACGCTGCATCATGATGGCCTTGGCCATTTCGGTGCGGGCAAGGTGACGGTCCGTTCGGCGCCTGCCGGTACGGGTATCATCGCCGGTGGTCCGATGCGCGCCGTGTTCGAAAGCCTGGGCGTTGCGGACGTCGTGACCAAGTCCAACGGCACGTCGAACCCCTATAACATGATCCGGGCGACCTTTGCGGCGCTGGGCGAGCAGACCAGCCCCAAGTCGGTGGCGCAGCGTCGCGGCAAGAAGGTCGCTGACTTGCTTCGTCGCGGTGGTGCCTCGGTCGAGTTGGCCGCTGCCGACGCCGAAGCGATTGCGGAGTAAGCGATATGGCCAAGATCAAGATCAAGCAGATCGGTTCACCGATCCGCCGTCCCGCCGACCAGAAGAAGATTCTGATCGGCCTGGGCCTGGGCAAGATGAACCGCGTGGTGGAACTGGAAGACACGGCGGAAGTCCGCGGTGCCATCCGTAAGCTGCCCCACATGGTGCAGGTGGTCGAGGGCTAAAGCCCTTCGATCCGACGAAATCAAGCGGGAGAGGGGGAAACCCCTCTTTCGTTTTTTCTACAGCTGGGCTATCGGCCCGGCCTCTTTGGTTCCCCATCTGGGGATAGCGCGAACATAGCGAAAGCGAGTGCAAGACATGAAACTCAATGACATCCGTGACAATGATGGTGCCCGCAAGGGCCGTATGCGCGTTGGACGCGGCATCGGTTCGGGCAAGGGCAAGACCGCCGGTCGCGGCCAGAAGGGCGCCAAGGCGCGTTCGGGCGTCGCCATTAACGGGTTCGAGGGTGGCCAGATGCCGCTCCACATGCGGATCCCGAAGCGCGGCTTCAACAACATCTTCGCCAGCGATTTTGCCATCGTGAACCTGGGCGCGGTGCAGAAGGCGATCGACGCAGGCAAGCTGGACGCCAACGCGACCATCGACCATGCCGCGCTCAAGGCCGCCTCGCTTGCCCGTGGTGGCAAAGACGGCGTCCGCCTGCTCGCCAAGGGTGAACTGACCGCCAAGGTCAGCTTCCTGGTCTCCGGTGCGTCGAAGGGCGCTCTGGAAGCGGTCGAAAAGGCCGGTGGCAAGGTCGAGGTGATCGAAGTCGTCGCCGCAGCCGACAAGGCAAAGGCCAAGAAGGGTACGGCGCTCGCCGCTGCCAAGGCTGCCCGGAAGGCCTAATCCGCCGTCCCAGACTTGCATGTATGGCCCCGCTGCCCGATATGGGTTGGCGGGGCTGTGTGCATCTGGGGGTCTATTTGTCGCTTGCGCGGCAACTCCCCGTTCGACACGGCTAACCCGTCCCGCTAAGGGATGAGCGATTCCGCTCCGGGGCCTCGGCGCTCCGGCACGCATGATTTGAAGGGCAGCCACCATGGCATCGAGAGCCGACCAGCTCGCATCCAATCTCAGCCTCGCGAAATTCAGCCAGGCGACCGACCTCAAGAAGCGCCTGTGGTTTACGCTGGGCGCGCTGATCGTGTTCCGTTTCCTCAGCTTCGTGCCGCTGCCCGGCGTCGATCCGACGGCCCTGTCGCAGCTCTACAGCCAGACGCAGGGCGGCATCCTCGACATCTTCAACACCTTTTCGGGTGGCAGCCTGTCGCGCATGAGCCTGATCGCGCTCGGCGTCATGCCCTATATCACCGCCTCGATCGTGGTGCAGTTGGGCGCGTCGCTCTCGCCCAAGCTGGCGGCGATCAAGAAGGAAGGCGAGAGCGGGCGCAAGAAGCTCAACCAATATACCCGCTATGGCACGGTCGGCCTGACCGCGGTGCAGGGCTATTTCATCGCCGTCGGGCTTGAAGGCTTTGGCGCGCAATCCGGCGTGGCCGCCGTCATCGAACCGGGCATGTTGTTCCGCCTGACCGCCGTGGTCTCGCTGATCGGCGGCACCATGTTCCTGATGTGGCTGGGCGAACAGATCACCTCGCGCGGCATCGGCAATGGCGTGTCGCTCATCATCATGGCGGGCATCGTCGCCCAACTGCCGGTGACGCTCAGCAACCTGTTCAAGTCGGGCAGCGAAGGCACGATCTCCGGCCTGCTGATCTTCCTGGTCATGGTGATGGCCGTTGGCCTCGTCCTTCTGATCTGCTTCATGGAGCGCGCCCAGCGCCGCGTCCTGATTCAATATCCCAAGCGCCAGACGCGCCAGGGCCTGATGCAGGCGGACCGCAGCCATTTGCCGCTCAAGGTCAACACTGCAGGCGTGATCCCGCCCATCTTCGCCAGCTCGCTGCTGCTGATGCCGCTCACCATCTCGCAGTTTGCGGGCCAGACCGTGGCGGGTGAGAGCAGGCTGGGCGATTTCGTGCTGACGCTGAACCAGTATCTGTCGCACGGCAGCCCGGTCTATATGGCGTTGTACGGCCTTGGCATCGTGTTCTTCTGCTTCTTTTACACCGCCGTGGTGTTCAACCCGGAAGAAACGGCTGACAATCTCAAGCGCAATGGCGGCTTCATTCCCGGCATCCGTCCGGGGAAGAATACCGAAAATTACCTGGACTATGTGCTGACGCGCATCACGGTGATTGGCGCGGCCTATCTGGCGTTCATCTGCCTTGTGCCGGAGTTCGCCATCGCACGGGCGGGAATTCCATTCTACCTTGGTGGGACTAGCTTGTTGATCGTCGTCAATGTTACGGTCGATACAGTGACCCAGATTCAAAGCCATCTGCTCGCCCATCAATATGGGGACCTGATCAAGAAGGCGAAGCTGAAAGGCCGTATGCGCTGATCGGCGCATAATGGCCAAGGGCGCACAACAGGGGAGAATGCGCGCAATGAATATCATATTGCTTGGCCCTCCGGGCGCTGGCAAGGGGACGCAGGCCAGCCGTCTGGTCGAAAGCCGTGGCATGGTCCAGCTGTCCACCGGCGACATGCTGCGCGCCGCGGTAAAGGCGGGGACGCCCGTAGGGTTGCAGGCGAAGGCGCTGATGGAATCGGGCGCGCTGGTGCCGGACGAAGTCGTATCCGGCATCATCGGCGAAGCGCTCGATGCGCTCGCCCCCGACACCGGGGTCATCTTCGACGGCTATCCGCGGACGCAGGCGCAGGCCCATTCGCTCGACGCCATATTGGAGCAGCGCAGCCGTTCGCTCGACCATGTCGTCGAACTGGAAGTCAATGAAGATGCGCTGGTCGAACGCATCACTGGCCGCTTCACCTGCGCCAGCTGCGGCGAAGGCTATCACGACACGTTCAAGACGCCCAAGGCTGAAGGCGTCTGCGACAAGTGCGGCGGCACCGAATTCAAGCGTCGTCCCGACGACAATGAGGAAACGGTGCGCACCCGAATGGCCGAATATCGCGCCAAGACCGCACCGATCCTGCCGATCTACGAAGCGCGCGGCATCGTGTCGCGCGTCGATGGCATGGCGGACATGGACGATGTCAGTGTCGCGATTGCCGCTATCTTGGACGGCGGCGTCGCCTGAGCTAGACTGCCCTCCGTACACAAAGGGGGGAGGGCATGATGCGCATGATCGGACTATTGGCATGGGCTGGTGCGGCGATGGCTGCTCCGGCCCATTCTGCTGTAACGGCGACCAGCGAGATTGGCTTTGCGACGCAAAGCAGCGTCGAGATCGCGGCGGACGCTGACGCAGTCTATGCGTTGTTGGCGGCACCCGGCCGCTGGTGGAATGACAGTCACACCTATAGCGGCGATTCGGCCAATATGACGCTGGACCCGCGTGCGGGCGGCTGTTTTTGCGAAACCATGCCTGATCCGTCCGGCAAATCCGGCAGTGTCGAACATGGCCGCGTCATCTACGCCGT
This sequence comes from Sphingobium sp., assembly GCA_023266575.1. GTDB lineage: Bacteria > Pseudomonadota > Alphaproteobacteria > Sphingomonadales > Sphingomonadaceae > Sphingobium. The sequence goes on from JAHFPV010000003.1 coordinate 225,210, forward strand.
CCCCGGCAAACAGTTGCGCCTCTCAGCCGCGCTGGGGCCGCTCCAGGGCGAAGGGGTCGTTGGCACGCTCGATTTTACGATCCAGCCAAAGGGCAAGGGGGTTCAGGTCATCATGACCTATGTGGTGGGGGGCTATTTGCGCAGTGGTCCAGCCGCGATGGCGCCGATCGTCGATCAGGTGCTGAACGAACAATTGCAGGGCCTGAAACGGGCTGCCGAGGCGCACTGACGGCCTGACTGATGCGATCTGGCAAACTATCGGCAACAAAAGAGGGTTAAGGCACGATAGTTAACCACGATGTTAACTGATTTATTGCTGTCGTGTTGCTATACCGCAGCATGACCGGATCGCCTCCCTCCCGCACTCGCCTGACCGAGTTGGACGCCTTGCGCGGCATCGGGGCACTGTGCGTGCTGATCTTCCATTATTCCACCCGCTTCCACGAGCTGTTTCCGCAGGCCAGCCATGTCCCTTTCAGCTTCCCCGGCGGAAACTATCGGGTGCTGCTGTTCTTCACCATTTCGGGCTTTGCGATCTTCTTCACGCTCGACCGGATCGGATCGGTCGCGGACTTCATCGTCAACCGCTTCGCGCGTCTCTATCCCGCCTATATCGTCGCGATGCTCCTGACGCTGGGTATCGAATATCTGGCTCATGCGACCCAGTTGCTGGTTGGCCCGGTGGCGATCCTTGCCAACTTCACCATGTTACAGGGCTTTGCCTTCATGCCCGAAGTCGATGGTGCCTATTGGACATTGACGGTGGAGATCGGCTTCTATGTCTGCATGATCGCGCTGTGGCGCTTTGCGGGCCTCAAGCGGCTTGAACCGGTGCTGGCAGCATGGCTGGCGGTGCGCTGGCTCTATTTCGCGTGGCCCGACATGCCTGAACGCATCATCATGCTGCTGGTGCTGCGCTATCTGCCCTTTTTCGTCATCGGGATGCTGTCCTACCGTGTCTGGGCCGGACGGCGCAGCTGGTGGCAACAAGCACCTTATATGTTATTGTCCCTGGCATCGGTGGCGACGATCGAGACGTGGGACGTGACCATCGTCGCCTGCGTCCTGATCGCGGCCTTCGCGGCGCTGATTGCGGGGCGGCTGCATTTCCTCAGCCTGCGCCCGCTCGTCTGGCTGGGCGGGATCAGCTATTCCTTCTACCTCATCCACCAGCATGTCGGCTTCATTGTCATGCTGGAGGTTGCCAAGGCAGGCTATAGCCCCTGGATCGGCTTCTTCGCCGCCTTCGCCGTGGCGCTGCTGCTGGGGACAGCGATCAACCGCGCGGTCGAACGGCCAGCGGGGGAGGCGATATTGCGCTGGTGGAAACGCCGCCGCGAACGGGCAGCGGTCGCCATCGTCCCGGCATGAAAAAGGGCGCAGCCAGATAGTCCGGCCGCGCCCCTCCTTATCTTATTTGGCGACGGGCGCAGCCGCCGCTGCATTTTCAGGCAGACCGCCCATCTGTGTCACCATCTTGGTATAGGCGTCCAGATAGGCCAGCACGATCACCTGACCGATGTCGGTATTCTGGTAACCGCCGCCACCGACGGCCGCCAGACCACCCATCCAGCCAAGGCCGCCACCGCCGCCAAAGCTCAGGTCCGACTTGCGGAAATAGCCTTCCGCCATCACTTCCTCTTCGGTCGTGCGGGCATTGACCACCGACAGCATGACATTGGCCTCGCTCTTCTTGATCGAGATGCCGCCTAGCAGCGCGCCGCCGATCCGGCCGCCGAGCATCCCGCCCAGCATCCCGCCAAAGGCGTTGCCGCCGCTATTCTTGTTGGTGGTCACGATGTCAGGCTGGATGAAATAGTCCGCCGCTTTGACCTGACCCTTGCCCAGATTGCTGCCCGACTGCAATTCGCCCGAATCCGCCATCGCGCGTTCCAGATTGCGGCTCGCCATTGAACGGCCGCGATTGACGATGCCGAAACAGCCCGATTGCTGGACGAACAGCTTGATGATCGCTTCGGGGCTGCCCAGATTCAGTTCACGCCACCACTGATTGTCCGGCTCGACGATCGCGACGGTGCCCAGGCGCTTGGTGCAGCGGGGGATTTCCATCTGCTTTTTCGTCTGGGCCTGGCGACCGGACGATCCCTTGTCGGCGGCCATGGCTTGCGGCGCGGCCAGCGCCAGACAGAGCGCCGCTGCTGTCACCCTCTTAAATACACGCATTTTCAAGAACCCCGTTTGTTGCTTGATCTGAATTTGTGCGCGCCCGATATTTTAGCTGAGCATATCATAGCAGTGTTACGCTTCCAAGCGGAGCGGGGCCAAGTGACGGCCATTGTCATCTTATCGGACGGGGCTTTCGCGATCCTGCTGACAGGGCCGATGACACCTGCTATCGGCGCGCAATGACTGAGCTTAGCCACATCCGTAACTTTTCGATCATCGCCCATATCGACCATGGCAAGTCCACGCTGGCGGATCGGCTGATCCAGCGGACCGGTGGCCTGACCGACCGCGAGATGAGCGCCCAAGTCCTTGATAATATGGACATTGAGAAGGAACGGGGGATCACGATCAAGGCGCAGACGGTGCGCCTGGACTATGTCGCGAAAGACGGCCAGACCTATGAGCTGAACCTGATGGACACGCCGGGGCATGTCGACTTCGCCTATGAAGTCAGCCGCTCCCTTGCCGCGTGCGAGGGCGCGCTGCTGGTCGTGGACGCGGCGCAGGGCGTCGAAGCGCAGACGCTGGCCAATGTTTACCAGTCGATCGAACATGATCATGAGATCGTGCCGGTGCTCAACAAGATCGATCTGCCCGCCGCGGAACCGGAAAAGGTGCGCAAGGAAATCGAGGACGTGATCGGCCTCGACGCATCCGAAGCGGTGCTGGCCAGCGCCAAGTCGGGCATCGGCATCGACGAGATTCTGGAAGCCATCGTCAAGAAAATCCCGCCGCCCAAGGGCGACCGCAACGCCCCGCTGGAGGCGATGCTGGTCGACAGCTGGTACGACCCTTATCTGGGCGTCGTCATCCTGGTCCGCGTCGTCAATGGCGTGATCAAGAAGGGCCAGGCGATCAAGTTCATGATCGGCGGCACCGAACATCTGATCGACCGGGTGGGCTGTATGCGCCCCAAGATCGAGGCGCTGCCGGAACTGGCCGCCGGCGAGATCGGCTTTATCACCGCGCAGATCAAGGACATCACCGAAACCCGTGTCGGCGACACCATCACCACGGTGAAGAATGGCGCGCTGAAACCGCTGCCGGGCTTCAAGGAAGTGCAGCCGGTGGTGTTTTGCGGCCTGTTCCCGGTCGACGCCAATGATTTCGACAAGTTGCGCGACTCCATCAGCAAGCTGCGCCTGAACGACGCCAGCTTCTCCTTCGAGATGGAGAGCAGCGCCGCGCTGGGCTTTGGCTTCCGCTGCGGGTTCCTCGGCCTCCTCCATCTGGAGATCATTCAGGAGCGGCTGACGCGCGAATATGACCTCGACCTCATCACCACTGCGCCGTCGGTGGTGTACAAGATCCAGCTCACCTATGGCGCGGGCGAGATCGAACTGCACAATCCCGCCGACATGCCCGACCCGACCAAGATCGACGAGATTGAGGAGCCATGGATCGAGGCGATCATCTATTGCCCCGACGAATATCTCGGTTCCATCCTGAAACTGTGCCAGGACCGGCGCGGCATCCAGAAGAACCTGACCTATGTCGGCGGCCGCGCGCAGGTGACCTATGAACTGCCGCTCAACGAAGTCGTGTTCGACTTTTACGATCGCTTGAAGAGCATCAGCCGCGGCTATGCCAGCTTCGACTATCACCAGATCGGTTATCGCGAGGGTGACCTGGTCAAGATGAGCATCATGGTCAATTCAGAGCCGGTCGATGCGCTGAGCATGATCGTCCATCGCGGCACCGCGGAATCGCGCGGGCGCGGCATGTGCGAGCGGCTCAAAGACCTGATCCCCCGCCATCTGTTCAAGATTCCGATCCAGGCGGCGATCGGCGGCAAGGTGATCGCGCGCGAGACGATCGCCGCGATGCGCAAGGACGTGACCGCCAAATGCTATGGCGGCGACATCAGCCGCAAGAAGAAGCTGCTCGACAAGCAGAAGGAAGGCAAGAAGCGGATGCGCGAATATGGCAGCGTCCAGATTCCTCAGGAAGCGTTTATTGCGGCGTTGCGGATGGGCGACGAGAACTGACCGACCCCCACGCCGCCCTAACCGGCCAACTGGACCGGATCGAGCGGGCGGCGGCGTTTCTGGCCAATGGCATGTCGTGGGGCCAATGCCCCGATGCGGCCACGCAACGGCGTGGCGCGATGCCCGCCAGGCTGATCGGCAATGGGCTGCGCGAACTGGACCTGTTCCTGACCGACATGATTGTCGAGGCGCAGCGGATCGACCGGCTGGGCACGGCGGCAGGGCGCGATCCCGGCATTCATCCGGGGCGGCGCATTTTCAGCGCGGCGGAAGCCTGGCGGCGGGCAGGCAAGCAATTGGGGCTGGCGGGCGTGGAGCGCGGGCGGCTGCGCATGATGCGCGCGGCGCAGAACCGGCATTGCTATGGCGGCTTGCGCGACGGTGACGGCGGCGCGGCGATGCAGGCCGCCTGCGCCGACTATGCGCGGCTGGCGGGGGATGTGCTGGCGGCGGTGCGGAGCAGGGGCCTGAGTCGCCCATATCAGCCCTGACCTGAAACCGTCAGCAGCGACGAAATCGCCACAACGACCTGCGCGGGAACGAAGGGCTTGGCGATCATGATGCTGTTGGGAACGCCCTTTGAAAACCATTCATGATCACTGGCGGCGCTGACATAGACAATAGGCAGCATGTTGAGCAGTTCACGCGCTTTTCGGGCAACGTGCCAGCCTTCCGGCCCATCGCCCAGATTGATGTCGGTAATGATGCCGTCCAGTCGGTCGGCTTGCGCGGCCAGCACGTCCAGTGCCTGCGTGCCATTATCCGCCACCAGTAGCTGAAAGCCTGCTTCTTCAAGCGCGGACACGAGCATGTCCTGAATGAGGATCTCATCCTCCACATAGAGTAATAGCGGCGCGGTCGGCGCGGTCGTCATGGTCAATCGTCCCCGGTGCTGCGCTGTGCGCGATGCACGATCGACACCAAAGTGCCGGGACGGGCATTGCTGATGGTCACCCTCGCCCCCAATTGCTTGGACAGGGCTTCGACAATCCCCGTGCCCAAGCCCGGCTCCGCGTCCTTGGCGGGCATACCGACGCCATTGTCGCCCACGGTTAGCTGCCATCCCTCTCCATTCGATGCATAGCCGACGGTGATCAGTCCCTTATGCACCTTGCGCGGAAAGGCATGTTTGAGCGCGTTGATCACCAGTTCGGTCACGATCAGGCCCAGGCTGACCGACACGTCCGCCGTGGTGGTCGATTCGTCGATGGTCGGGGTGATCGCCAGGCGGCGGGGATCGGCGATCATCGACGCGCCGATGCTGTTGCACAGATCGGTAAAATAGGGGCGCAGCGCCACGTCGCCGACCGATGTTGTCGCCAGTTGCCGTTGCAGGGTGGCGATAGACATGACGCGATGATGGGCATTGTTGAGGTGAGTGCGCGCCTCGTCCGACTGCACCCGGCGCGCGCTTTGCATCAGCACGCTGGCGATGATCTGAAGGCTGTTGGCGACGCGATGTTGCAATTCCTGAAGCAGCACCATTTTTTCGCGGACAAGATCATCCTTTTGCCGCTCCGCGAGGCGGATGGCGGTGACGTCCGTGACCGACAGCAGCAGGCGCGTCTCACTGCCCGAATAGTTGAGCAGCGTTGCATTGAGGATGAGATTGAGGTCGCCGGAGCGACGATGCAGCAGCAGTTCATAGGCGTCGATCGCCGCGTTGCCGGACAGGGTCGCGATCAGGAGCGATCGCAACTGCAATATGTCCCACTCGCCCCCGCCAAGCGTCGCAATCTCCATGCCCACGACTGCGTCGGTCCGCAGCCCGAACGCCATGCAGAATGTATCGCTCGCCGCCAGGACGACCAGCTGGTCATCGAGAAGCAGGAGCGGCGTGCTGGAGGATCGGACGATAGCCAATCCCAGGCTGTGCGTTGAGTCTGGCGGAGAAGCCGTAAAAAATTCCATGGCCGAAGCCTTCGGAAACCAGAGGCTCGCGGGGCGAAAGCCGTACCCTGGATATAATGCCAAGCTGTAGGCATAAAGCCCGCATCCGTGGCTTTGAGCCGGAAGTTTAGCACGGCGCAGCCTTTTAGGTGCATCAATTCGGTGCGTTAATTTTGGCGGTCTGACAAAGGCGGAAATGCAGCCATCAGCGCGCCCCGCCCAAGCACCAGTTGATCGGCTTGGGCGACCAGGGCCGGGCATGGCCCTTGAGGATCATCAATTGGCCCAGCGACACGCCGTCGCGCACCAGCAGTCTGGCCGACGGGTCGGGATCGACCGGATCGGGCCGGGCGTCGAACGTGCCGCCGTTGATCATCGCGGCCAGTGCGGTGCGGCCCTGCTGCGCCAGTTCGGCTTCGGCCGGGCATTGGGCATCGGCCTGGCTGGGGACGCTAATGTCGGCCACATGATAGCGTTTGCCCTTATAGGCATAGCTGTCCGCGGAGAGGATGCAGGCCTCGCCAGTCAGGTCGTCGCAGGTTTCGAACCGTTCGGAAATGGTGATCGAGCCAGCGACCCTAGTATCATCGGGGGTGTGCCAAATATCCTTGAGCAGCAATATGGCACCGACCGCGATCAGCAGCGTGAGCAGGATGATGCCCGCCGGCAGGATGTGGTTGCGGCCCTCCTGCGTATCATGCAGCCAGGCACCCGAAGCATTGGGTGCGCGATCGCCCAGGTCGTAGAGATTATGTGCCATGATCGGTTTTCCACTATTCTGTTCATAGGTACTGATCTTTCGCAAATATTTCGTTAACCACATTGGCGCAGGTCCGGGGATCGGCGGCTTGACGATGGCGCGGGGGCATGGTCAAACCGGCGCGTTCCCGACGCAGGAGGCGGCATGAGCGAGGGCTGGTTATATGATGAGCATCCCGCGATGTTCCGGGCGCACCCCGTGCTGTTCACGCTGCTGCTGGTGTCCGTGGTCGGCATCCTGGCGATTGCGGTGTGGTGGGTGATGCACAAGGGCGAGCGGCTGGCGCTGAGCGAGCGTGAGGTGCTGATGGAGCGGGGGCTGCTGGCCAAGCAGCGGACGGAGGTCGCGCTGTCGAGCATTCGCAGCGTGCGGATCACGCAAAGCCTGGGCCAGCGCATCTTCGACGTCGGCCATGTCGAGCTGTTCAGTGCGGGCGATGTCGCCGAAATCGCGATCAAGAATATGCCGCGGCCCGGCCGAATTCGCGCTATTGCCGCCGCGCGCAACCTGGATCTTTTGCCGCAGAGATAGGGTGCTTCACGCTACCCCTTGACTTTGACGCATATATTTCAACGATAGCAGATTGAGGGACCGGCAGAGTTCCCAGCCGCAGAGGACGCCAGAAACAGCAACGCCGGGCCGCATCATGTGGCGCGGCGCGGACAAGGGGTCGTCTGCATGGGCTTGCGAGTGATGCCGTCATTGACGGAACTGACGGCCGAGCAGCGCGCGGACATAAGGCAGGCCTGCGGCTTTGCCTGTGTGCGGTGCGGGGTGACCATCTATCGCTATCTGGGCCTGCCCGACAGCAATGGCGCGACTTTGCTGTGCCCGACCTGCCACGGGCTGGTCGAGGAAGGGCGGCTCACCGCGACGCAGGTGCAGAGTTTCCATGCCAATCCCGTCGTGCGCCAGCGCCATTTCGCGCGCGACCGGCTGCCCTTTTCCGCCGAACTGCCGCAGCTGATCGTCGGCGGATCGCGGTTGCTGCGCGACACACCGATCCCGATCACGCTGGACGGCGAACCGATCCTGATCTTCGCCCCGCCCCGCCGGACCAATGGCGCGACGCGGATCAGCGTGCGGCTGGGCGCGCCCGATGGCGAGCCGGTGCAGGTGATCGACGGCAATGAATGGTTGCCCACCAATGGCAGCTGGCACTTTTTGCTGCGCGGCGACCGCTATTCGATGATGGCGTCGCGGGGCGATGGCCTGGCCGTGCTGCGCATCGTCGCGCGCAACCGGATCGCGGTGGAACATCTGCGCACGACCATCCGGGGACGACGGCTGGAGGTGACGCCCGACTGGCTGGAGATTGACGGCAAACGCTATGTCGACCGCATCGGCAGCGGGACGCTGATCGGGCTGGAGATGTAGGGGTTTTGACAGCGGGGGCGGATAGGGGCAAGGGCTGGTGATGCAGCTTTCCCATTTCGATCCCGCCCTGTTCCTGCGCGACTATTGGCAGAAGAAGCCGCTTTTGATCCGCAACCCGTGGGGGGAGTGGCGCAATCCGCTGGAGCCGGACGAGCTGGCGGGGCTGGCATGCGAGGAAGGCGTGGAATCGCGGCTCATCACGCTGGGCGATGATCGGCTGGCGATGGAGAGCGGCCCGCTGCCCGAAACTCGCTTTGGCCAGTTGGGTGGCCGGCCCTGGACATTGCTGGTGCAGGCGGTGGACCATCATGTGCCGCAGGTCGCGGCGCTGATCGACCCGTTCCGCTTCGTCCCCAACTGGCGGATCGACGATGTCATGGTCAGCTACGCCACCGATGGCGGCGGGGTGGGCGCGCATTTCGACCAATATGATGTGTTTCTGGTGCAGGGGCTGGGCCGTCGCCGCTGGCAGGTCGGTGGCCTGTGCGATTCCGCCACGCCGCTTTTGCCGCATGACGATCTGCGCCTGATCGCGGATTTTGTACCGGAACAGGAATGGATATTGGAGCCGGGCGATATCCTCTATGTGCCGCCGCGCGTCGCGCATCATGGCGTCGCGGTGGGCGATGATTGCATGACCTATTCGGTCGGCTTTCGCGCGCCCTCGCGCGCCGAGCTGGTCGAACATTGGTCCGAGACGCTGGTGGACGCGATGCCGGATGAGGATCGCTACGCCGACCCCGATCTGGCGCGGCAGGCCAATCCGGGCGAAATCGCCCCTGCTGCGATCGACCGGCTGCACGGGCTGGTGACAGAGGCGCTGGCCGACCGCGACGCCTTTGCCCGCTGGTTCGGCCAGTATAGCAGCAGCCCCAAATATCCCGACACTGACTGGCGGCCCGAAGAGCCGATGGAAGCGGGTGATGTCGCGGCGATGCTGGCGCAGGGCGCGGCGCTGTGCCGCAATCCCGCGAGCCGCTTTTCCTTCGTGCGGCAGGGGGCGGGTCTGCTGCTGTTCGTCGATGGCGAATGTTTTGATTGTGAGGGCGACACGGCGCCGCTGGCCGAGACGATCTGCGCGCAGGATCATGTGACGGTCGATCCGTCTGATGCCGGGCTTGCCCTGCTCACCGCGCTCGTCAACCAGGGAAGCCTGGCATTTGAGGAAGAGTTTTAGGCCATGACGCTGATATTGTTCAACAAGCCCTTCAACGTCCTGTGCCAGTTCACCCCCGAAGCCAATGGCCCGGAGCGGCAGACGCTCAAGGATTTTGTCGATGTGCCGGGCGTCTATCCCGCCGGGCGGCTGGACACGGACAGCGAAGGGCTGCTGCTGCTGACCGACGATGGCCGCTTGCAGGCGCGGATCGCCGACCCGCGCTTCAAAATGCCCAAAACCTATCTGGCGCAGGTGGAGGGCGAACCGGACGAGGCGGCACTCGACGCGCTGCGGCGCGGGGTGACGCTGAAGGACGGGCGGACCTTGCCCGCCGAGGTCAAACGGATCGACGACCCGGCGCTCTGGCCGCGCGACCCGCCGGTGCGCTTTCGCAAGACCGTTGCCGATTGCTGGATCAGCCTGACGATAAGGGAGGGCAAGAACCGGCAGGTGCGGCGCATGACGGCAGCGGTCGGGCATCCGACGCTCAGGCTGGTGCGCTGGGCGATTGGCGAATGGACGCTGGAGGGCGTGCAGCCGGGGGAATGGCGCGAGATTGGGTGAAGGGGGCTGGACGACCACATCTTGTCATTAAAACAGCTCTATCGATATCCGATATCTGACGTTCGGCTTGCTGGTGCGAAATCGTTTCCTTACTGATCGTTGCAGAAGCCTTCTGCTTGTAGTTAGGTTCACATAGCGGCTGTACCAAATGACCAAGCAAACACGTGCTAAATCCGCTCGAAAAAAGCTGAACGCGCCCGCTTTTAAAAATATAGCAGCTATGTATCGCGATACCAAAAACAATCGCGTTATTTTCACAACCAAAAATATGTTGAAAAACCAGTTCAAGCGGGACGCTCCGAAAATCACGGCATCGTTCGACCGACTTGCAAAAACGGATTTAGAAGCTTGTAGTGAACTCTTCGGAGAGGCGATGGGACTGGTCATCCGACACCTTCCTCAAGTGGATGACGACAGCTACAAACCCACTGTAGCGCGTTTGCTCGCAACTGCTGTCAACACTTACCTTGCGAGTATTGAAGTCGCCCGTCATGGTTATCGACGGCAATATGGAATGTTAGGGCGATCCTTCATTGAGATAATTGCGACGGTGGTTGCCATTGCTACCGAGACTGACAATCTTGAACGGTTCCACGCTGGAAAGCTATCGTCTTCCAAGTGTATTGGATGGGCAACTAAAATTATTCCAATATTGGGTAAATACTATGGGATTTTGTCTGAATACAATGTCCACGTGGGCCCCATTCACGCAATGTTCGAGCCAGTGAAGTGCTATAAAGAAGATGAAGAGGCGCGAAAGGTCATCGTTTCTTCAATGAAAGCAGATGTTTGGTTAATGTATCTAACTGCTGAGCTGGTTTTTCATGATGAGGTTATAGGTCCTCGCTATTGGAAAAGCGAAGGTCCGGGAATTCGCTATGATCCATCTGAGGTCGAACAAGAATGGATGTTAAAATTTTTAGCCTTTGATGAGCAAGGCAATCTGTGAATGTCGCAATCGCGATGGGCAAAATTCACTCGACGGACGGCTGACCATCCGAACCTGCTGTTTGAGAATGATGGATTGAACCGGAAATTACAAATTCTGTCTCACCCAACTTGAACAGTGCTTTTGGAAAAGGCATTTTTGTTCAATGACATGCACGCACCGGCGCGAGTGTTACCACTACATTTTTGGGTTTGGTTGAGCTTGCAGAGGCTCAGGTTCGCGGC
>JAHFPV010000021.1 GCA_023266575.1 Sphingobium sp.
TCCTGCCGTGGAACTGGAAGGCAGCTCAGCAGCAGGTGGCCGAGGAACTCGCCGCCTGAACCATCGTCAACGGGGCGACCTGGTTACGGGAGCGCCGCGGCTGCTATCGGATGCGTACCTTCAGTACGACATGCGGGAAATCATATTAGGTAAGCGCAACGAGAGACGTCGTGTCGCCGCCCGCGACCATCGCTCTCACCGTCCAGCAAATGCGGGTATGAATAAGCCCGCAATCACGCGGGCTTATTCATAGGCAATCAGTGTATCCAGCGTCGAGCGCTGTACAGACCAGCCCGGTCAACTCTGATCATAGAGTTGCTGCTATGGATCAACCGACCAGTATTTCGTCCAGCGCATAGGCTTTCTTGACACCGGCCAGGGTGGCGAATGTGTAGGATTGACCGCCGAGCGTCGCGATGATGTCCAGGCCGTCGGCGCCAAGATGGCTGGAGAACGTTACCGCAGGATTATCCTGCCGAATGTCACTGACGTCGATATGGTCCTTGCGGAACTCGAAATCACCAATCGTGTCGTGCCCGTCACCCAGCGATTGAAACGTAAACGTGTCCGCGCCGCCCTTGCCATAAAGCAGATCATCGCCGCCGCCGCCAGCGATGACATCATTGCCACCATTGCCGACAATCTGGTTGGCAAGGCTGTTGCCGATGACGCTCGTCGCTTGCTTGGTGTTGACGATGACATTTTCGACATTGGTGTCGATCGCATAGCTCGTCCGGTAGAGCAGAACGGTATCGGTGCCCTGATTGGCATGTTCGATGACATAATCACCCACCTTGTTGATGGCATAATTATCGTCGCCCTTGCCACCGCGCAGGATGGCCGAGCCATCGCCCGATATCTTGTCGGCAGTGTCCGCACCGATGAAACTGTTGACCTGCTTGTCAAAGCTCACCTTATAGGTGGCGGTCGCGCCTTTCGACGCGCTGCCGGCGTCCTGCATGTCGAAATCGGCGGCGGTCAGGCTATTCATGTCCCTGTTGTCGAGGATGATCTGGCGCCCCCCGGACAAGGTGACCACCGTGTCCTGACCGACCTGCTGCATCGCCCCTTTCAGCGCATTGAAGCTCGCAAATTCATCCCCTGCCAGATGAACAATGTCGCCTGCGCTAAAGTCGGTGATGCGGGTTAGCGCGTCCGTCTTGCCCACCAGGAATATGTCATTGCCCGCGCCGCCGGTCAGCAGATTATTGCCCGCGCCGCCAATCAGCACATCAGCGCCGACATTGCCGCGGATGATATTATTACCGTCATTGCCAATGCCCACGGAACCTTCCGTCCGGGTCATTTCCAGATTTTCGCTATGATCGGGCATCACCATATAGCGCGATGTCGCAACGATGGTGTCGATGCCGCCACCTGCCTTTTCCACGACCTTGGCCGCTTCGATATTGCTGACGATGTATCTGTCGTCACCCAGTCCGCCGGCAAGCGTCCCGCTTTTGAACATCAACAGGTCGTTGCCGTCCGTGCCCTGGTTGACGGCAACGCGGCCCGTTTCACCGCCTTCTGCCCATTTCGGCCCCGATTCGGCGGGCTTCGAGGGCGCTGGTTCAGGCACGTTCGGCACCTGGGGAGCGGCTGGCGTTTCGGGCACGCTCGGTGTTTCAGGCACGCTCGGCGTTTCGGGGACGCTGGGCGCTGGCGTCGTCGTCTCGCCAGCCAATTTGTCGAGAACGTCCTGCAAGCTGCCCAAAATGCCCGTCGTCGCGGCGGTGACCGTCGCTACCGCATTTTCGGAGAAGGTCACGGTGTCGCTGCCGGCTTCGATGAACAGCGTTTTCGTATCGCGCGTGATGAAATTGTCCGTCACGCTGATGTTGTGGCTGGTGAAGGTGCCATATTTGGTTGCAGCCGAATTGCCGACCAGAACGGCGGTGTAATAGCCTTGGGCCGCTTCGAGATAATTGCCCGTCGCAACCGAATCGACCGCGCCACGAAAGGCGAGGGGGCGTTTGCCGACATCTTCTACACGGTTGCCGACCACGGTGACATCCGATGCCTGGAACGCTTCATAACCCTCAAGCATCTTGTAATTATAGGAGGTCCAGCCGCCAACCGATATGCCGTCCGCCGTTACGCCATGAACGTAATTGTTGGAAATCAGAATGTCGGACGAGCCGCCCTTGGCGAAGATCGCAGCGCTGGTGCCCGTGTTGCCGCTGACGTCATTATGGGAAATGACGCCGTGGATGATCGACATGAAGTCGATGCCTTCGTCAATGCCGCCCGTGATGACATTGTTGGTGACGACGACATTGGAGCCGCCATTCGCCTTTACGCCATCCTGCACAACATTATCGATCACGTTATTCTTAATAACGATATTCTTGATGGTGTCGGTATAGTCATTCCCGTTCTGGCTGAACTGGATGCCGTTCTTGCCGCCAGTGATGTGAAAGCCGTCGACAACGAAATTCTCCGTTCCCCCGCCGCCGATCGTCGCCAGCGTGTCGCTTTTGGCCGTGATATGGGCGGCTTGCGGGCCGTCTGCGGAAATCAGCCAGATGGGCGCGCTGTCGGTTCCGCTGACATTGCGCGGGATCGAGACATTTTCGACATAGTCGCCAGCCTTGACCATGATGGCGGTGCCGGGCGTTGCGGCATCGACGGCTGCCTGAATCGACGTGAAGGGTTTTTCAGCCGATCCGTTCGGCTTTCCCCTGTAGCTCGCGTCCCCATCGACCCACATTATTTTCGTGGGCGTGACGTCGCCCCAGAGATCTTCAGTCATGAAAAATTTCTCCCGCTGTCAGGAACAGATAGGGGAGAGCGACTGAACGTCGTGTAATATGGTAGAGTTAACTACGCATTAGCTATAAAAATGTTTTGCGGCCATCCGTTATTGCTTGTGATGCCGAATGGTGTCTAAATATCTACAGTATATCCATGGCAATTGCCATGGATATTGTGTTGTTCGATTGAATGGCAGATTGTCGGCCATGATGGTCATGTGGACCTCAGGCAATCACATGGACGCGCATCATCACGCCATCATAAAATGATATAGTCGGCGCTGCTGAGCGCGGTGATGTTCAGGATCTGAAAACTGTTCTGGATGCTGTTGTCCGCCGTTGCGATGGTCCATAGCTGACTGGCACCATTATAGGTCAGTGTCGCACCAGGGCCATAGCCTGCAAATTCCAGCCTGTCGCCGGTGGCCAACCCGGCCCCTTCGAAATCGGCGATTATGTCGCCTTGAACCAAACCGACCTTGAACTGGAACGTGTCCTCGCCCAGTCCGCCATAAAGTGTGTCAGCACCGCCATCGCCCGAAATCTTGTCCCGTCCGCCGCCGCCATAGATGATGTCGTCGTCGGCCCCGCCGGATATGACATCATTGCCGTTACCGCCGGTCAATATATCCCGACCCTTCCCGCCGGTAAGCCGGTCGGAGCCGGAACCCAGCGTGATGACGTCGTCGCCCGATCCCGCCGAATAGTTGATGGTTTCAAAGCCGCTAATCTGCGTGCCATCGGCCAGCGTAACGATCACCCCGGCCTGTTCCTGTAGCGAAAGATCGACATTTTGCGCTTCGCTGAACTGCGAACGGTTGAGCGCCAGCGTATCCTTGCCCGTGCCGCCGATCAGCATCAGGTCGGGATCATTGCTGGTCACGATGTCATCGCCCCCGCCCGCGTCGATCCAGTCGAATCCGCGACTGCCGTCGATCTTGTCGATGCCATTGCCGCCCCAGATGACATCGTCGCCATTGCCGCCATAGATCAGATCGTCGCCATCCATGCCTTCGATCACATCATTGCCGTCACCAGCCGAAATCTGATCCGCATAGGCGCCGCCGCGCAGCATGTCCGACCCGCTGCCGCTGGCAATCTGTAGCACTTCGACATTGACGATGCGGGTGCCGTCGAACAGTTCCAGGATCGGGCTGTTATTGGCGTTGGACGAACTTGTGTAGCTGATGTCGACGAACATGTCGGCGGTGGCGGTCGACCGGTCGAGATAGATAGTATCGATGTTATGGCCGCCGTCTATCAACCCGTCGGCATCATAGCTAAGCAAAAGATCCTTGCCGTCGCCGCCGCGCATCACGTCGCGGCCTGCGCCGCCGTCCAATATATCGTCGCCCGCTTCTCCTGTCAGGCGATCGTTGCCGACGCCACCATAGAGGCTGTCATTGTCAGCGCCGCCGTCCAGCTCGTCATTGCCGACCCCACCGAACAGATCATCGTCCCCGGCCCCACCACGCAAGGTGTCGTTGCCGCTATTGCCGTAGAGCCGGTTGCGGCCCGCACTGCCGCTGATCGAGGTGTCCTGTTCGCGCAGCGTGTAGACATCCTCGATCGAACTGGTGCCGATTTTGTACACGGACGCATTGCGGGTCAGGATGACCGCGTCTTGGCCGCCACCTGTCGCTTCGATCGCCTGGTCGTTCCGGTCGTCGAACACATAGATGTCGTCGCCCAGCCCGCCATGCATGATGTCCGCACCGCGCTGGCCGCTGATATAATCCGCCGTCGCATGGCCCGACCGGTCGCCATAAAGAATGTCATTGCCTGACTTGCCGATAATCTGGTCGCGCGCCACGGCGATGCCGCCATCGACGCCGCCGACAAAGCCATATTGTTCGGGATCATAGGTGGCGAGCGGATCGAAGGCGGCGTTGCCACCCAGGTCATAGGTGGTGGCTGCGGGCGCATTGGTGAAGAGCGCCTTGCCCTTGAAGATATTGTCGGCGAAGCTGATATCGTCGGAAAAGCCGGTCAGCCCCCTGGGGATATATTGTTCCGCAACGCCATAGAGGCTGGTCCCGGCCGCCCGCGCGACATTGGAAATATTGACCGTGTTGAACAGATTGTCGGTGACCAGAACATCCTGCGCGCCCTGCAACAGCAGCGAGGTCGGATAATCGATGGCGGTATTGCCGCTCACCACGGCATGTTTCACTTCATAATCAACGAAATGCGCGCCGTCCCCGTCCGCGCCAACTTCGATCGGCAGATAGGCGATGCCGGTGGGGCCGCCCACCTTGATCGCCGGACCTTCGGTCGAACCGATCACATTGTTGCGGATTTCGATGAACGTCGAGCCGCCCTTCACCGTGATGGCCGAATCGCCGGTATAATCGCGCCCGTCCAACTCGTCCCATTCATCCTTGGCCGTGATTTCGTCGATGACATTGCCCTGGATCAGCAGCTTTGACGTGCCGACAAAATCGATGCCCTGTTCATGTGCGCCGATGATGCTGTTATTGATGATCTGGACGCCAAAGCTTTGGGCGATGTGGATCGCGTCGATGCCCCAATCGGTGAAAACATTGTTGATGAGCAGGATGTTTTCGACTTTGTCGCCCGCATAACCATCCTGATAGGCAGCGTTGGCACCGAAATTGCGGCTGACAAGATTGACGCCATAGGTGCCGATCGTGTCCGATCCCTGCACCGCAAAGCCATCAATGACCCAATTGCCGACACCCCGGCCGGAAATGGCGCTGGTTTCGGCGACAGCGGGCGGCGCGATGACCGCCGCGCCCTGGCCATCGGCGGAAATCAACCGGATGGGGGCGTCGGTGCTGCCATCGACGGTCAGGTTCAGCGCTTCATTATAGGTTCCGGCGCGCACCATGATGTCGGTGCCCGGTCCAGCATTGTCGATTGCGTGCTGGATGGTGGCGAAGGGCGATTCGGCGCTGCCGGTCCCGGCTGCGTCGTCCCCGGTCGTCGCCACCCACAATATGGTGGTGGCGGGCGGCGCTTCGCTGAAGATGATCGTGTCCTGCGCGGCCTTGATAGTGATGTCGATGGATTTTTGAAAGGTGAAGCCGGTCGAATCCTCGACCTTGACCACGACGGTGCGTTGCGTGCCAGCACGAACGTCCAGCGCGCTGTTCACGACCAGCTGGTCGCCAACGATGGCGAAGGCGCCGCCTGCATCGTCGACCAGGGAGTAGACATGGGTGTCGCCCTTGTCAGGATCGTCCACGAACAGTTCGCCCACCGGCGTGCCGATCTCCGAAAATTCATTCACCCATGTGGTGTGCAGGCTCAGGTCCAGCGGCGCGTCGGGCGTGTCGTTAACATCGACGCGGAAAATGATCTGCGCCCGGTTGGGTCCGTCGGAGGCAAAGATGGTCAGGTTGAACCAGTTGGAAAAGTCCTGTGGCATCTGGCCCGAAAAGGTCAGCGTCGCGGGATCGAAGCTCAACCAACTGTTGACGTCAGTCCCCACGCCCCCGCTGAAGGTCAATATGCTGTCAGGGTCATAAAACAGGTCCGCCGCCGGGATCGTCACCGAAAAGAAACTGTCCTCCTCAACCACCAGGTTGGGCAGGGTTCCCACGACGCAGGGGCGTTCGGACACAGTCAGGTTGAAAGCGAGCGTCGCGCTGCTCGACTGATCGCTGGCGTTCAGAAATATCCTGTAGTCATGATGGCCATCCGTCGGACCACGACCGCTGAACGTCATCGTATCCGACGAAAAGGTCAGCCAGTCGGGCAAGGCGGACCCGTCCGACAGAGTGGCGCTGTAGGTCAGCGGGTCGCCATCTGGATCGATGAAGAAAGTGGCAGGTATGACGAGCGAATAGAGCGTATTCTGACCCGTCAGCTGATCATCTATCGTGCCGTTGACGAGAGGCGGGCTGTTATCGGGCGGCGGTGGCGAATCGCCTTCCGGCTCCCCCGTGCCTGTCTCGGTGCTGGTTTCGCCATCCTGTTCAGCGACATAGTCGGGCGGGACAATATCGAATTCAAATTGCCCGTCTGTCGTCATGCCTGTCTATCCCATCTGGATTTTAAACCGAATGAGGCGCAAATGCCTCTAATCGCTTTATTTTCTTGCACAGGATGTCCTTTCCAGACCTCTGGAAAGCGGCGACATTTCTCTTGCCAAAAAAGGCTAATCAAAGGTTAAGACCAACGCAAGTGCAGCAAAATCTGTTCGTCGCAAAAACGTCATTATACTGTCCTGTATTGATACGGGTCGGCCGCTCTTTCGCTTCCGCGACATCGGCCGACTGATATTATCTGTTTGGATTTTCGTGGATTTTTGTATGAAAAATGCGTTCGCTACGGCCCTTTGGCAGGGGCGGGCAATACTTTGTCCCGCTTGTTCGTGCTCGGCACGCATATCCGCGCAGTTGCCATGGTGCGCCGCGACATCTTATGGCAAAGGGTGACGACGGCGCGCGGAGCCGGGCCGGATCAAGGCACGCACGCGGAACCAGCGGGACGGTGGGGGCTATGATCAAGTATCGCCAGGACATTGACGGACTGCGTTCGCTCGCAATTCTGCCCGTGCTATTCTTTCATTTGGGTGCGATCCGCCTGTTCCCCGGCGGCTTCGTGGGCGTCGACGTGTTTTTCGTGATCTCCGGTTATCTGATCACGAAGATCATATATGACGACCTGTCCAACGGCCGATACAGCATTGCGCGCTTCTACGAACGCCGCATCCGGCGCATCGTCCCTGCGCTGATCCCGGTCTATCTGTTCGTGTGCATTGGCGCCCTGCTGCTCTATTTTCCGAGCGAAGGACGGGAGATCGGGCGAACGGTGGTCAGTTCGATCTTCTTCGTGTCGAACATATTATTCTACGCAAAATCCGGTTATTTCGATGCCGGGGCCAAGACATCGCCACTGCTGCACACCTGGTCGCTGTCGGTGGAAGAGCAATTCTACATCGTCCTGCCGCTCCTGCTGGTGCTGATCCTGCGCTTTGGCTTTACCGTCCAGCGCTATGTGTTCGTGGCCCTTACGATCATCAGCTTCGGGGCGTCGGTCGTGATGGTCAAGCTTCAGCCCGAAGCCGCCTTTTACCTGCTGCCTTTCAGGGCGTGGGAGCTGATGCTGGGATCGTTGATCTCGATTGGCGTTGTGCCTGTCATCCGCAGCCGGCGGCTGGCTGAAATCGTCGCGGGCGGCGGGCTGTTGCTCATCATCGGATCGATCCTGTTCATTTCGGAAAAAATGCCCTTTCCCGGCCTCTTGGCGGCGCCTGCCTGCCTTGGTGCGGCGGCGCTGATCCATGCCGGGGGCAGTTTCCCGACGCTCTCGTCCCGCCTGCTGTCCCTGGCACCGGCGCGCTTTGTCGGCCTGATATCCTATTCGCTCTATATCTGGCATTGGCCGATCATCGTATTCTATGCGTCACGGACCGGCGAACTCGACAGGGTCGACAAGCTGATCCTGCTGGCCATCATCACCGCGCTTGCCATCCTGTCATGGCGGTATGTCGAACGGCCCTTCCGCAAGCCCCATGGAGCCGATTCCCGCATGGGGCATGTCTATGGCTGGGCGGCCGCCAGCTTTGTGGCCGTGACGGCGCTGGCATTGCTGATCGCCCCGGCGCGCCAGGCGATGTGGCCGGATTATGCCGTTCCCGAACAGATATTGGCCTTCCAGACGCCGCCGCGCGCCGACATGCGTAACGGCAGCTGTTTCATCGCCAGCGGCGCTGGTGCGCAGGATTTTGATGCGGCCCAATGCCTGTCGCTGCGCGTCGGCGCGCGCAATGTCCTGCTGATCGGGGACAGCCATGCGGCGCATCTCTATAGCGGACTGACCGAGGCATTTCCCGACGTCCATTTCCTTCAGGCCAATGCGTCAGGCTGTATGCCGCTGGGCCGATTTGCCGGACCGGAGCGATGCACGACAGTCATCAGTAAGGCGTTCGACTTCGTTGCCGCCCATGGCGGGCAGCTTGATGGCGTCATCATTTCGGCTCGCTGGAAAAAGGGTGATGCGCGGCGCATCGGCGAAACCATCGCGCGGATCGGGTCGGGCGTACCCGTCACAGTGGTCGGCCCCAGCGTCGAATATCGACTGCCCCTGCCCAAAATCCTGGCGCAGGCTTGGCCTGATGACAGTGGCGCATCATCGGGCCGTTTCCGGGGCGAGCCGGGACCGGGGCTGGACAAGGCGATGCGGGCGGCGGTCGAGGGTGCCGGCGCGCGCTATATTTCGATGGAGCAGGCCATCTGTCCGGGCGGCACATGCCGTGTATGGGCGGGCAAGCATATTCCCCTTCAATTTGACGAAGGCCATCTGACCACGCAGGCATCGCGCCTGATCGTCGCGCAGGTCGCCCCGCAATTCTGGTTCCGATGACCAGCGCCTCGTTACATTCCGCGCAGGATAATCAGCCTGCGGCGGGAAAGAAGGTCATGGTTCTGACGACCATGACCCATGCGTCGGGCGCGCCGATCGCGGCGCTGCGCCTGGCTGCCGGGCTGGAGGCGAGCGGCCATGATGTGCAGGCCGTATTCCTGTATCACCGCGAGGCCATGAACGGCGCGGACTACCCGGCCAAATTGCTGCTGAGCCACGTTCCGCGCACCCCCGCCGATATGCTGCGGATCATCGTGCGGCTGTGGCGATGTCTGCGCGCCAACCGGCCGGACGTCATCATCATGTTCCTGCCGCTGGCATCGGTGATCGGCGCAAATGTCGCGCGGCTGGCCGGAATCCGGCGCCGCATCATGTCCTTCCGCGTACCGCGCGCCACCTATTCGCCGGTCATGCGCGCGGCTGACCGCCTGTCGGCATGGATGGGCAGCTATACCGATGTCGTGGGCGTGTCCCGTGCGATGCTGGCGGGATGCGCGGCCTACCCCCGATGGCTGCGCAAGCGTGCCGTCGTCATCCATAACGGGCTGAAGGACTGGCCGCGCAGCACGATGGACAAAGGCGCGGCCCGCGCGCTGTTCGGCTTGCCCGCGCATGGTCGACTGGTCGGCGCGCTTGGTCGGCTGGAGGAGCAGAAAAATCCCGAATTGCTGGTTGAGGCGCTCGCCCAATGCCCCGCCCATGTCCATCTGGTCCTGGCGGGCAGCGGCAGCCTGCGGGAGCGGGTGGTAGCATTGGCGGACAGCGCGGGGGTTCTGGATCGCTTGCACTTGCTCGGCGACGTTCCGCGCGAAAAAGTGCCGCATCTTCTGGCGGCTATCGATATTTTTGCCCAGCCATCCCGGTTTGAAGGGCAAAGCAATGCGTTGCTGGAAGCGCTACATGCCGGTCTGCCTTGCCTGGTCAGCGACATCGCAGAACAGGTGGAAACCGTCGTCGGGGATGATGGCCGCGCTGCCGGGCAGGTCCTCCCGCTCGACGATCCGACCGCCTGGGCGCGGGCGATGGCGAATGACGGGAGTGGCGATGACCTGGATGCCATCATTGCGGAGCGTGCTGCGCTGTTTACCTTCGCCGCAATGATGCGTTCCTATAATGCGTTGCTGCGGGCGCGGTGACTCCATGTCGCCTCATCTGATGCGGCCTTCGGGCAGATCAAATTCGCCGCGAAGGGATGAATGGCGATTGCATGGCACCGCTGCGTGCGTATAGCAGATGGGTGGGGGATGCTGCATAGGCCTGTACGACATTGCAGCACTAGGAAATCAGGAGCGGCTTTATGAAACTGTTCGTCATTGGCTTTCCCAAGTCGGGCACGACTACGCTGAACAAGGCGCTGGAAGCCAGTGGTATGTCCACGCTCCATTGGCGGCAGGGCGAGAAGTTCTTGGGCAAGATGATCTATGACGCTTATATGGCGGGCGAAGATCCCTTGCGTGACTTTGCGAACATTGACTGCATCACCCAGGCCGA
This sequence comes from Sphingobium sp., assembly GCA_023266575.1. GTDB lineage: Bacteria > Pseudomonadota > Alphaproteobacteria > Sphingomonadales > Sphingomonadaceae > Sphingobium. The sequence continues at coordinate 10,578 of JAHFPV010000021.1, forward strand.
CGTATGCCTGCCGCGGCACAAGCTGAATTACTGGCCCAACCTGGATTTTCAGATCATCGCGGCGATCCGCCGCTATCATCCCGATTGCCTGCTGGCGCTGAACTATCGCGACCCGGTCAAGGTCGTATCGAGCATGAATCGCTGGCTGGACATGCGCAAGCGCTTCGTCGCATCCGACATTCCCGGCCTGCCCAAGGGCTTTGGTGCCAAGGACAGCGAATTGCTGACCTGGATCGAGGGCCATTATGACGCCTGTCGCCGGCTGTTGGGGTCGGACCCCAATTTCTTCGAATATGACATTGAAGATCCCAAGGCGCCGCAGATATTGAGCGAACGGCTGGGTGTCGAGCTTGCCTGGTGGGGCAAAGCCAATGTGAATGAGGCCGCATGAGGCGACAGGATCACGGCCAGCCCGCATAGCGGGTCGTCAATCGATCGGATGAACCGGCTTTTTTCACGGTCGGTGTAGGGGTAGCAGGGGCACATCCGATGACGACAGCGCGGCGACGGCAGATGCCATATTGGTTGGCGTCCATATTGACATATGGCTTCGTCAACGTGGTAACGCGCGGCGCGAGCGGCGTCCTGACCCTGCTCTACGCCTATCGGCTGACGCCCGGCGAACTTGGTTCCTATGCCATTTTGATTACGATCGCGGCGTTGATTGACGTTGTGACCAATCTGGGCGTGACCCAGGCGATCCTGCGCCAATATTTTGATTTCAAGCAGGACGGGGATGCCGGAAAGGCCTTTTTGTCGCGGGTCATCCGGCTGACGCGGCTGATCGGCTTCACGCTCGTTATCGTGGCGGGCCTGATCTGCCTGTCGCTGTGGGACCATCTGGTCGGCAATCATCTGCCCACTTGGCCCTATCTGCCGCTGATGCTGGTCTATGCCTATGTCATGCGCAGCAGCAAGATTTTCGACATCGTGGCCCGCACGCTCGACAAGCCGGGCATGTTCGCGACCTATCGCCTGGTGCAGATGGCGGCGCTGATCCTGTTGTCGTTCCTGTTCGTGTTCCAGTTTCGCTGGGGTTTGCAGGGGGCTTTGCTGGCGACGGTCGGGTCGGCTGTTTTTGGCGCGGCAATCCGTTCCTATCTGTTCCGCAACCAGCTGCCTGCGTCGGGCCGATCGGGGCGATCGGAGATCACGGCGCTGTATAGCTATGGCTTGCCGCTTCTGCCGCGCGAACTGGCGGAATGGGGGCGCATCCCTGCCCAACGGTTGATCGTTGCGAGCGTCATGTCGGTTGCCGATGTCGGCATGTTCTTTTTGGGGAGTTCGATGGTCGCCATGCTGACCATGCTCACCGATTCGATCGAAATGTGGCTCAATCCGCAATATATGCGGCTCAGGACCAGCCAAGGCGCCGATGTCAAAACGCGGCTGCGCATGATCCGGCAGATGTTGTTGGGCGTGGTTACGCCCGTCTATATCGGCGCTATCCTGTTCCTGCCCGACATCATCCACCTTGTCCTGCCGCCGGGCTATTCGGCGACATTGCCGATTTTGGGACCGCTATTGCTGGCGTCCTATGTCCAGATCCAGTCGCAGTTCCAACAACGCCAGCTATTATTCCTCAAGCGGACCGTCGCCGTTTCGGTCGTGACGATCACAACGTCCGCATCTTCCCTAGCCGCCGCCTATTTTGCGGGCGGTCAATGGGGCGTACAGGGCGTCGCCTGGGCCGTCGCGCTGGTTTCCATCGTCGGGCTTATGGCCGGGCGGGCGGTCGTGCGCCGCTATGAGGATAATGAACTCACGCTGTCATCTTCCCTGTGCGGCCTCGTGATCGTGTTCCTGCCTGCGCTGGCCATGTCGTTTCGAACCGACATGGCGTTCGACTGGGCATGGGAGGGCACGAAGATGCTGTACCTTATCATTGCCACCGCGCTGATTTTCCTGTTGTGGATGCGCGGCCATCTGGCGGACCTTATAGGGGGCGGTCGGAAAAAGAGCGGCAATATGGAGTCGGGCAAATGAGCGGCCCAGCGATTGAGGCATCCCCGGAGCAAGGGGAGGCAAGCCCCACCCGGAGCGCGCCGGAGCGGTCGCGACTCGCTCATCTGGACGTGGGGCGGGGCATAGCGATCCTGCTCGTCGTGATCTTCCATGCCTATCGTGGCTTTCTGAACGCCGGGACAGCGGGCGCGGGATCGCTCTGGCCGCTGCTCGACTATAGCGTCTATATATTCCACATGGCCTTTTTCTTCGTAGCGTCAGGCTATTGGGTGCCGCGCGCGTTGAAAAAAGGCCGGACCGCCTATCTGCGGGACAAGCTGGCGACGACCTGGTGGCCGGCCGTGCTGTGGTCGCTCATCTATATCGTGATCAACAACGTCATGGCTGCCTATGTGAACAAGCCCGTTCCCATCGATGGGCTGTGGCGCATCCTGTTCTTCCCCGCGATGCATTTCTGGTTTCTGGGCGCGTTGTTTCTATTCTTCCTGTGTATGGCGGTAACCCGGAACATCTCCTTCTGGCTACTGGCTGCTGTCGTGGCAGCCGGTCTGGTAGATGTCTTTCCGATGCGGGAAACCTTCGCGCGTTACTGTCATTTCGGGATATTCTTCATTGCCGGCGTCATCTTGTCCACCAACCGGTCGCAGATGACAGGCAAGGGGTGGCCGATGGCACTGTTCGTGCTTGGTGTCACGATCTGGCTCGGCTTTGAAAAGGGGATCGATCTCTACTCCGGCTGGCTGGTTCCCGGCGGATTTGCCGGGATCATCCTGCTGCTGGCGCTGGCCAGGGCTATTGCGGGCCATGGCGTGGGCCGGGTGCTGGGGTGGATCGGCCAACGGTCGATGCCGATCTATGTCCTGCATATCCTGCCCATGTCGGCATCGCGCGTCGTGCTCCATCGAATCGCGCCGGACTTGAATCTGGACCTGCGAATCCTGATTGTGTCAGCGTCCGGCCTGGTCTTTTCGCTGATCGGCTACGCGATCGCGGCTCGCCTCAACTTGCTGGCTATTACCGGATTCGGCAAGGATTCGTCGCGATCAGTACAGTCGGCATAGTGCGTAAAAGATGCAGTGCAAAACGGCGTTAAATTTTTTTTCATGTAAATTTTGCAGATGCGAAAAGTCATGAAATGACTTGACAAGTCCAAAACGACAGAATTGTTACAGTCAAGCCATCGTGTATTATGGTTAAAGCGGGGCCAGGCTTGGCTTCGGCATAGCCTGATATCCCGCCTATAAGGCCGTTTCCAACATCATCGTCCAGTCCCGCGCTATTGCTGCCGAGTCGATAGGCCGGATGTCGGGGAGGGGCTGGCCTTTGCCGGGAAAACTATTGGCTCTTCTGCTTACTGTCTCAAATAGAGGCAATCTCGCAATAGCGTAATGGCGAAGCATTGACGCGCTATAGTTACCAAGTTACTAACGCCCCGCGGACAATGAGGCAGCAAACGTCTCTGGCTATAACCGCTTGAAGCAGTGAAATAAATTCGCGGGCGCGGCAGTTGAGCAACATTAAACTAACAGGAGATGTCTTATGGCAATCATTAAAGGTACGCCAGGTAACGGAAGCACCCCGGACGATCTGACCGGCACTGACGCCGCAGACCAGATTGCGGGTGGCGACGGCAACGATCGGATTCGTGGCGGGCTGGGCGATGACTCCATCTCGGGTGGCGCTGGCGACGACGGCATCACGGGCAACCAGGGTAACGACCTGCTGTTCGGTGGCGACGGCAATGACGACCTCAATGGCGGCGCGGACTATGACACCGCCCAATATCGTGGCGCGCTGAGCGACTACACCATCTATCTGAACGATCGCGGCGAAGTCGTGATCATCGACAATGTCGGTAGCGACGGTCGTGATATCCTCAAGAACATCGAAGCTCTGAAGTTCTGGGAAAACGGCGCGTACAAGACCTACGCTCTGGCTGACATTCTTCCCTGATTTGGGTGTGCAACTCGGCCGGGGCGGACGAAATATTCTGCACTAACCGATTTGCCTAGCCTGATCATGTGAACATTGAATTGCCGCTGACGCTGGGGGATATGATCCACCAGAGTCAGCGGCAATTTTCTTTGGTGGCCATGGGATGCTGGCTCGGGTGGTTAAGCCAGTCCGGCATGGAGCGGGCCTTGTCGTCAAGACGGCGGCGCGTGGTCCGGCGTCGGGCGACCCTGCCATGACACGGTTCGATTCGGCGCACCGGGCCTTCCTTTGCGGGCATGGATTGCAAAGCCGTTGCATCCCTGCAAAGGCAAGATCCAAGGCAAAGGGGGTAACAGTCCTATGACTGGCAAACCCTGTACCAGATTAAGACGAAAGCGCCTGACTGGCAGGATGGATGTGTGGCGCGCGTCCGCCTATCGACCGGTGGGTGGCACTTGATGCCTTTGGGGGGCGAGCAGATAGATGATCTACCGCAGGGATATCGATGGGCTTCGTTCACTCGCGGTGCTGCCGGTTGTACTTTTCCATGCGCATGTGGCCGGGTTTGACGGTGGCTATGTCGGCGTCGATATCTTTTTCGTCATTTCGGGATATTTGATCACATCTATTCTGGCCAAGGATATTGACGCCGGGCGGTTTTCGCTCGTTACCTTTTACGAACGGCGCATCCGGCGCATCTTTCCTGCCCTGTTCGTCCTGCTGCTCGCCGTATTGCTGGGCGGCATAGCCATATTGCTACCCAGTTTCCTGCGCGAACTGCCTGGCACGGTGATCGGCACCCTGCTGTTCGTTTCCAACATCATCTTTTGGCGCAAATCAGGATATTTTTCCGGGGATTCCGAACAAAAGCCACTGCTGCACACCTGGTCTCTGGGTGTCGAGGAGCAGTTTTATATCTTCTTTCCCGTGATCCTGTTTCTGCTCGCACGCTATGCGCCGCGTTATCGCCTGCTGGTCATCGCCGTCATGGCGATCGCGTCACTGGCGGCCTGCATCGCCCTGACTGCGCCCTATCCCGATGCAAGCTTTTATCTGATCCATAGTCGCGCCTGGGAGTTATTGGCCGGTTCGTTGCTTGCGCTGGGTGCCGTGCCACAGATCCGGTCGCCTCTGGCACGCGAAGGCGTGAGCCTGGCCGGTGCCGTCGCGATTCTTGTTGCGATCTTCAGCTTCACTGACCAAACGCCTTTTCCCGGCTATGCCGCGCTGCTGCCGGTTTTGGGCAGCGTCGCCCTGTTGCACAGCGCGCCTGGCACCTTTGTCGGCAAGCTGCTGTCGATGCGATTGCCCGTCGCGATCGGCCTCATCTCCTATTCCCTATATTTGTGGCACTGGCCGATCGTCGTTTACGGCCGGTTCCTGGGCCTGTTCACGCTGGGGGCGGCAGGGTCTGCGATCATCGTCGGCCTGTCGGTAGCAGCGGCGACTTTATCCTATTTCTGGGTCGAACAGCCCTTTCGGAAAAAGGAACGGATCGGCCGCGCCCGATTGTTCATGCTGGCGGCGCTGGGCGCGCTGATCCTGGTGGGGGGCAGCGCGGCGCTGTGGGTTAAGCATGGCTGGCCAGAACGCTTTGCCGCAACGACGATCGCCTATGATAATGGCCGTTATGATGTCAGCCCGCAGCGGGGACGGTGCCACCGGGACGAAGGCCATGACCTGCCGATCGATCGTTCCTGCGTGCTGGGCGCCGGGTCAAGCCAGGCTATCCTTTGGGGCGACAGCCATGGTGTGGAACTGGCCAAGGCGCTGGCCGTCGGCGACCATGCGATTACCCAGATTACCTATTCCCATTGCCCCCCGGCGCTTGGCTTTGACGACCCCTATCGTGCAGGGTGCAAGGCGCACAACCGGCAGGTCGCGGACTGGATCGCTGCGCAACCGATCAAGACGGTGGTGCTGGCGATGCGCTATCACACCTATCAGGATGCGCCCGGCTTCTTCGAAGGGCTGGATCGCACGATCGCGACGCTCAGGCGGGCTGGAAAGACGGTGCGTATCGTCGGTCCGGTCCCTCTGCCCGGCTTCGACGTCCCCACCCATCTTGCCAGCGGCGGCACCCCGCGCATATCCCGCGCGGCATGGGAAGCGGCGGACCGCGCCACATTGACCTGGTTTGCCCGCAATGTGCCGTCGGATATCGCTGTGCTTCGCCCCTCGGACACGCTATGCAGCCGTCAATGGTGTTCGCTCGCCCGTGAAGGGCGTTCATTATATTTTGATGCCAATCATCTAACCATGTTCGGAGCCAGATGGGTAACGCGGGAATTCTGGCAGATTCCCACGAACACGCTTTCTCGTTCCGGCAAGAATATGTAGAACTCTGTTCCTAAGACGCCAAGTCGGACAGGGCGGCTTTCGGCTTGATGCAGGACAAATTGATGCTGAAGGTATTTGATTCAGAATCGGAAATCGGTTCGGCGCTGCGTCGTTTCCGCTTCGCCATAGGACAGATCAGCATAATCAGCGCCGTGCTGAATATCCTGATGCTGGGCGGTTCGTTTTTCATGCTGCTGGTCTATGATGAGGTGTTGCCGAGTCGCAGCATCCCGACGCTTGTCGGCCTGTTGATCATCATCACTATTGTTTATTGCTTTCAGGGAATATTGGACCTGTTGCGGTCCAGGGCGATGATCCAGATCGGCGCGCTGGTCGACCGGGAAGTGACGCCGCGGGTGTTCGACGTGATCACCAAAATGGAATTGCGGCGGCGCGAAATGCCCGAAGGGACTCAGGCCGCGCGCGATCTGGACGCGATCCGATCCTATGTTTCAGGGTCCGGTCCGCTCGCCATTCTCGATCTGCCCTGGGTTCTTCTCTACCTGGCCGTCTTGTTCATGTTCCATTGGACGCTGGGCGTCCTGGCGACGATCGGCGTCCTTGTCCTGGTCGCCATCATGCTGGCCGCCGACCGCATGACCAAATCGGCGACGATGAAGGCCACGCAGATCGGCTCCAGCCGCGGGATGCTGATCGAAATGTGCCGGCGCAACGCCGAAGTCATCTATGCCCTTGGTATGCACAAACGGGCCAGGCAGTCGTGGGAAGATGCGTCCGCCGCCTTTGTCCGGTCCACAGATCGGCTGGCGGACGTGGGCGGGCGGATGCAGGGGTTGAGCAAGACCTTTCGTATGCTGCTCCAATCTCTGATGCTGGCCGCCGGTGCCGCGCTGGTGATCGACAATCTGGCATCGGGCGGCGTGATCATCGCCGGTTCGATTTTGAGCGCGCGTGCGCTCGCACCGGTCGAGGCGGTCATCAGCAACTGGAAGGGGATGACGGGCTGCGTCCAGGCCTGGAAGCGGCTGGACTCGATGCTCAAGCAAGTGCCGGCCCCGATGCCGACCATGGAGTTGCCGCCGCCATCCAACCGGCTATCGGTGGAAGGTCTGACGCTTGGGCCGCCCGGTGCGAAGAAGGTGACCGTCAATGATGTCACTTTCTCCCTGGCGGCGGGCGACGTGCTGGGGATTATTGGCGCGTCGGGTTCGGGAAAGTCCAGCCTTTTGCGCGGCCTCGTGGGCATCTGGGAGCCTTTGCGCGGCGCGGTCCGGCTGGATGGCGCTTCGATCGACCAGTGGGACCCGGACATATTGGGCGCGCATATCGGCTTCATGCCGCAGATGACCGATCTGTTCGACGGCACCATCGCGCAGAATATCGGGCGGTTCGACCCGGAAGCCCGTTCAGAGGATATCATCGCCGCCGCCAAGTCGGCCGATGTTCACGACCTGATCATCAAGCTACCCAAGGGCTATAATCATCCCCTTGGCACCAATGGCGGCAATTTGTCGGCTGGTCAGCGTCAGCGCGTGGCGTTGGCGCGGGCGCTTTACGGTGATCCCTTCCTGATCGCGCTCGATGAACCCAATTCCAATCTCGACGCCAATGGCGAAGATGCGCTGGGCGCAGCGATCCAGGCGGCGCGCGCGCGCAATGCGATTGCGATTATCGTTGCGCATCGATCCAATATATTGGCCCATGTCACGCATCTTCTGGTCATGTCGAACGGGCAGATGCAGTTGTTCGGCGCGCGTGATAAGGTGATGGAAAAGATGAAGCTGCCCGCGCCCGCCCCGCCCCGCGTGGACGACAAGCCCGCAGTGATTTCGTCGGCTGGTGCCGCGTAGCAGATCGACAGGGATTTCGGCATGTATTATCTGATCACCGACCAGCGCCCCGATCGTCCCGTGGAAAGGACGCCAGCCGTCACGTTGATGCGCAGCCTGCGCCATGCGATGCTGCTGGTGGGCATACTCGTCATCGTGCTGGGCGGCCTGGCGGCTTTTCTGCCGATGGCCAGCGCCGTTATCGGATCGGGGGAAGTGACGGTCGAAAGCCGCATCCGGCAGATTGGCCATCCCACCGGCGGCGTGATCAAGGATCTGCCCGTGCGCGAGGGCCAGCATGTCAAGAAGGGGCAGTTGCTGATGGCGCTCGACAATCGGGTGAGTTCAGCATCAGCGGCGATGACCGGCGCGAATATCGATCAGCTCGAAGCGCGTGAAGCGCGGTTGATTGCGGAGCGGGACGGACTGTCGGCCATCATGTTCCCGGTATCGCTGCGTTCGCGGGCCAAGGACCCTGCGGTCGCGGAAATCATGCGCGTCGAACAGCGCGCCTTTGCGTTCCGCCGGGCTTCGCGCGGGGGCCAGGAACAGCAGGTCCAGGAGCGGGTTCGCCAGACACAGACGCAGATCGCCGGTTTTGAGGATCAGGTCATTTCGCTGGAAAAGCAGGCGGAGCTGATGGACGACCAGTTGGCGGCCACCCGGATGCTGTGGGAAAAACGCTATACGACGCTCGACAAGCTGAGGTCGCTGGAACGGGCTGCCATCGCGGCACACAGCGCCGTGGCCGATGCGCGGGTCCAGGCGGCGCAGGCGCGGGCGCGCCTGTCGGAAATCAGCCAGCAGGGCATATCGATCACGTCGGACCTGAGCGGTCAGGCAGGAACCGATCTGGCTACTGTCCAGGCGCAACTGATCGAACTGCGCCGCAACAATATCACCGCGATGACGGACGATGAACGCAATGCCATCCGAGCGCCGTCCGACGGGGTGGTGGACAAGATCAAATTCACCACCATCGGCGGGATCGTGCCTGCGGGCGAAACGCTGATCGAGCTGATCCCGGACGGCGATGATATGGAGGTGACCGCGCGCATCAGCATTGCCGATATCGACCAGGTCAGCCCAGGACAGCTGGCCATGTTGCGCTTTTCCGCGTTCAACATGCGCACGACGCCCGAAATTGCGGGAACCGTCGCCTATGTTTCGGGTGACCGCCGCACCGATGAGCGCAACGGGATGCCCTATTATGTCGCGCGTGTTCAGGTGACGAGGGACGAGCTGAAAAAGCTGGACGGTTTGAAGCTGAAACCGGGGATGCCCGTGGAAACCTTCATCAAGACGGGCGAACGATCGATGCTGAGCTATTTGGTCAAGCCGTTGAGAGACCAGCTTTATCGCGCCTTCCGGCATAGCTAGAGCATTTTGGGAACGGGTGGGATGAACTGCCGGAGCGCGCGACCGGCAGCCGAACAAGCACAGCGGGGCGAGAAGGCCCATGCTGCTTTAAGCGGGCTGGATACACGCAGGCCACCATGTGGTGGCGTCGTCGTTTATAGCGTGATGACGACGCCCATGCTGAACCAGACGCCATCGAAGCTGTCGACCGGCGAGTTGGTGTCGCGGCCATTATAGGAAAGCCGCGACGTGACGGACCATTGGCGGTTCAGGCGATAGCGCGCAAGCAGGTTGCCGCCATATTCCGTCGCATTGCCGGTGGTCACGCCAACGGGATTATAACGGACCGCGTTGGCGCTGGCCGTAAACAGCAAGGCGGGCGTGGGCATATAGTCGACAGCCACCGTGCCGCGCGTGAACTGGTCGCCCGCGACGAGCGGAGAAGCGGTTTCCTGTATGTCGCGCAGGCCATTGACCCGGACTGTCAGATATTCGGTCGGATTCCACAGCAGGTTGATATTATAGGAAAGGCTGCTGACATCACGGAGCTGCGGAACTTGCTTGCGATAATTGCGCGTGAGATAGCCGATCGTCGCAACGCCATATAAACGCTGGCTTATGTCAAAGCCAAGGCCGACTTCACCCTTGACGCGATAGGAATTGCGGTCCGGCGCCAAGCCCGATGGAAAGCCGGTGTCGCCCGGTCCAACGTCATAATAGAAGCGGTCATAATCGACCTGCCCGACGAGGTTGATCCCCTCGCGCAGGCGATAGCCGAGCTGGGCATTGCCGCCCAGTTGCGTATAGTCGCGAAAATCTTGGTCGATGACGGTGCCGGTACGGCTCCTGGCATCGGCGAAATCGACGCGCCTTCCGTGGACGCCAAAGCGATAGCTGAACCGACCTGCGGAAAATGCATAGGCCAGTTCGCCGTCGAAGCGTCCATGATGGACGGGCGATCGCGACAGGGTGACATTGTTGCGCCCCGTGCGCTGATCCACTTCACGCTGGGCGGATGCTTCGAACAGGATGTTGTTACTGTCGACCGCGCCCCAACGGTTGCGTGTCAGGACGCCGAATTCCGAAAAATTCTCATCCTTTGAATCGAAATGAAACCGATTGGCGTTGAACAGCTGGACCACATGGTTCGATTGCTGGCTGTTGCGGGCAATCGTGACACGGGGCGCCACGGTCACATAGGCGTCGCCCCTGCGGTCTGCGTCCGATGCCACGACATTGTCGGTCCCGGTCAGGTCGTAGGTCAGGGCCGGATAAATAAATACGCTGCCGATTCGGCCGCCAATAGGCTTGAATTCGTCAGGGACACGCGCCGCGACACCGACATCGTCGGGAATTTGTTGCGCATGACCCGTTACGGGGATGGACGTGACCGCGGCTGTCGCCACGATCCAGAAGTAATGTTTCAATTGAAACCCCCAAGCGGCCTGACGTATCATGGTCACCGGCCTCTATACACCAGAGTCGATGCCTGTAAATCTCCGGTTAACCATCAAAATGCAGGGCGCGTGCATCATCGCCCTTTCTGTGCAAAATGCGGCTGGCCCTGGCAGGCACTGCGCGCTGTTTGGCAATCGAAGAGGGAAGCGATGAACCATTTTGCGATTGCAGGGATCGTCCTGACCGCTGTCACCGGCCTTTACGTCGCATCGGCCAACGATCCCAACGTCGTGGGCGAGCGCGCGCTTGCCACGCAGCAGGATATCGCGGATTTGCGCATGGATACGGACGTCCAGCCGGCATTGCCGCCTGCCGGGCTGGATGCCGCAGTGTTCGGAAAGGCAAAGCCGCTGCGCGTTGTCTGGGTATCGGCTGACGCGCCGGCAGAGGCGGGTGACGGCAGCCGCGACCATCCCTTTGCCCGGATCGGCGATGCGGTTATGATCGCCCGGCCCGGCACCGCCATCATGGTGAAGGCGGGCACCTATCATGAAAATGTCCTTTTCCCCAAGAAGGTGAACGGCACGCCCGATGCGCCGATCTGGCTGGTGTCGGCTGATGGCCCGCAGGCGGCCCGCATCGTGGCACCGCGCGAAGGCAAATGGGCGGCGATCGGGGGCGGGGGGACCGAAAATGTCCTGGTGCAGGGCTTTCATGTGACCGGGGGCCATAATGGCATCCAGTTCAGCCAGAATGGCTATGATTACCACGACACCGTCAACAATATCGCGGTCTATGGCAATGTCATCGACAACCCGATGGAAGATGGCGTGAAGATCAATGGCGGCAGCAATGTCATCGTCGCCGACAACGTCATCACCAATTGCTATGACGAAGGCATCGACCTGTTGGGCATCACCAATGGCCGGATTTCCCACAACAGCGTGTCGAAGGTGGAATCGCGGACCGGGGCGATATCGGTAAAGGGCGGCAGCGATCAGATCCTGATCGACGGGAATATGATCAGTGACATCATGTCCGATGGCGTATTGGTGGGTGGCTGGACCAGCCCGCGCATGGCGTCGCGCCCCGGCTATGAAGGGTTCGAGGCGCGCAACGTCCGCGTGACCGGCAATGTCGTCGAGCGCGTGGGCAAGCGCGCGGTCAACATCATGGCGGCCCAGCGCGCCGAAATCAGCGGCAATTATCTGGATGTGTCGCAGGGCTATGGCGCGGTGATAGAACTTGGCCGCAATCATCCCCGTGCGGCGACGGCCCTTTATTCGTCGGATGTCGCGATTTCCGACAATCAGTTCAGCCGGAATGCGGGCAAGATGCGCTCCATGCAGGGGACGGGGGCGATCCGCTTCCTGAACAACCGGGGCGGCGGGCGACCCGCTATGTCCGCCGGGCCGCGTCGTCAGGCACTGCCCTTTCCCGGCTGACCGCGAGTGCGAAGCGCGCCGTCTCTGGGCATCTGTCGTCTGCCCTGCGTCGGACGGGCCGTTAACTCTGCCTGATGGACCATATCGCCGTATTTCTGATGCTCTTTCCTGCCCTGATCGCATTTTTTCGATCCGTTCTGGCATGATGCAGGTCCAGCATGGCTGTGCGCTAGATAATCACCTTTTTTCAGCAGAATAGCTGTGCGCATCGCTGCATCGGCATAGCAGATGCGCGGCGCTGCGCGGCGATATGCCACCTATCTGCATGGAAACTTTATGCAGAAAAACCGTTGCATATCTGGACGTGAAAAAAACCTATGCTAAGGATAAAAGAAAACCATAATTTGGAGAGGTCGTATGTTGAATTCTATGCCACGCAGATATGCGTCCCGTTTTTTGATCACTGCGAGTGTTTCGGCCGCGCTTTGGATCGGAATTGGCACCATTATATTGACTGGCTTGCAGTAAAACTGCCAAAAATCAAATATTTGGGCTTCTTCTCACGGACAAGTCGATGAGATTTGCGTTCTTGCGCGATCTGCCGGGGTGTTGGTCTACGCCTATACCGGTCGGATGCTTGCATAATACTGCAAGTGCGAACAGGATCGCGCGGAGATTTTAACGCCGTCCATACTCGGCGGCATTGCAATAATATTGCAAGCCCGCGACGCAATTTGTTGCAAAACTGCTTCTCACGCGCACAATCGGGCAATTTCACTTTTACGATGTCGCTAGGTGGCAGCGTCGCGCTAAGGGGCGAACAACCCGCCCCCACCATCATCACGCGCCCAGGCCAATCATCGAAATCTGCCGCCCATAATCCGCCTCGCCGCGATGGCAGGACCGGCGATAGCTGAAAAAGCGATCCGGCTGGCTATAGGTATCCTCCTCCAGCAAATCGATCCGCCCGACCCCCGCCGCCGCCAGGCGTGACGCGACATAGGCGGCAATGTCGAACTGCACATGGCCCAGACGGCCCGCGGTGAAGAAGCGCGCATTGTCCGCATCGTCCCGCTCGAACCGCTCGGCAAAATCCAGCGTCACTTCATAGGAGGCCCGCCCGATACAGGGACCGATCGCACAAGCCATGCGGTCGCGCCGCGCACCCAGCGCTTCCATTGCCACAATCGTGCGATCGGTCACCCCGCCAATCGCACCCTTCCACCCCGCGTGCGCTGCACCGACGACACCCGCCGCCGTGTCAGAAAACAGCACCGGCACGCAGTCGGCGGTCAATATGCCCAGCAACAGCCCCGGCCGATCCGTCACCATCGCATCGGCGGCAGGGCGCTCGGCATCCGCTATTGCGCTGCCGACCGTCACGACGTCGGGCGAATGGACCTGATGCACCGTCACCAGCTGCGCGCCGGGCATCACTGCGTCGCGCGCCAATTCCCGGTTGCGCAGCACCGCCGTGCGATCATCCTGCGACCCCAAACCCACATTCAGACCGGCATATATGCCCACCGACACCCCGCCGCGCCGCCCGGCAAAACCATGGGGCACATCGTGCAGGCCGGGTGCTGTCAGCAGGTCGATCATCATGGCTCCTTATGCCTTTACCGTTGGATGGTCATGTCGCGGTGACGCAACATACTTGCGCGCGCGCGATTAGGCGATAGTCTCCGCTCCCATAGCAAAAGGGGGCGGGTGATCCGGCCGCTGGGGCAAGACATCGCAAGATAAAGGGTTCCATCCATGATTTTCGGGCGCGTAAAATCTCTCGACGCCATATTGGCGACGGCAGAGAAGAAATCGCTGCATCGCTCGCTGGGCGCATTCCAGCTCACCATGCTCGGCATTGGGGCCGTCATCGGCACCGGCATTTTCGTGCTGACCGCCGAAGCTGCGCAAAAGGCGGGGCCGGGCATGATGCTCGCCTTCGTCATCGCCGGCTTCGTCTGCGCCGTGGCGGCGCTCTGCTATGCCGAAATGGCCGCGATGGTGCCCGTGTCCGGCTCTGCCTATACCTATAGCTATGCGGTGATGGGCGAACTGATCGCCTGGATGGTCGGCTGGGCCTTGATATTGGAATATGCTGTCGCGGCGGGCGCGGTATCGGTCGGCTGGTCCGGCTATGTCGTGGGCCTGATTGAACATACATTCCATCTCGACATTCCCGATCTGTTGACGCGGGGGCCGTTTGACGGCGGCATGGTCAACCTGCCCGCGATGCTGATCGCCGGTCTGGTCACCTGGCTGCTGGTGATCGGCACCAAGGAAAGCGCGTCGGTCAATGCCGTACTGGTGCTGATCAAGGTCGCGGCGCTCACCCTGTTCATCGTGCTGGCTTTGCCGGTCATGAATATGGAGAAGTTCACCCCCTTCGCGCCGCTCGGCTTTTCGGGCATTTCCGCAGCCGCTGCCTCTATCTTCTTCGCCTATGTCGGCTTTGACGCCGTTTCCACCGCGGCTGAAGAAACCAAAAATCCCCAGCGTAACATGCCGATCGGCCTGATCGGTTCGCTTGGCATCTGCACCATCTTCTACATGCTCGTGGCTGCCGGCGTCATCGGCACCGTGGGCGCGCAGCCGGTCACGGCAGGCGGCATCCCGATTGCGGAAGGCGGTATTGCCCTCGCCCCCGGTTCGACCGCGCTGTCGCAACAATGCGCCGCGCTGGCTGCCGCTGGCACCGAAGCTGTCACCTGCTCGAAGGAAGCGCTGGCCTGGACCCTGCGTGAAATCGGCTGGCCCCAGATCGGCAACCTGCTCGGCCTCGCGGCCGGTCTCGCTCTGCCGTCGGTCATCCTGATGATGATGTTCGGCCAGACCCGCATCTTCTTCGTCATGAGCCGCGACGGCCTGTTGCCAGCGGTATTCTCGAAGGTGCATCCGACCTTCAAGACGCCCTATGTCATCACCATCCTGACCGGCATCTTCGTGGCGCTGTTCGCGGCCTTCTTCCCGGTCGGCATCCTGGCGGACATTTCCAACTCAGGCACCTTGTTCGCCTTTGCTGCGGTCTCGATCGCGGTGCTGGTGCTGCGTCGCACTGATCCGACGCGCAAGCGCCCCTTCCGCACCCCGGCGATCATGCTGACCGCGCCGATCGCGATCCTGGGCTGCATGTATCTGTTCTGGAGCCTGGGCGTCGAAACCAAGCTGATGTTCGTGGGCTGGGCGGCGGTCGGCCTGATCGTCTATTTCGCCTATAGCCGCAGCCGCAGCCATGTCGGGCGCGGGGTGAGCGATGTGCCGGAACTGGATGCGGGCATCCCGCCCCAGCCCGTGCCGCCGCTGCCCGGCGCGCACACGCCGGGCGGCCAGGACGCCTGATCGAAAACAGAACGGGGCGGGTAACACCGCCCCGTTTTTTTGTGACCTAGTGCATGACCTCAAACTCGATGTCGCGCAGCCCGCTATTATTGGGCCGGGTGAACAGCTTGCCGCGCTCCGCCCAGATCACGATCAGGAAGCTCAATGATCCGAATATCAGCAGTCCCATGGTCAGCGGCAAAGTGGTGCCATTGAAGGCGAGGCCAATGATGCTGCCGAGCGTGGCGGACAGGGCGGTGGTCAGAAACGCCTGAAAGGAGGACGCGACGCCTGCGCCCTTCGAGAATGGCTCCATCGAGATGGCGCTGAAATTGGAGGCCGTGAATGCGACGGTCAGCATCGTCATCGATTGCAAGAGCATGAATGTCACGATCGTCTCCCGCCCGGACAGGATGACAGCGAGGTGGATAAGCGCGATCAGGATGAAGGCGATCAACGCCCCCTGACTCATGCGTCGCGCGCCAAAGCGCGACACCAGTCGGCTGTTGAGCAGGCTGCCGACCCCCATACATCCGGCAATGATGGCAAAGGCGATCGGGAAAATATGTTCGGCCTTGAACACATCGAAGAAAATCTGCTGCACCGACAGAATGAAGCCGACCAGCCCGCCCATGACCACACCGCTGGCCAGCATATGGCCGATGGAGCTGCGCGTGCGCATGATCGTGCCGACCGTGTGCAGCAGCGCGCGAACCGTGATCCGCATCCGGTTCTCGGGGCGCAAGGTTTCGGGCATCCGCACGACCATCCATAGCAGGATCAGGCTCGCCAATATCGCCAGCGCCCAGAAGATCCAGCGCCACGGCGCGATCCACAATATCGCCTGCCCAAAACTGGGGGCCATCACCGGGATCAGCATGAACACCGCAAAGATCAGCGACATGACCCGCGCCATGGCATCGCCCCGGAACCGATCGCGGATGATCCCCACAGTGATGACGCGGCTTGCGCCGGAAAAAAAGCCGGCGCAGGCGCGGCCGATCAGCATCATCGGAAAGCTTTGCGCCGCCGCGCAGGCCATGGACGACAAGATGAACAGCACCATCGCCCAGCCCAGCACCCGCTTGCGCCCATAACGGTCGGACAGGACGCCAAACAGCAGTGATCCGACGCCCAGCCCCAGAAAATAGACGCTGATGATCAACTGCCGGTCATTGGGCTGCGCGATCGCCAGATCGCGGCCGATGGCGGGCAGGGCGGGTAGCATCGGGTCGATCGACAGCGCGTTCATCGCCATCAGGCAGGCGCATAGCAGCACGAATTCGCGAAACTGGATGTCCTTGCCTACAGGCGCGGAAGAGGGAGTTTGGGCCATGCGTGCGGCTATGGGGATAATGACGTGCCGATGCCAGTCCTTATCTGCCACTGTTCATCGCACGCTCCGACGCACGTTAACCGTGCCTACCCCCGGAATAGCGCGAGTCCGGCCTGTTATATGGCCAGAGCCGTTAACCATTTTTTAGCAGCTGCCGGTCCAACCTGCTCTTCGTGGAAAAAGAACAAGGGTTGTCGTCCATTGGGTTAGTGTTGGAAAAGGGAACAGGGTCATGGGCAATAGTATCAAGAGTGCGCAATTTCTAGCCGATAGCCGTATGGCGCGGGCAGCCGGCGGATCGGCAGAGGCCTGTTTCGATCTGGGCGTCGCCTTTAGCTGCGGCACCGGTGATATGCCGATCGACCTGATCGAGGCACATAAATGGTTCAATCTGGCGGCCCTTGGCGGCAGCGAAGAGGGCCAGGCGATGCGCGCCGAAATTGCCGAGGAAATGACTGCCCGCGAAATCGCCGAGGCCCAGCGTCAGGCCCGCGCATGGATCGCCCTCACCCAGGTGCGCGCCGCCTAATCAGCCTTCCTGAACGGCATCCGTTCGGCCAGCCATTGCCGGTCCTGCTGCACGCCCGCCCGCTCTGCGGTCAGGAAATCGGCCACCGCACGCCGAAAACCCGGATCGGGAATAAAATGTGCGGAAAAGGTCGGTTCGGGGGCATAGCCCCGCGCCAGCTTGTGTCCGCCCTGCGCGCCCGCCTCCACCCGAGCAAGGCCGCGCGCGATCGCGACGTCGATCGCCTGATAATAGCAGAGTTCAAAATGGAGGTTCGGCACCTCCTCATTACAGCCCCAATAGCGGCCATAAAGCGTATCCGCCCCGATCAGGTTGAGCGCGCCCGCAATCGCTCGGCCCTGGCGCAGCGCGAGCATCAGCAGCACCCGGTCACCCATCGTCTCGCCCAGTAGCGAGAAGAAGGACCGCGTCAGGTAAGGCGTCCCCCATTTGCGCGCACCGGTATCCTGATAAAAATCCCAGAATATGTCCCAATGCGCCTCGGTCAGGTCCTGGCCGGTCAGGTGGACGATCTCCAGCCCTTCCACCGCCCGCGCCCGTTCCTTGCGGATATTCTTGCGCTTGGCGCTCGACAGGTCGGCCAGAAAATCGTCGAAACTGCCATAGCCGCGATTGGACCAGTGAAACTGGCTGTCCTCGCGGATCAACCAGCCCGCGGCCTCGAAATGCGCAATCTGATCCGGCGCCACAAAGGTCGCATGGGCCGACGACAGGCTGTTGCGTTCGACCACCGTCTCGATCCCCGCGATCAGCGCCGCGGCCAGCCCCTTGTCGCGCAGCAGCAGCCGGGGACCAGGCACGGGAGAAAAAGGCGCGGCGATCTGGATCTTGGGATAATAGCGCCTTCCCGTCCTGTGCCAGGCATCGGCCCAGCCATGGTCGAACACATATTCGCCCTGGCTGTGGCTCTTGGCATAGAGCGGCGCGGCGGCGGCGATGCGTCCATCCGCTCCGTCGATCAGCAGCGGCAGCGGCTGCCAGCCCGTCCCTTCGCCCACGCTGCCCGATCGTTCGAGCGCGCTCAGGAAATCCCAGCAGACAAAGGGATTGTCCACCCCCGCGCAGGCATCCCACTGATCGCGCGGCAGATCGGCCACCCCCGCAGCGATCCGCGCCACCACATCGCTCATCGGCGCGCCTTCAGGCGTTGGGGGCGGGCGGCATGGGTCACAGCCCGGAAAATTGGGTCGCGCCCGCTATTGCGCAAGGTCCGCCGGTCAGCCAGCCGCGCGGACGAGCACGATCGCGTCGATTTCCACCACCGCGCCCAGCGGCAGCACCGGCACACCCACCGCGCTGCGGGCGTGCTTGCCTGCTTCACCGAACACTTCGACCATCAGTTCGGATGCGCCATTGGCGACCTTGGGCTGGTCAGTGAAGGATGGGGCGCTGGCGATGAAGGCGCCCAGCTTTACGACGCGCTCGACCCGGTCGAGGCTGCCGAGCGCCGCCTTCATCTGTGCGATCAGGTTGAGGCCGCAGATGCGCGCGGCGGCCACGCCATAATCCAGTTCCCGGTCCTCGCCCAGACGCCCGGTCATCAGCCCGTCGGGGGCCAGCGAAATCTGACCGGAAATATGCAGCAGGTCACCGGCCTGCACGCTCGACACATAGGCGGCGACCGGGGCGGCGGCCTGGGGCAGGGTGATGCCGAGTTCGGCAAGGCGGGCGTCGATGCTCATGATAAGGCTCCATCTGTGGGCAGTGATTCGGTCGATGCCGGCCCGCTGGCCAGCTTGTCCATGATCCAGCGTTCCGCCGCCACCCAGTCGTCGATCCGCGCATGGGCATGGCGAGCGGCGGGCACCGTTGCGGCAATTTCCGGTTCGCCGACCATATGTAGTCGCCACACGCCGGGCGCTTGGCGCGCGACCGACGCATGATGTTCGGCCAGATCGTCAATGAACAGCGCGACGCTGGCATCATGCGCGGCGACGATCGCGGCCAGCGGCTCGCCCTTCGGCCCGTGATTCCAGTGAACCGGAAAGTTAAGGCCAAACGCTGCCAGCTGCTCGACCCGCAACTGGTGGTGGCGTTCGCCGATATTGGTCAGCACGACGATATCGGCGATCTGCGCCAGCCGCCCCAGCGCTGCGACCGCGCCCGCAATCGGCGTCTGCCGGTGCATTTCGGTATCGAAAAATTCCACCAGCAACGCCCATACCCGGTCGCGCTCGACAACCAGGCCGCTATCCTTGTGCCGCAGCGCTTCGGCAAAGCCGCGATCATGCATGTTGAAATGCACATCATGCGTCTCGTCAAGCCAGGCGCGGAACGGCACGACCATGTGCAACAGCACCTCGTCGCAATCGGTGATGATCAGCGGGCGGCTCATCGGCTCAAACTCTCCTGCGCGGCGATCAATATGTCGGGGCGCGTGTCGATCGCCTCGGCGCAGGCGATCAGGTCCGGCTCATGGTCGGCCAGAAAGGCCAGCACTGCGCTCAAAATCGCCGGATTGTCGATCCCGGCGCGCAGCGCGTCGCTGTCTAGGCCCGTCAGCGCCAGCAGCCGGTCGGCCCGCTGCCCGTCGGCCAATATCCAGCCCAGCGCCATCAGCGCCAGCGTCGCGGGGTCCGCGCCGCTATCTTGCTTGCCATTATGGGTGTCGGGTCGCATGATCGGCTCTCGGCGGGGGTGCGGCCAGGGGATGGCGCGCTTCATGGGCTGCTTGGAAATTATGGGTGACTGGTGGCAAAGCGCGTGCTTGTTGTCGAGGACAACGAACTTAATCTGAAACTTTTTTGCGATTTGCTGCGGGCCCATGGCCATGAGGTGTTGCCGATGCGCGACGGGCGCGACGTGCTGGTGCAGGCGCGCGACTTTCTGCCCGACCTTGTGATCACCGACATCCACCTGCCCCATGTCAGCGGGCTGGACCTTATCATTTCCCTCAAAGCCGATGATCGCCTGTCCGCCGTGCCGATCATGGCGGTGACCGCCTATGCCGGGAAGGGCGACGAGGACCGGATTCGCGCCGCGGGCGCGCAGGCCTATGTGTCCAAACCCATTTCGGTGCTGCGCTTTGTCGAACAGGTGAACAGCCTGCTGTAACAGCCCTGTCATGCGCCTTTCATCACCCTGACCCGGTCCCGCCGTCCGCTTGTCATCCCATGCTGGCACTGCGCCACGGCCACAGGGGCGCGGCGCTCTGCCGACGGCCCGGAAACGCTATAAGGGTAATCAACCATGTCCCATCTGACCGACGAAGCGCGCGCGCCCTATCGTGATGCGCAGCCGACCATTTCCATGGGCGACAATAGCCTGGAAGCGATCGTTGCAGCCAATCCTGCGCGCCGCACGATCCTGAAAAATGGCCTGCTGGGCCTGTCGATCCTGCCGATGCTGGGCGCCCTGTCTGCCTGTGGCGATGACGATGATGGCGGGTCCAGCCCGACACCCACCCCTACACCGACCCCGACGCCGACCGACAGCTATACCGTCAGCTTCGCCGCTGTGGCCGCCAACATGAACGACACCGTCACCGTGCCGACCGGCTATACCGTCGATGTGTTGCTCAAGGCGGGCGATTCGGTGGAAACCGGCACCCCCTATTCGGGCAGCTTCCCGACCCCAGCCGACGCTGAAAAATGGGCCGGCGGCAATCATGACGGCATGGAATATTTCGACCTGTCGGGCGTGGACGCCAATAGTGGCGGCCTGCTGGCGCTCAATTTTGAATATCCCGACTTCAACATCCTGATGTCCGGCACCTACAATGCCGCCACCGCCACCGCCGACCAGAAGAAGATCGCCCTTTCGGCCGTCGGCATCGGCGTGGTCGAAATTGCCAAGGGCAGCGATGGCAAATGGGCGGTCAAGGCCGGGTCGCGCTTCAACAAGCGCTATACCGGCAACAGCCTCTATCGCGCCGGTGGCCCTGCTGCGGGTCTGCTGTCCAGCCCGATCAAGGGGATGCTCAACAATTGTGCGTCGGGTCGTACTCCCTGGGGCACCTACCTCACCTGTGAGGAAACCACCGACAATTATCTCGACCCGACCCAGCCTGCCCAAGATTATGGCTGGGTGGTCGAAATCGACCCCTATCAGGAACTGGCCGCCCCGACCAAGCGCACGGCGCTCGGCCGTTTCAGCCATGAAAACACGGCCTATATGGCCAATAGCGACAATCGCGTCGCCATCTATATGGGCGACGATTCGACGCCAGGCTGCATCTATAAATTCATTCCCGACCGCACTTTCTCCACCGCCAACCGGGCGGCCAATATCGACCTGCTCGACTATGGCACGCTCTATGTCGCGCGCTTCAATGGCGACGGCACGGGCGAATGGCGCGCGCTGGTGCAGGGCCAGAACGGCCTGATCGTCGGCGCGTCCGATCCGGGCGACGTCAGCCAGTTCACGACGCCGCCTGCCCCCGCGACGGTCAATTTCGCCAATCAGGCCGACGTGCTGATCAACTGCCAGTCGGCAGCGCGCGTCGCGGGCGGCACCATCATGGACCGTCCCGAATGGATCACGGTTGCGCCCGACAACAGCGCCGTGTTCGTCACCCTGACCAACAATAGCGGCCGCCGCATCACCGACGCGCCCAACCCGCGCGTCACCAACCGCCACGGCCATATCGTCAAGTTCAAGGAAGAGGGCAATTCGCCGCTCGCCACCAAGTTCAGCTGGGAAATCTTCCTGCTGGCGGGCGATCCGGCGCTGGCGTCGGGCGGCGCCAATCTGGTCGGCGATATCAAGGGCGACACTTTCTCCAGCCCCGACGGAATCCGCATCGATCCCAAGGGTCGCCTGTGGGTCCAGACCGACCATAGCGTGCCCGGCACGTCCGGCGTGACCGGCAAGTCGATCGAGGATATTTTCGGCCAGAACGCCATGTTCTACATCGACCAGACGACGAAGCAGTCCAAACGCTTCCTGGTCGGCCCCAAGGGCTGCGAAATCACCGGCCTTGCCTATACGCCGGACCTTAAGACCTTCTTCGTCAACATCCAGCATCCCACCGGCAACTGGCCGGTCGCCGGGCAACAACCACGCTCCTCGACGATCGTGGTCCGCCGCACGGACGCCCAGCCGGTCGGTAACTAAGGCCAAGCTGCGCACCTCCCCTCACTCGCGGGGAGGGGAGGTGCGCCACCATCATTGCGTCCCGGCGTCAGTCGGCAAACAGCTTGAATTCGACCAGCCGGGTCGCCTTACCGGGCGCTTGGGTCAGGAGCAGGCGGACCTTGCTGGTGCGGATTGCGGGCCAGCGCAACTGCGTGACGCCATTGGCGACCGGGCTGCCTTTGGGCGTGGCGATGTCCTGCCAGCGATCGGCCATCCACGCCTGAAGTCGGTAGGCGCGCGGCACTGCGAAACGCCGGCCATCGGCGAAGAAGGCCAGTTCGGCGCGGCTGAGGCCGGTGGGCTGGCCAAGGTCGATGGCATAATATTGCTGCGCCGGGGCAGGGGCGGACGACCAGCCATTGGCCAGTTCGGGAAAGAACCATGTCCGCCCGTCAATCGCATCATGGACATTTTCGGCGTCGCTGTTGCTGGACGCCGAACCCATCGGAAACTGACCGCGGACGAGTTGCACCGCGCGGTTGATCGGGCGGTCGATGGAGGGAGCGGCGGCACGGGGCAGGGGAATTTCGATTCGGCCCAGCGTGTCGCGCCGGGCGACTTGCCGACCATCCACCTCGATCACCAGCCCCTTGCCGCGCCGGTAATGGCTGCCATCGGCGTCCCATGTCACGGCGATCTTATGGCCATGATAGGGAACGTCCTGCACCCGAAACCAGTCGAGCGCCTGTGGGTCCGATGCGTCAGGCAGCAGCGGATTGACCTCCAGCACATCGTCGGCGCGCGGGCGGATGCCGACCAGACCGGTCAGGATCAGGTCGTTGAAACCGGAATGGAAATAATGGTGGCTGCGGTCCAGCCCGACGATCGGCTGGCCGGTTTCGGGGTGATAATCCTCCTCCAGATCGAGCCTGTCCCCCTGATAATGGAGCGCGGCATATTGGCGCAGCAGCCGCATATAGGTGCTGCGCGTGACCGGGCCTGTATGGGTGCGATGGTCGAGCAGATTGGCCATGGCGTGCAACACCTGCGTCGTCTGATAGGGCCAGATGGGACCGTTCCACTGGCATTCGGGGTCTGTGCCCAGATAGCGATATTGCCGCATATAATATTCGTAACCGGCCTCGACCGTGCGCATCCCGGCCTTGCCCGCCAGCGACGCCGGATCGATCAGATGCGCCCAGGCGGCGGCATATTTCGCCTCGTCAGGCACGATGTCGAACATCCAGGGTAGATAGCCGACCAGCTCGCGGTTGCGGATCGGCTGCCAGTAGCTGACAAATTCATTCTTGCGCGACTGGTGCCGGTCGATGAAGTGGGTGAGCCTGTCGCTCCACAGGTCGGCCAGCATCCGCTGTTGCAGCGCGTTTGCGCGGGCGGTGTAGGCGGCGGCCATGGCGGTGTCGCCGGTCAGCGTCGCCATCTTCGCGATCGCACGGGCATTGGCGACCATATAGCTGTTGATCGAGGGGCGGAAAGCGTCGCCGCCCCGAAATCCGTCCTTGCCGCCCGACGCATCGATCGAGGAGACGGTATATTCGGTCGCGTCGAGCAGCGGTTCGACGAAATACAGCCCCTTGTCGAAGTCGAACTTGTCGTCCCACAATCGGTAGATGTGGTTCATGACGGGCAGGTGCCGCACCGCTCCGGCCCGGTCGCCATCGACCAGATAGCGGCCCCAGACGGCGTCGGCCATATGATCGGTAAAATGCCGGTCATTGCCGCCGCTCTGGTACATGAAGTTGATATAGTCGTCGGCAAAGCGCCGGTCATTGAGCCAGCGCCCCTCGCCCAGATGGAAGCCGGTGGCGTCATTCAGGCTGGCATAGGGATGGCGCTGCCAGTCGACATCGTCGAGAAACTCGGTCGAGATATAGCCGTCCGCGCCCAGATCGCGCTGATGCGCGCGATAGAGTTGCCAGCGATAATAATAGACCGCGTCGAGCTTCGCGTCGGCGGACTCGAAATAGGGGATGCGATCGCGATACCAGGGCGCGTCATTGCCAAAGTGCCGGGTGGCGATGGCGGCTGGATCCATCACCGGCGGGGGCGGCGCGGCACCGATGCCGATCCATGCGGCCCCGGCCAGCAACAGCATCGTCATCGCGCGCATCGCATCCTCCGCAAAATAAATATGGCGGCCGTTCCGGGGTTGGAGAAAGCCCCGGAACGGCCGCCAGACATGGAAGGCGGCGAGGAAACGCCGCGTCCCACGGGGCGCTTAATTGAAGCTGTAGCGGACACCCAGAGCGAAGGTGCGCGCCAGCAGGGTGGTGCCGAGGTTAAACTGTTCCGGGCCGCCCACATCTTCAAACTTATAATAGGTCTGCATCTTCGACCGGGTCAGGTTGACCGCGTCGAAGGTCAGGCCCAGGCGTTCGGTGACCTTGGCGGTCAGCTGGAAGTCCAGGCTCTTTTCCGGCGCGCGCCATACGCCGATCGGGTTGGCGAACAGCCGCGCTTCGTTATTGGCCAGAAATTCCTTGCGCCA
Organism: Sphingobium sp.; assembly: GCA_023266575.1. Classification (GTDB taxonomy): domain Bacteria; phylum Pseudomonadota; class Alphaproteobacteria; order Sphingomonadales; family Sphingomonadaceae; genus Sphingobium. The sequence goes on from JAHFPV010000021.1 coordinate 35,458, forward strand.
GACATAGGACAGGCGTGCGCCGATCGGCCCACGTTCATAGGCGAGCGTGGCGTTATAGCTCATGTCGGACACGCCGAAGAAGGACGAGCTGGTTTGCCCTGTGACATTGCCGTTGATGTCGACCAGCGGGATATTCTGTTTGGAATCGAGGATCGTCAGGCTACCCTGGAACCCCAGACCTTTCAGCGGCCCAGGCAGATAGGTCGGGAAATAGGTCAGCCCCAGTTCCACGCCCTTCAGCACGCCCTTGGACGCATTTTCCGGCCGGGTGATGAGGAAGCTGTTGGTGTTGAGGCCCGAACCCGGCACCGTGGTCAGCGAGGTGATCGGCACCACCAGCCCGTCAATTTCACGACGGAACAGGGTGGCATAGATCGCGCTGCTGCGTTCGAAATACCATTCCGCCGCCAAGTCGAAATTCTTTGACGTCGTCGGCCGCAGCCCCGGATTGCCGCGTCCGCCCGTGCCGTAGCCGACATTAGTCAGATCGCCGGTCAGCGTATAATTGGGGTTGAGGTCGGCAAAGGCCGGACGACGCAGTGTTTCGCCATAGTTGAAGCGCAGGCGCAGATTGTCGAATATCTCGTAACGCGCGGTAAAGCTGGGCAGGAAGCGCTGGGTGCCTGATGCCGCCTGCGTCACCAGCGGTGGATTGCTGTAGCGATCGACGAAGGTGAAATTGGTATCGACCGCGACGAAGCGCACACCCGCCTGCAATTGGAGCGGGCGACCGAAGATCGACACTTCGGCGTCAGCCTGCATATAGGCGGCCAGCGTGACTTCGTTGATGTCGAACACATCGGTCATCGTCATCTGGTCCGACAGCAGGATGCGGCCGGCATAGCGGGGATCATTCTTGTATAGCTGACGGATGGTGTCGGCATTTTTCGACAGCCAGTAACCGCTCGGCAGCACCCAGCTGGTCGGAATGTCGGCGCGGCCGTCATAAAAGCCGCTGTTGGTGAACAATGCTTCGGCGGGCAGGGTGGACAGGTTCGCGCCCAGGCCGCCTGCGTCCTGCGTGCGCACCGAATCGCGCGCCTTGCGATCGTCGTAACGGAAGCCGCCGCTGATCTTGCGGATGAAGCCTTCGTCCCACTCATAATCGCCGTCGAGCATGAAGGTCAGCGCGCTGCCCTTCGACTTGTTGGCGTTGTCGTAAAACTCGCCGATCGTCCACTGGCTGGGATCCGCCAGCAGCGCGTCATCATCGAAATGATAGGAGGGGATGCCGCCACCGGCGTTGAAATCGACGTCGATCGCCTTGGCGACGCGGGTGGTGCGCATCGCGATGAAGGACGTCTTGTTGGTGCTGCTCTGATAGGCCAGGTCGGCAACGATCTTGCCGCCTTCGCCGACATTCCACTTGCCATTCAGCGCATAGACGTAGGAGTCGGTTTTGTTGGTGGCAAAATCGCCGCTGTTGAAGCCGAACACGTCGCCCGCGCGGCGCGACTTGATGATATTGGTGCCGTCATACAGCTCGAAGGTCGAACCGGGGTTCGGACCCAGGCTGCCCCACCAGTCGGCAAAGCTGAACTGTAGCGAGTTGAAGGTGTTGCCCTTGAACCCGTTGTAGAACATTTCGGCGGTATATTCCGAACTGTCATTGGGTGCCCACTGCACCGCGACATTGAACGCAGGGCGCTCACGCTTGCCATAGAGGTCGGAGCTGAAAATCGCGTCGCGCGAGAGATAATAGGGGACGTTGATGCCGTTGATCGGCAGCGTCGAACCGGCGGCGGAAGGCAGGCCACGTTCCTGGCCGGGCTGCCAGCCGGAAAAAATGCGCTGGAGCGGCGAGAAGCCCGAACCGGCAGGAGGATTTTCGGTCGCGAACGGCACCATCGCGCCCGCCGTCGTCGTCATGTCGCGGAATTTGGTGCGGGTATAGCTGCCGTTGATCAGGATGCCGATATCGCCGATGCCGGTTTCCCAACGGTTGCTGATCAGCAGCGCGGCGTTGGGATTATAGGTGTCGGCTTCTTCATTATAGATGCCGCGTGCCAGCGCCGACAGGGCAAAGCCGTCAAAATCGAAGGGGCGGCGGGTCTTGACGTCGATCTGGCCAGCCAGACCGGTTTCAATCTGTTCGGCGGCGCGGGTCTTGTACACATCGACCTGACGGATCAGGTTGGCTGACAGATCCTGAAGCGCGAACGCCTGACCGGACGCGGTGAAGATGTTGCGGCCGTTCAGGGTGGTCAGCGCATCGGGCAGGCCGCGAATCGAAATCGCGCCCGCTTCGCCGCCGGTGCGGTTGGTGACCTGAATGCCAGTGACGCGCTGGAGCGCTTCGATGACATTATTGTCGGGCAGCTTGCCGACATCTTCGGCGACGATCGAATCGACGATCTGGACCGATTCCTTGCGGACGTTGATTGCGCCGATCATCGAAGCGCGCACGCCGGTCACGACGATGTCGGCGGCGTCATCCTCTGCGGCGATCTGGGGGGCGGGGCTGGTCTGCGCCTGGGCGGTGGCGCCCAGCATCAGCGCGAACATGGATGCGGAACATAGTGCGATCGGCCGACGTGCCATTTCAAATCCTCCCCTGCGGCTGGCCCATTCGCCATGCCTCAATTACTCAGACTAATTATTGCTCCGACAAATGGAGTGCAAGCGAAATTTTGTGGATGCGGCCGACAAAGGCGATGGGGCCGTGACATTATTGCCGCAGGCTAGCGGGCGCGGCGTTCCGGGCGGTTCTTGTGCGAAGGGTGGACAGGTGAAGGGCCGGTCATCAATCGGTGACCAGCCCTTGTCGCTATCTATTTGTCAGAGCAGGTGAACCGGTATCAGTCGGCGCGCCAGCGTGCCGCGGCGTCACGGCTGCGGACCAGACGAATCTGGCCATTGGCGACGCCGATCGCCTTGCCCGGCGCGGCGATGGCGGCGAAGCGGACAGTGCTAAGCCGCGCGTCGGTCAGGCGGACAAACTGGCTGCGCAGCGCGAAATCGGCGCTTTTGCTGTCAGGCTCCAACGTGACCGACCCGTCCTTGCCCGCAACCAGATAATGGCCGGGCATCAGAATGGGGGACAGCATGACGCTTTGCTGGCCCGCGCGGCCCGGCGTCTGGCGGAACTGGGTCTGGGCCAAAGCGGGGTTGCCCGCGATCAGACGGGTACCGTCATGCGCCAGCAACAGCTTGGCGTCAGCGGCCGACGCAAAGCGTTCGGGCAGCGGGCCATTGCCCACCGGCACGCCGAAATCGGGGGTGCCATCGGCGGTGTAATAGAGCCGCTGAACGCGGGTATGGCGATCAGGGTTGAGCAGGGGATCGCCCTGGATCGTTTCATAGTCACGACCATGATAGACGAGGACATCGCGCCCTTGCTCGTCCACGGTAAAGCTGTTGTGGCCGGGACCAAACACGCTGGTTTCCTTACAGGTCGTGAATACCGGCTGGGGCGATTTGGTCCAGCTCTTGGCGTCGAGCAAGTCCGAATTTTCATCCGCGCTCAGCATCCCCAGACAATAGCGCGCATCGGTGGCACTGGCCGAATAGGTCATGAACAGGCGGCGATTGCGGTGCAGGATGGCGGGGGCTTCGGCGACCTTATAGCCGCGAATTTCCCAGTCCAGCGTCGGCACGGTCAGGCGGGTCGCCTTGCCCGCCAGCTTCAGCGGCGATTCGAGCTTGGCTATGTACAGGTTGCTGTTCGTCTCGATCCCCGGCTCGCGCTGCGCCCAGGCTATGTAGCGCGTGCCTTTATGGGTGAAGATGGTCGAATCGAGGTTGAAACTGTCCCAGGGCGTCTGCAATTCGCCCAGCACCGTCCATCTTCCCGTCATCGGATCGGGGCCGTCGCAGACGACGGCATAGGTTCGGATACGGAACACATCCTCGCCCCCGCCGCTGGGACCGGCGGCGAAATAGACGATCCACTTGCCGTCGATCAGATGCAGTTCGGGCGCCCAGAGAAAGCCGGACATCGGGCCGGATTTTTCGTGCCGCCACAAAACAGCCTCGGGCGCGGTGGCAAGGCCCGCGATCGTCCTGGACCGGCGCAGCACCAGCCGGTCATATTCGGGGACGGAGCCGGTCAGATAGTAATAGCCGTCATCATGACGAAAAACCTGCGCATCGGCGCGCTGTTTGACGAGCGGGTTTTGCGGGCCGGCGACGGGCGCGTCGGCGACCTTGGCGCCTGCCATCATCGGCGCGGCGGACAGGGCGGCGCTGCTGGCGATGAAGCCACGGCGGGACAGGTTGAAACTCATCTATTTCTCTCCGGTCGGTGCATCAATAATCGGCTTGCGGCCAGCCATCCGCGCCCCAGCGGACCGGTGCGATCCGCAGGGTGGGGGTGCCGTTCGATTGCTTGTCATAGGCGTGATAGACGACATAATCCTTGCCGTCCTTGTCATGCAGCCAGCCCGCATGACCGGGACCACGGAAGCGCTGTTGCTCCTGAAGGTCGGCGCGCAGGAAGATGCTGCCGCCGCCCTCCAGCATCGGGCTGCCATCCTTGCCCAGATAGGGGCCGGTGATCGCCTTCGACCGGCCGATCACGGTATAATAGGTGCTGGCCGCGCCCTTGCAGCAATAATCATAGGAGGCCATCAGCCAATAATAGCCGCCATGATCGATAATGAAGGGTGCTTCGACCGGGGCGGGACCGCCTGCGGGCGCTGGGCGGCGGGCGATGGCGACGGGCTTGGCCTTGGGGTCTTTGGGCTTGCCGGTCCTGGGGTCCAGCTCGAACAGTTTGAGACCCGTCCAGAAGCTGCCGAGCGAGAGCCAGTGGCGGCCTTCGCGATCGATGATGAAATTGGGGTCGATCGCGTTAAAATCGTCACTCTTGTCCGACATGGCGACCAGCCCCTCGTCCCGCCACTGATAATCGGCGGACTTGGGGTCGAGCGTCGGACTGGTAGCAAGACCAATCGCCGAGCGGTTCGATCCGAAGGTCGAGACCGAATAATAGAGGCGATAGCGGCCGTTGACATAGCTGATATCGGGCGCCCACATGCCGTCGCTGCCGGGGATCGCCTGTTTCGCCCAGTCGGGCAGCGCCGTGAAGACCGGCGCACCGACGGTCCAGTGAATAAGGTCGGGCGAGGTGCGAGTCTCGATCAGCCGCTTGCCATGGCCGGTGCTGAACACATGATAGGTGTCGCCCTGCCGGATGATGACCGGGTCATGGGTGGGCGTGAGGTCGCCGGTCAGGCGACTGTTCAGCGTATCGCGCGGCGGCTGGGACGGCTGCTGCGCACAGGCGGGGGCGGCGAGAAGGGCGAGGCCCAGCCATGCCATGAACGTCGGTCGCCTCATGCGGACCTCTCCAATTAAAGCGATGTGCTCCCGCGCAGGCGGGAGCCCAGTTGAAACGGCGGGACTGTGCTCCCGCCTGCGCGAGAGCACATGGCACTCCAGCCCTTACTGCAACTCCAGCACTACCACCGACTTGGGCGGCAAGGTCACGCTGAGCGTGCCGCCACTGACCTGCGCGCCGGTAAAGGCGACCGGCTTGACGGTGTCGGGCGCGTCGAACGTGTTGTGGGCGTTGATCGCCGATGCGGTAAGGATGCGGCCCGTGACGCTCGCGGCGTTCAGGCCGTCGAGCTTGACCGTCACCGTGTTGGGCTGGTTCGGGTCCAGGTTGGACAGGCCGACATGGACCTTGCCATCCTTGCCCCGGACAGCCGATCCGCTGACCGCAGGCATCGACCATTTATCCTTGTTATACCAGGGCGTGTCGATGCTGATCGGCAGCACGGTCGCGTCCTGCCAGGGCTTGTACATTTCGAACACATGATAGGTCGGCGTCAGCGCCATCTTCTTGCCGTCGGTCAGGATCATCGCCTGCAACACATTCACCATCTGGGCGATGGCGGTCATCTTCACCCGGTCGGCATGTTTGGCAAAGATATCGAGATGGACCGACGCGACCAGCGCGTCGCGCAGCGTGTTCTGCTGGCGCAGGAAGCCGGGATGCGTGCCCGGATCGTCGGCATACCAGGTGCCCCATTCATCGACCGCCAGCCAGACCTTCTTGGCCGGATCATATTTGTCCATGATCGCGCTATGCTTGGTGATCAGCTCGTCCATGCGCAGCGCTTCGGCCAGGGTGTTGGCCCAGCCCGCCTCATCAAACACGGTCGAGGAGGCACGCGGTGGCCAGGAGCCGGGGATGGTATAATAGTGGAGCGAGAGCGCGTCGAGCTGGCCGCTGGCGACCTTCATCATCGTCTCGGTCCAGTTATAATCATCGACATTGGCACCTGCCGCGATCTTCATGATCTTCGTGCCGCGCGGGGCCTTGATGAAGGTGGCGTAACGGCGGGTGAGGTCGGCGGCATATTCGGCGCGCATATTGCCGCCACAGCCCCACAATTCGTTACCCACGCCGAAATAAGGGACGGCCCATGGCTCCTTATGCCCGTTCTTGGCGCGTTCGTCGGCCAAGGTGCCTGCGGGCGAGGTCATATATTCGACCCATTCGGCCATTTCCTGCGGGGTGCCATTGCCGACATTGCCCGCGACATAGGCCTCCGCACCGATCTGGCGGATCAGTTCGAAAAACTCATGGGTGCCGACCGTGTTCGGCTCGGTCACGCCGCCCCAATGGGTGTTGATCTTGACGGGGCGCTTGGATTTGCCGCCAATGCCTTCGCGCCAATGATATTCATCGGCAAAGCAGCCGCCGGGCCAGCGCACGACCGGCACGGACAGGTTGCGCAGCGCCGAAATCACATCGTTGCGAAAGCCGTTGGTGTTGGGGATGGACTTATCGTTGCCGACCCAGAGGCCACCATAAATACCATTGCCCAGATGCTCGGCAAATTGCGTGAAGATGCGCTTGTCATAGACCGGACCGGGGGTGGCGGCGCTGATCGTCGCGGTCGTGGGCTTGCCATCGGTGTCGGCGTGGGCGCTGCTGGTCAATGCGGTGGCGCAGAGCAGCAGCGTGGCCGTGGTGCGGCGCAGGGCTTTGATCATGTCATCCTCTCCTGTGATCTTAATCGTGAAATGCGTCAGTCGTCTCGCGCCGTCCGCGCAGGAAGGCGTCGGCGACCAGCCGCAGCGGATCGGTATCGACATCCGATCGTCCGCCCCGGATCAGCGCGGCAAAGCGGCTGTAGAGGCCGGGATATTCGACATCCTCGCCATGCTCGGTGCCGCTCGGCAGGTGCAGCACTGCGCCCCCCTGCGACAATTTGAGCGTCCCCGCGTCGGTTTCGACGACAATGTCCCAGCTTTGCGGACCGGTCTGCCGCCAGTCGAGATCCATGTGGATCGGCGCGCCGCCGGTATCGCGAAAATGCAGGTCGGCGGCGATCGGCGCGGCGCGATTGTCCGGCAGGGTCAGCGTCGCGTCCTTCAGGAAGAAGGGGCGCGGCAGGATATGGGTGACGATCGACAGCGCATTGATGCCCGGATCGAACACGCCAAGGCCACCGGGCTGCCAGATCCACGCCTGCCCCGGATGCCATACGCGCACATCCTCCCGCCAGACGATCGACACGCTTTCGATTCGCCGCTCAGCCAGCCAGGCGCGCGCCGGGGCAACGCCGGCTGCAAAGCGGCTGTGCCAGGCGGCGAACAGGGAAACGCCGACCTTGTCCGCCTGCGCCTGCAACGCGCCCACTTCGGCCAGCGTCGCGCCGGGCGGCTTTTCCAGAAACAGGTGGACGCCCCGCCCCAGCGCCTGTGCCGCCAGATCGTAGCGGACCTGCGGCGGGGTGCAGAGCGCGATCGCATCCACCGCCGGGCCATCCCGCAACAGCGCGTCCAGACTGGCCAGATGCGGCACCCCGTCCAGCCCGGCATCATGCGGGCTGACGGTCGCGGCCAGGCTGAAGGCGTTATTGCCCCGGATCGCCGGGACATGCTGGTCGCGTGCAATCTTGCCGATGCCCACGATCGCGATGCGGATCGGGTCCATGGGGATCAGAGCGCCTGAACGACCACTTCGACTGGCTCTGCGCGCTGCAACGGATTGCGCACCGGCAGGGTGAAGGGCGCGGCAGCGATTTCGAACACATCGCCTTCCTGCGTCGCGATGCCGTCACTGAACGAGAGCGTCGCGGTGCCGAAGAAATGGACATGCACGTCGCCGGGGCGGCGGAACAGATCATATTTGAAATGATGATGTTCCAGATTGGCAAAGCTGTGCGACATATTGCCCTCTCCCGACAGGAACGGCTTTTCCCAGATCGTCGCGCCATCGCGCAGGATGCGGCTCGCCCCCTCGATATGCTCCGGCGGGGTGCCGACCAGCAGTTCGGGGCCAAGCGCGGCCTGCCGCAGCTTGGAATGGGCGAGCCAGAGATAATTGTGCCGCTCGGTCACATGGTCGCTAAACTCGTTGGCGAGCGCCAGGCCAAGCCGATAGGGCTGGCCATCATCGCCGATGATGTAGATGCCCGCGATCTCCGGTTCCTCGCCGCCATCCTTGGCAAAGGCGGGCATGGTCAGCGGTTCGCCCGGTCCGACCAACTGCGACCCGTCGCCCTTGTAAAACCATTCGGGCTGCTGACCGACCGCGCCCGGCGCAGGCTTGCCACCCTCCAGCCCTTCCAGGAACATGCGCATCGAATCGGTCTGCTTTTCGGCCGCCGCTGCTTCCCGGTGCATCTTGTCGCGGCCTTCGGCGGACCCAAGATGGGTCAGGCCCGTGCCGGTCAGCTGGACATGCGCGTCATCGTCATGGTCGATCGGCGCCAACAATTCGCCTGCCGCAAAGGCGGCTGCAATGTCGATCGCATCGCCCGTGCCGGCCGCTTCGACTGCGGCGCTCAGGCTGATGCCACGGGCGATGGCGTCGATCGCCAGTGCGCGGATGCTGGCATAGCCCGGCACGATATGGGCCGCATCGCCCCGCGCCGCGATAACGGAGCGGACGCCGCTGGGGGCACGGTGCTGCAACAGGCGCAATGTCATGAAAAACTCTCCTCCCGCACGCCATTCGCGGCGCTGGCTGATCCTGAATGACGAGCGATCACGCGCTGGGGCGCCTGCTGAAAACAGCGACGCTTGCACGATCACTCCGTTAATTACTCCGACATATTACAGGATGATGGTAATGGCAATGCTTCTATTCTACACCGATCCGTGCCTGATAGGCACAAGGTGGGAGGAGCCGGAATGGGACAGGATAGGCCGTCAGCAGATGCGCAAGCCGCAGAAAATGGCGGTTCGGCCAAGGTAGCGCGCGGGCCGGGCAGGCGATTGCACGGGGCGATCGCGCACAAGCTGGGTACGGCGATCTTGTCTGGCCAATATGCGCCGGGCGATGTCCTGTCGGGCGAAGTCGCCTTTGCCGAGGAACTGGACGTATCGCGCAGCGCCTATCGGGAGGCGATCCAGGTTCTGACCGCAAAAGGGCTGGTCGAGAGCCGCCCCAAGGCCGGAACACGGGTGCTGCCGCGCAATCGCTGGAACCTGCTCGACCCCGAAGTGCTGGCTTGGGCCTTTGCCGGGGAGCCGGACATCCAGTTCGTGCGCGACCTGTTCGAGCTGCGCGCGATCGTCGAACCGGCCGCTGCCCGGCTGGCGGCGCAGCGCCGCGACAGGAATGACATCAAGATCATGAAGGACGCGCTGGCCGCGATGCGCCGCCATACGCTGGCGACCGATCTGGGCCGGGCGGCGGACCGCGATTTCCACAATGCGATTCTCGACGCGACCCGCAACGACGCGCTCCAGGTCCTGTCCGCCAGCATCGGCGCGGCGGTCAACTGGACCACCCAATATAAGCAGCGCGCCCGCGCCCTGCCGCGCAACCCGATCCCCGACCATGTCCGCGTGTTCGACGCGATCGTCGCGGGAGATGCAGCGGCTGCGGCGGAGGCGATGGGCGTGCTGGTCGATCTGGCGCTGGAGGACACGGCCAGCGCCATGGGGGGATAGCAATGAGTTCCGTTCGTTTCGAGCGAAGTCGACAAACGTAGCACAAAGGTTTCTTGCATCTTGCGGTTGACCTGAGAGCAGTTGCATTCGGGTTGACCGTCTGGGGTGGCCACCCCAGACGGTCTGACGGATGGGACCGTGGGTTTCTGGGTTA
>JAHFPV010000022.1 GCA_023266575.1 Sphingobium sp.
TCGGCTCTAACCCAGAAACCCACGGTCCCATCCGTCAGACCGTCTGGGGTGGCCACCCCAGACGGTCAACCCGAATGCAACTGCTCTCAGGTCAACCGCAAGATGCAAGAAACCTGTGCGCGACGTTTCTCGACTTCGCTCGAAACGAATGGAAAATGGTTTATTCCCGCACCACCTCAAACACATCGCTTATCCCCGGCTCGACCGGCATATCCTCCCGCTCGGCCGCCTGCCGGTTCCACATCACGGCATAGAGACCGTCCGCCCGCACCAGATCGGCGTGGCGGCCGCGTTCGACGATGCGGCCCTGGTCCAGCACGATGATTTCGTCGGCATCGACCACGGTGGACAGGCGGTGCGCGACGATCAGGGTGGTCCGCTTGCGGGCGATGTTGCGCAGCACGTCCTGAATCTCATTCTCCGTCCGGCTGTCGAGCGCGCTGGTCGCTTCGTCCAGCACCAGCACTGGCGGGTCTTTCAGCAGGGTGCGGGCAATCGCCACCCGTTGTTTTTCCCCGCCTGACAGTTTCAGACCCCGTTCGCCCACGCGGGTCTCATACCCCTTGGGCAAGCTGAGGATGAAGTCGTGGATCGACGCGGCCTTGGCGGCGGCTTCGATCTCCGCTTGGCTCGCGCCTTCGCGGCCATAGCCGATATTATAGCCGACCGTGTCGTTGAACAGCACCATGTCCTGCGGCACGATGCCGATGGCCGCGCGCAGCGAGGCCTGCGTCACGCCGGCAATATCCTGGCCGTCGATGCTGACCTGGCCCCCCTGAATATCGTAGAAGCGAAACAGGATGCGCGCGATGGTGGATTTGCCCGCGCCCGATGGCCCGACGATCGCCAGCGTCCGGCCCGCAGGCACGGTGAAGCTGACATCGTGCAAAATCTCCCGTTCGGGATCATAGCCGAAGCGGACATGATCGAACAGCACTTCGCCGCCGGACGGGACCAGGGCAGGGGCGCCGTCCGCGTCGGCAATCTCTTGGCGCGTGTCCATCAGCTTGTACATCGCCTCCATGTCGATCAGCCCCTGGCGGATCGTACGATAGACCATGCCGAGCAGGTCCAATGGCCGGAACAGCTGGGCCAGCAGCGTATTGACCAGCACCACGTCGCCAGTGGTGAACTGCCCGCGGCTCCATCCCCACACGGTATAGCCCATCGCGCCCGCCATCATCAGGTTGGTGATCAGCGACTGGCCGATATTGAGCCAGGCCAGGCTATTCTCGCTCTTGACCGCCGCCTGCGCGTAACGCCGCATCGATGTGCCGTAGCGTTTCGCCTCGCGTTCTTCCGCGCCGAAATATTTGACCGTCTCGAAATTGAGCAGGCTGTCGACCGCATGGGCGACGGCGTTGGTGTCCATGTCCACCATGTCGCGGCGCAGCTGGTTGCGCCATTCGGTCACGGTGCGGGTGAACCAGATATAGAGCGCGACCATCGCCAGCGTGACGATGACCAGCCACGCGCCGAACTTCACGAAGAAGATGGTGCAGACCGCGACCAGCTCCAGCACGGTGGGGGCGATGTTGAACAGCAGGAAATAGAGCATCGTGTCGATGCTCTTGGTGCCGCGCTCGACAATCTTGGTGACAGCGCCCGTGCGCCGGTCGAGATGGAAGCGCAGCGACAGACGGTGGAGATGGACGAACACATCATCGGCCAGCCGCCGCCCGGCCTCCTGCCCGACCTTCTCGAACACCGCATTGCGCAGATTGTCGAACAACACGCTGCCAAAACGCGCGCCCGCATAGACCGCGACCAGCGCGATGGCGAGGCTTGCGGCCGGTTCCATCCCCGGCACCATCCGGTCGATCGCGGCCTTGTAGGCAAAGGGCATGGCCAGGCTGATGGCCTTGGCCGCCAGCACGCACAGCATGGCGACCACCACCCGCCGCCGCAGCGCCGGTGCGTCCGCTGGCCACAAATAGGGCAGGAAGCGCCGAAGCGTCGCCCAGACAGGGGGCAAGGGCGCAGATGTGGGCATGTCAGGCGGCATAGGCGCTATGTAGAGCTCGGCGCGGGATTATCCAGTTTTGCTTTGCTGGCTCTCCCAGGGCAGGTCGCGCTTTGCACCATCCCCTCGCCGTTCGCGCGGAAAGTCCGTTTGGGTCAAATCAATGGAGGCGAAGCGGCTAGATGGGGTGTAAATGCATGGAAGGTCAGGCAGCGCGCGGCACGATGCTTTCCAATTCCCCATTCAGCGCACGCTTTGCCTCCAACAGGGCATATTGAGCCTGTAACCGCAGGAAAAAACCTTCCGTCATGCCGAAATAGCGACCAAGGCGCAGATCGAGTTCCGCATCCATCGGACATGATCCATCGATTACCAAACGCAGCCGTTCAGGCGTAACTTTGACAAGTTCAGCCATTCCCTCAATCGACAGATTAAGCGGCTCCATAAACTCTGATACCAGCATTTCCCCGGCATGATCGTTTTTCAGCCAGTCAGAATCAGTGGTAATCGACAATCTCGACGTCATGGGCGTCTCCATCTTTCCAAACGAAGCATACACGCCATTTCATGTTTATGGAAATACTGTGCTGTCCTGCCCGATCCTCCGAAAGCGCATGAAGGCGATTGCCGGGCGGATTTTTGAGGTCGTCGAGATGTTCGGCAGCGTCAAGCATCCTGAGTTTGTTATAAGCGCGATTCTGGATGTCAGGGGGCAATTTGCGGCTATGTTGGCCCAGCCAGATTTTTTCGGTTTCGGGATCGGCGAAGGAGCGGATCATCGGCTTGTCCTGTTCAGAGCAAGCCTTTTCATAATGCAAAAATGTGCGCTGTCTACAAGGGGTTTTGTCGCATGATGCGACGCCATTCATTGACATAACAAGCTGAAAAAGCGTGCAATTTTAGCACCGTCTTATAATTTTTAGTTAACCACTGAATCTTATATTTCAATCACTTAAAGCGTGAAAGTCGTTTACTGGGTAACTAAAATTTTCTTTGCGTTTTCCCATATCGCAACTTCCGCGTCCCCGGCTTGCCCTCGGTCGCACGGCCCCTTGGAGCCGCCACCTGTTGCTCATGCGGCAACCCAAGCTCCTCGGCCTCCAGCTTGCGGATTTCGTCGCGGATGCGGCCGGCTTCCTCAAACTCTAGGTCGGCGGCGGCGGCGCGCATTTTCTTTTCCAGATCCTCGATATAGGCGCGCAGATTGTGGCCGACCATGTGGGGCCGGTCGGCGTCGCCGGTTTCGATGAGCACGCTGTCCTTGTTGGACACATGGGCGATGATGTCGCCAATGTTGCGCTTGATCGTGGTCGGCGTGATGCCATGTTCGCGGTTATAGGCTTCCTGCTTCTCGCGTCTGCGCCCGGTTTCGTTCAGCGCGCGCTCCATGGAGCCGGTGATCCGGTCGGCATAAAGGATGACGCGACCGTCGACGTTCCGCGCCGCGCGACCGATCGTCTGGATCAGCGAAGTTTCGGAACGCAAAAAGCCCTCCTTGTCCGCGTCGAGGATCGCCACCAGCCCGCATTCGGGAATGTCCAGACCCTCGCGCAACAGGTTGATGCCGATCAGCACGTCATAGATACCAAGCCGCAGGTCGCGGATCAGCTCGATGCGCTCCAGCGTCTCGACATCTGAGTGCATGTAGCGAACCTTGATCCCCGCCTCATGCATGAACTCGGTCAGATCCTCCGCCATCCGCTTGGTGAGCGTGGTGACGAGCGTGCGATAGCCGTTGGCCGTGACCTTGCGACATTCGTTGATCAGGTCATCAACCTGATCCTCGACCGGCTTGATCTCGACCGGCGGGTCAATGAGGCCGGTGGGGCGGATCACCTGTTCGCTGAACACGCCGCCGGTCTGCTCCATTTCCCATTTGCCGGGCGTGGCGGAGACGCTGACCGTTTGCGGTCGCATCGCGTCCCATTCGTTGAAGCGCAGCGGGCGGTTGTCGATGCAACTGGGCAGGCGGAAACCATATTCGGCCAGGGTGATCTTGCGCCGATGATCGCCCCGCGCCATCGCGCCGATCTGCGGCACGGTCTGATGGCTTTCATCGACGAACAGCAGCGCATTTTCGGGCAGATATTCAAACAGGGTCGGTGGCGGTTCGCCGGGCAGACGCCCGGTCAGGAAGCGGCTGTAATTTTCGATTCCCGCGCAGCTGCCGGTCGCAGCGATCATCTCCAGGTCGAAATTGGTCCGCTGCTCCAGCCGCTGCGCCTCCAGCAGCTTGCCCTCCGCCTCCAGCTCCTTCAGTCGCTCGGTCAGCTCGAAACGGATCGCCTCCATCGCCTGTTTGAGCGTCGGGCCGGGGGTGACATGGTGGCTGTTGGGAAAGACCTTCACATAATCGAGGCTGGCGACCTTCTTGCCCGACAGCGGGTCGAACTCGACGATCGCCTCAATCTCATTGCCGAAGAAGCTGACGCGCCACGCGGTATCTTCATAATGGGACGGGAAAATCTCCAGATTGTCGCCCTTCACCCGGAAATTGCCGCGCGCAAAGCCTGCATCATTGCGCTTATATTGAAGCGCGACCAGCTTGCGGATGATCTCGCGCTGATCCTCGATCCCGCCCTTCTTCATCGAGAAGGTCATGGCCGAATAGGTTTCGACCGAGCCGATACCATAGAGGCAGGAGACGGATGCGACGATAATGCAGTCGTCGCGTTCCAGCAGCGATCGGGTGGCCGAATGACGCATCCGGTCGATGCTCTCGTTTACGCTGCTTTCCTTCTCGATATAGGTGTCCGACCGCGCGACATAGGCTTCGGGCTGGTAATAATCATAATAGCTGACGAAATATTCGACCGCATTGTCGGGAAAGAAGCTTTTGAACTCGCCATAGAGTTGCGCCGCGAGAATCTTGTTGGGCGCCAGGATCAGCGCCGGGCGCTGCAACGCTTCGATCACCTTGGCCATGGTAAAGGTCTTGCCGGAGCCTGTGACGCCCAGCAGCACCTGATCGCGCTCCCCGGCCAGCGCCTGTTCCACCAGTTCGGGGATCGCGGTGCGCTGGTCCCCCGACGGCTCATAATCGCTCACCAGCGTGAAGGGACGCCCTCCCTCGCTCTTGTCGGGGCGCGCAGGCCGGTGCGGCACGAAGCTGGCGTCGGTATCGGGTTCGTCGAGCGTGGTGCGGATCTGGATGGCCATGGGGACAATATGGGGTCTTTGCGTCAGGACGCAATTGACGTCAGGGCTTCAACTCGAACGCGCCTTTGGGCGGGGGTGGATAGACAACCGGCTTGTCGCCGAAACGGGCGCGCAGGGCGGCTTCGCGCCGTTCGTCATCGACGATCTCTACGTTGACCTCTTCGGGATATTTCATGCTGACGTGGAATTTTTTGTCTTGGATGGTATATTCCAGAACCGACCATCGCATATTTGGTCCATCTGGTTCGAGATACCAAGCTTCCCACAGCATATCGCTAAGATTTGTCTCACGTGGATTATAATAGCGGATGACTTCTCCCTCGTCCTTAAAAACGCTGGGACTCACCCAACCCTCGCCGATTTCCACATAAAGAAAAACACCATTTGGATCGCCGCCGACCAGGGCGGCCAATTCAAGTCCAATCTCGTTCATGAGCGGCCCCAAGGCGTCAAGTTTATCGGTCACGGGGCTTGCCTTTGCTTTCGTTTGAGAAATCCCTAAATTCTTCTTTGCCGTTGACGCGCCATGTGACGTTGATGCGATAAGGCCGTTTGGAGGTTCCCTCATATAGCGGAACGATATGAACGACGACGCTTTTGCCGTCTCGCAAATTCCTCGCCCAACCATCTTCCATGGCGCGATAGGCACCGCGGTTGAAAATCCGATCCTGGGCGAAATGATTGACGCTGTCGCCGGGACCATTGAAGCGAGCAGCGATAAAATGCCCGCCATCATCGCCCGGACGGCGATCGGGATGCCCCGCCCGAGCCTGAGCGCGTCATGAGCGCGCAGCAATCGGGCCGTCTGTAAGCACAGCAACGACTTGCCTCGGTCGCGCAATGACATCGATTTGGAAATCATAGCCATTTTTCGTCTCCTTGCGCCAGTTCGTGTCGAGGAGCTGGCTTTCCAGCGACGGTGGATTGGCTGGGTCGGGCGGCAACTTTCCGCCATGCATGTCCATATAATAGGCTAGCGCCAGAAACTTGTTCTTGGCCGCACGTCCGGCATCCAGATAGGCCTGATGCGGCACTTTGATCCGCTGGCCGATGCTGAGCGGCCGGTCGAGTGGATGCTGGTTCAACCATGCCAGATCGCGCGCCGTCAGCCCCTTGCGCCGCGCCGCAATGCGCGTCAGCGTATCGCCTGGCTGCACGATATGGGTCGAATGGTTGCCGGGATGATCGGGGCGCAGGTGGCGGCGATCCGGCGCGCGATCGCTATCCGGCCGGGCCGGTCTCCGCACCTGTCCGCTAGCCCCGGTTCCACCTGCCTGCGCGCGATTACCACCGCCGCGCGGAAAGTAACGACCTTGTCCGGCAAAGGTGAACCGCCCATCCTCTTCGTCGTGCCACGGGTTGAATTTCACTTCGACCTGCACGGGCGGGGGCAGGTCCGCTCGCCGACCTGTGCGGAGATAGAGATTGAAGGCTGCCCGTTCTGGCTGTCGGCTCGACTCATTCCCCGGCATTCGCGCATCCCCCGATTTGCGGGAAATGACCTAACGTGATAATGAGAACAAACCAAGAACAAAATGCTCAATCCCATCCATTTCGGCGACAATTTTGCAATGTCGCACCGGCTTGATATGCTCCGCTATCCACGGCCCAGCCCATGCCGACGCGATGAGGGGATAAGCGATGATCAGAGCTGTATTTGCCGCCGCCACCATGACCCTGCTGCTCGCTGCCTGCGGGGACAAGCCCGGTGACGCGCCGGCCACCGGCTCGATGACCAAGGAGGAGGTCAAGGCTGCGGTCGACAAGGTGCAGTTGAAGCCGGGCCAGTGGGAGGGGCGCTTCACCGTGCAGGATATCGACCTGTCCAATATGCCGGGCGCGCCTGCTGGCATGAAGGAACAGATGAAGAGCATGATGAGCCAGACTTCGCTCAAATATTGCGTCACCCCCGAAGAAGCGGCCAATCCCAGCGGCGAGATGTTTTCCGGTCAGGAGAATAAGGACTGCACCTATCAGGGCTTCGCCGTCAGCGGCGGCAGCGTGAAGGGGCAGGTGTCGTGCAAGGCGGATGGCGGCACGATGACGGCCACCATGTCCGGCACCTATGGCGGGGAGGCCTATGCGATGGATATGGACATGAAGATGGCAGGCGGCCCTAACGGCGCGGCCATGGCGATGAAGGCGCGGTCCGAAGGCAAGTGGATCGGACCGACCTGCACCACGGCGGAATAATCCCCTCGTATTTCCGCTTGCGCTTTGGCCGCGACGGGTAGAGCCTTGCCCCCGTTCCGATTAAGAGAACGGGGGAGAGGATATGCAAAAGACCGTGCTGGCGGCGATCCCGCTTGCGATGATGCTGGCCGTTGGCGGCTGTAGCGAACCGGCCCCCGCGCCGCAGGCGGAGGAAGCGCCGATCCTGATGCAGGCGGGCGAGTGGGTGCTGACCCGCAAGACCACCGGTTACAACACCCCCACCATCACCCCGGCGCAATATCAGGCGGCGCTCAAACAGGTGAGCGAGGACAAGATCTGCCTCACCGTCGATGCCGAAGGAATGCCGAACGCCGCTGCGCTGGCGGGCAAGGACGGCACTGCCTGCACCTATAAGGACAAGATGGCGCGCAAGGGCCGCCTGATCGCGACGCTGGCCTGCACGGCGGGCAAGGGTACGTCGGAGATTGCGGTGGAAGGCAATTATACTGCCGATACGCTGACACTGGGCGAAACCATGACCCAATCGGAAGGCGGCGGCGCGGTGCTGCGTGCAACCTATGACCTTTCCGGCACGCGGGTGGGAGAATGTCCCAAGGGGTGACTTGTCCCTAAACCCGTTCGGCCCCGGACTGGATCCGGGGTTGTCGAAGCCTTGTACTTTTCTTCAAGAAGTGTGGCCCTTCGACAGGCTCAGGGCGAACGGGTTTGGTAGAAATCCTATTCCAGCGCCCTGATCGCGCGCCGGTCACATCGTCCCTTGCCGCGCGGCACCGCCGAATAGCCCGGCACCATCAGCGACTGGCCGATCCGCAGCGGGGCGAAGCGCTGGCGCGCGATGCCTTCGCACGCCAGGAACAGGTCCAGCATCCGGGGTGGCGTATCCCATTGTTCGTAGGACAGGCGAAACGTCCCCCAATGGATCGGGATCGCGGTCGATGCGCCCAGCCGCTTGAACACTTCCACCGCCTGTTGCGGGCCGATATGGGCGTCCGACGCCATCTGCCCCTTCCAGAAGCGGAAGGCGCCGATCGGAATAAGCGCCAGCCGGATCGGCCCGAATCGCGTGGCCTCATAAGGCCAGCCCATGTCGCCCGCGCCGGTGTCGCCGGCAAAGAAGATATTGCCCGCGCGCGTTTCGATCAAAAAGCTCGACCAGAGCGCCCGGTTGCGATCTGCCCCCCAGCGGCTGCCCCAATGATGGTTGCGGGTCACATGGACGCGATAGTCGGGGCAATGTTCGTAATTGCCGCACTGGATCACCGCCTGCGGCGCAAGGCCATTGAGCGCCGCGCCGCTGACCGACTGGCCCCAGTCCAGCGCTGTCGACGGGATGCCATGCGCTTTCAATATCGTGTCATTGCCCAGGCTGGTGACGATCTTGGGCCGGTCGCGGTCCCACAGTCGTTTCAGCGTCGGCAGGTCCATATGGTCGTAATGATTGTGGCTCAGCACGACCAGGTCGATCTTGGGCAGATCATCGAAGCGGATGCCCGGCTGCGCGACCCGCTTGGGGCCGAAGGGGGGCAGGGGGCTGGCATGGTCCGACCAGATCGGGTCGGTCAATATGTTGATGCCCGCCGCCTGCACCAGCACCGTGGCATGGCCCACCCATGTCGCCACCATCCCGCGCGGCGCGGCAAAAGGCGCAGGGCGGGCTGGCTTGACTGCAATAGAGTCGGGCCATGGCGGCCGGTCGTCATTGCCTAGCAGCCAGCGGGCGATAAAGCCCTGCCGGCTCGTCCCCGGCGGGGCCGGCACGTCGATCACACCATCGGGATTGAAGAAATGCGCGCCGTCATAATGGCGGCTTTCCGGCCCTTCATAATAGATGCGGTCCAGGAAGGGCGGTACGATCGTCACGGCGAGGCACAGGGCAACCATTGCAAACAGCAATGTCACCCCGATGCCCTTCACGAATTTGGCAATCACTCCGCCGCGATGCCCGCCGCCTTGAACATGTCGGGGTCGGTGGCATCGTCCGCGTTGGCCGGTGCCGCGCGGGTCTTGCGGCGGTCGAACGCGTCCCAGACCTCGTTCCACTGGCCCCGCGTCGCGCCCTTTGAATATTCGGTCGCGCGGGTTTCGAAGAAATTGGCATGTTCGACGCCGTTCAGCATCGGGGCGAGCCAGGGGAGCGGATGCTCGTCGATCATGTAGATGGGTTTCAGGCCCAGCTGGCCCAGCCGCCAGTCGGCAATGTAGCGGACATATTTCTTGATGTCCTTGGGCGTCATGCCGGGGACCGGACCCATTTCGAACACCAGATCGACGAACGCATCCTCGATACGGACGGTTTTCTGGCACATGTCCATGATGTCGTCCTTGACCGCGGGGGTCAGGCACTGGCGTTCGGCGCAGAAGGCGTGGAACAGCTTGATGATGCCCTCGCAATGCAGCGTCTCGTCGCGGATCGACCAGGTGACGATCTGCCCCATGCCCTTCATCTTGTTGAAGCGCGGGAAGTTCATCAGCATCGCGAAGCTGGCGAACAGCTGCAAGCCTTCGGTAAAGCCGCCGAACATGGCCAGGGTGCGGGCGATATCCTCGTCCGTATCGACGCCGAACTGTTGCAGATAGTCATGCTTGTCCTTCATCTCCTTATATTGGAGAAAGGCCGAATATTCGCTTTCGGGCATCCCGATCGTGTCGAGCAGATGCGAGTAGGCCGCGATATGGACGGTTTCCATGTTGCTGAACGCGGTCAGCATCATCTTGACCTCGGTCGGCTTGAACACGCGGCCATATTTTTCGTGGTAGCAATCCTGCACTTCCACGTCGGCCTGGGTGAAGAAGCGGAAAATCTGCGTCAGCAGGTTGCGCTCATGATCGGACAGCTTCTGCGCCCAGTCGCGGCAATCCTCGCCCAAAGGCACTTCTTCGGGCAGCCAGTGCAGCTGCTGCTGGCGCTTCCAGAACTCATAGGCCCATGGATATTCGAACGGCTTGTAGACTTTGGAGGCTTTGAGAAGGGACATGGGACGGCTCCGCTTTAAAGGGTAGGCGCAACCAGTGCGGGTACGGCGCGTTCAAGACACACCACCCCCTTCACAGGAGCGCAATCATGGTTGAATTCAGCCAAATCAAGGAACATGCCGAAGTCATCGGCGCAGACGGCGTGCATGTCGGCACCGTCGACCATATGGACGGGGACCGCATCAAGCTGACCAAGAAGGACAGCGGGGAAGGGAGCCACAAAGGGCATCATCACTATATTTCCCAAGGCCTGATCGCCGACATCGAAAGCGACGGCACCGTGCGGTTGAGCGCCAATGGCGATGTTGCCGTGACGTTCGAAGAAGAAAAATAAGCCGGGTGGCGCGGCGGTATGGACCGTCGCGCTACGCCCATGGCTATGCGCGTCACTGACAGGCCAGACACTCGTCATAGTCCGTGGTCTCGCCAATCTCAAACTTGGGCGCGTCGATCGTGTTGTCGGCTTCCACGCCGCCGGCAAAACCGGCGCGCTGCACGCTCTTCGACCGCAGATAGTAAAGCGACTTGATGCCCAGTTCCCATGCGCGGAAGTGGAGCATGAGCAGGTCCCATTTTTCCACATCGGCGGGGATGAACAGATTGAGCGACTGCGCTTGGTCGATATAGGGGGTGCGGTCCGCGGCCAGTTCGAGCAGCCAGCGCTGATCGATCTCGAAACTGGTCTTGAACGTGTCCTTCTCTTCCTGGCTCAGAAAGTCGAGATGCTGGACCGAGCCGCCATGCTCCAGGATCGAATTCCAGACATTGGTCGAATCCTTGGCCTTTTCGACCAGCAGCTTTTCCAGATAGGGGTTCTTGATCGAGAAGCTGCCCGACAGCGTCTTGTGGGTGTAGATATTGGCCGGGATCGGCTCGATGCAGGCCGACGTGCCGCCGCAGATGATGGAGATGGATGCGGTCGGCGCGATCGCCATCTTGCAGGAGAAACGCTCCATCACGCCCTGATCGGCAGCATCGGGGCAAGGGCCACGCTCGATCGCGAGTTGCATCGAGGCTTCGTCGACCTGGCTCTTGATATGCTTGAACATGCGCAGGTTCCACGACTTGGCCATGGCCCCCTCAAACGGGATGCCGCGCGCCTGGAGGAAGCTGTGGAAGCCCATGACGCCAAGCCCGACCGAGCGTTCGCGGCTGGCGCTATACTTGGCGCGCGCCATTTCGGGCGGGGCGCGGTCGATATAGTCCTGCAGCACATTGTCGAGGAAACGCATGATATCCTCGGCAAACAGCTTCTCGTCCTTCCACTCGTCCCAGGTTTCCAGGTTCATCGAGGAAAGGCAGCACACGGCGGTGCGGTCATTGCCGAGATGGTCGCGACCCGTCGGCAGGGTGATTTCAGAGCAGAGGTTGGAGGTCGAGACTTTCAGCCCCAGATCGCGATGATGCTTGGGCATCATGCGGTTCACCGTGTCGTTGAACACGATATAGGGTTCGCCCGTCGCCAGCCGGGTTTCGACCAGCTTCTGGAACAGGGCGCGGGCGTTGACGGTGCCGCGGATCGACTGATCCTTGGGGCTGCGCAGGTGGAAGTCAGCACCGTCGCGCACCGCTTCCATAAACTCGTCGGTCAGCAGCACGCCATGATGCAGGTTGAGCGCCTTGCGGTTGAAGTCGCCCGATGGCTTGCGGATTTCGAGGAACTCCTCAATTTCCGGGTGCGACACGTCGAGATAGCAGGCGGCAGAGCCACGGCGCAGGCTGCCCTGGCTGATCGCCAGCGTCAGCGAATCCATGACGCGGACGAACGGGATGATGCCTGACGTCTTGCCGTTCAGGCCGACCGGCTCACCGATGCCGCGCACGCTGCCCCAATAGGTGCCGATGCCGCCGCCGCGCGAGGCCAGCCAGACATTCTCGTTCCAGGTGTTAACGATGCCTTCCAGACTGTCGTCCACGCTGTTGAGATAGCAGCTGATCGGCAGGCCGCGCCCGGTGCCGCCATTGGACAGGACCGGGGTGGCGGGCATGAACCAGAGGCGCGAAATATAGTCATAGACGCGCTGGGCGTGGCCCTGATCATCGGCATAGGCCGCCGCGACGCGGGCAAACAGATCCTGATAGCTTTCGCCGGGCAGCAGATAGCGGTCGTTCAGCGTGTCCTTGCCAAACTCGGTCAGCAGTGCGTCGCGCGACGGATCGGTCACGACGTCGAAGCGCCGTTCCTGCACCGCGGACGAGGATAAAGGCTCCGCCTTGGTCGGCGCGGCAGGCTGTTCGCTCACCCGGTCCATCACATCATCCATCACAGTCGCCACGTCGTTTGTTCCACCCTGTCCGCTATCACGAAAATCCATGCTCAACCCCCAATGTTCCTGTTCCGTTCGATTCGGTCAAGCTGGTTCGGCAGGTGCCGACACCTTAGCAGATACCGTATCGCGACGGGGCGGAAATGGGACCAACTGACGGGATTGCAGCGACAAAAGCCCCCTTGCGCTGAAAACTGGTCCAGCGACGCAATCACAATCTGTTGGGTGACCCCCGTTTACCCGATACCACAGATAGTGCCATAGCCTGTTTTGGGCGCAAGAGGGTAAATGACGGTTTAGGGACTCAGCTCGTCGCTGTTCCGATTCCTTTCGTCGCTGATTTCGCCCGCTGCAACGCAGCGACGCACGGACTTTCCTCGCTCCCCGGAAAGACAAGCGGGAAAAGTCGGCATAAAAAATAATTTTGCCTTGCCACGCAAATGCGTGGTGCGCGCAAAAGGCGTTATGATGGTGCCTCCAGCAGACCGCCGCCCGTCCTGTTCACCCGACGCAAAGGCCGACCGATGATTCTCTATTATCACCCGCTCTCTTCCTATTGCTGGAAGGTGCTGATCGCCTTTTATGAAAATGGCACGCCCTTCACGCCCCGAATGATGGAGGAGGAGGGCGTCGCGCAGGAATGGCTGGCGCTGTGGCCGATCGGCAAATTCCCGCTGCTGCGCGATTCGACCCGCGACACGATCGTCGCCGAAGCCAGCATCATCATCGAATATCTGATGACCCATGAGCCGGGTACGTTCCGGCCGATTCCGCTCAATCCCGACGCGGCGTTGCAGGTGCGGATGATGGACCGGCTGTTCGACAATTATGTCATGACGCCGATGCAGGCGATCGTTGCCGACCGGCTGCGCCCGGCCGACTCGCGCGATCCTTATGGCGTAGGGCAGGCCCGCGCGCTGATCGCGAAAGCCTATGCCCTGCTGGAGTCGCGGATCGGCACGCATGGCTGGGCGGTGGGGGAGAGTTTCACCCTGGCCGATTGCGCGGCGGCCCCGGCGCTCTTCTATGCCGACAAGATTGTGCCGATCGGCAGCGACCATCCGCGCCTGTCCGCCTATCTCGCCCGGCTGGTGGCGCGGCCCAGCTTTGCGCGGGTGCTGGCAGAGAAGGAACCGTGGTGGCACAATTTCCCCTTTGCGGGTGGCTAAGCTGCGCCTCTCTGGACAGGCGGGCGATTCCTGACTAGCCGCTGCCCGTGCAGGAACCCGCCGTGCAGGGCCGGGCCGCAGACATAAGGGATCTGGGTAAGATGACGCTCATCAAGACCGCCGACCTGATAGAGAGCGTCGCCGACGCGCTTCAGTTCATCAGCTATTATCACCCGATGGATTATATCCGCGCGCTGGGCAAAGCCTATGAGGCGGAGCAAAGCCCGGCGGCCAAGGACGCCATCGCCCAGATACTGACCAACAGCCGCATGTGCGCGGAGGGGCATCGCCCGATCTGCCAGGACACCGGCATCGTCAATGTGTTCGTCAAATGGGGCATGGAATGCCGGCTGGATGACAATAGCCGCTCGATGCAGGACGTGATCGATGAGGGCGTGCGCCGCGCCTACCTCAACCCCGAAAACCGCCTGCGCGCATCGATCCTGCGCGATCCGGCGTTCAGCCGTCAGAATACCAAGGACAATACCCCTTGCGTCCTGTCGGTCGAAATGGTGCCGGGCAACAAGGTCGTCATCGACGTCGCGGCCAAGGGTGGCGGCAGTGAGAATAAGACCAAGTTCAAGATGATGAACCCCAGCGATTCGATCGTCGACTGGGTGCTGGAGATGATCCCGCAGATGGGCGCGGGCTGGTGTCCGCCCGGCATGTTGGGCATCGGCATTGGCGGCACCGCGGAAAAGGCGGTGGCGCTGGCCAAGGAAAGCCTGATGGACGCGATCGACATGGGCGAACTCAAGGCGCGCGGGCCGCAGACCGAGATTGAGAAGATGCGGGTCGAGATTTTCGACAAGGTCAACGCGCTGGGCATCGGCGCGCAGGGTCTGGGTGGCCTGTCCACCATCCTTGACGTCAAGATTTACGACTATCCCTGCCATGCGGCGGGAAAGCCCGTGGCGATGATCCCCAACTGCGCCGCCACCCGCCACGCCCATTTCACGCTGGACGGCTCCGGCCCCGCCTATCTGGAAGCGCCCAAATTGTCCGAATGGCCCGACGTCAACTGGACGCCGAGCAAGGAGGCGATCCGCGTCGACCTCAACACGCTGACGCCGGAGATTGTTCAGAGCTGGAAGCATGGCGACCGGCTGCTGCTCAACGGCAAGATGCTGACCGGGCGGGACGCCGCGCACAAGCGGATCAAGGATATGCTGAGCCGCGGCGAGAGCCTGCCGGTCGATTTCAAGGGCCGCGTCATCTATTATGTCGGCCCGGTCGATCCGGTCGGCGACGAAGTGGTCGGTCCCGCTGGTCCCACCACCGCCACGCGCATGGACAGCTTCATGGACATGATGCTGGAGCAGGGCCTGCTGGGCTGCGTCGGCAAGGCCGAACGCGGCGTGGCGGCGACCAAAGCCATCGCCAAGCATAAGAGCGCCTATTTGATGGCGGTCGGCGGCGCCGCCTATCTGGTCGCGCGCGCGATCAAGGGGGCCAAGGTCGTGGGCTTTGAAGATCTGGGCATGGAAGCGATTTACGAATTCGATGTGGCTGACATGCCCGTGACCGTCGCGGTCGATAGCGAAGGCCAGAATGTCCACCACCTCGCTCCCCTGGTCTGGCAGGAGAAGATCAAGCGCGAAGGGCTGCTGGAGGGCGTGTGACGGAATGATCCTCCCCATCGCAAGATGGGGAGGGGAACGCTCGCGAAGCGAGTGGTGGAGGGGAGATGCGCCATGCCTCCAAATAGAAAGACCGTTGAGAAAGCGCGCAAGTTCCGGCGCGCCCTGACACCGCCCGAAATAGCTTTATGGCAATGGATGCGTGTCAAGCCGCAAGGGCTGAAGTTTCGGCGGCAGCACCCGCTTGGCCCTTATGTGCTGGATTTCTATTATGCCACCGCGCGGATCGCCATCGAGGTGGACGGGGCTGTGCATGACGATCCCCGCCAAATGGCGCATGATATGCAGCGCGATGCATGGATTGCGGCGCAAGGCGTAAGGATCATTCGGATCAGGGCCACCGATGTGCTGGCTGATCTTGATGCGGTTGTGCGGTACATTCTCGACCGTTGCGCATTTCCCCTCCACCAGCCTTCGGCCGGTCCCCCTCCCCCCGCTTCGCGCGGGGAGGATCAGGTAATCGCACCAACCTGCATCAAGCGCCTGGAACCCCGGCCTCTACCCGGCATTGTCTCCGCATCCTTATCCCGGAGCCAGTCCCATGTCCTTCACGCAACTCGACCCACCCTTACCCGTCCATGTGGAGGGCAAGGGGAAGGGCTATGCCCTGGCCGTCATCGATTATGGGCAGGAGCATAATCTGATCTGGGTGACTGGCTTGTCCGACAGTGGCGAAATCTGGTGTGCGCCCAATCCGCTGGTGCGGCTGGAGGCGAACTGGACGATGGGGCGGGACTGGGCACGCCATGGCCTGCCCAGCGTCAAGCCGAGCTAAACGCAACAACTGTCTGGCAAGCGTCATACACCGCTGTTATCCTGTTCCCCATGACGGGGGAAATCGACGCGGCGGGGGACGCCATTACCGGAGGCATGATCGCGCGCGCGGTCGAGCCGGGGCATGGCGAGTCAGAGCATGACGGCCATGGGGCTTGCCTCAATTGTGGCGCGACACTCGCCGGAGCCTATTGCGCGCAATGCGGGCAGGCGGCGCATGTTCACCGCAGTTTCGGCGCGATCGGGCATGATCTGGCCCATGGCGTTCTGCATTTTGAGGGCAAGATATTCAGGACATTGCCCGAACTGGCGCTACGGCCGGGCAAGCTGACGCGGCGCTACATCCATGGCGAGCGGGCGAAATTCGTGTCGCCCTTCGCCCTGTTCCTGTTCAGTGCCTTCCTGATGTACGCCATCTTCTCGCTGACCAGCGGCCATGGCGCCAGTGCGGGCAAGATGGTGCAGATGGACGATGGCGCGATCGCCGAACTGCGCGCCGAGGAGGCGAAGGCCGACGCGCAGATTGCGAAGATCGAGACGCGGCTGAAGGCACCGGGTCTGACCCCGGCACAGCGCGCGACGCTGAACGAGGATCTGGGCGAGGCGCGTGACGAGAGGCAGGGCATTTCGCTTGCCGCCAACATGACCGAAAGTCTGCGCGGTGAGGGCATGAATGGCGGGGTCGCCGCCACGGTGGGGGAGGTGGTCAGCGCCGCAGCGAAGGACCCGGAACTGGCCTATTACAAGCTCAAGGCCAACGCCTATAAATTCTCCTGGGCGCTGATCCTGTTTTCCATGCCGTTCGTATGGCTGCTCTTCCCGTTCAGCCGCCGCTTCAAAATGTATGATCATGCGATCTATGTGACCTATTCGATCGCCTTCATGTCCTTGCTCTTTTCGCTGTCGATGCTGCTGTCGGCGCTGCACGTCACCGCCGGTCTGTTGACGACCGCCCTGCTGCTTTACGCCGCCTGGCACATGTACCGGCAGATGAAGGATGCCTACAGCCTCTCGCGCCTTGGCGCGCTGTGGCGGCTGCCTTTGCTCTATATGTTCGCCTGCCTCGCGCTGGCACTGTTTTTCACCATGCTGGTGATGATGGGATGACGCAGAGCGCCTGGCGACTATAGCGGCGCGATGATCAGTTCCCCGATCTGGCTGCCCGCAACGCTGATGGCAGGTGGCGTGCAGGCATGGCGCACGGCCGTCCAGCGGCGGGTGAGCCAGAGCCTGTCGCTCAATGCGGCGGGGCTGGTGCGTTATCTCTACGGCCTGCCGTTCGCGTTGATGCTGCTGGGCGGATATTGGCTGGCCAATCCTGCGACCCTCCCCGCCGTCGGGCCGTTGTTCCTGCTCTTCTGCATCGGCGGCGGGCTGGCGCAGATCATTGCGACCAACCTGCTGATCCTGGCGTTCGGCCATCGCAATTTCGTCGTCGGCACGGCTTATTCCAAGACCGAAGCCGTGCAGGGCGCGCTCCTGTCCTTTCTGCTCATGGGCGAACGCTTGTCGCCGCTCGCCTGGGCCGGGATCGGCTCCGGCGTGGCGGGGGTGATGCTGCTCTCGACGGGTGGCAAACGGATGAGCGCGATGGATTTCGTCCGCGCGCTGGGCCAGCCCGCCGCACTATGCGGCATCGCGTCGGGATTTTTCTTCGCGCTGACCGCGATCGGCATCCGACGCGCAACGCAGCAAGTGGAAACCGGCGATCCGATTCTTGCAGCGCTGGTCGTGCTGGCGGTGACGGTCGCGCTCCAGACCGTCATGCAGGGCTGCTGGCTGCTGGCGCGCGAACCCGGTGAGATGCGGCGCGTTTTTGCTACCTGGCGGGTATCGGGACAGGTCGGGATGCTCTCGGCCCTTGGGTCGGCCTGCTGGTTCACCGGCTTTGCGACTGCGCCAGTGGCACTGGTGCGGATCGTGGGTCAGGTCGAGGTGGCCTTCACCATGGGCTTTGCGCATTTTTACCTCAAGGAACAGATGCAGCGCAGCGAGGCGATCGGGCTGCTGCTGGTCGTGACTGGCGTGGTGCTGGCGCTGGCCGGATCGCTCTGACGCATCGCTAATCTTTCCTTTACCATGTTGGATTAGCCCTCTGTCCGTGGGTAGCGAAGCAAAATCCGAAACCGTTGCAAGAGCGGTGATGAAGGTGGCCAAATTGTCGGGCGACCTGGGCATCCGTACGCTCGATTTACAGGCCGACATCAGCGAACTGGCCGACCGGGTGACGCAGCAGGCGCGCACGATCGAAGCGATCAGCGGCGCGGCAACGCAATTGTCGCACGATGGCGAAAGCGTGGCGAATGCCGGGCAGGATGCGCGTGCCAAGGCGATTGCCGCCCGTTCCATCATCGACGATTCGGGCCGGCAATTGTCCGCCGCCAACCATGTGTTTGTCGACCTGATCGATCAGGTCAGCCGCATCCATGATCGGCTGGACGGTTTTGGCGAAGCGCTCAAGACCGTCGCCCATGTTACCAATGTGATCAGCGGCATTGCCAGCCAGACCAATTTGCTCGCGCTCAACGCCACGATCGAGGCGGCGCGCGCGGGCGATGCCGGGCGCGGCTTTGCCGTCGTCGCAGCCGAAGTGAAGAAGCTGGCGCAGGAAACGGGCGCTGCGACCCATACGATCGAACAGTCGATCGCGGCGCTGACCGGCGAAGCGGGCGGGATGCTCGACAGTATCAACCGCGGCGCGCAGACCGCGCGCACCGCGCAATCGGACACGCGCAACATAGAGGCGCTTGTCGAACGGCTGGGATCATTGATGGTCGACCTGTCGAGCAATAGCGAGGGCGTGGCCGAACGGATCGCGTCCATCGTTGGGTCGGCGGGCGAAATCCGCTCCGGCCTGGCTGCGCTTGCCAGCACGTCGGCGGACAATGCGGGTGGCCTGCAAAGGCTGTCGGGCCGCGTATCGACCGCCAGCGAAGATACCAACATGCTGCTGCAATATCTGGCCGAAAGCGGGGTCGCGATTCCCGATTCGCCCTATATCAGTTTCAGTCTGGAATCGGCCGAGATCGTCAGCCGCGCGATCGAGCAGGCAATCGATAGCGGGCAGATCAGCGAAGCGGCGCTGTTCAGCGATTATCCCACACCGATCCCCGGCACCAATCCGCAACAATATAGCCATCCCGTGCAGGATGTGATGCTGCCCGCCGCGCGCGCGCAGCAGGACAAGGCCCGCGCCTTCACCGGCCTGTTCGGCATGACCTTTACCGACCGCAACGCCTTTGGCGCGGTCGCCATGCCCGAACGCGCCCATCCCCAGCGTCCGGGCGATGACCCATGGAATGCGGAATATTCGCGGCAGGGGCTGATCTTCGATTTTCCCGACACGCGCGAACAATGTCGCACGACCCAACCCTTCTGCATCAAGGCCTATCGCCGCCTGACCGCGTCCGGCGACGTCATCCTGCTGAAACAGGTGATCGCGTCGATCCATGTAAAGGGACGGCACTGGGGCATACTCCAGATGGCCTATCAGGATCAGGGCTGACGGCCAGACTGTCGGGTGTCTGAACGATCCGGGCATCACCCAATTTCACTATACAGCTTCGGTTGGTGGCGATTCTGCCGCCATCCCGCCCCGCCTCATCCTGCTCTACGATGAACGGGCGGTTTTGTATCGTTCATGCAACATCTTCTATCGTCGGCGGTTCTGACATTTAACACTGCACCCAATCGAAGGACCCCGCCCATGACATTCACTTTCAGACAGGCCATTGCCGCCCTGTCGCTCGGCGCAATGACGCTGACCGGGCTTGCGGCCGCGCCCGCCTTCGCCCAGCCGGGCCGCGACAATCGCGAAAGGCGCGATGATCGCCAGGACCGCAGGGCGGACCGTCGGGATGATCGTCATGATAGACGCGCAGACCGCCGCGATGACCGGCAGGAGCGTCGCGCCGACCGCCGCGATGACCGCCGTGACTGGCGTCATGACCGCCGGGACGACCGCCGCGTTACTTATCGCCAGCCCGGCCGCCCGGTGTACAGCTATGACTGGAACCGCCCCGATCCGCGCTATGGCCGCAGCTATCGCCCCGACCGCTATTATCGCGCCGGTTATCAGCCCATCCGCGTCGATCGCCGCACCCGCATCTATCGCGGCTATGACGATCGTTATTATTGCCGCCGTTCGGACGGCACGACCGGCCTGATCGTCGGTGCGGCGCTCGGTGGCCTGCTCGGCAGCCAGATCGACCGTGGCCAGTCCAATGTCGCGGGCATCCTGATCGGCGGCGGCGCAGGCGCACTGCTGGGCCGTGAAATCGACCGTGGCAGCCTGAACTGCCGCTAAGTTGAATGAAGGGGCGGGCGTTGCGCGTCCGCCCTTTTTAACACCAGGACCGCCGCGCCCCATCCCATTCGCGCGCCAATCCTTCGGCCACCAGCATCCCGCCGATCGATTCGCCGCCGCGCGTCACGACCCTAAGCGCCCGACCATAGCGGTCGGTATCCCGATCGCCGCTTTCCAGCGAAAAGGTGCCTTCATTCATTAGCGCCTGCAACCGCTCCGTCGCCCGTGCGCCCAATGCGCCCTCGGCAGCACAGCGCGGTCCATGGGTTTCGGGCGTGTCGATATCGGCGATCCGGTATTTTTCGCCGCTGAACCAGAATGTGTCGCCATCCACCACGCAATTGACCCCGCCGCCGCTGTAGCAAAAGCCGAATTCCGCTGACAGCGTATCGGCAGGCGCGCTTTGCCGGGGCATTTCCAGCCGCGGCCACGCGCCGCGCTCCATCCACACCGGCCCGTACCAGCCAACCAGCAGCCCCAGGCACAGCGCGTAGATGATCGCCGGGCCGCTAAAGCCCGCGCTGCGCCGTTGCGTTCGTCCATATCTCTGTCTCGCCATGCCGCCAGAATAGGCGGCCATTGGCAAAGAGGGCGTTAAAGCCGGTCCATCCTCTCGCCGATCCGGTGAGGATCGGCTTTGACGCGGATCAATGACGCGCGCTTTACATGCGTCATGCTGACCCCTCCTTCATCCGAAATGGAGCCAGTCGATGAACGCCACCGCGCCGCCCAGCCCCTATGTCCGCATCGGCGGCGAACCGGTGGTCGCGGCGATCGTCAACCGCTTCTATGACCTCATCGAACAGGACAGCCTCTATGCTGACCTGCGCGCGCTCCATGCAGCCGATCTGGGGCCGGTCCGTCATGGCCTGACCCGTTTCCTGTCCGGCTGGCTGGGCGGCCCGCGCGACTGGTTCGGGCGCGGCCAGTGCGTCATGTCGCTCCACCGCGCCTTCCCGATCACCCCCGCGCTGGCCGACGATTGGGCGCTGGCGATGACCTGCGCCATAGCGGGTCAGCAAGATATGGACCCCGCCATAGGCGACGCGATGGCACAGGCGCTGGGGCATATGGCGCGCGGCATGATCAATTTCGCGCTGGACGGTGGCAGCGCAGCCGCTTGATCGAAGGCGTCAGTCCTCGTCGCTTTCCGCCCCGTCCTCGTCATCCATCGCCGGTTCCCCGGCATAGGCATCCATGTCGATCCGACCGGACCGGTTCATGGCATTCATCGTGTCGACCAGGTCCGGCACGTCATCGGGTATGATCTGCGCCGGATTGCTGTGTCCGCCGCGTTCGCTATCCTCGCTCAGGTCCGTAGCCCGCGTCCGTGCGGACTCCGCCACGTCCTGCGCCTGCGTTCCCGCTTCGCTCTGTTCGGCATTGTCGTCGATATCATTGTCGGGGATAGGGTGGGCCATGGACGCTCTCCTGTAACAGCTTCAATCCCTTCCCAACGGTCCGCATCGCCCGCCGTTCCGCTTAGGCGTCGCTGAATCCACTGGACAGCATCGGGCCAAGGGGGCAAGGGCGGGCGCGATCCTTTCGCACTGCAGCAGGAATCCGTCATGTCCCGCCAGCTTATTTCGTCCGGCTCGCCCTTTGAGGCGCAGGTCGGCTATTCCCGTGCCGTCGTCCAGGGCGACTGGTGCTTCGTCGCCGGCACCACCGGCACTGATCCTGAAACCAAGACTATGCCCGACAGCGTCGCCGATCAGGCAACCAACGCGCTCAAGGTCATTGACGCGGCGCTGGAGGAAGCGGGCTTTGCCTTTGCCGACGTGGTGCGCGTCACTTATTATATCACTGATCCCGCCTATTGGGACGAACTGGGTCAGGCGACCGCGCCGGTGTTCGGCACCATCCGCCCCGCCGCTAGCTGTGTCGTGGCTGGGCTGATCAAGCCGAACATGAAAATCGAAATCGAAGTCACCGCATTCAAAGGGTAAGTCGCCATGATCACGATGTACGGCATCAAAAACTGCGACACGATCAAGAAGGCGCGCAATTTCCTCGATAATGAGCGCGTCTCCTACAGCTTCCACGACTATAAAGTGTCGGGCGTGGACAAGG
Organism: Sphingobium sp.; assembly: GCA_023266575.1. Taxonomy (GTDB): domain Bacteria; phylum Pseudomonadota; class Alphaproteobacteria; order Sphingomonadales; family Sphingomonadaceae; genus Sphingobium. Next base: position 22,500 of record JAHFPV010000022.1, read on the forward strand.
CGAAGCTGGAGGAATGGGTGATGGAACATGGCTGGGAAACCATCCTCAATCGTTCCGGTACCACCTTCAAGGCGCTGGATGCCGGGGACAAGGCGCATATCGACGCGGACAAGGCGATCCTGCTGATGATGACCAACCCGTCGATGATCAAGCGCCCGATCCTGGACACGGGCAAGCAGACCATCGTCGGCTTCAAGGCGACGACCTATGAGAATGCGCTGGCAGGTGCCATAGCATGAGCGGGCGGCGCCTGATCCGCGCCTGCCTGACGTTGCTGTTCCTCCTTTTGCCGGTAGAGATCGCCATGGCCGAACCCTTGTTGATCGCCCATCGCGGGGCCAGCGGCGAACGGCCGGAACATACGCTCGCTTCTTACGAACGCGCGATTGACGAAGGCGCGGACTTTATCGAGCCGGATTTGGTCCTGACCAAGGATGGCGTGCTGGTCGCCCGGCACGAAAATGAAATCAGCGGCACGACCGACGTCGCCGACCATCCCGAATTTGCCGATCGCAAGACGACCAAGACGATCGACGGCGCGGCGGTGACCGGCTGGTTTACCGAAGATTTCACCTTGGCCGAACTGCGCACCCTGCGCGCGCGCGAACGTCTGCCCTTGCTGCGCCCCGCCAACACCCGCTTCAACGACCTCTACCTCATCCCGACGTTCGAGGAGATATTGAAGCTGGTCCGCGCCAAGGAGGCGGAAGCGGGCCGCCGCATCGGTCTCTATCCCGAAACCAAGCATCCCAGCTATTTTGCCGGGATCGGCCTGCCGCATCAGGCGCCGATGCTCGCGCTGCTGGAACAATATGGCTATCTGACTGAAGCGGACCCGGTCTTTATCCAGTCGTTCGAGGTCGGCAATCTCCAGGCTCTGCGCGCGGTCACCCGGCTGCGGCTGATCCAGCTGATTGACAGCAGTGGCGGACCGGCCGACCGGCCTGACCTGACCTATGACGCAATGATGAGCGTGGAAGGGTTGCGGGCCATCGCGGACTATGCCGATGGCATTGGCCCGTCGACCAGCCGGGTGTTGGCCGATGACGGCGCGACCGCGCTGGTGGGGCAGGCGCATAATGCCGGGCTACAGGTGCATATCTGGACGCTGCGGATGGAAAATTTCTTCCTGCCCGTCCAATATCAGCGCCCCGATGACGCGCAGGGCCGGGGCGATTTTGCCGGCTATGTCCGCGCGGTGGCGGCGACCGGGGTGGACGCGGCCTTTACCGATTCCCCCGCCCAAGCGCGCATCGCGCTGGAGAAAGCCGCGCCTTGACTTGTCAAACGCATCGCCTGAGCGAATAACGCTAATATGCTGTCCCAAAAGACCCGTTATGCCATCCGCGCGCTCCAGCATCTTGCCGACCGCTATCGTCAAGGTCCGGTGCCGCTGAACGAGATTGCCGCGCGCCAGAATATTCCGGGCAAATTCCTGACGGTGATCCTGTCCGAACTGTCGCGCGAAGGGCTGGTGGCGACGCAGCGGGGCAGGGACGGGGGCTATTGGCTGGCGCTCGCCCCGGTCGATATCAGCTATGGCGACATTGTCCGCCTGACCCGTGGCTCGCTCGCGCTGACGCCCTGCGCCAGCCGCTTCGCCCATGAAAGCTGCACCAACTGCCTACCCGAATCGGAATGTCGCCTCCACCGGGTGATGTTGCGCGTGCGCGACGAGACCGCGCGGGTGCTGGACGGCATCAGCCTGGCCGAGCCGTTCGCGGCGCTGGACGAGGCAAACTAACCAGACAGGGATGTTCGCTTCCCCTTGCGTCCGTCCCGCCGCTTCGCCACATCGGGCGCATGACGACATCCCCGCAAGACCGCCCGCTTAAGGCTACGCTGATCCCGGTCACCCCGCTCCAGCAGAACTGCACCCTCTTCTGGTGTACCGCCACCATGCGCGGCGCGTTCGTCGATCCGGGCGGCGACCTGCCGGTACTGAAACAGGCAGCGGCGCAGCATGGCGTGACGATTGAAAAGCTGCTCGTCACCCATGGCCATATCGACCATTGCGGGCAGGCGGGCGTGCTGGCCCGTGACCTGGGCGTACCCATCGAGGGGCCGCATGAAGATGACCGTTTCTGGATCGACAAGTTGGCGGAGGACGGCAAACGCTGGGGCGTGCCGGGCGAAAGTTTTGAGCCGGATCGCTGGCTGGTCGATGGCGATCAGGTAACGGTCGGCAACCTTACCCTCGACGTCCTCCATTGCCCCGGTCATACGCCCGGCCATGTCGTGTTCCACCACGCCCCCAGCAAGCTGGCGATCGTGGGCGACGTGCTGTTCCAGGGGTCGATCGGCCGCACCGACTTTCCGCGCGGCAATCATCAGCAACTGATCGACGCCATCACCGGCAAGCTCTGGCCATTGGGCGGCGACACCGCCTTCGTCCCCGGTCACGGCCAGATGAGCAATTTCGCCTACGAACGCCGCACCAACCCCTTCGTCGCCGATTCGGTGCTGGGCTAATCCTCGTCTGGCACCCCCTCCGTTTACCCTGAGCGTGTCGAAAGGTCGCTCTTATTGAAGTAAAGAGCAGGGCTGCGACAGGCTCAGCTCGAACGGATATGGGGTTACACCTGCGCCGACAGTGCCGGTGGCGCAGGCACGTCGCGCGTTGCGGTATAGGCGATCGTCAGCGCCGTTATCGCCATGCCGACCATGACGATCCAGGTCAGCAGCGCCCCGCCGCCGCGCCACACGGTAGGCGCATCTGCATCCATGCCGAACGCATGGGCGACCCGCGCGACAATATAGACCAGCGCCCCGATCCACAGCCATAACGATGCGCCGATCGCCAGTTCGACGACCAGGAACAGGATCAGCACGATCGGCGTATATTCGATATAGTTGGCGTGCGCCCGCATCCGTCGCGCCAGTAGCGCATTGCCCGCATCGCCATGCATCACCTTGTTCGCAATGCGAATCCGTGCGCACCGCGTCGCGATCCAAAGGTTGAGCAGTGCGCAGGCGGCAGCGAATGTCAGCGTGATCGGCAAAAGCATCGGTTTTCCCCTCATTTCTATAGTCTGCACCCTAGCTGCCGGGACGGAGCGGGCAAGGAAGGACTTGCACCCCGATCAAAAAGCGCTATAGGCGCAGGGCTTCGCGATCACCCAGGGCCGCATGGGTCTGCGGCGCCTGTGGCGTCAGCTTTCATGTTGGATCTGGCCGTTCGCACAACCTGATAGATTTACGGAACAAGGTGCCGACATGGCTGTCCCCAAAAGGAAAACGTCCCCCTCCAAGCGCGGTATGCGCCGCAGCCACGATTCGCTGCGCGTCGAAGCATTCCAGGAATGCTCCAACTGCGGTGAACTCAAGCGTCCCCACAATCTGTGCGGCGCCTGTGGCCATTATAACGGCCGCGAAATCGTCGCCGTCGGGGCGTAACGACTTTTCGATCTCCGCAAAGGGGTGATCTAGGGTGTCCAGCCAACCGCGAATCGCCATAGACGCGATGGGCGGGGATGAAGGCGTGCGCGTGATGATGGCGGGTGTGGCGCTCGCCCGTCACCGCCACGAAGGGCTGCGCTTCACCCTGTTCGGCGACGAAACCCGCATCAAGGCGGCGCTCGACAGCCATCCAAATTTGCGCGCGGCGTCGGACGTCGTCCATGCCGATACCGTCGTCGATGGTGCCGACAAGCCCAGCGTCGCGATTCGCAAGAAAAGCAGCTCGATGAGCATGGCCATAGCAGCCGTGAAATCGGGTAAGGCGGGGGCTGCGGTTTCGGCCGGGAATACCGGCGCATTGATGGCCATGGCCAAGCTGGCGCTCCGTACCATGCCCGGCATTGATCGACCCGCGCTGGCCGCGCTGTTGCCCACGCTCGGCAACAATGATGTCGTCATGCTCGATCTGGGCGCGAATACGGAATGCGACGCCCGCAATCTTGTCCAGTTCGCGGTAATGGGGGCAGCCTATGCCCGCATCGCGTTCGACCTGGAACGGCCCCGCGTGCGCCTGCTCAACATCGGCACCGAAGAACTCAAGGGTACTGATGAAATCCGCGACGCCGCGGCTATCCTGCGTGCCGCGCACGCCCTGCCGATGAGCTTTGACGGTTTTACCGAAGGCGACAAGATCAGCCGGGGCGATACCGATGTCATCGTGTGCGACGGCTTTTCCGGCAATGTCGCGCTCAAGACGATCGAGGGCACGGCCCGCTTCGTCACCGACGTGCTGCGCAACGCCTTCACCAGCTCGATTCGCTCGAAGATCGGCTTCCTGATCTCCAAGCCTGCGATGCACCTGCTCAAGCATCACCTCGATCCCAACAACCATAATGGCGCGGTGTTTCTGGGCCTCAACGGCGTGGTCGTCAAAAGCCATGGCAGCGCCGACGCCAAGGGCATCGCCAATGCGGTCCATGTTGCCGCGCGCCTGCTGGAAGAAGATATCACCCGCCGCATTGCGGCCGACATGGCCGCCGTGCAGGCGCTCACCGCCTCGTCAAAGCTGGAGCAGCCCGCCAAGTGATCCGTCGTGCGATTCTTCTGGGGACCGGATCGGCCCTGCCTGTCCGCGCGGTCAGCAATGCTGAACTAGCGCAGGCGGTCGACACCAGCGACGAATGGATTGTCGAGCGCACCGGTATTCGCAATCGCTATATTGCGGGCGACGATGAAACCACCGCCTCGCTGGCCACCGACGCCGCTCGCGCTGCGCTCGACGCCGCCGGTGTCGCCGCGCAGGACATCGACCTCATCATCCTGGCGACCGCGACCCCGGACCAGACCTTCCCGGCGTCCGCCACCAAGGTGCAGGCAGCGCTTGGCATCAATGATTGCGTAGCGTTCGATGTGGCGGCCGTCTGTTCGGGCTTCCTCTACGCCATCACCGTCGCGGACAGCATGATCCGTTCGGGTGCGGCGCATCGCGCGCTGGTGATCGGATCGGAAACATTCAGCCGCATCCTCGACTGGGAAGATCGCACCACCTGCGTCCTGTTCGGCGATGGCGCGGGTGCAGTCGTGTTGGGCGCAGAGGAGAGCGCCGACGGCGCGCGGGGCATCCTGGCGAGCAAGCTCCATGCCGATGGCCGCCACAATGGCCTTCTCTATGTCGATGGCGGACCGTCCACGACCCAGACCGTGGGCAAGCTGCGGATGAAGGGCCAGGAAGTGTTCCGCCACGCAGTGGTCAACCTCGCCTCGGTCCTGAACGAAGTCATGGGCATGGCGGGCCTGTCCAACAGCGACATTGACTGGCTGGTGCCGCATCAGGCCAATGCCCGCATCCTGGACGCCACCGCGCGCAAGCTCAAACTGTCGCCCGACCGGGTCGTCGTGACGGTGGATCGCCATGCGAATACATCGGCGGCGTCGGTTCCGCTGGCGCTCGACTGCGCCATGCGCGATGGGCGGATCAAGCCGGGCGACCTCATCGTGCTGGAAGCGATGGGCGGTGGCTTCACCTGGGGCGCCTGCGTCCTGCGAGTCTGATCCCATACTATCAGGCAACCTTGCCAAAGCCCTGCAAATCCCGCACATTCCCGTGGAGGCCATCCGACCGTGATGGTCCATGGGGTGGAAATGGGGAATCCAATGACGGGGACAGGCACTTTAACGCGCGCAGACCTTGCTGAAAGCGTCAACCGCCATGTCGGCCTGTCGCGGGCGGAAGCGGCGGCGCTGATCGAATCGATCCTGGACCATATGTCCGACGCGCTCGGACGCGGCGAAAATGTGAAAATTTCCAGCTTTGGCACCTTCGTCCTGCGCGACAAGACCCAGCGCATGGGCCGCAACCCCAAGACCGGTGTCGAAGTGCCGATCGAACCGCGCCGCGTCCTGACCTTTCGCGCCAGCCAGACGATGCGGGATCGCGTCGCAGGCGACTGAGAACATGCCTTAAGCAAACGTTTGCAAGCGTCTCGACTTCTGCTATCCAGTCCACCGGCGCTCGTCGGATAATGGGGCGCGGGAGAGGATCGGGACGATGGCCAATGCGTTGAGCAAACCGCGGATGCGTCTGTCGCGCATTGTCGAAATGAACCTGGGGTTCCTCGGCATCCAATTCTCCTTTGGTCTGCAACAGGCCAATATGGGACCGATCTACCGCTATCTGGGCGCGGACGAAGCGACCATGCCTTTGCTCTGGCTGGCAGGCCCGGTCACCGGCCTGCTGGTCCAGCCGATCGTCGGCGCGCTCAGCGACCGCACCGTCAGCAAATGGGGCCGCCGCACCCCCTATTTCCTGATCGGCGCGATATTGTGCAGCCTGGGCCTGCTGCTGATGCCCTACAGCCCCACGCTCTGGTTCGCCGCCAGCCTGCTCTGGATGCTGGACGCGGCCAACAATATCACGATGGAGCCGTACCGCGCCTATGTCAGTGACCGGCTGGACGAAAGCCAGCGTCCGGTCGGCTTCCTGACCCAGAGCGCCTTTACCGGCCTCGCCCAGACGCTTTCCTATCTCGCCCCCTCGCTGCTGGTCTGGTGGGGCTTTGACGGCGACCTGATCGACGCCAACGGTATTCCGCAGGTCACCCGCATCGCCTTTGTCGCGGGGGCTGTCATCTCCATCTCCACCATCCTTTGGTCGGTGCTACGCGTGCGCGAACTGCCCCTGCCACCCGAAGAGGTGACACGGATGCAGGCAGAGCCGCTCTCCCCCGCCACCGCATTGCGTGACTTTGTCGCCGCGATCCGCGCCATGCCCACCGCCATGCGTCAACTGGCCCCGTCGATGCTGTTCCAGTGGTTTGCGATGTTCGCTTACTGGCAGTTCATCGCCTTTGCGCTGGCCCGTTCGCTGTTCGACACAAGCGATCCCGCCAGCAGCGGCTTTCGCCAGGCGGTCTTGCTCACTGGACAGGCGGGGGCGTTCTACAACGCAATCGCCTGCCTCGCGGCCTTCGCCATGGTGCCCTTGAGCCGTCGCATCGGCGCGCAATATCTCCATGCCATCGCCGTCACCTTGTCCGGCCTTGCCATGCTCGCCATTCCGCAGGTGCGCGACACCTCGCATCTGTTCCTGCTGATGATCGGCATCGGCATTGGCTGGGCCAGCATGATGGGCAACCCCTATGTTCTGCTCGCCAACGCCATCCCGCCCGAACGCACCGGGGTCTATATGGGCATTTTCAACATGTTCATCGTCATCCCCATGTTGCTGGAAACCTTGATCGTGCCGCTCATCTACCAGCCTTTGCTGGGCGGCGATCCGCGCAACCTTTTGCTGATGACGGGCGTGATGATGGTGATGGCCGGCGCGGCGACTTTGCTGGTGCGCACGCCCGCGCGCGCCGCCTGAACCACAGGCCGTTGTCGGCGGCGCAACTTTGCCCTAGTCTTGAATGCGATGGACGACAGCAAGCCCGAACAGGTCAAAAGCATTGCCGATCTGGCGCGTATCGGCGGCGTTTCCGTCTCCACCGTATCGCGCGCGCTGACCGGCAAGGGCGCACTCAACAAGGATACGCGCGAGCGGATACAGGCGCTGGCCGACCGGCACGGCTTCAAGCTGAACGTCGCGGCGCAAAATCTCCGCCTTGGCCGCAGCGGGGCGATCGCCGTGCTGCTGCCGCTGGGGCATGAGCGGGGCCAGCATCTCTCCGACCCCTTCTTCATGGTGATGCTGGGTTTCCTGGCCGATGCGCTGGCGGATCGCGGGTACGACCTGTTGCTCTCGCGCGTGTTGCCACAGGGGGATGACTGGCTCGACAGCTTCATTCGCACCGGCCGCACCGACGGCGTCATCATCATCGGCCAGTCGAACCAGAGCGCGGTGCTGGACCGCACTGCCGCCCATTATGCGCCGATGGTCATCTGGGGCGAACAATCGGCCCGCAACGCCCATATCACGGTGGGCACCGACAATCAGGCGGGCGGCGCGCTGGCGGCGCAGCATCTGGTCGAACGGGGCCGGCGTCGCCTCGCCTTTTTCGGCAATGTCGCGGTGCCCGAATTTGCCGCCCGCTATCAGGGCTTTGTCGCTGCATTGCCAGCCGAACTGCGCGACACGGTAGAGCTGGTCCACACCCACATCACCCCGCAAGCCAGTCTGGAGGTGGCCGCCGCCTGGTTCGCGGCGGGCAACCGCCCCGACGGCCTGTTCGCGGCGTCGGACGTGGTGGCGATGAGCCTGTTGTCCGCCGCGACCGACAATGGCCTCTCGGTGCCAGGCGACCTGTCGATCATCGGCTTTGACGACATCCCCATGGCCCGCCTCACCAGCCCGCCGCTCACCACCGTGGCGCAGGATATAGAGGGCGGCGCGCGCCAGCTGGTCGACCTGCTGTTCCGTCGCCTCGCCGGGGAGGATGCCGGGTCGATCAGCATCGCCCCGCGCCTCGTCATCCGCGAATCGAGCTGAGTTCCGCGACGATCGCCCGCGCCGCGCGGGTCACATCGTCCCATGTCTGCGCAAATCCGGCTTCGTCGCCATAATAGGGATCGGTCACGCCGCGCCCCTCGCACCCCGGCACCATGTCCATCAACAGCGCCAGCTTGGCCGTCCCGTCGGCAGGGCGGATGCGCCGCAGATTTTTCAGATTCTCGCCATCCAGCGCAAAGACATGGGCGAAGCGGTGAAAATCGGCAGCGCTCACCTGTCGCCCGCGATAGGTCGATATGTCGATGCCATGGCGCATCGCCTGCCGCACCGCGCGCGGATCGGGCGGACAATCGACATGCCAGTCGCCCGTCCCCGCCGAATCGACCAGCACATCCAGCCCGGTCCGCTCTGCCTCCGCCCGCAATGCCGCTTCGGCCAGCGGCGACCGGCAGATATTGCCCAGGCAGACGAAAAGGATAGCAGGCATCATGCCTCCGCCACCGCCGTCGACAGGCCCAGCCCCGGCACGCCTATGGAGCGCTTGCCCGAAAAATCGGTCCGCGCGACGATGACGCCCAGTTTCTCCATATAGTCGATCAGGCGCCGTACCCTGCCCGGCGAGCTGGTGCCATAGGCCCGCGCCAGCGCAGCGTCGTCGGGACAGGGGTGGCCCTGCATCGCGGCGCGCGCGATCAGCAGGAAGGGGGCCAGCATATCCTCCGGCAGCGGATCGGCGGCGCGCATCGCCGGTTCCCAGCGGACATCGGCGGCATCCATCATCCCGGCCTGCGCCATGGCAAAGCGCTTGCGGAAGGCGGGCAGGTCGAGCGGCGGGGTGCGCAGCCCCTTCATCCGGCAACGCACGCCAAAATCCTGGTAGAGGGTCGATATGCTGGGCGCGGCATCGCCCAGATCGGCGACGATTTCCTCCAGCACCGCCATCACCACCGGCTCATTCTGGCCGAAATCCAGTTCGGGCGCGGCAGGCTTGGCCTGGGGCGAATCGGCCAGCGCGCGGATGATATCCTCGGCAGCGCGGGGCGGGGGGTCGGCGCGCGGCGGCGCAACCGGGGCGGCATCCGCCGCTTCGGGCGCGAACAGCAATTCCTGGAAATCCTCGCCGCTCGTCACCGGCGGGGCCATCAGCTTGTGCGTGCCGCCGCGCGTGCTGGTCTTGACCGCGCCGATCTTCACCGCGACCGGACGACGGCAGATCGCCGGACCCAGCGCCAGAAAACGCCCGCGCTCCAGATCGCGGATCTGCTCCGCCTGCCGCCGCTCCATCCCCAGCAGGTCGGCGGCGCGCGCCATGTCGATGTCCAGAAAGGTGCGCCCCATCAAGAAGTTGGAGGCTTCCGCCGCGACATTCTTGGCCAGCTTCGCCAGTCGCTGCGTCGCGATGACGCCCGCCAGCCCACGCTTGCGCCCCCGGCACATCAAATTGGTCATCGCCGCCAGCGATACCCGGCGCGCTTCGTCGGACACGTCGCCAGCCGCAGCAGGGGCGAACATCTGCGCCTCGTCCACCACCACCAAAGCCGGATACCAATGGTCGCGCGGCGCATCGAACAGGGCGTTCAGAAAGGACGCCGCGCATTTCATCTGCGCGTCAATCTCAAGCGCTTCCAGGCTCAGCACCACCGACGCGCGATGTTCGCGAATCCGCGTCGCCATCTTGACGATCTCGCGCTCATTATAGTCGCCGGCGTCAATCACCACATGGCCATATTGATCGGCCAGCGTGACGAAATCCCCCTCCGGGTCGATCACCACCTGCTGCACCAGCGGGGCGCTTTCCTCCAGCAGGCGGCGCAACAGATGCGACTTGCCCGACCCCGAATTGCCCTGGACGAGCAGCCGGGTGGCAAGCAATTCCTCCACGTCGACCAGCACGTCCTTGCCGTGGCTGTCGGTTCCTATGCTGATGCTGGCGGTCACGCTCGTCCTTTGGCCCAGTGAGCCGGGTTGGCGCAAGAAGCTTGCTCACCAATTTTCAACCAGTCTGCGTTAGCCGTGAGAAGATGGTAAAAAAGTCCCTCCTCTTTCAGGCCCGACACATGTTGCGCAGGCGTGCATTGCTGGCGGGCAGCAACAATTTGGGGGACACGATGGTGCCGCTTGGCGGCGTCATCCTGTTGGCCATAATCGGCACCGCCATCCTCCTTGGCCTGCTCAGCACCCAGATCGAACGCAATGCCGACGCCTACCTCCATCGCGTCGTCAATGGCGCGTTGCTGCGTGAGCGCGCGGCACTGGCCGATGCCGTCATGGCGTCGGCGCGCTGGGACGATGCGGTCGACCATGTTTATGGCGGCTTCGACAGGGAATGGGCCGAAAGCAACCTCGCTACCGAAGTGGCCGATGCCTATGTGCTGGATGTCCGTGGACGCACCGTCTGGGCGGCGGCGGGCAGCGAACTGCCTCGCCGCGCGCCCCGCCTGCCGCTGGACCAGGCGCTGGCCCTGCCTGTCTTGCATGATGTGATGGCGGCACTGCCGCAGAGCCATCGCGCCGCGCTGGGTGAGCGCCAGGCGATCGTGCGTTTTGCCCGGTTGCAGGGGCAGGCGGTGATCCTGGCCGTCCGCGCGATCACGCCATGGAAAGACGTCGCCCGTCTGCCGTCCGGGGATTTGCGCTATCTGGTTTTGACCAAGCCGATCGATGCGAGCCTTTTGGCGGATATGAGCCGCACCAATCAACTGTCGCTGAAATGGAATGTCGGCACCACCGGGGACAGCGAAAACGGGATTCGGGTCAAGGATATTACCGGCCAGGTGCTGGGGCAGGTGGAATGGCGCCGATCATCGTCCGGGGCCAAGGCGCTGCGCCAGATCATCCCCGCCATGGCCTCCATCATCCTGACATTCCTCGCCATGTCGGGCTGGCTGGCGTGGCGGCTGGTGGCTGCGCATGGAGCCTTGCGCAAGCAGGTCCAGCTTTCGCGCGATGCGGAAAGTGAAGCGCGCACTGCCGCCCAGCAGGCCAGCGACGCGCTGGTGCAGGCGGAAGCCGCCCGGCAGGCACTGGCCGCCAGCGCGGATCAGGTGGCGACCGAGGAACGGCGACATCAGGAAGAATTGCGGCGGAACGGGCGCGTGATAGCGGAGGCGCTGGAACGGTCCATGGCCGTGCTGGTGGCCCGATTGTTCGAAACAGCCGCCGCGCTTGAACATAGCGCCGACGATACGATGCGCACGATCGACGAGCAGCAGCGGCATGTCGATACCGTGACGGCGCGCGCACGCGATACCGCTGGTTCGGCCCAGGCGATTACCGCGACCATTGACGAACTGACCGCATTGATCGGTGCTTTCACCGGCACTGCCTATGACATCCGCGAATCGGCCGCGACCGCCAGTGGCCAGTCGGCCGCCGCGCACCATGCCAATGATAATCTGCGCCGCCATGTCGGCAGCGTCAACGAAGCCACCAAATTGATCGCGGAGATTACCGGCCAGACCAATCTTCTCGCCCTCAACGCGACGATCGAGGCGGCCCGCGCTGGGGAGGCGGGACGCGGCTTCGTGATCGTCGCCAATGAAGTCAAGGCGCTGGCTGCCCAGACGGCCCAGACCACGCGTGAAATTCAGGCGCGTGCCGACGGTATCGAGCAGGCCGCGGAGCAGACGTTCGCACTGGTCGGGTCGGTCGACACCGTCCTCGCCAGTCTGGTCGAGGCGATCGGGGTAGCCGCATCCTCCGCCCAGCAACAGCTTGCCTCGGTCGAGGATATTCAGCGGGTTTCCCGTTCGGTCGCGCTGGATGCGGGCGCGACCAATCAGGCGGTCGATGCGATTTCCGATGCACTGCGGCATTCGGCGCAGGCCGCCGCCACGACGCGGGCACAGGGCGCAGCCGTGCGACAGGGGGTCGAACAGGTGAAGGCTGAGTTCGGACGCCTGATCGAGGCGCTCAAGGCAGCCTGAACACGGGCTATAAAGCGATGGGAACTGCTTGACCCATTCCCTGTTGCAATGCAGCATCGTTACCATGGCGACTCTCTCCTCCTCCGCATCCGCTCCTGCGATCACGCAGAACCCCGACATCCGCTATCTGGGTCGCCTGCTGGGCGACGTTATCCGGGCCTATGGCGGGGAAAGCCTCTATCGCCAGACCGAATATATCCGCTCCGCCTCGGTCGATCGGGCGCGGGGCATCCAGGGGGCGGATTTTGTCGATACCGGGCTGGATGCGCTCAGCCTGGATGACACGCTCAGTTTCGTGCGCGGCTTCATGCTTTTCTCGATGCTGGCCAATCTGGCCGAGGACCGGCAGGGGATAGCGGCCGAACCGGGGGCCGATGTCGCCTCGGCCATTGCCCGGCTGGACTCGCACGGCATTGATCGCGACGCCGTGCTGGGTCTGTTGTCGCACTCGCTGATCGTCCCCGTCCTCACCGCCCACCCGACCGAGGTGCGGCGCAAGAGCATGATCGATCATAAGAACCGCATCGCCGACCTGATGCTGCTCAAGGATGCAGGCCGCGAAGAGACGGACGATGGCGAAAATCTGGACGAGGCGATTTTCCGCCAGATCGCCCTCTTGTGGCAGACCCGCCCGTTGCGCCGCGAAAAATTGTTCGTCGCCGATGAGATCGACAATGTCCTTGCCTATTTCCGCGACACCTTCCTGCCGGTGCTGCCCGCCCTTTATGCCCGGTGGGAGCGTGTGCTGGGGGCGCGCCCGCAAAGTTTCCTGCGCGTGGGCAGCTGGATCGGGGGCGACCGTGACGGCAATCCCTTCGTGCAGGCACCCCAGCTTCAGTTCGCGCTGAAACGCGGCGCGCAGGCGGCGCTGGTCTATTATCTCGATGCGCTCCATGCGCTGGGCGCGGAGCTGTCGCTCTCGACCGAACTCGCCCATGTGCCGCAGGCGGTGCTGGATATTGCCGACGCCAGTGGCGACACGTCGCCCAGCCGGCAGGACGAACCCTATCGCCGCGCCCTGTCGGGCATTTACGCCCGATTGGCCGCGACCTATGCGACGCTGACCGGTGGCCAGCCGCCGCGTCCGTCCAGCCTCAAAGGGCAGGCCTATGCCAGCCCAGCCGATTTCCGCCGCGATCTCGTCACCGTGGCGCAGGGTCTGGCGAGTGAAGGCAATGGCGCGCTGGCGAGCGGGGGCGCGCTTGGCCGCCTGATCCGCGCTGTCGAGACGTTCGGCTTCCATCTCGCCACGCTCGACATGCGCCAGAATAGCGATGTGCATCAGCGCGTTGTCGCCGAACTGCTGAAAGTCGCGGGGGTCGAGCCGGACTATGCCGCACTCGACGAATATGCCCGCATCGCGCTGCTGCGGCGGGAATTGGCGAACAATCGTCCGCTGGGGTCGCGCTTTGCCGATTATTCGGAGGAGACCGCGTCCGAACTGGCGATCGTCCACGCCGCCGCCGAAGCGCACCGCACCTACGGCCCGGCCTGCATCACCCATTATATCATTTCCAAGGCGGAAAGCGTGTCGGACCTGCTGGAGGTCAACATCCTGCTCAAGGAAGCGGGTCTGTGGCGCGCCGGTGTCGATGGCGCGCCGCCGCAGGCGTCGATCATGTCGATCCCGCTGTTCGAAACCATCGCCGACCTTGAGGCCGCGCCGCAAATCATGTCCGCCTATTTCGGCCTGCCCGAAATTGCCGGGGTGGTGAAGCAGCGCGGCCATCAGGAAGTGATGATCGGCTATTCGGACAGTAACAAGGATGGCGGCTACATCACGTCGACCTGGAGCCTGTTCAAGGCGAGCAAGGCGCTGGAGCCGGTCTTTGCCGATGCCGGCGCAGCGATGCAGCTGTTCCACGGGCGCGGCGGCGCAGTCGGGCGCGGGGGTGGTTCTGCCTTTGCCGCGATTCAGGCGCAACCCAGAGGCACGGTGCAGGGCCGCATCCGCATCACCGAACAGGGCGAAATGATCGCCGCCAAATTCGGATCACGCGATGTCGCCATGACCAATTTGGAGGCGATGACCAGCGCCACCCTTCTCGCCAGTCTGGAGCCGGAGGGCATTTCGGACAAGGACGCCGCGCGCTTTGCAGGCGCAATGGACGAGCTGTCCAAAAACGCCTTCAACGCCTATCGCGACTTGGTTTACGGCACAGAGGGATTCAAGGAATTTTTCCGCGAGCTGACCCCGATTCAGGAAATCTCCGGCCTCAAGATCGGCTCCCGCCCCGCCAGCCGCACCAAAAGCACGGCGATCGAGGATTTGCGGGCGATTCCCTGGGTGTTCAGCTGGGCGCAGGCGCGGGTGATGCTGCCCGGCTGGTACGGCGTGGGCCATGCGATCGCCGCGTTCGAGGATAAGGCTCTGCTCGCCGACATGGCGCAAAGCTGGTCGTTCCTGAAGTCCGCCATGGGCAACCTGGAAATGGTGCTGGCCAAATCGGACCTGGGCATCGCGGCCCATTATCTGCCGCTGGTGGAGGATCAGGCGCTAGCCGAACGGCTGTTCGGCCGCATCCGCGAGGGCTGGGCGCAGACCCATGACGGGCTGCTCGCCGCGACCGGGCAGAGCCGTTTGCTGGAAAAGAATCCGACGCTGGAAACCTCGATCCGGCTGCGGCTGCCCTATATCGAGCCGCTCAATCTGCTCCAGGTCGAACTCTTGAAGCGCCACCGCGCGGGCGAGGATGATCCGCGGATCAAGGAAGGCATAGAACTGTCGATCAACGCTATCGCAACGGCGCTGCGGAACAGCGGCTAGTGGGCGAATCCGGGACGGCGGCAGTCCAATGCGCCGTCCCGGACCCCAGTCCCTGATCAGGGCGGACCCTGAGCGGGGATTGGCCGGTGGGGCGGGCCGCTACAGCCCGCCAAACCTTTTAGAATTTTGCGACGACACCCGCCATCGGGCGGATCGACCGGAAATTGCCCATCGTGTCGGCCTGAACGCGCAAACGGATGTTGCTGCTCTGGGCCGATCCGCCCATATCGGCTGGCGACAATTCCACGCCCGCGCCATAGGTGGTGCCATGGAAATCACGGCTATCGGGGCCAAGTGCGTCGAAATTGACCCACTTGTAACCGACCTTGCCGAAGATCAGGCTGTCCTTGCCCGCCTTCACGCCGACGCGGCCCGCGGCATTATATTCCCAGTCGATGTCGCCCGACACGCCCTTGGACGCGCCACCTTCGACACCGACGACCAGCGGGCCAGCGACATTATAGTTCACGCCTGCGACGCCTTCGACCATGCGGCCCTTATAACCGACCGGCGGAATGCCTTCCTTGCCGGTTTCGCTGTCGAAATTGTGCACGCCGCCCAGCACGCCGACATAAGGCTCGATGCGACTGGTAGAGCCGGCCTGATCCTGGGCCATGGCGGCAGGAACGAAGGACGCGGCAGCAACTGCCGTCAAAAGCAGTGTCTTCATGGGTATGACCCTTTTTCTGTTGTGGATTGGTGCGACGGTGTGGACCCGCCGGGTCGCACGAACGAGCGCTGCAAGCGGCTCAGGCGACGGGGGATAAATGACCGGTCCTGTCCGAAGGTTTCCTGAACGGATCATAAAAATTGGGCGAAAGGCGATTATGTGACGGAAAAAACACGCTTTCTGTCGCCCAGATGAACAAGACCCGGCTTATCTGAACCTGTGATAAACGCTGGACGGCTGCCCTCAAATCCATTCACAACCAATTCAACCGCTGGGCGTTACGCCAACATCAGATGGAGAAGAGGAGAAAGACGATGACGGGTTTCCGACATCGGATTGTGGCCATGATGGGACTGGCAGGCGCGCTGGCACTGGGCGGCTGCGCTTATGATGATGGCTATGGATATGGCGGCGTCAGCGTCGGCACCGGTTATTATGGCGGTGGCGGCTATTATGGTGACGGCTATTATGGCCCCTCCGGCTATTATCAACCCGGCCTCTATAATGGCTGGTACGACAATTATTATTATCCCGGCACCGGCTATTATGTCTACGACCGCAATGGTCGCCGCCAGCGCTGGAATGATGGCCAGCGTCGCTATTGGGAAGGCCGCCGGGCCGAGCGTCGCGATGATCGACGGGACGACCGCAACTATGGCCAGTGGCGAGGCCGCGATCGCGACGGTCGCGATGGGCGCTGGCAGGGCCGAGACGGCCAGCCCGGCAATGGCCAGAACTGGACCAATCGCCCCCGCCCGCCGCAGGGGACGGACGCCCCACGCGGTCGCGGGAACTGGCGTGGCAATGACGCGGTGCGCCCGACGCCCCAGCCGGGGCTGCGGCAACCCCAGGGCAACCGCCCGCAAACAAGCCAGCCCCGCCCGCAGCGCGACTGGAGCGCCCGTCCGGCCCCGTCCGAACGTGCCGTCCGATCGCGTGCGCCCGGTGCCTCGCGGCAGGAACGCCCTGATTGATGCGGGGTCCGCTCACGGCCACCGCCTTGCTCTCCCTCCTGCTCGTCGCGGCCTGCGACGGGCGGGAGGAGAGCGCGATCGACAATCTCGCCAATGGCGCCAATGCGGTGCAGGTGGAAAATAACGTCCGTGCCGAAGCGATGGCGGTCATGGAACCACTCACCCCGCCAGCCCCCGGCACACTAGGTGGCCTGCCCGATGACCGCACCCCGCTGGCGGAAGGGACGATCGACCCCGACAGCGGGCAGGGCGCGGCGCAGGTGGTGCAGGGCTATTATGGCCTGCTGGAGGAAAAAAGGTTCGAGGACGCACAGGATCTGTGGAACCCCGCTGGCGCGATCGGCCAGCAGGACGATGCTCATTTCGCCGCGCGCTTCCGGGGGTTCAGCGAAATCCACGCCAATATCGGCGCACCCAGCGAGCCGGAGGGCGCGGCAGGATCGCTCTATGTCAGCGTGCCGGTGCAGATTTACGGACGCCTGGCCGCCAATGGCAAGCCCTGGTACGCGCTGCGCCAGGTGATATTGCGCCGGGTGAATGACGTCCCCGGATCAACCGCCGAACAGCGCCGCTGGCACATCGAAAGGATCGGGCCATACACCCCGCCGGTTGTCGAGGCGGCGGACAATGGGGCGGTGGCGGCACAGGCTGTCTCAGCGACAGATGGGATGGCGGGCAGGCATTAGCTTGCGATGACTTAAGGCGGTGTTCTTCAACCTCCGTTCGTTTCGAGCGAAGTCGAGAAACGTCGCGCTGCCGTTTCTCGACTTCGCTCGAAACGAACGGAGTGGGGGCGTGATCGCACTCAAAAGAAAAGGCCCGCCTCCATGCTCTGGAGGCGGGCCTTTTGTTCGGCCGATCCAACAAATCAGGCGACGGTCGCCTTGACGATCTTGCCCGGCGTGCGCGGCGGCTCGCCCTTGGGCAGGGCGTCGACATGTTCCATGCCCGACGTCACTTCGCCCCAGACGGTGTACTGACCGTCCAGGAAGGTGGCGTCGTCAAAGCAGATGAAGAACTGGCTGTTGGCGCTGTTCGGGTTGGACGAACGCGCCATCGAGCAGACGCCACGGATATGCTTTTCGCGGCTGAATTCGGCCTTGATGTCGGGCAGCTTCGATCCGCCCATGCCGGTGCCGGTCGGGTCGCCGCCCTGCGCCATGAAGCCGGGGATGACGCGGTGGAACACGACGCCGTCGTAGAAACCGTCCTTCGCCAGCGTGGTGATGCGCTCGACATGGCCGGGGGCCAGGTCGGGCCGCAGCTTGATGACGACGTCGCCGCCGCTGTCGAGGCTAAGGGTCAGGGTATCGTCAGCCATGAAAAATCCTCTCATTGGGGGGATGGGGTAGTGCTGGCACCCATATAGAGGCTGCAAGTCATGATGGAAGCCCGTGTTTTGGGCTTCCGGTGCCTCTGCGCCATTGCAATTATATTGTGCATGGGCGAAAGGATCGCAATGCAACAGGAACCGGACAGTAGGGGGCGCCATGAGCGAGCGCGGCGACACAGCCCAGCCCCTGTTGGACGGGGATGAAGTAGACGAAGCGATCGCTGCCGCGGCAGAATCGCGCCATGATGAGGATGACCGGCTAAAGCCCGCCTTCGTCTCCGCCGTGCTGGACGCGGTGGAGGAGGGTGACGCCGAACGCGCGCGCGAACTTGTCTCGCCGTTGCACCCCGCCGACCTTGCCGACCTTCTGGAACTCACCCCTGCCGACCGGCGGGGCGAAGTCGCTGCGGCGCTGGGCGATCTGGTCGGTGCGGAAGTTCTGTCCGAACTCAACGACTATGTCCGCGATGACTTGATCGGCGATCTCGCGCCCGAGCAGGTCGCCGAATTCGCGTCCGAACTCGATACGGACGACGCCGTCGCCATGATCGAGGATATGGACGATGCCGATCAGCAGGCCGTCCTTGAGGCACTCGACCCGGAAGATCGCGCCGCGATCGAAAGCGCACTGTCTTACCCGGAGGAATCCGCCGGCCGCCTGATGCAGCGCGATCTTGTCGCGGTGCCCGAACATATGACCGTGGGTCAGGTGATCGACTATCTGCGCGACCATGGCGACTTGACCACCGATTTCTGGGAAATCTACGTCGTCGATGCCAAGCATCGGCCGATCGGCTATTGCCAGCTCAGCTGGATACTCACCTGCCCGCGCAGCGTCGCCATGGCTGACCTCATGAAGCGCGAACAGACGTTGATCCCGGTCGACATGGATCAGGAAGAAGTCGCGCTGCGCTTCCAGAAATATGCGCTCATCTCCGCCGCCGTGGTTGATGGCAGCGGGCGACTGGTCGGCATGATCACGGTCGATGACGTCGTCCACATAATCTCCGAAGAAGCGGGCGAGGACATTCTCCGCCTGTCCGGCGCGGGTGAGGGCGACATTAACGAACCGATCCTGATGACGGTGCGTGCGCGCCTCACCTGGCTGGTCGTCAACCTTGGCACCGCCATGCTCGCGGCGTCGGTCGTCGGCCTGTTTGAAGGAACGATCGAGCGGTTCGCCATGCTGGCCGCTTTGATGGGCATCGTGTCGGGCATGGGCGGCAATGCGGGGACGCAGACGCTGGCCGTGGTCGTGCGTGCGCTCGCCACCAACCAGCTGACCAGTTCCAACACCGCGCGGATGATCGGCCGCGAATTCCGCATCGCCGCCACCAATGGTGCGACGCTCGGCACGCTGATCGGCATCGGCTCCTATGTGATTTATGGGCGGATGGACCTGTCGCTGGTGTTCGGTGCGGCGATCCTGACCAATAATCTGGTCGCGGGGCTGGCGGGTGTGCTGGTGCCGATCACGCTGGAACGCAACAATGTCGATCCCGCCGTATCGTCCGCCGTGTTCGTAACGATGATGACCGATTCATTGGGCTTTTTCAGCTTCCTGGGGCTGGCCACGCTGTTCCTGCGTTGAACCCCGGCCACGCCGTCCCCAGATCGCCGCCATGCCGCTGCACATGACCAAGATCGCCTTCCAAAGCGAAAGCCCCGCCAGCTTAAAAGCCTGGCTGGAAAGCCATGCCGATGAAGCGCGGCTGACCACCCGCTATCTGCCCAAGCGGGTCGAGGAAATGGCAGGCGGATCGCTCTACTGGATTCATGGCCACCGCATCGTCGGCCGCAGCCCGATCCTGGGCTTTGCCGAAACCGGGCAGGGCCGCCACTGGATCCGCCTCGCGCCGACGCTGATCCCCGTCCACCCCCTGCCCAAGCGCGCCCATCAGGGCTGGCGCTATCTGGCGGAGGAGGACGCCCCACCCGATCTGGGCGAGGGCGAAGAGGATGCCACCGCCGCAATGCCCGCCGCACTGCTGGGGGAACTGGCGAAGCTTGGCTTGGTGTAGGCGATTACACCCAACCTTCTCCCCGCCGGGGAGAAGGATATGAAGCCTTGCCGCACGCAGTGCGGTTAGGCGCAGTTGGAAGAGGGGGATCGTCCGCTAACGACCCAGCCTGTGTGAAAACGCTGCAGATGTAGCTGCTGGAAGGCGATGTCCCGTAGATAGCGGGCAGATTCTGGCGCAATATCCGTCAGGTTGCGATGGCTTTGAGGATTGCCTT
>JAHFPV010000004.1 GCA_023266575.1 Sphingobium sp.
TCCCTGCCAGGCGGAATAAGCCCAACAGAAACCGCTCATTTCCAGGAGCCATTCCTGCACAATATATAAACTAGTGGATATATATTGAGACATATAGGAACGGCCTAAATTTAACCGATCGCACGACGCCTGAAAGCCGCCGCAGACCGGAGCCGCCGCCCACATGTCCCTTCATCTGACTAACAATGTCAAAGAACCACCAACTCAAGAAGCGGACAACCAGCCCACCCCGATCCTTGCGTCTCGGAGGACTGCTCATCCACATATGTTGGCGACCATTCAAAGCGCTACCTGCTGGCAGCGCCCCGTCCGGTGAACAGCCCTCTAGGTAACACCACAGATTCGGTCAACAGGGTTTTTCACACCAATGACTTTTTTTGATGGAAATCGGTGCAGAAGCCCCGAAAACTGGGGCTTCAAGGCTGCATCCTTTCCCGGCGTCGCCCATGCATCAGCCGGTAAAGGGCGGGCAGCACCAGCAATGTCAGCAATGTCGAAGAGACGATTCCGCCGATCACCACCGTCGCCAGCGGCCGTTGCACTTCAGCGCCCGCTCCGACGTTGAACGCCATCGGCACGAAGCCCAGACTCGCCACCAGCGCGGTCATCAGCACGGGTCGCAGCCGGGTTAACGCGCCTTCGCGGATCGCGTCCTCCAGCGGTCGTCCCTCTGTCAGCAGCGTGCGGATGAAGCTGAGCATCACCACCCCGTTCAGCACCGCGACGCCGGACAAGGCGATGAAGCCGATCCCCGCCGAAATGGACAACGGCAAATCCCGCAGCAGCAACGCCGCGACTCCTCCAGTCAGCGCCAGCGGCACGCCGGAAAAGACGATGGTGGCGTCCTTGACCGAGCGGAACAGGCCGTAGAGCAGGCCAAAGATCAGCAACAGCGCTGCCGGGACCACCAGCCGCAGACGCTCGGCGGCGGAGATCAGCTGCTCGAACGTGCCGCCATAGCTGATCCAGTAACCCGCCGGTGGCTCGACGTCCCGGTCCACCTTCTCGCGCAGTTCCTGCACGAAACTGCCAAGGTCGCGACCTCGCACGTTCGCGGTCACCACGACACGGCGCTTGCCATCTTCGCGGCTGATCTGGTTGGGACCGATGATCACCTCTACCCTGGCGACGTCCTGCACTGGCACGAAACCGCGTGGGCCTGCGCCATTCATCGGCAGCGGGATGCGCAGGCGGCCAATCTCGTCCACCTTGCTACGGATATCCTCCGGCAGGCGAACGATTACCGGGAAGCGGCGGTCGCCCTCGAACAGCTCGCCCGCTTCCTTGCCGCCTATCGAGATGGCGACGACATTCTGCACGTCGCCGACATTCAGGCCCAGGCGCGCCAGCGCAGCGCGGTCCGGCGTGATTTGCAGGACCGGGAGACCGGTCACCTGCTCGACGCCGACATCGGCTGCACCGTCTATGCCGCCAACCACCTCCTCGACCGACTGACCGATGCGGAGCAACTCGTCGAGATCGTCGCCGAATATCTTGATCGCCACATCGGCGCGGACGCCCGACAGCAGTTCGTTGAAACGCATCTGGATCGGCTGGGTGAATTCATAATTATTGCCCGGTATCTGTTCGACCGCTTCCTGCATTTCGGCGACCAGCTGGGTGCGGGGCTTGCGCTGGTCGGGCCAGTCCTTGCGGTCCTTGAGCATGACGAACGTGTCGGCGACCGAAGGCGGCATCGGGTCGGTGGCAACTTCGGCCGTGCCGATCTTGGCGACGACGCGCTCGACTTCGGGAAAGCGTTTGAGCCGGGCTTCGACCGTTTTCTGCATTCCGATCGCCTGGGTCAGGCTGGTGCCGGGGATGCGCAGGGCGTGCATGGCAATGTCGCCCTCGTCCAGATTGGGGACGAATTCGGACCCCATTCGGCTCGCGGAAAAGCCTGCGACCAGCACCAGGCCGACAGCGAGTGCGACAATGGCCTTGCGCAATCGCAGCGCCTTTTCCAGCGCCGGTTCATAGACCTGCCGCGCCCAGAGCATCAGGCGGCTTTCCTTCTCCTCGACCTTGCCGGTGACGAACAGGGCGATGGCGGCGGGGACGAAGGTCAGCGAGAGGATAAGCGCGGCGGTCAACGCCATGACGACCGTGATCGCCATGGGGTGGAACATCTTGCCCTCCACCCCGGTCAGCGCGAAGATCGGCACATAGACCAACGCGATGATGAGGACGCCAAACAGCGACGGGCGGATCACCTCCGACGTGGCTGAAGCCGCGAGGGCAAAGCGTTCATCGCGATCCAGCAAGCGACCCAAACCATGCTGCGCCTCGCCATAGCGGCGCAGGCAGTTTTCCACGATGATGACCGCGCCGTCGACGATCAGGCCGAAATCGAGCGCACCAAGGCTCATGAGATTGCCCGATACGCCCGCCTGTACCATGCCGGTGATGGTCATCAACATGGCGATGGGGATGACGGCGGCGGTGATGAGCGCGGCGCGGACATTGCCGAGCAGCAGGAACAGCACGACAATGACGAGCAACGCGCCTTCGAGCAGATTCTTCTCGACCGTCCAGATCGCCCGTTCGACCAGATCGGTGCGATCGTAGATGGCGACGGCTTCGACCCCGGATGGCAGTGCCTTGGCGGCCTGCTCCAGCCGTTCCGCCGCCGCGCGGGCGACGATCCGGCTGTTTTCACCCGCCAGCATGACGACGGTGCCCAGCACCACCTCCTGCCCATTTTCGGTCGCCGCGCCGGTGCGCAATTCCTGACCCATGCCGACATCGGCGACGTCATTGATGCGGATCGGTACGCCGCCGCGATTGGTGACAATGATGGATTTCAGATCATCGACGCCTCCCGCCTGCCCCGGCACCCGGACGAGATATTGCTCGCCATAGCGTTCGACATAGCCTGCGCCGACATTAGCATTGTTGCGGCCCAGCGCATCGACCACATCGTCCAGCGCCAGCCCATAGGCCGCCATCCTGTCCGGCAAGGGCGTGACATGATATTGCCGTTCATAGCCGCCGATGCTGTTGACTTCGGTAACGCCGGGCGTGTTGCGCAGTTGCGGGCGGATCACCCAGTCCTGCAAGGTGCGCAGGTCCTCGGCATTATAAGGCGTGCCGTCGGCCTTGCGCGCGCCGGGTTTCGCCTCCAGCGTGTACATGAAGATTTCGCCAAGCCCGGTGGCGATCGGTCCCATTTCCGGTTCGACGCCGGGCGGCAATTGCGATCGCGCGATCTGCAACCGTTCGTTGATCAGCTGGCGCGCAAAATAAATGTCGGTGCCGTCGGCGAACACGGCGGTGACCTGCGACAGGCCGTAGCGGGAGATGGAGCGGGTATAGTCCAGCCCCGGCAGCCCCGCGATCGCGGTTTCCACCGGGAAGGTGACGCGCTGCTCCGCCTCCAGCGGGGAGAAACCCACCGCCTCGCTGTTGATCTGCACCTGAACATTGGTGATGTCAGGCGTGGCGTCGATCGGCAGGCGCTGGAAGCTCCAGATGCCCAGCGCGCAGAGCAGCAGCACGGCGGCCAATACCGCCCAGCGCAGGCGAATGGCGGCGGCGATGATGCGTTCGAGCAGCGGGGGGCGCGTGTCGGCAATGGCCTCAATGGTCATGGCTGGCTCCCGACTTGTCGATGTCGGCGCGGATCAGGAAAGCGCCGTCCGTGACATATTCGGTGCCCGGTTCCAGTCCGCCCAGCACCTCCGTCCATTCGGGCGTCTTGCGGCCGAGTTCCAGCATCCGCACCTCATAGCTGTTGCCAACCTTGGCATAGACGACATCAAAGTCGCGGAAGCGCTGGATCGCCTTGGTCCGCACCGCCAGCGGTGCCTGCGTCTCGGCAACCGCGAAGGCGCCTTCCACCCCCATGCCGGGACGGAATTGTCCCGCTGCGGATTCGGGCAGATGGACATGGGCGAGCAGCGTCTGGCTGGCGAGGTCGGCGGTCGGCAGGATCGCCTCGACCGCGCCGGTCAGCCGAGCCGCGCCCGACAGGCTGCGCAACGCGACCTTCTGCCCCACCCGCACCCGTTCGGCGTCGCGGGGATAGACGAAAAATTCGGCGTGCAGCTTGGTCGGGTCGGCGATCACGAACAGCGCGCGGTCGCCGGTCATGTCGCCGACATTAGCGTTCTTTTCGACGATCGTACCGCTGATCGGCGCGGTGACGGTGTAGGTCTGGAGCGAATGGCTGGATTCGACGCGCAGCAGTGTCTGGCCACGCCGCACCACTTGCCCCAGTTCGCCGGTCATCGACAGGATCTGGCCGGGCAGGCGCGCGCGCACATCGGCTTTGCCCTCCGGCGTGATTTCGATGCGGCCGGACATGTCGATCAGTTCGGCGATCGACGCTGGGCCTGCCCGTTCGGATCGCACCCCGCCTGCCCGCGCCGCGTCGGCGGCGATGGTGGTGCGGCCTTCATAGGATGCATAGGTCCAGTTATGGGTGCGGCCACCCTCGACCGCCTTGACCTTCACGTCGAAACTATGCGGTTCCTTGACCACTCCACCGCCGCGCAGAAAATCATCCTTGGGCATGAAGGCGAAACGATCGACCTTGCCGCCCAGCCGGATGAGGTCGACACTGAGCTGGACATGTTGCGGGGCGACCGGTTTGTCGTCGCGATAGGCGTAGATGTGGAATTCGGGTTCGACGCCATCTTCAAAGATGGTGACTTCCACCGCGAAATTGCCGTCGCGCAGCATCCGGCCGCGATGGGGGCCGCGTTCTTCCTCAGCCTCTGCCGCGCCATGTTCCTCATGATCATCGGCGGGCGGGTTTTCGCTGCAACCGGCGAACAGGGCGGGGACGAACAGCAGGGCTGCCAATTTGAGATAAGGGGACATCAGCGATTCTCCGCGCTGGCAAGAAGGGGGGCGTGGCGGCCGGTCAGTCGGTCGAGCCGTGCGCCGTCGAGATGGTAGGATTTGAGCAGGGTGATGCGGCGATCATAGGCGTCGATCATCGCTTCCTGCGCCTGCGTCACTTCCAGGAAGGTGAAGGCGGTGCCGCCGCGATTATAGCCATCGCGCACCAACATGACCGCGCGCTCGGCACTGGGCAGCACCGCATTGTCGATCTTGTTGATTTCGCGGACGATCGCTGCGCGCTGGGCGAGCAGCCGGTCTATGTCGCGTTTGACCTGCACCCGCAGCACCGAGATCTCGGCTTCGGCGACGCGCCGTTCGGCTTCGGCCTGCTCGACATTGCCGCGCTGGGCGCGACGACCGCCAAGCGGGATAGAGCCGCCGACCACGATGCTGACATCATTGCCCTGGCCATAATGGCGAAGCCCTGCGCGCAGGGTCGGATCGGTGGCACTATTCGCTTCGGCCAGCCGCGCCCGTGCTGCCGCTGCGTCGCGTTCTGCGTCGAGCAGCGCCACATCTATGGGTTGGGCATCGGCTGCCGGGTCGGGCGCAAGGCGGGAGAAGCTGCTGGTGTCGATCTGCACATCGCCGTCCGCGCCCCACCATGCCGCGAGCGACATGCGTGCGATGCGGGCCGCTTCGATCGCCTGTTCATGGGCGATGCGCGCCTGCGCCACGGCGGTGCGGGCGCGCTCCAGCGCGAACAGGGGATCGAGCGCGCGTCCGACCCGCCGGGCGACTTCGCGCTCCAGCCGTTGGGCGAGCGTCAGGCGTTCCAGCGCGACGGGAATTTCCGCTTCGGCGGCCAGCGCCTCCACCCACGCCGCCTGCGCCTGCGCCAATATGTCGAGCTGGCGCAGGCGGCCGCGTTGTTCGGTAACGTCGCGGTTCAGCCGGGCCGCGCCGACCCGCGCCTCCCGCTTCCCACCCCGCTCCCATGTCCGCTCATACCAGGCGGTAGTCTGGGTGCTGGCGACGGGGGTGTAGGGACCAGTGCGGGCGAGATCCTCCAGATCGACAGTGACGACATCCTGCGGCCGCTCCTCAGCCTGACGCATGGCGGCGGTGGCCGCGTCGCGCTGGGCACCGGTCACGGCGACGCCGGGATCGGCCTGCGCGACGCGCGACAGGGCATCGGTGAGCGACAGCCCCTGCGCCGCCAATGGCAGGGCGGGGAAGAGAGTGCTGACAAGTAGCGCTACGGTCAGGCGCGGAAAAGCGCGCAGACGAACAGATGGAAACATGAAAACAGGCTTTCGCTATGCGACACGGACCAACCCGCGCCGCATGGCGGCCGCAGGTTCAGACGCGAAGTGCGATCAGCCTGGGTGGGCGCTCTGGCCCCTGCGAGACGGAGTCCGGCTCCACCCGATCAGCCCCTATAATGGGCGGCGCAGAGCGCGATGATGGCATGGCAAGCACGGCCTGTCCGAGCAGGATGACGCCTGACCCGCTGTCGGCATGATGGTGATGGCTGTCGGGCAGGCGATCGGGCTGGCCGTCCTGCTTTCCGCCGCGCACATCATGGTCGGCGTCGTGGGCTTCTTCCACGGACAATGCGCTGAACAGCAGATGCCCATGGCCTTGGGTCATACCGGGCGCGTGCTGAACCTCATCGATCATCCGCGACAGGCTCATGCCCGCAAACAGCGCCAGCAGTGCAATGCACAGCCATGCGCCCAGGCGAAAATACGGGGAGGGGCGCAGCGCGGACATCGGCAGAGCCTATCCAAGCGAACGTAACGACACAAGTATCTGTGCATCGTAATACGCGATCGCACATTGCCTTTCGCGGCACGGTAGCAGCATATTCTGCCGCACGCGCGCAAACCACCGCCCGCAACGGCATTGGCCGATCATGCCAGCTTCTGCATCGTTCATGCGCGTCTTTGGTTTGGACGCATGACCCCGAAAGCGCCTATTTCCTCTCCCCAAGCACGGGCGTGGAATGTCCCGCCGTGGAGAGGAGAGCAGCGCATATGAGCCATTACAGCCCCACCGACATGGCCCGGCATCTGGGCGAAGGGCTGTTGTCCTTTCCGGTCACCCACTTCGATGCGGATGGCGCATTTTTGGAAGCCCCCTATCGCGAGCATTGCGCCTGGATGCTGGGTCATGAACTGACCGGCCTGTTCGCAGCAGGCGGCACCGGCGAATTTTTCTCGCTCACCCCGGCAGAAGTTGCCACGGTCGTCGCGGCAGCCGTAGCGGAAGGCGGCGGCAAGACGCCGGTCATCTCCGGCTGCGGCTATGGCACCGCCATCGCCACCGGCATTGCCCGCGACGCGGAGAAGGCGGGCGCGGATGGCCTGCTGCTGCTGCCCCCCTATCTGATGCACGCCAAGCAGGAGGGGCTGGCTGATCATATCGAGACCGTCTGCCGCTCCACCGGTCTGGGCGTCATCGTCTATAATCGCGACAATGCGGTCATCAACGACGAAACCCTCGCCCGCCTGTGCGAGCGCAACGCCAATCTGGTGGGCTTCAAGGACGGCGTGGGCGACATTGAGCTGATGACGCGCATCTATGCGCGGATGGGCGACCGGCTGACCTATATTGGTGGACTGCCGACGGCGGAAACCTTCGCCACGCCCTACCTCACCATGGGCGTCACCACTTATTCTTCGGCGATCTTCAACTTCATGCCGGAATGGGCGCTGGCCTTTTACAAGGCGGTGCGGGCGGGCGATCATGCCCATGTCATGGACGGGCTGCGCCGGTTCGTGCTGCCCTATATCGCCTTGCGCAACAAGGGACAGGGCTATGCCGTGTCGATCGTCAAGTCGGGGATGCGCATCATCGGGCGCGATGCCGGGCCGGTGCGGTCGCCGCTGACCGACCTGTCGGCAGCCGAGGAAGCCGAACTGCGTGTGTTGATCGAGGCAGTGTCGCCGGGGGCATTGTCCGCCGCTGCGTGACTTGAACGAAAGGCGCGGCTAGCTTGTGATGATGTTTGAACTCAGCCAGCTCCGCTGCTTCGTCGCCGCCGCCGAAGAACTCCACTTCGGCCGCGCGGCGCAGCGCCTCAACATGACGCAATCGCCGCTCAGCCGGCAGATCCAGCTGCTCGAACGGATATTGGACGTGCAATTGCTGGAACGCACCAGCCGGCAGGTCAGCCTGACCCCGGCGGGCAGCGTGTTCCTGATCGAGGCACGACGGATCGTGCGCCTGTCCGACAGCGCGGCCCTGTCCGCACGGCGCGTGGCGAAGGGGGATGCGGGGCGGGTGGCGCTCGGCTTCACTGCGGTATCGGGCTATAATGTCGTGCCGCGCATCGTGGCGCAGGCGCGCGCAGCGCTGCCCAATATCGAGCTGGAACTGCGCGAGATGGTGTCGACCGAGCAGGTCGATGCGCTGCTCACGGGCCTGATCGACATCGGCTTCGTCCGCCCGCCGATCGACCGGCATGAATTCGAGACGAGTTGCGTGCTGCACGAACCGCTGTTCGTCGCGCTGCCGCCCGGCGACCCGCGCCAGTCGAAGGCGGCGCTGGAACCCGCCGATTTCGATGGTCAGCCGCTGATCATGTATTCCCGCCAGGGGGCGAGCTATTTCCACAATATGCTGGTGCGCCTGTTCGACGAGGCGCAGGTCGCGCCCCTCTATGTCCAGCATGTGACGCAGATTCATTCGATGCTGGGGCTGGTCCATGCCGGGGTCGCGGCGGCGATCGTGCCGGAAAGCGCGACCGGGCTGCATATGATGGACGTGCAGTTTCGTCGCTTGATGACGCCGATCGACAAGCCCGTCGAACTGCACATGGCCTGGCGGCGGGACAATGCCAATCCGGCGCTGCCCGCCATGCGGCAGCTCTGCGCCGAAGCGACCGGATGAGCGGGATCGACCGGCGCGCGCTGATCAGCGGGCTGGCCGCCGCGCCGCTGGTCGTCGCCGCGCGTGCGCCCGCCAGTCCCGTTGCGACGACACGCTATGGCCGGGTGCGCGGCATGATCGAGCGGAATGTGCTGGCGTTTCGCGGCATCCGCTATGGTGCCGATACCGCCCCGCGCCGGTTCCAGCGGGCTTTGCCGCCCGAACCGTGGCAGGGCATTGCCGACGCCACCCGTTACGGTCCCGCTGCGCCACAGACCGACGCCACCGAGCCGACGTCGGAGGACTGCCTGTTCCTCAATGTCTGGACGCCTGCGCTCGACAAGAGGCGGCGGCCGGTCATGGTCTATCTGCACGGCGGGGCGCACGCCCATGGGTCGGGCAGCGACCCGCTCTATGATGGCGGCAATCTGGTGCGGCGCGGCGATGTGGTAGTGGTGACGCTCAATCATCGGCTGGCGGCGCTGGGCTATGCATATCTGGCGCAGCTGGGCGGCCCCAGGGAATCGGGCAATGTCGGCAATCTCGACATCATATTGGCGTTGCAATGGGTGCGCGACAATATAGCGGGCTTCGGCGGCGATCCGGGGCGGGTGATGATCTTCGGCCAGTCGGGTGGCGGGGCGAAGGTCGTGACGCTGATGGCGATGGCGGAGGCGCGCCCGCTGTTTCACACCGCCGCGACGATGAGCGGGCAGCATGTCACCGCCGCCGGGCCAAACCATGCCACCGCGCGCGCCAAGGCGTGGATGGCGAAGGCTGGCGCGGCGGACGTGGCGGCGCTCGCCCGCCTGCCGATCGGCCAGCTGGTCGAGGCGATGGGGATGACCGATCCGCTGGAGGGCAAGGGCGAGATCAGTTTCACCTCCACGCTGGACCATCATGTGCTGACGCGGCACCCCTTCGTGCCGGACGCCCCGCGCGAGGCAGCGCATATTCCGCTGATCATCGGCAATACCCATGACGAAACCGCACTGTGGATCGAAAAGACGTTGCGGGCAGGCGACACGACATGGGACAATCTGCCCGACCGGCTGGCGCGCCAGATGGTCAAGGATCTCGCCCCCGATCATGTCATCGCGCGCTATCGCCAGCTTTATCCCGACCGGACGCCGGGGCAGATATTGCTGGCCGCCTCCACCGCAGGGCGATCCTGGCCGGGGCATCTGATCCAGGCGGAGGAGCGAGCGCGGATCGGCGCGCCGACATGGATGTATCAGCTCGATTTCCCCTGCCCCGACGCGGGCGGGATATTGGGGGCGTTCCATACGCTCGACATTCCGCTGGTGTTCGACAATGTCGATGCACCGGGCGCGCGAACCGGGGTGAGCGCGGAAGCGCGGCGGCTGGCGGGGGTGATGGCGGACGCCTTCATCGCGCTGGCGCGGACAGGCGATCCCAATGGCGGGGCATTGCCGCGCTGGCCGCATTTTGAACTGACGCAGCGGCCGACGATGATCTTCGACCGGGACGTGCGGGTGGAGGATGATCCGCGCCGGGAGGAACGGCTGTTGTTCGCGGTCGCGCCCTATATCAAGCCGGGTGGCTAGGCCCGGTCCCACGGGAAGCTGAGCGTCGGGCGAAGCGCGTAGCGCGTCATCGCCAGACGCAAGCGCACGCCGCAGCCCGGCTCCAGCCGCACGGTCACATCGCGCCCGCCAGCCGCAACGGTGCGGCCTTCGATCGTCACGCTGTCGATGCGATGTTCGCCATAGGCGCCGCCTTGCACGATGACGCTGCGCGCGCTTTTAGGGTCGAGATTGACCAGCGTCACCTCGGTCGCCGTGTCGGACAGGCTGTGGACCAGCGCGGCAACCTGCAGCGGCACCCCGGCGCGACGCGCGGCGGGATCGAAATAGCGTAGGCGGCAATGGAGCGGCACGCCGCCCTGCGGCGGCGACGTTTTCGACCAGGGCGGGCGGGCGATGTGCAGGCCGCCAGTCATGAGTTGAACAAGACTGGTGACGCTGGCCGGGTTGATGCCAATGGGCCAGTCAGCCAGACGGGTGTGCGGCGTGGTCGTGTCGCCTTCGCGCAAGGTCACGCGCTCGGCCACGCGCTTGAGGTCCGCCTCGATCGCGCGCTCGGCATAGGCTGGGTCGCGCCCTTCTAGAAAACCGATCCACGGATGATCGCCAGCCGCCGTGCGATCTTCGGCGCGCTGCGACATATACCAGATTTCAAAGCCGTTGGTGCGGTAGGGACCGGGCTTCCACCCATACCAGCCATCCGCGCCATACATGGTCGGCACGTGCGACACGCCGTCTATAGTGCGCGCTGCGGCGTTGATCCGCGCCGTCTGTCGCCGCCACAGGTCGATATAGCGCTGGTCGCCGCTCATCAGCAGCGCGCCCATGAAGGCGGTGATCGAACGGGGGACACGGTTGCGATCCTCCCGCACGCCCGTCTGCGGTACACGGGGGGAGAAGCCCCAGCCATAGACGCCCGCCCACCAGTCATCGCCAACCGTGCCGTCGGGGCGGACATGGCTGGGCAGGATGTCGCCGTTGCGCGCGGCGCGTTCCGCCCAGGCGTCGAGATAGTCGAGCGCCCAGCGGCGGAACCGCTCCCCTCCCCCAAGCGCATAGGCGTTGAGGCCCAAAGTCGTGGATTGCAGGTTCAGCGGATTGTCGCCGACCACATCGCCATATTCGGCATAATGGTCGAGCGTTTCCTGGTACGTGGTTTCGCCATGTTCCATGTGGAAGGGTGTGGGATCGAACGGATCGCCTGCCCAGTCGAGCGGGGTGGCGGGGCGCAGCATCGGGCCGCGGCTGCCGTTCATCAGGCTGCGCATCATCCGCAATTTGGGGTCGTAATTGGGCGCGGTGGCATCGCGCCCGGTATAGAAATCGGCGTATCGCGCAGTCCGCACCCGCAGCCCGGCGTCGCGGGGCATGGACAGGCCCATGACGTTGAAGCTGGTCAGCCCTTCCGCATTATGCTGCCAGTCCATCTGAACCGGAAATTCGCGGTGGTACATGCCCTGCCGCGCGATCGGCACGTCGGTGGTGCGGGCGGCGGCGAACTGGCGCAGATGGCCTTCCCAGAATTGGGCGGCCAATGTGCGAATCCGATCACCCCCGCCCAGCGCGTGGAGCAGGAACCAGTCATTGGTCGCTTCGGCGGCATCATCGGGGCCGTCATTCGCACCCCAACGCTCGAACACGCGCAGCCGGTCACGCCGATCGACATAGTGGGCGTAGAAATCGACGCAGGCGGCTTCGTTGGCGGCTAGCAACTGGCGTTGCAGCACGGCCCAGCGCGGCGGGGACATCGGCGTGCTGGCGACAAGCGTATCGCGGGTGCGGGCCTGTGCAGGCAGGGCAAGCGCGGCGGCTCCGGTTACAAAAGCGCGACGGCCTATCCGCATCAGGCCAGCTCCAGCCTGCGGATCGGGCCGACAACGACCAGGAAGGCGAAGATAGTGAGCAGGCAATGGGCACCGACGAAGATGAGCGCCCAATCGAACGAGCCGGTCGCCGCGAGGATGAAGCCGACGACGATCGGCGTGACGATCCCGGCGATATTGCCGAACATGTTGAACACCCCGCCTGACAGTCCGGCCAGCTGCTTGGGCGCGACGTCAGCCATGATCGCCCAGCCGAGCGAGGCGACGCCCTTGCCGAAAAAGGCGAGCGCCATGAAGGTGATGACGAGTGTTTCCGATTCCGCCCAGACGCAGGCGATGATGAGCGTCGCAAGCAGCATCCCGGCAACCAGTGGCGTCTTGCGCGCCAGATCGAGCGATCCGGTACGGCGCAGGATGAGGTCGGAGCCATAACCGCCCGCAAGCCCGCCGACAAAGCCGCACAGTGCGGGGACAGCAGCGGCAAAGCCCGCCTCCATGATGTTGAGGCCGCGTTCCTTGACCAGATAGATGGGGAACCAGGTGACGAAGAAATAGGTCAGCACATTGATGCAATATTGGCCAAGATAAATGCCCAGCATCATGCGGTTGGCCAGCAATTGCCGGATATTGGTCCAGGTGAAGGTCGGCGCGCGCGCCGCCTGCGCCGCGCCATCCTCCATATGGATGAGGCCGCCGCCCGCCTCGATATGCGCCAGTTCCGCCGCGTTGATCGAGGGATGCCGGTCCGGGCTATGGATATAGCGCAGGAAAAGGGCGGTCGCGGCCAGCCCCAGTGCGCCCATGACCCAGAATACCGCACGCCAGCCAAAACTATGGACCAGCCAGCCCATCAGCGGCGCGAAGGCGACGAGCGAGAAATATTGCGCGCTGTTGAAGATGGCCGACGCCGTGCCGCGCTCCGCGCCGGGAAACCAGGCCGCGACCAGACGGGCGTTGCCGGGAAAGGACGGCGATTCCGCAAAGCCGACCATGAAGCGCATGGCAAAAAGCGTTGCCACCACCGGCAGGCCCGCGATCAGCCCGACCGTGCCCTGCATCGCGGTAAAGATAGACCAGAGCGCGATGGCCCCGGCATAAATGCGCTTCGTGCCGAAGCGATCGAGCAGTGCGCCGCCCGGTATCTGCCCCAATACATAGGCCCAGGCGAAGGCGGAAAGGATGAAACCCGTCTGCACCGGCGAGATGCCCAGTTCGCCCGACGCCGCATTGCCCGCGATCGAGAAGGTTGCGCGGTCGGCATAGTTGATCGACGTGATCAGGAAGATCAGCGCAATGATGCGATAGCGCACATGGCTGGGACGATCGGCAGCGACGGCGTTCGCGGTGGCAGGACGGATCACGAATGGCTCTCCTCAACGGTGCCGTCCATCTGTCGGAACGGTCGAAATGGCAAGGCGTGAAGCTAGCGGGACAGGCCGGGCCGGTCCAAGCCGAAATCCGCCATGATCCAGTCCCATCTTGGCTTGATGCCGGAGCGGCGCCGCAATGCCGCCAGCGATCAGTGCAAGCCGTGCATTGATCCATGCGGCATTGGGATTGGCATCTTGTCGGGTTCCAGCGCTATCGAAGTAGGGCCGATCCGGTGATCAATGCCGGACATCATAAGCGCAAGCCGCAAACATTAGGGGAGTGATAGGGCCATGAACGCCACCCGTCGAACCAAAGCGATCCTGAGCCTGTCCAGTGCCATCGCAACGATTGCCCTGGCGCCCATGGCACTGGCGCAGAGCGATGCGGGGGCTGCATCGCCCGCCACCGCCCTGCCGCAGGACGAACCTGCCGCCGCCGACATCGTCGTCACCGGATTTCGCGCCAGCCTGAACAGCGCGCTGAACGTCAAGCGTAACGAAACCGCCTCGATCGACGCGATCAAGGCAGAGGATATCGCCGAATTCCCGGACCTGAACCTGGCTGAATCGCTCCAGCGTATTCCCGGCGTCGCCATCAGCCGCGTGAACGGCGAAGGGCGCAATGTCACCGTCCGCGGGCTCGGCCCTGAATATACCCGCGTGCGCATCAACGGCATGGAAGCCATCGGCACAACCGGCGGCACCGACAATTCGGGCGGCGTCAACCGTGGCCGTGGTTTCGACTTCAACATCTTCTCGTCCGACCTGTTCAGCAACCTGTCGGTGCGCAAGACCGCCACGGCCGATGTCGAAGAAGGGTCGCTGGGCGGCGTCGTGGACCTGCAAACCGCGCGTCCGCTCGACTATAAGAAACCCACCGCCGTCCTTTCCGCCGCCGCCAGCTATAATGATCTGAGCGGCAAGACGACGCCGCGCCTGTCCGGGCTGGTCGCGACCCAGACCGATGATGGCCGCTTCGGCGTGCTGCTGTCGGTTGCCTATGAAGAGCGCAAGATTATCGAGGAAGGCGCGAACATCACCCGCTGGACCTATGGCGGGTTCAACGGCGGATTTGCCCCGACATCGACCCTGCCCGGCAAGACGATCGCGCAGATCAACGACGCCAATCCCGGCACCGCGCTGTTCCATCCGCGTATTCCCGGCCTGGTCAGCTACGACATTGCACAAAAGCGCCTGGGTGCCGCGGCGTCGGTTCAGTTCAAGCCGACCGACCGCACGACTATCTCGATCGACAGCCTCTTTTCGCGGCTCGACGGCACCCGCAAGGAAGCCCAGCTCCAGGCGATCAGCTTCAGCCGGTCGGGCAGCGGCAAGCCGCAGACGATCATCCGCGACGGCACGGTCGATGGTGACAACAACATCATCGCCGGCACGTTCGACAATGTCGATATGCGGTCGCAGTCCCGCTACGACGTCCTCAAAACCGAATTCTATCAGGTCAACGGATCGATCGACCAGCAGCTGGGCGACCGGTTGAAGATCAACATCATGGGCGGCCACGCCAAGTCGGAATTCAGAAACCCGATCCAGACGACGGTGACGATCGACGCGGTCAATACCGGCAATTTCCAATATGATTTCACCAGCCGCTTCCCGACCATCGCGCCGGGCGTCGATGTCGCCAATCCGGCGACCTGGAGCTTCATCAACGGGACGTCGGAAGTCCGCATCCGCCCGCAGACGGTGGACAACGCCTTCACCACTGCCAAGGGCTTTGTCGAATGGGAAGCCAATGACATGGTGACCCTGAAAGCGGGTGCCGACTGGCGCAAGTTTGAATATGATTCGACCGAGCGTCGCCGCCTGTCGGGCGAAACGGTGGTCGCCCCGCTGACCGCCGCCGAACTGGCGAGCATGACCACCCTGTTCGACGGGTTCGGCAAGGGGCTGAACGTCCCCGCCGGCACACCGACCGCGTGGATCGTCCCCAATCTGGCTGCCTTCATCAGTCAGGGCAATATTTACGGCAATCCGATCTACGCCACTGGCGGGGTCGAAAATGCCACCGCGCGCGGCTCCTATGTCACCGTGACGGAAAAGGATCTCGGCATCTGGGGCATGACCCAGTTCAACCTGGCCGATGCTGGCGTCCCGATCCGCGGTGACCTGGGCATACGTTACGTCAAGACCGACCAGTTTTCGACCGGCTATGCCAGTCGCGGTGCGGCCACCAACCTGGTAAGTGCCGATCGCACCTACAAGCGCTGGCTGCCCTCGATCAACCTGGTGGGCAATATCACGGAGGACCTGCAGGTCCGCTTCGCTGCGGCCAAGACGCTGGCCCGCGCCGGGATCGCGTCGCTGACGCCCGGTGGCAACCTCAACGTGTCGGGCGGCAACCGCAGCTTCTCGTCCGGCAACCCTGACCTCAAGCCCACATCGTCGAAGAATCTGGACGTGTCGATCGAATGGTATCCGACGCAAGGGGCGATCTATGCGCTGGCCGCCTTCCGCAAGGATATCGGCACCTTCGTACAGACGCTGAGCGTGGGCGTGCCCTATGCCAGCCTAGGCCTGCCCAATTCGCTGCTGGACGGCACGACGGCATCGCCCAGCGACGTGTTCATCGTCAGCCAGCCTGTCAATTCGTCGGGCGGCATCCTCAAAGGCTTCGAAGTCAATATCCAGCAGCCCTTCAGCTTCCTGCCGGGTATGCTCGCCAATTTCGGCGTGCTGGCCAACTATACGTTCGTGAAGTCGGACATTGAATATCTGACCGCCGCCGATGGCAGCACGTCGACCATCGCGCCGCTGGTCGGCCTGTCCAGGCACGCCGCCAACGCGACACTCTATTATGAAACCAAGAAGTTCCAGATTCGCGGGTCCGTGGCCTATCGGTCCAAA
The DNA here is from genome assembly GCA_023266575.1 of Sphingobium sp. Taxonomy (GTDB): domain Bacteria; phylum Pseudomonadota; class Alphaproteobacteria; order Sphingomonadales; family Sphingomonadaceae; genus Sphingobium. Next base: position 16,270 of record JAHFPV010000004.1, read on the forward strand.
TATCTGACCGCGGTGCCGGGGACGGAGGGCAATGCCTATAATGGCACCAACCGCACCATCAATGTCGATGCCCAGGCCAGCTACAACATTACCGAAAAGATGAAGCTGAGCATCGAGGCGATCAACCTGACCGACACCAAGAACGACCAGTTTGTGGACGAAACCAATCGCCTGAACGTGCTGACCCACAGCGGTCGCCAGTTCAACTTCGGTATGCGCTACGCCTTCTAACCCGCCCTTCCTGAAAGCGGAGCGCCCTGATGGCCAGTTGCCCTGCACGGCAACTGGCCATTTTTTCGTGGCGCGTCAGAAGCTCTTTTTCGCGGTGATCGACCATTCGCGCGGCCGTCCGACCACACCAGTGACGACGCCGAAGCTGCCGACATTTTCAGCCTTGCCCGCATAATAATAGCTGTCGAGCAGGTTGGTGACGGCCAGGCTGAGCGACCAGTCCTTGTCCGGCCCCTGATAGGTCAGACGCGCATTGACCAGATGGGGGGCGTTGATCTGGTTGAACGGGTTGTTGATGGCGTTGTAGAAATAGTTGGAGCGCCACGACCAGTCGATCCGCGGCGTCAGTGTGCCAGACCCGCCCAGATCGGCCTCATATTGCATACCCGCCGACAGCTGCCATTTGCTGATGAAGGGAGCGATCATATCCTTGGTCACCAAAGTCGCGGGGTTGGTGATCTTCTTATAATCAAAGTCGAGATAACCGGCGGACGCATCGATCGACAGGCCGTCGGTGGGATGGAGCGAGGCTTCCAGTTCCCAGCCGAACACGCGGGCGTCGCCAGCGTTGGACGGCACCGAGCAGGAGAATACCACGCTTTCCGGACACTGGTAGCGGACCAGCTGCATATCCTTGTAATCATTCAGGAACACAGCGCCGTTGAGGCGTATCATGCGGCCCATCAGGTCAGCCTTGAACCCGGCTTCATACGTGGTCAGCTTTTCAGGACCAAAGGTCTGCACCTGATCGGGCGCGGACGGGCGCGGATTGATGCCGCCACCCTTGAACCCGGTCGAAACCTGCGCATAGGTCATCAACTGGTCACTCCAGCGATAATTGACCCCCAGACGATAATCGAGACGGCTGCCCTTGAACGTACCCGACAGGCCATCCAGCCCGGCGAGCAGGAAATTGGGCGTGAAGAAAGCGCCGCTCGGCAAAGTGCCGTCAACATTGCGGCGCGAATAGTTATAGGTCTTCTTGTCGTCGGTGTAGCGCAGCCCGGCAATCACGTTGAACGCGTCGCTAACATGGAATTCGGCATGGGCAAAGGCCGATGCGCTGCGGTTCTTGACCACATCATCGACCAGGAAATCGAACAACAACGTCGGGATGGCGCTGCGCCCGGTCAGCAGGTCGGTCGCCTTATAGTAAAAGCCCCCCACGGTCAGGTCGACCGCGTCGTTAAAATTGGCGCTCAGGCGCAATTCCTGCGTGAATTGTTCATGGCCATAGTTGAACTGCTGCAACAATATGGCGAGTGGGGAACCATCCACGTCGATCGCGCTGGTGCCATCGGCCTTGCGATAGCCGGTGATCGACTTTAGCTTGAGCATGTCCGACAAATCATAGTCGATCGTCCCGGCAATGCCCCAACTCTTGACCGAACTGGTCGGGCTGGCGGTGAAGCCGCCCGGAGCCACCTGGGTCGGGATGCCGAACACGGTCGTATAATTGCCGCCCGTAGCATAATTGGCATAGGAGGTGTAGCTTTTCGACGCGGTGATGAAACGGCTGTCGAACGGGATGCCCGCGGTCGGATTGCCCGGCACATAGCTGCGCACCAGCGGATTGTTGGCGTAGAGCAATTTGGTCGCGACCGCTTCGCTATTATCCTTCGACACGTCGGCGACGATGTTGATTTCCAGTGGCGATCCGGCGGGCGCGTAACGCAGCGCGGCGCGCAGGGCCATGACGTCGATGCCACCTTCGGTGCCGGCCTGACATCCTTTGTCATTGGTGCCGGTGGGCGCAATGCCCGAGGCAGGATTGACGCAGCCATAATCGAGCAGCTTCATATAGCCGTCGACATTTTTCGATACGCCCGACACGCGCAGGAACAGGCTGTCGGTCAGCGGGATATTGGCGCTGCCACGCAGTTCCAACTTGTCATAGCTGCCATAGGTCGCCTCGATAAAGCCGCCCGCCGTGGCGTCCGGCTTCTTGCTGAACAGCTTGACCGCGCCGCCGACGCTGTTCTTGCCCGCCAGCGTCCCCTGCGGCCCGCGCAGCACCTCGACCCGCTCCAGATCGGTCAGGTCCATCACCGCGCCATAGGTGGTGCCATAATAGATATCATCGATATAGATGCCGACCCCCGGCTCCAGCGCGAAACTGGAATCGAGCTGACCAACGCCACGAATGAAGGCGGCGACCGAATTACCCTGAAGGCTCGTTGCTGTCGCCAAGGCGACGTTGGGGGCGAACTGGCCGAGGTCGGTGACGCTGGTCTGGCTGCGCGCGGCGAGCGTTTCGCTCGATACCGCCGTGATCGCGATCGGCGTGTCCTGCAAATTCTGCGCGCGGAACTGGGCGGTGACGATGATGTCGGCGGGCTGGCCCGGCTGATCGGCGGCCTGTTCCGGCGCGGTTGCGTCCTGCGCCAGTGCGGGCGTCGCGATCATCGCGGCGACCATCGCCAGGCTGGCGGCGCTGCCGTTGAACGCGAATTTCCAGATATATGTCATTTTTTTCCTCCCTGTTGTCAGCCCGCTGGGCATGGGGAGGACGACACCGGACCATCCCTGGGGCGATACCGGTCCGGGCGACGCTTATGCGCCTGCCTTTGCTGCCATCCTCTGGTCCTGCTCGTCGGACTGTTCTGCTTTGCCAGTATTTTTGGAGGGGGATGGGGCCGTTACGACCCTGCCCTCTCCGCCATTAAATAACGATCGTTACTATTTGTCAAGCGGCGTCCGCAAGCTGCTGTGCCGACACCCAGGCACCATGAACCTGCGCACGCATCGGCAATGGCATCGGCACGCGAGCGATCGGCCCGGCGGCAATCGCACCTGCCTCCACCACCCAGAGTTCCGACTTGAAATCCGCCTCGCCGGCCTGTCGATCGACGACCATCAGCAGCCAGCCGTCATGGCCATCCTGTGCCGATGGCACATGTACCGGTTCGCTGATCGCCATACCCGGCTCCAGCCCCATCATGTCGATGCGACCATTGCCCGGCTCGATCCGCAGCAAGGCGTTGAACGCGAAACCCACCGGCCCACCGGGCAACGGCGGGCCGCCCTGCGGGTTCATCGACAGATACCAGGCCGCCCGATAGGGTCGCCCCTGATCCGCATCGCGCAGGCGCGGCATGTCGCCGGGCGGGCCGACCAGCCGTTCCTCGAACGTCTCACCCTCCTTCGACAGGTCGAAGGTCCAGCGGGTCAGCCCGCCCTGAATCTCACGCTGGTCGCGCTGGATGCCGCCCGCCTCGCGCATGAAGCCGAACGCATTGGTGTCCGACAGGCACAGGTCGAGATGGACAAAGCCATCCTCTTCAAAGGCGTTTACCAGATGGAAGGCCGACACGCCCTTGCGCCCCTTGAACCAGCGCATCTCCTCCACCTTGCCATAGCGCGGCATGATACCGACCCAGCTTTCCAGATCCTGCTGGTGCGCCCAATGCGCCCCGCCCGCCTTCAGCCGGTCGAGATCGGCGATCGTCGGGAAGATCGGGAAGATCGCGTAATTTTGGGTGATCGCGAAGTCATGAATGGTCGAGCAATAGGGCTGGTCGAACCATTGTTCGGAGATCAGCTTGCCATCGCGATCCGCGATCGCATAGGATATTTTGGTCGAACATAGCCCGTCGGCCTCATAGCCGAAGAAGAACATCTCGCCCGTTTCCGGGTCCACGCGCGGATGGGCGGTGAAAGTCCGGGATTTGAGCGCGCCATAATAGTCCCACCGGCCCAGCGTCTCCAGCGTGTCGGGATCGACCTGATAGCCAAGGCCATCCTCCTTGGTCATCAACAGCCGCCCGCCGTGCCAAACCGGCGTGGTATTGGCGACCGTGCGGTCGCGCCCGGCAACACTGGGATCGTCGGTAAAGGGGTTGCGATACTGGCCGAACAGCGCGTGCCGCGCCTCTTTCTCCAGCCGGTAGCGTTCGGTTTCGACATAGCGGATCGCATAATCGACCTTGCCATCATGGATGGCGAATTTCGCGACCATGCCGTCGCCCGAAAGCACGATGTCATCGTCGAACATCGGCGGATGGGCAGGGTCCGGCACGGCGCGAAAGAAGGCGCCGTCAATCTCGGCAGGGATCGTGCCGATAACGTCCAGATTGCGCGCGGACCATTCGATGCCCACGGGCCTGTTCAGCCCGATGAAATGGATGGTCTGGGGATAGCTTGGCATCGCCCTTGGTTCCTTATTCTCTCCTGGGACTTATACTAACATTCGTTACTATTATTGCAAGCGTAGAATGTATGCCTGGGCAACCTTTATGCCGCCTGCCGCGCGTTGCGGCGCAGGGTCTTGAGAACATGATCCGCACCCTTGTCGCCGATCATGATCGCGGTCGCATTGGTATTGCCCGCCGGCAGCGACGGCATCACCGACGCATCGGCGACCCAAAGCCCGTCCACACCGATGACGCGCAAATCCGCATCGACCACCGCAGCCGGATCATCGCGATGCCCGATCCGCGCCGTGCCGACCGGGTGATAGAGCGGGATCGACGCCATCTTCACATAATCGCGCAACTGCGCCGCATCCGTCAGCGCCGCGCCGGGGCGCAGTTCCGATTTCACATGCGCCGCGATAGCCGACTGGCGCAGGATATCGCGGGCGATACCGATGCCTTCGACGATCTGTTCTATGTCCAGCTCACTGTCGAGTTGCCGGTGCGCGATGACCGGCGGCGCAAGTGGATCGGGTGAGCGCAGCGTGATCCGCCCGCGATGGCTGGGCCGCATCAGGCCCACCAGCGTCGACACGGACGGATTTTTCCGCAGCATCAACCGGCCCCGCTCGTCAAAGTCGAAGGCGAAGGCGGCAAAGCTGATCTGGAGATTGGGCGCGGGCAAATCCGCCCGGCTTTTGACGAACGCCTGCGCATGACCGATCGCGGTGGTCAGCGCGCCGCGTTTCGCCAAAGCATAGCGCAGCACCTGCCAGGCTCCGCGCAACCCCTGCGCATCGCTGTTGAGCGTAGCAGCATCGACTTCGTTGACGACATGAGTGCCGACATGGTCCTGCAAATTGCGCCCGACGCCCGGCAGGTCGCGCACAACCTCTATGCCCATATCCGCCAGATGATCGGCCGGGCCGATGCCCGACAGCATCAGCAGGCGCGGCGTGTTCATCGCGCCTGCCGACAGCACCACGCCATGCCGCGCGCGCAGGATTTTCTCGACGCCATCCTGACGATAGACGATCCCGACCGCGCGCTGATCCTCGATCAGCAGCCGAAGCAATTGCGCCTCCAGCAGAACCGCCGGTGCCTTGCCGCCGCGCCGTTCGTGCAGATAGCCGCGCGCCGCCGAACAGCGGATGCCGTTGCGCTGCGACACCTGGACATAATCGACGCCCTCGGCACTTTGCCCATTCAGGTCGGTCGAGCGGGCAATGCCCGCCTGCTGCGCCGCCGCGATCCACTGGTCGGTGATCGGATAGCGCGCGCGTCCTTCCGATACCGCGATCGGCCCGCCAGTCCCCCGCCATGTATCCGCGCCACGCTCATTATCTTCCATCCGCCGGAAATAGGGCAGCACAGACGCATAGTCCCAGCCGTCCGCACCCATCGCTGCCCACTGGTCATAGTCCCAGCGATGGCCGCGAATGAACATCATGCCGTTGAGCGCGCTCCCCCCGCCCAGCAGCTTGCCCGCCGGCCAGATGTCCGCCCGCCCGCCCAGCGTCGGGTCCGGCTCGACCTGATAGCACCAGTCATAGTCCGGGTTCTGCACAATCGCGCTGGTCAGTGCAGGCACGCGCGATCGCATATGCCGGTCGGTCTTGCCCGCTTCGATCAGGGTGACGGCCAGCCCGGCTTCGGCCAGCCGCCCGGTCATCGCCGCTCCGGCCGATCCGCCGCCCACGACGATGATGTCGGTATCTTCCATGGATGATCCTAAAAATTCGACATGACGGCGATGCTGGGCGCATCGAGCGGTTTGCCAGCCGCCTTGAGCTTGATCTCGCGCGCCCGCAACGCGCCCTGCTCGGCGATCAGCCAGGCGTGGATCGCATCGACATCCTGCATCGACAGCAGATCGTCCCAGCGCGGCATCCCGCCCGGCAGCAACAAACCATCGCGCACGATCGCGCCGAACATGTCATGGGTCGCAGGCTGCATCCGCCGCAGGTCGGGCGCGGTCGATCGCAACTGGTTGCTGTGGCAGATGGCGCAATTCTGGAAAAACAGCCCCTGCCCCCGCGCAATCATTGCGGGGGTCACGCCAGGCTTCTGCGCGGGCGGCGCGGCGGCGACCTCCAGCGGCGGCAGCGGATCGGGCTTCTTCACCGGTGCGCCATCCAGCTTGAACACCAGCAGCCGGTTGGCATTGCCATAGCGATAGGCCGCGGAATAGTCCGGCACATAGCCCCAGCCGCCGCCGCCAAAGCCGGTCGCCACTGCCACATATTGCACGCCCTTGACCCGGTAGGTCATCGGCGCAGCCATGATCGAGCTGCCGGTATCAATTTCTTTCAGCAGCTTGCCGCTGTCCGCGTCCCGCACCATCAGCTTGCCGCCGATCGTGCCGTGAAACACCAGCCCCGATGCGGTGGCGAGCGTCCCCATCCGGTCCTGCCACCCCTGCGTCGGCACGGCCCATTTCGCCTTGCCGGTCAGCGGATCGATCGCGCGCAGTTCCGAACTGTAGGGCTTGTCCTTCACCCATTGCATTTCGGGCAGCTTCTCCACCTGATCGCGGATCGCAGCGGGAAGCGTCGGCAACACCTGTTGCAGCATGGGCGTGAAGATCAGGGTCGTCTGGACGTTCAGCGCCTTCGCCCGGCGCGCCTGTTCCGACGTGCCGGGTGGCGGGCCGAACATGAGATTGCCCATGTCCAGCACATGCGCGAAATAGAGTTTGCGCGTCGGATCATAAGCGGCGGGATACCAGTTGCGTGCGCCCGCCGAGGCTGGATAGACGATGCGCGGCCCGTTCCAGTAATCGACATTTTTGGGCGTCATCTGCGCAACGCCATCCTTGTCGAACCCCTTGGTCCAGTTGGTCCGCACGAGCGCATTGATCCGCAGCGGCTTGCCGGTTTCCCGGTCGATCACGAAGAGATAGCCGTTCTTGGGCGAATGAAGGATGGCGGGGCGGACCTTCCCGTCCACCTCGACATCAGCCAGCACCATCGGCTGGGTCGCGGTATAGTCCCAGCTGTCGCCCGGCGTTTCCTGATAATGCCATTTGACCGCGCCCGTCCTGCGATCCAGTGCGACGATGGAGGAGAGATAGAGGTTGGTGCCGCCCTTAGGCGATCGCGTCTTTATCGCATAGGGTCCGCCATTGCCGACACCGATATAGACAGTGTCGAAGGCCGGATCATAGTTGATCGCATCCCACACCGTGCCGCCGCCGCCAATGTCCCAGCGGCTGTCCTTGTCCCATGTCTTGAGCGCAGCATCGAGCGCGGGATTTTCCTGCGGGCCGGTTTTGGGATCATGCGGCACGGTGAAGAAACGCCATGCCTGTTTACCATCGGCGACGCGATAGGCGGTGACATAGCCGCGCGCGTCATATTCCGCGCCCGCATTGCCGATCAGCACCAGATCGCCCGCGACTTCCGGCGCACCCGTGCTGGTGTAGCCGCGGCTGTGATCGGTGACCGTATCGACCTTCCAGACCACCGCGCCGGTCTTGGCGTCGAGCGCGTAGAGCATCCCGTCGAGCGCGCCGACCATCACCTTGCCATCGGCCACGGCCACACCGCGATTGGCCTGGTCGCAACAGGCCGAACGGTTGGCCTGCATGTCTACTTCCGGCTCGAACGTCCAGAGCGACACGCCGGTCGCTGCGTCCAGCGCATAGACCCGGCCCAGATTGCCGCTGGTGTAAATCACGCCATCGACCACCACCGGTGTGGCTTCCTGCACCCGGTTGGTGCCCAGATCTTGCGACCAGGCGAGGCCGAGCCGTGCGACATTGCCCGCGTCTATATCAGTCAGCCGCGAAAAATGGCTGCCGCCGACATCGCCCCCGGTGAAAGGCCAGTCGTCGCCCGCGCCGCCTTTGTCACCCGCTGCGCAACCCGCCAGTAACAGCAAAGCCAGAATTGCGCCTCTCACAGCGGCCAGCTCCCCTTGTGCGCCAGCATGACCTCGTGCAGCGATTTGGGCTTCCGGCCCGTGATCCGTTCGACGCAATCGGTGGCCTGGGCAAAATAGCCTTCGCGGATCGATTGGCCGAAGGTGACCATGTCATCGCTCGACCAGGGAATGGGACCATCTGGCGCGATGTCGGACGCATGGCGGGGGATGCCGAGCGAATCGAAATAGGCGAACATGGCGTCGTCATCGACTGGCTCGACGACGATCGGCTTGCCCGCAATGTCGCTGGCCATCGCCATCGCTTGCGGAATGGTGACGAGGTCCGGGCCGGTCAGCGTATAGGCCTTATTTTCGTGACCCGGCTGGGTCAGCACGCCCACGGCGGTGGCGACGCAATCGTCGCGGCTGACGAATGCGACCGGACCATCAGCGCAATTGTCGGGCTTGGTCCCGGCGATCAGCGCGGGGATGACCATCGCGGCGGCGACCGCTTCGGCATATTGGCTGTCACGCAAATGGGTCCAGGCTGCGCCCGACGCCTCGATGATTTCCTCGGTCGCGCGATGGTCATATTTGACGATGGCGGGATTGCCCGGTTCGTCGGCGGCAATGATCGATGTATAGACGATGTGGCGCACCCCTTGGGCCACCGCCGCCTCCACCGCACTGCGATGCTGGCCGACACGGGTGCCGACGCGGGCGGTGCTGATCAGCAGCATCCGTTCGCCCGCCGCCATGGCGGCGGGAAGGGTCGCGGGATCATCGAAATCGGCGAAGCGGACGTCGGCACCCTGAGCGGCAAAATTAGCTAAATTAGCAGGAGTGCGCGATAGCAGGATGACGTCCTGTGGCGCGACCTTGTCCAGCAACAGGGCTGCGGCGGCGCGACCAAATGCGCCGGAAGCTCCTGAAATGATGATCTTTCCCATGCGTCCTCTTGCCCATCTTCTTATCGTCTGTTGCGCTCAATAGTAACGAATGTTATTGTTGCGTCAAGAGAGTGAAAACAGGAGAGTGACTATCATGCCAAGCCTGCCCATCGAGGACCGGATCGCGCTACAGGATCTGATTGCCGCCTATGGCTGGGCGCTGGATACGGGCGATGTCGATGCGCTGGTCGCCTGCTTCACGCCCGATGCGCGGATGGTGGAGGAGGTGTTCGACGAACCCGACATCTGGGAAGGGCATGAGGGGATTCGCGGGATTGCAGAACATTATCGCAACGCGCCGGGCTTTCCAGGTCGCCAGCATCATGTGACACAGGTTCAATATAGCCCGCAGGACGATGGCAGCTGCACCATGCGGTCTTTCGCCTTCGTCACGGAATGTGAAGGTGAACCGCCCTATCTGCTGCGCTTTGCAGGCTGGTATGACGATCATGCGGTCAAGGGCGAGGACGGCCAGTGGCGTTTCCACCGCCGCACCGTGCGGCTGTGGGATGGGCAAGTGCTGAGCAAATTCCCCGGTCGGGGCGAATGGGTGCCGCGCAAGCGGCCGGAGTCGCTGATCATTAAGCGCTGACAGGACCGACTAGCCAGGGTGCGCATCAGGCCACCCCGGCGATCGAACGACAGCCCCCACCCCAGCCCCTCCCCTGAAGGGGAGGGGAGGTTTAAGTGCGACAAGCACCCAGCTTAGCGCTGGTTCCGCTGCTCCTGTGACCGGCGTGATTTCGCACTGCTCCACCCCGCCCAGCGCCAGTTCGGCAAAGGCTTCGGGCCAGCGTGCGCCAGCGAGGCGCGCCAGCGTGGCAATGGTTGCGCCATCGGGCGCGCAGATCGGCACCATCACGCCGACGGCGCGATGCAGGACCAGCGCGACGCGGCGATAGCCTGCTTCCGCCGCAATCTCGCCGATCAGCAGTTCATCGCTGCGCCGGGTGACGCCGAACAGTGATGCCGGTTCGCCCGCTATCAGGCCGCGCAATTGTCGTACCCGGTCGCCCTGCAGCGACAGTGATGCACCGCCCAGCGCTCTGGCCCGTGCGGCAAATCGCTGTCCTGCGCCAAGGCCGGGATCATGCAGCAACAGTGCCCCGCCCGGTCGCGCTGCCATCGAGCCACCCGATCCGGCGAAGGCGGACACCGCCGCCGCGCTGGACAGAAAGCCGCGCCGTGTCACGATGGTCATTGCCCCCCCTCCCCGGCTCGCGCCAGATGTTTCGCGATCAGGCCCATGTCCGCGTCGCTCACCTCGCCACGCGGAATGGCCGGCATGTTGCCGATCCCCATGCGCGCGGCCTGCACCACATAATCGACGGTCAGGTCGGTGCGCTTTTCCAGCAGCGGCTGTTCCGTGCGCCGTGCCAGCAGTCCCGTCCCCATCCCGCCCGGCCCATGGCACATGGCGCATTTTTCGAGATAAAGCCGCTCGCCCGGTCCCGCCTTGGGCCTGGACGAGAGGGTTTCAGGCGCGGGCAGCGGTGGCGGCCCCTTGGCCGCCTGCGCCGGTGTCGATCCACTTTCACTCGCGCGGCCGCACGCGGCCCCAGCCAGCACCAGGGCGGACGCTGCCAAGACCATCCATCCCCGCCGCATCATGCCCGGCCTCCTGCTTTGCGGGTGGGCCAGATGCCGCTCTTGCCCGGCGCGATCACGCCGTTGGGATCGAGCGCATCTTTGACCTTGCGGTTGATCTGCCACAGCGCCCCCTTGTTGAAATCATAGGTGGCAGCGACCGCATCCATATAGTCGAGATGGGTGCGATATTCGCCATAGCCCTGGGCCTTGGCATCGGCGATCAGTTGCTTGAGGAAGGGATCGACCCGGCCCATCAGCGCTGGATCATCCTTGTTGATCAGCACGGCGTTGACGTTGATGAGATGGCGTTCGCCGAACGCAAAGCTGGCCTGATAGTCCATGCCAAATTCCTTGTAGCGGGCATAGGTGCGCTGGAACTGCGCCATGGCCGCCGCGCCCGATTGCGGCAATATGGGCGAAAAGCCGACATGACCGCCGCGCCCGCCATGCCAGTTGGCGTTCTGCATCGGCATGGTCTGCGGCGTGCCGGTCCAGCCGCTCGCCTCCATCGGTTCGCCCGCTTTCCAGTTGGTCGGGCGCATCGCCATGGGTTTCAATGCGCCCATCGCCTGTTCCAGCACGGCATAGGCCGCCTTGTTCACCGACTCGCGACCATAGAGGCGCAGGCTGACCCCCCACCAGCCGACATTGAATTTCTTGCGGATCGCCGCGATCACATCGTCCGCCAGTGCGCCGGGCTTGTCAGTCCACTGGTCGCGGGTCGTCACCACGGCGGCGGCGCGCAGCCAGTTGCCGATGGTGGGCGACTGCTGCAACAACCCTTCCCGCCGCAACGGCGCGATGGCGTCGATCAGCGGCCCCAAATCCTCCGGCCGGTCAAATTCCAGATCCATGCCCATCAGCGATTCGGGAGCGGGCATCAGCCACAGGCCCATTTTGGTGACGATGCCGAAATTGGACTGGACGAACATCTGGTCCCAGCTGGGGCCAAAGCCGAAACGATAGAGCTGCCAAGTCGGTGCGCCGTCCAGCGCGCCCATGCCAGTGCGCACGACCAGCCCGTCGGCCATCACCGCTTCGATACCGCAGATGCGCGCCGCATGTTCGCCATAGGGGGTATAGCCCACGCCCCGGTCGAGCGCATTGCCCACCACCGATCCCCAGCTATTGCCCGGCACCGACAGCCAATGCTTCATGCCTCTGGACTTCAGGAAATCGTAGAGATCGTAGAAGCCGACCCCCGGCTCCAGCAGCACGGTGCCGTTCGCCTCGTCATAGTCGATTTTCTTCATGCGGCTCATGTCGAGGACGACCGATCCCGCCAATAGAGGTGCGGAGCCGCCATAGCCCAGATTCTTGCCCCGACTGATCGGCCAGAGCGACAGGCCGCGTTCCGCCGCGACGCGGACGATCGCCTGCACCTGCTCCACAGTCGCCGGCGCTACGGCCCCGGCGGGATGATGCAGCGCGTCGTCGATGGCGAACTTGTCCTGATAGGCAAGCTGGTCCGCTTCGTCGAAAAACACATGATCCTTGCCGACGATCGCGGCGAAGGCGGCGATGGCGGCGGGCGGGAGGGGTTGGGCCATGCTGCTAATATGCCTTATGCTTGGAAGGGGGTTCAGGCCGCTGCCGTCCAGCGGGTGCGCGCCGGGGGACGCGCGCCGCCGTCGAGCCGCAGCACTTCGGCGTTGATCATCGGGCTGCGAATCAGGAACATGGCGGCGTCGGCAAATTCCTTCGCGGTGCCAGCGCGGCGGGGAAATTCCATGCCGTCGATCAGTTCATCGACCAGCGCGGTTGGCATATGCGCCGTCATCGGCGTGGCGAAAAAGCCGGGCGCTATCCCGACACAGCGGATCGCGTGGCGCGACAGGTCGCGCGCCCAGATCAGCGTCAGTGCGGCCAGCGCCGCCTTTGACGCGCTATAGGCACCCATCCCCTCCTGCCCCTCGAACGAGGCGATGGAACAGGCATTCAGGATGATGCCACGTTCGCCATCCGCGCCGTCGGGGGCGTTGGCGATCATGGCGTGGGCGACATGGGCGGTGACGGCGACTGCGCCGATCAAGTTGACGTCGATCACCTGGCGAAAAGCGGCAACGTCGCCCGGACCGGCGGGCGTTGCAATGGGACCAATGCCGCCGATGCCCGCCATATTGGCCAGGATAGCGATCGGGCCATGGCGATCGACAATATCTGTGACGATGGCTGAAAGAGCCGCTCCATCGGTGATGTCGCATGGGATCGACTCGATGTCTGTCAGCGCGGCCAGCTGCCGGTCCAGCACCACGACGCGCGCTCCGGCGTCGCGCAGAGCCAGCGCCACCGCTTCGCCCAGACCCGATGCGCCGCCGGTCACGAGCGCCACTTTGCCCTTCACGTCCATCCCGCCTCGCTCCGCCGGTCGTGCCGACATTTTTAATAACGATCGTTATCATCTAATGGCGCAGCGGCGTTGTCAAGCGAGCGGTGCAGGTGCCGTTTGACGCTGTCACAAAATTCGCTTGCCAATTCCGCTTCCTATATTGTATCCCTAGCATACATATTCGGTGAGGCCGCCCCCGGCCCGCCTTTCACAGGACCAGCCAGGGAGCAGGATGATGGAAAACGAAAAAGACGTCGTGTCGGTGCATGTCGAGGACCGGATCGCCTGGGTGAATTTCGCCCGCCCCGCCAAGCGCAACGCGATGAGCCCGACGCTCAACCGGCGCATGATGGAAGTGCTGGACGAGCTGGAATTTCGCGACGATGTCGGCGTGCTGGTGCTGAGCGGCGAAGGCACGGCCTGGTCGGCGGGCATGGACCTGAAGGAATATTTCCGCGAAACAGAGGCCGCCGGCCTAGGTGGCGTGCGCAAGTCGCAGCGCGAAAGCTATGGCTGGTTCCGCCGCCTGCGCTGGTTCCAGAAGCCGACCATCGCGATGGTCAATGGCTGGTGCTTTGGCGGCGGCTTTGGCCCGCTCTTCGCCTGCGATCTCGCCATCTGTGCCGATGAAGCGCAGTTCGGCCTGTCCGAAATCAACTGGGGTATCTTGCCCGGCGGCGGCGTGACCAAGGTGGTGGTCGATCTGTTGCCGATGCGCGACGCGATGTGGCTGACGCTGACCGGCGACCTGATCGACGGCAAGCAGGCGTCGGCCATGCGGCTGGTCAATGAAAGCGTGCCGCTCGACCAGCTCAAGGACCGCACCCGCGCGGTAGCCGACAAGCTGCTGTCGAAGAATCCGGTCGCGCTCAAATTCGCCAAGGATGCCGTGCGTCGCGTCAGCACCATGACCTATGACGAGGCCGAGGATTATCTGGTGAGGATGCAGGAGGCGGCCAATTTCCACGACAAGACCGAAGGTCGCAAGGAAGGCATTCGCCAGTTCATCGACGAGAAGAGCTACAAGCCGGGTCTGGGCAGCTATGACCTGTCCAAGGCGAAGGCTGACAGCGAAGCCTGATTCCGCTATCCCTCCTGACAGGCGCCGGACGGGGTTCGGCGCCTGTTTTTTCATATCCGCGATATATCCATATCCGCGAAACTGTGGCAGGATACTCCAAACAGGAGGAGGATCTTCATGCCTATTGCCACCACCCATGTCGGCAGCCTGCCGCGCGGCGACGCGCTGACGCCGCTGTTGCTGGCCCGCGACAAGGGCGAGCCTTATGACGCGGCGGCGTTCGATACATTGGTGCAGGCCGCCGTGTCGGAGGCTGTGACCGCGCAGATCGAGGCGGGCGTATCGATCGTCAGCGATGGCGAATTGGGGAAGGTCGGCTATTCGACCTATATGATCGAGCGACTGTCGGGCTTTGGCGGGCATACCGACCGCAGACCCGCCGCCGATCTCGCCCCTTTGCCGGAGCTGCGGCAGAAGCTGGCGGCAATCATGGGCAGTCAGGATTTCACGCGGGCGTCCTGCATCGGCCCGGTGCGCAAGGTGACGCTAGAACCGTTGCATGACGATATTCGCCGGTTCAAGGCGGCACTGGCCCCGCATGGCGAGGGCGCGCGGGCGTTCATGAACGCAGCATCGCCGGGGCTGATCACGGCATTCCAGGTCAATCGCCATTATCCCAGCCATGAAGCCTATCTCGCCGATCTGGTCGATGCGATGCGGGAGGAATATGAGACGATCGTGGCGGCGGGGTTCGACCTGCAACTCGATTGCCCCGATTTGGCGATGTCGCGGCACACCGGCTATCAGGATGCGAGCGAGGAAGAGTTCCTCAAGATCGCCGCGGCCAATGTCGACGCTTTGAACGCCGCGACCGCCAATATTCCGCCCGAACGGATGCGGATGCATATTTGCTGGGGCAATTATGAAGGGCCGCATGATCATGACATTCCGCTGGAAAAGGTGATCGACATCATCCTGCCCGCACGGCCCGCGACGGTCCTGTTCGAGGGGGCCAATCCCTGCCACGAGCATGAGTGGACGGTGTGGCGCGACGCGGCCATTCCCGATCATAAAATCCTTGCCCCCGGCCTGATCGATACCTGTTCCAACTATGTCGAGCATCCCGAACTGATCGCCCAGCGGATCGAGCGTTTCGCCCGGATCGTTGGCAAGGAGCGGGTGATCGGCAGCACCGATTGCGGGTTCGGCACCTTTGCGGGTTATGGCAAGATCGACCCGGCGGTGACCTGGAAGAAGCTGCGGTCGCTGCGCGCGGGGGCTGATCTGGCGGACGCGCGGCTGTGACGGCGGAGGAGCGACGCGCCATCGAGGCGGATTGCACCCGGCTGGTGGCGCTCTATGCCAATCTGAACGATGCGGGCGACTGGCAGGGCGTGGCGGACCTTTATGTACCCGAGGGGCGGATGGCGCGGCCGACGGCACCTGACGATTGGGTCCAGGGGCGTGAGGCGATACTGGCGGCGTTCCTCGCCCGCCCGGCGCGGGTGACGCGGCATATCTGTTCCAATATCGTGATCGATGTGGTGAGCGCTAGCGAAGCCGTGGGGGAAAGCGCGATGCTGTTGTTCACCGGCGATGGCGCGCCTAAGGTCGGGTCGTTCCACGACCGCTTCGTCCTGAGCGCGGCGGGATGGCGCTTTGCCGAACGGCGGGGCAGTCTGATTTTCTAGGGGAGTTCGCAGCCCATGAATGGCACCACGCCGTCCACCGTCAAATCGGCGATGCGGACCATCGACATCATCGAATATGTCGTAGCGCGGCCAGCGGGCGTGGTGGCGCAGGAAATTGCCGCGGGCCTGACCATTCCGGTCAGCAGCCTGTCCTATCTGCTCGCAACGCTGGTGGAGCGGCACTATCTGGCGCGGGAGGGGCGGCGTTACCTGCCCGGCCCGGCGCTGGCGCGGCTGGCGTCGCCACGCATGGCGCTGTCGCTGGCGGACAAGGTGCGGCCATTGGTCAAATCGCTGCGGACCCAGACCAACGAGACGGCGTCCTTCTTCGTGCGCGATGGATGGCAGTTGGAGGCGATCGTCACCGAGACGGCGGAACAGTCGCTGCGCTATTCGATCAGCGTCGGGACGCGGATTCCGATGCACAGCCTGGCGGCGGGCAAGGCGTTGCTGGCGAGCCTGGCGGATAGCGAGATCGACGCCTATTTTGCGCAGGTGCCGCTGGAGCCGTTCACGCCGCACAGCCTGACCGACGAGGCGGCGTTGCGGGCCGAACTCGCCGCGATCCGCGCGTCGGGCGTAGGGCGCACAAGGGAGGAATATACGCCGGGCATCTGTGGCCTGGGCATAGCGGCGATGGTCGACGGCGTCGCGGTGGGAGCCTTTTCGGTCGCCATCCCCCTGCCCCGCTTCACGCCGGAACTGGAAGCGCGCGCGGTGGCGCGGCTGGAGCAGGCGGTCGAGTTGTTTGCGGCGGCTGAGCTGGGGGCAGCGTAGCTAAGGTCAGGATCCGTTGGCGCTACTTTGACGCACAACCGCAAGCCTTGCGTGAATGGATCCCGGATCAGGTCCGGGATGACGGAAGGGAGAGACGGCATTTTAGGATGATGATGGCGCACCTCAACCCAACGAAAACGGGGGACGCCTTTCGGCATCCCCCGTTCCTCCCGCTCAGGGATCGTGATCAGGCCTTTTTGGTGCGCCAACCGTCGGCATAATTGTCGCGGGCGGCTTCCGAGTAAGGGACCGAGGAGACGATCGCCTTGATTTCGGTCTGGACGTGACGTTCGACGGTCGGCTTGGACGTGCCGCCATTGGGTTCGCCCCACAGCAGGGTCACTTCGGTGCCGGGTTCGGCATATTCAGCGTCGACCATCGCCAGCGCCAGGAAGCGGCCGGCGTTGATGGTGTAGCCGATCCAGGTGGACAGGCCGATGGTCTTGCCGTCCTTCAGCACTGCGTCATAGGGGTGCATACAATAGACCGCGCTGGGGAATTCCAGGAACTTGGCCTTGTCGCCGGTCTGGAGCATCGAGCTCATGACGCGAACGATATCTTCATTGTCGAGGGCCAGCGTCACCTTCTGGCGGTGGGGCTGATCCTTGACCTTTTCCAGCGCTTCGCGGCCGATGAAATCATGGTCGAACTTGACCATGATGCCGTAGCCCAACTCCCACGGGTTGAGATAATAATCCTCGATATTGTCGGAGACGAAGCTGCCGCCGAGCGAGCACATGCCTTCATAGGATTTGGCAGGCAGCCATTCGCGGAACGCCTTGGAACCTTCACCGGTATAGGTGGCGGGCAGCGGCGACGGGATCCAGCCGGATTCCAGCGTGTTGGACGAATAGGTACGGCCACCGCACAGGGTGAGGCCATAATCCTTGCCCGCTTCAATGAGCGCGTTGCGGACGGTGTCATAATCCTTCCAGGGACCAAACAGCTCGTAGCCCGGCTGACCGGCCATGCCGTGGCGCAGCGCGCGCACTTCGACGCCCGCGATCATGATCGGCGCCATGTGGAAGAATTTAAGGTCCGGCGGGGTCTGGCCCATCGCCTTTTCCAGCACGGGCATGGCGTTTGGCCCCTGCAGCTGGAAGCGATAGTTGCGGCGATAGCCCTGCTGGTCAAGCGGACGGGCGGCGGTGCGTTCGTCGCGTTCGACCTTCACATCCCACTTGCCGGTCGAGGCCCAATATTCGACCCATTCGATCGAGGGGGCGCGGCCGACCAGCTCGAACTTTTCTTCTTCCAGATAGAAGAGGATGACGTCGCCGATGACATAGCCTTCGGGCGTGACGGGGGCAAACTGCTTGGCGCGGTTCGGCACGAAGCCCTTGAAGCTGTTGGGGGCGAGATAGGCGAGCATGTCGAACGCGCCGGGGCCGGTGACGAGCAGGTCGACCATGTGGAAGCTCTGGTTGAACAGGACCGAGCTTTCCGCCCAGCTGCGCTGTTCGTCGCGCCAGTTGCTATATTCGCCCGGAACGCCCGGATAGGCGTTGGGGCCGACCTGCTGGTTGCGCAGGAATTCGACGATGTCGCCCTTTTCATCGAGCAGTTGTTGCAGGGACTTGTCGGTCATTCAAACCTCTCCTTTGGCATGATTGGAAATGTTAGTAAAATCGGGTGCAGCGGGGATGGCGAGCCATTCCCCGACCAACTTGTTGAAAGCCTGTGGCGCTTCGGCGGGCATCATATGGCCCGCGCCTTCGACAATGCGCAGCTGCGCGCCGGGAATGGCAGCGACGATCGCTTCATGCTGGGCGACAGGGGACCATTGGTCCTGGCGTCCGACCATCGCGACCGTCGGGCAGGCGATGGTCGGTAGCAGCGCATCGACCGAAGGACGGCCCAGCAGCGCCTCTATCTGCGCCTCAAACACGGGCAGACCCGCCGAGACGGCCATAGCGTAGAGGCTGTCCATCAGGGGTTCGTTGCGCAAGCCCGCAAAGCCGACCATCGGCGGCAGCCAGCGTGCGACCAGCGCGGCCATGCCCTGTTCGCGACCAATGTCGCGCAGCGCATAGCGCGCTTCGCGTTCGCCGGGTTTCGGGCTGTGGACGCCGGTGTCGACCAGCGCGAGTCGCTCGACCCGTTCGGGTGCCTTGCGCACAAGCTCCAGCGCTATGCGCGCGCCCATGGAATGACCGAGTAGCGAGACGCGCGCGGGCATCCGCGCCAGCGCATAGTCGGCCATCGCCTCCATCCGGTCGCACCCGGCGTAAAAGCCGTCAATCACCTGAGCTGCGGGGAAAGCAGCGACCAGTTCAGCGAACATGCGCGAATCGCACATCAACCCCGGAAGGATGATGAGCGGCGCGGCTTGGCTGCCCTGATCGGATGTTTTCGTATCCATGAAGTTTTCATCTATACGAATGTTTACGGATAGGCTAGGGGAAAAATGCGCCGGGGAGAGGCACGCCGCATTCGTCATGCGGGCCACCCCTGATCGAATGCTACCGGGAGAGAGACATGAGCCTGCCGTCGATCCATCCGAACTGGGATTTGCCGCCAAAGGGCATGACCGATGGCTATTCGCTGGAAATCACGGCGAAAGACATTGACGCACTGCGCGAGGCCGCGCCCGCCATGGCCCCTGAAACCCCGGTCGCCGTCACCTTCCTGCCCGGCGAATCGCTGGAGGCGCGGATCGAGGCGGCGCGGACGGTGCGGGCGCTGGGTTTTGAACCGATGCCACATTTTTCCGCCCGCCGCCTGGAGTCGGGCGATGATTTCGAGGCCTATCTGGCCGCCGTGGTGCGGGAGGCGGGCGTCACCCGCTGCTTCATCATTGCGGGCGATCCGCCCGAAGCCGCCGGTCCCTATACAGACAGCATGTCGCTGATCCGCACCGGGGCATTCGAGCGGGCGGGGATCAAGGCGATCGGCATTGGGGGGCATCCCGAAGGCCATCCCAATATGACGCCTGACCAATGTTTCGACATATTGATCGCCAAATGCGCGGAGATTGAAGCGCGCGGCATGGCCCCGCTGATCGTCACCCAATTCAGTTTCGACGCGGCGCCGGTGCTGTCCTGGCTGGCAGAGTTGCGCACACGCGGCATAAATGCGCCGGTGCGGATCGGCATTCCCGGCCCTGCGGGGATCAAGACGCTGATGCGCTTTGCCGCGCGCTGTGGCGTGGGGGCGTCCGCGTCGGTGCTGACCAAATATGGCATTTCGATCACCAAGCTGATCGGCACCGCTGGTCCCGACAAGCTGATCGACGCCCTTGGCAAAGGGCTGGGAAGCCAGCATGGCAAGGTGCGACTGCATTTCTATCCATTTGGCGGCCTCGCCCGCACGGTCGAATGGATCAACGATTATACAACAAGCCGCTAAAGGCGGCGCGACTTGAGCGGAGAAGCGATGTGACCGAGATTTGCACCCTGACCCTGCAATGCGACGACCGGCCCGGCCTGGTGGCCGATGTTGCCGGCTTTCTGGCGCAGCAGGGCGGCAATATTACCGACGCCCAGCAGTTTAACGACAAGCTGACCGACCGTTTCTTCATGCGGGTGGAGTTTGAGGCGGCGGACGACAGCGTCGACGGGCTGCGCGCGGCCTTTACCAATGTGGCGCAGAAGCGCGGTATGGAATGGAGCCTGCGTCGCCGCAGCGAGCGGCAGAAGGTGCTGCTGCTGGTCAGCAAATTCGACCATTGCCTGGGCGACCTGCTCTATCGCTGGCGGATCGGCGAGCTGGACATGGATGTGGTGGGCATCATCTGCAACCATCCGCGCGAGGCGCTGACCATATCGCTGATCGGCAATGTCCCCTTCCACCATCTGCCGGTGACGAAGGACACGAAGGCCGAGCAGGAAGCACGGATCAAGGCGATCGTTGACGAGACCGGCGCGGACCTGATCGTGCTGGCGCGCTACATGCAGATTTTGAGCGACGATCTGGCCGGGTTCGTGTCCGGCCGCTGCATCAATATCCATCACAGCTTCCTGCCCGGCTTCAAGGGCGCCAAGCCCTATCATCAGGCGCATGAGCGGGGGGTCAAGATGATCGGCGCGACGGCGCATTATGTAACCGCGGACCTGGATGAAGGGCCGATCATCCATCAGGATGTCGAGGCGATCGGCCATGCCGACACGCCTGACGATCTGGTGCGCAAGGGTCGCGACATTGAACGACGGGTGCTGGCGACAGCCGTGCAGCATCATTTGCAGGGCCGGGTGTTCCTGAACGGCGCGCGCACCGTCGTCTTCAAGGCCTGACCATGGCGCAGGTCATTGACGGGCGCGCGATGGCGCGCGCCCTGTCGGACGAGACCGCCGCGCGGGTGGCGGCGCTGGTCGAACGAACCGGCCAGCCCCCCGCGCTGGCGGTGGTGCTGGTCGGCGACGATCCGGCGAGTCATGTCTATGTGCGCCGCAAGATCAGCGAATGTCGGCGCGTGGGAATCACGTCCATCGAGCATCGGTTGCCGGTCGATTGCCCGCAGGCCGAGTTGCTGGCGCTGATCGACACGCTGAACGCGGATACCGCGGTGCATGGCATATTGATCCAGCTGCCGCTGCCCGCCGGGATCGATGCGGCGCTGGTGCTGGACCGGATCGACCCGGCCAAGGATGTGGACGGATTTCACCCGGTCAATGTTGGGCGATTGTCCACGGGGACCGGCGGGCTGGTGCCCTGCACGCCATTGGGGATCATGAAGCTGCTCGATAGCGTGATCGACGATTATCGCGGATTGAACGCGGTAGTGATCGGCAAGTCGAATATCGTGGGCAAGCCGGTCGCCATGCTGTTGCTGGAGCGGGAGGCGACCGTGACTGTCACCCATATCGAAACGCTGGACCTGCCCGATATTGCGCGTAAGGCCGACATCATCGTCGCGGCCGCAGGGGCGCCGCATCTGGTGCGGGGCTATTGGGTCCGGCCCGGCGCGATCGTGATCGACGTCGGCATCAATCGCGTCACCCAGGGTGACAATAGCACGCATATCATCGGCGATTGCGCTACCCATGAACTCGACCATGCCAAGGCGGTGACGCCGGTGCCGGGCGGGGTCGGCCCCATGACCATCGCCTGCCTGCTCAGCAACACCGTGCTGGCAGCCGAAAGGAGCCAAGATGCCTGAGACGATCTGCACCACCCGCGTGAAGGTGCGCGACCTGCCCCTGCTGGCTGACATCGGCATCAATCCCGACGAGATTGGCCGTCGCCAGCCGCTGGTGATCTCGGTCGATCTGCTGCTGTCCGCCGACCGGGTGGACGGGATTGGCGACACGGTCGATTATCGCAAGGTCGCGCAGGCGGCCGAGGATCTGGCTTTGGTCCATATCCCGCTGATCGAGACATTCGCGCAGAAACTGGGCGAGCGCTGCCTGGACTTTGCCTGCGTGGTCGAGGCGCGGATCAGCGTGGACAAGCCGTTCGCGCTGACCCGCGGGCTGGCGGGGGTCGAGGTGACGGTGCGGCGGGACTAATTTTCGTCCGAGGGGCGGATGCGCGAGGCCAGCAGGACCAGCGCCGCGATGGCTGAGCCCAGCGCCAGCAACAGAGATGTGGTCCCCCGCCCTGCCCCGGCGGCCAGCAACTGCCCCGCCGCGAAGGGACCAAAGGCCGCGCCGAAGCGGCCGAAGCCGATCACAGCGCCAGTGCCGGTCGCGCGCAGGGTGGTGGGATAAACATTGGCGATCAGCGCGTAGAGGCCGACCACCGAGCCGTTGGACAGGAAACCCAGGATGAACGCCGCGCCCTGAAGCACGACCAGTTCCGGCGGCACGGCACCGAAGGCGGCGACCGCCACTGCGGCACCCGCGAGGCCGAAGATGACGAGCGGGCGCAGGCCGAGGCGGGGCGACAGCAGGCCGAGCATCAGCCCGCCGATCGCGCCGCCCGAATTCATGAACACCGACACGATCGTAGCCCGCGACGGATCGAACCCGAGTGCCACGACCAGCGATGGCGCCCAGCCAAGCGCATAATAGAAGGTCATCATGTGCAGGCCGTACATGACGATCAGCGCGATCGTGGTGACGCGGTAGCGGTCTGCGAACAGGGACCGCATTGATGCTTTGGGCTCGTTGAGCGCCACCAGTTGCGCCGCCTGCGGCTGGCCAAGCCGTCGCAATATCGCGTTGATCCGCGCGAGTGCGTCCGGGCCGCCACGCGTCGCCAGCCAGCCGATCGATTCGGGCAGGGAGGCCAGCACCAGCGGCACCATGATGAGCGTCGCCACGCCGCCGAACAGGAAGATCGCCTCCCACCCCTGCGTCCGCAGCAATTGCGCCGCGCCCCAGCCGCCAATGATGCCGCCGACCGGATAGCCCGCCGCCATGATGCTGACAGCCAGATCGCGGCGGCGACGATTGGCAAACTCCGCCGACATGGCGTTGATCGCCGCCAGCATCGCGCCCAGCCCCAACCCGGTGATCACGCGCAGCAGGCCGAGCGACACCACGCCGGTGGCAAAGGCGGATGCAAACATGCCGACCGTCATGATGGCAAGACAGAGCAATATCTGGCGGCGGCGGCCGATGCGGTCGGCCAGTTGGCCCAGCGTCAGCGACCCGACGACCATACCGACAAGGCCGGTCGAGACGATGATGCCGATCGCGCCCGGCCCGATCGCCCAGTCCTTCGCAATGCCGGGCGCGGCGAAGGTGACAGCCAGCACGTCGAAGCCATCGAGCGCGTTCAGGAGAAAGCAGACAGCGATCGCGACAATCTGCGGCAGGCGCATCGGACTGTTGGCCATGATGCTGCGCGGGTCGTCCGCTGGCAGGGTGGCAATGGCCATATTCATCCTCTTCTGTCGCACCGTGCGGTCGTTGTAGCGATATTGTATGCTGGCGACACAATTAGGCGATCCTGCCCGCTTGCGCCAGCCCAATGATAAATGTAACGATCGTTATTAAATGGGAAGAGGGTGGCGATATTTATGACCGATGCGAGCCGGATAACGGCCGGGGAATGCACGCAGCCCAGCCTGTTGCTGGGGATCGGCTTTGGCTTTCTGTCATCGCTTGGTCCCCTGGCGATCGACCTCTATCTGCCCGCCATGCCCGGCATGGCGCGCGAGCTGGCAGCCGATAGCGGCGCAGTGCAGCGGACCTTGTCGGCCTTTTTCCTGGGGCTGGCACTGGCGCAGATTCCGCTCGGCACGCTGGGCGACCGGTTTGGGCGGCGCTGGCCGCTGATCGGCGGGCTGACGCTGTTCATCGTCGCATCTACTGCCTGCGCGCTGGCGACCAGTCTGGAGCAGCTGATCGCGTTTCGCTTCCTCCAGGGAATGGGCGCGTGCGCGGGGACGTCGAGCGTGCGAGCGATGATCCGCGACCGGCATAGCGGGCATCGCGCAGCGCAGCTTATGGCGTTTACCTTTCTGGTGATCGGCATTTCGCCGGTGCTGGCCCCGCTGGCCGGGAGCTATTTATTGCAGCTGACAAGCTGGCGCGGGCTGTTCGGGTTGCTGGCAGGCGGCGGTTTGGTGGCGATCGTGGCGGTGCTGCTGTTCCTGCCCGAATCGCTCCCGCCAGAGCGGCGGCTGGTGCGCCAGTCGATGCTGATATCCTATGGCCAGCTGCTGGCGACCCCGGCCTTCGTCGGCTGGACACTGGTGGCGGGTTTGGCGACGACCATCCCCTTTGCCTTCGTGACCGCCGCCCCCTTTGTGTTCAGCATCGGCTTTGCCCTGAGCGCGCATGAATATAGCCTGTTGCTGGCGCTGAACGCCGTGACGTCGATCATCGCGACCCAGTTTGCGCCGGGCCTGATGCAACGGCTGGGCGCACGGCGGCTGGTACTGAGCGTCGCGAGCGTGGCGATTGCCGCCACGGCAGTGATTGCGCTGGTGGCGACGCGGCAGGCCATGCCGTTGCTGCTGTTCCAGCCCTATTCGATGCTGTTGTTCGCCATTGCAGGCCTGATCCTGACCCCGGCGGCAATTTCGGCGCTGGATGCGGCGGCGGGCGGGGCAGGCGCGGCGGCGGGATTGCTGGGTACGCTGCAACTGGCGATCACCGCGCTGGCGAGCGGTGTGGTGTCGCTGTTGCCCTCCTTCACGGTGCTGCCGCTGGTCGGGGTGCTGGGTGGGGCGTTCGTCATCATGTGGGTCACGGGGATGGCGATCGGCGCGCGAACTGGAATCTTCGTTCGCCCTGATTAGCCAATGATTAGGCGTCTGCGTCGTCGGGGCGGGTGGATTCGAGGAAGCGGCTATTGCCTGCCTCGTCCTTGGCTTCGAGCGTGTCGACCAACGTGTCGAGGAATTGGTTGAGCGTATCGACCTGCGCCGCTTCCAGTCCCGACACGAGATAGTCAGCGACCTTGTCGGTCTGGGGACGCATCAGCAGATAAAGGCGCTGGCCTTCGTCAGTCAGCACCAATGTTTTGCGCCGTTTGTTGCCGGTGTCGCGCTCCACAGTGATGCGGCCATGTTTTTGCAGGGCAGCAACGGCGCGCGAGACGCTCATCGGGTTCACCCCGGTTATTTCGGCCAGTTCGTGGCTGGCGGAATTGGGAAAGCGGCCGATCAGCATCAACAGGCGAAATTCATTGAGGCTGATCTTGTAGCGATGCTCCAGATAGGTGGAGAAGGGCGCCATCAATTTATTGGCCAGCCGCAATATGCGGTGCAGCGTATCGGACTGGCTGACTTCGTCAGCACGGGACCGGGGCGACTTGGGCGGTGCGGTCGGGCTTTTGGGCGCAGGACTGTTCGACATGGCTATCCGATAGGACATTTGCCGGGCCGCAAGTCAAGCCGGGCATGGGGAAAGACGCGATCAGAGTTTGTCTCGAAATGCGCTCTTTCGCGCATTTCGAGACAAACTCTCACGCAGGGACGATCGCGCAGCCGACGCTGGTGAAGCGGTCGTTGGCGACATGATAATGGATATATTGGCGCATCTCCTGCACTTCGCCTTTTTTGATCGGCACGAACTGATCCAGCCCCTGTTCGCGCAAAGCCTCCGCGGTCAGATCGCGGGTCGCCTCGACCCGGATGATGCCTTCGAGCGCGACCAGTTCTTCGCTGGCCGCGAAGCGCTCGATCGTCAGGGTTTCAATGACATGGGCGTGGAGAAAGCCGTAGAAGCGCTTGAAGGCCTCGCGCGTGCCAAGATCGACGCCAAAGAACTGGATCGTCGCGCCCGGCGTATAGAAATCGAACACCGTGTCATAATCGCGATTGTTGAAGGCGTGCGCGTAACGCTCATAATCGGCGCGGTTCATATTGGCCTCTCCTGCTTTCCGGGCGGCAATTTTCTCCCTGCCCGCTTGCCTTATTAATAACGATCGTTATCGTAAGGGCAAAGGGCGATCAAACGCCAGCGAAAAGATGGGAAGAGGATGATATGGCCCGCACCGAGCAGGAAGAGCGCAATCTCAAACTGGTCATGGCGATGTTCGACCATGTGCTGAAACCCATGGATGCCGATGCGGTGGACCGCTATCTGGCCCCCGATTATATCCAGCATAACCAGTGGATCGACACCGGGACGGAGCCGCTCAAGGCGTTCTTGCGGCAGGTGCGCGGAGAAAACCCGGACGCCGTGCATGACATCAAGCGCTGCTTTGTCGAGGATGACCATGTCATCGTCCATTATCATGTCCTGCGGCGGCCGGGCGATCCGGGCTTTGCCGTGATCGACATTTTCCGCGTGGAAAACGGCCTGATCGCCGAACATTGGGATGTGGTGCAGGATGTGCCGGCCGACAGTCCCAATCCCAACTCCCCCTTCTGACGGAGAGCGACATGCGGTTCAGCGACAAGATCGTCCTGGTCGTCGGTGGCAATAGCGGGATTGGCCTCGCCAGCGCGCAGGCCTTTGCAGCCGAGGGCGCGATCGTGCGGATCACCGGGCGGGATCAGGCGACGATCGACGCGGCGGTGGCGTCCATCCCCGGCGCGAAAGGCTATCGGGCGGACATTGCCGATCTGGATGCGATGGCCTCGGTCATGGCCGACATGGCGGCGCAGGACGGGCGAATCGACACTTTGTTCATCAACGCCGGCGTCGGCGGTTTCGCGACCTTTCGCGATCTGACACCGGAGGACTGGGACCATGTCCATGGCGTCAATCTGCGCGGCTGCGTATTTGCGATCCAGAAGGCGTTGAAGCTGATGCGCCGGGGCGGGTCGATCGTCGCGACCGGATCGATCGGCGGCCATGCCTTCGTGCCTGGGAACACGGCCTATGCCGCGGCCAAGGGCGGGCTATATGCGGCGATGAAGGTGATTGCGGGCGAATTGGTGGGCGAGGGTATCCGCGTCAATCTGGTCAGCCCCGGCCCGATCGAAACGCCGCTGCTGCATCGCAATCCGGGGATGAGCGAGGCCGATGTTGCGGCGATGCGCGAGATGATGATCGAGGCGGTGCCGATGAAGCGCATGGGACGGGCGGAGGAAGTGTCGCGCGCGGTGCTGTTCCTGGCATCGGACGAGGCGAGTTTTATTACCGCTGCCAATCTGTTTGTGGATGGCGGCACACTGGAATTGGGGTGATTGGGGAGTTAGGTTGATGGAAAATCTGTTTTCGACGCTGGATAATCCACGGCTGGAATTTGCGATGGAGGTGCGGCTGCAATTTCCGCGGGTGCAGACCATCGTGAATACGCCGATGGGGGGCAATCGTAGCGCCGTCTATGTCGATGGCGGGACGTTTGAGGGGCCACGGATCAAGGGCAAGGCGGTGCCGGGATCGGGCGGCGACTATGCCTATTTCCGACCCGACGATGTCGCGGTGTTCGACGCACGCTATATGCTGGAGGAGGAGGATGGCACGCTGATCCTGCTCAACAATCGCGGTTTCCTGTGGGGGCGCAAGCCCGACACGATGGCGAAATTGCGCGACTGGGCCTTTGGCGAGGGGCAGCCGGTGGAGCAGCAGGACTATTATCTGCGTGGCAATCCAACCTTTGAATGTCCGGTCGGCAAGCATGACTGGCTGACCAAACATGTGTTCGTTGGCGTCGGCGAACGGCGCGCGGATGGCAATGTGCTGCGCTATTATGCGCTGACGTAAATGGGCCATAAGCCGTTCGCTTCGAGCGAAGTCGAGAAGCGGTTAGCGCAGTGATTCGCGTTTCTCGACTTCGCTCGAAACGAACGGACGTGGTTACAGCGAAATCAACGCGTCGAGCGCCAGCGCGCCTTTCCCCTCTGGATAGACGATCACCGGGTTGAGATCGACCTCGCGGATGGCGGGGGTGGCGGCGACCATGCGGCCGAGGCGTTGGACAACGTCGGCGACCGCGCCAATGTCCATGACCGGCGCGCCACGGAAGCCGTCGAGCAAGGGGGCCATCCGCAGCGTGCGGATGCGGGCGATGATCGCGTCGCGCGGCAGATCGGCGGGGAGTAGGCAAACGTCGTGCAGCAATTCCGCCGCGACGCCGCCGAAACCGACCAGTATGGTCGCGCCCCAGTGCGGATCGTTGCGCGCGCCGACAATGAGTTCGACACCCTTGTCCGCCATCCCCTCCACCAGCACGCCGTCCAGCACCAGGCCGGGGCGGGACGCGGCGATATTGGCAGCGAGGCGGTGCCAGCCGTCGGCCAGTTCATCGCTATTTTTGAGGTTTATGATGACACCGCCGGCGTCGCTCTTGTGCGGCAGGTCGGGCGACTGGGCCTTGAGAACGACGGGGTAGCCCAGAGTATCGGCGGCGGCGATCGCCTCTTCCACGCTCTGCGCCATCGCGAAGCGCGGGAAGGCGATGCCGTGGGCGGCCATAATCGCCTTCGACCGATATTCGGGGATGGAGTGGCCGACCTGCGCCAGATCAGCGACCGGGGCGGCGTCGAGTGGGGCCGTCGCAAAGTCGCGCGCGGCGGCGGCGCTGATATGGGCGAGTGCGCGCACGGCCCGTTCGGCGGTAGGCAGATAGGTGACGCCTGCCTGACGCAGGGCGGCAAGGTCGTCGGCGAACACTGCGCCGCCTTCATCGACGCCGCCGACGATGATCGGCTTGGTCGGACGCAGGCTGGCGAGGGCATCCAGCACGGCGGCGAATTTGATGTGGGATGTGCCGGTGTCGGTCTGGATCAGGGTCAGCAGGATGGTGGCGATGCGCGGATCATCGACCAGAGCGGCGAGCGTGCGGCCATAAAGGCCGGGATCGACCAGCCCCTGCGCGGTGACGTCGAGCGGGTTGGTGACCGGCACGAAATCAGGGAGCGCCGCGCGCAGCGCCGGGCTGTCGGCATCGGACAGGGTCGGCAGGTCGAGCGCGACCGCTTCGGACAGGTCGAGCATCATCGCCTTGAACGCGCCGGATTCGGCGATGACGCCGGTGCCGCCCGTGCCGATCGACGCATTGCGGGTCAGCATTTCGGCGACGTCGCCCAACTCTTCGAGCGAGTCGACCAAGATGACGCCGGCCCGTTCGACATGGACGGCCATGACGGCATGATCGCCCGCCATCGCGCCGGTGTGGGTGGCGGCGCTGGCCGCACCCGCCGCACTGCGGCCGGGATGGAGCAGCACGACCTGCTTGCCTGCAGCCCGTGCCGCGCGGGCAGCGGCGAGGAAGCGGGCGGGGTCGCGGATATGTTCGGCGATCATGGCGATGACCATGGTTTCGGGTTCATCGACCAAATGGGTCAGATAATCCTCGATCCCGCTGGCCGCTTCATTGCCGGTCGAGATGTAGCAGCTCAACGGCACGTCGCGATGGATCATCGTCGTTGCCAGCACCGCGGCCATTGCGCCCGATTGCGAGACGATGCCGACGCGGCGGTCGCCCTGCGCCTTTGCTTCGGGCATTTCGATGAAGGTCAGCGAGACATTGTCGCGGAAGTTGACGAGGCCCAGACAGTTCGGCCCTTCGACCACCATCCCGGCATGGCGGGCGATGCGGGCGATTTCCTGCTGGTCGGCCAGACCCTGCGGCCCGTCCTCGGCAAAGCCTGCGGAAAAGATCACCGCCGCGCCGACGTTCCGCCGGGCGAGGCCGCGCATCGTGTCCAAGACCCCGGCGCGCGGGATGGCGAGGACAGCGACATCGACAGAGTCGGGCAGATCATCGACCGAGGCGACGCAGGGACGTCCGCCAATCTCGGCACGCTTGGGATTGACCAGATGGATGGCTCCGGCAAAGCCCTGCCGCACCAGATTGGCCAGTACTGATGCGCCCAGCGCGCCCGGCTTGTCGGACGCGCCGACGATGGCGACCGAGCGGGGCCGCAATAACCGGTCGAGCGACGGGGCCGCCATGGACGATGCGGGCCGGTCGAGGTCGATCATGTCGGTCAAGCGTATCTCTCCCCAGAAATCAGGTCATGGGAGCGGATCGAATCAGCCGCTCTTTCTCGCGCAGATTGTGCGCCTATGATACAATTTACGCAACCGATTTTGCGCCTGCCTGTCCGTTAGTCCGCGCTGGCGGCGCGCGTCGCCGGGCCGAGTTTACGCAGCAGAGCATTGAGCGTGCGGACTTCTTCCGCGCTCAGCCGTGCCGTCATACGAGCATCAGACTTGCGCAGTGCATCCACCATGACCGGCACCTGCGCCTCTCCACCGGGCGTCAGCCACAGCGCGTTGGTGCGCAAGTCGCGACCAGGCCGCCGCTCGACCAGGCCGCGCTCTGCCAATATATTGACCAGCTTCATCGCGCTGGACCGATTGATGCTGAGCGCCCGGCCCAGGGCGGTCTGGTCGCAGCCCGGATTGTCACGGATCAGGATGAGCGCGGTCAGCTTGGCGGGCGACAGATCATGGTCCGCCATTGCGGCGCGCGCGTCCGCATCTAACTCCAGATGCACGCGCTGGATCTGATAGCCCACCAGCCCGCGCAGATCCGCCCCCTTTTTCATCCCTGCCTTTATCCTCTTGCCAAAATTGTATCACAGGCGCACAAATACATGCTACAGGCTCGCGTCGCACAAAGCGATAGCCAAAGCCGTTCCGAATCAGGATTTGCAGTCAAGGAGAGCGATAATGGATCATGAATACCGCCTGTTGATCGACGGCGAACTGGTGCCGGGCGTCAGCATGTTCGATGTGGTGAACCCGGCGACGGGCGCTGCCTTTGCCTCCGCGCCCAAGGCCGACGAGGCGCTGCTGGAGCGCGCTGTTGCCGCCGCCAAGCGCGCGCTGCCCGCATGGTCCGCGCTGCCGGTCGATGAACGGGCCGCACTGGTCAACAAACTCGCCGACGCGCTGGAGGCGCGGATCGGGGAATTTGCCAGCCTGCTGACGGCGGAACAGGGAAAGCCGCTGGATCAGGCCGGATACGAGATTATGGGCAGCGTGTTCACGCTGCGCGGTTTTGCCGCGATGCGGGTCGAACCCAAGGTGCTGAAGGATGAAGGCGGCAACCGCGTTGTCGAACATCGCACCCCGCTGGGCGTCGTCGCGTCGATCACGCCTTGGAATTTCCCGATGATCCTGCTGATGAACAAGCTGGGTCCGGCACTGGTGACCGGCAATACGATGATTGCCAAGCCCGCGCCCACGACGCCGCTGACCACATTGTTGTTCGGCGAACTGGCACAGGCGATCCTGCCGCCGGGCGTGTTCAACATCGTGTGCGACCAGAATGAGCTGGGCGCGCTGATCACCGGCCATCCTGACATTGCCAAGGTCGCCTTCACCGGATCGACCGCAACCGGCAAGAAGGTGATGGCGTCGTCGGCGGGCACGGTGAAGCGGGTGACGCTGGAACTGGGCGGCAATGACGCGGCGATCGTGATGGACGATGTCGACGCCAAGCTGGCGGCGAAGAAAGTCTATCAGGGCGCGATGACCAATGCCGGGCAGATCTGCGTCGCGATCAAGCGCGCCTATGTCCCCACCCCCATGTATGACGAATTTTGCGATGAACTGGCCAAACTTGCCAATGAAGCGATCGTCGATGACGGGGCCAAGCAGGGGACGACGATCGGCCCGGTGCAGAACAAGATGCAGTTCGACAAGGTAAACGCCCTGATCGAGGACGCCCGCACCCGCGGCACGGTGATGACCGGCGGCGCGCCGCTCGACCGGGCGGGCTATTTCATTGCGCCCACTATCGTGCGCGATCTGGACGATGATGCGCCGCTGGTGCGTGAAGAGCAATTCGGCCCGGTGCTGCCGGTGCTGAAATATGACGACATCGACGATGTGATCGCCCGCGCCAATGACAGCGATTACGGGCTGGGCGGTACGGTGTGGGGCAAGGATCTGGCCCGCGCCACGGCGGTCGCGATGAAGATCGACAGCGGCACGGTGTGGGTCAACCAGCATCTGGCGATCGACGCCAACATCCCGTTCCGGGGCGTGAAACAGTCCGGCCTTGGCGCGGAACTGGGCGAAGCGGGGCTGCTGGAATATACCCAGGCGCATATCGTCAATTCGGTGGAATTTGCCGACGCCTGATTTCTTATCCTGATGGGGCGCAAAAAGGGCCGGAGAAGCAGATCGCTCCTCCGGCCCTTTCTTTTTGACATTTTCGCGTCGCCCATATGACGTATTCAGAATTTTCGTTCGCGCGGTCATCATA
This sequence comes from Sphingobium sp., assembly GCA_023266575.1. GTDB lineage: Bacteria > Pseudomonadota > Alphaproteobacteria > Sphingomonadales > Sphingomonadaceae > Sphingobium. Next base: position 48,306 of record JAHFPV010000004.1, read on the forward strand.
GCCTCGACCCAGGAATTGGCCCCCTTTGTCGAGGAACTTCCCTATGCGTTTCGTCCCTATGGTGACTGCCGCCGTTACCGCTGCCACCCTGATCGCCGCCACCGTCCCTGCCAGTGCGCACGGCATCTGGTTCGCCCAGCGCGCGCGTCAGATTGCCCTGGTCTATGGCGTTGGCGCGGATGATCTGGATGCGGTCAAGCGGCTGCCGATGATCAAGTCTGTCGCTGGCTATGACGCCGATGGCGCGCCGGTGACGACGTCACTGCGCGCGGCTGGCGTTGTGCCGGTGGTCGATAGCGACGAGCCGGTTGCGATCGTCGCGGCGGTTATGGATTATGGTCTGTGGAGCCGGACGCCCGATGGCGAGTGGCATAATAAGGGCCGCGACGAAGTGCCGACCGCCGCGCTGGCCGAGCATAATTGGAAATATGCCGTCCATCTGACGCAGGTGCCGACCAAGCCGCTGCCGATCATTCCGGGTCATATGCTCCAGATCGTTCCTGTAGACCCTGCCATCCCGCAGAAGATGGGACAACCGATGAAGGTGCGCGCCCTCTATCAGGGCAAGCCGATGGCGGGCGTCACGGTCATGACCGATTATGTCAATGATCCCGACGAAGCCGCCGTCAAGACGGGTGCTGACGGCACGGCGACCATCACGCTGCGCAATCAGGGTCTGAACGTGCTGATGGGCATCTATGTCGGCCCTGCGGACGACAAGACAAAGGTCGACCATGTCGAATATCGCGCGTCACTGTCCTTCGTCCTGCCGCATCTGCCCGAATAATCCAGTTTGCCAAGGAGTTTGATCCCATGAACAGCGCATTTTTCCGCACCGGCATCGCCGCGATCGCCCTCATCGCCGCGCCTGTAATGCTGCACGCTCATGGCAGCATGAAGCCGCAGCATGGCGGCCTCGTCCAGATGTCGGGTGAGACGATGATGGAACTGGTCGCTGGGCCAAAGGGCGTCGACGTCTATCTGAGCGAGGAGGATGAACCACTGGCAGCGGCAGGCTATACCGCCAAGCTGACCCAGAGCGTCGCCGGTGCCAAGACCGAGGCGGCGCTGAAACCCGCAGGCGGCAACAGGCTGACCGCGCCGGGCTTCAAGACTGCCAAGGGGGCCAAGCTGGTCGTCGCGCTGGTCGACAAGAGCGGCGCCAAGATTTTCGCCACCTTCCAGGCGAAATAAGGAGCCGGTCGATGCGCAGCGCGATCCTCCCCCCGTCTTTCTCTCCAGGCGTGCGGCGGGTCGCGTTGCTGCTGATCGCCCTGTTGCTTGCGCTGCTCAGCCAGGCGGCGCTGGCGCATGGCGTCGATGAGAATGACAAGGCCTTCATCGAGGGCGCGTCGGGCGTCAATATCATCCCCTACATGTATCTGGGGGCCAAACATATGGTCACCGGTTATGACCATTTGCTGTTCTTGGCGGGGGTCATTTTCTTCCTCTACCGGATGAAGGATGTCGGCGCTTACGTAACCTTGTTCGCGATCGGCCACAGCACGACTTTGCTGCTGGGCGTATTGTTCGACATTCGCGCCAACCCCTTTCTGATCGACGCGATCATCGGCCTGTCGGTGGTCTATAAGGCGATCGACAATCTGGACGGGTTCCGCACCTGGTTTGGCCTGTCGCCCAATCCCAAGGCGGCGGTGCTGATCTTCGGTTTCTTCCACGGCTTTGGTCTGGCGACCAAATTGCAGGAGTTGACACTCGCGAAGGAAGGAATGATATATAATCTCATTAGCTTCAACGTCGGGGTCGAGCTGGGCCAGTTCATGGCGCTGGCGATCATCCTGCTGCTGATGAATCTGTGGCGCATGAGCGGGAGTTTCCAGCGCTCCGCCATTTTCGCCAATGCTGCGCTGATGACGGCAGGCTTCGTTCTGGTCGGCTTTCAGCTGGCCGGTTATTTCACGCAAGGGGCATGACATGACAGCATCCGCGCTTCCCACCCGCATCACCCCGTCGCCTGCCACGCTGGCCAAGGCGACCGCCGGCGCGGCGATCGCCGCCGCGGCGATCCTGACCCTGTTCGTGCTGCCTGCCGAATATGGGATCGACCCTACGGGAGTCGGCGGCGCTCTGGGGCTGACGGGCATGGTCGCGGTCAAGACGGATGCACCCGAAGCTACCGCCGCGCCCGTTGCGACTGCATCGGCGCTGCCGACCGGGGCCAGCATCGCGCGCACCGGCACGCTGCGACAGGACGCAATGACTATCACCCTGGCGCCGCATAGCGGGCAGGAGGTGAAAGCGCATATGCAGGCGGGCGACAGTTTCGTGTTTAGCTGGACCACCACCGGCGGGCCGGTGAAGGTCGATATGCATGGCGAGAAGCCCGATGCTGCCGAGGGTGAATTCACCAGCTATTGGGAAGAGCGCGCACAGACCAGTGCGCAGGGCAGTTTCACCGCGCCCTTTGCCGGCACCCATGGCTGGTACTGGCGCAACAAGGGCGACACACCCGTGACCGTGACGGTAAAAACCGCCGGTTTCTACAAGGATCTCTTCCAGCCCAAGGGCGCGTGAAGCAGAGGATAGAGGGACAGATTATGAGCAGCATTGCGGGCCATGCGCCCCCCACCGCCTACAGCCCTAGCGTCGCCTCACCGGTCGCAGCCGCCAAGGCGCGCACGCGACTGATCGCCATCGACGCGCTGCGCGGCCTCGTCATGCTGTTCATGCTGGTCGATCATGTGCGCGAGACTTTTTTCCTGCATTTGCAGGTGACCGATCCGGTCGATGCGAACACGACCGATCCGGGGCTGTTTTTCACACGGCTGCTGTCGACCTTCTGCGCGCCGACCTTTGTGGCGCTGACCGGCCTGTCGGCCTGGCTCTATGGCCAGTCGCACAGCAAGGGTCAGGTGTCCGAATTTCTGCTCAAGCGCGGGCTGTTCCTGATCTTTCTGGAAATGACCGTGGTTGGCTATGCCTGGCCGACGCAGGCGCCTGCTTTTCCGCCGACGGCGATCTGGTTGCAGGTGATCTGGGCGATCGGCATTTCCATGGTGGCACTGGCGGCACTGCTGCATTTGCCGCGAGCCGCGCAATTTGGCGTTGGGCTGGCGATTGTCTGCCTGCACAATCTGCTCGATCCCATTCGGCTGACCGCAGACCAGCCCGGCTATGTTGCCTGGGCGATCCTGCATCAGCGGTCGCTGATTGAATTTGGCGGCGCGGCGATCAAGACCACCTATCCGGTGTTGCCGTGGATCGGCGTTATCCTGCTGGGCTATGCCTGCGGGCCATGGTTTGCCAAGGGCAGCGACCCGAAGCGGCGCATCCGCCGCCTCGTCGCGCTGGGGCTGGGGCTGATCCTGGGTTTCGTTGCGATCCGCTATCTCAATTTTTACGGCGACAAGCCGTGGTTCGTGGCGGAAACGCCGCTGCGCACGGTGATGAGCTTTCTCGCGCTGACCAAATATCCGCCATCCCTGCTGTTCCTGATGCCGACCGTGGGCACCGGCTGCCTGCTGCTTGCCTTGTTCGAGACATATGAGGACAGCGCGGTGATGCCGCATCTGGCGCTGCTAGGCGGGGCGCCGATGTTTTATTACATTCTGCATCTCTACGTCTTGAAGCTGATCTACAATGTCGCGCTCGTCCTCTACGGGCCGACCAAGGGCAAGGTGTTCGGGGTCGATAATCTGTCGACCGTGTGGATCTGGGTCGCGCTGCTGATCCTGCCGCTTTACTTTCCGACCCGCTGGTTCGCGCAGCTTAAACAGCGGCGCAAGGATATCTGGTGGCTGAAATATCTGTGACGGGGTCAAGTGGCCGCTTTCTTAAGGCAGGCGGCCATTTTTTGGCGGTTTTGCCATCTTTGCTGCGAAAATCTGGCGCAGCATTTTAATGCCGTAACGACCATCGATTCACAATTTTGCGCCGTCCTATGCGCCAAGTTTGACGGAATATGTCTGGAACTCATCCTAGCCTGAACAGCAAGAAGAGGTGGCACAAACACCCCGTGGCCCGGCACCCGATGACAGGACAAACAGTCCGCGTCGGATATAAAAGACCCGCCGGTCCCCGCTTCGCAGGACGTTCGGAACAGCGATTTTTTAAGGGGATTTCATCATGCGACCATCATCCACATTCCGTCTGGCGATGATTGCCAGCACCGCCGCCATCGCGTTGCCGACTTCCGCGATCGCGCAGGCACCCGCCGCCGAAACCAGCGACATCGTCGTTACGGGCCTCAAGCGCCAATATTTCGGCGACACGCCGGTTAAGGAAATCCCGCAGGCGGTCCAGTTCCTGGAAGGCAAGCTGCTTAACGATCTGAACATCACGCGGCTCGACACCGCGCTGGAGTTGGCGAGCGGCATTTCCAAGCAGAATAATTTTGGCGGGTTGTGGGACAGTTTCGCGATCCGCGGCTTTGCTGGCGACGAGAATTTTCCGAGCGGTTTCCTGGTCAACGGCTTTAACGGTGGCCGCGGCTATGGCGGCCCGCGCGATGCGTCGAATGTCGAGCGGATCGAAGTGCTAAAAGGCCCCAACTCCGCGCTCTTCGGGCGCGGCGAGCCAGGCGGCACAGTCAACATCGTCAGCAAGAAGCCGACCTTCAAGGAAGGCGGCAGCTTTTCGGTCGCGGGCGGCAAGTGGGACACGTATCGCGTCGAGGGCGACTATAATCTGCCCATCACCGATACCGTCGCCATCCGCCTGACGGGTGCGGTCGAAAATGCCGAAAGCTTCCGCGACACGGTGGAGACGCGCAAATATGTGCTGAACCCGTCCTTCCTGGCGAAACTGTCGGACAAGACGATTTTCACCTATGAACTGGAATATGTGAACCAGGAAGTGCCGTTCGATCGCGGCGTGGTGGCGATCCCGACCGTGGCGGCGGCTGGCACGACCTATACGCTGGGGGCCATCCCCAACACGCGGTTTCTTAGCAATCCCAATGACGGCCCGATCGCGATCGAAGTGCTGGGCCATCAGGCGCAGCTGCAGCATGACCTGAGCGACGATTGGGTTGTCATGCTGGGTGCTGGCTATAAGGACACCACGTTCGAGGGCTTTTCGAGCGATCCTGAACTGGCGCTGGGACGGCAGTTGATCGACAATGACGGTCGCACTCTGTCCCGCCAGCGCCGCTATCGCGATTACAGTACCAAGCACATGGTGTTCCGTGGCGAAATCAGCGGCAAGCTGGAAACCGGATCGATTGTCCACAATATCCGCGTCGGTGCGGACTGGGACAAGTTCGAGATCGAAACGTTCCAGAACCGCTATCGTCCAACCGCTGTTGACCAGTCCTATTCGATCGACATTTTCAACCCCAACTACACCATCGCAGTACCGACAGCAGACAAATATGCGGTGATCCAGAATTCAACCGAAGTGCAGAAGGCCTGGGGCGTCTATGCGCAAGACCAGATCGAGATCACCGAACAATTCAAGGTCCGGTTCGGGGGCCGTTATGATCATTTCAATCAGGATATCGTCAACCGGATCAACAACAGCAATCCGAACACCACCTATTCCAAGTTCAGCCCGATGGCGGGATTGGTGTTCGAGCCAACTAAAAGTCTGTCCTTCTATGCCAGCTATGGCAAAGGTTTCCGGCCGAACAGCGGCGTCGATGCGGCTAACAACCCCTTCGCGCCGGAAATCAGCAAAAGCTATGAGGTCGGTGCGAAATTCGTGACGCCGGACGGCCGGATCACCAGCACACTCTCACTCTACAAGATGAAGAAGAGCAACGTATTGACCGCCGATCTGCTGACTGGCCTGTCGGTGGCGGTCGGTGAAGCCAAGAGCCAGGGGGTGGAGTTCGACGTCAACGCCAAGCTGCCCGCCGGGTTCGAGCTGTTCATGACCTATGCCTATACCGATGCAGGATGGGCGGACACCTATCCGACCGCCGGGGTTCTCAAAAATGATCCACTGATCAACATTCCCAAGCATCAGGGCAATATCCTGTTGTTCAAGAATTTTGCGATCGGCGATCATGAAGCGATGCTGGGCGCGGGCGTGAACCATGTCGGTAAGCGCCTTGGCCAGACAGCGGCGAATTTCTATCTGCCCAGCTACACCATCGCCAAGCTATTGGCGTCGGTGACAATCAATGACCAGTTCAAGCTGTCGGCCAATGTCGATAATCTGTTCGACAAGAAATATTATGCCAGCTCCTATGCAGCCCTGTGGGTGCAGCCGGGCACGCCCCGTTCCTTCACGGTGCGTGGCACGTTCAACTTCTAAAACAGGTGTCGGGGAGGCGTTCGCGCCTCCTCTTTCAGGGCCGCTGGCGACATTTCTCCTCCTGTCGTCAGCGGCCCTTTTCGTTTCAGAGGGATGTCCCATGAACCGTGCGCTGATGTTGCGCCTGCACCGTATCATCGGCCTGGCCATGGCGGCGTTTCTGCTGGTGCAGGCGCTGAGCGGGGCGATGCTGGTCTATCGCGGGCCGCTGGCGCGGCTGATCGATCCGGTCGCGATGACAAGCGGCGGCGTGGGACCAGAGGTTTCAGTCGGCGAAGCGGTCGTGCAGGCAAACCGGGCGGCGGCGGGCTTTACGGTGACGCGGCTGTTTGCGCCCGATGCGGACGGGGCGACCTGGTTCGCGCAACTGGGCAATCGTGACGGCGCGCTACGCTATGCGTCGGTCGATCCCGCGGGCGGCGCAGTGACGCGGTCCGGCAGTGTGTTTGCCTTTCCGGTCGAGGCGGCGCTGCAGATCCATTATCGGTTGATGGCGGGCAAGGTGGGCATGGCGGTGGTCATGCTGAACGGCATCGCCTTGCTGGCGATGTTGGCGAGCGGGCTGGCCTATTGGTGGCCCAAGCGCGGCAAGATGGGCAAGGCGCTGGCGATACGCTGGACGCTGTCGCCCCGATTGGTGCTGCGCCAATGCCATCGTACCGCGGGCGTCGTGCTGAGTGCGATCCTGCTGTTCATGGCGACGACAGGCCTGTTACTGGCAGTGCCCGAATTATTGGGGAGCGGCGCGGCGAGTGCGCCGTCCGTCGCATCGGCCGCTGCGATCGACCGCAGCCTGACGCTGGCGCAGACCGCCTTCCCCGATGCCGCATTGCGCGACCTGCGGATCGAGGACGACCGGCTGATCGTCAATTTTCATGCGCCGGAGCGTAATGCGCGCGCGATCCATCGTGTCATCGTGACGCTGGCGCAGCCGCGCATCGTCAGCGCAATCCGTGCGGATAACAACAAGGCGCTATGGATAACCGTTCTGCCGCTTCATGCGGGCGATGCCTTTGGCGCGGTTGGCAAGGCGCTGCTGTTGGTCGTTGCGCTGGCATGGACCGCGCTGTGCATTTCCGGCCCTCTTATGTGGTGGCAGGTCCAACGCGCCCGCCGCCCCGCTCCCGCGCGAAAGTCTGTGTCATGACCCTGCTCTATACCTCCGACCCCGAACGTGGCCGCATCTGGCGCGGGATTTTCGCTGATGAAGCGTCGGACATTGGCTTTGCCGATCCGGCGGACGCACCTGACCCCGCCACGATCCGCTATCTGGCCGCATGGAACCCATCGGTGGAATTGATCGCGACATTGCCCGCACTCGAAGTGCTGTTTTCGATCGGTGCGGGGATCGACCAGTTCGATATGTCGCGCCTGCCGCCCCATGTCCGCGTTGTACGGATGATCGAGCCGGGGATTGCGCAGGGCATGGTCGAATATGTCACGATGGCGGTGCTGGCGCTGCATCGTAATCTGATCGAACATGGGATCGCGCAGCGCGAAGGGCGCTGGTCGCCGATCAAGCTGACGCCAGCCAGCCAGCGCCGCATCGGCGTGATGGGGCTGGGCAATCTGGGGCAGGCGGCGCTGGGGGCATTGCGGCCGTTCGGCTTTCCGCTGTCGGGGTGGAGCCGGTCGGCCCATGCGGTGGAGGGCGTGGATTGTTTTGCGGGCGAGGCGGCGTTGCCGACGTTCCTGTCAGGCTGCGATATCCTGATTTGCCTGCTGCCGCTGACGGACGAGACGCGCGGCATTTTGTGCCGGGAAACGCTGGCGCAGCTGCCATCCGGGGCCAGCCTGATCAATGTCGGGCGGGGCGGGCATCTGGTGGAGCAGGATCTGCTGTCTCTGCTGGACGATGGGCATCTGTCGGGCGCGGTGCTGGACGTGTTCGATCCCGAACCGCTGCCCCAAGGCCATGCTTTCTGGGCGCATCCGCGCATCATCATGACCCCTCATGTCGCCAGCATGACCCGCGCGGACGGCGCGGCACGCGCGCTGATCGCCAATATCCGCCGCCACCAATCCGGCGTGCCGATGGAGGGCGAAGTCGCGCGTGACCGTGGCTATTGAGAGCGCGGCAATCTATGCCGAAAGGGTAGCGATAAAAGCCCCATATATGCGCCCGCGCCCGCAGAAATGGGCTTCATGTTCCGGTGCGCCCATGTCGTAATATGGCAGTCACATGGCCAACAGGCCGACCGTTAAGAACCCGCAAAGGACGATCAGCCGATGCCCAATTTCCGGCCCAAATATATCAGCTTCGACTGTTATGGCACGCTCACCCGTTTCCGCATGACCGAGATGGCGACCGCCTTCATGGCCGATCGCATCGACGCGGAAAAACTGCCCGCCTTCTGCAAGGACTGGAGCGCTTACCGTTTCGACCAGGTGATGGGGCCATGGGAACCCTATCAGGAGATCATCCGCAACTCGCTGCGCCGGACGTGCGAGAAGTGGGGTGTGGCTTATGATGAGGCGGACGCGGACGCCGTTTACAACGCCGTGCCGACCTGGGGACCGCATGACGATGTTGCCGGTGGCCTGTCCAAGATTGGCGACAAGATTCCGCTCGTCATCCTGTCCAACGCGATGAACGACCAGATCCATCATAATGTCGGGATGCTGGGCGCGCCGTTCCACGCGGTCTATACCGCGCAGATGGCGCAGGCCTACAAACCGCGGATGCAGGCGTTCGAATATATGTTTGATCAGCTTGGCGCGAACCCGGAGGATATGATGCACGTCTCCTCCAGCTTCCGCTACGATCAGAATACGGCGACCGACCTGCATTTTGGCTGCCGCGTGTTTGTGGGCCGGGGGCATGAGCCGTCCAACCCCTTCTATCGCGACGTGGAAATCCCCCATATCGGTTGCCTGCCGGCGGTCGTGGGTCTCTGATCGTTCGATGAGCGCCTCCCCCCTCTCCTACTGGCTCGCCAGCGCGCCGCCCTTCATGGGCGGGGCGGAGGGCGGGGTCGACGGGTCGGCCGATGTCGCCATCATCGGCGGCGGCTTTACGGGCCTGTCGGCGGCACTGGCGCTGGCGAAACGCGGCGCGAGCGTCGTGCTGCTGGAGGCGGGGCAGGTCGTGGGCGAGGCGTCAGGGCGCAATGGCGGCCAGTGCAATAATGGCACCGCGCATGACTATGGTGCATTATCGGCGAAGTTCGGCAAGCCGGTCGCCAAAGCCTGGTATCGGGCGCATTGCGACGCGGTCGATACGGTCGAGCGGCTGGCGCGCGAGGAAGGCATTGACTGCAACTTCACCCGCTGCGGTCGGGTGAAGCTGGCGGCCAAGCCCGCCCATTATGACAAGCTGGCGCGCGCGCATGACCTGCTGGCTGCCGAGGTGGACGAGAATGTCCGACTGGTGCCGCCGGAGCGCATCCGTGAGGAAGTGGGTTCCGACGCTTTCCATGGCGCGCTGATCCAGACGACGAGCGCGCAGATCCATCCTGCCCGGTTCGGGGTGGGGCTGGCCGAGGCGGCGGCGCGGGCCGGGGCGCGGATTTACGAGGGTGCCGAGGTTACCGGGCTTGACCGGACGGCTGACGGATGGCGGGTGACGTCATCGCGCGGGATCGTCAGCGCGAAACAGGTGCTGGTCGCGACCGGCGGGGCGCCTGCGGCTGCACCGTTCGGTTTCTTTCGTCGCAGGATCGTGTCGGTCGGCAGTTTCGTGGTCGCCACGGAGCCGCTGGACGACGGGCTGATCGATCGGTTGCTGCCGGGGCGGCGCAATTATGTGACCAGCAAGAATATCGGCAATTATTTCCGCCTGGCCCCCGACAATCGCCTGATCTTCGGCGGGCGGGCGCGCTTTGCGATCAGCGATCCCCGATCCGACATGAAGAGCGGGCGCATCCTTGAAGACACGCTGGGCGCAATTTTCCCGGCGCTGAAGGGCGTGGGCATCGACCATGTATGGGGCGGGATGGTGGACCTGACCGCCGACCGCCTGCCGCGTGCAGGCGAGACGGACGGGCTGTATTATTCCATGGGCTATAGCGGCCATGGCGTGCAGATGGCGACCCATATGGGGCAACAGATGGCCCGCGTGATGAGCGGCGAGCCGGACGCCAATCCTTGGGGACATCTCGACTGGCCGAGCGTGCCGGGGCATTTCGGCAAGCCATGGTTCCTGCCGCTGGTGGGGCTATGGTATAAATGGCAGGATGTGATCCATTGATGGACGGTCAGCCGCCTTTTTCGCGCCGCGAGATGATCGGTGCCGGGCTAGGGCTGGGCGCGGGGCTGTTATTGCCCGATGGCGCGCTGGCGGCGAGCAAGCCCCGCGTCGGTGGGCGCATCCGCGTGGCGAGCCTGTCCAGCTCGACCGCCGATACGCTCGATCCGGCCAAGGGTGCGCTGTCGACCGACTATGTGCGCCATTATATGTTTTACAGCGGGCTGACCCAGCTCGACCGCAATCTCGTCCCCCGTCCTGCGCTGGCGGAGCGGATGGAGAGCGCGGACCAGATCAACTGGCATATACGGTTGCGCAGGGGCGTAACCTTCCATAACGGCGCGGAGCTGACCGCCGCCGATGTGGTCTGGTCGCTGCTGCGGCACAAGGATGCGGCCACCGGGTCCAAGATGGCGCAGATTGCCGAGCAATTTGCGCAGGTGAAGGCAAAGGGGCGGCATGATCTGACCATCCGCCTGACCGGACCCAATGCCGATCTGCCGACCATATTGGCGCAATCCCATTTCCTGATCCTGCGTGCGGGAACGCGCGATTTTCGAACGGCCAACGGCACCGGTCCCTATCTGTGCGCGCAGTTCCGGCCCGGCGTGCGGACGCTGGCGCGGCGCAACCCCAATTTCTGGAAGCCGGGCAAACCCTATCTGGATGAGATCGAGCTGATCGGCATTCCCGACGAGGTCAGCCGGGTCAATGCGCTGCTGTCGGGCGACGTGCATCTGGTGATTGCGGTCAATCCGCGATCGACCAAGCGGATCATGGCGTCGCGTGGCCATGGCCTGCTGGAAACCCAATCGGGCCTCTACACCAACCTCATCATGCGGCAGGACCAGCTGCCGACAGGCAACCCGCATTTTGTCGCGGCGATGAAATATCTGCTCGACCGACCACTGATCAAGCGGGCGCTCTATCGCGGCTATGCGACGATCGGCAATGATCATCCGATCCCGCCATTCCACCCCTATTATCGCGCCGACTTACCCCAGACGAGCCTGGATCTGGACAAGGCGAAATGGCATTTGCAGCGGGCGGGCCTGACCGGCGTGCGGCTGCCGGTCTATGCGTCGCCCGCCGCTGACGGATCGGTCGACATGGCGTCGATCTTGCAGGAATATGGGTCGCGCGTCGGCTTGAAGCTGGCGGTCAATCGGGTGCCGGGCGATGGATATTGGTCGACCCACTGGATGAAACATCCGCTGGGCTTCGGCAACACCAACCCGCGCCCGACCGCCGACCTGCTGTTCAGCCTGTTCTACAAGTCCGACGCCGCCTGGAACGAGAGCGGGTGGAAAAATCCGCGCTTCGACCGGCTGTTGCTGGAGGCGCGGGGCGAGGCGGATCAGGCGAGGCGCAAGCAGCTTTATGGCGAAATGCAGGGGCTGGTGCGCAGCCATTGCGGCGTCGGCATCCCAGTATTCATCAGCCTGATCGACGGCTATGACCGGCGGTTGAAGGGGCTATATCCTGTGTCGCTGGGTGGGTTGATGGGCTATCAATTTGCCGAACATGTGTGGTGGGAAGGCTGATGGCGGGCGCATCCACCCGAAGCGGTATGAGCGCCGCGCTGACATTGATCGGCAAGCGCTTTGCATCGTCGCTGCTGACGCTGCTGCTGGTGTCGATGACGATCTTCGTAATCGCGCAACTGCTGCCCGGCGACGCGGCGCAGGAAGCACTGGGGCAGAGCGCCACGCCCGAACAGGTCGCGGCATTGCGCCATGAAATGGGCCTCGATCGCCCGGCCCATGTCCGTTATGTCAGCTGGCTGGCGGGCATGGTCAGCGGCGATCCGGGCCAGTCTCTGGTCGCCAATATGCCGGTGTCCGAGGTGATTGCCGAGCGGCTGCCCAACAGCCTGTTGCTGGCCGCACTGAGCGCACTGGTCGCGTTGCCGGTCGCGCTTGCGATCGGCATTGGCTCTGCGATGAACCGGGGCGGGCGGATCGACCGGGCGCTCAATATCGTCACGCTGTCGATGGTGGCGGTGCCGGAATTTCTGGTGGCGACGATCGCGGTGTTGATCTTTTCGGTGAAGCTGCGCTGGTTGCCCTCCATCGCAATGGCATCGAGCGATATGGGATGGGGTGATTATCTGCGCGGGGTCGCCATGCCGATCCTGACGCTGAGCGTCATCGTCATCGCGCAAATGGCGCGAATGACGCGGGCGGCGGTGATCGACCAGATGGACCGGCCCTATGTCGAAATGGCAGTGCTGAAAGGCGTTGCGCCGGTCAGGATCGTGCTGCGGCACATCATGCCCAATGCGATTGCGCCGATCGTCAATGCGATGGCGCTCAGCCTATCCTACCTGCTGGGCGGGGCGGTGATCGTGGAAACCATCTTCAACTATCCGGGGCTTGCCAGCCTGATGGTCAATGCCGTGACCAGCCGCGACATGCCGCTGTTGCAGGCGTGCGCGATGATTTTCTGCGCCGCCTATCTCATCCTGATGCTGATCGCCGATGTCACCGCGATCCTGGCCAACCCCAGGCTGCGGGCGCAATGATGGGTAATGCTTTTCAACGGGCTAAAGCCCTGCCGCTGTCGGGCAAGGTGGGACTGGCGCTGGTCATCTTCTGGCTGGCTGTCGCTCTGTTCGGGCCGATGCTGGCCCCCTATCCGGTCGGCGCTTTCGTCGCCTATGACGTGTTCGACGCCCAGTCGGCCAAGCACTGGCTGGGCAGCGACTATCTGGGCCGCGATGTGCTGAGCCGGTTGCTGTCAGGCGCGCGCTATACGGTGGGGCTGGCGGCAGCGGCGGCGTTGCTGGCCAGCACGACCGGCACGGCGCTGGCGCTGACGGCGGCGGTGGGTGGCTCCAAAGTCGATGAACCACTGTCGCGCTTCATGGACATGCTGATTTCGATCCCGTCCAAGATATTCTCGCTGGTGCTGGTCGCGGCGTTCGGATCGTCGCTGGGGTTGCTGCTGCTGATCGCGGCCTTCACCTATGTGCCGGGCAATTACCGGATCGCGCGGGCATTGGCGGTCAATCTGGCGCAGATGGATTATGTGCAGGTGGCGCGGGCGCGCGGCGAGGGGCGCTTCCATATCGCCATCGCCGAAATTTTGCCCAATATGATCCACCCGCTGCTGGCCGATTTTGGCTTGCGTTTCGTGTTCATCGTGCTGCTGCTGTCGGGGCTGTCGTTCCTCGGCCTTGGCGTACAACCGCCGGACGCCGATCTGGGGTCGCTGGTGCGCGAGAATATTTCGGGGCTGGGCGAAGGCGCGCTGGCGATTTTGGCACCCGCCGTGGCGATTGCGACGCTGACCGTCGGAGTGAACCTGTTGATCGACGCAATCGGCTTTTCGGGCAAGGGGAAAGGCCGATGAGTGAGGCTCCTCACGTCGAGGTAAAAGGCCTGACCGTCACCGCGCGCAATGCGGCGGGGGAGATATTCCCGATCGTCAGCGGCATTGATTTTGCGTTGCAACGCGGCGAAGTGCTGGCGCTGATCGGCGAGAGCGGATCGGGCAAGACGACGATCGCGCTCACCCTGCTGGGCCATGCGCGGCCCGGCGCGACGATTGCAGGCGGATCGATCCGCGTGGGCGAGCGTGACCTGACCAAGCTGGATCGCAGCGCGCTGGCGCAACTGCGCGGCAATCGCATCGCCTATATCGCGCAGAGCGCGGCGTCCGCCTTCAACCCGTCGCGCACTATCATGGATCAGGTGATCGAACCCGCGCTGATCCATGACCTGATGCCGCGTGCGCAGGCGGAGACCAAGGCGGTCGAGCTGTTCCGCGCGCTCGCTTTGCCCTTTCCCGACACGATCGGCGCGCGCTATCCGCATCAATTGTCCGGCGGGCAGTTGCAGCGGCTGATGGCGGCGATGGCGCTGATCACTGACCCCGAACTGGTGATATTGGATGAGCCGACCACGGCGCTGGACGTAACCACGCAGATCGAGGTGCTGCGCGCATTCAAGGCGGTGGTGCTGGAACGCGGCGCGACGGCCATCTATGTGTCGCATGATCTGGCGGTCGTCGCCCAGATGGCGGACCAGATTGTGGTGCTGAGCCAGGGACGCATCCGCGAGGCCGGGGCGGCAGCGCAGATCCTCCACGCGCCTGCCGACGACTATACCAAAACGCTGATGGCGGCGGCGCGGCCCGCGATCCGCCCAGCGCCCGAAAAAATCGCCCTGCCCGCTGCGCCGCTGCTGGAAATTCGTGGGCTGACGGCGGGTTATGGCAAGATCGGCAAGGACGGCCGACCGCGCATTCCGGTGTTGCGCGACATCAACCTGACGATCGAGCGCGGCGCGACCTTAGGCGTGATCGGCGAAAGCGGGTCGGGCAAATCGACCATCGCGCGGGTCATCGCCGGGTTGCTGCCGCCCGCCAGCGGGCAAGTGCTGCTGGATGGTGAGGCTCTGCCGCCGGGGTTGCAGGGGCGCAGCCGCGACCAGTTTCGCCGGGTGCAGCTGGTATTCCAGAATGCCGACACGGCGCTTAATCCCGCGCATAGCGTCGGGCGGATATTGGCGCGACCGCTGGCCTTTTACCATGGCCTGAAAGGCAATGCTGCGCGGATGCGGGTGCTGGAGTTGCTGGACCTTATTCGCCTGCCAGCGACGCTGATCGACCGACCGATCGGCGGCCTGTCGGGTGGACAGAAGCAGCGGATCAATCTGGCGCGCGCGCTCGCGGCCGATCCGCAGCTGATCCTGTGCGACGAGGTGACGTCGGCGCTCGATACGGTAGTCGGTGCGGCGATATTGGAGCTGATGGCGGAGTTGCGCCGGGAATTGGGTATCGCGACCATGTTCATCAGCCATGACATTTCGACGGTGCGGGCGATTTGCGACGACATCCTCGTCCTTTATTCCGGCACGATGGTGGAGACGGGACCGCGCGCCGCTTTCGGGGTTGCGCCCTTCCATCCTTACACCGACCTGCTGATCGGGTCCGTGCCGGAAATGCGCGCGGGCTGGCTGGAGGAAAGCCATGCCGGGGCCGCGCCACCGCCGATCGGGGAGACAGGCGATCATCCCGACCTGTGCCGTTTCCAGCCGCGTTGCGCCGCGCGGGTGGATGGGCTGTGCAACACCACCCCCCCGCCCCGCCGCCCGCTGGCTAAGGGCAGCCAGATATTGTGCCATCATGGAGATGAAAGCTTGTGTCCCTTATGAGCCGCTTCGTTCGTCTGGGCGAAACCGATCGCCCCGCCATCACCGTGCATGTCGATGGTGCGCCCGTCGAGGCGTTGGAGGGTGACACGTTGATGGTCGCGCTGCTGAGCCAGGGCGGCGTGCTGCGCCAGTCGGAGTTCGGACCGGAGAAGCGGGCGGGTTTCTGTCTGATGGGCGCGTGCCAGGATTGCTGGGTATGGACCGAAAGTGGCGACCGCCTGCGCGCCTGTTCGACACTGGCGGCATCGGGCCAGCGCATATTGACGAGCCAGCCGGGGGCATCATGGTCGAACCACGCATAATCCCCAGGGTAGTTATCGTCGGGGCCGGACCAGCGGGGACACGCGCGGCGGAGGCCTGTGTGCAGGCGGGGGTGCGCCCGATCGTGCTGGACGAGGGGCGGCGCGATGGGGGGCAGATTTATCGCCGCCAGCCCGACAATTTCACCCGGCCCTATGCCAAGCTTTACGGCAGCGAAGCCGGGCGGGCGCAGGCACTGCACGAGACGTTCGACGGGCTGAAGGGCGCGGTCGATTATCGGCCTGAAACATTGGTGTGGAACATCGCGGGCGGGCATATCTGGACAGCGAGCCAGACATATGCGGACACGCTGCCGTTCGATGCGCTGTTGCTCTGCACCGGGGCGACCGACCGGTTGATGCCGGTCAAGGGTTGGCAGTTCGCGGGCAGCTACAGCCTGGGCGGGGCGCAGGTGGCGCTCAAGAGCCAAGCGGTGTCGATCGGACACAAGGTCGTGTTCATGGGATCGGGACCGCTGCTGTATCTTGTCGCCAGCCAATATGTCGAGGCGGGGGCCAATGTCGTCGCAGTGCTGGATACCGCGCACTATAGCGCGCGGATCAAGGCGTTGCCCGATCTGCTGGCGGTGCCGTCCGTATTGTGGAACGGCGTGGCGCTGACGATGAAATTGAAGCGCGCGGGGGTGGCAGTGCATAATGGCATCAAGCCATTGGAAATAAAAGGTAATGCTGACAGCGGCGTGAGCGGCGTCCGCTTTCGCACGGGGGCGGGTGCCGAGCAGGAAATTATCTGCGACGCGGTGGCGATGGGGCATCATTTGCGGCCCGAAACCCAGCTGGCAGATCTGGCGCGCTGTGCTTTCGCCTTCGATCCCGGCACCCGGCAATGGCTGCCGAAGCGGGACGGCGATGGGCGGTCGAGCGTGGCGGGCGTCTATCTGGCGGGCGATGGCGCGAAGATATTGGGCGCGCGGTCCGCGGAAGCCAGCGGGCGGCTGGCGGCGCTGGCAGCACTGGGCGATCTGGGGCTGCCCGTCGACAAGGGCGAGATGGCGTCGCTGCGCGGCGATGTCGGCACCTATGCGAAATTTGCGCGGGGACTGGCGAAGGCTTTTCCGTGGCCTTCAGAACAAGCATCGCAATTGCCGGACGACGCCATATTGTGCCGGTGCGAGGGAGTGACGGCGGGCGACCTGCGCGGTGTGATGCGTGAGACGGGCGCGAAGGAAGCGAACCGGGCCAAGGCGTTCAGCCGGGTCGGCATGGGACGCTGCCAGGGGCGTTATTGCGGGCTGGCAGCGGCGGAGCTGATCGCGGCGGAAGCCGGCGTGCCGGTCGAGCAGGTCGGGCGGTTGCGCGGCCAGGCACCGGTCAAGCCGCTGACCATCGCTATCGGGGAAGAACAATGAGCGCTGCCAGCGACGTCATCATCGTGGGCGGCGGGCTGATGGGATCATCGGCGGCCCTGTTCCTGCGCGGCCATGGCCTGTCGGTCACCCTGCTGGAAACCGACCTGATCGGGCGGCAGGCGAGCGGCACCAATTTCGGCAATGTCCGGCGGCAAGGGCGACCCATCCACCAGTTGCCTTTGGCCAATCGCGCCATCGCCATCTGGCGTCAATCGCGCGAACTGCTGGGGGCGGATGTCGAATATCTCCAGTCCGGGCATATCCGGGTCTGTTACCGCGAGCGGCCCGAACTGGTGGGGTCGATGGAGGACTATGCCGCCAAGGCGCGCGAGGAAGGGTTGGAGCTGGAATTGCTGAGCGGCAATGCGCTGCGCGACAAATTCCCCTTTTTCGGGCCGGACGTGCTGGCCGGTTCCTATTCGGCGACAGACGGTCATGCCAATCCACGGCTGGCCGCGCCTGCCTTTGCGCGGGCAGCGGCGCGGCTGGGCGCGGTGATCCATGAAAATACGAAGATTGTGGACGCGCAGAAGGTCGGCGAAGATTTCATCGTTACTGCGGTCGATGGGCGGACATTCCGCGCACCCATCCTGCTGGTGACGGCAGGGGCGTGGGGCAATGCGCTGTCGTCGCAATTTGGCGAGCCGGTGCCGATCACGCCCAAAGGCCCGAATATGAGCGTGACCGAGCCGGTCCCCTACGGCATCCTGCCCGCCATAGGGGTGATGACCCCGATCGAGGAGGAGACGGTCTATTTCCGGCAGGTCGCGCGCGGCAATATCGTGCTGGGCGGCAGCACGCGGGGACCATCCTTCCCCGACCAGTATCGTGCCTATGTCGAACCGCAGAATACGCTGAGCCAGTTGAAGCATATAAGGCGGCTGGCCCCGTCGTTGGGGAAGCTCAACATCATCCGCGTCTGGTCCGGGATCGAAGGCTATATGCCCGACAGCCAGCCAGTGATGGGGCCGAGCGCGACGACCAGCGGGCTTTATTATGCGTTCGGCTTTTCCGGGTCGGGATTTCAGATCGGGCCGGGCGTGGGCGAAACGATGGCGGAGGTCATCGCCAAGGGCGCGACCGACATTCCGATCGCGCCCTATCGCATCGAACGCTTCGCCACGCCGACCTGACAACGATTGCCGATTGCGCGCCATCCTCTATAAGCGGGAGTCCAGACGGGCCGGAACCACGCCGCCCCGCCTGTGCCGGGGGGCAAGATGGAGCAACAAGGCAGCCGGGCTGCGGCCGGGGGTGACAGCACTCTACGCGGGGGACGTTTCGCGCCGCGCGCGGTGATGCTGAATGCCGGACTGGCGCTGGTCTATTGTGTGGTCGGATGGCTGGGCCTGAAAATGGCGATCCCGCCCGGCTATGCAACTTTGATCTGGCCAGCATCGGGCGTTGCGGTGTCCGCGATCCTGATTTTCGGGCGGGCGCTTTGGCCGGGCGTTGCGGTCGGTGCGTTCGTCGTCAATGCCGCGATCGGCATGATGAGACTGGAGACAGCGGGCCTGCCGCTGATCCTGTCCAACGCGCTGTGCATCGCAATCGGATCAACATTGCAGGCGCTGATCGCGGGCAGCATCGTGCGCGTCCGGTTCGGGACGCCCATCCGGCTGACATCGGCCTACGATATTGCGTTGCTGGCAGCGCTCATCTGTCCCCTCGCCTGTGTAGTCGCGCCAACCGTCGGCGTCGCCACGCTCTACCTGAACCACACCATCCCTGCCGCCGCCATCAGTGAAAGCTGGGCGACATGGTGGG
This sequence comes from Sphingobium sp., assembly GCA_023266575.1. Classification (GTDB taxonomy): domain Bacteria; phylum Pseudomonadota; class Alphaproteobacteria; order Sphingomonadales; family Sphingomonadaceae; genus Sphingobium. The sequence continues at coordinate 67,306 of JAHFPV010000004.1, forward strand.
CGGGCGACCTGCTGGGGGTGCTGATCGTCACCCCCGTCATCATGCTCAGCCCCTGGAAGGGATGGCGGATATTGTGGCGCGACGAGCCGATCGCCCATTACACCGCGACGATGAGCGCGGTCATGATGGTCATGATGGTCATGATCGGCGGCACGTTGACCGCGTGGAAGGTCACATCCGAATTTGTCCATGACCGTAACCAGGCCAGCTTCGCTGTGCTGGCGCGTGAGAATGAGCGGGCATTGCGATACCGGCTGGAAGCCTATGCTCGCAGTCTGGACGGCGCAGCTGCGCTGTTCGCTGCGTCGGACGACATTACCCCGGAGGATTGGCGTGCCTATGTCGCGGCGCTGGACATGGGCGCATTCCTGCCCGGCCTGAACGGCATTGGCTATATCCGCCCCGTGACGCCCGCGACGCTGCAAGCGTTTCAGCAGGGACAGGCGTGGCGCTTCCCCGGCTATCGCATCCATCCCGACAGCAGGGCTGTGCTGCGCGGCGTGATCGCCCAGATCGAACCGATCGCGGCCAACCGCGCAGCCATGGGGCTGGACATATTGGCCGAGGCCCGGCGGCGATCCGCCGCTCTGCATGCGCGGGACACCGGCAAGGCAACGATCACCCGGCGCATCATATTGGTCCAGGATGCGCAGCAGCGCCCCGGCTTCCTGCTGTTGCGACCGCTTTATCGGCCTGGTCTGCCCCATGCGACCGTTGACCAGCGGCGTAAGGGACTGATCGCATGGGTCTATGCGCCGTTCATCGCCAGCCGCCTGATGGAAGGGTTGACGCAAAGTCAGGGCCGGTCGCTCGACATCCATATTTTCGATGGTCCGGTGACGGACGATGACGACACTATCTATGCCAGCGCCGCCAAAGACGATCATGAGCCGCGATATAGCGTAACCCGCACGCTGTTGCTGATGGAACAAAGATGGACGGTGCGCTGGACCAGCACGCCCCAGTTTGAAGGGAGCGTATCGACCAGCGAAGGCTGGCTGGTGCTGGTCTGCGGACTGGCGATTAGCTGGATATTCGGCATATTGGCGCTGTCCTACATCCGGCGTGAGACATATGCGCTGCGGCAGGTGGCGATCAAGACCAGCGAGTTGATGGAACGCGAGGCGGGCCTCCAGCGCGCGGTCGGCGCGCTGGAGGAAAGCGAGCGGCATTTTTCCGCGCTCGCCAGCCTGTCGCCCGCCGGGATTTTCCGCACCGACGATCTGGGTTTCTGCAATTTCGCCAATGACGCCTGGCTGAAAACCACCGGCCTCTCGCGCAACGCAGTGATGGGCGTGGGGTGGATGGCGGCGATCCATCCCCATGACCGGGAGAAGATCCGCACGCAATGGCGGTCCGCTATGTCGCAGGGGCTGACATGGCGGGTGGAATTGCGCTTTTGCCACAGCGATGGCGGCATTTGCTGGGTTGACCTGATCTGCGGCCCGGAGGTCGATGCGCAGGGCCAGCTGATTGGCCTGATCGGGGTTGGCACCGACATCAGCCGGCGTAAGGAGTTGGAACAGGAAAATGAAACCGCGCTGGTGCGCGCCGAACAGGCCGCCAATGCCAAGGCCGTTTTCCTGGCGAATATGAGCCATGAAATCCGCACGCCGATGAACGGTGTGATCGGCTTTACCGAATTGCTGTTGCAGGACGAGCCGCGCCACGCACAGCGCGCCAAGCTGGAACTGATCCTGGAATCCAGCCAGTCGATGATGGAGTTGTTGAACGACATATTGGATTTTTCACGGATCGAAGCGGGCCAGATGGTGCTGGAACCCGAACCGGTAAACCTGCAGAAAAAATTGCAGGCGAGCGTTGCCGCGCTTCGTGCGCTGGCCGAGCGCAAGGGGCTGCCGGTATCCATCATAGTCGATCCAGCATTACCCCAGATGATATTGTGCGACCGGCTGCGGCTGCGCCAGATCATCGTCAACCTGCTGGCCAATGCGATCAAGTTCACCCATGATGGGCATATCACCATCCGGGCGATCAAGCTGCCCGGCGCTATGCTGCGCGTAGAGGTGGAGGATACCGGCATCGGCATTGCCCGTGACCGGCAGACCGCGATCTTTCAGGAGTTTGTGCAGGCGCATGGGGCGGCGGCGCAGCGCCATGGCGGATCGGGGCTTGGCCTGGCGATATGCGATCAGCTGGCGCGGCTCATGGGCGGGCACATATTGCTGCGCAGCGATCTGGGTGAAGGCACGATTGTCGCGCTTGAAATACCCTTGGTGCTAGCGCAGGGTGAAGCGGCAACACCGGTTCCCTCTGCCCTGCCCCCACCGGTCAGAGCCGCCATGGCGCGCCGCATCCTGCTGGTCGAGGATCATGACATCAACCAGTTGCTGGTGTCCGAGATGCTGGAGCGGCTGGGCCATGACGTCGCGATCGCAGCCAATGGTGTCGAGGCGATCGCCATGGTGAGCGATGCCCATGCGCGGGGATTGCCCTATGCGCTGGTACTGATGGACCTGCGTATGCCGCGCATGGACGGGCTGAGCGCAGCGCGCAAGTTGCGAAGGCGGGGCTACAGCGCCGATCAGCTGCCGATCATCGCGATCAGCGCGAACGCCTATGCAGACGACATCGCCGCCTGTCTGGATGCCGGGATGCAGGGCCATGTCGCCAAACCAGTCAGGATGGCGGATTTGCAGGCGGTGCTGGAGCCATGGTTGCGCGCAAATAACGACCATCGGGTGGTGGATGGACCGACACCATCACTAGCCCCGTCACCACGGCTGGCCCACATGTATCGCGAACGGCTAGACAATATCGCCAAGCAATTTGCCAGCGCCGCCGCGCCCGATGGCCTGACCAGCGAGGCCAAGGCGCAGCTGCGCACCGCGATGCACCAGCTGGCCGGGACCGCTGGCCTGTTCGAGAATGTGACGACCGCCAGCGCTATGCGAGAGCTTTACGAGGCACTGGATAGCTGGTCCGACGCGCAATGGCCGCAACAGATTCGCGAGGCCGCCGATCGATTCGCCACGATCACAGCGCAGGCGAACCGGGTGATGTAACGCTAACATAGGTTGTAGGCCAGATTTAGTCCCCGCCTGAAACAATGTTCTGCCGGATTTGCCCCTTAGAGCGCTTGATGGCGGGATGCGGTTGGGTTAGCGCACGTATATAACAAATGTTTAACAGGGCTGGGGTCGGCGTGATACATAAGGTTTATGTCGTCGATGACGACGAACTAACGTGCGTCGCATTGCGCGACATGCTCGAAATCGTGCCGGGGGTCGATGTCGAGATATTTGCATCAGGCAATGATTTCCTGGACGCCATGCCGGTCGCTGGCGGGCTGTTGCTGATGGATGTCTATATGCCCGGCCTTGACGGTTTTGAGACGATCGCAAAACTGGAAACGAAGCGCAGCCATTTTCCCACCATCATGATGTCGGGCCGGGGCGAAATCCGCCAGGCGGTGCAGGCGATGAAAATGGGCGCGATCGACTATCTGGAAAAGCCGTGCCAGCCCCACACCCTTTATGCGGCGGTCAAGGCCGGGCTGGACCAGCTGAAAACGGTGCTGGATGACCAGAGCGCCAGCGCCGACGCGCAGCAGCGCATCGCCAGCCTGACCGATCGGGAAAGCGAGCTGCTGCGGCTGCTGGTCAGCGGCATGACCAACAAGGACGCGGCCGAGCAGATGGCGATCAGCGTGCGGACCGCAGAAGCCCATCGCGCAAAGATGATGCTGAAGCTGGGCGCGGACAATTTTACCGACGTCATGCGGCTGGCCTATGCGTCTGGCTTTGCGACGCTGAACCCGGACAATGGCGCGTCACCGGCGCTGCAACAGGCTTAACGTTGCGGTAAGCATTTATGCTTACGTATTTATACCAATTCGCAGGCACAACGGCGATATGCGGGATGGCAGCATCATTTCATACCCCTTGATGCGGGTCACCCTGTTCGCCGGAGCCATGGCTTGTTCCAGCCTTGCCATGGGTCATACAGCGAATGCCGCCTCCGGCGGTGCGGCGGTGACGATCTTGCGATCGTTATCGGCGACCCAGGAAGAATCGCTCGATTTCGGGCGCATTCTTCCTGCGGCGCAGGACGGAATCGTGACGGTGCGGCCTGATGGCGGGACCGAATGTAGCGGCGCCATGCTGTGCCTGGGTGAGCGACAGCCTGCATTGTTCCGGCTGACCGGCGCGGACGTGCCACTGGCGGTGTCGATCGACCCGGTGGTCGCGATGACGGGGCCGGATGCAGCGCGCCTGATGGTGACATTGTTGCCGTCCGGGCCGGTGGCGATGGCGAGTCCGACCGGGTCCCCCTATGCCGTAGGCGGGCAGATGATCGTGACGGCAGGAACGCCGCCGGGCAGCTATGCCGGGCAATATAATATTAGCTTCGAATATCAGTAACTTATACTAAAATCCGCGACCCTTCATATGGTTAATGGCGGCTTTACCATGCCCATTAGCCTTAGATAGACGGACATTTCCTATCAATGCCCTTGTCGGAGCTGGAATGCCGACGCAACTCAAGGGGTATATGACATGACCAACAAATCCGTTCAGGCCCTTGGCCTGACTGCCATGCTGTTTGCAGGCGTTGCGCTCTCGATCGAACCGGCTCATGCCGCATCCGCCACAGGCGATGCGACGGTTAAGATCCTGCGCGCCATCACCGTCACGAAATCGTCGGACCTGGACTTTGGCAAGATCGTGCCGTCGGCCGCTGCTGCGACTGTCGCCATCGCCGAAGACAATAGCCGTGTCTGCGGCAGCGGCCTGTCCTGCTTCGGCACGACCACCGCGGGCGCCTTTGCCGTCGTCGGCACGGCGAATGAAACCGTGACCGTCGCGATCGACAATCCGTCGATCACCCTGACTGATGGCGGATCGAACAGCATGGCGGTAGCGCTGGCGACGACGACGTCGGCGATGACCCTGTCTGGCACGGGTGATGGCAGCTTCAAGGTGGCTGGCACGCTGAATGTCGGCGCCAATCAGGCGGCTGGCACCTATTCGGGCCAATATGCGGTCTCGGTTTCCTATCAGTAAGATCATGGTCGGCAGGGGCGGCACCCAGGTGCCGCACCCATGCCGTGCCGATGCCAGAGGGAGGACAGGGTGATGCGTGCAATGTCCGCTATGGCGGCGATTGCCCTGAGCCTGTCCCCCCTGCCCGGAAATTTTGCCCATGCCGACACGCGCAAATCTGCGCCGATTGTCGAGGCGGCCACCGACATCAGCTTCGGGATGGTGGCAGCCAGCACGACCGGCGGCACGATCGAACTGACGCCATCGGGCGTCGCGCGCTGCACCGCCGGGCTGCAATGCCTGGGCGGCGAGCGGGCCGGGCTATTCTATGTCACCGGGCCGAAAGACTATATGGTCGGCATAGTGCTGGCCCCTGCCCGCCTGACCAATGGACGCGGCAATAGCCTGTTGGCCCTTCCCAAAGCGTCGCAATCGACGATGGTTTTGGACCCTGGCAAGCGCAAGAATCAGTTTAGCGTCGGCGGCAAGCTGACCCTGTCAGCGGCACAGCCCGAAGGCGCATATACGGGCAGCTATGAGGTGATCGTCGAATATTTCTGACCCACACCCGGCATGGTTAGCGAGTTGCTAACCAATTTTCGTCATCCCTGCCCTTTGCGGCCCGCTGGACACGACGCCGCTGACATGGGGTAGATATTATGAAACGCACAATGATGATGGTGGCGATGGCCGCCATCCATGCCCTTGCGCCAACCGTGGCACAAGCCGCCGCAGGCGACCTGCTGGTTGCGCCGACCCGCCTGATCATGAGCGCCAATAGCGGCGGCGAAGTGGTGGTCAACAATAGCGGCGACAAGGCGACGACCTACCGAATATCGCTGGTGCTGCGGAAAATGACAGAGCAGGGCACGATCGAATCGGTCGATGAAGCAACGGCGTCGCAGCGGGACGCCGCCGCGCTGGACCTGATCACCTACGCCCCGCGCAAGATCACGCTCGCGCCGCAGCAATCGCAGACGGTGCGGATCGGCGTGCGGGTGCCACCGACCATGCCGGGCGGCGAATATCGCGCGCATCTGCTGTTCCGTGCGGTCCCCGACGTGGCCGATGCCGCCGCGCCAGTCCCCGCGGGCGATGGCATGTCGATCAGCCTGACACCCATTTATGGCGTGACCATTCCCGTCATCGTGCGCGTGGGCGAACCGAAAGGCAGCGCCAGCCTGAACAACGCGCGGTTGAGCGTGCAGGACGGGCAGGCGCAGCTGGACGTGGACCTGATGCGTGCGGGTGACCGATCCGTCTATGGCACGCTGGAATTGATGCAGGCCGACGGCAAGACCGCGATCGCCACGATCAAGGGGATCGCCGCCTATCCCGAAGTGGCGCAGCGGCACATCATGCTGCCCATCGACAAGGCGGCGCTGGCGCGGGCGACCGGGCCGCTCAAGGTGCGGTTCGTGGAGACCGATCCGGCGGCGGGCGGCGCAGTGAGCGAAACCGCCGTGGCGCGGCCCTGACACCAAGCCAAGGGTCCAGACCCCATGAACGCGCAGCCCCGGCTGTGGCGTGTCCTGCTGTCATGTCTGCTGGTCCTGCTGCTGTTGCGCGCGGGTCCAGCGATGGCGGCGGCCGCGCCGCTGTCTCCCGACGACGCGCTGCTGTTAGACGCGCGGGTCGGATCGCTGTCCGTCGGCAATGGCATACGCGGCTTTGCGGTCGAGGATGCCATCTGCCTGGATCTGGGCGATGTGATAGACGCGCTGAAAATTGCGCTGGTGCCGAGCGAGGACAAGCGCCGGGCGGAGGGCTGGGCATTTGATGAGGCGCGGCACATCGCCATCGACCGCGATACCGGCGAGGCGCGGTTCGGGACGGAATATATGCGGCTGGCCGCGGGCGACATCCATGACAGCCGGTCGGGATGGTGCGTTGGCACCGATGCGCTGGGCCGGTGGCTGGGCGTCACGTTCGACGCCGACACGACCAACGCGATCCTGACGATAACATCCCCTGCGCCCCTGCCCATCGAAGCGGCGTTGCGCCGGACAGCGGCGGCAGAACGACTGGCGACCAAGGCGCAGCCGCAGACGGCGGGGCTGGAACGGCGCGCCTTTCCCTATCGGCTATGGCGTATGCCCGCGCTGGATGCGTCTCTGTCCGCCGGATGGCAGCGCGACGCAAAGGGCGCGCAGCTGCGGACGACGCGCTATGAAATGCTGGCCGCGGGCGAACTGGCCTATGCGTCGGCTGAAGCGCGGCTCGCATCCGATGCGCGCGGGATGCCAGACAGCGTGCGGTTGCGGCTCTATCGGGCCGATCCTGACGGGGAATTGCTGGGTCCGGTGGCAGCGACGCAGGCGGCGGTCGGAGATGTGGACAGCTTTGCCGTGCCGCTGGTCGCCGGGTCCGCCAGCGGGCGCGGCATGTCCCTGACAAACCGGCCGCTCGATGCCATTGGCGAATTTGACAAGGTAGCGCTGACTGGTCTTTTGCCGCTGGGGTGGGACGCGGAACTCTATCGCAACGGGGAGTTGTTGCGCGTGGTCCCCGGCGATGCGGCGGGGCGCTATGCCTTTCGCGATGTCGCCCTGCGCCATGGCGTCAATGTGCTGGAAGTCGTGCGCTATGGCCCGCAGGGACAGGTTCGGCGCGAACGACTGGTCTATAATATTGCGGCGCAATCGCCGGGGCCGGGCGAAACCTGGTGGTCCACCACTATCGTGCAGGGTAATCATGACCTGCTGCGATTTGGCACCAGCCGCCAGACCCCGTCGTCGGGATGGCGCGGCAGTGTGGGGGTGGACCATGGACTGGGCCGGGGGACGTCGATCGGCGCAGCGGTCGTGCGTGCGCCTTCGTCCGCCGGCAGCGCCGATTTTGCCCATCTCAATATGCGCGGCGGGCTAGCCGGGATGCTGGGGGAATTGTCCTGGGCCGGGCGCAGGGGCGGCGGATCGGCGATGCGGGCGTCTGTCGTCGGTGATCTGTTCAAGACCAGCATCGCGGTGGAAGCGGTGCATAATCGCGGGCTGCGATCCGAGCGGATGGACCCGGCGCTGCGGTCCTCGGTCGGGATTGCACTGGACAGGCCGGTTCATGCTGGGGGGCTGATATTGCCGCTGCATTTCGACCTGCGATCGACCCGGCAGCGGAGCGGACAGGGCGTTGAGGCAAACGGGCGCCTGTCCGTGGCGACACGCAGCGTCGCGGCAGGCCTGGTCGGCGGATGGAGCCGCTTCCGGTCAAGCGACGGAATCACGCGCGACAATGCGACGGCGGGGCTGCTGGTGAGCGGGCGGGCGGGCAAGATCAGATTGCGTGGTGAGGTCCATTGGCGGCTGACGCCCGATCCGGCGCTGTTGGGGGTGCAACTGACCGCCAACCGGGCGCTGGGCGCTTCGGACATGGTGCAGATTTCCGCCAATTATGCAGCGACCGAGCGAAAATTTGCGATCGATGCCGCCTATGCGCGCGATTTCGGCCCGGCGGCGCTGACGCTGAACCTGTCGGGCGACAGCCGCCGGGCAGTGGCGATCGGGCTGGGGCTGACGTTCAGCGTCGGTCCGGGTGGTGACGGGCGGTTCGGGCGAGTGCGTTCAGCATCGCAGGCGCGCGGCGGCGGGCTGCTGGTGCGGGCCTTTCACGATCTGGACGGCAATGGCCGGCGCGATGCGGGTGAGCCACACTTTGCCGATTCGGTCGGCGTGCTGGTGAATGACATGCCGCTGCCCGCACGGCTGCGCGATGAGGCGGAACGGGACGTGGAGCTGGACGGGCTGAGCCCCGCGACCCCGGTCAAGATCGCGCTGGACGAAGCATCGCTGTCCGATCCGTTCGATATACCAAGCAATCCTGGCATCCTGGTCACCCCGCGTGCGGGGTTGCGCGAGGTCGTCGAGTTGGGCGTGTCGCCCTCCGCCTCGGTCGAGGGAATGCTGGCGATGGACGGACGGGCGCTGGCAGGAGAGACGATGGAATTGCTGACGATGGACGGGACGAGCGCCTATCGCGCCCGCACGGAGTTTGACGGCATGTTCAGTTTCGAACGGGTCCGCTATGGCCGCTACCGGTTGAAGGTGGCGCAGGGCCGTCACCCCCAGGTCGAGCAGATCGTCGAGCTGGGTCAGGCACGCAGCATGGTGCGGCTGGGCGTGATCGACGTGCGCGCGGCGGCGCAATTGGCCGCGCGCTGATCAAAATTCGATCAGCGCCACCTTGGTCTTGAGGTTGGCGACATAGGCTTCGCGGCCCAGATCCTTGCCGATGCCCGATTGTTTGAAACCGCCGGTGGGGAGGATGAAATCGTTGCTGCGGCCATAGCGGTTGACCCAGACGGTGCCGGCCTCCAGCGCGCGGGTGGCGCGCAGCGCGCGGTTAAGGTCGCCAGTATGGACGCCAGCGGCCAGCCCATAGGCGCTGTCATTGGCCAGCGCATAGGCTTCGCCTTCGTCCGCGAAGGTCTGGACCGTCAGCACGGGTCCGAAAATCTCGCCCTGCACCGCTTCGCTATGCTGCGCAGCATTTTGCAGCAAAGTCGGCTGGAAATAGCTGCCATCCTGCGGCGCGGTAGCGCGGGTGCCGCCGGTCAGCACTTGCGCGCCATCAGCCACGGCACGCTGGACGATGCCGTCGATCCGGTTGAGCTGGCCTTCCGAAATGATCGGGCCAAGCGTGCTGTCGCTGGCCCAGGTCGGTCCCGCCTTGTGCGCGGCGAAGGCGCGCATGATGCGGTCGATCACCTGATCGGCCACCTTGTCCTGCACCAGCAGGCGCGATCCGGCGACACAAACCTGGCCAGCGTTGAGCGTGATCGCGCGCGCGACGATGGCCGATGCCTTGTCCAGCCCTGCGTCGGCAAAGATGATCTGCGGGCTTTTGCCGCCCAGTTCCAGCGTCACCGGCTTTGGCCCGGTCTGGGCGCAGGCGGTCATGATCGCCGCGCCCGTGGCGGTCGATCCGGTGAAGGTGACCTTGGCGACTTCAGGCCGCCGCACCAGCGGATCGCCGACCTGGCGCCCGTCGCCCTGCACGATGTTGAAGATGCCAGCGGGCAGCCCGGCCTCGATCGCCAGTTCAGCCAGGCGCACGATGCTGAAGGGCGTCATTTCGGAGGGCTTCAACACGATGCTGTTACCCGCCGCGATCGCGGGCGCGATCTTCCATGCGGCCATCACCAGCGGCAGGTTCCACGGCGCGATCGCCGCGACCACGCCATAGGGTTCGTGGATGGTAAGGCCCAGCTTGTCCGGCGTGGTCGCCGCGACTTCGCCGCCAATCTTGTCCGCCCATTCGGCAAAGAAGCGGACGGTTTCGGCCGTGTAGCTGACGTCCCAGGCGCGGATTTCGTGGATCATCCGAGTGGAACCGAGCGCCTCCAAGGGCGCCAGCACCTCCATGTCCGCCTCAATGAGGTCGGCCCAGCGGCGCAGCACCCGCATCCGACCGCGCGGATCGGTCTGCGCCCAGCCGCTGCTCTTGTAGGCGCGCTGGGCGTCCTCGCCCGCTTGCGCCAATTGCGCGTCATCCACGCTGTCGAGATCGGCATAGACCCGCCCGTCAGAGGGACGCCGCACCGGGATCGCCTGCCCGCGCCCGACAACGCGCCGCCCGCCGATGAAATTGCTGCCCTGCGGCAAGGCGATCAGATCGGGGTTGAAAATGTCCATGGCGCGGCTCTCCTTCATGCAGGCAGGATGACAGAATATGGATCGCGCGCGGCATGTGTTGCAGTTGCGCGGGAAAATCTGCGCGATAATCTTCCAAAATCAGGGCGAAGGCAGCAGCCAATGCTTGGACACGCCGATTAAGCTTGCCCCAAGTGATTCCTAATCAGGGCAGGCGGACAACCCTTTTCCGCCGGGGAGCAAGACGCATGGCGACAGGCATAGAGGCGATGGTGGACCTGCGGGCGATGACCGTGGACGATCTGACCGCCGCGCACGCGCTTTCCAGCGAGCAGAAATGGCCGCACCGGATCGAGGATTGGGACATGCTGCTCAGCCTTGGCTTTGGCTATGTGGCGGAACGCGACGGGGAAGTCATCGGCACGGCCATGGCGTGGCTTTACGGGACCAACGCCGCGACGCTTGGCATGGTGATCGTCTCGCCCGCCGCCCAGGGCATGGGGCTGGGCCGTCGGCTGATGGAGGCGGTGATGGCCGACCTTGGCGATCGCACGATCCTGCTCAACGCCACCGATGAGGGCGCGCCGCTCTATCGCAAACTGGGGTTTGAGAGCATCGGCCCGGTGTTCCAGCATCAGGGCGCGGCCTTTGCGGTGCCGGTCGCCGAACTGATCCCCGACGAACGGGTACGACCGCTGGGGGCCAAGGATATGCCGACGCTTCATGCGCTGGCGCGGCGGGCCAGCGGCATGAACCGCGATGCGCTGCTCGATGCGCTGGTGCCGGGCGCGCAGGGCGTGGTGCTGACGCGCGCCAACGAGCCGGTGGGCTTTGCCTTGTTTCGCCGCTTCGGGCGCGGCTATGTCGTCGGGCCGACCGTAGCGCCGGACACTGGTGGCGCGAAGGCGCTGATTTCGCATTGGCTGGGTTCCAACAGCGGCATTTTCTGTCGGCTCGACGTGCCGGAGGAAAGCGCACTGTGCAGCTGGCTCGATGAACTGGGCCTGCCCTGCGTCGGCCGGGTGATGCGCATGGTGCGCGGCCCGATGCCGCAGACCGACCCTTCGATCAAAGTCTTTTCCCTCACGACACAGGCGCTCGGATGACCCTTTCCCTTTCCAACACCGCCCTTTTCGTCGAGCGCGCCTTTATTGGCGGCGCGTGGGTCGGCGCGGCGTCCGGCGCGACCGTGCCGGTGGATAATCCCGCGACCGGCGCAATCATCGGCACCGTGCCCGATTGCAGCGCGGCTGATACGCAGGCGGCCATCGATGCGGCCGAGGCCGCCTTCCCGGCGTGGAAGGCGCGGACGGCGGGCGATCGCGCCGCCGTGCTGGAGCGGTGGCACGCGCTGGTGTTGGCCAATGTCGCCGACCTTGGCCGGATCATGACCGCCGAACAGGGCAAGCCGATCGCTGAGGCCGAGGGCGAAATTCGCTACGCCGCAAGCTTCATCAAATGGTTTGCCGAGGAAGCCCGGCGGATCGAGGGTGGCATCATCCCCGCGCCCGAAGCCAATCGCCGGATATTGGTGATGAAGGAACCGGTCGGCGTGTCCGCCGCGATCACGCCGTGGAATTTCCCTGCCGCGATGATCACGCGCAAATGCGCGCCTGCGCTGGCGGCTGGTTGCCCGGTGGTGGTGAAGCCGTCTGAACTCACCCCCTATAGCGCGCTGGCGATGGCGAAGCTGGCGGAGGAAGCGGGTTTTCCGGCAGGGGTTTTCAACGTCGTGACTGGCCTTCCCACCGCGATCGGCGGGACGCTGACCGCGAGTCCCGTGGTGCGCAAATTATCCTTCACCGGATCGACCCGCGTCGGCGCGCTGCTGATGCGGCAATGCGCCGACACGATCAAGCGGGTCAGCTTCGAACTGGGCGGCAATGCGCCGCTGATCGTGTTCGATGACGCCGACATCGACCTGGCCGTCGCCAGCACGATGGTCAGCAAATTCCGCAATGCCGGGCAAACCTGCGTCTGCGCCAACCGCATATTGGTGCAGGACAGCGTCTATGACCAGTTTGCCGAGAAACTGGCGAAAGCCGTGTCGGCGCTGACCGTGGCGCCCGGCGATATCCCCGGCAGCACGATCGGTCCGCTGATCAACGCCGCCGCCGCCGACAAGGTGAAGGCGCATATTGACGACGCCTTGTCGCACGGCGCGGCTTTGTTTGCGCAGGCACCGGAGGGCGCAACGGGTGAACGCTTTGCCCGCCCGGTGGTGCTGACCGGTGCGACGCGCGACATGCGGCTGGCGGAGGAGGAAACGTTCGGCCCGGTCGCGCCTTTGTTCCGCTTTGCCCATGAGGATGAAGCGATCGAGCTGGCCAATGCGACCAGCTATGGCCTGGCCAGCTATTTCTACACCGAGAATCTGCACCGCGCTTTCCGCGTGGCAGAACGGCTGGAGGCGGGCATGGTGGCGCTCAACAGCGGGTCGATCGCGATGGAGGTCGCGCCGTTTGGCGGGGTCAAGATGTCCGGCCTGGGCCGTGAGGGCGCCCATGCGGGGATCGAGGAATATCTGGAAACCAAGGCATTCCATATCGCCGGGCTGAAACTTTAGGCCACATCCGTTCGCCCTGAGCCTGTCGAAGGGTCGTACTGCACTTCAAGAAAGAACAGGGCTTCGACAGGCTCAGCCCAAACGGGAGTTTTTTATGACCCGCAACTATACCATCTCCGTTATCCCCGGCGACGGCATTGGCAAGGAAGTGATGCCCGAAGGCATCCGCGTGCTGGAGCGGGCGGCGAGCCTGTACGGCTTCACCATCGCGCAAAAGTGGCAGAATTTCGCCTGCTGCGATTATTATGCCAAGCATGGCCAGATGATGCCGGACGACTGGAAGGCACAGATCGGCAAGCCTGACGCCATCTTCTTTGGCGCAGTCGGCTGGCCCAACACGGTGCCGGATCACATTTCGCTATGGGGATCGCTGCTCCAGTTCCGGCGCGAATATGATCAATATGTCAATCTGCGCCCCGTGCGCCTGATGCCCGGCGTCCCCTGCCCGCTCGTGGGGCGTGAGCCGGGCGACATTGATTTCTGGGTCGTGCGCGAAAATACCGAAGGCGAATATAGCTCGGTCGGCGGCAAGATGTTTCCCGGCACCGACCGTGAGATCGTCATCCAGGAAACGGTGATGACCCGGCACGGCACCGACCGGGTGCTGCGCTATGCGTTCGATCTAGCCGCCACGCGCGACCGCAAGCATGTTACCTCCGCGACCAAGTCCAACGGCATCGCCATCACCATGCCCTGGTGGGACGAACGGGTGGAGGAGATGGCCAAAAATTACCCGACCGTCACCCATGACAAATATCATATCGACATTCTGACCGCGCAATTCGTGCTGAACCCCGACCGGTTCGACGTCGTGGTCGCGTCCAATCTGTTCGGCGATATCTTGTCGGACCTTGGCCCGGCCTGCACCGGCACGATCGGCGTCGCGCCGTCAGGCAATATCAACCCGGACGGCACCCACCCTTCGCTGTTCGAGCCGGTCCATGGCTCTGCGCCCGACATTGCAGGCAAAGGCATCGCCAATCCGGTCGGCCAGATCTGGTCGGCGGCGATGATGCTGGAGCATCTGGGCGAGGCGGACGCCGCTGCCGCGATCATGCGCGCGGTCGAAACCGTGCTCGCGGAACCCGGCCTGCGCACCGGCGACCTCAAAGGCAAAGCCAATACCGAGCAATGCGGCAAGGCGATTGCTGACGCCTTGACCTGACCTCAGGCGGCGCAGCATAATATGCTGCGCCGTTTCGCTAATACGGCCAGACACAGGCCCGCAACCGGCCAGATTGAGACTTTCCCGCTGCGGCACAAGGATAGGCTGCATCCCATAACCACCATGGCGAGCACCCCGACGATGCACCAATCCAACCGATCCTTGCTGGACATCGACCGCGATCATTTGATCCATTCGGTCACATCCTTCCGTGCCCATGAAGCGCGCGGCGCAACCATGCTGCAAAGCGGCAAGGGCATGTGGCTGACCGATATGGACGGGCGCGAGGTGCTGGATGCCTTTGCCGGGCTATGGTGCGTCAATGTGGGTTACGGGCAGGACAGCATTGTCGAGGCCGCGGCGGAACAGATGCGCCGTCTGCCCTATGCGACGGGCTATTTCCATTTCGGTTGCGAGCCTGCCGCGCGGCTGGCGGAGCGGCTGGTCGCCCTGTCGCCAGAGGGGCTGGACCATGTCTATTTCACGCTGGGCGGGTCGGACGCGGTGGACAGCGCGATCCGCTATATCACGCACTATTATAATGCGATCGGCAAGCCGACCAAGAAACAGTGCATCGCGCTGGAGCGGGGCTATCATGGGTCGAGCAGCACGGGCGCGGGGCTGACGGCGCTTGCCAATTTCCATCGCAATTTCGATCTGCCGCTGCGCTGGCAGCATCATATCGCGTCGCCCTATCCCTATCGCAGCGATCTGGAGGGTGATGACGCCGCCATCATTGCCCGGTCGGTGCAGCAGTTGAAAGACAAGGTTGCGGAACTGGGGGCAGACAATGTCGCGGCCTTCTTCTGCGAACCGATCCAGGGGTCAGGCGGCGTCATCGTGCCGCCGGTCGGCTGGCTCAAGGCCATGCGGCAGGCGTGCGATGATCTGGACATATTGCTGGTCGCCGATGAGGTCATCACGGCGTTCGGGCGCACCGGGCCGATGTTCGCCTGCGAAGCCGAGGATGTGACGCCCGACCTGATGACCGTCGCCAAGGGACTGACCGCCGGTTATGTGCCGATGGGCGCGGTGCTGATGTCGGACAAAGTCTATCAGGGCATTGCCGATGGCGCGGCGGCCGATGTCGTCATCGGCCATGGCGCGACCTATTCTGGTCATCCGGTGAGCGCGGCGGTGGGGCTGGAAGTGCTGCGCCTCTATACCGAGGGCGGGATTTTGGCTAACGGGCAGAAGGTCGCGGCGCGCTTCGACGCGGGTCTTACGGACATGGCCGATCATCCGCTGGTCGGCGACACGCGCGGGCGCGGGCTGCTGGGCGCGATCGAACTGGTCGCGAACAAGGGGACCAAGGCGCGGTTCGACCCGGCGCTGAAAGTCGCCGACCGTCTGTTCAACGATGGCTATGCCAATGGCGTCATTTTCCGTGCCTTTGCCGACAATATCATCGGCCTCGCCCCGGCGCTGTGCGCGACGGACGCAGAGATGGACGAGATATTCGCGCGCATCAGGAAAACACTCGACGGCTTGCTCGAACAGGCCGATATTCGAGCGGCGCTGGGATAAATATAAGGGGGAACAAGGACATGTTGGGCGGACCCAGACTGGACAGGATCGACCTGAAAATCCTGACGCAGCTTCAGCAGTCGGGCCGGATCACCAATGTCGAGCTGGCCGATGCGGTCGGCCTGTCCCCCAGCCCCTGCCTTACCCGCGTGAAACGGCTGGAGAAAGCGGGCTATATCACCGGCTATGGCGCGCATATCAATCTGCACAAGCTGGGCGAATTTCTGACCGTCTTTACCGAAGTAACGCTGAGCGAACATCGGTCGGGCGACTTTTCCCGGTTCGAGACGCGCATCCGCAAGCTGGACGAGATTGTCGAATGTCATCTGGTCAGCGGCGGATATGATTATCTACTGAAATTCGTGACCCGCGGCGTCGGCCATTATCAGTCGATCATCGAGGGGATGCTGGAAAGCGATTACGGCATC
This sequence comes from Sphingobium sp., assembly GCA_023266575.1. Classification (GTDB taxonomy): domain Bacteria; phylum Pseudomonadota; class Alphaproteobacteria; order Sphingomonadales; family Sphingomonadaceae; genus Sphingobium. Next base: position 83,583 of record JAHFPV010000004.1, read on the forward strand.
GAAAAATATTTCAGCTATGTCGTGATCAAATCGCCCTTCATCAAACATCATTATCCGATCCAGCATCTGTTCGGCGAGCAACGATAATTTCATGACCGACATCACCGACCTGATCGATCCGCTTGTGGCCTTCCGTCGCGACATTCATGCGCACCCGGAACTGGGCTTTTGCGAACATCGCACCGCCGGGCGCATTGCCGAGCAATTGCGCGCGCTGGGGCTGGAGGTGCATGAGGGGATCGGGCGGACCGGCGTGGTCGGCGTGCTGCGCAACGGAACGTCAGGGCGGAGCATCGGGCTCCGCGCGGACATGGACGCGCTGCCGATCGAGGAGCAAACCAACCTGCCATGGGCCAGCAAGACGCCCGGCACCTTCCATGGCTGTGGCCATGACGGGCATGTCGCGATGCTGCTGGGCGCTGCGCAGCAGCTGACGCGCAGCCGGAATTTCGACGGGACGGTCAACTTCTTCTTCCAGCCCGCCGAAGAGGGACAGGGCGGTGCGCGCGAAATGGTGAAGGAGGGACTGTTCGAGCGTTTCCCCTGCGACCGGGTGTTCGGGTTGCACAACTGGCCAGACCTGCCAGCGGGTATGATCGCGACCCGGCCCGGCCCGATCATGGGGGCGGCGGACAAGTTCGAGATCGTCCTGGAAGGGCGCGGCGGCCATGCGGCGATCCCGCAGGATACGCCGGACGCGATTTTGGCGGCGGCCAGCCTTGTGACGCAGATGAACGCGATCCTATCGCGGCGGATCGCGCCGACCGCATCTGCCGTGCTGTCGATCACGCAAATCCATGGCGGGCATACGCATAATGTGATCCCGGCAGAGGTCCGCATTGGCGGAACGGTGCGGACGTTCGACCCGGCGGTACAGGACAAGATCGAAGCGTCGATCCGCGAAATCGCGGCCGGCGTGGCGCTGGCCAACGGGCTAAGCGCGAGTGTCGATTATCAGCGCTACTATCCCGCGACGATCAACGATGCGGAGGCGGCGCAGGAGGCGCTGGATGCCGCGGCGACCGTCGGCATCGCGCAACTGGCGCCCGATCCGGCCTTCACGTCGGAGGATTTCGCCTTCATGCTGCAAGCGTGCAAAGGCGCCTATATCTGGCTGGGGCAGGCCAAGCCGGACGGCGGCCCGCCGCTGCATAACCCGCATTATGATTTCAACGATGATGTGCTGGGGCTGGGTATCCGGCTGCACGTCGCGTTGGTTGAGCGGCATTTGGCGATTTAACGCCACGTCCGTTCGTTTGGAGCGGCGGAGTGTTCATCTTGTCAAAACCAGAAACGCACACCCATAACCAGACTCGTGGCCGACGCACTCTCCCCCGCCGCGCGCGCATAACGCGCCGTATCGCCCAGCTTGCGTTCCCAATGGACGCCGACATAGGGCGCAAATTCGCGGGCAAATTCGTAGCGCAGGCGCAGGCCCAGTTCGATGTCGGAGACGCCCGACCCGATACCCAGTTCCGGCACATCCTGTGCAGCGATATTCATTTCGGCGGCGGGTTGCAGGATCAGGCGCTGGGTAATGCGCTGGTCATAGCTGCCCTCCAGCCGCAGATGGGCGTCGCCCTTGTCGGACAGGAATGCCTGCGCGCCGACCTCGAACCAGTAAGGTGCGAGGCCTTCGATACCGACGACCGCATAGGTACGCTGGGGTTGCGGACGGAAATCCTGTCGCACGCCCGCCTCGACATTGAACCAGGGGTTGAGCGCCCGGCTGTAGAGCGCCTGTATTTCCGCGCTTTCAAGCGGGCCGCCGACTTCGCCCTCCCCTTCCGTTTTGAACGCGAAGCGGTTGATGTCACCGCCGAACCAGCCTTCCCCTTCCCAGGCATAGCCATTCGCGCCCTTGTGCGCGCGATATTCCAGGCGATCGAGCATCAGTTGCGAGAAGCTCATGCCGCCGCTTTCCTTGATCATCGCGGCGCGGGCGCGGGCCATGGTGGCGGCGGGGTAGAAGGCTTCGGCGGCATGATCCGTCGGGATTGGCGGGGCAACGCCCTGCGGCACGCTGTCGTCGATTGCGGGCATGGCGTGACCGGCATGGGGGTCGGCTGGAACTTCGCCCACAGACGGCATAGTTTTCTGATTTTGTTCTTTATTATCAAAAACTTCGTGGTCGTGAATCTCTTGTCCTATGGCGGGCGTGGCGAGTAGCAGGGTCGCGGCGGCGATCAGGCGCATCATGCCGCGTCCTCCCCGTGGCGAACCATGACGACGCGCATCATCCCTGTGTGCATGTGCATCAGCATATGACAATGGAACGCCCAGTCGCCCAGCGCGTCAGCGGTCAGATCGAAACTGATCTTGCCGCCGGGCAACACATTGACCGTATGCTTGCGCGGATTATGTGCCGCATCCTCCCCGGTCAGCAGCTGAAAGAAATGGCCGTGGATATGGATGGGGTGCGGCATCATCGTGTCGTTGATGAGCGTGACGCGCACCCGCTCCATATGGCGGAAGGCGATGGGGTCCGCGCCGTCGGACAGCTTCACCCCGTCGAACGACCACATATAGCGTTCCATATTGGCGGTCAGGTGAATGTCGATCGAGCGGGTCGGGGTGCGCGTATCCTCATTGGGTTCGAGCGCGCGCAGATCGGCATAGGTCAGCACGCGATGATCGACATCCTCCAGTCCCGTGGGTCGGTCGGCGGTGCGATCGGCGGGCATGGAGGAAAGCGTCGCCACCCCCGGTCCCATCGGCACATTGGGCGCGACCGAGGGGTCGAGCATCTTCATGCTATGGCCGGACATGCTGTCATTGGCGGGTTGGGACAGGTCGATCACGCCCCCCTGCCCCATGTCCATGCCGGACATGTCCATCCCCATATCCTTCATGGTCAGCAGCGGCCGGGCGCGCAGCGCGGGGATCGGCGCGACCATGCCGATTTGCGGCGCCAGCGTCGCGCGGACAAGGCCGGAACGGTCGATGGCTTCGGCGATCAGGGCATAGGCGGTGGCGTCGGTCGGCTGGACGATCACGTCATAGGTTTCGGCGATGCCGATCTGGAACTCGTCGGTCTCGACCGGCTGGACATGCTGGCCGTCGCACTGGACCACGGTCATTGCCAGGCCCGGCAGGCGCACGTTGAAATTGGTCATGGCCGACGCATTGATGATGCGCATCCGCACGCGCTCGCCCGGCGTGAACAGCCCGGTCCAGTTTTCCGCCGTGCCATGGCCGTTGACCAGGAAACTGTAGGTGGAGCCGGTGACATCCGAAATATCGGTCGGGTCCATCCGCATCTTGCCCCAGTCGATCCGGTCCTTGAGGGGCTGGTCTTTGCCCTTGAGCAGACCGACCAGCGTCTGGCGCTGCATATTATAATAGCCGCCCGATTGTTTCAGGCGCGTCAATTGCACATGGGGGTGGACCGGCGACCAGTCGGACAGGACGATCACATGCTCGCGCGTAGCCTGCACCGGATCGGTCCCAGCAGGGTCGATGACGATCGGGCCATAATGACCCATCGCCTCCTGCATCCCCGAATGGCTGTGATACCAGTAGGTGCCGGACTGGCGGATCGGGAATTCATAGGTGAAAGTCTCACCCGGCGCGATGCCGGGGAAGCTGACGCCGGGCACGCCGTCCATCTGGAAGGGGACGATTAGGCCGTGCCAGTGGATCGACGTATCTTCTTTCAACTTGTTGGTCACGGAGAGGCGGACATTCTGCCCTTCGCGCAGCCGGATCAGCGGCGCAGGGACGGTGCCGTTAATGGTAATGGCATGGGCGGAGCGGCCCCCGGTCGCGAAATGGCTGTCGGCGACGGTCAGCGCGATGCTTTCACCCGACAGGACGCCCGGCGCGGGATGCAGGCCATGGGTGCCGCTTTGCGCCCAAGCGGGGAAGGCGTTGGCGAGGCTGAGGGCAGCCGCGCTTTTGAACAGGGTGCGGCGGTCGAGAGTCAGGTTGGTCATGCCCCTTCATACGCGGGGCGGCGCGTCATCCCTCAAACTTTCCGACAATTTTGCCCGCGCGCGATAAAGGCGGGTTTCGACCGCTTTTTCGGTGAGGCCCAGCGCCGCGGCGGTGTCCGCCTGGCTCATCGCCTCGATCGTGCGCAGCAACAGGACGTCCTTCAACGCAGAAGGCAGCGCGGCGATGGCGGCGTTGATGCGGGTAAGGGCCGCCTGCGATTGCAGCGCCTGTTCCGGGTCGGGCGCGGCGTCGGCAATGTCGCCCGCTTCGTCGATCGGGCGCGCAAAGGCGAAGAAGCGCCGCACCGCGCGACGACGGCCCCAGTCGCGGCATTTGTTGAGCGTGATCCGCGCGATCCAGCTGCGAAAGGGGCGCGCGCCATCATAGCGGGCCAGCGCGGCGAAGGCGGCGACGAACACCTCCTGCGTGATGTCGAGCGCTTCGTCGCCATCACCGACATGGCCGCGGGCGAGACGCCACACAGCATCGCGATGCCGCCGCATCAGCGCGGCATAGGCCTCCTGATGCCCGGCCAGCGCCCGCGCGGCCAGCGCCCTGTCATCGGGTTCGGCTACGTTCACCGGGGGGCGGGCTGGGTCAGTGCCTTGACGACGGCGGCGTCGAACTGCGCCGCCTGGTCGGGACGCAGCACCGCGCGCATCGCGAAAATATGCTGGAGCGTCTCCTTTTGCAGCGCGCCCATGACATGATGGGTGCGGTCCACGGCTTGGCCGACTTGCGGGCCATAGCCATGTTCCGCCGCAATCGCCTGCGCCAGCCGCGCATTGTCGGCGCGCATTTCCGCCTCCAGCGCTTCGCGGCGGATGGCAAAGGCGGCTTCGAGCGCGTGGATGCGCTGTTCCTGCGCGGCGTCGAGCGTCAGCTTTTCATGCAGCAGCGCATGGACTTCGCTTTCGACGCGGGGCGGTGGCGCGATCCAGACGCGCGCGACCAGCACCGCCGCCAGCGCGGCGGCGAAGGCGACTAGCGCGACGAGCAGATAGCGCTTCAGGCTCATTGGCCGAGCAGGCGCGAGGGCGCATAATCCGACATGCCGATCGGCGCAGCTTGCGCGGGCGCTGACGGCACGATGCTGCCGGCCCAGCCGATGCCGAGCGCCAGCAGACCGGCCAGCATCATGCTGCGCCGCGCCATGCCCCGTTCGCGGCGGCGGGCAACGCCCTGCATCACCACGCCGTCCATCTGCTCCAGCCGGGCGTCGACCGGCATCGCCCGTATCTGCCCCAGCAACTGATCGAGATCACTCATCTGCACATACTCCATCCTCATCGCGGCATACGCGCGGCGCGCGCTTATCCCTCACCCGATGGCCCAGGAAAAAATCATGCACCCGCTATGAGGGGTCGGGCAAGTCGATGCGTAATATCCCGTAACCGCCATCATGGAGAAGCCCCGATGTCCCGTTTCCTGACCGCCGCCATCGCCCTGTCGATCGCCATCCTGCCCGGAGCCGCTCTGGCCCATAGCAAACTGTTGTCATCCAGCCCTGCCGCGAATGCGACGGTCGCCAAGCCGACCAAGCTGACGCTCACTTTTTCCGAGACATTCCTGGGGCCGCTTTCGGGCATCGATCTGGTCATGACCGGGATGCCGGGCATGAGCGATCATGCGCCAATGCCGATCAAGGGGTTCAAGACCGTGGTGGCGCCCGACGGCAAGACGATGATCGTCACCCTGCCCCGCGCTTTGCCCGCCGGCAGCTATGACCTGAAATGGCATATTGTCGGCGCCGATCAGCACAAGATGGAAGGCGGCTATAGCTTCAAGGTCAAGTAAGCCGTCATGGACGGGGGGATGCCGGCACCCATGCTGCTACTGGCGCGCTTTGGCCTGATGGCCGACCTTGCCCTGCTCATGGGCCTGCCGCTTTTCTGGTGGGCGATGGGCATGGCGGGGCAGCGCGCGCTGCTGGTGGCGCTGGCGTTGGGCGGCATGGCGCTGTCGGCGCTGTGGCTGCTGGCGAGCGCAGCGAGCATGACCGGCACCCCGTTGCTGCCGCCCGACTGGGCGACGGCAGAGATTTTGCTGACGATGACGCCGATCGGCCCGGTGCTGGCGGTGCGCGGCATAGCTTTGCTCGCCGCGCTAGGCTTGGCTGTGGTCGGGCGGGATCGCTGGGTGCTGATCCCGGCCGCCATTGCCGCCGCGACGATTGCCTGGACCGGCCATGCCGGGGCAACCGAAAATGTCGCGGGCAGCGTCCATCGCGCCGCCGACGTCGCGCATATCTGGGCCGCATCGGGGTGGATCGGCGCGCTGGCGGCGTTGCTGCACGCCGTGACGATGCACCGTCCGAATGTCGAACGGATCGCGGTGATGCTGGCGAAATTTTCGCTGCTGGGAACCGTGTTTGTCGCCACTTTGGTCGTGACTGGGGTGGTCAACAGCCTGATGATCGTGGGCGTGGCCGATCTGCCTGCGTTGGTGAGCAGCCGCTATGGCTGGCTGCTGGGCGCGAAGCTGGTTCTGTTCGGCGGGATGCTGGGGCTGGCGGCGCTCAATCGCTGGCGGTTGACCCCGGCACTGGAGCGGGGTGACAGCGCAATTGCCGCGCTGCGTCTCTCATTGATGCTGGAGACGGGCGCGGCGATCGGGATTCTGGTGCTGGTGGCCTGGCTGGGGACGCTCGATCCGATGGCCTGAGCCATCAGGCCGGGCGGTAGATCGCATACACCTTCTTGACGTGAACCTGGCTGTCCCAACTGCACGATGCGCCCTGTTCGACCAGGAAGATGTCGCCTTTGCCAAACGTCCCTGCCGCACCCGCGCCATCGACGAAGGTGACGCTGCCATCGAGCAGATACATCAGCTCATAATGGCGGTAGGCCATGGAGCGGCGGTGATAGGGGGTGGAATCCCAGGTGCCGCAGACAAATTCGCCGTCAGCCGAGCGATAGTCGGTGAAATTGCGGCAGGACGGGGTCGGTCCGACCAGCAGTTCAGCCAGCGGCGCGCCTGACGGTTCGAGCGACGCGCTGGTGTGGATCGGAATGATCGCACCGTCGGCGGCAGACCCACCGGTGCGGCGCACGAACAGCAGGCGCGCGTCGGCGGTGCTGGTCCAGCCAAAACGTGCGCCTTCGCACAGGACGATGCTGTCACCTTCGTTGAGCGTGCGCTGATCAATCTGCACGCTGCCCGATTCAACAATGACAAATTCGTCGGCGGGCATCGCTGCGACCGACCCGCTGCCCTGCGGCAGAGCGATCAGGCCGATCGTCACCGGGCCTTCGGGTTGGGGCAGCACAGCGCGGGCGGATAGGAAGGCGTCGCCCTCCCCTGCCCCGACCGTCACCCCCGCCGCCCAGGCGCGCAGATCGACGAAGGAACGGGTGGCGGTCTGGCTGGTCGTCATGCTGGCTTCCCTCAAGAAATTTGCGGCAAGCTAGCGCGATGCGGGCGGCAGGTTGCACCAAGCGCGCGTCAGCGAAGCGCGAATGGTGCCGTTTGCCTCCGCCGGGACGTTCAAAGCTGCCGTAGGGCGCTGGCCGGACGCACCGACAGGAGCGGGATCGACCCGGCCAGACCAATGCCCAGCGTCAGCAGCGCGCCACCGACCAGCGTCGCCAGCACGACCAGCCAGTCGGGCGACCAGCTGAATTCGAAAATCTGGACGATCACGAACCAGGCCGCGCCGGACCCCAGCGCCAGCGCGACCAGCGCCAGCATCGTGGCGAGCAGGCCATATTCGAGCGCCTGCCCGCCCAGCAACTGCGCGCGGGTTGCACCCAGCGTTTTCAATATCACGCTGTCATAGCTGCGCGCCTGGCGCGAGGCGGCGATCGCGCCGACCAGCACGGCGATGCCCGCCAGAATAGCGACCGAAGCGGCTGCAACGATGGCGGCGGACATTTGCGTCATGATCGCGCCAACCTGCGCGATAACCTCGCCCACCGCGATCACCGACACGCCGGGGAAAGCGGCGAGCAGGTCGCGAGTGACGGCGCTATCGTGGCGCGTGTCCATGGTGATGGTCGCAGCCAGGCTATGCGGCGCGGCGGAGACGATGCCGGGGGAGAATACGAGGATATAGTTGAAGCCCATCGTCTCCCAGTTGATCTTGCGCAGGGAGGTAATGCGCGCGGTGATTTCGCGCCCCAGCAGGCTGACGGTCAATGTGTCGCCGACGCCGATGTTGAGGATTTTCGCGGCTTCCGCGTCGAAGGAAACGAGCGGTGGCCCGGCATAATCGGCAGGCCACCATTGCCCCGCGACCAGTTCGCTGCCCTGCGGCAGGGTGGCGCTATAGGTGACGCCGCGCTCTCCGCGCAGGAACCATGCACCTTCGGGTGGCTCCCTCAGGTCGGCGACGCGCTGATTGCCATAGGCGACGATCGTGCCGCGCAGGGCGGGGACGATATTGAACCGCGCGTCGGGCGCCTGTTTGCGCACGATGGTGCGGAAACGATCCGCTTGCTCCGATGGGATATCCAGCACGAACTGGGCCGGGGCGGTCTTTGGCACGACATTGCGGATTTCACTGTCCAGGCTGGTCTGGATACCTGCCAGCGTCACGAACAGGGTGAGCGCCAGGCCAAGCGCGACGATCAGTGCGGCGGTCTGCGCGCCGGGGCGGTGGAGATTGGCCAGCGCCAGACGCAGCAAGGGCCGTCGCGGGCGCGGCGCGCGCAGAGCGATCTGGCGCACGCCCCAACCGATACCGAGCAGGAGCAGCAGCACCGTCGCAGTCGCGCCCAGCACGGCGGCGGAGAAAAGCAGTTCGCGCGCCGTACCGAGCGCCAGCGCCACCAGCAATGCGCCAGCCGCTGCCATGGCGAGAATCGTGCGCCGGTCGATGCCGTGGCGCGGATCAACCACGCCGCGAAAGATGAGCGCGGCGGGCTGGGTCCGGGCGCGGGCAAGCGGCGGCAGGGTGAAGAGGAAGGCGATCAGCAGGCCATAGGCAGCGCTGGTGACGAGAGGCAAAGGATGAAGGCGAAAGCCGGGGCTGACCGGCAGCACATCGCCCGCCAGCGCGACGATCGCAGAGGGCAAAAGCGCGCCCACCGCCAGACCGCAGGCGATACCCAGCAGCGCGATGCAGCCAATCTGGAGCAGGTAGATGCGGGCAATGTCGCTGGACGTCGCGCCCAGCACCTTGAAGGTCGCGATGCCGGGGCGTTTCAAAGCGAGATAGGAAGCGACGCCATTGCTGACGCCGATGCCCGCGATCACCAGTGCGGCGAGGCCGATCAGCGAGAGAAATTGCCCCATGCGCACGATGAAGCGGCTGGCGCCGGGAGCCGCCCGATCGCGATCCTTAAACTCCCAACCCGCCGACGGATATTGCTTTTCCAGATCCTCCCGCACCGCCTGCGCGTCTGCTCCAGCGGGCAGGCGCAGGCGATATTTGCTGTCATAAAGGCTGCCCGGCTGGATCAGGCCAGTGCGGCGCAGCCCATCAAGCGAGACGATCGCCACCGGACCAAGGGTAAAGCCCTCGCCCAACCGATCAGGTTCGTCGGCGATGATCGCGGCGATGGTGAAGGTGGCAGTGCCATAGACCAGCCGGTCGCCGGGCCTGACATTCAGCCGGTCGGCCAATGCAGGGCCGATGAGGATGCTGTCGGGCGCTAATGGCGCGCGATAGGTTCCACCTTGCAAAGCCAGCGTGCCATAGAGCGGATAGGCATTATCCACGCCCTTGAGTTCGGTCAGCACGGCCGGTCCGTCGGCTCGTTCGCCCCGCGCCATCGCGCGCAGGCGGATGGTTTCGCTTAATGTGCCAAGGCGGCGGAAGGCCGCTTTGTCGCCCTCCCCCGCTTCGCGCTGGGTCATGGCTATTTCGACGTCACCGCCCAGCAACCCCTGCCCGCGTTCACTGAGTTCCTGCGTGATCGCCGACGTCAGGCTGCCAATCGCGGCCAGCGTGGCGACACCCAGGAACAGGCAGAGGAACAGCAGCCGCAATCCCCGGAACCGGCCCAGAAGGTCGCGCCGGGCGATGCGCCAGCTTGTCGCCCAATCAAGCGCCTTCACGCCGCGCGATCCGAAACGATCCGCCCGTCGCGCATCTCTACGATCCGGCCGCAACGGTCGGCCAGCGCCGGATCATGGGTGATGATGACGAGCGTTGCGCCCGCCGCCCGCTGCCGATCGAACAGCAGGTCCATGATGGTGACGCCGGTGGTCGCGTCGAGATTGCCGGTCGGTTCGTCGGCGAACAGGATGGTCGGGCGCGGCGCGACGGCGCGGGCGATGGCGACGCGCTGCTGTTCGCCGCCCGACAATTGAGCGGGATAATGGTCCAGCCTGTGGCCAAGCCCGACGGCGCGCAATTCATCGGCGGCGCGGGCGAACGCATCGGCTTCCCTCGCCAGTTCCAGCGGCACGGCGACATTCTCCAGCGCGGTCATGGTGGGGAGCAGGTGGAAGCTTTGCAGCACGATGCCGATGCGCCCGCGCCGGGCGCGGGCCAGCGCATCCTCGTCCAGCGCGCCAAAATCGACCCCGCCAATATGCACGTCCCCGCCGCTCGCCCGCTCCAGCCCGCACAAGACCGCCATCAACGAGCTTTTGCCCGAACCTGAAGCGCCCAATATGGCGATGCTTTCGCCGCGCAGCAGGGTAAGATCAACGCCCTTCAAAATCTCGACGGGCGCATCGCTTGTGCCAAGCGAGAGGGTGACATTGTGCGCGCGGATCGCGATAGTGGCCGGATCGATGGGCATGTGCATGAAGAAGGAGCGCTCCTTGGCGGGCAGATTTTTGCAATATGGGGCGCTGGCGCTGTTTGTCCAACTGGCTTGCGCCTGTTCGGACAAGGCACCGCCCCCGCCCCCGGTCGCCAACAGCGCCGACGGCACGTCGGCTTCCAAGCCAACCGCTGCGCCGGTGGCCGATGGCAAGCTGGTCGTGGCGTTCGGCGACAGCCTCTATGCGGGCTATAATCTGGATCAGGGTAAGGGGCTGGCCCCGGTGCTGGAGCTGGCTTTGGCCGCGAAGGGCATGAAGGCGCAGGTCGTCAATGCCGGCGTGTCGGGCGATACCAGCGCGGCGGGTCTGGCGCGCCTGGCCTTCACGCTGGACGGGCTGGCGCGCAAGCCTGACCTGATACTGGTGGGGCTGGGCGGCAACGACATGCTGCGTGGCCTAAGCCCGGAGGCGACGCGGGACAATCTCGACGCGATCCTGGCTGAACTCAAGAAGCGCGGCATCCCCGTGCTGCTGACCGGCATGTTGGCGTCGCCCAATATGGGGCCGGACTACGCCGCCGCCTTCAACCCGATCTTCCCGGCGCTGGCGAAGAAATATGACGCAGCGCTCTATCCCTTCATGCTCGACGGGGTGATCGGCAATCGGGCGCTGCAACTGCCCGACGGCATCCACCCCAATGACAAGGGGGTCATGGTCATCGTGGGCAAGCTGGCACCCATTGTTGAGGGGAAATTGCGTGCCTGATATGATCCGCGTCGGGCTGGTGGGCTATGGCCCCGCTGGCCGTATCTTCCATACGCCGTTGCTGCGTGCCGTTCCGGCGATGGCGCTGACCAGCATCAGCACCAGCAAAGCCGATGAAGTCGCCGCGCTTGATCCAGCCATCCGCTGTGTCGCGACTGCCGCGGAGATTTTCGCCGATCCCGCCATCGATCTGGTGGTGATTGCGACGCCCAGTGCGACCCATGCACCGCTGGCTGCCGAAGCGCTGCGGGCGGGCAAGCATGTCGTCGTGGATAAGCCCTTCGCGTTGACGCTGGCCGAAGCGCAGGATCTGGCGGCGCTGGCAGCCCAATGCGGCAAACAGCTGGCGGTGTTCCACAACCGGCGGTTCGACAGCGATTTTCGCAGCATCCGCGCGGCGATCGAGGAGGGCGTGGTCGGGCGGGTCACCCATTTCGAATCGCATTTCGACCGGTTCCGGCCAGAGATACGCGACCGCTGGCGCGAGGATGGGTCGCCGGGGTCGGGCTTGTGGCTCGATCTGGGACCGCATCTGGTGGATCAGGCACTGGCGCTGTTCGGACGCCCTGATGCGGTCAGCGCAGACTTTGCTGCGCTGCGCGACGGCGCGGTATCGGACGACTGGGCGCATGTCGTGCTGCGCTACCCGCAGATGCGGGTGGTGCTGCACGCCAGCCTGACCGTGCCGGGGGCCGAGGCCGGCGGCAGCCCGCGCTTCATCGTTCATGGCACCAGCGGCACGTTGATCAAGCGGTTGCTCGATCCGCAGGAAGCGCAGCTGGTTGCAGGATTGCGACCGGGCGATAGCGGCTGGGGCGTCGATCCTGATCCGCTGGAAATCTATGATGGGCAGGGCGGGATGACGACGCGCCCGGCGCTGCTGGGGTGCCAGGAACGCTTCTACGCGCAGGTCGCCGCTGCGATCCGGTCCGGCGGCCCTTTACCCACGCCGGTGGAGGACGCGCTTGCGGTGCAGGCGGTGATCGAAACGGCGCAACGTTCCGCCAGCGAAGGCCGCTGCCTGCCGCTCCCCTGATAAAATCGCCCCCGCGCCAAACCGGCGCGAAGCTGGCCAAGAGCGCGGCATCGGGTTACGGGTCAAGGCGGGATCAAGGAAAGGATGAGCGTGGCGACAGCCGACGATGACGCACCGCTGCACCGACGGCATCTGGCCGCCAAGGCGACCGAGCAGTTGCGCGACATCATATTGGCGCAGCCGCCCCAGACCCAGATTGGCGCGCTGCCCGACATCGCCAAATTGCTGGGCGTGGGCATCGCCACGGTGCAGCAGGTCGCCCGCGTGCTGGAACATGAGGGGCTGCTGGAAGTGCGCCGGGGTCCGGGCGGGGGCTATTTCGGCACGCGGCCCGATGTCGCGGCGCTCGAACGGTCGGTCGCGGCCTATTTGCGGGTGCGCGGGTCGGATGCCTATGAAGCGCTGGAGATGATGACGCTGCTCGATTGCGAGCTGATGCCCGCCGCCGCCACATGCGATGACGCTGCGCTGCATCGGGCGCTGGCGACGCTGGCCAAGCGGGTGGATCAATGCGCGGATGGCGGCGCGCGGCTGTTGTTCGAGGATGACCTGCACGATATCCTGTTCCGCATGGTCGACCGGCCACTGATCGAGCTGCTCGCCCGCGTCAGTATGCGCTATTATCGCAGCGCGCCGATCGCACCGATTTTCGACGGCGCGGAGGGGTTTGCGGCGTGGCGGCAGTGGCGCAGCGGTATCATCGATGCCATCGTCCGCCGCGATCCCGAACTCGCCCGGTTTGAAGCGGAGCGGCACCGGCGCAGCCTGTTGCAGCGGCTGCGCCAGGCGATCGCGGCGGGCTGATTCACGCCATCAGCGCCGATACCGGCTTGTTGGTTTCCATGCTGTCGGTCCCCCATGTATCGACCGGCACACCCATCAACTGCTGCAATGTCAGGCCGACGCGGCTGACCGGTGTGCCTTCGCCTGCAATGTGCAGACCGGTTTTCATCCGTCCGCCTGCCGACCCGGCGGTCATCATCGGGATATTGTCGATGGTGTGGAATTTGGCGAATTCGGTTTCGCTATGCGCAAAGACGAGCGTGTTATCGAGCAGGGTCCGGTCCCCTTCCTGCACCGCGTCCAGCGCCTTGATGAAATAGGTCCAGGCTTCCATGCATTTGTTGACGTAGAAGGTGACCTCCGGCTGATAGCCCAGGCGATTGTCCATCACCTCCTCATGGGTCAGCTGATGATGGGTGATGGTGCTGCCGATGCGGGTCAGCGACGATGCACCATTGTTGAAATTCATGTTGAACACCCGGACATTGTCGCACGCCAGCGCCATGACCAGCAGGTCGGTCATCACCTGATGATTGGCCATGACATTTTCGATTTCCGCATTGACCGGGCGGTCGGCGACGGATTGCGGCACGACGCAGCTTTGCATCGGTTCGGGCTTGGTCAGCTGCACGTCGAGCTGCTTTTCCAGCTGGCGCACCGACGTGAAATATTGGTCGAGTTTCTGCCGATCCGCCGCGCCCAGTCGCGCGTTGAGCGCCTGTCGCTGGTCCGCGACGCCCGACAACACGCTGCGCCGGGCGAGCAGCGCTGGATCAGGGGTGAAGGTCGCACTGTTGGGATCGCGGAAATCGGGACCGAAGATACGGGTGTAGAGCGCGGCGGGGGAGACTTCAGCCGGGTTGAGATTGCCATTGCCGCGCCCCGACAGCGAGTTGCGCGGGTCGCCCGTCGCCGACAGTTCGAGTGAACGGAAGCGGGTGCGGGTGCCGATGACGTCACCGATCGCCACGTCGAAGGAGGGCGCGGGCAGTCCCCGGTCGGACGCAATCGCCATGCCGGTGCGGATGCCGATGCCGCCGCTGATATGCGGCAGGTTGGGCTTGCCATCCAGCGGCAGGCTGAAATCGCCAAGAATGTTGATCTTGTGCTTGAGCGGCGCAATCGCGGCCAGTTCTTCCTTCAGGTCATAGTCCGCGCCGATCTTGCTGGGATACCAGCGGGGCGGATTGACCCCCAGACCCCAGAACCAGGTGCCAAAGCGCACCGGCACCGGGGCGCCGGTCGCGGCCATCGCTGCGCCATTACCGTCCAGAAATGCGTCAAGCAGCGGCAGGCCGACCGCGACCGCCATGCCGTTGACCATGCCGCGCAACGCGGTGCGGCGGTTCAGGGTGAAGCTCATGGATGGACTCCTGTGCGGGTGGTCATGGCGATTTGGGGTGCAGCGAGCGGCGTAGCGGCGATGCGATAGGCCTGCGGCATGGTGGCGACGCGCAGGAAGAGCGACGCAATGCGATAGCCATCCTTGGCAAAATCCTGCTCGATCCCGCCCGCCAATCCACCGTTATCCTCCGGCACGCGGCCAGTGGCATATTGGAAGGCGCGGCCTGCGACACATTCGGTGGTGGACTTGCTGGCGGCGAGCGCCTTGCCCAGGCCGACATTGCCCTGGAACGCGACCCCTTCGAACAGGCCCGCCGTGTCGATCGGCGCGCCATTCTCGCGCGGGCGAAAGGCACCGATGCCATCGAATTTTTCGAGCGGCAGGCCGAGCGGATCGGTGATCCTGTGGCAGGCGGCGCAGACCGGGTCGCTGTTATGCGCGGTCAGGCGCATCTTGGCGGTCGGCATGGCGGTGCTGGTCACGTCCTGCACCGCGGTGAAATTGACGTTGCCGGGCGGGTTGGGGACGGGTTGGCACAGCAATAATTCACGGACCGCCCGGCCACGCAGGGTCGGCGAACTGCGCCCCGAATGGGCGTAGAGCGCCAGGAACCCCGCCTGGCCCAACAGACCCGCCCGGTCATCACCCAGCGCAAATTCATACGGCACCCAGCCCTGCGTCGATGTGACCTTCGCCTGATAGAGCGGCCCCAGCGCGCGGTTGATGAAGGTGCGGCGGGTGGTGAACAGGTCGCGATAATCGCCCTTCTGCGTCACCAATTGATCGACGATCATCCGCAGCATCTGTTCCGACAAAGCCGACGCGACATCGGGGTTGAAGCGGGGATAGACGATCTGATCCTTGGCCATTTCGTCGAACTTCTCGAACAACAGCATGTCGGCGAAGAAGGCGCGCACGCCATCCTCCAGCCGGGGGGAGCGGACCATGCGCCCGGCGATGGCCGCCAGTTGCGCCGGGTCGGTCAGCTGGCCCTGCTCCGCCGCCTTCAGCAGCGCTTCATTGGGCGTCGTGTTCCACATCAGGAAGCTCAGCCGCGATGCGCGCGCCAGATTGTCGAGCCGCAGGCCACCGAGACTTTCGGGGTCGGGTTCAGCGCTTTCCACAACATAGAGGAAATGCGGCGACACCAGCATGGCGGCCAGCCCCAGTTCCAGCCCCTTGTGGAAAGAGCCGCTCGATTCCGTCGCCTTGCCTGCCATCATGACATAGGCCGCGACTTCCTCCTGCGTCATCGGACGACGGAAGAGATAGCGGCCCACCGGCACCAAAACGCGCGCGGCGCAATCGGGATCGGGAGCCGCCGCGTCGCGTGGCGCGCAATCCATGAACTGGGCGCGATGGTCGGCATCGAATATCTGCGCCGCGATCGCACGGGCCATGGCATCAAACTGTTCAAGACCTGCGGGCGAAATGGTGGAGGATGCCGCGCCGGTCGCGATCAGTTCATGCACCGGGCGCACGATCGGCTCGAACCGGCCCGCCACGCGGATGTCGGGGCCGAATATGTCGGCGATGCTGTTGCGATATTGCGCTTCGGTCAGGCGGCGCATCGTGACGATCTGGCCGAGCGGTTCCTTGAGCGGAGCAAAAGAAGGCTCAGCCGATGCACTATGCGGCGCTTTTTCCGCCGAGCAGGCGGTCAGACCCAGCGCGACAATGAGGGAGAGCGCACGGATCATTGTTGCGCCACCTTGGTCGCGGGCGGGGTATCATTGACGAAGGCGGGAATGGCCCCCGCCTCCATCGCGCTGGAGATACGACGGCACTGGCCGGTCGCCGGATCGCGATCGCCATCGGCCAGCTTCTTGAGCGCCGCATACATGGCGGCGCAGTCATAGCCCGCCGTCGTGGCCGCCCCTTCCCCGCCGATCGAGGCGCTGGCCATGATATCCCAGATTGGCTGGTAACCACCGACCAGTCCTTTAAGCGACCCGTCCGGCTGGAAGGTCAGACGCAGGCGCGCCTTGGTCATGTCATATTCGGTGCGCTTGCCGCGAATGTCGCGTTCGGACCCCTGCCCCCAGGTCTGGCGCAGGCGGATTTGGGCCGGATCGGTCATCAACACGCCGTCGACGATGCGGCCTTTCAGCACATTGCGATGCTGCGCATTGGCAACGACGGTGTAGCTGGCGTCGCGCATGAAATTTTGCTTGGAATCGACGACTGCGCGATCCTCGCTATTGGCGTAGATCACGCTGACGTCGGGATCGTCCTGCAAACTGTCCACGCCGGTCAGCAGAAGCACCTGTGTATGTTCGCCACTGACGAGAAACTGGGTCAGCCCGCGCACAATGTCGCCGCCGGTGCCATCGACCCCGCGCCACGTCCGCACGCAGCCCATGGCGCGCCATGTCTGGTTGTCCACTCCGGTCTGGCCCGTGGGGCTCGTGAAGGGTTCATGGCCGCAACCGTCCGCGTCCGCGCCTTCGTCCAGATCCAGTCCCTGCGCGACCTTTCCCTGCACAATGCGCTGGGGCGGGCGATCGAACAACGCCGGGTGGGTGCAGATATTGGTCCCCTGCGGCCCGAAGGCGTATCCGGTCCATCGCTTGGTCAGCTCCGCTTCGTTCGGCTTTTCCAGCAGGCGCAGCCGTTCTGCGGGTGCCTGGGTCTGGAGATAATTCTCTCGCAGCGTGGCGGCGAGGCCGTCCGGGCAGTCCTGCGCGCCCTGATGGATAGCGGGCGCGAAATGGGTGAAAACAAAGCCTAGCTCGCCATTGGCGGGCGGCGCGGGCAAGGCCTGTGCCTGCGCGATCGGGGCGAGGAAGCTTGCCGTGCATAGGGCTGCGATCCTGTAGGCGATCATGATGCTCTCCTTCATCAGGGGTTCAACGCCACGCCGTCGGCGGGCACGGGCTGGCGCGGGGCGGCGCGATAGACGGGCTTGCCGCGATAGACCCATTGCGCGGATTCGGCGGTCTGGCGGACGCTCCATTGCCCCACGCTCCGCCGCGCCATGCCGGTGGAATGCGGACTCCAGCCGCAGGGATCGGCGCAGTCTGCGGATTTCGGCCTGAACAGCCAGTTGCCCTGCGCATCGGCCAGCATATAGGCACCATCGACCAGCCGCGCGGTGACATCGGGCGGCGCGACCAGCTTGGGCGGCGGCGGCAGATATTTGAGGCTATTCCACAAATAGCCGTCCGCTCCGTCATGCTCGGTCGATCCGGGACGAGCATCTTTTCGCGTGAACACCAGATGGACCTTCTTATAGACCCATTGCGGCCCGGCCGGTCCTTCCATCACCGTCCAGTCGGGGTTGTCCGACGCTGGTTTCGTCGCCGCCACTTCCTGACGCGGTCCACCAAAGGCGCGCGGGACAGGGGAGATCGGCACGCCGCGTGGGGCCAACAATGGCTCCCATTGGGTCAGGCAAGCGCCGCTGCAATAAAGGGCGGGCTGTCCGGTTCGGCCGGTCGCGGCACGCATATCCATGCCATAAAGGGTGAAGCCGCGCCGGTCGGTATAGACGCGCGCCTTGACCGAAATGCCGCGCGGAAAATGATCGGCCGCCGCAACTGGAATGTCGAGGTCAGCCGCCTGCGCCCAGAGCGGTGCGGGGAAGAAAGCCAGCAGGATAAGCGCGCGACGCATCAGCGCTTGTCCTCGACCCGGAAGCTGCGGTGGCAGGTCGCGCAACTGCCGCCCAGCGCCTTGGCCGCGATCCGCATTTTCGCCACGTCGCCGCTGCCTGCGACGCCGGCAAAGGCATTGGCCTGCGCGACGAAGCCGTCCTGCGCCTTTTTGAAGGCGGGTGCCTGGCTCCAGATTTCGGCCTTCGCCGCTGTCTTTACACCGGGGCGCGGGCCGCTGCCCGCCGGGAACCAGCCGACATGCTGGCGCGCATAATCGCGAATCTGGCGCGCGGAAATCTGCACTACATAAAGCTGCGGACTGCCCGATTTCAGCTCGTCATTGATATTCTTGAACGCCGCACCGACTTCGCGGAAGCCCGCGATCCGGGTCGCGACGATATCGCCGGGCGCAGCGATCAGCGGCGATGTGAGCAGGGCTGCAAAACCGGCTGCGATCAGGAATTTCCGCATGGTCTATCCTTTCTTGGGTTCAGAGCGCAGGTTCGGCAAAGAGCCACCAGGCGAGTGCCGCCGACAGCGACAGCGCGACGAGCAATGCCAATGGTCCGGCCCGGCGCATCGCCATCGGCGCTTGGGCGGCGGTGCTGCCTGTCACCATCGGTCCGATCAGGTTGCGCCTTCGCACCACGAGGTAGAACAGGACCGCCAGCACATGCAGCACGATGAGCGCTTGCAGCACGGTGAAGCAGACCCCGTGGATGGCGGAGGCCAACCGCCCCTGATCGAAATCGACAAGGTGGGAAAGCGGCCCGGACTCGATGCCGTCTATGTCGACCGCAAACAGCCCGCTCACCACCTGCGTGCCTAATATCGCCAGCATCGCGACGACGCTCCAGCCGCCCAGCGGGTTATGGCCGACGCTGGCAGGTGCCTGCTTATCGGCCAGATAGGCGCGGATGGCGCGCGGGCCTTTCAAGAAATAGGCA
The DNA here is from genome assembly GCA_023266575.1 of Sphingobium sp. Lineage (GTDB taxonomy): Bacteria > Pseudomonadota > Alphaproteobacteria > Sphingomonadales > Sphingomonadaceae > Sphingobium. The sequence goes on from JAHFPV010000004.1 coordinate 102,648, forward strand.
AAACGCGCCGTGTCGGAGCCAACCACGCCCCAGATCAGGCGGAAGGCGATGAGGAACAACACCGCCTGCCCCGACAGGCGATGCCAGTCCATGCGGTAATTTTCCGCGCTCCACCAGGAAAAGCCGATCAGCACGACCAGCGCCCAGTGGAACAGGCGGACGGGCAAGTCCCAGACGAACTGGCGCGGCGCGCGCGTCATCGCGATCAGCCCTTCTTCGCCCAGCTGTCACACACGCCATTGGCCGGAACAATGCCGCCGCTCAGCAATGCGCATTGGCCGCAATCCGCGCCCTTGCCGGTGAAGAAGGCGCAGGTCGCGCAATGTTTGGCAGGATCAGGCGCGGGGGATTTGAAGCCGAGCGACTTGCGCATACTCTTCTGCGCTGCGGACAGGGTGGCAGGATCGGCACAGGACGCCGCATGGGCCTGAGCAGCGATCGCCAATGGCGCGATAGCGACCAGCCCCAATATGGTCCGGCGTGTCAGCATCCCATCGCTATCCGGCATAACCCTGTCTCCTGCATCGGGCCGGTCGAGCGGCCTCTATGCGCAAGGCTTTAGCAGATGGGGTGCCGACTAATTTGTCTGCGTTGACACAGAGGGACGAAAAGGCGGGCGTCAATGTCCCTGCGATGGCTGTCACGCCACAATTGAATCGCCACCGGAAAAGACCGACAAGAGGAGCCAAGAGAGGAAAGCCGCCATGTCGGACGTCGAAGCCCCCGCCCGCCCCCGGCTGCTGATCGTCGATGACGATCCGGCGCTCCGCACGCTGATCCGCGATTTCCTGATCGCGCAGGGCTATGATGTGGATGAGGCGGAGGATGGGCGCTCCATGCGCGCAGCGCTGGCGCGACAGGCGGCCGATATCGTCATCCTCGACGTGATGATGCCGGGCGAGGACGGGCTGTCGCTGGCCCGGACGCTATCGGACACCGCCGATGTCGGGATCATCATGGTGTCGGCGCTGGGGACGGAGACGGACCGGATCACAGGGCTGGAGGGCGGCGCCGACGATTATCTGCCAAAGCCCGTGTCGCCGCGCGAACTGCTCGCCCGCATCCGCGCGCTGGAACGGCGGCGGCGACCGGTTGCGGGCGGCAACGCCGACGCGACCGCCCATTATCAGTTTGACGGCTGGCGGCTGGACCCGGTGCGCCGGGTCTTGCGCGATCCGGGCGGGATCATCATCGGCCTGTCGGAGGGCGAATTTGGCCTGCTGCTGACCTTCATCGAAAAGCCGCAGCAGATATTGAACCGCGACCAGCTACTGGAACTGGCGCGCGGCGAGGATAGCGATGCCTTTGACCGCGCGATCGACACGCAGGTCAGCCGGTTGCGGCGGAAACTGGGCACCCGCGCCCATGGCGAAATCATCCGAACGGTGCGCAGCGAAGGCTATATTTTCCTGCCGATGGTCACACGCGCATGATGATGCGTCTGCGCCAATGGGCCAACTCGATCCACGCCCATATGCTGGCAATGGCATTTGGCGTGATCGCCACGTTGACGCTGTTCAGCCTGTCGATCCTGTTCCTGATCCACCCATCCGAAAAAACGCCCGTATCCATTTATGAAATTTCCCGCCTGATGCGCGGCCAGCCGATTTTGCGCGACGCGCCGGTACTGCACATTCGCACACAGACAAGCGCTCCCCGCGCGATGACCGACCCCAGCGAAAGACTGCTCGCCAGAATGCTGGCGGACAGGTTGCGGCTCCCGCCCGCTCATGTCCTGCTGTATCTGAACGACGGCGATCAGAAACGATATGACCAGTTCAACCGCGAAATCGCGCTCTACGGACGCGATGGACAGGTCGATCCATTCATCGTCGGCACCTTCACCGCTGCGGCCCGGCAGCCATCGGGCCAATGGCGCATCGTGACGCGGGAAGCGCGCGCGCCCGGCACGATCTGGAACCTGACCGGGCAGGATACGCTGTTGTTCGGGCTGCTCTTCATCATCCCGCTCAGCATGTGGTTCAGCGCGCGGCTGACCCGACCGATCCGCAGCTTCGCCGCAGCGGCCGAACGGATGGGGGCAGGCAATGAGGCAGCGCCGGTCCCGGTCGAAGGGCCGACCGAAATCCGCATGGCGGCCCGGTCGATCAACGACATGCAGGCACGTATCGCGCGGTTCGTGCAGGAACGGACATCGGTGGTCGGCGCAATCGCCCATGACTTGCGGACACCTCTATCCCGCCTTCACTTCCACCTTGCCGCAGCGCCAGACCCGATCCGCACCGCCGCGCAGGAGGAAATTCGTCAGATGGAGCAACTCATCAGCACCACGCTGGACTTTGTCGACAATGAAAGCCGCCCGCGCGTGATGGAGCCGCTGGACCTTGGCCTGCTGGTCGAGGGGCTGGTCGATGATTTTGCCGATATGGGCAAGCCGGTCACCATCGCCGAAGTCGCGCCCATCACCATCCAGGGCGACATGATCCTGCTGCGGCGGCTGTTCGCCAACCTGATCGACAATGCCGTCAAATATGGCGACGCCGCCCACGTCACGGTGCGAACGCAGGGCATGATGGCAGTGGTCGAGGTGGCCGATAATGGCCCCGGCATGAGCCAGGACCACTTGGCCCGCGCGTTCGAACCGTTTTTCCGCGGCGAACCCTCCCGCAACCGGCGCACCGGCGGGGTGGGCCTTGGCCTCTCCATCGTCCAGTCAGCGGCGCAGGCCCATGGCGGCCATGTCATACTGGCAAGCCAGGCCAAAGGCGGCCTGCGCGCCAGCGTCTATTTGCCGCTACCTGGTTAAGCGGGCTTTTTGGGCAACTCCACCTCGCCCTTGGCGGTCGCCAGCGTCACGCCGACCTGATTCATCAACCGACATTCCACCTGCACCATGTGGCACCCTTCCTCATCGACAAATTTGTCGAGGATGGAGCCGCTCGTCACCGTGATGTCGCCAGTCAGGGCGGGACCGCGATAGTTGCAGGCGGAATGGCGCACCATGCCCCACTCGCCTGCCCAGCCCGCGAAATAGTCCGTGATCCAAGCCCCCATCGACGCGCCATAGCCATAGCCGCGCGGCATCCCGATGAAGCGTGCCCAGCGCGGGAACAGATGCCCGCGTGACGGGCCGATATAGGCACCGTCGGTAAATTCGGGATTGATCGCCTCCATCACCGGGTCATTTTCATGCCCCGCCATTTCCTTGACGAAGCCCAGCGCTTCCATGTCGAGATCGGTGCGGCGATGGGTGCCGCCCCATTGGGTGAACATATAGGCGCGCCATTCGGTGGTGAAGGACACGATCGAGTGGGGACCGATCACCCGCTGCGGCAAGGCCGCGCCGACCACCACATCATCCCACCAGCGCCGGTCATGGCCCAGATCGTGCAGCATCTGGATCCATTCCATCTTGCGCACTTCCAGCGTTTCCAGCTCATCGTCGGTCCAGACCGGATCGTCAAAGCCATCGGTCGGCGCATTATTCTTGCCCGCCGCCTGATTGTAGCGGATCGTGGTGGAACGCTGTTTGGCGATCAGGTCGCCGTCATGATTATAGTAGAAATTGTCGCCGCGCTGGAAACAGGTAGGCCCAGCGAATTTGGTGTCCTTGACCATGTAGTCGAACGGAATTCGCTCGTTCCAGATGCGGTCGCCACCCTTCATGCGGGGGCCATAAAACCACCACTCGTCGCCACCGAACAGCAAATGGCTGTTGGGGATGCTGCCCACGCAGGCGGGCGCGGAGCCATGGGCGCAATCCATGGTGACGGCGAAACTTTGCGGCGCAACCAGCCCGCCCCAGCGGCTTTGCGCGGCATAGCCTGCATCATAATGGAGCCGGTTGGGGTAGCGCATCCCCTGCACCCAGCGGCGAATATCGCTATTGGCGATCGGCTCCACCATGCGGGCAGGCTGGATCGGCTTGCCCAGATATTGGTCGATATCCGAACAATCGAGCGTCGGGCTGGTCATGTCTCTCTCCTGTCATGCGTCTGCCGTCGCGACGTGGCGGGTCGGCGGAATTGCGATGGAGACTAGCAGCGGCCCCAAGGCAGCTGCTTGACGGATTTGGACAGTGTAAGCTTAGCCGCGTGCCGCCGCGCGGATCGCGGTGGGCGCAGCACCCAGCCATAAATGGCAACTACGGGTCAGCACCGACTGTTCGGCAAAGCCCAGCTTCTCCGAAATGACCATGACGTCCAGATCGGTCTGGCGCAGATAATAAAGCAGCATGTCGCGCCGCACCTCATCCTTGATCGTCTGGAAGGCGGTGCCTTCCGCGCGCAACCGGCGATGCAGGGTGCGCGGGTGCAGGCCAAGCTGCACGGCGACCTGCGCATTGGAACAATCGCCGACGCCCAGCCCCTGCATGATCAGGCCGCGCACCTGCGCGTGCAACGGGGGATGATGATCAGGGAAATGCGTGCGGATATAGGCGGTCACGGCGCTCAGCGCATCGGCGTCCGGCGCGACAATCGGGCAGGTCATGTCCCGGTCAGCGAAGCTGATGCCATCCTCGCTCTGGCCGAAATGCACAGGACAACCGAAATGGCGGCGATAGAGGGGAAGCGGCGAGAGCGGTTGATGTCGGAAATGGACCCGGCGCGCGCGGGCGCGACTGCCCGTCAGGTCCATCGCGGTCAAATGCCCCAGCAGCAATATCTGCTCCATCGCCTGCGCCCGGTCGGGCATGGCGTCTAGCAAGATGTCATGGCCGACAAACACATGACGGACTGACGGGAAACGGCGTAGCCAGAGCCGCGCGGCCAGGCTGTGGGCATAGCTGTGGCGGCTGGCATAATCGAGCGCATCGCCCAGCGTCGTCGAGTTGCGCATCGCCTGCCCCAGCGGCCCGAACATCGCGCCGCCGCGTTGACGCAGGGCCAGGCGCAGGCCGAAATCGGGACGGTCCAACGCCCCAGCGCTATGTTCCAGCAACAGGACCAACTGACGATAACCGATGCTGGGGTCCGCCGGATCAAGCCCGGCTTGATGCAACAGCAGGACAGGATCGCCCCCCAGATCGCGCACCAATTCAGGGTAGAAGCGCAACAGGCGGGCATGGACGGCCTCGAACGGATCGCTCCTCTCGGTCATGATGATCCCCTCCGGCGGTGCCGCGGTGATGATGCGCTCCTGTCCAGATTCGTCAAGCCAATCACCACGCCGACGCGCGATAATCGCGGGAACGAAGGAGAGGATGGAAATGCCCGACGATGCGGCGGCGTGGCGGTTTTCGCACGACCGGCAGCAGATCAGCGACTGTCTGGCGCGGCTGGCGCGGGGTGAGGACCGGCGCGACGCAGCCTTGATCAGTGCCAGCTTCTGGCCGGATGCGACGACGGACTATGGCATATTCGCGGGCGATTTTGCCGCCTATCTCGCCTGGGTGGTGCCGGGGTCGGATGCCATCGCAGTGACTCAGCATATATTGGGACAAAGCCATGTCGTTTTGGAGGGCGACAGCGCGCGGGTCGAAACCCAGGTCAGCGCCTATCACCGCATCGATGCGGGCGAAGGCGCTCGTGATGTGTGGCTGGGCGGTCGCTATCTGGATGAGATGGAACGGCGCGCGGACGAGTGGCGGATCATTCGCCGCATCATGGTCTATGACTGGTTCCGCGATGATGGCCCCGCGGTCGACTGGTCGCAGGGGCTGATGGGCATGGCGTTCAGCGGTCCGGACTTTACCGGCCGCGCCCAGGGCGATGTCAGTGAAACCTTCTTCGCGGGCCGTGATCGAGATAATGAGGAGTAGCACGGGATGGGACAGCTGACAGGCAAGGTGGCCGTCGTCACCGGCGCAAGCCGGGGGATCGGCAAGGGCATTGCGCTCGCGTTGGCGGAGCAGGGCGCGACCGTCTATGTGACGGGCCGCACTGTGAAAGACGGCGATCACGCTCTGCCCGGCACGGTCGGCGAGACGGCGACGCAATGCGATGCGCGCGGAGGCCAGGGCATCGCTGTCGCAGTCGATCATGGCGATGACGCCCAAGTCGCCGCACTGTTCGATCGCGTGGCGCAGGAGCAGGGTCGGCTCGATATTCTGGTCAACAACGCCTTCGCACTGCCGGAGGATCTGACCACCCCCCTGCCCTTCTGGGAAAAGCCGCTGTCCAATTGGGAGATGGTGGATGTGGGGGTGCGGTCCAACTTCACCGCCGCCTGGCACGCGGCAAAGATCATGACGCCGCAGCGATCAGGCTTGATTGTCGCGGTTTCGGGCTATGTCGGGGTCACCTATACTTATGGTACGGTGTTCGGCACCTGCAAATCGGCCGTGGACCGGATGGCGCGGGACATGGCGATCGAACTGGAACCGCATAATGTCGCCTCGCTCTCGCTGTGGCAGGGGCTGACCTTCACCGAGCGGGCCAACCGCAATCTGGCGGCCAACCCTGCCATGAAGAGCCGTACCGTCACCAATCCGCTGGTCGGCTGCTCGCCCGAATTTCCAGGCCTCGTCATCGCTGCGCTGGCGGTCGATCCAGCGATCATGGAGCGGTCGGGCGGCACCTTCATCACCGCCGAGGTCGCGCAGGACTATGGTATTGCCGATATCGACGGGAAGATCATCCCGTCGCTGCGGGCCGAACGCGGATCGCCGATCTGGCGCCCCATCAAGGAGTCCGGCCATGGACACTGATCGTATCGCCCGCCTCGACGCGCTGCTCGACCGGCAAGACATCGCCGACTGCATCGCCCGCTTTGCCCGCGGCATGGACCGGTTCGACCGAGCGCTGTTCCTGTCGGCCTTCCACCCCGACGCCACCATCGCTGCCGGGCCATTTGTCGGGGAACCCGCGCCACTCTATGACTGGGCGACGGGCCTGCATGAGACCGGGCAGGAGGCCACTCATCATATTCTCCTAAACCAGACGATCGACATTGACGGCGACACCGCGCATGTCGAAACCTATTATCTGTTCGTTGGCCGCAATCGCGACGCCAGCAACTGGATCGCGGGCGGGCGCTATCTCGACCGGATGGAGCGACGCAACGGCGCGTGGAAGATCGCGCTGCGCAGTAATGTCATCGAATGGTCAGGGCTGGTCCCCACCCTCCCCCTGCCCTTTGCCGACTGGCCGGGGATCGACGCGAATGGCGTGTCGGCCCGCGACAGAAGCGATCCGTCCTATCAACGCCCCTTGGTCAATTATCGCCCTGCCCATATACCCGCAATGGAGCATGATTAGGCCCGAAACACAGCGTGTTATCACGTCGCATCCGACGTGGTTTCAGAACCGCTCCAGCGTGTTTTCAGGTCCGATCGGACGTGGGATCGGTTTTGCCTACCCCTGCCCGACTCATGGAAATGGGCGGAGAAAAGCAGCGCGGACCAAGCCCTAACCCTGCTAATCCCAGAATAAATCTCTAAGCCGACAGCGCGGCGTGACAGATCAAAACGGCTCAAGGTTGGCCATCCATCTCAATCAGAGCATCAGAGTTGAGGTTGATAGGCTATCAAGACGCTCCAAACCCATCCGCTGCGACCCGACACCAAGGTTATGGTTTGGCGATATCGCAATGCAACAAGTCGGTATTATCGACGACTCTCACCGCTGGTTTGACTTTCGAGGCAAAATAGGCGCATTAAACGCCAACCAATTTACTGCCCATGATTCGGCGATGCGAGGCACCATGTCGTTTACAGTCAACACACTGCGTAACGTCACCACAGCCTGCCAGCAAATGCGCGATCATATCAAGACGATCGTGTTCCGGCCGGACAATCACAAGACGCTCGATATCACTTTCGGCCCGACAGTCGCCGCCGAACTGATCGGCCGGACCCCCGAAGCGCTGGCCAAGGCGGAAGCCAAAGGCCGCCTGCCCCAGCCCAAGCAACTGCCTAACGGCCGCCGCTACTACACGCTGGAGGATCTGACACAGATTCGCACCGCGCTTGGCATACAGGTGGGCAAGCAGCCAGACGAAGATGCGGTCGTGCTGGCAGTGCAGAATTTCAAGGGCGGGGTCGGCAAAAGCACGATCACCAAGCATCTGGCCGACTATCTCGCCCTGCACGGGTACAGCGTGCTGGTGATCGACTGCGACCCGCAGGCCTCCACCACAACGATGTTCGACATCCAGCCCGAAACGCTGATCGATGACGAACAGACGCTGGGTGCGTTCCTCTCGCCCCGCAGCACCTTCAGCGATTTTTCGCAAACGATCCGCGACACGCCATGGCCGACGATCAAGATCGTGCCGTCCAGCCTGGGGCTGCAGGACGCCGAATGGGATCTGACCGCGACCCTTCGCGAAGGCGGACAGGCCGTGCGCGAAGGCTTGCAGGCGCTGCGTATCGGCATTGCCAGCGTGACCAAGGATTTCGACATCATCCTGCTCGACCCGCCGCCAGCCATGGGCTTTCTGGGTCTCAACGTCATGGCCGCGGCAACCGGCCTGCTGATCCCGGTGCCTGCGCGTCAGCTCGACTATCTCTCGACCATCCATTTCATGGACACGATCGCGGACAATATCGAGATTCTCGAAGAAAATGGCACGCCGGTGGACTATGGCTTCATCCGAGTGGTCTGCTCCGCCTTCTCGCCCAGCAAGCCGGGTGAGAATGATATGTGGCGGATCATGCAGGCTACCTATGCCGGGCTGCTGCTGGGGCAACCGATCCTGGCGTCGGAGGAAATCAAGAACGCTACCCAGGCGTTCCGCTCCATCTATGAATCCAAACCGTCCGCCTCGCACCAGACCTATACGCGCTGCCGCGACAATCTAGACGCGGTCTTTGCCGAGGTCGAGCAGCAGATCCGCCAGCAATGGCCATCGACCAGCCTGACCGCTGACGCCAGCGTGGGTGTTGCCGCATGAGCCGCCGGTCCCTGATCAGCGAAGCACTGGCCGCCTCGCTCAACGATCCTGCCCCCGCGCCCGTCCCGGCGAGCGATGCCAATCCTGCGGCTCCGCGCCCCAATTTCACCAACAAACGGCTGGAAGCCTTTGGTGAGGCGGCGCGGATCGTCAAACGCCCGACGATCCGATTGAAGCCGTCGGAATGTTCGATCTGGTCGGGCAATGCGCGCGACTATTCGCTGCTCGATGAAAATCGTCTGCGCAGCCTGATCGATTCTATCCTGGCCGAGGGCGGCAATCGCATCCCCGCCGTGGTGCGCCGCACGCCGCAGGGCGAACTGCCCTATGAACTGGTCACCGGCACGCGGCGGCACTGGGCGATCGCCTGGCTCAACGCTAATCATTACCCCGACATCGAACTGATCGCGATCATCGAGGATCTGGACGATGAAGCAGCCTTCCGCCTGGCCGATATCGAAAATCGCGAGCGGGAGGATATTTCCGATCTCGAACGCGGGGCGAACTACAAGGCGGCGGTCGATCGCTTCTATGGCGGCGTTCAGTTGCGCATGGCCGAGCGGCTCAAAATCTCCAAGTCGCAGCTGTCGCGCTATATTGCGCTCACCGAAATCCCGCCCCTGCTGGTCAGCGCCTTTCACTCGCCGATGGACCTTCAGGCCAAATATGCCGAGAAACTCCTGCCCCTGCTGCGTGATCCTACCGCACGCGCCAAGCTGGAGGCCGCGGCTGATCAGATCGCGTCGGAACAGAGCTTTCGCCGGTCTGGTGATGAACCGCCCATAGCCGGTTCGGAAGTGCTGGCGCGCCTGCTCAAGGCTGTAACTACCAAGGGCCGGGTGCAGAAGGCGACGATCGCAGCTGCGGACGGCGCGACGGTTGGGCAGGTCGACAAGGACCAGCAGAAACTTTTGACGCTGACGCTGATGCCATCCGACCTGTCGACCGACGATATATTGGCGGCGCTCCGCCCGGTGATCGAGCAGGCGAAGATCATGCGGGCACGGCGGCGCTAGGGCCAAGGGATGAAAAGCTAAAAAATCTTCTTTTATTGTTATATTTCAGAATGTTATCGCAATTTTCCCCCTGGAGGGAATACGGGACGGGACCGATAGGGTGGAGATTGAGGGCGAACTCAAGACGGCGCTGAAAGAGCGCAAGGTCCAGTTCGAAATGTTCTTCACCCTGCCTGATTTCAGCGACATTTCGTTGCGTGATTATCAGGAAACGATGCAGCGCCCCTTCTTCAGCCTGTCGAAGCGCAAGCGCATCAAGCCCATCGATTATACCAGTCCCGACAAGTCGGTGAGCGTCCATGTCTCACCCAATCCCGCCTATGGCATGGCGACGATCTGGGACGCGGACATCATGATCTACCTTGCCTCCCATCTCAACGAATTGCGCGAACGCGGGGCCAATGATCTGTCGCCTGTGATCCGGCTCCAACCTGGCGATCTGCTCAAACGCATCTGCTGGGGGACGAGCGGCCGCGCCTATGAGCGGCTGGTCAATGCGCTGGACCGGCTTCAAGCGACGACGATCAAGACCAACATCCGCGCCAGTGCCAAGAGTCGCGAGACAACTTTCTCCTGGATCGACAGCTATACGCATCTGGTCGACGAACGCACTCAACGGTCGTTGGGCATGGAAATCACTTTGTCCAAATGGTTCTTTGACGGGGTGATGGACAAGCGCAACGTGCTATCGATTTCACCGCTCTATTTCGAGATTACCAGTGGTTTGGGCAAATGGCTCTATCGCGCCTCGCGCAAACATGCCGGAGGCAATGGCGCGGAAGGCTTTACCATCGGTTTCGAGACGCTGCACCAGAAGAGCGGCAGCGAGAGCCTCTATCCCGTTTTCAAACGCAAACTGCTGGATCTTGCGCGCGTCAATGACCTGCCTGATATCAGTCTGGAAGTGATTGACGGCGATGGCCCACGCCCCAAGATGAAAATGGTGATGCGGCGGCATCTGAGTGAGCGGGCGAGAACAAGGCGACAGGCCGCCCTCCCCTCCCCGGCCCAGCACGATCAGGATATGGTCGATCCGCGTCTGGCGCTGGGTATGATTTCCAGTCTGTCCAAAGGAATGCGGGTCAGCACGGATGACGCGCCGCGACGTGTGATCGGAACGCCACCTGCGCGCCGATCCGATGCTGCTGCCCGTACGATCTCCAGCAGAATGATCGACGCTGAAATTTATTCCGCCATTCGCGCCGACTTCCCTGGTTGGGACTATAACGAGCTGCTGCGCCGCTTCGACGCATTTCTTGGGGCTAATCCCTCAGAATTGCCGCGCAACTATTCCAAGCGCTTCTATGGCTTCGTCAAGGAACATCACCGGCGCAATAAATATCGCCTGTGATCATAGGTCGGCGCTGATGCAGAACGCGTGACATGAACGTGTTTTTAGAATCGCGCTTTGGAAAAGGTTTTAGCAGTTGCGCCGGTGTCATTTCGGTCTGATGGCTCTTGCCTACAGGCACCCAGCCCGCTCAAACGCCGCAGATGCTTGCCTTTCGCACAACGCGATACTCGTCGTCAGAATTGGTGTTCCGAAAATGAACACGCCGCATCAGTGATTTTGAAAACACGTCGAGTCGACACTTGCACAATGCTGTTAGTTAAATTGTGCCAGCGGACTTTGCCCACAAGGCAGCAGAATTCCTTCGCCCATGGACGCATTATGTCCGGCACACTGAATTCAACGTGTTTTCAGATTCGTGCGCTCTAATCGAACGACATCGCTTGTGCGTAGTTTCAAAAACGCGAACAAAAGACGAAAATGGCAGAAATGGCCCTGTGAGCCTCTTGGAGCGCATCTGGCCGCTCGGCATATCTCAGGTCACCGTCCGCCCGAAATGGCGCTCAGAGAGGCTCTGGCGCGGCGTCATTTTACGGCTCATCAGACCAAAAATCGTCCATCAGCCAATCTGGCCGCCCATGCGGACGCTGTGGGACGAATGGCGTCATGCTGACGGGCAAGGCATAACTGCGGTAGCTAGCCTGCCCGGACTGCTCGATCAGCAACCCTTCGTCCACTGCGATGGTCAATAATTTGATCGCGCCCGCTGATGTCAGACCTAATGCCTTGGCCACAGAGCCGCTCGATATGCGTGGATGGGCCATGGCTAGACGCAGCACATCCTTCAACCGACCCGGCCGCCGCCGCCGCTCGACATGCTGCGCCGCCCGCCAGGCATAGGCGCGCAACCGCGTTTCCAGATCGAGATGGGTGCGTGCGCCTATGCTGATCGCGTCGAGCCAGAGCCAATCCAGTCGGTCGCCCGTCGCCCGCTTCCATGCAGTTCCAGCGCTGTTCAGCCCCAGCGCGATCAATCCTCCAGCAGAGCCGGTCCATCGCCCCGGACCCCAACGATCGCCGATCAGCAGGCTGGCGACAAGATCGCCCTGCCCGATTGGCGCATGACGTCGCCAGAGCTGGAACAGTTGCGCGCCATGGAGCAGGGGCGGGGAGGGGGGGAGTGCCGCGACATCGCGCTGCCATGCAGCAACAGCTAGTAGAATGTCCGCCATATCGCGCCCTGACTGCAAGGCAGAAGCCGGATCAGTCCCGATCGGCGGGACCACGCCAAGCCAGCGCAGCACCGCCAAGCCGTCATTAAGTAGTGCATCGAGTGTAATCGGTGCGCCGACGGCCTGCCGCCAATGACTGAGATCAAAGGCAGAAGTCGAGACAGCACCACGGCCGTCGATCGTAAAATCCTGATCATTGACAGGGCTATTGTCGATCCGCGCCAGAGCTTGCCGTTCCGCAATAAGCGTGCGAATCCTCCAGGGATAGCGAACCGGGCTGAGCCTGCGCCGCTCCTCCAGCCGTTCCAGCGCCCCTTGCGCTTCGGCATAGGCAAGGATTAGCCTGTTTCGGCGGTCGAAGCGCGGATCAGCGGGTTGCATAGCGGCAATTTCACCAAATATATTGGATAGAATAAATTATATAAAACAATGACCTTATGAGTTAGATTAAACAATATACTCTATATAGCAAGTCCACTCCTATGCCACCTCTCGTGGGCCGACCGCCCATCGCTGGGTCGATCCTTCATCGCCCGCGTTGACGCATAGCCACGCGGTGGCCAAACCACCGTCCATGTTGCCACCCGCCCGAAAGCTGACATCATGACCATCGCCCTTGCCGATCCATCGCTGCTCCGCGACCAGTGCCTGATCGACGGCGCCTGGACCGGGGTGCCGACCATTCCCGTGACCGACCCGGCGACCGGCGCGACCATCGCCTCGATCCCCGATCTGGGCGTGAGCGATACCCACGCTGCCATCGCCGCTGCCGATGCGGCGCTTCCGGCATGGCGGGCGAAAACAGCGGCGGAGCGCGCACGTATCCTGCGCCGCTGGTTCGACCTGCTGATCGCGCATCAGGATGACCTGGCCATGATCCTGACCCGCGAACAGGGCAAGGCGCTGGCCGAGGCCAAAGGCGAGATCGCCTATGCCGCCAGCTTCGTCGAATGGTTCGCGGAAGAAACCAAGCGCGTCTATGGCGAGATCATCCCGTCCCACCGCGCCGACAGCCGCATCGTCGTCATCAAACAGCCGGTCGGCGTCGTCGCCGCGATCACCCCCTGGAACTTCCCCGCCGCGATGATCACGCGCAAGGCCGCCCCGGCGCTGGCGGCGGGCTGCACCATGGTGCTGAAACCTGCGACCCAAACCCCGCTGACCGCGCTTGCGCTGGCCGTGCTGGCGGAGCGGGCAGGGGTGCCGGCGGGGGTGTTCAATGTCGTTACGGGATCGTCACGCATTATCGGCGGCGAACTCACCGCCAATCCGCTGGTGCGCAAACTGAGCTTCACGGGATCGACCGAGGTCGGCCGCACATTGATGGCGCAGTGCGCGCCGACCATGAAGAAATTGTCGATGGAACTGGGCGGCAATGCGCCCTTCATCGTCTTTGCCGACGCCGATCTCGATGCCGCAGTCGAAGGGGCAATAGCGTCCAAATATCGCAACAGCGGCCAGACCTGTGTGTGCGTCAACCGCATCTTCGTCCAGCGCGAAATAGCCCCGGCTTTCGAACAGAAACTGACCGAAGCCGTCGCAAAGCTTAAAGTGGGACCTGGCACCGATGCGGGTGTCACCCAGGGACCGCTGATCGATGACAAGGCCGTCGAGAAGGTCGAGGAGCATGTCGCCGACGCCCTGAACAAAGGCGCGCGGCTGGTCAGCGGCGGGCGTCGCCATGCGCTGGGCCACAGCTTCTACGAACCGACCATCATTGCAGGCTGCACCCCCGCGATGGCGCTGGCCAGCGAAGAAACATTCGGCCCGCTCGCCGCGCTCTTCACCTTCGATACGGAGGAAGAGGTGATCGCGATGGCCAATGATACTGAGGTTGGGCTGGCCGGCTATTTCTACACGCGCGATCTGGCGCGCGCCTGGCGGGTAGGGGAGGCACTGGAGGTTGGCATGGTCGGCATCAACACCGGGCTGATCTCGACCGAGGTCGCGCCGTTTGGCGGCATCAAGCAATCGGGCATGGGCCGCGAAGGATCGCGCCATGGTATCGAGGATTATGTCGAGATCAAATATATGTGCATGGCGGGCATCTAGGCGGGATCAGAGAAGGGTAGGGCGATGGCAGGCATAGTAGCGGTTACGGGCGCGGCGGGTGCATTGGGACGCAAGGCGGTCGAGATATTGAGCGCTGCGGGGTGGAGCGTGGTCGGTATCGACCTCGGCGATGTAGCGCCCGATGGCGTTGCATTGGCGCTCGGCGGCGTGGACCTGACCGATGAGGCGGCTATGACCACAGCGGCCGCGCGGATCGAAGGCGAGCTTGGACGGCTCGACGGGCTGGTCAATATCGCGGGCGGTTTCGCTTGGGAAACCGTGGCGGATGGCAGCGTCGCGACATGGGACAGGCTCTATGCCATGAACGTCCGCACCGCCCTGATCGCCAGCCGCGCGCTGTTGCCGCTATTGCGCGCCAATCAGGGGGCGATCGTCAACATCGGCGCGGCGGCATCGGTCAAGGCTGGGGCGGGGATGGGTGCCTATGCCGCATCCAAGTCCGGCGTCGCGCGCCTGACCGAGGCCCTGGCCGAGGAACTGAAGGACGAAGGCGTGCGCGTGAACGCCATCTTGCCGAGCATCCTCGACACGCCCGCCAACCGCGCCGACATGCCGGACGCGGATTATGCGAAATGGGTGTCGCCCGCGCAGCTTGCGGGCGTGGTGGCTTTTCTGCTGTCGGCAGACGCCACGCCGATCACAGGCGCGCTGATCCCGGTAACGGGGCGGGTGTAATGCTTACCCCGCCTGCCGGTCTGCAAAGGCGAACACCGCGTCGTTGAATGCATCATTGGCGTCGCCCGCCACCATATGGTGGGCGCCGTCGATATGGACATAGTCGGCGTGCGGCACCATTTCCATGAAGGCCCGCGCGCCTTCTTCGGTGACGATACGGCTGCGCCCGCCCCGGATCAGCAGTGTGGGGATGGTCAGGCCACGCGCCGCGCTTTCCATCACGGTTGGTCCCTCGGCATGTTGCTTCACGTCCGCGCCCATCGACATGAAGGCCGGGTCCCAATGCCAGTACCAGCGATCACCCCGCTGGCGCAGATTCTTGGCCAGCCCCTTGCTGCTGCGCGGCTTGTCGCGATGGGGGAGATAGGCGGACACGGCGTCCGCTGCCTCCTCAATCGAGGCGAAGCCGTCCGCACCCGCGCTCATGAAAGCTATCACCTCGTTCGCGCCTTCCATGTCGACATGGGCGGTAATGTCCACCAGCACCAGCGCGCGCAGTGCAGTCGGGTCCGCCGCCGCCACCATCATCCCGACGATGCCGCCCAGCGACGCGCCCACCACCACCGGCGGTCGCTCCAACTGCGTCAGCACGGCGCGCAGATCGTCGGCAAACAGGTCGAGATCATAGCGCCCGTCCGGCGACCAATCGCTGTCGCCATGGCCGCGCAAATCCAGGCTGATCGCGCGAAAACCATGCCGCGCGGCCTCCACCAGCGCCTTGCCCCAACTTTGCCGCGTCTGCCCGCTGCCATGCAGAAACAATAAAGGTTGCCCGTCCACAGGGCCGGTCGCATCGGCAGCCAGGTCCAGGCCTGCGCCGCGCAGGGTCAGTCGTTCGATCGCGCTCATGGCACTGGCTTTACGCCTTTATCGCCGCGCGGAAATCCTCATTCTTCAGGAACAGCGACGTATTGTCCGCCCCCAAATGGGTCCATTTCAGGTTCAGCCCGCCATCGACAAGGATGGTCTGCCCGGTGATATAGCTCGACAGGTCGGACAGCAGGAAAGCGATGGCCCCGGCCTGCTCCTCCGGCTGGGCGCGGCGGCCCATGGCGATGGCGGCCTGATCGCGGGCGACATCCTCGTCAATATAGGCACCCGATCCCGGCGTGATCGTGGTGCCGGGGGCCACCGTGTTGACGCGAATATTGTCGAGCGCCAACTCGGTCGCCAGCGTGCGCGTCGCTGCAACGATCGCCGCCTTCGCCGTGCCATAGGCGATATGATAGGGGGCCGTGTTCAGCCCGCTGATCGAGGACACGCCAACGATCGCGCCCGGATTGCCCCGCGCGCGCAGCTCCCGCGCCACCGCCTGGCTCATGAAGAACATCGTTTCCAGATTTTGCTCGAACAGCGCGCGCCAGTCCGCCCGCGTCACCCGTTCCGCCCGCATCCAGGTCTGCGGCGCGGCCCCGCCTGCGACATTGGCCAAGCCATAGAGGGTGCCGGGCGCGGCCAGCGCCGCCTCCATCACCTTCGACACACCCTCGTCCGTGCCAACGTCGGCAATCACCGGCACAATCGCCAACCCTTCCGCAATCAGCGGCGCGATATGCGCGTCGAACTTGGCCTGCGTCCGTCCGGCGGCGATCACGGTGGCACCCGCCTGCGCCAGCATCCTGGTCGTCGCGGTGCCGATGCCGCCGCCGGCGGCGCCGGTGACGATGATCGTGCGCCCCTCAAAACTCATTAGCGGTTGCGCCATGCTCTGTCCTCTCATTCTCTTGTCGGTCGCGGTTCTAGCGCGAGGCGAGGCGGGCAAAACAGGGGCGGCGCGAAAAGATCGCCACAGCGCTAACCGGGCGCTCTGCGTTGCAAATGAACAGTAGTGTTGATTAACTCCCGGCAACGATCGAATCCATGGAGCGGATATGAGTTGCAAGCCCACGCGGACGCCAGCGCCCGATACATTCGATATCCCTGCGCTGCGCGAAAAATATCGCGAGGAGCGCGACAAGCGGCTGCGCGGCGACGGGCAGGGGCAATATCAGCCCACGACCGACGACACGACCCACAGCTATGACGAGGATCCCCATCAGCCCGTCGTTCCGCGCGATCGGATCGTCGAGGAACTGGACGTGCTGGTGCTGGGCGCGGGCTTTGCCGGCGTGCTGGCGAGCTATCATCTGACCAAACAGGGCGTCACCAATTTCCGCAATATCGACCATGCCGGCGACTTTGGCGGGGTCTGGTACTGGAACCGCTATCCCGGCATCCAGTGCGATAATGACGCCTATTGCTATCTGCCGCTGCTCGAAGAAACCGGCTTCATGCCGTCCAAGAAATTCGCCGATGGCGCGGAAATTCAGGGTTATATCAAGCAGATCGCGCAGACATTCGGCTTTCACGACCGCGCCCTGTTCCACACCCTCATCACCGCGCTGAAATGGGATGAGGGCATTCAGCGCTGGCGCGTCGCCACCAGCCGGGGCGACGAATTCCGCGCCCGCTTCGTCATCATGGGCTGCGGCGTCCTCAACATGCCCAAGCTGCCGGGGATCGAAGGGATCAACCAGTATAAGGGCAAGATTTTCCACACCGCCCGCTGGGACTATGGCTATACTGGCGGCAGTTACGAAAATCCTGTGCTGGACAGGCTGGGCGACAAGCGCGTCGCCATCCTTGGCACGGGTGCCACCGCGATCCAGGCGGTGCCGCATCTCGCCCGCTACGCCGAGCAACTCTACGTCATCCAGCGCACGCCTTCGACCGTGGACGAACGGCCCAATCCGCCGACCGATCCCGACTGGGCGGAATCGCTGCAACCGGGCTGGCAGGCGGAGCGGCAGGCCAATTTCCACCGCGCCGCGATGGAATTTTTCATGCCCGGCGAACAGGATCTGATCTGCGACATCTGGACCGAAATCGCGCGCAACCTCCACGCCGAGCTGGAAGCCGAAGGCTGGCCGCAACTCTCGCCTGAAGAATTTATGGCCCGGCGCGAAGTGGTGGATTATCGCGTCATGGAACGGCTGCGCGCGCGCGTCGATGAGATGGTGAAGGACGAGGCGACCGCCGCCTCGCTCAAGCCTTGGTATCGTTTCCTGTGCAAGCGCCCGCTGTCCAGCAACGATTTTTACGCGGCCTTCAACCAGCCCAATGTGAAGCTGATCGACGTCGCGGATTCGCGCGGGCTGGAACGGATGACGGAAAAGGGCTTCGTGTCGAACGGCGTCGAATATGAAGTCGATGCGATGATCTTCGCCAGCGGTTTTGAAGTCACCAGCGACCTCAAGCGGCGCTGGGGCATCGACGTGGTGGAGGGGCGGGGCGGCCTGTCCATCTACGATCATTGGGCTGATGGTCCGCTGACCCTGCACGGCACCATGACCCATGGTTTCCCCAACCAGTTCTTCATCGGCTATATTCAGGGCGGCCTCAATGCCAGCGTCACCGAACAGTTCGGGCGGCAGGCGCAGCATATCGCCCACATCATCCATGCGACGATGGAAAAGGGCGCAAGCTCGGTCGAAACCAGCAGGGAAGCGCAGGACGCCTATGTCCAGCATTTTCACGAGGTGGAATATGACACCTCCGCTTTCCAGATCGAATGCACCCCCAGCTACTTCACCAATGAAGGACAGGTAAAAGCCCCCTGGGCGCTGTTCCGCAGCTACGGGCCGGGCTGGGCTGCGTTCCAGACCTTGCTGGAGGAGTGGCGCGCAAAGGGCGATCTGGCGGGCATGGAGTTGCGGTCATGATCGCCGGGGGGATGATGTCACCGCGCGTCCCGCTTTCACTTGGGTCAAGCCTGTCTGTCGCGATATTCGGACGCGCGGGATCAGGATGCGAGAGGATGGCATGAATAGCCCGACCAACATCGATGTGGACGATCTGACCAAGCCACTGACCTATCCGACCGAGGGGTTCCTGTCGAAGGACTATGCGGCGGCGGAGAAGGAATATCTGTGGCCAAAGGTCTGGCAGATGGCGTGCCGGGTCGAAGAATTACCGAACGTCGGCGACTGGCTTACCTATAATATCTGCGACGATTCGATCATCATCGTGCGCACCGCGCCAGACCGGCTGAAGGCCTATTTCAACGTCTGCCCGCATCGCGGCCGTCAGCTGGTCAATACGCCTGACACCGTCCATTCGGTGCGCGGCAACGGACGCAGGAATTTCATCTGCGGCTTCCACGGCTGGACCTTCGATATCGAAGGCGACAACACCTATATTCTCGATCCGCAGGACTGGCAGGGCGCATTGACGCCCGACTGCACCCATTTGTCGGAGGTCAAGGTCGACACATGGGGCGGCTGGGTCTGGGTCCATATGGATATGGATGCAGAGCCGCTGGACGCATTTCTGGGCGATGCCGGGCGCATATTGTCGCATTTCGAACTGGACAAGATGCGCTACAAATGGCGCAAATGGGTCGTCTATCCGGCCAACTGGAAGACCGCGCTCGAAGCGTTCATGGAACCCTATCATGTCGCTGGCACCCATAGCCAGCTGCTCGCTTATGGTGACTATTACGCCTATAGCGCCGCCTATGGCCTGCACGGCGTCAGCGGCTTCGACCAGCGCGACCCGGCCTTCAGCATGAGCCAGAGCAGCAGCGTGACTCGCGCGGGCAAGGGCGACGATCCGCGCCGCTCGACTTACGAACTGATCCGCGAAAATTACGAAACGCTCAACTATGCGGCCTCTACCGAGACGCTGGTCAATGCCGCCAGCCGCCTGGTCGACGAACTGCCCGAAGGCACGCCGCCTGCCGATGTCATCGCCCACTGGATGAAGTCGGCCAAGGCTGACGATGCGGCGCGCGGCGTCATCTGGCCGGAAATTCCGCCCGAAATCATGTCGGAAGCGGGCCTTGCCTGGAACATCTTTCCCAACATGTCGGTGCTGCACGGGATCACCTTCGCGCTTTGCTATCGCACGCGCCCCTATGGCGACGATCCCAATATGTGCATTTTTGAATCCTACGCGATCGAGCGTTTCCCTGAAGGGGAAGAACCGCAGACGCAATGGGACAATGCGCCCGCGACCGCCGAAGGCTGGGGCGCTGTCTTGGCGCAGGATTTTTCCAACATGGAATGGGTGCAGAAGGGGATGAAGTCGCGCGGTTTCCGCGGGCCGCTGCCCAATCCGCATCAGGAACGCAAGATCACCAATTTTCACCGCAACCTAGCCGCGTACATGGGTACGGGCGCACCGAGGCACCTGAAATGAGCTATGACGATCCCAAGCCCGCCGCTGCCGCTGTGACCGCATCGGGCAAGCCGGGCACCCCGGTTTACAAGCGCGTCCTCGACCTGTTCGAAGCCGAAGGCATCAATACGCTGTTCGGTATTCCCGACCCGAATTTCGTCCATATGTTCCTGGAAGCGGAACGGCGCGGCTGGACCGTGGTGGCCCCGCACCATGAAGCTGCCGCCGGCTTCATGGCCGAAGCCGCCTCGCGCATCACCGGCAAGCCCGCCGTTGCCATCGGTACGCTGGGGCCGGGCATCGCCAATATGGCGCCCGCCATCCAGTGCGCGCTGGTCGAACATTCGCCGGTCATCTTCCTGTCGGGCCAGCGCGCCCGCGTCACCGAACAGCGCGTCCGCCGTGGCCGCATCCAGTTCGTGAAGCAAATGCCGCTGTTTGAAAATTCGGTGAAATATGCCGCATCGATCGAATATGCTGACCAGACCGACGAGGTGATCCGCGAAGGCATCCGCAAGGCGATGGGCGGCACGCCCGGCCCGGTCTATATCGAATATCCCAGCCACATCATCCTGGAAGAACTGGACCTGCCCGCGCCGCTGGTGCCGGCACGCTATCGCCTGGTCAATCAGGGGGCGGACATCGACCGGGTGAAGGAAGCTGCTGACCTGATCCGTGCGGCGAAGAACCCGATCCTGCTGGTCGGCCATGGCGTCCACACCTCGCGCTCCGGCGCGGCGGTCAAGGAACTGGCGGACCTCATGAACTGCCCCGTCATCCAGACGTCTGGCGGCACCAGCTACATCAAGGGGCTGGAAGATCGCACCTTCCAATATGTATTCTCCAAGGCGTCGATCGAGGCGGTAACGGAATCCGATCTCGTCTTGGCGCTCGGCACCGAACTGGGCGAGCCGGTCCATTTCGGCAAATGGCGCTACTGGATGAAGAATGAAGCGATCCGTAAGTGGATCTATGTCGAGCAGGATCCGTCGGCGATCGGCGTCAACCGCCCGATCGACGTGCCGCTGGTCGGCGATCTGCGCGGCGTCGTGCCGCAACTGGTCGCAGCATTGAAGGACACGCCGCGCGCACCCGCCCCGATGCTGGAAGCTTTCATGCGGGACGGTCAGGCCGAGCTGGACGAACTGGCGGCGGAATCGCTGACCAAGAGCGACGGCAGCGGCGACGTCGCCATCCACCCGGCGCGGCTGGCGGTGGAAGCGACCCAAGCCTTCCCCAAGGACGGCATCCTGATCCGCGATGGCGGCGCGGGCGTGGTGTTCCAGTGGACCTATTCGCAGTGCAAGCCCAACGACGTCATCTGGAACCAGAATTTCGGGCATATCGGCACCGGCATCCCCTATGCCACCGGCGCGATGCTGGCGGATCGGGCAGCGACCGGGGTCAGCCGTCCCGGCATGTTGCTGACGTCGGACAGCAGCTTCATGTTCCACATCGCCGAACTGGAAGTCGCCGCACGCACCAAGCTGCCTTTGGTCTGCGTCATTGGTGTCGACAATCAATGGGGTCTGGAAGTCGGCGTGTACAAGCGCACCTTTGGCCCTGGCACCGAAGAAACCGGCACCCACTGGAGCAAGGATGTCCGGTTCGACAAGATTGGCGAAGGCTTTGGCTGCCACGGCGAATATGTGACCCGCGCGGAGGACATCAAACCCGCCATCGAACGCGCTTATGCCAGCGGCAAGGTGGGGGTGGTCCATGTCGTGATCGACCCCAAGGCGAATTCGGAAGAAATGCCCAAATATGCCGAATTCCGTACCTGGTACGCCGAAGGCACGCAGTAAAACATCCTCCCCTGCAAGGGGAGGTGGCTGCGCGTAGCGCAGACGGAGGGGTGTCTCGCTATCATTGTCGAGACACCCCTCGACTACTCCAGAGGAGGCCAATCCATGCGCGACCATCTGCAATTCTACATTGACGGCCAGTGGGTCGATCCGGTCGAACCCAAAACCGCCGAGGTCATCAACCCGGCGACCGAGCAGGTTGCAGGCCACATCGCGCTGGGTTCGACAGCGGACGTGGACAAGGCCGTCGCCGCCGCCCGCCGCGCCTTCCCCGCCTGGTCGGAAACGACGCGGGAACAGCGGCTTGACCTGCTCCGCGCGATCCAGGCCGAATATCAGCGCCGCCTGCCTGATCTGGGCGCAGCCATCCGGGAGGAAATGGGCGCGCCATCGGGCCTGGCCAACGGTTTCCATGTCGGGCTTGGCGCAGGCCATCTCCAGACCGCCATCGAACTGCTGGAACATTTCGCGTTTGAGGAACTGCGCGGCGCGACCATGATCCGTCGCGAACCGATCGGCGTCTGCGCCCTCATTACGCCATGGAACTGGCCGATGAACCAGACCTGCGTAAAGGTCTTTCCCGCGCTCGCCACCGGCTGCACCATGATCCTCAAACCGCCACAGCTCGCCCCCTTCTCCGCCCAGATTCTCGCCGAAATCATCGACGCGGCGGGCGTTCCCGCCGGCGTGTTCAACATGATCCAGGGCCAGGGCAGCGTCATCGGCACGGCGCTCTCGACCCATGCAGATGTCGATATGGTGAGCTTCACCGGCTCCGAACCGGTCGGCGTGCAAATCCAGAAGGATGCTGCCACCACGGTCAAGCGCGTCGGCCTGGAACTGGGCGGCAAAAGCGCGTTCATCGTACTCGACGACGCGGCGCTGGCGGACAACGTTACTGGCGCAACCGCGGGCATGATGGGCAATAGCGGCCAGACCTGCAGCGCCGGATCGCGCCTGCTCGTTCCCGCCGGGCGTCTCGACGAAGCCCTCGCAGCGGCGAAGGCTGCGGCCGACGCCGTCACCGTCGGCGATCCGGCAGGCGATGTCGCCATGGGTCCGGTCGTGTCCAAGGCGCAGTACAACATCATTCAGGACTATATCGCCAAGGGTGTGGCCGAAGGCGCGACCCTGATTGCGGGCGGTCCCGGTCGCCCCGACGGCATCGAGCGGGGCTGGTTCGTCCGCCCGACCGTGTTCCTTGGCACCAACGACATGGTCATCGCGCGCGAAGAGATTTTCGGCCCGGTGCTGGTCATCATTCCCTATGATGACATCGACGATGCGGTCGCCATCGCCAATGACAGCCCATTTGGCCTCGCCGGCTATGTCAACGGCCTCGATACCGCGCAGGTCCACGCGGTCGCCCGTCGCCTGCGCACCGGCTGGGTCAGCATGAATGGCGGCTTTGATTTCCACGCGCCCTTTGGCGGCTACAAGCGCAGCGGCAACGGGCGCGAATGGGGCGAATTTGGCTTCCACGAATATCTCGAAGTCAAATCCATGCTGGGTTACGCCTGACATGAACGGCCGGATCGCGCGTAGCGGTATGACGGCAGGGGAGGGGTGGAGCCTCGAACGGCTCACCCCGCCCAGCCGCCTCTATGGCGCGAACGGTCTCGCCACCGGCGCGGATGGCCGCCTCTATGTCGCGCAGGTCGGCGGCAGCCAGGTCAGCGCAATCGACGTCGACAGTGGCACCATCTCGACCATCAGCCCGATGGGCGGCGATATCGTCGCGCCAGACGATCTGGTGTTCGATGAGGCAGGCAATCTCTACCTCACCGAAATCACCGAAGGCCGCGTGTCGATGCTGACGCCTGGTGGGCAGGCGCGTATCATCCATGGCGACATGCCCGTCGCCAACCCGATCACCTGGCATCAGGGCCGGTTGATCGCGGGCGAATGTCGCATGGGTGCGCGGATCATGGAATTGCCGTTCGACGGCGGCGCACCACGCCTCATCCTCGACAATATCCCCATGGCCAACGCCTTTCAGGTCGGCCCGGACGGCAAGCTCTATTTTCCCGTCATGGGCGCGAATGAAATCTGGCGCGTGGACCTCAACGGCGGTGCGCCCGAAGTCGTCGCTGGCGATCTGGGCGTGCCGGATTCGGTCAAGTTCGACAGCAAGGGGCGGATCGTCACCACCCAGGTCGCCAGCGGTCAGGTACTGCGCATCGACCCGGTCAGCGGCACCCGCGAAGTGCTGGCAGACCTAGGTCCCGGTCTCGACAATGTCAGCTTCATCGGCGACCGCATCTTCGTGTCCAGCATCCCCGGCGAGATCACAGAGTTGCTGGGCGACGGCAAGGTCCGCTCCGTCGTCCCGCGCGCACTGCAATGGCCGCTTGGCTTGGCGGTGGACGGGGATGGGACGATCTTCGTCGCCGATGGCACCTTCGGCTACACGCTGCGCCCCGGCGACGCCCCCCAACTGGCGGGCATGATCTTCTATCCCGGCTGCCCCGGCTATATGCGCGGCGTGGCACCGGGGGCGCGCCTGGGCGAATGGATCGTCACCACCGGCACCGGCAGCCTCGCGCGCTATCGACCGGGGGAGGGGGCCAGCGAGTTCATCAGCCACGGCCATGACCGGCTGATGGGCGTCGCAGTCAACGCCGCCGGCGCGATCGTCTTTGCCGAACAGGGCAGCGGGCGGGTGCATGTCGCCGACAATGGCGCGGTGCGCGAAATCGCCAGCGGCCTTGACCAGCCAATGGGCGTCGCGGTGAATGGCGACACCGCCTATGTCGCCGAAGCGGGCAAGGGCCGCATCGTCAGGCTGCAACAGGGCAGCCAGCCTGAAACGGTCGCCGAAGGGCTTGGCCGCCCCGAAGGCATCACGATCAGCAACGGCAGCCTCTATGTCGTCGACACTCAGACGAAATCGCTGATCGCACTTGATCCCGCCAGCGGCGCGCAACGCACCATCGCAACCCATCTGCCGGTCGGTGCCCCTGTCGGCATCACCCCCAAATATCTCGGACCGATCGGCGACATGGCCGGACCGATGATCAATTTCTGCGGCCTCACCGCCGGGCCGGACGGCACCCTCTATCTGTCGGGCGACGCCGAAGGCAGCGTGCTGGCGCTACGCCCCGCCACATAAACCTCTTCGCTTCGAGCCCTTCGACTGCCCGCCTGCGGCAGGCGCTCAGGATAAACTACGTCGAGAAACCTGCGCGCGGTGCTTCTCGAATACGCTCGAAGCGAACGGATTTTCTGCTAAGCGCCGCCGCCTAGCTGCCCCGACAGAGCATCCGCCGCCTCCACGAGCGCCGCCTGCAACGCGCCAATCTCCCGCCCCAGCGCCGCGCCGATGCCAATCGCGACCAGCGCATGAACCGGCCTTCCCGCGCCTTTCCACACCGGCGCGGACACCACGGTCGCGCCCGCAATATATTGCCCCTCATCGACCGCAAATCCCTGTTCGCGGGTCCGGCGCAACTGCTCCATCCAATCATCGAACGCAGGCGGATCGTCCCAGCGCAACTGGTCGAACCGCGCCTTCAACTCCGCCACCGGATAATCACCGAACGCCGCGATGCAGCGCCCCGTCGCACTGATCAGCGCCGGAAAACGACTCCCGACCTGCGTGCTGAGCTGGAACCCGCTGCCTGACTGCGCCATGGCGACGACGATCATATGATCCAGTCCCACCGCCTGCACACCCAACATGGTCAGGCCGAAACGCCCCGCCAGTCGATCGAGATGGGGCTGTGCCAGATCGTTGAACAGGTCGCGCCGCAACCAGTGCCGCGCCAGCGTCAGCACGCCCGCCTCCAGCGCATAGCGTTTGGTGTCGGGATCGAAGGATACTAGTTCCTCTTCCGTCAGCGCGCGCAGCACATAGAGGCAGGTGCTGGGGACCAGCCCCAATTCCTTGGCGATCGCCTGGACACCCAGCGGTCGATCGCTCTTGCCCAGCAGCCGCAGGATCGCGGCGGCGCGGGTGATGGCGGGCGCCTTGCTGTCCTTCACCGCGTTGGCGACCTTGCGCACGGTGGAGGGCGGCCGGGGGCGGGCAGGGGGCTGGGGATCGCTCATGCCCCATCCCTATCGCACCGCCGATCGACTGTCATTCAAAATATCGAACATCATTCACCATTTACAACAGATGAGTCGATGTGACATCCACCAGTCACCGTGGAGACGGGCCAAAAGCTCGTTCGATATAGTGAATGGATATATGCGATGGTGAAGCTCACCGACTATAGCAGCTATGCCGATGCGCAGGCCCATGCGACGTCCAATGCGCCGTGGGAGCTGTTCGACGGCAACCGCGAAGAGATGAACATCGCGCATGAGTGCATTACCCGCCATGCCGATGGATCGGGCCGCGCAGCGGTGCGGATCGCGCACGCTGATGGCCGCGACGAAATATTGAGCTTCGACACGATTTCGGCCGGCGCTGCGCGCTTTGCCCATTGGCTCGATGCAGAGGGCGTTCAACCCGGCGAACGCATAGCCTTCATGCTGGAACCCTCCTTGCCCTTCTATGTCTGCCTGTTCGGGGCGATGCAGACCGGTGCGATTTCGGTGCCGCTCTTCACTTTGTTCGGTCCTGACGCGCTGCGCCTGCGGGTCGACGACTGCAAGCCGACGATCCTAATCACCAACAGTGAAAAGGCGGACCTTGCCCGCAGCATGAACGGCCCACGCGTCGTCGTCGCCGACGATGGCCTGCTCGACGAGATTGAGAAATACCCCGCGACCTACACGCCGAAAACCAAAGCGAACGACCTGGCCGTGTTCCAATATACGTCCGGCACCACCCGCGAACTGCCCGAAGCCGTCAAGCACAGCCACCGCGCACTGGTGACATTGATGTTTGCCGCGCTCTACGGCACTGGCATCCGTCCGGGCGACGAATTTTTCTGCCCCTCCTCGCCCGCCTGGGGTCATGGATTGTGGCACGGCACGCTGGCCCCGCTGGGCATGGGCGTGACGACCGGCACCTTTGCCGGCCGGTTCGATCCGGTGCGGCTGATGAAGGCGCTGGATGATTATGGCATCACCAACATGTCGGCTGCCGCGACCCATTATCGCATGATGAAGAATAGCGGCAAGGCAGGCGATTACAGCTTCCATTTCAAGAAGCTGTCCTACACCGGCGAGCCGATCGACCCGGCAACGCTCGACTTTATCGACACCTATTTCAAGGTTCCCGCCTGCTCCATGTATGGCACCACCGAAATCGGCGTGGTGCTGGTCAATTATCCCGGTGCCGACGATTTCACCGTCAAGCCCGGTTCACTGGGCAAGGCGGTGCCGGGCCAAAAACTGCAGGTTCAGCGCCCCGACGGCACCCCATCCGACCCCGGCGAAATTGGCGAACTGATGCTGTGGCGGCGCGACAAGTGGGAAACCACCAAGGATCGCGCGAAGATCGACGCCGACGGCTATTTCTACCATCGTGGCCGCGCCGACGATGTCATCATTTCGGCCGGCTGGACGATGAGCGCGGTGGAGATCGAAAACACCCTGCTCAAGCATCCAACCGTGCTGGAATGTGCCGTCATCGGCGTGCCCGATCCGCAGCGGGGGCAGGTGGTCAAGGCGTTCGTCATCGCCAATGTCGATGGCGGCGACGCGCTGGTGAAGGAACTCCAGACCTTCACCCGCGAAAAACTCGCCCAGCATGAATTTCCCCGCGTGGTCGAATTCGTGACCGAGCTGCCCAAGACCCCGGCGGGCAAGGTCCACCGCAAAATCCTTCGAGATCGTGAGGCTGCAAAAGCAGCCGAACTCGTCAACTGAACCCTAGGAGAAGAAATATGGCAACTTTGGCGGAAGCCCCCACCAATAAATTCCCCAAGATCACCGAGGAAGGCCTCGACGATCTGCGCAAGCGCATTGGCGTCAAGATCGAGAATACCGTCGAACCGTGGAATTATGAAGCGACCCGCGATGCAATCCGTCACTATGCCCATGGCATTGGCGACGATAACCCATTGTGGTGCGACCCGGCCTATGCCGAAAAGACCAAGTACGGCTCGGTCGTCGCGCTGCCCAGCTTCCTCTTCACCACCAGCCGCATCATTTCGGGCTATTGCGGTGGCCTGTCGGGCGTCCATGCCATGTGGGCGGGTGCCGACTGGACCTGGCACAAGCCTGTGTTGCGCAACGACACGATCCGCACGGAGGCCTATCTCAAGGATCTGGTCGAGCATCAGACCAAATTTGCCGGCCGTTCGTTCCAGCAGATCTATCATGTCGACTTCTTCAACCAGTCGGGCGACAAGGTGGCCGAAGGCGACAGCTGGGTGTTCCGCACCGACCGCGACGAAGCGCGCGAACGCGGCACCAAATATACCGAAGCGCGTGGCCGCGTGGAGCAATATACCGAGGAAGAACTGGCTGAATTCACCCGCCTGTATCAGGAAGAGGAAATTCGCGGTTCCGTTCCCCGCTATTGGGAAGATGTGAATGTCGGCGACGAACTGCCGCGCATGATGAAGGGACCGATGACGGTCACCGGCTTCATCTGCTATGCTCAAGGCTGGGGCGGCCTCTACATCCGCGCCAACAAGCTCGCCAACCAGATGCAGCAGGCACATCCGGGCCTGGGTATCCGCAACCGCTTCAACGTGCCGGATTGCCCGGAGCGCGTTCACTGGGATGAAGCCTTCGCGCTCGAAGTCGGCGCGCCCGGCGCCTATGACTATGGTCCAGAACGTTGCAGCTGGCTGACCCACCACATCACCAACTGGATCGGTGACGATGGCTTCCTGACGCGCAGCAAGTGCCAGATCCGCCGCCACAATCCCGATGGCGACGCGATCTACATCGACGGCAGCGTGATCCGCAAGTTTGAGGAAAACGGCAAGAAGCTCGTCGAAATCCAGCAGCAGGCGACCACCCATCGCGGTGAAGTCTCGGCCTTCGGCACATCGATCGCCGAACTGCCCAGCAAGCCAGCCTGATCCTCTAGGGGTAGGGGAGGAAAGGGTCGTCGCCGCAGCGATATGCGGCGGCGGCCCTTTTTCGTTGCGTCCGTACCGCTAAGATCGGGCCAAAGTGAGTTGAGAGGATCGCAGGATGGACGAAATGCGCTTTGACGGCCGGGTGGCCGCGATCACCGGGGCAGGCCGGGGGCTGGGCCGCGCCTATGCGCTGCTGCTGGCGGCGCGCGGCGCGAAGGTGATCGTCAACGATCCGGGCGTGTCGATGCAGGGGGAGGGGCGCGATGCCGCGCCCGCCCAGGCATTGGTCGACGAAATTCGCGCCGCCGGGGGCGATGCCATCGCCTCGACCGACAGCGTCGCGACGCCGGAGGGCGGGCAGGCGATCATCGACGCCGCCATGACTCATTATGGCCGCATCGACATTCTCATCCACAATGCGGGCATCGTCCGGCGCGGATCACTCAATGATTTGAGCTATGCCGATTTCGAGACGGTGCTGGACGTCCATATGCGCGGCGCTTTTCACGTCGTGCGGGCCGCCTTCCCGCACATGACCGCCGCCAATTATGGCCGCATCGTCCTGACCGGATCGATCAACGGCCTCTATGGCAATGCGGGCGTGGTCAATTATTCCATGGCCAAGGCCGCGATGACCGGCCTGTCCAACGTCGCCGCGATCGAGGGTGCGGCGCATAACATCAAAAGCAACATCATCCTGCCCGGCGCAGTCACCCGCATGGCCGATGGCCTCGACACCAGCGCCTATCCGCCGATGGACCCGGACCTGGTCGCCCCCACGGTCGGCTATCTCGCGCATGAGGATTGCGCGGTGTCGGGCGAAATGCTGATCGCCATGGCCGGTCGCGTCGCCCGCGCCTATACGATGGAAACGAAAGGCATGTTCCGCCCAGACTGGACCATCGAACAGGTCGCCGACAATCTCGATACCATTCGCGCCACCGACGACGCGCTCCATTTCCCGCCCGTGCCTGACGGCCATATGGACCATCTGCGCTATTGTTTCGCGATGGCGCGGGCGGGGTAACTCTCATCCTCCCCTTACAGGGGAGGAATGTTCAAACCTTACACTTGATCCCGAACCGCTCGGTATAATCCTTGAAATGCGCATGGATGCCCGCGCGGTCCAGCCCGTAATCGGCCAGGTCATAGCTGTGCTTGCCATGCTTGCCCTGCGGATTGGCGTCCAGCATCGCCTGCATCGCGGCTTCCGCCTCCGCCGTCAGCTCGCTGTCGAACCGCGCATAGAGCCGCTTCATCTCGCCGATCGGATCGCGCAGCTGCGCGTCATATTGGATGTCGTGGATCGACTCCGCGCCATGCTTCTCGCGATAGGCCAGCATCCGTTCGATCATCAGGTCGAAGGTGCGCAGTTGCGACTTGCCCACCTCGACCGGGTCGACATCGTCGCTGAACATCTTGCGCACCTGATACACTAGGCTGCACGCCGACGCGACGACATCGGCGGGATCGCGATGGGTCATCACCAGCTGCGCGTCGGGATAAATAGTGGTCAGGTCGTTGAGGAACAGCGGATGCCAAGGATTTTTGAGCGTCCACTGGCCGCCATTATTCGCCTGCAACAGCTGGAACAGCCGCTTCTGATAGCGGAAGGCAGGCAGATAGCTCGTGGAGAACAACCACTTCTGATAGCTCGGAATATTGAGGACCGAGTCATAATATTGCGCGCAAAAGGACGGTGCCATCGAGAATTGGCACTCGGTCGGGCTGTCCGCATCCTCATGATGCATCGCTGAAATATGCGGCGCATATTTAAGCATCATGTCGAGCCGTGCCTGTTCCGCAACATAGCGCGGATCGCTGCTCAGCGCGCCCTTGGCCGCGGGCGGCACGCTGTTGAACGCTTCCCAGCGCAGGAAGCAGCGCCGCGCCGGATCGGCGTTCAACAAATTGATCGTCAGCGTGGTCCCCGTGCGTGGCAGGCCGAATACGAACAGCGGCTTTTCGACCGGCGCGTCCAGCAGCGCAGGATGCTTGGCCAGATAATCCTCGACCTGCAAGCGGTTCGCCAGCGTCGCTATAATCTGCTGCGCCCAGCGACCCTGCGCCGCCTCGGTCAGCTTGGCTTCCCGGTTGATCGCGTCGATCAGGACATGCAGCCCCTCCAATATCGCGTCATCGCCCAGATCGGTCAGGCCCGTCTGTTGCCGCGCGGCGGCGATCAGTGCATCGGCGTCCAGCCCTGCGGTGGTGGTGGTCATCATCCTTCTCCCTTCTGTGCATGGCTGGCGAGGCGCTTGTCCGTCTCGGCGATTTCCGCCTTCAGCCACATGGTTTCCGACAGGTTGGTGCTGCCGCTCGCGGCCAGCAATTGTTCCAGCGCAGCCTTGCGCACCGTAAGGCCCGCCTCATGGTCAGGCGTCACGCCCAATGCGATGTCGAGCAGGTGCAGCGCTTCCAAGGGCCGTCCCGCCGCCGCATGAACATGGGCGCGGCCCACAATCGCGCCTGCGCCACCTGCCAGTTCGACCAGATCGGCACTCACCGCCGACCGCGGCACGCCATAGAGCGCCGTGGTGCCATCGGCATAATGGAACCAGCCGCCATTTTCCTCCCAGATGGCGCGCACGACCCAGCTGGTCTTGCCATGAAATTCGCCGATCTTGAGGTCTGCGGGCAGGGCGATCTCGCGCATCAGATCCTGCACCGTCCGGCCCGCATTCATCCCCGCGATCGTCTCGCGCTCCAGATAGCTGCCCGCCGCGTGCATCATGTCGAGATCGGCGCGGATCGTCTCCGCCCCCCGGATCGGATCGCCATGGCCGGTAATCACCAGTTCCGCGCCCAGCGCCCGCACCTGTTCGACCGATCGCAGATAGGCGCGCACCAGCCGGGGCTTGTCGCCGCGCATCGTCACCAGATTGGGCATCGCCCGCCACACCGGGCCGAACAGATTGCCGGTAAAGAGGGTCTTTTCGCCCGGCATCCACACGAATACCGAATCCAGGCTTTCGCCGCCCGGCGTCTTGACCACCTCGAACCGGCGGCCGCCCTGTTCGAACGCCAGCGTAGTGGCGACCTCCACATCCGGCACGATCACCGGCGGCTTGGGCGGCGGCCCGTCGCGCCGGGTCATGGAAGCCCATAATTTACCCGACCGGCGACCGAGGAACGGCGCAAGCCGGTCGAAATAATCGACCGTCTCGGTAAAGCCCGCCCCGACTATGACCTGCGTGCCGTCCTCCTTCTGGTCGGGCAGCGCGCCATAATGGTCGGCATGGGCCTGCGTCACTATGATCCGCCGCAATGGCCCGGTGCGATGCGCGGCAAACAGCCCCTTGTTGCGCGCGCCATTGCCCAGAAAGCCGGTATTGACCAGCAGGTCGCCATCGCCCGTCGTCACCAGATAGGCGTTGGAAATATCCTTCACCATGAAGATGCCGTCGGCAATGCGTTCAGCCTCGGTCTGGCCCTGACCCGCCATCACCAGCGCCCCCAGAGGCGTCTGTTGCTTCTCGCTCATGCGCGCGCGCTTTCAAATTCGATCATCACCTTGGCCGATTGTGGCCGCGCGGCGATGTCCAGCCCCTCAATCACCCGGTCGAACGGCAATGTGTGGCTGATCAGTGCCGCGATCCTGTCCTTCAGGCGAGGCATCGCGGCGATCACATCGGGCATTTCGGTCGGGTAACCGACCGCCGTGGTGATCGTCATTTCGGTGGTCAGCATCGGCCCGGCGGGCAGTTCGATGGGCTTGAGATAGGCGGCGGTTATGACATGGCGCGCATGGGTCTTGGCCAGCGTCACCACATCATGCAGGATCGATGGCGCACCCGCCGCGTCGATATAGGCGTCGGTCAGCGACTTCTCCCGCCCGAACACCATGACCGTGCCGTGGATCGCCTTGATCCGCGCGATCGCATCCTCGCTGGCCGGATTGATCGTCGTCGCCCCCAGCGCCCGCGCCCGCTCCAGCCTTTCCTCCGCCAGATCCAGCGCAATCACGTCACAACCCCGATCGATGGCCCACAGGATCATGCCCAGCCCAATCGGCCCGCAGCCAAAGATCACGACCTTGTCGCCCGCCTCGGCCTGCGCCCGGTTGACCCCATGCATCGCGACCGACAGCGGCTCGCACATCGCCGCGACATCATAGGGGATGCCGTCGGGAATGGGCAGCAGACTGTCGCCCAGCCGGGCGTCGCGCACCAGCAATTCCTCGGTAAACGCCCCCTCCGGCCCGCCGCTACCGATATAGCTGGGCGTCATCATCGGGTTGATGATGACGCTTTGCCCCACCGACACGCCAGTCACCTCGTCACCCACGAACATTAGTTCGCCAGCGCCCTCATGGCCCAGCGCGGTGCGCTTGCCGGGCGTCGGGATGCCGCCATTTTTGATGTAGCTGAGGTCACTGCCGCAAATGCCGCAGGCCTTCATCTTGACGACCACATCCTTCGGCCCGGCTTCCGGCCGTTCATAGGGGTCCAGTCGCACATCGTTGACGTCATGGATGGTGAGCAGGCGCATGAGGGCAGTTCCGATCAGAAAGCGTAGGGGGGATAGATCAGGCTGCCGCCGTCGATCACAATCGTGTCGCCGCTATGGAAGCGCGAAGCGTCGGAGCAGAGATAGGCGCCGATCCCCTCGAAATCCTCGATTGCGCCGGGCCGGTGGATCGGCGTCTTGGCGGAAAAATGCGCGTCCACAGCCGCCATGCGCGCCTTCATCTCCTCGGTCATGCCCTGATCGCCGCCGATGCCCGTCTTGACATAGCCGGGCGCGATGCTGTTGGCGCGGATCTCATATTTGCCCAGTTCCGCCGCCATGCCGCGCACCGCTGCGCCCATGCCGCCCTTGGACGCGGCATAATTGTTGATCCCCGGCATCCCGTGGAACATCGACAGGCTGCCGCAATAGACCAGGCTCCCGCCTGGATCGCCCGCTTCCGCCCGCGCGACCATGGCCTTGGCCCCTTCGCGCAGGGTGAAGAAAGCGCCGTGCAGGTTCACCGCCATCAGGTCATGCCATTCCGCGGAATCCAGCGTCAGCACTGACCGGCTGCGCGATGCGCGGCCCGAATTGGCGAATACGCAATCGACCCGCCCGAAATCGGCGAGCAGTTGCGCATAGCCCGCAATGATCGCCTCTTCCGACGCCACATCGACTTGATAGGTCTCTACCCGGCTTGCGCCCGCTGCCAGCAGGTCCGCTTTGGCCGCCTCATTCTTCTCCGCGTTACGCGCCCAGATGGCGATCTTGCCACCCATCTTGGCGACGCCGCGTGCAAAGCCCAGACCAATGCCGCCATTGCCGCCAGTCACCAGCGTCACTTTGTCCGAACAGTCGAAAAGACCCGCCACCTGTC
This sequence comes from Sphingobium sp., assembly GCA_023266575.1. GTDB lineage: Bacteria > Pseudomonadota > Alphaproteobacteria > Sphingomonadales > Sphingomonadaceae > Sphingobium. The sequence continues at coordinate 136,951 of JAHFPV010000004.1, forward strand.
GCTCTCCTATGAACTATCGCCGCCCGCTGACGGTCATTCTGCCGGGGCGATTGTCGGCCAGCACGGGCAGCCCCGCAATTGACCTGACTGTAGATATCAGGCCATAATCCACCGATAGGGCCAAGACCAAACAGGGGAGGAGAGGGGAGTGTCGCCAATCGAAACCTACGCCCAATCCATGTTCGAGGCGGAACTGATCGTCCCTTCGGCGCAGGTGCGGATCATGCGGCTGCGTCTGGAACAGCCGACCGACCGGCTGTTTCGCCGCACCGACCATTATTGGCTCGACCTGTGCCTGACCCCCCGGCCAGAAAAGGCGCGCGGCTGTTATCGCGAGCGCTGGGGACCGCATCGTTACGAGCCGCTGGGCGAAATCTTCCTCGTGCCGCCGGGCGAAGCGATCCATATCCGCAGTGAATCGGGCGGGCGGCAGGCGTCGGTGGTGTGCGAGATTCCTGCCGCCGCTATCGACCGCTGGCTGGACGATGGCGGCATCGAATGGACCGACCGGCGGCTGGCGGCGGGCCTCGACATCGCCCACCCGCATATGCGCGCCTGCCTGCTCCGACTGGCGCAAGAGGTGCGTCATCCCGGTTCGGGTAGCGCGACCCTGGCCGAACTCATCGCCCAGCAGCTGGCGATCGAAGTGGCCCGCTATTGTCAGGCGATTGCCGAGGGACCGATCAGCGGCGGCCTAGCCTCATGGCGTCTGCGCCGCATCGACGAACGGCTGCACCAGCCCGGCCCGCCCCCCGCACTGGAGGAGCTGGCGACCCTGTGCAACATGTCCCCGCGCCAGCTGACCCGCGGGTTTCGCGCCTCGCGCGGCCATTCGATCGGCGACCATATCGCCCAGACTCGCATCGACATGGCCAAGCGGCATCTGGCGACCAGCGAAAGCGTCAAGGAAATCGCCTTTGCACTGGGATTTGCCTCCCCCTCCAGCTTCGCCTTCGCCTTCCGCCGCGCCACCGGCTCCACCCCGCGCCAATTCCGCCAGCGCCAGCTCCGACCTGTGGCCTGACCAAGATAGTATGTCTGGATACCGACATAAACCGGTCTTGGAAAAACCGCCTAACATTGTCCAACTCACTGTCAGGATAACAAAATGACAGATCAGGGGAGGGCAGGACGATGATCGTCGGACGCCATTATCAAAACGCCTATGTGACCCGAAACGTCGACAAGGCTGTTGCGGAATTCAAGCAACGCGCCGACATCCGCACCCTTTTGGAAACGCAAGTCTCGGTCAATCTGTGGACCCCGCAGGGCGAAGGCGTCGGCGTGCAGAAACTCGCCTTCGTCTGGGTCGGCGACCTGCAGTGTGAACTGATCCAGCCGATCGAAGGCGATGTCCTGTCGCTCTATCGCGACGCGCTGCACGCCGATGACAGCCTGACATTCCATCATGTCTGCCAATTGGTGGATGATTGGGACGCTTTCCTCGCGCGGGTCGATCGGCAACCCTTTCCCGTCGTCCTGAAAGGCGGCACGCCGGGGATGCTGGAATTTCTCTATCTCGATACCCGGCCATGGCTTGGCCATTATACCGAATATGTATGGATGGTCCCTGATCGCTGGGCCGCAATGGGAGGACGACCCGCATGATCACTTTGGCCCGCTTCGGCACAAACGACCTTGATCGCGCCAAAAGCTTCTATGACGAACTGGCCGCGCTATTGGGCGCGGTCCGCGCGTTCGACCGGCCCGACGTCGTGGCCTACAAGGCGGCCGACGGCGGCATGTTGCTGATCGGCAAGCCCTTCGCTGGCGACGCCTCGCCCGGCAACGGCAACCAGATCGGCATCCAGGCCGACAGCCGCGCGCTGGTCGATGCCGTCCACGCCAAGGCGATTGACCTTGGCGGCCAGTGCGAAGGCAAGCCCGGCATCCGGGGCGATGATCCCAACGGCTTCTACGGCGCTTACTTCCGCGACCTGGATGGCAACAAGCTGGTCATCTTCCGCTTCGGCCCTCCCGACTAGCCACTAGAAAACAGGCCATAAATCGCGTCAGAATCGCGACGGCGATATATAAACACCCCTGTTCATTAGCGACTCCGCAAGCCGAGATTATCGGGCATAACAACCCCCACAAAAGCACAATGATGATCGCGCCCAGCCGGACAGCATGATTCGGCGCGGCGCTTATTTGGGGAGGACATTTCTATGAAGCGCATGACAGCCTATTATCTGATGGGTGCCGGCATGGCGGCCCTTACGCTGCCGATGCAGGCCATGGCGCAGGAGGCACCGCAGGACTCCTCGTTCGACGCGCCCACGATCATCGTCCAGGCCCGCCGCCGCGAAGAAGATGTGCAGGACGTGCCGGCCGTCATCAATGCGGTGACCGCCCAGTCGATCGCCAACCTCAACTTCCGTGAATTTACCGAAGTCAAATCGCTCGCGCCGGGTCTGGAACTGACCACCAACGCCAACGGCATCGGCGGCAATGCGCGCCTGCGCGGTGTCAATTTTGACGCCAATGCCAGCGGCAATAACGGCACGGTCGAATTCTATTTCAACGATGCGCCGATTTCGGCGGGTGCTGTACTCCAGCAGATGTACGACATCGGCCAGATCGAAGTGCAGCGCGGGCCCCAGGGCACGCTGCGCGGGCGCGCTTCGCCATCCGGCTCGATCACCATCAGCACGCGCAAGCCTGACCTCAACCAGTTTGGCGGCTATGCCGACTGGACCGGCAATGACATCGGCACGCTCAATTTCAAGGGCGCGCTCAACGTGCCCATCATCGAAGGCATTGCAGGCATCCGCGTCTCTGGCGTGTGGGACGAAAATGAAGCCGATCGTGTTCGTCCGCTGGTCCGCACTGCGGGCGCGCCCGATCCCCATTCGCGCACCAAGAGCTACCGCGTCGTCGGCGCCATCGAGCCTGCTGACTGGATCAAGCTGGAAGGCACCTATCAATATATGGACCGTGAAGCACGGACCTATGATCAGGCAATTTCCTTCAGTGAAGTCAATCCGGCGGCGCCTGTCAGCCCGGTGCTGCTGACCGCCAAGGATCGCCTGTCGATCCAGGAAACGCCGCGCATCGTCAACCAGACGTTCGACATCTACAACTGGCGCGCTGAACTGGCGCAGTGGGGCCAGCGGCTGATCTATCAGGGTCAGCACAGTAAGCAGCAATTTTATTCGACCGACAATTCGGACGATGCCAATGTGTTTGTCGGACGCGATATCAACCAGATCACCCAGACCGTCGCCAAGGGCACCTCGCACGAAATCCGGCTCCAGAATGAAGAGCGCGTGTTTGGTATGTTCGATTATGTGGTCGGCTTCTTCGACAGCAAGCTCAAATCACCGACAGCGCTGAGCCAGCTGACGGTCGTGCGGCTGCCCGTAGCCTTTGGCGGCGGGATTGCGTCGATTGTGACCACCAATGTTGCCCGTGGCAATCGGACGCACGAACAGTCCGTCTTCGGCAACCTGACCGCCCATCTTGGTGAAAAGACCGAATTGTCGGGTGGTCTGCGCCAGATCAAATATGACTCGCTCAGCCAGTTGGCGGTCAACGGCAACACCATCGCCAACGACACGCAGGATATTAAGAGGCTGATTTACAGCGCGTCGGTGAAGCATAATTTCTCGCCCGACTTCCTGGTTTATGCCGCAACGGGCAGCTCGATGCGGCCGGGCCTGAACGTGGTAGGTGACTTCAACATCGTGAAGTCGGCGCTGGAAAACAGCTTCCTCAACCTGCCGCCCGAAACGTCCAAATCCTATGATCTGGGCTTCAAGAGCACGCTGATGGGCGGACGCGCGCGCTTTAACGTGTCGGCCTATCACCAGACCTACAAGAATTTCCCGTTCCGCGTCCCCAATAATGGCGTCTATTACGTCAACACCGTCGCCGTCCGTAACGCCACAGGCGCGGTTACGGGGACGGCGCAGCAGGTTGCTGCCTTCAACTTCGTCGGCGCAGTGCCGGTGGAAGTGAACGGTATCGAAAGCGAGTTGAGCTTCGATGTCGCCCGCGGCTTCAATGTCGGCCTGAGCGCCAGCTACTCGCTGGGCAAGATCAAGGGCGGCAACATCCCTTGCAACGACCTGAACGGCGATGGCATACCCGACGCGTCGAATTCCGCACCGACACTGGCGCAACTGCAGGCCGCGGTCGGTGCGAACAATCTGGCGTCGTGCAACGTGTCGCAGCGTGCGTCGTTCATGCCGCCGGTCACGGTGACGTTGCAGAGCGAATATCAAACCGCGCTTTCGGGCAAGGTGGACGGCTTTGTTCGCGGCCTGGTCAACTATAATGGCAAGTCGCAGGGTGATCCGGGCAACAGTTTCGATCAGGTCGGCGCCTATGCGCTCGCCAACCTCTATGCCGGTATCCGCTCGCCCGATGGCGGCTGGGAAATCGCTCTGTTCGCCAAGAACCTGTTTGATACAACCAAAGTTCTGTCGCGGACCGCGCAGCTCTTTACCAGCTACCAGCAGATTACCGGCTTCACCGCCACCGGTGCGACGACGGCGGCAACCACCGTCAACAGCCCCTATACCGGTGGTACGGTCACGCCGCCGCGCGAATTCGGCGTCAACGTGCGCTTCGCGTTCGGCTCGCGTTGATCGCGGAACGGTCGATTTAGGGCTTTGGGATCGGCCGGGCAGCCCTTGGGTTGTCCGGCCGATTGCTTTCATGGCCTTGAAGAATTGGTGTCGTTCTTCGCTGGAGCGATGATCGGCCTGGTATCCGCCACACACACGCCCGGTTGCTTGACTCTCACCCGGACGCAGGCAGGGATGAGGGGGCGACAAAAAGATGGTGACGACGTGCCCTCACCTGATGGACAACATGGACGTTGATTTATGCTGTTACATCGGTGGCGTCCCCGCCCGATACATTTCGTGTCGGACCTGGGGAGCCTGAAGGACAATTGAGGCACAACCTATGACGGACATTCGCAAAAGACGCCCTCGCGACCCCGCGGCAACGCGAGAAGCGATATTGGAGGCGGCGCAGGCACTGCTGGCCAAACATGGCCCTGAAGGGATCAGCCTGGCGGAAGTGGCGACACTGGCCGGGGTCAACCGCGGCACCGCCTATCAGCATTTCGAAACGCGCGACAAGCTGATCGCCGCCACCGCCGACGGCGTATCCGACAGCATGTTTCGTGCGGTGTTCGGCGATCCTGAAACTATCGGCGAACGGCGCGTCGAGCAGGTCGATATTGCCGATACCACCGATCGCCTCGCCATTTTCGCGATGGACAACCCTGAACTCTGCCGCATCTGGCTGCTGCAATTGCTGGCCTCGCCCGATCCGATGGCCGATCCCTTCTGGCGCGAATATGAAGGGTCGCTGCAACGCTTCGCCGACACTGACCTGGCGCAGCCTGGGATCGATGTCGAAGTGCTGTCGGTAATGATGTTGGCTGGCTCTTTCCTATGGCCGGTATGGGCGCGCTCTCACGCGCGCGATGATGGCGAGCGCCGCCATCTGGCGCGTCGCATGGCACAGGAGGCGCTGCGCCTGTGCATGTACGGATCGCTGCGCGCCGAATCTTTCCCCGAAGTTGCCGAACGCCTCCGTCAGGGCGTGGCGGCTGCCGATTCATCACCTTCCCTTTCGGAAAAGGACTAACCCATGTTTTCAGCCATCGTGATCGACAAGAGTGACGACAAGCAGAGCGTATCGCTCAGCCAAATTGACGAAGCGCAGCTGCCCGAAGGCGATGTGACCATCGACGTCGATTATTCGACCCTCAATTACAAGGATGGCCTGGCCATCACCGGCAAGTCGCCCGTCGTCCGCAAATTCCCGATGGTGCCTGGCATCGACCTGGTCGGCACCGTGCGCACATCCGATCATGCCGACTGGAAACCGGGTGACAAGGTGGTCCTGAACGGCTGGGGCGTGGGTGAAGGCCATTGGGGCGGTCTGGCCCAGGTCGCGCGGCTCAAGGGCGACTGGCTGGTGCCGCTGCCCGCCGCCTTCACTGGCGCGCAGGCGATGGCGATCGGCACGGCCGGCTATACAGCGGCTCTCTGTGTCGAGGCGCTGGTCAAGGCGGGCGTGACCCCCGACCAGGGCGAAATCCTGGTCACCGGCGCAACCGGTGGCGTAGGCAGCGTCGCGGTCGCCCTGCTGAGCAAGGCGGGCTACACAGTCATCGGTTCGACCGGCAAGGCGTCGGAGGCTGACTATCTGACCCAGTTGGGCGCAGCGGGCGTCATCGACCGCGCAGAACTCTCCGAAAAGGGCAAGCCGCTCCAGAAGGAACGCTGGGCCGGTGTCGTCGACTCGGTCGGCAGCTTCACGCTCGCCAATGCCTGCGCCCAGACCCGCTATGGCGGCGCGGTCGCGGCCTGCGGTCTGGCCCAGGGCGCGGACTTCCCCGTCACCGTCATGCCCTTCATCCTGCGCGGCGTACGCCTGCTCGGCATCGACAGTGTGATGGCGCCCAAGCCACCGCGTCTGGCCGCCTGGGAACGACTGGCCCGCGATCTCGACCCCGCGCTGCTGGGCGTCATCGCCCATGAAATCCCCCTGTCGGAAGCGCCTGCCGCTGCCGCCGACCTGATCGACGGCAAGGTGCGCGGGCGCATCATCGTCAATGTGAACCGCTAAGCGACAAAAGCGAGACCGCATCATGACCGACCAGCCGCTTTCGATCGTCGCCGGTCCCCCGCTCAGTGAGGAACCGGGGCTGGGGACGCTGACATTGAGCGGCTGGTTGCGCGAAGTCACGGCCCGCTCCGGCCCAGCCGAAGCGCTGGTGATGCATGAAGGGGACAGCGTCACCCGCTGGACCTATGACGATCTGTGGGCGCGGGCGAACCAGGTCGCCCGCGCGCTCATCGCCTGTGGCGTGGGGAAGGGGACCCGCGTCGGTGTGTTGATGACCAATCGCCCGGAATTTCTCTCGGCGGTGTTCGGGATCGCGCTGGCGGGCGGGGTTGCCGCGACGTTCAGCACCTTTTCGACGCCCGCCGAATTGGACCACCTGCTCACCTCGTCGGCCTGCCACGTCCTGCTGATGGAGCGTAAAGTCCTCAAGAAGGATTTTACCGCGATCCTTATCGATCTGGAACCGGCCATAGCGATGGCTGCCCCCGGCGCACTCACCGCACCGCATTTCCCCTTCCTGCGCCACATCGCCTGCGTTGGCGGCGGCGATGGCATGATCGAGCCTTGGGACGATTTCCTCTCGCGCGGCGATGTGGTCGATCAGGCGCTGGTCGATGCGACCGCCGCGACTGTGACCCCCGCCGATCCTGGCGTCCTCTTCTTCTCGTCCGGCTCCACCGCCAAGCCCAAGGGCATCCTGTCGATGCATCGCGGCGTCACGCTGCAACTGTGGCGTTGGAAACGCTTTCTCGCCGCGAAGGAGGATGCGCGCGCCTGGTCGGCCAATGGCTTCTTCTGGTCGGGCAATTTCGCCATGGCCATTGGCGGCGCCCTGTCATCGGGCGGCATCCTGATCCTGCAAGCGACCTTCCAGCCGGAGGAGGCGCTGACCCTGATGGAGCGGGAGCGGGCGACCATGGCCTTCGCCTGGCCGCATCAATGGACGCAATTGGAGGCGGCGGCCAACTGGAACGATGTCGATCTGTCGTCCTTATACTATGTCAATCCCGCCAACCCGCTCGGTCGCCATCCGACGGTCAGCACTGATTGGCAGGAACCGATGAGCGCCTATGGCAATACCGAAACCTTCACGATCAGCACCATCTTCGATTCCGGCACACCGGTAGAACGGATCGCCGACACCCACGGCATTCCGCTGCCCGGCAATATTTTCAAGATATTTGATCCGCTGACCGGCCAGGTCGTGCCGCTTGGTGAGCGCGGCGAGATAGCGGTTAAGGGACCGACCTTGATGCTGGGCTATATCGGCGTGCCGCTGGATGAGAGCGTCGATGCCGACGGCTTCTTCCACACTGGCGATGGCGGCTGGTTCGACGCTGAGGGGCGTCTCCACTGGGAAGGCCGCCTCAACGACATCATCAAGACCGGCGGCGCGAACGTCTCCCCGATCGAGATCGACACCGTCATCAAAAGCTGTCCCGGCGTGAAGGTGACCCAGACCGTGGGCGTGCCGCACGAAACGCTGGGCGAACTGGTGGTCACCTGCATCGTCCCCCATCTCGACGCGCCACTGGATGAGGAAGCGATCCGCAGCTTCGCCAAGGCGCAACTCGCCAGCTACAAAGTGCCGCGCCGCGTCCTCTTCTTCAGCGAGGATGATCTGTCGTTGACCGGCAGCGCCAAGATCAAGACGGCGGACCTGAAAGCGCTGGTCATAAAACAACTGGCCGACGAAGCCGCCTGATGGGCGATCAGGCGGATCAGGCGCTGGCGATCGCCAATCTGAAGGCCCGTTATTGCGCCGCGGCCGACCTGTCGGCCAGCAACCCGGATCAGGCGCGCCGCTTGCTTGCCGATATATTCGCGGACAATTTCGTCGGTGACTACGGTGCTGGCCTGCTCCATGGCGGACAGGCGATCACCGATTTCCTCTGCACCGCGATCAGCGCGAACAGTCTGTGGATGATCCATATGCTCCATTCGCCCCGCATCGCAATCGACGGCGACCGCGCGACCGGCGACTGGACCGTGCTGGGCCATATGAAGCGGCGCGCGACCGGCGCGATCGACAGCGTCGTGGGCCGCTATAGCGACATTTTCCGCCTGACCCCAACGGGCTGGCGGATCGAGCGGGTGACCTTCACCCGTCTGCAATAATCAAAAAAAGGACAAGAGGATCATGGCCGATCGTTTCAGCGGCAAGACCGTGCTGATCACCGGCTCCGCAGGCGGGCTGGGCCGCGCCCATGCGCTGGCGTTCGCGGGGGAGGGCGCACATCTCATCCTTGCCGACATCAACGAAGCAGGACTGGCGGAGAGCAAGGCGCTGGTCGAGGCGCTGGGCAGCACCGCGTCGGTCCACCGTGTCGACATGGGGCAGGAAGCTGACATCACGGCCTTTGCCACCACCGTGCTGGCCGCGCATGACCGGCTCGACGTGCTCATCAACAATGCAGGCCTTCATGCGGGCGAGATTGCGCGCGGCTTCTTCGGCCTTGGCATGGCGAAATGGCAGCATTTTTTCGCGGTCAACACGTTCGGCCCAATGCTGCTGGCCGAAGCGCTGCGCCCCGCGCTGGCCCGCGCCAAGGGCGTCATCATCAACAAATGCTCGATGGCCAGCTATAATCCCGCGACCGCCTATGGCATCACCAAAGCGTCGCTCAATGTTTTCACCCACGCCATGGCGCAGCAATTCGGTGCGGATGAGATACGCTGCGTCGGCATCGCGCCGGGCCTGATGGAAACCGAAGCTGCCTTGCAAGGGGTCGCCCCTGCCAATTGGGAGCGGCTGAAAGCCATGCAGTCGGTCAAGCGGCAGGGGACGGCACAGGACATCTCCAACCTCGCCCTGTTCCTCGCCTCCGACGAAGGCAGTTTCGTCAATAATCAGGTCATCCTGTGCGACGGCGGCAACCAGATGCGCGGCTTTCGTTTCTGATCGCATTGCCCCGGCGATCAATCGGCCGTGTGCCTCCAAGCCTCTGGCGCGCCGTCCCGGTCCATGCTGGATTGGCGCCAAACAAGCGCCATAGCGCGCGTCGTCAGAGGGCAGAGGCCATGAACCAGCATACCACTATCCACCTGCACAACGTCCCCGCCGGGCGAGAGGCTGACTATGCCGCCTGGTTCGACGGCCCGCATCGCGACGACCTTGCCCGTTTGCGCGGTTTCCGCTCGGCTGACCGCTACGAGGTCACGCCGCAGCAGATCATGCCCGACATTCCCCAGCCCTGGCGCTATATGAGCGTCTATGAACATGACACGGCGACCCCGGAAATAGACCTGCCTGCGCTTGCCCCCTTGCTGGCGCAGGCGCGCGACGCAGGCCTGATCGACGACAGCGACGAAAGCGAGCGCATTCACAGCTACGCCATGTATGCCGACTGGGCGTTCAGTCCCAATCATCGCCCCGACCAGCCCTTCTCCGGGGTCAGCATCATTCTGGCCAATTTCGTCGCCGGGCGGGAAGCGGAATATCATCACTGGTATGACACGGTCCATTCCCCCGAAGTCACCCGCGTGCCCGGCAAGGTCGGCATGAAGCGCGGTCGCCTGTCGCCGGTGCAGCTGGAACCCAAACGCTATTGCCCCGGCAGCGACCTGATATTGTGCGCGCAGCAAACCGACGACCTGCTCTTCACCGTCAAGGATTTCAGCGCCCGCGCCCGCGGCGTCAGCCCCAGCGGCGTCGCCTTCGCGCCGCGCTCCGCCTCCGGTTCGGTCGCGCGCACCGTCCATTATTTCGCCAAGGTCAGCGGCACGCATTTCTGGCCCGGCGGCATCGCCTATGATGGCGACCTGTCCGTCTATCCCGCCGACTTTGCGCGCCCTGCGGGCTAGCGCCAAGCAGCTATCGCGCGCGCGATGGCCAGCCCCCTTGCCGCGCGCGCGCCGGTGCGGGAAGGAATGAAGCGACAATCAGGACAAGCGGAGCAGGATATGGCCAAGACGATCGTGATCACAGGCGCCGGCGATGGCCTTGGCCGCGCGCTCGCCCGCCGATTTGCGCGCGATGGCGAAACCGTCATCCTGCTTGGCCGCACCTTGTCGAAGGTCGAAGCGGTCGCGGCGGAACTGGGCGCGCCGCATCTCGCCCTGCAATGCGATGTCGGTGATCCTAACTCGGTGCGCACCGCATTCGCGGCAATCGCCGCGCAGCATGGGCGCATCGACGTCCTCATCAACAACGCCGCCGTCTATGAACCCTTCACCCTTGCCGAAGTGTGCGACGACCAGATTGTCACGTCGCTGATGACCAACGTCGCCGGGCCGATCCATTGCGCCCGCGAGGCGCTGCCGCTGCTGCGCGGCGGCGGGCATATCATCAATGTCAGCAGCGAATCCGTCGCGCTCAAAATGCCGATGCTGTGGATGTATGCCGGCGGCAAGGCGGCGCTGGAGTTGGTATCGGACATGTGGTCGCGCGAACTGGAGGCCGACGGCATCCGCGTCACCACCGTCCAGGCAGGCATGATGATGGATGAAACCAAGACCGGCAGCAGCTGGCCGATCGACGTGTCGATGCGCTTTGGCCAGGAAAATGCCAAGGTCGGCATCAACCTGCGCGAACGTGGCATCAGCCATTATAACAGCGTGACGGACGCTTTTCGCGCCATCCTCGACATGCCCGCCGACCTGCACATGGGCATCGTCGCCCTCAACGCGCGCAAGCGCTGACCCCCCTTATCCCCAAGCCTTTCGACAGGAACACGCCATGGCCATTCTTCCCGACGCCAAACTTTTCATCGACGGCGCGTTGCGCGACGCACAGGGCGGCGCGACCTTCGACGTCATCAGCCCCTGGACCGGTGAGCCGGTCGGCAAGGCCGCCGATGCGTCGGCCGCCGATGTCGAAGAGGCGATAGCCGCTGCCCGCCGCGCCTTCGACACGACCGACTGGTCCACCAATGTCGAAAAGCGCGTCGAACTGGTGACGAAGCTCCGCGCCCTGTTCGAGGAAAATCGCGAACGGCTCTCGGACCTGGCCCGGAATGAAGCTGGCGCGGCGATCGGCGCGGTCGGGCGCGCTCATGTCGATATGGCGCTCGATGGCTGGGACGATTATCTGCGCCTCTTCCCGCAATTGAAGTGGGACAAGGATTATGGCGGCCGCACCGGCTATGGCTTCGAAACCCAGCGAAAGGCGGTCTATGAACCCGTCGGCGTCGTTGGCGCGATCACGCCATGGAACGTGCCGCTCTATGTGAATGTGGGCAAGGTCGTTGCAGCCTTGCTGGCGGGCTGCACCGTAATTCTCAAGCCCGCGCCCAACACGCCTGGCATGGGCGCGATCTTCGGCGAACTGGCGCGCGAAGCAGGCTTCCCCGCCGGCGTCCTCAACGTCATCTTCGGCAGCGATCCGGCACTGGCCGGCGAAATGCTGGTCACTGATCCCCGCGTCGATCTCATCTCCTTCACCGGCTCCACCGGCGTTGGCAAGCGGATCATGGAACAGGGGGCCGCGACCCTCAAGCGCGTATTTCTGGAGCTTGGCGGCAAGTCGGCCAAGATCGTGCTGGAGGACAGCGCCAATTTCGCCATGGATGTTGCCCAGTCGATGCTGGTGTTCCACGCGGGGCAGGGCTGCGCCGTCCATTCGCGCCTGCTGGTGCCGCGCAGCCGCTATGAGGAAGCCAAGGCGGTCCTCAAGCACGCCTATGCCAGCTTCGGCGACAATTGGGGCGACTATGACAATCCCGCGCACATCATGGGTCCGGTCGTGTCGAAGCGGCAGATGGAGCGGGTGCTGTCCTATGTCGACATCGGTGTCGCCGAAGGTGCAACCTTGCTGGCAGGCGGCAAGGCGCGGCCCGACAAGGGGACAGGCTATTTCATCGAACCGACCTGCTTTGCGGATGTGACCAATGATATGCGCATCGCCCAGGAAGAGATTTTCGGCCCCGTCCTGGTGGTCATCCCGTTCGAGGATGATGACGACGCCGTCCGTATCGCCAATGAAAGCGCCTATGGCCTGTGCGGCGGCGTCTTTTCCGCCGATTTGGACCGCGCCATGGCGGTGGCCAAGCGGATACGCACCGGATCGGTCAGCGTTAACGGCGGCATGTGCATCGCGGGAGACTTGCCTTTTGGCGGATACAAGGCCAGTGGCATCGGTCGCGAATGGGGTCTGGAGGGAATCGAGGAATTTCTCGAAACCAAGCTGATCGCATGGCGCGCCTGACAGACAAGTAAAGGACGGCAATGTGAGCGCAAAGGCGGAAGCGGCGGTGGAGCAGGGGGCAACCAGACCGTCCCGCACGCGCGCGCCCGCTGCGACCAAGGCGCTCAGCCATAATCTGAATGGCCAGCGGCTGGGACGCAAGGGGCGCGACACGCGCGACCGTATCCTGGCCGCGACCAACGAACTGCTGGCCGGTCCCCCCGACGTCGAGATTTCACTGAGCGCGGTCGCGCGCCAGACCTCGCTCGGCATGACGTCGCTCTATAATTATTTCAACGATCTGACCGAATTGCTGCTCGCGGTGCTGGAACCGGTGATGGCGACGGCTGAGGATGAATATGTCGGCCTGCTGCGCACCCGCTGGGACGACGCAGATCTGGGTGAGCGGACATTGGCGTTCGTCACCGCCTATCATGGCTTCTGGGTCAAACATTCGCGCCTGCTCCATTTGCGTAACCGCATGGCCGACGCGCAGAATGAGCGGATGATGATGCATCGTGTCCGCGCGGCCCAGCCGGTCATGCGGCTGATGGTCGAACAGATGGACGGCGAACTGGCGCAGCCGCAATCGCCGGTATTCAGCATGGCGACCGCGCTGATGACGGGGCTGGAACGTATCGTCACGGTGACGACCGACGTTGCCCTGCAAAACACGTTGCACGCGCCCAACCCGCTCGGCCGCACCCATTTGCTGCGCGCCGAAGCGCGGCTGCTGGAACTGGGTATTCGCGACTACCGGACGCTCGCCGCGTCGTCCTAATCCTTCCTGCCGCCAACACCCTTCAGATAGCGCTCCATCCCTTCCAGATAGGCCGGGTTCAGCATCAGCGCGCTATTGGCCATCCGCTCGACATGGCGGCCCATGGACGGTCCGACTTCCGCCGCCAGCTCGATCGCGATCTTGGCCGCGCCCATCTGTTCGGCATTCTGCTTGGTCAGGTGACGACAGAAATTCAGTGCTGCCTCGTCAAACCCCTCGTCGGGCAGCACGTCATGCACCAGCCCCATGATGAGCGCACGGTCGGCGTCAGCGCGCTGGTTGCCCATGATCAGCCAGCGCGCCCAATGCGGCCCGCAGATGCGCGTCAGGCGACTGACGCCATTGGACGCGGGCAGCACGCCGAACAGGCCTTCGGGGAAGGAGAACGCCGCGCTCTTCGCCGCCAGCCGGAAATCGCATGACAGCGCCATTTCCAGCCCGCCGCCCACACAGGTCGCATGAATGGCGCTGACGATCGGCTTTTCGATATGCTCCATCTCGTCATAGATGCGCTGCATCCCGTTGAGGTTGAGCCGGTGGTTCTCGCGAATGCCCGATGGCGTGCGCGGATAGGCGGGCGCGTCCCCGCTTTTGAGGTCTGCGCCCGAACAGAAATAGCGCCCGGTCGCCCGGATCAGCATGACCCGCAGTTCCGGCGTATCGCGGAACCGCAACAGCGCCTGCTCGAACAGCGCCATCGTCTGCGCCGACAGCGCATTCAGCTTGTCGGGCCGGTTCAGCGTCACGATCAGGATGCCGTCCTGATCCTCGCTCAACAGATGCGGGGCGTCGCTCATATCATCATCCTCAGGCGCGGGTGCGCGGCAGGCCTAGCGCACGCTCGGCGATCATGGAACGATGGACCTCGCTTGTCCCGCCATAAATGGTCGTGCCCTGGGCATGGCGGTAGAACATGTTGATCTCCGCCGCCGCGCCCTTGCGCTTGGACAGCGACAGCGGCGCCGTCAGGTCCAGCAGGTCGCGGGCATCGCTCTGGAATTTTTCGGAGCTGAACATCTTGGCCATCGGACCATAGGCCAGGTTTGGCTTCTTCTCCATGCTCGCCCAATTGGCGCGGAAGGCGATCAGTTCCGACACCCACAGATTGGCGGCGGTGCGCGCCAGCCGCGCCTGCGCGCCCTCATCCTCGATCAGTGGCCTGCCCTTGTGGCGTATCTCCCGGCACAGCGTTTCGGCCGCGTGCAGCATGGCGCGCTGATATTTGGCAAAGCCGCCGCCATGCTCCAGTTCAAGGCTCGCGCTCATCGTGCGCACGCCGCCATCAATCTCGCCCAGCCGCCAACTGTCGGGGATGCGCACCCCGTCATAGAAGGTGATGTTGGTGCGCTCGTCCTGAAATGTGTAGACCGGCTGGATCGTCACGCCATCGGCCTTCAACGGCACGATGAACATGGTCAGCCCTTTATGCTTGGCGACTTCCGTATTCGTCCGGCACAGCATCAGCACATAGGTGGACAGGTTCGCCCCGCTGGTGAACATCTTGGTGCCGTCGATCCGCCAGCTGCCGTCGGGCTCCTGGGTGGCGCGGCATTGCGCTGCGAACACGTCGGACCCGGAACCCGGCTCGGAATAGCCCAGCGAACAGATCACCTCGCCGCGCATGATTTCCGGCAGGACCGCCGCTTTCAGTTCCTCGCTGCCGAACCGGTGGATGATCAGCGCCACCATCTGAGTCACACCCGCGGCAGGGTTGTTATAGCCCTGCACCTCGAACGCATCCATCGCGGCGGTCTTTTCATAGGCGGACAGGCCACGCCCGCCGACATCCTTGAGCAGGCCCAGATAGAGGAGATTCTGCTCTGCCAGCTTGCGGTTGAGTTCGGGGCTATAGCCCTCCCAGCTATAGTGGAATGTCTCGCGCATGTCCGGCGTGACGTTCGCTGCGAAAAAGGCCTCGATCTCCTGCGTGATCGCCCGTGCATCCTCGCCCAGATCGAAATCGACCGGCATCGCGCCCGCGTCGGGCAGGGCGGCGGCTTCTCCGCCGTAAAGGCGTCTACCGGCCTCGGCGATCAAAGCTTGCGGATCGCCCAGCACCAGCGGCCAAGCCTTGGCCCGCAGGTTGAACAGGAAAATATCATATTCGGTGGTCAGGCCATAGCCGCCGAACGTGTGCAGCGCTTGGCCCACCGCGCGGCTTGCCGCATCGCTGTTCCACCATGCCGCGATGCTGATTGCAGCGCCCGCTTGCGGCGCACCATCGGCCAGATCGCGGATCGCCTTCCACACCAGAAACTTGCCGCCATCGACATCGCAGAGCAGATCGGCGAGCGGATGAGAAATGGCCTGAAACTGGCCGATATACTGGTCGAACTGCTTGCGCTCGCAGGCATAGGCTGCCGCGAGTTTCAACGCTTCGCGCCCGATCCCGGCGAGGCCCGCGGCGATCAGCAGCTTCCATTCCTCGACCCCGGCGGCAAAGGTTGCCAGCGCTTCTGCACCCGACGCCAGCGTCACGCGCGGGTGCGCCAGCAGGTCGATCTCCGCTATCGGCGTGGAGGCCAGATTATCCTCCGCGATCCGCCCCGTATCAGGCACACTGATCAGGACGATCTCCTCGCCCATGCGCGCGATCACGGCCTGCACCACTTGTCCGCCGCCGATCCATTGGACCGGTTCGACCGCCACATCGTGGAACGCCAGACTGGCAACCGCCTCGCCGCTAACGACCTGTGCCAACAGCGTTGCACCGACGTCACCGCCCAGTTGTGCCAGCAGGCGCGCGGTCACCAAAGTCTCGGCCATCGGCCCCGACGCCAGCGTCCGGCCAGCTTCCTCCATCAGGATCGCAGCATCGAACAGGCCAAGGCCCAGCCCGCCCGCTTCCTCCGGCACGCGGATCGACAGCGCCCCCAGTTCGGCCAGCCCCGACCACAGCGCAGGGTCGAACCCCGACGGCGCGGCCTCACGCACGCGGGCCATGCTGCTATGTTCATCCAGAAAACGCGCGAACATGTCGCGCATCATTTCCTGGTCGTCGGTCAGGTCGAAATTCATGGGGCTAGGCTCCGGGGGTTATTGCGCTGGCGCGGAACGGCGCATCATGACGCTCAGGTCGACCTGTCCGGTGGCGACCCCGCCCATGAAGCCGCCATCGACCGGGAACACCACGCCATTGACGATGCTGGCCAGATCACTGTTGATCAGCACCAGCCCGGCGGCCTGTTCCTCCGGCGTCGAATAGCGACCCATCGGTTCAGCCGCCGCTGCGACGACCTCCTTGCCCGACGTCGCCTCGAATGCGGCCATCATCGGCGTCTGGGTCGGGGAGGGCAGGGTGCAGTTGATGCGGATGCCCTGCTTGATCAGGTGCGCGCCCATATACTGGGTCCACACGATCACATTCTCCTTGGAGAAGCTGTAGCCTTCCTTGACTGTGTCCATGTTGGCGTCGCACCAGGCTACCGCTTCGTCAAAGCCCTTGGTCGTCACAAATTCCATATTGGTGGGAATCCGGCGGCTCCAGCCCAATCCGCCCGTGGATGCAATGCTGGCGATCGCCCCGCCCGGCCCCATCAGCGGCAGCACCTGCTGCGTCAGATGTCGCAGGCCGATGAAATTGACCTTCATCACGTCCATCGCGGGGAAGGATTGCGGCAGGCCCGCGCAGTTGAACAGCGCGTCCACCTTGCCGCCGATGCCCGCGACCGCCGCGTCGATGGAGGCGGGATCGCGCAGGTCGACATTGTGGAAGGAGGCAAGCGGCAATGCGCTGTCCTTATAATCCAGCCCATGCACCTCTGCGCCCAGCTCCAGCAACAGCTTTGCCGTTGCCTCCCCCATACCGGAAAAGCAGCCGCTCACGATGACGCGCTTGCCCTTATAGCCCAATAGGTCGCTCATTTTCGGCTCTCCAGTCTCTGTTGTCAGGCTTTGGCCGCTGGGGGCCAGCTGATGCTGCCATCATCTTCCTCGACAAAGATGATCCGCTCCGGGCAGGCCCGCGCGCCATTTTTTGCGGCGCGCTCCTCGCCCTCCGGCACGTCGAAACCTTCGGTGTCGATGTAGCCATCGTCATCGAGCGGATAGAGGGTTTCCGACACAGCGGCGCAGCGGGCATTGCCCACGCAACCGGCCCTTTCGATACGAATTTTCATGGGGTCTCTCCCGCAAAGCTTGCTGTCCTTAGAAAGGAGAAAGATGTGTCGATCAACATGGCCATCCGCTCAATCGCCGCCACGATACGGCGGCGGCACTGCGAGCGCGTCTATCGTCGGTGCGGTATCATGGGTCGATGCGAGACCGACATTTGCCTTTGGCGGCGCTGCGCGCGACACCGGTTGTAACAAGATGCAGGATTGCCGGAGATTCACATGGTCCACGCCGCCCTAAGCCCCGCCGCCCCCAAGCCCGTCCATGTGCCGGACGCGCTGGTCTTTGATTTCGATATCCATGCTGATCCCGGCCTGCTGGCCGATCCGCACGCCCGCATTCTCGACCTGCTGCACAGCGCGCCGCCGGTATTCTGGACCCCGCGTAATGGCGGCGGCTGGGTTGCGCTGACCCATGCGGCCAATCATGAAGCCTCGCGCGACACCGAAACCTATTCCAGCGAATTTGTGCCGCAGGACAGGATGAAGGCACTGCTCGCCTCGCTGCCGCCCGGCGCGCCGCACATCCCGCAGCCGATTCCGATCACGCTCGATCCGCCCGAACACACTAAATATCGCCAGCCGCTGCAAAAGGTGTTTTCGCCCAAGACGATCGCCGCGTTGCGCGACAGCATCCGTGAGCTGGCCGCTGCCCTGATCGAAGAGATGAAGCCCGTTGGCCGCTGCGAATATATGACCGCCGTCGCCGAACCGCTGCCGGTGCAGGTGTTCCTCAAAATGCTCGGCCTGCCGCTCGACCGGCTGCCCGAATATCGCGCCATCGTGAAGGAGCATATGGAGGCGATCGACAGTGATCGCGAAGGCTCGATGCGCCGCTTGCAAAAGATCGCGGCGGCCATGCGCGACACTGTGCTGGACCGGCGCGACAATCCGCGCGATGACATCCTCTCGATGCTGTGGAAGCTGGAAATTGACGGTCAATCGACCACGCTGGCCGACATGGAAAATTACGGGGTGCTGCTGTTCATCGCTGGGCTGGACACGGTGATGAACGGCATGGGGCTGGCCATGCGCGGCCTGGCCACCGACCTGCCGCTGCAACACAAGCTGCGCGAAAATCCAAAGCTGATCGCCGAAGCCGCCGAAGAGATGCTGCGGCGCTACACCTTCACCGTGCCGATGCGGATCGTGAAGAAGGAAGCGCAGCTTGCCGGTGCGACATTGATGCCGGGCGACTGGCTCAAACTCTTCCTGCCCGCTGCCGATCTGGATGCGAAGGAATTTCCGCAGCCCGACGTCTATGACCTCGATCGCGAAAATAACGTCCATATCGCCTTTGGCGTCGGCCCGCATCGCTGCCTTGGGTCGCACCTTGCCCGCGTGGAATTGCAGGTACTCTATGAGGAGATGCTGGCGCGGATGCCCGAATTCCGGCTCGATCCCGATCAGCCGACGGTGTTCCATGGCGGTCATGTCATCGGCATTGAAAGCCTGCATCTGGTCTGGGACGTCTGACCCATGGCCTGGCAACGCTCCCGTCCGCGCCTCGACCGGGAAAACCGCGCTTTCTGGACGGGTGGCGCGGACGGGAAATTGCATATCACCCGCTGCGGCGATTGCGGCCAATATACCCATCCGCCGCGCGAGATATGCCGCCATTGCCAGTCTGAAAATGTCGCCCCCCATGCCGTGACGGGGACCGGCACGATCGACACCTACACCGTCAATCATCAAGCCTGGGCCAAGGATATGGACGTCCCCTTCGTCATCGCGCGGGTGAAGCTGGACGATGCGCCGGGCGTCTATCTGACCACCAATATCATTGGCAGTCCGGTCGATGCGGTGGACATAGGCGATCGGGTGGAGGTGCTGTTCGAGGAACAGGACGGAATCTGGTTCCCCTTGTTTGAAAAGGTCGCCTGATCATGGCGCAACCCGAAGCCTATATCACCGGCATCGGCATGTCCGACGTCGGCGTCCGCCTGACCCGTTCGCCCCTGTTGCTGACGGTCGATGCGGTGCGCGAAGCCATTGCCGACGCTGGCCTGACCCTCGACCAGATTGACGGCGTCGCCACTTATCCCGGCAAGATGCCGAGTTTTCTGGGCTTTTCCCCCGTCAGTTCGGACGATCTGATCGAGGTGCTCGGCCTGAAAACCCGCTGGCATATCGGCGCAGCGGAATCGACTGCGCAATTGGGCGCGATTATCGAAGCCGCCAATGCGGTGAAAGCGGGGCTGGTCCGCCATGTTATCTGCTTCCGTACCGTCTATGAAGCGGCAGCCCTGGCCCGCCCGGAAGAATTCCCGCCGATGGAACGGCGCAAGGATGTGTCGGGCAACTCCCAATGGGTGTCGCCTTTCGGCGCTTTCTCGGCCGCGAACTGGACCGCGCAATTCGCGATGCGCCACATGAAGCGCTACGGCCTGACCCGCGAACAACTGGCGCAAGTGGCGCTCAACGACCATGCCAATGCGGCCATCAACCCGCGCGCGCTGGTCAAGAAGCCCCTGACGATGGACGATTACATGTTCGCGCGGATGATCAGCACGCCCTTCTGCCTCTATGATTGCGACCGCTTTACCGATGCCTCGACTGTCGTGATCGTGTCGGCGGGCGAGGCGTTGGGGGATGTGAAAGCCACGCCCATCCGCATCGCCGCCAGCGCCGGATCGGTCGAACGCTATAGCTGGGACCAGGCCGAATGGGCGGGTGCCTATCCCACCGGCCGAGACCTGTGGCGCCACACCGATTATACGGTCAAGGACGTCGATACCGTCCAGCTCTATGATGGTTTCGCCTTCCAGCCGATCACCTGGCTCGAAGGGCTGGGCTTTTGCGACGTGGGCGAGGGCGGCCAGTTTCTGGAAGGCGGCACCCGCATCGCCCGCGACGGCGCATTGCCGATGAACACCGGCGGCGGTCAGCTTGGCTGGGGTCGTCTCCATGGTTTTGGCTTCGCCTATGAAGCCGTCGTCCAGTTGCGCGGGCAGGGCGGCGCACGCCAGATTGGCGGTGATCCCCGCGTCGCCATCGCGACATCAGGCGGCGGTCCCATGGCGGCGGCTTTGCTGCTGGCCAAGGACTGAGCATGATGGACAGCGCGACGCTCGACGCGCTGCCCGGCTTCCGGCGGCGCCTGCGCGTCACGCCCTCGCCGGGACAGGTGATTGCGGCGCTGGAGGATGATTATCACTGCATGGCGGTTACCCTGCGCCATGACGGCGCGGTCATTACCGGCGTCGAATCCGTCATGGAGCGCGTGCCATGGACCACCTGTCCCGGCGCGCCCGCAGTGCTGGCGGCAACCTTCAACGGCGTCGCATTGGCCGATGTCGCCGCACGCGGCGAAAAGAAAGCCAACTGCACCCATCTCCACGACCTGACCGTGCTGGCGGCGGCCCATATAACCGATACCCACCCCACCCTCTATGACATCGTCACCTGCGATCCCGTCGATGGGATGGCGATTGCCGAAATCCGCCGCAACGGCGTGGCCTCGCTACAGGTCGCCCATCGCAACCATGTGATGGAAGCCCCTGCCGCCATTCCTGGCCTGTCGATCATGAAGCTGCGCGACTGGATCGAGGGGCTGGATGGCCGGCAACGCGAAGCCGCCAAATTGCTGCAATGGGGCGCGATCCTGGCCAATGGTCGGCTGATTCCGATGGAGCGGCAATCCACCGCCAGCCGGGTGCCACCCAACTGCTTTACCTTCCAGCCCGACAATGCGGCCAAGGCCGTGTGCGTCGGCAAGGTGATCGACTTCACCGCCGCGCCACTGACCCCGCTCGATCATTTTGACGGGGCCAGTTTCTCCTCCCGCTAGCTGTCGAATCGCGCCGGACGGGACAGGCGAAACGGCAGGCCGGGTGAAGATATCCGCGATTCGGTTCCATCGTCGTGGATCAACGACACGCGGCCAACGCCGGGCGAGGAGACGACCGCGACCACGCTGTCGACCCACTGGTGCAGCATGGCGCGGGCATGGGCCAGTTCGTCGCCCTGCGTTGATGCCGCGCCCTCGGCCTCCAGCTCGCCTTCCAGTTGCAACACCCGCTCGGTTGCCTGCCTGATGCTATCACTTTTGTCGGTCATGCGCGTCCTTCTCCATCATCCCAGTTTGGGCAGCCACCCGGCCATTGCAAGGCACCGCCCACATATCGCCCCGGCGAGTTGACCAATTGCCCCTGAGCGCCAATTCAAGGAGGCATCCCATTGGCCATCTTGAGGACATCATGGCAGAGCTGAGCAACGCCCCGGCGCCTACCCCGGACCAGCTGGTAGATATCTACCGGCGCATGATCCGTATCGAGCGCAACGACGACGCCATCCGCAAGACCATTCGCCTTGGGCGGCTGGTCATGCCTTATTATTCGGCGCGTGGGCAGGAAGTGATCCCCGCCACCCTGTCATCGCTGATGACCGACGATGACAAGATCTGCACCATCTATCGCGGCATCCACGACATGGTGGCGAAAGACATGCCGCTGCGCCCGCTCTGGGCGGAAATTGCGGGCCGGGTCGATGGCACATGCAAGGGGAAGGGCGGACCGATGCACCTTACCCACCCCGAAAGCGGCGTGATGGTCACGACCGGCATTGTCGGCTCCTCCATGCCGATCGCCAACGGTCTGGCCTGGGCGGCCAAGCTGGATGGCTCCAAGCGCGTCACCATCGCCTATTTCGGCGATGGCGCATCCAATATCGGTGCCTTCCATGAATCGCTCAATCTGGCGTCGGTGTGGAAGCTGCCGGTGATTTTCGTGTGCCAGAATAATGGTTTTGCCGAACATACGCGCTACGAAAATGGCACATCGGTCGACTTCATCGCCAAGCGCGCGATCGGCTACGGGATGCCGGGCCACACCGTGGACGGCAATGACCCGCTGGCGATGTTCGCCGCCGCACATGAAGCGATCACCCGCGCCCGTGAAGGCGAGGGGCCGACGCTGCTGGAGTGCAAGACCTTCCGCTTCCATGGCCATGTGCTGGGCGACGACGACAAATATATGACCAAGGAAGAGAAAGCGGCGGCGATCGCCAAGGATCCGCTGCCCGCCTTCAAGACCTGGCTGGTCGAACAGGGCCACGCAACCGAGGAGTCGCTCGCCGCGATGCAGGCCACCATCGAAGCCGAGATTGAGGACGCACAAGAATTCGGTCTCGCCAGCCCCTTGCCATCGGTGGACGAACTCCGCCGCGATGTTTTTGCGCAGGAGATCCCGGCATGAGCGCGAAGAAGATGAACAGCCTTCAGGCCGTCAATGCGGCGCTGCATCAGGCGATGGCTGAAGATGACAAGGTGATCGTGCTGGGTGAGGATATCGCCGATCGCGAAGGCGGCGGCGTCACCGGCGCGACGGCTGGCCTGTCGACCAAATTCGGCGATGACCGGGTCAAATCGACCCCGATTTCGGAACAGGCGATCATCGGTGCGGCCATCGGCGCGGCGCTGGCGGGTTACAAGCCGGTCGCCGAAATCATGCTGATGAACTTCACGGCTGTGGCCATGGACATGATCTTCAACCATGCCGCCAAGCTGCGCTTCATGTCGGGCGGGCAAAGCACCGTGCCGATCACCATCCGCACCCTTACCGGCGCAGGCTGGCAGACGGCGGGCCAACATGCCGACCATCTGGAAGGCTGGTTCGCGCACACGGCGGGGATCAAGGTGGTCGCGCCCTCCAATCCGGTGGATTATAAGGGGCTTCTGCTGTCCTGCATTCAGGACCCGGACCCCTGTATCTTCATCGAATCCGCAGGCTCACTGTTCATCCCGGCCGACGTCCCAGACGATCTCGCCCCCATCCCCTTGGGCAAGGCGCGGGTGGTGCAGGAAGGCAGTGACGTCACCATCATCTCCTGGTCCTCGCAGGTCATTCGCTGCCAGCAGGCGCTGGCTCCGCTGGCGGAAGCGGGCATCTCGGTCGAACTGATCGACCTGCGCACGGTGTCGCCCTGGGACAAGGAAGCCGTGCTGGCCTCGGTCACCAAGACGGGCCGCGCCGTCATCGCCCATGAAGCGGTGCGCCATTTCGGCCCCGGCGGCGAAATCGCATCGACTATCAGCGAAGAATTGTTCGGCCAGTTGAAGGCACCGGTCCGTCGCCTCGGCGCGCCTTACTCGCCTGTGCCTTTCGCCAAGGTGCTGGAGGACGCCTATATCGTCTCGCCCGATCAGGTGGTCGAAACGGTCAAGGCACTGATGGCCTGACACGTAAACGGCTGTCCCGCCTTATCGGGCGGGACAGCCCTGGGTCAGCCAATCGTCTGCCGGAACAACGCCAAAGTCCGCGCCCAGGCCAGGTCCGCCGCCGCCTTGTCGAAGCGCGGCGTGGTGTCGTTGTTGAAGCCATGCTCTGCGCCATCATAGATATAGGCTTTGTAGCGTATCCCGGCCTGCTTCAGCGCCGCCTCATAATCGGGCCAGGCCGCATTGGTCCGCGCGTCGTTGCCGCCATAGTGGATCAGCAACTGCGCCTTGATCTTGGGCACGTCGGCCAGCGTCGGCGGGCTGCCATAAAAGGGCACCGCGGCGCGCAGGTCGGGTAGCCGGGTCGCCAGCAGATTGGCAATCCACCCGCCAAAGCAAAAGCCGACCGCGCCGATCTTGCCATTGCTCCCGACCATCGTCCGCGCATAGGTCGCCGCCGCGACGAAATCCTCGCCAATCTTGGCCCGGTCCAGCGTGGCAAAGGCGGTCCGCGCCTTGTCCTCATCGCCCGGATAACCGCCGATCGTCGTCAGCGCGTCTGGCGCGACCGCCATATAGCCATCGACCGCCAGTCGCCTTGTTATGTCCTCGATATGCGGGTTAAGCCCGCGATTTTCATGTGCGACGATGACGACCGGCAGCTTTGCGGCCTTCTTGGCCGCTGGCCGCGCGACATAGGCGCGCACCGTGCCATTGCCCGCGGGTGAGGCTATATCGACATGGCTGATCGCGATCCGCTTGTCGTCGGGCTTGATCACCTGCCCCCGCGCGAAATCCGGGCTGAGCGCCGCCAGCATTGTGGTTGCCGCCGCCGCGCTCCCGACATGGACAGCGCATTGGGTCACAAAGCCGCGCCGGTCGATCGCGCCATGCACATAGGCATCGAACAAATCCAGCACTGCGCGCGGATAGGCGGCGGCTCCCTTCCCGTCCGTATCTTGCGTCATGTCGCTGTCCTTCCATCCTGCCCGCTGCCGCAGTTTATTGCCGCCTTTCGCACCCAAGCCAAGAAAAACTCATAGCAGCAGACCGCAAAGCCTCGCTATGGGGAGCCGACCCCATAGACACAGGATATTGCCCCCGACATGAGCGCCCCGCTGTCGCCCCGCACCATCGGTCCCTTCACGGTCAAGGCCATCGGCCTTGGCTGCATGAATTTGAGCCATGCTTATCTGCCCCGCCCTGAACCGGACCAGGCCGAACGGCTGCTGCGCCACGCGCTGGACATCGGGGTCGACTTTTTCGATACCGCCGCCCTCTACGGCTTTGGCGCCAATGAGGAACTATTGGGCCGCACGCTGATGCATCGGCGCGGCGACTTCACCCTCGCCAGCAAGTGCGTGCTGGGCGGCAAAGACGGCAAGCGCGGCATTGACGGCTCGCCCCAAGCCATCACCGCCACGCTGGAGGATTCGCTCCAGCGCCTGAACGTCGATCATATCGACCTTTATTATCTCCACCGGCTCGACCCCCATGTTCCGATCGAGGAGTCCGTCGGCGCGCTCGCTCGTGCGGTGGAGGCGGGCAAGATCGGCGCGATCGGCCTGTCGGAAATGTCCGCCGCCACGCTGCGCCGCGCCCATGCGGTTCACCCGATCGCCGCGATGCAGACCGAATATTCGCCCTGGAGCCGCAATGCCGAAGTCGCGGTGCTGGACGCCTGCGGCGAACTGGGTGTCGGCTTTGTCGCCTTCTCGCCGGTGGCGCGCGGCGTGCTGGCGGGCGGAGTGGGGCCGGAAGGCGTCCAGCCGGACGACGTTCGCGCCTCCATGCCGCGCTTCCACGCCCCCCATCTGGCGCATAACCTTCAACTTGCTGCCGCGTTCGGCCAAATCGCGGCGGACGCAGGCTGCACCATGGCGCAACTCTCGCTTGGCTGGGTCTTGTCGCGTCGCCCCTATGTCGTCGCCATCCCCGGCACCACCAGCATCGCCCATCTGGACGAGGATATGGCAACGCTGACGATCGACCTGCCCGCCGATACGCTGGTGGCGGTCGATGCGCTGTTCAGCTTCGGTGCTGTGTCCGGCCCGCGCTATCACCGCGCGGCGCAGGCGCAAATCGACACAGAAACCTGGGACGGCGAACCGCTGGAGTAAATGATCAGGCGTTAAGCGCCCGTCGCCCTGCTGCCTCTTCCCACTGGTCCGCGTCGCCGCCCAGCACCGCATTCAGCGTCGCGCGTTTCAGGAACAGGTGGCAGGGATGCTCCATCGTCAGGCCAATGCCGCCATGCAGCTGGATCGCTTCCTCGGCGATCAGCCGATAGACGCTGGCGGCATGGGCCTTCATAGTTCCCATTGCTACCGCGTCCGTTGCCTCATCACCCGCCCGCGCCCAGAACAGCGCCTCGGCTGCGACCAGCGCGGTTTTCATGTCGGCGACGCGATGCTTCAATGCCTGAAACAGCGCCAAAGGCCGGTCGAACTGCCGCCGCGTCTCCAGATAGTCTATAGTCATCGCTAGCGCCGCATCGGCCCCGCCCAGACAATCGCCTGCCAGCGCCACGCTGCGCAGCGCCGACAGCCGATCGGCCAGCGCCGTTGCGGCATCCCCCTGCGCCAGCACGACACCAACAGCATCGCCCACATCGACATCGAACAACCGCCGCGTCTTGTCCCAGGTCGCCCGCGCCGTCAGCACAAGCCCTTCGACCGGCAGAAGCGATATGCGCCCCGCCTCGATCCGCAACACATGGCTCGCCCGGTCCGCGTCCGGCACCGCGCTCAGCCCCTCGGTCAGCGATGCCGACATCATCTCGCCCGCCATCGCCCGGCCCAGCAGTTCATCCTGCCCGCCAGCCGCGCTCAGCGCCTCGATCACCAGCATCTGCGCAATCGCGGGACCCGCCACCAAAGTCCGCCCCAGCGCCTGATGGATCACGCCCACTGCTTCTCGTCCCAGGCCCAGTCCGCCCTGATCCTCCGGCACGGCCATCATCAGCCATCCCATCTCCGCGATCAGGTTCCAGCTATGCGCCGCATCGGGGGTCAGGTCGCCGCCAAACGCCTTGGCGGCGGCATCCTGCAATTCGGCTCTCGTCATGCTCATGCCGCGCCCTCCTTCACGACCCAGTTTTTGGGTTCGCGGGGCATCCCCAGCAGCCGTTCGGCGATAATATTGCGCTGCACCTCGTCACTGCCGCCCGCGATCGTCCAGGCATAGCTGTTCATGAAATCGGCCATCCAGTTGCCCGTCTCCATCCCCCCGCCAAAGGTGATCGGCGCATGATATTGCGCCTCCAGTCCGCCGATCCGCAGCCCCAGCGACGTGAAATCGCGCAGCGTGCGCGAATAGGCGAGCTTCACGATCGAAGCGTCACCGACCCGTTCTTCACCAGCGATCCGACTGGCCAGAAACTGGTCGGCCACCGCGCAGGTCGCATCGACCTTGCTCGCCAGCCGCCCGAAATCGCGCAGCACGCCCGCATCCTCGCCGCGCCCGTTCGCGCGAATGAGGTCGCCGATCCGCCACAGCGCTCCGCGCATCCGCGCGCTCAGCTCCAGCAGGGTCAGTCCGCGCTCGGACGACAGGGTCGATTGCGCCACGGCCCAGCCTTGGCCTTCCTCGCCCAGCCGGTTGGCGACCGGTATCTCGACATTGTCGAGGAAGATTTCGGCAAATTCCTCGTCACCATGAATCTGGTGGATCGGCCGCGCGGTGACGCCCGGTGCCTTCAGGTCCAGCAGCAAATATGTCAGCCCCGCCTGCTTTACGCCTTCGCTGCTGGTCCGCACCAGCAACAGGCACTGGTCGGCAAATTGCCCCATGGTCGACCAGAGCTTTTGGCCATTGACGAGATAGACGTCGCCTTTCCGCTCCGCCCGCGTGCGCAGCGCTGCCAGGTCAGACCCCGCGCCTGGCTCCGAAAAGCCCTGACACCAGATTTCGCCTTCCAATATGCGCGGAATATAGCGTTGCTGCTGTTCCGCGCTGCCCCATTCGAACAGGGTGGAGGCGGCATGATAGGTGGACATGAAGGACAGGAGCAGGCGCGGCGTATCGGCCCGCGCAAACTCCTCGTAAATCACCTTCTGCTCGGCCAGTGATCGCCCGCCGCCCGGCCAGTCTTCCGGCCAGTGCGGCACGGCATAACCGCCCTTCGCCAGCGTCGCGAACCAACTGCGCTGCAATTCCAGAAAGGCCGCCTCGCTCGTGCTGCGCGCGCGCCAGTCCTTTGGCGCATGAACGGCAAGCCAGTCGCGCACCTCCTGCCGCAAACTGTCCAGTGCGTCGCTCAAAGTCCCGTGCCTCCAGTCATTATGGATCAGCTAGGCAGCAGTTCGGCCCTCTCGCGCAAGGGGCGCAGCCGCAATATCCCCAAGGCGATGGCCTACAATGCCACCTCGATCATCCCGTCCACCACCCGCACGGCATAGGTAGCGATCGGGTCGCGTGCTGGCCCGGTCAGCGCTTCGCCGGTCTCCAGATCGAACCGCGCGCCATGCGCGGGGCAGGCAATCCAGCCCAGTCGCATCCGCCCGCACGCCAACGGCTCCTGAGCGTGCGAACAGAGATTATCGAGCGCATGGATGCGCCCCTCAAAATGGCAGAGCATGATCGCGCGCCCGCCTGCCTCCACGGCTATGGCTTTGCCGTCCGGCACATCGTCCAGCGGCAGCAGGGGGGTGAAGCGGGCATCTTCTATATCCATGTCGTCCATTTTTACCGCCGCGCCGCGCTTGTCCAAGCCTTCATGCGCCATATCACCGGGGCGTTCTCTTGCGCGCGCGTCTATTCTCGCCCCGCGGCATCCCTTAATCACCATGCATGGACTTTGCATGGACAGAACAGGAAACCGCCTTCCGCGATCGGCTGCGCGCGCTGCTGGCCGATACGCTGCCGGACGACTGGGAGCGTTTCTCGCAGCACGGCCCGGCTTCGCCCGCGCTCACCAAATATGCCGAAAGCTTCTGCGGCACGCTGGCCGAGCAGGGGCTGTTGATTCCCCACTGGCCGGTCGAACTGGGCGGGCAGGGGCTGGACCCATGGCACCAGACGATCCTGGCCGAAGAAATGTGGATCGCGGGCGAACCGCGGGGCGGCCAGTATATGAACGTCAACTGGATCGGCCCGACGCTGATCCGCTACGGCTCCCCCGACCAGCAGGCGCGCTACCTGCCCCCGATTGCGGAAGGCAAGGCGCTCTGGTGCCAGGGCTTTTCCGAACCCGGCTCCGGCTCCGACCTCGCCTCGCTGCGCACCCGCGCAGAACGAGACGGTGACACATATCGCGTCAATGGCCAGAAAATCTGGACCAGCTATGCTGGCCTTGCCGACACCTGCTTCCTCGTCTGCCGCACCAGTGACGATCGCAAGCGCGGCATCTCCATCCTGCTCGTGCCGATGGACACGCCCGGCATCACCGTCCGGCAAATCCCCTCGCTGATCGGCGAAGGCGATATTCACGAAGTGTTTTTCGACGACGTCACCGTCCCCGTCACCGCCCGCCTTGGCGACGAAGGACAGGCGTGGGAGATTATCGGCTATTCGCTGACCAACGAACGGCTCGGCATCCCACGTTATGCGCTAGCCCGCGCCGCGCTCGACCGCGCCGTTGCGGTGCTGAAAGAACAGGGCGAATTTGACGGCGAAGCGGTGAAAATCGAAGCCGCCCATGCCGCCGCCCTCACAGAAGCCGCCCGCATGGCCAGCTACGCCATCGTCGACCGCCGCGCCAAGGGTGAAGCGATCGGCGCGGAATCCAGCTCCGCCCGCTTCGCCACCGTCATGGCCGAACGGCGCGTGTGTGAATTCATCGTCGAATATCTGCCCGAAGCGCTGGCCGACGCGCATCCCTATCTCAAGATGCACCACCAGCGCGGCATCGTTGCGGGCATCGCGGCGGGGGCGGCCGAAATTCAGCTCAACATCATCGCCACCGATGTCCTCAAATTGCCACGGGAGCCGCGCTGATGGACTTGGCCCTAACCGACGATCAGGTCGCAATCCTCGACGCGATCGACACGCTGACCCGCCCCTATGCGGGCGCATCGCTGCACGAAGCAGGCTTCTCTCTTCCTGACGCGCAGCTTGACCGTGATCTTGCCGAAGGCGGCTTCCTCGACATCGGGTTCGATCCCGATCTTGGCGCAGTCTCCGCTGCGCTGGTGGTCGAACGCCTCGCTCGCCTGCCGCAAACGGTCGAAGCCGCCGCCAGCGCGCTGATCCGCCCGCTGCTTGGCGACGATCTGCCCCGCCCGCTCTGCCTGGTGGAGGAAGGCCGCACCACGCGCCCCGTCCGCTTCCTGCGCGAAGGCGCGACCGTACTGATCGTCGGCCCGTCCAGCGTCTCGGCCTTTACCGCCACCGCCGCGCAGGTCCGTGCCGAACCAGAAGCGCTCTACGGCTATCCTATGGCCACGTTGCTCGATGTGCCAACCGATCGCACCCCGCACGCTATCCCCGCCGATGAAGTCCTGACCCGCTGGCGCATCGCCCTTGCTGCCGAAGCTGCCGGCCTGCTCGCCGCAGCCCTAGACAGCACGGTCGCTCATGTGACTGACCGCCAGCAATTTGGCCGCCCCCTCGCCACCTTCCAGGCGCTACGCCACCGCCTTGCCGAAGCGCAGGTGCGCGCCAATGGCGTGCGCTGGCTGGCGCTCAAAGCCGCAGCCACGCTAGGCCCCGGAGATGCCGCGCTCGCCGCGCTGCACGCCCAGGAATCCGCCCGCGCCACCGTCTATGATTTCCACCAATTCTTCGGCGCGATGGGCGTGACGCTGGAACATCCGCTCCACCTGTGGACCTACCGCCTCAAGGCGCTGATCGGCGATCTGCGCGGCCGCGGCGGGCAGGCGCTCGCGGCGGCAGAGGCGCTGTGGGGCTGAACTGTAACCCACTCACCCCGTTCGTCCTGAGTAGCCATTGAGCGAAGTCGAAATGGCGTATCGAAGGATCAGGCGCAGCACATGATACTTCGATACGGGCCTTCGGCTTCGCTCAGTCCCTACTCAGCACGAACGGAGTATAGTGCAGCCTAAAACCCCAAATCCAGTATCGGCCCGTCGAAATTCCCGGCCAGCTTCTGCGTCGCCGCGCTCAGCTTCTCCGGCTCCACGCCCTTCAGATAGCCGTCGATGATCCGCTGATAGTTGGAAATCAGCCCTTCAATATCCTTCGACAGCCGCATGAAATCGAAACCCTTGGCGTGCAGCCCCTTCTGCTGGAGCGGGATATTGCCATAGTCCTGACGCGGGATCATCGGGAACTGATCGCTGTCATAGGGCAGCATCACCGCCTCCATGACTGGCGGGGGTTCCTGCCCCACCGGAAAATTCGTCAGCGACCATAGCTCGAACAGGCAGCTTTCGGGGCCAAGCGGGCGGATGCGGTATGCCGCCATGCTGGAGAGGAACGGCAGCAGGAAATAGTTGGGGAAGATATATTCCACAGCCTTGACCGGCGTGTTGACCGCAATGTGATTAAGGTCCGCCGCTGGTTCCCCCCGCGCCTGCGCGGCTTGCGTCACGCAATGATTGACCATGCCGAACCACTGCATGATCGCCTGGCCTGGATCGTCGGGCAATTCCACGTCGATCAGCGTGCGCGCCACCGCGACATCCTTGGCATGGCACATCCCCGCCATGCCATCGCTCAGCAACTGCATATGCTCGACCTGATCGACGATATTCTCTTTCATCGACCGGTTGGGATTGATCGGCACGCCGATCCCGCCCGTGTCCATGCCATACATCATATTGTAGAGGATCGGCACCTTTTGCTGGAGCTGGGGGTGCGTCCGCATGACATGATAGCCCTCCATGAAGGCTTCCATCGCGATCTTCCAGTTGGCGGGCAGCACCGTGGCGAATTGCCATTCCGCGCGCATTCTGTCGGCATGATAGGCGTCCAGCCCCGCTGCCAGCGGCCCCAGCTGCTGCCGGAAGCCCGGCGCGTCATCATCGAAATTGATGAACACGCAGCCCATCTCGATTTCCGACCGGCACGGCCGCAGCGCCAGATCGCCCTCGTCTAGCTGCCCCTCGCTGAACATATGGCGGCCATAGACGAAGGTATTTTTCCCCTCGATGTTCCAGCGCCAACCATGGAAGGGGCAGATGAAGCCCTTGCCCTTGCAATTGCCGTGCGACCCTTCAGTCAGCGGCACGCCGCGATGGCGGCAGGCATTATGGAACGCCTTGATACCATCCTTGGTCCGCACGATGATGACTGATTGGCCGAGGTTACTATATTCGATCCAGTCGCCGACTTCCGGCACCTGCTCGACGCGGCAGGCCATCTGCCAGACATGCGGCCACAGTTCCTCGCACTCGCGCTTGTAAAAGCCCTCATCATAATAGCGCGGCGTGGGGATGCGTTCGGGATCGGTAATCTCGAACGGAACCGATGTCGTCGCTGCCATAACCTCTGCCATATCACCCTGTCCGCTATTAGCTTTAAGGGCGAAGGGTAAAGACTGGAGAGGGCCGTTCAAGACGGATCGGGCACCCCCCCCGCTTCATCGCCGTGGCGGTGGAAATGTCTCGTCCTATAAGGGAGGCCTGCCGATCGCCGCCCTGATCGCATCCCCATGCGCGCCTATTCCCGGCGCACCGCCCGCGACCTTCCCCGGCGTCGCGGAAAACCATGTCGGCACCCCCGGAAAGCGCACTGCGCCATGCTCCGTCTCGATTGTCTCGAAAAAACCGATCGCGTTCAAATGTTCATTCTCGAACAGTTCGTCCGTGGTGCGCAAGGGCGCCGCGGGAATATGCAGGGATTCCAGCAAATCCAGCCATTCCTGCGTCGTCCGCTGCGCAAAAGTGCCGCCCAGCAACGCATAGACCCGGTCGATCTGCTTGGCGCGCTTGGGCAGGCTGTCAAAATCCTCGCTTGCCCATTCCGGCTGCACCGCGCCCATAAAGGCATTCCAATGCTTGTCATTGTAGACGAGCGCGGCGATATGCCCGTCCTTGGTCGCATAGGGTTTGCGGTTGCGCGCCACCACGCGGTGATAATGGGCCGGTCCCATCGGCGGATCGAACAGCATCCCGCTGGCATGTTCGGTCAGCATGAAGGACGCCATCGTCTCGAACATGCCGACTTCCACCTCCTGCCCCTCGCCAGTGCGCTCGCGGTGGAACAGCGCCATCATCGTGGCATAAAGTCCGGTCAACCCCGCCACCTTGTCGGCGATGATCGTCGCCATGAAATCGGGCTTGCCGGTCATCAATCCCTGCAAATGCGGGATGCCACATTCCGCCTGGATCGTATCGTCATAGGCGGGCTTGTCGCAGTCCGGCCCGCGGCGGCTGTAACCATAGCAATTGGTATAGACGATGTCGGGCCTGATCGCCTTGACCGCGGCATAATCGAACCCCAGCCGGGCGATCGCCTTGCCGCGCATCGAATGGATGAAGATGTCGGCGGTGGCAATCAGCGCCCGCAGCACATCCTTGTCCGCCTCCTGGGACAGGTCCAGCACGATGCTGCGCTTGCCGCGATTGACGTTGGTGAACACCCCGCCCAGGTCTGGCGCGTTGCCGCTGTTGATGAACCGGGTCTGGTCACCCCCCGGCTGCTCCACCTTGATGACGTCCGCGCCCATGTCGGCCATGATCTGCGTCGCGTAGGGGCCAAAGACCATCGCGGTCAGATCGACCACCCGCACCCCCGTCAGCGGCCCGCCATGTGCCTTCGGATCGCCCATGTCACTCTCCTGTTTCATGCCCTCGCGCTAAAACAAGGTGCGGGCCGACGCCATGGGCAACCACTTCGCCCCACCGATATGTAAAATGTTGAACAGCTGTTCGATTGTGCGTCCGACCCGCCACTGATAGCCCGAACATAGGAAAACAGGCGCCGCAACGGCGCGGCAAGCAGGGCCAGAAACGTGGATTTTGCCTTTACCGACGATCAGCAGAATATTCGCGACGCCGTGCTGGCCCAATGCAGCGCGTTCAGCGATGATTATTGGCTGGCACGCGATCATGACGCCCAATTCCCCGTCGATTTCTACCGCGCGATGGCGCAGGCTGGCTGGCTGGGCGTCGCCATGCCGGAATCGGTTGGCGGCGCTGGCCTTGGCATCACCGAAGCGGCGATCATGATGCAGGCGGTGGCCGAAGCGGGTGGCGGCATGACCGCCGCGTCCACCATCCACGGCCCGGTATTCAGCCTGGAGCCGATCGACCTGTTCGGCACAGAGGAACAGAAGCAGCGGATGATCCCGCCGATCCTGTCGGGCGAAGAAAAGATGTGCTTTGCCGTCACCGAACCCAATACCGGTCTCGACACGACCAAGCTCAAGACCCGCGCCGTGCGGGAGGCGGGCGGTTACCGCGTCAATGGCGAGAAGATCTGGATCACCAACGCCCATGTCGCCGACCGGATGATGCTGCTCGCCCGCACCACCCCGATCGAGGAGGTGGAGAACAAGACCCATGGCCTCTCGCTTTTCTTCACCAAGCTTGACCGCACGAAGATCGAGCATCGGCTGATCCCCAAAATGGGCCGCCACGCGGTCGGCTCCAACATGCTGTTCATCAACGATCTTTTCATCCCGCAAGAGGACCGCATCGGCGAGGAAGGGCAGGGTTTCCGCATCATCCTCAAAGGGCTGAACCCCGAACGCATATTACTGGGGGCCGAAGCGATCGGCATCGGCCGCAACGCGATCCAGCGCGCGGCGCGCTATGCCCGCGAACGCATCGTGTTCGACCGGCCGATCGGCATGAATCAGGGGATTCAGCATCCGCTCGCCAAATGCTGGGCGCAGCTGGAGGCCGCCAACCTGATGGTGATGCAGGCCGCGACCAAATTCGATAAGGGCGAAGATTGCGGCGTGGAGGCCAATGCCGGCAAATATCTCGCCGCCGAATTCGCGTTCGAAGCCTGCCATACCGCCATGCTGACGCTGGGTGGCATGGGCTATGCGCAGGAATATCATGTCGAACGGCTGCTGCGCGAAGTGCTGATTCCGCGCACCGCGCCAGTCAGCCCGCATATGATCCTTAACTTTCTCGCCGAAAAAGTGTTGGACTTGCCCAAATCCTACTGACCGGAGAGACGATCATGTCCACCACCGCCAACCTCTCGATCAAAATGCGCTCCTGGCTGTTCGCGCCTGGCGACAGCGACAAGAAGATGGCCAAGGCAGCCGACAGCGCCGCCGACATTGCGCTGTTCGATCTGGAAGATGCCGTCGCGACCGAAAATAAGGTGCTGGCGCGCCAAATGGTTCACGATTTTCTCGCCAGCCGCACACAAGGCCGCGAACGGCTGTGGGTGCGGATCAATCCGCTTGATGGTCCCTATACGCTGCTCGATCTTGCCGCGATCATGCCTGCCCGACCGGGCGGCATCATGCTGCCCAAAGTCTATGGGCGTCAGGATGTCGATCGGCTCGACCATTATCTCTCCGCGCTCGAAGTCGCCAACGGCATCGAAGAAGGCTCCACCCCGCTGATCGTGCTGGTCACCGAAACCGCCGAAGCCATGTTTCACACCGGCAGCTACAAGGGCGCGCCGCGCGTTGTCGCTTTGACCTGGGGCGCGGAGGATCTGGCTGACTCGATCGGTGCCAGCGACAACCGCAATCCCGACGGCAGCTATGGCTTCACCTATGAACTGGCGCGCTCCATGTGCCTGCTGGGTGCCGCCACGGCAGGCGTGACCGCTATCGAAACGATCCAGGGCGATTTCCGCGATCTCGATGGTCTCAAGGCCCGCGCCGAAAAGGTCCGTCGCGACGGCTATCGCGGCATGTTGGCGATCCATCCCGCGCAGGTCGATGTCATCAACGCTGCCTTCACCCCGACTGCCGAGGAAATTGCGCAGGCGCAGGAAATCGTTGATATATTTGCAAAAAATCCCGGCGTTGGCGCGATTGGCTATATGGGTGGGATGCTCGACCGCCCCTATCTCAGCCGTGCTGAACAACTGCTCAAACAGGCCGGTGTAACATGACCACATATGTCCAGCTTGGTGTCGGGTTAAGGCCCGGCGACCATATCGTCCTGGGCCAGGCCTGCGGCGAACCGACCACATTGGTGGAGGCGCTGATCGAACAGGGCCGGGACATTCCCGGCCTGTCCGCCTTCATCGCCACCAGCTTCTCTGGCCTCTTCACCCCCGCCACCGCTGACAGCTTCGCCCTCTCCAGCATGGGCGCGATCGGTGCATTGCGGTCGATGACCAAGGCGGAGAAATTGCAGGTCATCCCGGTCCATGTCAGCCAGGTCGGCCCGCTCATCACCGCCGGGATCATCCCCTGCGACGTCGCGATGATCCAGGTCAGCCCTGCGGATGAGAATGGCAATCACAGCTGCGGCCTCATCAGCGATTATGTTCGTGCCGCTGTCGATAAGGCGCGGGTCGTCATCGCCGAAATCAATGAGGCGGTCCCCTTCACACCGGGCGAAACCATCCCGGCCTCCGCCATAGACGTCGCGATTCCCGTCAACCGCCCCCCGGTCGAAGTCGCCCCCGCTGCCATCGGCCCGACCGACGAAGCCATTGCCCGCCATTGCGCCGCTTATATCGGCGACGGCGCTGTCATCCAGACCGGGGTAGGGGCCGTCCCCGACGCCATCCTGCGCTTGCTCCATGACCGCAGGGATCTGGGCGTTCATTCCGGCATGTTGGGCGATGGCCTGGTCGATCTGGTCGAAGCAGGCGTCATCACCAACGCCCGCAAGGAAGTCGATCCCGGCGTCTCGATCAACGGCGCGTTGATCGGCACCAAGCGTCTCTACGACTGGGCGCATCGCAACCCCACACTCCGCATGTGCGCGACCAGCTACACCCATGATGCCGCGATCCTGGGCCGCCTCTCCCGCCTCGTCACCATCAACAGCGCGCTGGAGGTGGACCTCACCGGGCAGGTCAATGCCGAACAATCGGGGGCGGTCTATCTGGGCGGAACCGGCGGCCAGGTCGATTTCGTCCGCGCCGGGGCTAGATCGCCCGGCGGACGCTCGATCATCGCCCTGTCCGCCTCGGCCAAGGGCGGCACGCTCAGCAAGATCGTCGCCCAGCTATCCGGTCCGGTCACCACCGCCCGCACCGATGTGGATGTCATCGTCACCGAATATGGCGCAGCCGAACTCAAGGGGCAGAGCCTCGCCGAACGCACCCGCCGCCTGATCGCCATCGCCCATCCCGACTTCCGCGAGGAACTGGACCGGGCCGCCCATGTCATTACGCAAAGGGGATTTTGATCATGACCGACGCCGTCCTCTTCGACGCTCGTGCCGATGGCATCGCCATGCTCACGATCAACCGTCCCGACCAGCGCAACTGCCTCAGCCGTGAAGTCCGCGAAGGGCTGCGCGATGCCTGGGCGCGGTTCGAGTCCGACCCCGCGCTGCGCGTCGCCATCCTCACCGGTTCGGGCGACAAGGCTTTCTGCGCGGGCGGCGATCTGAAGGAAATGGTCGAAACCGGTATGACCGTGCCGCCGCGCGCCATGTTCCCCTTGCCCTATGACAGCATCGAACTGAGCAAGCCGAC
The DNA here is from genome assembly GCA_023266575.1 of Sphingobium sp. Classification (GTDB taxonomy): domain Bacteria; phylum Pseudomonadota; class Alphaproteobacteria; order Sphingomonadales; family Sphingomonadaceae; genus Sphingobium. Next base: position 174,195 of record JAHFPV010000004.1, read on the forward strand.
CATCGCCGCCGTTAACGGCTTAGCCTTCGCCGGTGGCTGGATGATCGCGCAAGCCTGCGACCTCTGCGTCGCCAGCACAAGCGCGCGCTTTGCCATTACCGAGGTCAAGGTCGGCCGCTCCTCCCCCTGGGCCGCACCGCTCATCCACATGATCCCGCAGCGGATCATGATGGAGATCATCCTGACCGGCAAGCCGATCACCGCCCAGCGCGCCTATGAGATCGGTCTGGTCAACCGTCTGGCCGAACCCGAAGCGCTGCTGGACGCGGCAATCGCCCTGGCCGCTGAGATACTCGAAGGTGCGCCTTTGTCGGTGAAGGCCGGTCGGGACACGGTGATGCTGGCCACCGAAATGGGCCGCGCCGCCGCGCTCCAGGCGGCCCGTGCGGCCACCGAATACACCTATATGAGCGACGACGCGCAGGAAGGCCCGCGCGCCTTCGCCGAAAAACGCCCCCCCAACTGGCAGGGCCGATAGATGACAAGCGAGGATGTTATGACAGATCTCACCAAGCCGGTCACCGTCCCGGTCGAAGCCTATGTGTCGCGTGACTATGCCCGCGCCGAACAGGACCGCCTCTGGCGCAAGGTCTGGCTACAGGCCGCTCGGCTGGAGGACATCCCCAATGTCGGCGACTTCGTCACCTACGATATTCTCGAAGACTCGGTCATCGTCATGCGTACCGGCCCGGACGAGCTGCGCGCCTACCACAATGTCTGCCCCCATCGCGGTCGCCGCCTGATCGACACGCCGCCCGGCGCCCGCAACGCGCGTGGCAACCGCACGAGCATCATCTGCGGCTTCCACGGCTGGACCTTCGACAGACAGGGACAATGCAGCTTCGTCAACCATCAGGACGACTGGCAGGGCAAGCTGACAGCGGAGCGCACGGCGCTGGGCAAGGTGCAGGTCGATACATGGGGCGGCTGGGCCTGGATCACGCTCAATCCCGATGCGGAATCGCTTACACACTATCTGGGCGTCGTGCCGGAGATGCTCGACCCGTTCGGACTTGCGAACATGCGCTATCGCTGGCGCAAATGGATCATCTTCGACTGCAACTGGAAGGTCGCGCTGGAAGCGTTCAGCGAAACCTATCATGTCCAGACTACCCACCCCGAATTCAACGCCTTCGGTGAATTTCGCGGCTGGGCACGGCAGCACGGTCTGCACAGCAATATCGGCTATGATGCGCCCAAGAATATGGACGAGAACCAGGCCAAGCTGCGCATCGGATCGGGCGAGGACCCGCGCCTGTCCACGGCTGAAATGCAGCTTTTCACCTGGGAAAATGCCAACACCAATACGACGATGACTTTGGTCAACGCCGCCACCCGCCTGAAGGACGAACTGCCTGAAGGCACGCCTGCACCCCAGGTGTTGCAGCACTGGCTCGCCACAGCCCGTGCTGACGATGAAAGGCGCGGCGTGTTCTGGCCGGTGGTCGAACCCGCCCATACCGCCAGGAGTGGCACCGCCTGGCAGATCTTCCCCAATTTCCAGATCGGCCATGCGGTCAACAACATGCTCTGCTATTCGGCCCGCCCCTATCAGGGCGACCCGGACAAGTGCATTTTTGAAGCTGCGGTCTATGAACTGTTCCCGGAAGGCGAAGCGCCCGCGACCGAGTGGGAATATACCCCTCCCGAAGCTTGGCCCCCGGTTTTGCAACAGGATTTCACCAACATGGCGGCGGTCCAGCAGGGCATGAAAAATGTCGGCTTCCGCGGCACCCAGCCCAATCCCTATATGGAGCGATCGGTCGCCAGCCTGCACCAGAATCTGGCGCGTTACATGGGGACGGGCGCACCCAGGCCGATCGATTGACCTGCTTGTCCCGTCCTCGATATTCATTATATTGAGGACAGGGAGAAAGCGCCATGTCCAAACCGATGACACTCAACGTGCGGGTAAGCGGCGCGCTCAGCGACTTCGTAGCCGCCAATGTCAGTGACGCTGGAGCCTATGACAATGTCAGCGAATATGTCCGCGACCTGATCCGCCGCGACAAGGAGCGAGTGGAAGCCGATCATTTCGCCCGATTGAAAGCCGAACTGACGCGCGCCTTTGCCGCACCGGATTCAAGCTATCAGACGTTGGATGCCGAAACGGTCATCGCCCGCAACTGTCGTTCCTGAAACCGATGGCTACATTCCGGGTTCCGGGTACAGGAAGCGGCGGGTCGTCGGCTGGACGAAATCTATCTCTACACCTGCGACACCTGGGGCGAAGCGCAGGCTGAACATTATATCCGCGCATTGTTTGGTCAGTTTGAAGCGATCGCGGCGCAGGACGTCATTTGGCGCGCGATCCCGGCGGAATTTGGTGTGGACGGTTATTATTGCCGGTTCGAGCATCATTATATCTACTGGCGGATTTTGCCAGACGGTGCGGTCGGGATCGTCACGATCCTCCACGAACGTATGCACCGGATGGATCGCTTCCGCGACGATCTGCCCTGATACGCGAACAAACGAGAAGCCCGCCGCCGTTCCCGGCAGCGGGATTCCAAGCCGTCCAAATTATCAGCGCTTATTCAAATGGTTCTTCGCCCTGCAACTTGGTGCGGTGCATCATGCGGTTGCAGGTCGGATCATAGGCCTCAGCGCGGTGCATGGTGCCGGTATTGTCCCATATCACCAGATCGCCGACGCTCCAGTCGTGGCTGTAGCTGAATTCTTCCAGCGTCGCCCATTCGCGCAGGCCGACCAGAATTTCCGCGCTCCGCATCGGAGTTACGTCCAACACCCGATGTGCGGTGCAGCCCAGAACCAGCGACTTGCGGCCTGACTTGTGGTTCCAAACCAGCGGCAGTTCATTCTCGCCGATCCGCTGCATTCCCTGAATTTTCGCCAGGCTGGGTTCCGGCTCATAATAGAATACGGTCGCCCAGACCGAATGGATCACGCGCAGCTTTTCATATTCCGCCTTCTGCTCGTCGCTCAGCGCGTCATAGGCAGCATAGGTATTACAGAAGCCGGTGTTGCCGCCCCAGGTCGCCTTGACCTTGCACGACAATAGCGACGCCAGGATCGGCGTGTCGTTCATGGTGCCGTCGATATGCCAGTAGAGCGACCCCTTGAGATATTCGGCGCTCTGCGGGTTTTCCTTCACGTCCAGCGTGATCTTGTGGATTTTGTGGTTGGTGCCGTCCTGCATTTCCGGCGCGAACGTGCCCAGCGTCTTGGTGAAGGCGATCTGCTCATCGTCGTTAAAGTCGATCTTGGGAAACACCAGCACGCCGCGCTGTTCCAGCAATTCGCGAATCTGTGGACCCAGATCGCCTGCCAGCAACTCTTCCTTGCTGTTCAGGATGCGGCTGCCGATCTTCGGCTTGATCTCTTCATGCGCAAAGCGCGTGATCGCGGTGGTTGCCATGTCCGACTCTCCTCAGTCTAGCCTGTACGTTGAACACATGTTCAGCACTGCGCGTGAAAAAGTCAACACCTCTCATTTTTCAAGCCAGCAGATCGTCCAGCCACTGTTCCACCGCCTGCCGCGCTTCTGCGTGCCCGGCTGCAACACCCAGCCCCCCTTCCATCACCAGCGCACGCCCCGCGCTCGCCAGCAACAGGCTCAGCCCCGCCGCACTGACGCCGCGCTGCGCCAGCCGGTCGCCCAGCAGGCGTTCGAAACATTCCGTTTGCCGCGCGCGCATCGCTTCGCTGTGGCGGGCGATTTCGGCGCGAATGGCCTTGCGATGATTGGCCAGCGCGACAAATTCCATCGCCAGCGCCGTGCGACTTGTGTCGGAAAAAAAACGCCATAGCGCCCGGATCGGATCGTCGCTGGCCAGTGCCTGCTCGATCATCGCGTCGCTTTGTGCCGCGCCGCGGCGGAACACCGCCAGCAGCAGATCGTCAGTGGTCGGAAAATAATAATGGACCAGCGATGGAGGCAGTTCGGCGCGCAGCGCAACGCGTCGGGAACTGGCAGCGGCATAGCCTTCATCGCGGATCACCTGTTCGGCGGCTTCGACAATGCGGGCGCGGGTTTCGGAGCTTTCCGCCCCGATACGACGTTTCTGGACCATGGGCCGACCATAGGTATCGCTGGCGGGTGCGCAAGGGCGCGCAATGGATGGCCTATCAGCCACCCGGAGGGTCACCGGGCGAAATCCTGTACGGATATGCCGCTCATCGCCGTCCAGCCCGCATCATTATTGAACACGCCACCAGTCGCAAAGCTGGCCTCGTCGCTGGCCAGGAACAGCGCCATCATTGCCATTTCCTCCGGCTGCGCCATGCGCCCCAGTACGCCCATCCGGTCCATCAGTACGGTGGAAGTAGGCAGGCCAGCCTTCTCCATTTCCTGTCGCTGATGTTTGGCCATCGGTGTCTCGGTGGCACCGGGACAGAGCGCATTGACGCGGATATTGTGGCGACCCAGTTCGACGGCTGCAACCTTGGTCAGCGCGACCGCGCCCGCTTTGGACGCGCAATAGCCTGCGGTGCCAGCGACGATCGATGCGGCAATGGAGGCCGTGTTGACGATCGAGCCGCCGCCTGCTGCGATCATGCGCGGGGCGACATGCTTGATCATCAGCCAGACGGCCTTCAGGTTCACGTCGATGCATTTGTCGAACGCCGCCTCGTCGATGGTCAGGATCGACTGCTTATTCTCTGTATCGACACCCGCATTGTTGAACAGGATCGTGGGCAGGCCCAGTTCCGCCTCGGTGCGGGCGATGATGCGCAGGATGTCAGCTGTCTTGCTGACGTCCGCACCGATGGCGATAGCTTCACCCCCTTGCGCGCGGATGGCGTCGACCACGGGCGCGACCTTGGCCTCATCCAGATCGACGGCAGCAACCTTCGCGCCCTCGCGCGCGAATAGCAAAGCCGCTGCCTCGCCCATGCCGCCCGCTGCGCCCGTGATGATCGCGATCTTGCCCGCCAGCCGCATGGGTTTCGTCCTTTCGACCCTAGCTTAATGCGATCCCATATAGCGGCCGCCATTGGTGCTGATCGTCTGGCCGGTGATGTAGCTGGCTTCCTCCGACGCCAGATACGCGCAGGCGGCGGCGATATCCTCCGGCTTGCCAATGCGCTTCATTGGCAGCGTCTGGGCGAAGGCATCGACATCGATCGGCGCGGCGCGCAGCATCGGCGTATCGACAAATCCAGGCGGCACCATGTTGAATGTCACGCCGCTGGCGGCAAATTCCAGCGCCAGCGCCTTGGTCATGCCCATCAGCCCACCCTTGGACGAGACATAATGGCCCTGTGCAAAGGAACCGGACTGGACCGAGGAGGAGGTAATGTTGATCACCCGGCCCCACCCGGCTGCCAGCATGTCGGGCAGCACTTCCTTTGTCAGAAGATAAGGCCCGCGCAGGTTGATATGGATGACCTTGTCGAACAGATCATCGTCAATATCCATGAACGGGGTAAAGGGGGCGATCCCGGCATTGTTGACGAGAATAGCGACCGGCCCCAGCTTTGCGCGGGTTTCCTCTGCCGCGGCGTGGATCGCGGCCTTGTCGGAACAGTCGACACCAATGGCGATGGCGGTGCCGCCCGCCGCCTCGACCAGGCGGGCAGTTTCGGCTGCCCCTTCGGCGTTAATGTCCCAGATCGCGATCTTGGCGGTATCTTCTGCCAGCCGGATGGCGATAGCGCGGCCGATGCCCGACCCGGCGCCCGTCACGATTGCTACCTTGCCATTGAGAGAGCGTGTCATCGCCAAATCCTTCCTGTCGTTCGGTCCCTCTGGACCGGACCTGTGTTTGAACGGGTGATCAACTTGGGGCTTCCCACTGTCAAGCAAGGCCAGACTGTGATCGCCTGAGCGAACTTGCCGCGCGGTTCAATGCCTGCCTCTCCTGCGATATCGGGGCGGCGATCGGGCTGATCGACAATCACTGTTGGGTCGGCCGCTTCGCTGCGATAGGGTCTGACAGACAAGCGGCGCGAAGCCGCCGGGGGAGGCAAGGGCTATGGACGGGTTGGTCGTCGCTACGCAATCAGGTTTGGTTCGGGGTATGGGTAGTGACGGCGCACGGCGCTGGCTGGGCATCCCCTATGCCGATGCTGCCCGGTTCGCTGCGCCGGTGCCTGCGGCATCCTGGGTCGACGTGCGAGACGCAAGCGTTGCGGGGCCGCAATGCCCGCAAATGTTTGGCAATGCCGCCAAGCGCGCGCGTCTCGCGGAACCCGATTTTTCCGAACAATGCCTGACGCTCAACATCTACGCGCCCGATGATCTGGGCGAGGGCGAACGTCTGCCCGTCTATGTGTGGATCCATGGCGGCGCCTTCGTCGCGGGCAGCGGCAATGGTTATGACGGCTCAGTGCTGGCGCGCGAGGGGCGCATCATCGTTGTCACGATCAACTATCGGGTCGGGGTGCTGGGGTTCGTCAACTTTGCTGCCGCGCTCGAAACGTCTGACATTCCTTCCAACCTTGGCCTGCGTGACCAGATAGCGGCGCTGACTTGGGTGCAGACGAATATTGCCGCCTTTGGCGGCGATCCCGGCTGCGTGACGATTGGCGGCCAGTCAGCCGGGTCGATGTCGGTGTCGCTGTTGCTCCACGCTCACGCCGCGCGGCCGTTGTTCCAGCAGGCGATCATGCAGAGCGGTGCAGTCAGCATGATCCATAATCAGGCCAAAAGCGTGGCGATCGCGCGGCAATATCGCACCTTTCTGGGCGATGATGGCCGGAGCCTTGCGGCGTTGCAGACGGTGGATCTGCGCCGGCTGTTCGAGGCGCAGGCGGCTGTCGGCGCGGCCAATCCCGGCACGATTCCAGCCTCGCCCTGGCTGGACGATGATCTGGTGCCGGGGACGATGGAGGAGGTTCATGCCGCACAGGCAGCACCCGTGCCGTTGTTGGCGGGTGCGACGCGCGATGAGGTGCGGCTGTTTGAACTGATGCCGGGCGACATATTGCCGACCAGTTGGCCCGCGCTGGAAACTTTGTTGCACGGGCAATTGGGGGCGGATCGGGCACAGGCGATATTGGCGACCTATCCGCAGACCAAGGCCGGACGCCGCGCGCTGGCGAGCGACCTGACCTTCGTCATGCCCACCCGCCATTTTGCCGACCGCCATGCCGCGCACAGCCCGACCTGGTTCTATCGGTTCGATTATGCCCATCCGATTGCCGGGGCGACCCATGGGCTGGACATGACCCTTATGTGGCCAATGCAAGGATTGCGCGCGGCGCTGGCGCGGGGCGGGCGGATGACCGGACGCCGTGCGGCACTGGGGCAGCGGATGGTGCGGCACATTGCGCATTTCGTGCGTCATGGTCGGCCCGAAGCGGCATGGCCTGTTTATGACGAGAGCCAAGGGCAGGTGATGATCTTCAACCTGGCCGACCGGGTCGAGGCGCAACCCGAAGTGGACCGCTGGCGCGCTTGGGCAGGGCGCGATGTCGGGGTCGGCCTGTCCGCCTGACCCCGACCCAGGTCAGGCGCTGACCTCTTCGGGCCAGTAGAGACGCATGGGGTTGTCGATCAGCAGCTTGCGTTGCAGGTCGGCGGTAGGCGCGATGCGCGGTATCATGTCGACCAGATGGCCGTCATCGGGAATGGCATCCTGCATATTGGGATGCGGCCAGTCGGTGCCCCACAGCACCCGGTCCTGATAGTCGGCAACCAGCGGCGCGACCGCATCGGCAAAACTGTTCCACGGGTCGCCATTGGGGTCCAGCCGGTCAGGGCAGGTCGCCTTGAACCAGATGTCGTCGCGGCTGTCGAGGAAGGCGCGAAAGGCCTTCATGTCCGCGCCGTCCGGTCCCTGGGTCACATCGGGGCGGCCCATATGGTCGATCACCAGCGGCACGGGGATGGCGTCCATGAAGGGGCACAATTCTTCGAGAATATCCGCCTCGAAATAGATGACGACATGCCAGCCCGCGGGCAGGCGCTTGGCCACCTCCAGAAACTTGTCCTTGGGCGCATCGTCGACCAGGCGTTTCAAAAAATTGAAGCGAATGCCGCGCATCCCGCCATCGTGCAGGGCAGCCAGTTTCGCTTCGGAAATGGCGGGATCGACCACGGCGACGCCGCGGGCCTTGCCATTGGATTTGGCGATGGCGTCCAGCGTCGCCGCATTGTCGGTGCCATGGCAGCTTGCCTGGACGATGACGTTGCGGGCAAAGCCCAGATGGTCGCGCAGGGCGAACAGCATGTCCGGCCCGGCATCTTCCGGCAGATATTTCGCCTTAGCGCTAAAGGGGAAGTCGGCCATCGGCCCGAACACATGGCAATGCGCATCGATCGCGCCCGGCGGCGGGGTGTAGAGCGGCTTGGACGGGTTGCCGTGCCAGCTTATGATGCGCCCGGTTTCCTTGACACTCATGCGAAAATCTCTCCATCCATCAGCTTGCGGGCGGTGCGCAGCATGGCGGCGCTGGTGACGGTGCCGCTGTCGTCCAATTCCATGACGCAGGTAGTTTCGCCAGTCGGATGTTCGACCGACAGCGTCTTGCGATTGCCACTGGGGATGCTGGCGACCTCGGCCGCTGGCGAGCCTTCTATCAGGCAGGCGGTGGCGACGCTGACGGCGCCCAGCACACCGATGGAGGCATGGGCGCGGTGCGGGATGAAACTGCGCACGGTGACCGCGCCGCCGTCGCGGGGCGGGGCGACCAGCATCATCTTCGGGACGGACTTTTCGCGGACATCGCCAAGGTTCATCCGTTCGCCCACGGCGAGGCGGATGGCCTCGATCCGGGCTTTGAGCGCGCTGTCTTTGTCGAGCGTATCGCGGTCCTCATAGCCGGTGACGCCGACATCGCTGGCCTTCATCACGACGCAGGGCATCCCATTGTCGATCAGGGTGACCGGAACGCCTTCCACCATATCGAAGGCATTGCCGGTTGGGAGCAGCGCGCCGCAGGACGAACCGGCGGTGTCGCGAAATTCCAGCGGGATCGGTGCGGCGCTGCCAGGAACGCCGTCAATCTTCGCGTCGCCGTCATAGCGGACTATGCCGCCGGGGGTCTGGACGGTGGCGATGGCGATCTGGCCGGTATTTTCCATGAAGATGGCAACGCGGGTTTCGTCCTGCTGCGCGGAAACGAGGCGGCGCTCGATGGCGAAGGGACCGATCCCGGCAAGGATATTGCCGCAATTCTGCGCGTCGCTGACGATCGCCTGATCGACAAAGACTTGCAGGAAGAGATAGTCTATATCGACGCCGTCGCGCTGCGATTTCCTGACCAGCGCGACCTTGCTGGTCAGCGGGTCGGCACCGCCCATGCCGTCGATCTGGCGCGGGTCGGGCGATCCCATGACACGCAGGAGGAAGGCGTCGCGGGCGACAGTGTCGGGCGGCAAGTCGTCGGCCAGGAAATAGCCGCCCTTCGACGTGCCGCCACGCATCCACATGACGCGGGCGCGGTCAAACATATTTGAGGCCCATCTCTTCGAGGCGCGGGCGCATATTGTAGATGTCGAGGCCGAGTTCACCGGCGGCGAGGCGGACACGCTTGGCTTCTTCGGCGGCTTCGCGGGCCTGGGCCTTTTCCAGTACCGACACGGCGTCGGCGCGGGGGACGATGCAGACGCCGTCATCGTCGGCGATGACGACGTCGCCTGCGTTGACCAACGCATTGGCGCAGACGATGGGGACGTTGACGGATCCCAGCGTGCCCTTGATCGTACCCTGGGCGTGAACCGCCTTTGACCAGACCGGGAAGTTCATCTGCTTCAAGTCGCGCAAATCGCGGACGCCCGCGTCGATGATGAGGCCGCGGCAGCCACGGGCCTGGGCTGAGGTGGCGAGGAGGTCGCCGAAATAGCCGTCGGTGCAGGGACTGGTGGGGGCGAGGACGAGGATGTCGCCCTCTTTCAATTGTTCGATCGCGACATGGACCATCCAGTTGTCGCCCGGCGGGGCGGAGATGGTGACGGCGCTGCCAGCGATGCGGGCGCCGGGATAGATGGGGCGCATATGGGGGGCGAGAAGGCCGGTGCGGCCCTGGGCTTCATGGACAGTGGCGACGCCGCATTGGGCGAGGCCGTCAATGACGGAAAGCTCCGCCCGTTCGATATTCTGGACGACGATGCCGGACATGGCGCTGTTCCTTTTCCTAAAGCCGACAGTGACATGGACATATGTAACGCAATGCTCAAATCGGTTATGGCGCGGACACATAAAATTTTGCTAATTGTCAAAAATGGAAGCTGATCAGTTCAATATCCGGCACTTGGCCGCGCTGGTCGCGGTGGTCGATCAGGGCAGTGTCAGCCTGGCGGCGCGGGCAGTGAATTTGACCCAGCCGGCGGTGACGCAGGGTATCGCCAAGCTGGAGGCGCAACTGGGCGCGGCGCTGTTCGAGCGACGACCGGGCGGGATGGCGCCGACCGACGTGGCGTTGCGGTTCAAGCCGCGGGTCGAGGTCGCGTTGCGGCTGATCGGTAGCAGCCGGGTGACGGCAGCGCAAATCCGCGCCTTCGTCGCACTGGCGCGGGCGGGCAGCTATGCGGCGGCGGCGGCGCTGGTCGGGGTGGCGGAGCCGTCGCTGCACCGGGCGGTGGGCGATCTGGGGCTGGCGCTGGGCGTGCGGCTGGCGGAGCGGCGGGGCAGGGGGTTGATGCTGACGCGCGCGGGCGTGGCGCTGGCGCGGCGGTTGCGGCTGGCGCTGGCGGAACTGCAACAGGGGCTGGAGGAGATTGCCGAACTGCGGGGCCAGGAGAGCGGGCGGATATTGGTAGGCGCTATGCCGCTCAGCCGGGCGCGACTGCTGCCGCTGGCGATCACCCGATTCCGCCGCGATTTTCCGCAGGTCGACATATCCGTGGTGGAAGGATCGCACGCCGAACTGGTGGGGCCGCTGCGCGATGGCGAGATCGACACGATGGTCGGTGCCTTGCGCGATGCGACGATCGGGCAGGATCTGGTCCAGTTGCCCCTGTTCGAGGACCGGCCGACCATTTTTGCACGGGCGGGCCATCCGCTGGAGCGGGGCTGGGATGGCGATGATCTGCGGCGGTTTCCGTGGATATTGCCGCCCGAAGGGACGCCGCTGCGCCAATTGTGGCGGGCGATGTTTGCGGCGCTGGGGGGCGACTTGCCTGCGGTGCCGATCGAGTGCGGATCGGTGATGACGGTGCGGCAATTGCTGGTGAGCGGCGACTATCTGACCTTGTTGTCGGTCGATCAGCTGCGGGTCGAACTGGACAGCGGGATGCTGGCGGATATTGGCCCGGCTCCGGGTGATATCAGCCGCACCATTGGCCTCACCAGCCGGGCCGATTGGCGACCGACGCGGTTACAACAGCAGTTCATGGTGGCGATCGAGCAAGCCGTCGCAGAGATGAATTCGTAAAATCTTATAGTAAGGCCCCGGATATGATTGGCGACTGCGGCTTCAATCCGGCATCCCATTTGCATGGAGCAGGAAGTCGGTCTCATCGGGTTTGGCGAAGCGGGGTCCACCTTTGCATTGGCAGGGGACTGGGCGGCCGCCGCCCATGTCTATGATGCCAAGACGGAATGCGCGACCACGCGCGATGTGATGCTGGCCGCCTATGCGCAAGCGGGTGTGCTGCCCGCGCGCTTCATGGAAGATGCACTGGACGGCGTGGAGCTGATCCTGTCGCTGGTGACGGCGGATCAGGCGCTTGTCGTGGCAGAGGCAGCGGCAGCGTTGATCGCGCCGGGGGCGATCTTCTGCGACATGAACAGTGTCGCGCCGCAGACCAAGCAGGCCGCTGCGCAGGCGATCGAGGCGGCGGGCGCGCACTATGTCGATGTTGCTGTCATGGCTCCGGTCGATCCGGCGCGGTTGAACGTGCCGTTGCTGTTGAGCGGTGAAAAGGCCGGGGTTGCAGAAGCGCGGTTGCGGGCGCTGGGCTTTGCCAAGATGCGCGTTGTTGGCGCGGAAGTCGGGAGGGCGTCGTCGATCAAGATGATCCGGTCGGTCATGGTCAAGGGGATCGAGGCGCTGACCGCCGAATGTGTACTGGCGGCGGATGCGGCTGATGTGCTGGACGAGGTTCTGGCGTCGCTCGATGCGAGCGATAAGGCAAAGCCATGGGACGCGCGAGCGGACTATAATCTCGACCGGATGCTGGTGCATGGCCTGCGCCGCGCGGCCGAGATGGAGGAAGTGGTCAAGACGCTGGAGGGGCTGGGCACGGGCGCGGCGATGACGCGCGGGACGGTCGAGCGGCAGCGGGCGATCGGTGCGCTGGGGGTGAAGGTGGTACCGGAGGGGTTGGGAGCGAAGATTGCGGCTTCTTCACCCCGTCATCCCCGCGAAGGCGGGGATCCATCTCCGGCCCTGGCGATGGCGGAGGCGTTGGGAGATAGATTCCCGCCTTCGCGGGAATGACGGGGTTTTTGGGTTGGGCGCTGCGTGCTGCCGCCTGAGACCCCGGCCTGCGCCGGGGTGACGAAATAAGGGTTGAGGAAAGAGACGCGGATGAGCCTGATTATTGATTGCCATGGCCATTATACGGTGTTGCCCAAGGGGCATGACGCCTGGCGCGAAGAGCAGAAGGCCGCGTTCAAGGCCGGGACGCCATGCCCGCCTTATCCTGAGATTAGCGACGCGGAAATTCGCGAGACGATCGAGGCAAACCAGTTGCGGCTGATCAAGGAGCGCGGCGCGGACCTGACGATCTTTTCGCCGCGCGCATCGGCGATGGCCCCACATGTCGGTGATGAGGCGATGGCCAAGGAATGGGCGATCCGCTGCAATGATTTGATCGCGCGGGTCGTGGGGATGTTCCCCGAAACCTTTGTCGGCGTGTGTATGTTGCCCCAGTCGCCCAAGGCCGACATGCGCAATTCGATCGCGGAGCTGGAGCGCTGCGTCGAGATGGGCTTTATCGGCTGCAATCTCAATCCCGATCCGGGCGGCGGGCATTTCACCCATCCGCCGCTGACGGACAAATATTGGTATCCCTTTTACGAGAAGATGGTCGAGCTGGACGTCGCGGCGATGATCCATGTGTCGGGCAGCTGCAACCCGGCGATGCACGCGACCGGCGGCTATTATATTGCGGCGGACACGATTGCGTTCATGCAGCTGCTGGAAGGCGATCTGTTTAAGGATTTCCCGACGCTGCGCTTCATCATCCCGCATGGCGGCGGCGCGGTGCCCTATCATTGGGGGCGTTATCGCGGTCTGGCGGACATGCTCAAAAAGCCCGACCTGTCGACCCATTTGATGAACAATATCTATTTCGACACATGCGTCTATCACCAGCCGGGCATCGACCTGCTGGCCGACGTGATCGACAACAAGAATATCTTGTTCGGATCGGAAATGGTCGGTGCGGTGCGCGGGATCGATCCGACCACCGGGCAATATTTCGACGACACCAAACGCTATGTCGATGCGCTGGACATCAGCGATGCCGAGCGCGCCGCCATTTTCGAGGGCAATGCCCGCCGCGTCTTTCCCCGGCTTGACGCCAAATTGAAGGAGAGGGGACTATGATAACAGAAGATCCCAAGCATCAGGATATTCACGAATATCTGGCCGAGATGGAGGATATTCCGGGCACCCGCGTGTTCACCGCCAAGCGGGCGCGGCAGGGCTATCATATGAACCAGTTTGCGATGAGCCTGATGAAGGACGAAAATCGCGCAAGGTTCAAGGCTGACGAACGCGCCTATATGGACGAATGGCCGCTGACCGAGGACATGAAACAGGCGTTGCTGGCGCGCGATTATAATCGCTGCCTGGATCTGGGCGGCAATGTCTATTTCCTCGCAAAGCTGTTTTCGACCGATGGCATTCCGTTCGCTGAAGCAGTCAGCACCATGACCGATATGGAATTTCCGCAGTATCGGGAGATGATGATGAATGGTGGCCGCTCGCCCGAAGGCCTGCGGTCGATCAGGGCCAATGCGGCTGCGGCCAAGAAAGAGGATCGCTGATATGGCGCGGATTACTGCTGGCGTGGCGTCGAGTCATGTGCCGCTGCTGGGCGTGGCGTCGGACTTCAACAAGGATCGCGACGATTATTTCGGGCCGATCTTTGCGGGTTACGACTGGACGCGCGAATGGGAGAAGGCGGAAAAGCCCGATGTCGTCATCCTGGTCTATAACGACCACGCGTCGGCGTTCGACATGAAGATCATCCCGACCTTCGCGATCGGCTGTGGCGAGCGCTACAAGTCGGCCGACGAGGGCTGGGGGCCGCGCGCGGTGCCGGACGTGGAGGGGCATCCCGACCTTGCCTGGCATATCGCCCAGAGCCTGGTGCTGGACGAGTTCGACATGACCATCATCAACGAGATGGACGTCGATCATGGCCTGACCGTGCCGCTCTCCATGATGTTCGGCAAGCCCGACGCCTGGCCGTGCAAGGTCGTGCCGCTGGCGGTAAATGTCGTCACCTATCCGCCGCCGTCGGGCAATCGCTGCTGGGCGCTGGGCGAGGCTGTGCGCAAGGCGGTCGAAAGCTTCCCTGAGGATCTGAACGTTCAGGTGTGGGGCACGGGCGGTATGAGCCACCAGTTGCAGGGACCGCGCGCGGGGCTGATCAACAAGGAATGGGACAATATGTTCCTGGACGGTCTGGTCGGTGACAGCGACCATCTCCGCCGGATTCCGCATATCGAATATCTGCGCGAGACCGGCAGCGAAGGCATTGAAATGGTGATGTGGCTGGTGATGCGCGGCGCGTTGGGGAAGAAAACCCGCGCGCTGCACCGCCATTATCATGTGCCCTGCTCCAACACCGCGATCGGCCACATGGTGCTGCGCCCGGATAATGGCGAAGGGCTGGACATGACCGGTAGTGACACGGTGACGGCTATCGCGGCGGAGTAAATATGGCGGGGGTGGTGAGTGAGGTCAGGCGCGGTGCCTGCCTCACGGCCCCACCCCAACCCCTCCCCTGAAGGGGAGGGGCTTTATATTACGGAGATGTATATGCGTATTGCCCTGGCTGGTGCGGGCGCCTTTGGCGAAAAGCATCTGGATGGCCTGAAGAATATCGATGGCGTGAGCGTGACGTCGCTGGTTGGTCGGCGGCTGGACGCGACGCAGGCGATTGCCGACAAATATGGCATTGGCCATGCGACCACTGAACTGGCCGACACGCTGGCGCGCGACGATGTCGATGCGGTGATACTGTGTACGCCGACGCAAATGCACGCGGCGCAGGCGATCGCCTGCATGAATGCTGGCAAGCACTGCCAAGTCGAAATTCCGCTGGCCGACAGCTGGGCCGATGCGCAGGCGGTGCTGGCCAAGCAACAGGAAACCGGCCTTACCTGCATGGTCGGGCATACGCGGCGGTTCAACCCCAGCCATCAATATGTCCACAACCTGATCACGGCGGGTGATCTGAACATCCAGCAGATGGATGTGCAGACCTATTTCTTCCGCCGCAAGAATATCAATGCCAAGGGTGAGGCGCGGTCCTGGACCGACCATCTGTTGTGGCATCATGCCGCGCATACGGTTGACCTATTCGCCTATCAGGCGGGCAAGATCGTGTCGGCGCACGCGATGCAGGGACCGATCCACCCGGAACTGGGCATTGCGATGGACATGTCGATCCAGTTGAAGAGCGAGAGCGGGGCGATCTGCACCCTGTCGCTGTCGTTCAACAATGACGGGCCGCTTGGCACCTTCTTCCGCTATATCGGCGACACCGGCACCTATATTGCGCGCTACGATGATCTGGTGAATGGCAAGGAAGAACCGATCGACGTGAGCAAGGTCGCCGTGTCGATGAACGGTATTGAGTTGCAGGACCGCGAATTCATCAGCGCGATCCGCGAAGGTCGCGAACCCAATTCGAGCGTCGCCAAGGTGTTCGATTGCTATCGCGTGCTGGGCGAGCTGGAGCAGCAGCTGGCGTAATGGAGATCCCTTCGGGGTCGCACGGAAAGGCGCGGCGGAAACATCCGCTGCGCCTTTTTGCGTCAGGCGGTGACGAAGGGGTGCGCCAGACGCAGATCGTCCAGCAGGGTTTCGAGCCGAGCAACATCGGCAAAGGGGCCGGTGGGCGTCACCGACCAGTTGCAATGGGGATGGGTAGCGCGGCTGTAGAGGCGGATCGGGCCGATCAGCTTGCGCCAATGATGTTTGGTCTTGCCATGGTCGCGCAGCAATTTCGCCACGAGCAGGTCGGTCAGCTTGTCCACGGTCATTGCCTGTGCATAGGGCCGGGCGGGCGCGGGTTCAACCATCTCTGGCGGCGCGCCAGACACGGGGTGGCTGGCCGATATGGCGGGCGAAGAAGCGGGAGAAATAGGCCGGGTCCTCAAAACCGATGGCATAGGCGATGTCCGCCACCGACATTTGCGAATAGAGGAGCAGGCGGCGCGCCTCCAGCAGGGCGCGGTCGTCGAGCATCTGGGCGGGTGATGTATTGGCAACGCGGGCGCAGGCCTGACGCAGGGCGGTGAGGCTGACGCCCAATGCGCGGGCATGGTCCGACACTGGCTCGCGCTGGCGGAAGCGCTGCTCGATCCGTTCGCGCAGCCGGGCGACGAGCGCGGCCTGACGCGGCGTGCCGGGCTGAACCTGCTTTGAAAGCGCGGCGTGGCGCAGCGCCAATACCATGAGGTGCAGCAGCGCGGATTCGACCGCGGCGCGCTGGCCGGGGCCGGACCAGCCCAACTCCTGCGCCATGCGCGCGATGGCGGCTTCGGCGGCATCGCCCTCCGCCTGTGGCAGCATCACGGCATGGGGATGGGCAAAGAGCGGGGCGAGATCGGCGTCGCGGGTGACAAGGTGGCGCAGATAGGCAGCGGCAATGGTGGTGACATGGCCGCTGGACTCGCGATGCCAGCTGAAGCCGTGGACGATTCCGGCCGGGACCAGCAGCAGGCAGGGCGCCTCGAACCGGAATTCGCTGGCTTCGGCCTGCATCGCGCCGCCGCCCTGCGCGATCAGGATGATATGGTTGAGGTCGCGATGGACATGGCGGTTGATCGTCCATTCGCTGGGGCGGGATCGGTCGTCCAGGCTTTCGACATGGACAAACCCCTCTGCAACGCTGCGTTGCGGTTCGCCATAGAGGTAGAAGCTGGGGACGGGAGCGGTTGCCATGGGCGGTGTCAGCTGGGGCGGGCGCGCAGCGGGATCAGCAGCGCCGCACCGACCAACGATCCGAGCGCCATGGCGAAGGCGACCCAGGGCAGGCTGACGTCGAGGCTGAAGAGGAAGCCTGCCAATATCGGTCCCAGCGCCGCGCCGCCCCGGCCCACGCCTATGACGATACCGGTCCCACCGGCGCGCACGGCAGTCGGGAAGAACTGTGCAACCAGCGCATAAAGGCCGACAACCGCGCCATTGGTGCAGAAACCCGCGGCGGCGGCAATCAGGCTGAGGCCTGCCAGCGTCGTCTGTTCCTGACCGAACAAGGTGACCAGACAGGTCGAGGCGACCATGGCGACGATGACCAGCGGCCGGATCGCGATCCGCCAGCTGAGCGCGCTCAGCAGCAGCGCGCCCAGCAGGCCGCCGACATTGGCCCATACCAGCACGCCGCCCGCTGCCGAGGCGGCATAGCCCATGTCCACCACGATCTTTGGCACCCATTTCAGGATGAAATAGAAGGTCATGATGTGGCAGAAATAGCCAAGCGTCAGCAGGATGGTGGTGCGCGCCAGGTCCGGCGCGAATAGCGCGGCGAAGGAGGGTTTGAGCGCTTTGCTGTCAACCGGCGGCAGGGCGTTGATCGGTGGCTGGCCGAGGCGACCTAGCGCATGGTTGACCCGCACCAGCGCGTTGTCGGGCCGCTTCTGTAGCAGAAAGCCGATCGATTCAGGCAGCAGGAACCAGATGAAGGGCAGGAACAGGGCGGTGGCGACGCCGCCCAGCAGGAAGATGTCGCGCCAGTCGCCCGCGACCAGCAGATGAGAGGCAACTGACCCGCCCAGGATCGCGCCCGCCGGATAGCCCGCCGCCATGATCGCGACGGCCAGGCTGCGGGCGCGGGCATTGGCGAGTTCGGCGACCATGGCATTGGTGCAGGCGAGCATCCCGCCAATGCCAAGGCCGGTGACGAGCCGAATGACCGAGAGCGAGACGACGTCCCGCGCCTGCGTCGCCGCGCCCATGCCGATTGCCATGACGACCAGGCAGAAGAGGATGGTCGGGCGGCGGCCGATCCGGTCGGCGACATTGCCGAGCAGGACGGAGCCGACTGCCATGCCGATCAGCTCCATCGACAAGACTAGGCCCAGCGCGGCGCGCTCCACGCCCCATTCCTTGGCGATGCCGGGCGAAGCGAAGCTGATCGCCAGCACATCGAACCCGTCCAGTGCATTGAGCAGGACGCACAATATGATCGCGATGATCTGAAGCCGCCCCATGGGCGCTTCATCCAGTCGCTGCCGGATGTCCGTTGCGGGTCCCGTCATCCTCAATCCTTTTGTTTTCAGCCGACTGCAAAAATATCGAGCCGCACATGGTCTCTATAGCGCGCGGCGGTGCAGAGAAAGACCGTGCGGCCGAGCCAGGCGTGCGGGCCATCGCTCGCCACCTCGAAGCGCGGTGTGGTGCGGAAATAATAGAGCGAGGGATCGACCACTTCGCCCGCCGCGATCCGTGCCAGCACCGGGGTGGGACCATGGCGATAGCCCGGATTGACGATCGAGAGGATTGCGCCGTCGCTGGCCTCTATCGAATAGCGGGCGAGAATGTCCGCCGTCCCATCCGGGCGGATGGATTGCCAGTCCGCGCCGCCGGGCAGAATCTTGCCGGTCAGGCGCGGGCCGTCCACGCTGCCGCCGGTAATGGGGATGACCCGCTTGCGCATCCCATCGACGGTGCCCAGTTCCTGTGGCGCGCCGATCAGCACGCGCAACCGCATGGCAAGGGTGAGCGGCGGGGTCGCCAGCGCGTCGGACGCGGCGGCCATGGCGGGAACGGTAGCACCGGCCAGGGCGAGGCCCGGCATCGCCTTGAGCAGGCTGCGACGGGGAAGGGGATCGGTCATGTCTCTCCTCTCGCGGCTCTGTCGGATCGTCCATTATGGATTCTGGCGCTATTTCATGCGATAATCCACCATGTCGGTCAAGTTGGCTCTGTATTCGCGCGGCAAGACTGCTGGATCGTCCAACTATATGGTTGCTCCGCCCCTGTGATGGCGACCTGCAAAAGGCCATAATCGGCGCAAATCTGGTTCGGCAGGAGAGGATTATCATGAAAACCCAGGTTGCAATTATCGGCGCAGGGCCAGCCGGGCTGTTGCTTGGCCATTTGTTGCGGGTCGAAGGGATCGACACCGTCATCGTCGAGCGGGCCGCGCCTGACTATGTGCTGGGCCGCATCAGGGCGGGCGTGCTGGAGCGGACGACGACCGATCTGATGGACCAGCTGGGGCTGGGCGCGCGGATGCACGCCGAAGGCCTGCCGCATGACGGCTTTCATCTGGCCGATGGCGAGCGGCTGATCCGCATCGATGTCGCCGGGCTGACCGGCAAGCAGGTGATGGTCTATGGCCAGACCGAAATAACGCGCGACCTGATGGAGGCTGCGCCTGACCGTGGGCTGGAGATCATCTATGAGGCTGGCGACGTCGCGTTTCATGATGTCGATAGCGATGCGCCCTATCTGACCTATAGCAAGGACGGCACGACCCACCGGATCGATGCGCAATTCCTGTGCGGTTGCGATGGTTTCCATGGCCCCTCGCGCAAGGCGATCCCGGCTTCTGTGGCAACCGCCTATGAGAAAGTCTATCCGTTCGGCTGGCTGGGCATATTGGCCGACGTGCCGCCCTGCAATCACGAACTGATCTACGCCAATCACGAACGTGGTTTCGCGCTGGCGTCGATGCGGTCGGAAACGCGCAGCCGCTATTATGTGCAGGTGGCGCTTGACGAGAAGGTCGAGGATTGGTCCGACGACCGGCTGTGGGATGAACTGGCGATCCGGTTAGGGCCGGAAGCGGCGGCGCAGATGGTGCGCGGCCCGGCTTTGGAAAAGTCGATCGCGCCGCTGCGTTCCTTCGTGTTCGAGCCGATGCGGCACGGGCGGCTGATGCTGGCCGGTGACAGCGCGCATATCGTGCCGCCGACCGGGGCGAAGGGGCTGAACCTGGCGGCGTCGGACGTCCATTATCTGTCGCAGGCGCTGATTGGCTATTTCCAGCGTGGGGATACCGACGGGGTGGCGGGCTATTCCGCCAAGGCGCTGGCGCGCGTGTGGAAGGCGGAACGCTTTTCCTGGCAGTTGACCCGGTTGATGCACCGTTTCCCTGACAGCGATGCGTTCGACCGGCGGATGCAGGTCGCTGACCTGGACTATATCGCCTCGTCCGTGGCGGCGCAGACGACGATCGCGGAAAATTATGTCGGTTTGCCGTTGTAGGCACCGATTGATTCGAGGCTTCCGTCGTGATCGGATGGCGAAAATGGCGCGGGCGGGCTGAAAAGCCGCCTGCGCCATTTGTCGTTTCGGAGCGTGCAAACCCCGATGATTGAGGGGCGTTGGCGTCATTTTAATGAACATTCTCAACAAAAAATCGTTCTGAGGCCATTTTTCCTGTTGACCGAATCTGTGGTGTTACCTAGAGGGCTGTTCACCGGACGGGGCGCTGCCTAAAGGAAGCGTTCGGTACGGTCGCCACTATGGTTGGACGCCATTCCCTCGGCACTTAGGTATCGGGGCGGGATGGTTGTCCGGTTTTTAGTTTGGTTGTGGTTCTTTGACATTGTTAGTCAGATGAAGGGACATGTGGGCGGCGGCTCCGGTCTGCGGCGGCTTTCAGGCGTCGTGTGATCGGTTAAAT
>JAHFPV010000005.1 GCA_023266575.1 Sphingobium sp.
GCCGTCGCTAGAAAAATCGTCGTCCTCGCCAATCGCCTCGTTGCCGAAAATCGAACTTGGTCCCCAATCCATGCTTGACCAACAAGACAGATGCTCGACTTCGCTCGAAACGAACGGAGGCTTTGTTAAATCGCATTCAAGCCCGCGCCAGCAGTCCTTCGATCAGCCCGTCGAACAGCCGCTTGCCATCGGTCGCGCCATGGGCGGCCTCGATCACCCGTTCAGGGTGCGGCATCATGCCCAGCACATTGCCCTTGTCGTTCAAAATGCCCGCAATATTGCGCGCCGAGCCATTGACGTTTTCGGCATAGCGCAGCGCGACCCGGCCTTCGCCTTCCAGCCGGTCGAGCGTCGCATCATCGGCGAAATAATTGCCGTCATGATGCGCGACCGGATAGGAAATCGCCTCGCCCGCAGCATAGCGGCTGGTGAAGGCGCTCTGCGCATTCTCCACCGTCAGCGCGACGTCGCGGCACACGAAATGCCCGCCGGCATTGCGCAGCAGCGCGCCGGGCAGCAGGCCGCTTTCGGTCAGCACCTGAAAACCGTTGCAGATGCCCAGCACATAGACGCCGCGATCCGCCGCCTGCGCCACCGCCTGCATCACCGGGGACCGCGCGGCCATCGCGCCGGAACGCAGATAGTCGCCATAGGAAAAGCCGCCCGGCACGCCGATCAGGTCGATGTCGTCGGGTAGGTCCGTGTCGCGATGCCACACCATGGTCGGCTTCGCGCCCGTCGCGGCCTCGAACGCCACTGCCAGGTCGCGGTCGCAATTGCTGCCGGGAAAGACGATGACGGCGCTCTTCATGGCTCAGGCGACCTTTTCGATGCGGTAGTTTTCGATCACCGTATTGGCCAGCAGCTTGCGGCACATGGCGTCGATATCCTCGTCGCTTGTGCCGTCGGCCAGGTCCAGCTCGATGAGCTTGCCCGCGCGCACATCATTGACGCCATCAAAGCCCAGGCCTTCCAGCGCATGGTGGATCGCCCGGCCCTGCGGATCGAGGACACCGCCCTTGAGGGTGACGAAGATGCGGGCTTTCATGAGGGGCGAACTCCTTGACAAGGACAGGACCGAACCATGCGGTTGCGGGGGTATCGACTTTGCGGCTCCCCTAGTCCCCACGCGGCGGGGAGGCAAGCCATTATGCTTTTGTTAGTATCTCAGGCGATACTGTCAGGCTGTAGAAATTCGGGGGAAGCATTGGGGCATGTCCGGGCTGGCGCTGGCGATGTTTGTCGGGCTGTTCGCATGGGGACAGCAGATTGTGGGTTATGACGACCCGCATGGAAAGGTGCAGCTTGCCCTGCTTGCGACCTTCAGCTTCGGCCTGATGATCGGCTATCGCGCCAATCGTTGAGCGTTTTTCAATGCCAATCGCCTGTCCCTTGCGCTAGGCGACCGGTATGACGCCTGATTATGTTTATCTCGCTTGCGCCTTTGTCGCCGTCGCCATTTCGGGCCTTGCCAAGGGCGGCTTTGCGGGGGTGGGCGCGCTGGCCATGCCGATCATGGCGCTCGGCGTCGATCCGGTGCGCGGCGCGGCGATCCTGCTGCCGATCCTGATCCTGCAAGACGCCGTCAGCGTCTGGGCATTCCGCAAAAGCTGGGACGGGCATATCCTGCGGGTGATGCTGCCCGGCATGGCGGTTGGCGTGGCGCTGGGCTATCTGTTCGCCGCGCAGGTTCCTGAAACCACGGTGCTGGGCGTTTTGGGCGCAATCTCGATGCTGTTCGGGCTGCAACGGCTGTGGGTCGAGCGGGGCGGGGCGATCGTCCTGCCGTCCACCTCGCCCGACTGGGTGGGGATGCTGTTCGGCGTTGCCAGCGGCTTTACCAGCCAGATCGCCCATGCCGGCTCACCCCCGTTCCAGATGTGGGTGCTGCCCAAACGATTGCCACGCGACAGGCTGGTCGGGACCACGGCGGTCGCCTTTGCCACGATGAACTGGATGAAGGTGCCAGCCTATGCCGCGCTGGGCCAATTCACCCGCGCCAATCTGATCGCGACCGCCATGCTGGTCCCTGTCGCGGTGGTCGCGACGCTGGCGGGCGTGGCGCTGGTGCGCCGGGTCGACGCCGCGCGCTTCTATACGCTCATCTATGTGCTGATGGTGCTGCTGGGCATCAAGCTGATCGCCGACGCGCTGATGGCGTAATCCAAAACCGTCATGCCGGACTTGATCCGGCATCCAGGGCGGCATTGCACCAACCCTGGATCCTGACTTGCGTCAGGATGACGGTGGATCGAAGGCCTTATTCCTTCTCGCGCTTCTTGCGATGGGTGTCGAGGTCCAGCACCGTGGTGTCCAGCCCTTCAGGCAGCAGGCCGAGGCGGCGCGCGACTTCCTGATAGGCTTCCACTTCGCCGCCCAGATCGCGGCGGAAGCGGTCCTTGTCCAGCTTCTCGTTGGTCACCGCGTCCCACAGGCGGCAGCCGTCGGGGCTGATCTCGTCGGCCAGGATGATGCGGCTGTAATCGCCGTCATATAGGCGCCCGAACTCCAGCTTGAAGTCGATCAGGCGGATGCCGATGCCGGCGAACAGGCCGCACATGAAGTCGTTGATGCGGATCGCCATGTCGGCAATGTCGTGCATCTCTTCCTGCGTCGCCCAGCCGAAGCAGGCGATATGCTCTTCGGAGATCAGCGGATCGCCCAGCGCATCATCCTTGTAGCAATATTCGATCAGCGTGCGGGGCAACTGCGTGCCTTCCTCGATCCCCAGCTTCTTGCTGAGCGATCCGGCGGCGACGTTGCGCACCACGACTTCGATCGGCACGATCTCCACCTGACGCACCAGCTGCTCGCGCATGTTGAGGCGACGGATGAAATGGGTCGGCACGCCGATCTGTCCGAGCAGCGTGAAGATATGCTCGGAAATCCGGTTGTTCAGCACGCCCTTGCCGGAAATCGTGCCCTTCTTCTGCGCGTTGAAGGCGGTTGCGTCATCCTTGAAATATTGGATGATCGTGCCCGGTTCCGGGCCTTCATAAAGGATCTTTGCCTTGCCTTCGTAAATCTGGCGGCGACGGGCCATGCGCGTTCCTGTCTGGTCAAAAATACTGCGCCCCGACAATCGCGAATCGAGAAGGATCAGCGGGTGCCGGGGCTGCTTGGGCCTCGCCCATAGAGCAAAGCGTGCAGACGTGCAATTGCACCCTGTTCCCTCTCCCCTTGGGCAGATCGGAGATTGCGCAGCGCCCGCCCCCTCTTCCAACTTCGCCTAACTCGCTGCGCTCGTAAGGCTTCATATCCTTCTCCCCCAAGGGGAGAAGGGCTTCAACTGATCCCCTTCATCCTGCGAAATTCGTCGAACAGCCCCAGGAAGCGATCGATATCCGCTTTGCTCAGGAAATAGGGCGTCGCCAGCCGCAGCTTGCTGGGTGCGCCGCCGCGGATGCGGACCTTGTGGTTGGTCCACAGCCAGTCCTGCAATTCCATCCGCTGCACCGGCGGCACATTGACCGTGGCGATCGCCCCGCGCAGCGCCGGGTCGGGCGATGTCCAGCTTTGCGCGCCGCGCTTCACCATGGCGTCGTGGATATAGTCCGCCAGCATCCGGTTGCGCGCCTCGATCCGATCCATCCCGATCATATTGGCAAAACCGATCGCGGCATTGAGGCCCATCAGCGTCGGGATGCAGGATGATCCGATCTGCATATAGCGGTCCGCCTTGCGCGTCGGATCGTCATAGCCGCCGGTCACGACCGTACTCCACACCCGGTCCATCACATCCTCGTCGCGCAGATAGAGGAAGCCGGTCCCCTTGGTCGCGAACAGCCATTTGTGCATCGACCCGGTATAGATGTCGCAGCCGATGTCATTGAGGTGGACCTTGATCATGCCGGGGGCATGAGCGCCGTCAAAGGCCGACAGGATGCCCTTTGATCGGGCAAGCGCGGCAATCTCCTTGGCGGGCAGGACCACGCCGGTGGCCGTGCTGATATGGCTGACGAAGATGATCCGGGTTCTGGGCGTGATCGCATCATTGATGCGGTTCAAAATGTCCGCCGCGTCCCTGGGCGGCTTGGGCATGGCGAATTTCTTGACGACCACGCCATAGCGGCGCTGGCGCAGCATCCAGGGCATTTCGCCCGACCCATGTTCCTCGTCCGACATCAGCACTTCGTCGCCGGGCTTCATGTCGAACCCGTTGGCGACATAACTGTTCGCCTCGGTGCAATTGCGCAGGATCGCCATCTGATCGACGGTCGCGCCCATGAAATCGGCAAAGGGCTTGCGATAGGCCTCCCACGACCCGTATCCCCAGATCGGATAATCTTCCGATCCCGCCTGCGTCATCTGCTCGGTCGTCTCGAAACCGTCGAAAATGGCTTTCAGCACGGGGCGGGGGGAGGAGCCAACGGTGCCGACATTCAGGTTCACGACATCGGCCGGGATCAGGAATTGCTGGCGCAGCGCCGCCCAATAGGCGTCCTCATTCCGGCCATGGAGATCGGCGGCGGGCAGGGGAATGGTGTCCAGCGCCTGCGCGGCGACCGGCTGGGCCAGCCCCGCTGCCGCCGCGCCGCCAAGGAAGGAACGTCGATCGAACATGAGCGCCTTTCCGGGCCGGTGCGGCCCATCTGCAAGTCTGCTCAATGTTCAACGATGCGCCAACCAAAATCCGCCTACAGCACGTCCCCGAACATCGCCCAGATCAGCGCCAACCAGGCGACCATGCCAACCGCGCCGATGATGACGCCCGACCGGGCGCGCAGGGTCGCGGCCAGCCCGCGCGGTTCATCATCATCCTCGATCATCTGCTGTTGTTAGCCGTCTGCGCCCTCCGGCTCAACCCGCGCCGTGTCACGCTCCACCGCCATCAACCGGCCAGTGAAGCATTGCCGCCACCAGCTGATATCCTGCTGCTCGACGCTATCCATCATCGCGCGCCAACGCCGCTGCCGCTCCTCCAGCGGCATGGAGAGCGCGCGCAGGATTGCGTCGGACATTTCTTCCGGGCTGTAGGGGTTGATCAGCAACGCATCTTTCAGCTGCATTGCGGCCCCGGCAAAGCGCGACAGGATCAGCACGCCCGGATCGTCCGGGTTCTGCGCTGCGACATATTCCTTGGCGACCAGGTTCATCCCGTCGCGCAGCGGCGTCACCAGCCCGATCCGGGCGCTGCGATAGATGCCCGCGAGCTTATCGCGCGGATAGCCCTGGTTGACGTAACGGATCGGGCTCCAGTCGACATCGCTATATTGCCCGTTGATCCGGCCCGCCAACGCATCCAGCGTCGCGCGGATCTGCTGGTAACTTTCCACCTCGCCGCGCGATGGCGGCGCAATCTGGGTCAGCACCACCTTGCGATGATAGTCGGGATGATCCTTCAGGAAGCGGGCATAGCCGGTGAAGCGCTCCTCCAGCCCCTTGCTATAGTCCAGCCGGTCGACCCCCACGATCATCGCCCGGTCCTGCAGGGAGCGACGGACCTGTTCGTGCATGTCCTGCGCGGGCTGGCTGACGGCGGCGTCGGCAAATTCCTTCGCGTTGATGCCGATCGGGCAGGCAACCGCCTGGATCGTCCGGTCGCCCACGGTGACGAAATCGCCATTCACGCTGCCACCCATCTCGCGCTCGACATAGTGGCGGAAGGATTCCAGCCATTCCTCGGTATGGAAACCCACGACATCATAGGCAAACAGGGTGCTGACCAGCTTGCTATGGTGGGGCAGCGAGACCAGCAGCCGGGTGGGCGGCCAGGGGATGTGCAGGAAAAAGCCCATCTTGTTGCGATGGCCCCGGTCGCGCAGCATCTGGCCCAGCGGGATCATGTGATAATCATGGACCCAGATGACATCTTCCGGCTCGATCAGCGGCGCGGCGGTGTCGGCAAAGCGCTGGTTGACGCGATTATAGCCGCCCTCGAAATCGCGCGCATATTCGGCCAGATCGATGCGGAAATGGAACAGCGGCCACAGCGTCTTGTTGGCGTATCCGTTATAATATTCGTCGACATCCTGCTCTTCCAGGTCGATCGTCGCCGTCTTGACGCCGTCATCCTCGGAAAAGCCGATATGGCCGGTGAAATTGTCGGTGACCTCGCCGGACCAGCCGATCCACGTCCCCCGGCTTTCGCGCAAGGCCTGCGCCAGCGCGACCGCCAGCCCACCCTGATTGCCCGACTTGTTGGGCCGCGACACGCGGTTGGAGATGACTATCAGGCGGCTCATCGCATCACGCTCCACGGTTTGCTCAACAGGACGGCGCAGTTGATGATGCCGACGAGCGAATAGGTTTGCGGATAATTGCCCCACAATTCGCCGGTCGCCGGATCAATATCCTCCGACAATAGACCTGCGGCGGTGCGGCGACTCAACATCTCCTCGAACAGGCTGCGCGCTTCCTCCGTGCGACCCGTGCGATACAATGCCTCGATCAGCCAGAAGGTGCAGACGTTGAACGCGGTCACCGGTTCGCCGAAATCGTCGGGCGTGCTGTAACGCAGCATGTCGTTGCCGCGCCGCAGGTCCGCCTCCAGCGCCGCCAGCGTGCCCATGAACATCGGGTCATCCGCCGTCAGGAAGCGCAGATCGAGCAGTTGCAGCAGCGATGCGTCGCGCGAATCATCCTCGAAATTCGCGGAGATCGCCTGACTGTCCGCTCGCCACGCGGCCTCGACGATCCGCGCCTTCATCGTATCGGCCCGGTTCTGCCAGTGCGCCGCGCGCAGCGGCAGGTCGAGCGCCTGCGCCGCATGGGCCAGCCGGTCGCACGCCGCCCAGCACATGACCGCACTATAGCTGTGGACATGCGCGCGGGTCCGCAATTCCCACAGGCCCGCGTCCGGCTGGTCATAGACGGTCCAGGCCCGCTCGCCCACCGCCTCCAGCGCCTCGAAATCGGCATGGCCCGCCATGCGCAGCAGCCGCTGGTCGATAAAGCCCTGCACCGACGACAGCACGATCTGGCCATAGGCGTCATGCTGGATCTGGCTATAGGCGGCATTGCCCACCCGGACCGGACCCATGCCGCGATAGCCGGGCAGCTTGTCGGCCTCCCACTCGGTCAGCGTCGCCTTGCCGCGCACATCATAGAGCGGCTGGATATGCCCGCCCTTCGCGCCATCGACGATGTTGCGCAGATAGACGAGATAGCTCTCCAGCACATCGAGAGCGCCCAGCCGGTTGAGCGCCTCGACCGTATAATAAGCGTCGCGCACCCAGCAGTAGCGATAGTCCCAGTTCCGCCCCGAATCGGCATGTTCGGGGATGCTGGTCGTCAGCGCGGCGACGATCGCGCCAGTCTCTTCATGCTGGCACAGTTTCAGCGTGATGGCCGAACGGATGACCGCTTCCTGCCATTCCGCCGGGATCGCAAGACCCCGCACCCACAGCCGCCACTCCTCGATCGTGTCGTCCAGCATCCGCTCGATCGCAGGACGCAGCGCATCGGAAAAACCCTCGTCCGGCCCCATGAAGAAATGCGCGTCCTGTTCCAGTCGGAACCAGCTTTCCTGCGCGATCAGGCCAATGGGCGCATCGGTCGACACGCGCATCGCCATGTAGGACAGCACCATGCGGATATGGTTGGAGCCATAGCTGATCGGCACGCTTTCCGCATTCCACGCTGTCGTCGGGCGCAGCCGCACCCTGATGCGCGGCGAACCGGCCACCGGGCGCACGATCCGGGCAAAGGCGACCGGCCGATACATACGGCCCTTATGCTTGTGGCGCGGGCAGAAATCGAAAATCTCGATCGCATTGCCTTGCGCAT
This sequence comes from Sphingobium sp., assembly GCA_023266575.1. Taxonomy (GTDB): domain Bacteria; phylum Pseudomonadota; class Alphaproteobacteria; order Sphingomonadales; family Sphingomonadaceae; genus Sphingobium. The sequence goes on from JAHFPV010000005.1 coordinate 7,729, forward strand.
CGCTCTGCCGCGTGACCAGCACCGGCGTGTTGCGCAAATAATGCTGCTCCACCGCAACGCAATTTTCCAGTTCGATCGCCCAGAAGCCGCGCGCTGCCTCATCCTCCCATTCCGCATCGTCCAGTAGCGCGGAAAAGACCGGATCGCCATCGACGCGCGGAACGCAGGCCCACACCATGCGACCGGCCCGGTCGATCAAGGCCGACGCCTGGCAATTGCCGATCGGCCAAAGGTCCAACGTGCGGGCGTCGCCGCCCGATAGCGGGTGGTGGATGCTGTTTATCGGTCTGCCCCTCATGCATATCTGGCTGGTGGAGGGGACGCGGATCAACCGAGCCGCGCGACCCCTTCATTCAGATAATGCCTGACGGCCGCAACCTGTTCCAAACTATATGCCGCGCGTGTCGCCCGCTTCGGCCCGACCAATATGCCAGCCCCGCCCAGATCGGCGGCGGCGGCAAAGCCCTCCTCATCGGTCACATCGTCGCCGATAAACACAGGCACGCCACCCGCCATCGGCCCCTGCGCCATCAGCGCATGGACCGCGCTGCCCTTGTCGGCCCCACCGGGCCGCAACTCGTAGAGCATCTTGCCCTGCTGGAGCGCCAGCCCATCATGATCCGCCCATTGGCGCGCCAACGCATGGGCGGCCTCCTGCCAGACCGGCGCGCCGCGATAATGCAGTCCGACGCTGATCGACTTGCGCTCGACCAGCACGCCGGGCTTGTCGACGGCAAAGGCATGGAAGGCGGCTTCGGCATCGTCAATCGCAGCCGGGCGCGGTGGCGCCTCGATCGCGCCGCCCGGCCGCGCAAATTCCAGCCCATGCGTCCCGGCCAGCAGGAAATCGCCAAAGCCCAGCGCGCGCAACGTTTCAACCGACCGTCCACTGACGATAGCCAGCCGCCCGTCCAGCCGATCCCGCAATGTCAGGAGCAACTGCACCAGCCCATCGTCCACGATCACCCCGTCCGGGGTGGCGCTAATGGGCGTCAGCGTCCCGTCAAAGTCGAGAAACAGCGCGGCACCGGTCAACAGCGCGGGCGGGGGCGGGGGAAGGGGATGATCGAACACGGGCGCAAAGTGGCGTCTCGCCCGCGATACACAAGCCCCGTTCTCGATTTTACGCGCCGCACCGGCCCTCGTCGGACCAGGGGGCCGACCAGTTTATGCCATGCAGCACGCGGAATGCCTGCATGATCCGCGCTATCAGCCGGTCGATCCCGGCGCTGGTTTCGACATGGTTCTCAGTCCACAACTGGGCGTCATACTGGTCGCGCATGGTCGCGATCCTTTCGATTGAAATAGTGCAGCTTTGCGAAACCCGCAATGCGCCGTTTCCGTAGCGATCACCAACAAAAGCATGGACAGTGATAATAAGCCTGCCTTATGTAAAGCCATGTCCGTCCTGCCCCCGCTCTCCGCCGTCCGCGTGTTCGAGGCTGCCGCCCGGCTCGAAAATTTCACGGCAGCCGCAAACGAACTGGGCATGACCCAGGCCGCCGTCAGCTATCAGGTCAAATTGCTGGAAGAACGGCTGGGGCTGAGCCTGTTCCAGCGCGCCGGTCGCCGCGTGCTTTTGACCGACAAGGGGCGGGAAGTCGCGCCGGTCATCATCCGCGCTTTCGATCAGATGCGGCAGGGTTTCGCCGCGCTGGCGCAGGATCATTCGACCGTCCTCACCATCAGCTGCACCAACAGCTTCGCCCATCTCTGGCTCGCCCCCCGGATCGGCGCATTCCAGATGCGCCATCCTGGGCTGGCGGTGCGAATTCAGGCAGAGGATGCCGTGGTCGATCTCGCCCGCGCCGGGGCTGATCTGGCGATCCGCGGCGGGAAGGGCGACTGGCCAGGGCTGGAGGCACGGCTGCTGACCCACAATCGCCTCGTGCCGATGTGCAGCCCGGCCTGGCTGGCGCGCAACGGTCCCGTCGCCGATGCGCAGTCGCTCCACGCCCTGCCGCGCCTGTCGCCCGACGATATGTGGTGGCATGAATGGTTCGCGGCCATGGGGGTGGAGGCTGACCCGGCTGATGGGCCGCCCGGCATCGCGCTCGACAGCCAGGTGATGGAAGGCCGCGCCGCCATTGGCGGGCAGGGGATCGCCATCCTCAACCTGTTCCTGTGGAAGGCGGAGGTGGAGGCGGGCCTGCTGGTCGAGGCCATGCCCTCCTATGTCCGCGAATTTGCCAGCTACTGGATCGTCTATCCGCCCCACGCTCGCAACACGCCCAAGGTGAAGGCGTTTCGCGACTGGATCAGTGCTGAATTCGCCGCCGCCATTGCCGACGACCCGGAGGGACGCTACTTGCCCCGTGACGGATGATGCGTATGTTCATGCGCATAGGATATGCAGGAGTCGGTTGTGACCAAGCATGAACGGATCGGGACGCGAAAGGCAACCAACCTGTCGCTGGACACAGGGCTGGTCGCGGATGCGCGGAATTTGGGGATCAATCTGTCACGGACGTGCGAAGATGCGCTGCGCAAGGAAATCGCCGCCGAACGCGGACGACGCTGGCAGGAGGAGAATAAGGAGGCGATCGCAGCATGGAACGTCTGGGCCGAGAATAACGAGCTGCCGCTCGACAAATATCGGCAGTTCTGATGGCGCGCTTTGGCGTGTACCGGCTGCCGGATCGGGGCCTTGTCCTCGATTGCCAGAGCGATCATGTCGATCATCTGGGAACCCGTCTGGTCGTTCCGCTATTGCCGCCCGATGAAATGCCCGCGGCCCTGCCGGCGCTGCACCCCTGCTTCGACATAGAAGGTGAGCGGCGGATGATGGCTACGCATCTGGCCGGCGCTGTCCATTCGCGCCTGCTGAAACAACCCGTCACGATGCTGCACCACCGTCAGGATGACATTGTGCGCGCGCTCGACATACTTTTGACCGGCTTCTGATCCTGCGAAATTCCCGTTCCGTTCCTCTCATCTGCCTGCTAGGCCGTCTCCGATGACCGATTTTCGCGATCCCTTCGACAGTATCAAGGACCATCCGTTCGACGCTGCGTTGTCGCAACGCTATCTCGTCTATGCGCTGTCCACCATCACGGCGCGGTCGCTGCCGGATCTGCGCGACGGGCTGAAACCGGTGCATCGCCGTTTGCTCTGGGCGATGCGACTGCTCAAGATGGAACCGTCCGGCGCGTCGCCTGACGTGCTGGTCGCCAACCCGGCCCGCAACGGCACCAGTTACAAGAAATGCGCCCGCGTCGTGGGCGATGTCATCGGCAAATATCACCCCCATGGCGACAGCAGCGTCTATGACGCAATGGTGCGGCTGGCGCAGGATTTCGTCCTGCGCACGCCTTTGGTCGACGGGCAGGGCAATTTCGGCAACATCGACGGCGATAATGCGGCCGCCATGCGCTACACCGAAGCGCGCCTGACCCAGCCAGCCGCGGATCTGATGGCGGGGCTGGACGAAGGCACGGTCGATTTCCGCCCGACCTATAATGGCGAAGATGAAGAGCCGGAGATTTTCCCCGGTCTTTTCCCCAACCTTCTCGCCAATGGCGCCAGCGGCATCGCGGTCGGCATGGCGACCAGCATCCCGCCGCACAATGTCACCGAAATCCTCGACGCCGCAGCTTTGCTGATCGACGATCCCGATACGACACATGCCGCGCTGATGGCGGTGGTGAAGGGGCCGGACTTCCCGACCGGCGGCGTGCTGGTGGATAGCCCGGCGATCATCGCCGAAGCCTATGCCACCGGGCGCGGCGCGTTTCGCACCCGTGCGCGCTTTTCGACCGGCAAGGACGACCAGGGCGTCTGGGAACCGACCGGCATCGAAAAATTGAGCGGCGGCACCTGGCAACTGGTCGTCAGCGAAATCCCCTATCAGGTGCAGAAGGGCAAGCTGATCGAGCAGATTGCCGCCATCATCAACGACAAGAAGCTGCCGATCCTGGAGGATGTGCGCGACGAAAGCGATGAGACGATCCGCATCGTCATCACGCCCAAGACGCGTAATGTCGATCCGCAGGTGCTCAAAGATAGCCTCTACCGCCTGACCGATCTGGAAAACCGCTTCCCGCTCAATCTGAACGTGCTGGACGCCACCCATACGCCGCGCGTGCTGGGGCTGCGCGCCGTGCTGGTCGAATGGCTCAAGCATCAGATCGACGTGCTGGTCCGCCGCGCGCAGCATCGCCTTGCCAAGATTGCCGACCGGCTCGAACTGCTCGACGGCTATATCATCGCCTATCTCAACCTAGACCGGGTGATCGAGATCATCCGTACAGAGGATGAGCCGAAGCTGGTGATGATGGACGAATTTGCCCTGACCGACCGGCAGGCCGAAGCCATCCTCAACATGCGGCTGCGTTCGCTGCGCAAGTTGGAAGAGATGGAGTTGCGCCGCGAACATGCCGATCTGGTGGCGGAACGGGACGATCTGCAAAAGCTGGTAGAAAGCCCGCAGCGCCAGCGCGCCAAGCTGAAGCGCGACATCGCCGCGCTGCGCAAACGCTATGGCCCGGACACTGTCCTTGGCCATCGTCGCACATTGGTCGAGGAAGCCGGACCCGCGCGGGAAATCCCGCTGGAGGCGATGATCGAGCGCGAACCGATCACCGTCATCCTGTCCGAACGGGGCTGGATCAGGGCGATGAGCGGTCACCGCGATCTTGCCGCCGCCGATACGCTGAAATTCAAGGAAGGCGACGGCCCGCAATTTGCCTTCCACGCCTACACCACCGACAAGCTGCTGCTCGCTACTTCCACTGGCCGCATCTATACGCTGGGGTCGGACAAGCTGCCGGGCGGACGCGGCTTTGGCGATCCGGTGCGTTCGCTGGTCGATATGGACAATGAAGGCACCATCGTCGCCTTCATGCCCGCGCGCACTGGCACCGACCTGTTGCTCGCCTCCTCTGACGGACGTGGCTTCATTGCGGCTATGGCGGAGATCATGGCCGAGACCCGTAAAGGGCGGCAGGTCGTCAATATCCGCACCGGCGCGAAGCTCGCCGTCATTCGCCCGGTCGCGCCAGGGGCAGACAGCGTCGCGGTGATCGGCGAGAATCGCAAGCTGCTGGTATTCGCGCTGGATGAAATGCCCCGCATGGCGCGCGGGCAGGGGGTGCAGATGCAGCGCTATCGCGACGGTGGCCTGTCCGACGCCATCGCCTTCCGTCTGTCCGATGGCCTCAGCTGGACCATGGGTGGTGAAACCGGACGGACCCGCACCGAATCGGACATGACGCCCTGGAAAGTCGCACGCGGGGCAGCCGGGCGGATGCCGCCCACCGGCTTCCCGCGCGACAATCGCTTTTAATGACCATTTTTTACAACGGTTGCTGGATCGTTTCCTGAAAATTTACCGCTTCCCGATATGGCCAACGCATGGAATCCATTTCGGTGCGCAACTGGCCAGTCGGAAAGACCAGCAAGGACCCTGTCTCAGGGATAGCGGGCGCGCATCCGTCGTACGTGGTAGCACCGACCCAATGGCTGGCTGCCCTGTCGCAGGCAGCGGCCATTTTATCGCATCATGACAGCATATTGTCGTTGGTCGAAGGCAATGATCGTTTTCTGCAAGCCTTTCGCCAGCATCAGGAAAAAGACGGTGCCGTCTCGCACGCTGCGACGACATGGCGCGAACGCATACTGAAGTTCATTCAGTCGAATCAGACCGCCGACAGTTTCGAAATCCGCCGTGATGGCAAGCTGGGGCCGGAATATTTCATGTGCACCATCGGCCGACTGCCGGCTGATGCGGATCACCCCGAACTCTATCTGTTCACCGCGACCGACCGCACCAGCGAACGCACGATCGAAAAGAATCTGCGCCGCGAATTGCTCTCGGACGGCCTGACCGCACTGCCGAACCGCACCGGTTTCGGCGAAGAGATTGACGACCGGATCAGCAACACGGTCTGGCCCGACAATGCCCAGTTCGGCATCATCGCCATAGACCTCAGCCGGTTCAGCCGGGTCAATGAATCGCTCGGCCCCATGGCGGGCGACGAATTGCTGATCACGGTTGCCAAGCGGCTCAAATCCAGCCTGCGGCAGGGCGATGTGCTGGCGCGCATCGGCGGCAATGATTTTGCGATATTTGCCCGTCTCAACAATGGCTTGTCGGACGCATTGCATATCGTTCAGCGTATCAAGGAAGCGCTTAGTTCGCCGATCCGGCTGAGCGATCTGCAAATCCGGGTCGACTGCGCGATCGGCTGCGCCCTGTCGACCAGCCTGAGCGATGATCCCGACGATATCGTCCGCAAGGCGCAGGCCGCGGTCAAGATCGCCAAGCGCAGCGGCAAGGTGGAAATCTACCGCAACGGCGTCCTCAAGGAAGCGCAGCGTCGCTTTTCGATCGAAAGCCGGCTGCGCGACGCACTGGCCCAGGGCGGCCTGTCGCTCGCCTATCAACCGCTCATCCACCTCCAGACCGGCGAGATTACCGGGTTCGAGGCGCTCGCTCGTTGGGATGACGAGGAACTGGGCAACGTATCCCCGGTCGAATTTATCGCCGTGGCTGAGGAAAGCGGCCTCATCACTCCGCTTGGCCGCTGGGCCGCCTATGAAGCGGCGCAGGCCTTGTCGCGCTGGGACGCCAAATTCGGCCAGCCCATGCCCGTCGGCGTCAACGTCAACCTTTCGCCGATCCAGATGGCGCGCGATGATGTGGCGTCCATGTTCGAGGAAGCGCTGCGCTATTCGGGCATCGCCGGGCATCGTCTGACAGCCGAAGTCACCGAAAGCGCGATCATCGCCGATCCCGACAAGGCGCGCAAATTGCTGTTCGCGCTCAAGGATTTGCATATGTCGATCGCGATGGACGATTTCGGCACCGGCTTCTCCAACCTCGCCAGCCTGCACAGCCTGCCGATCGACATATTGAAGATCGACCGCAGCTTCGTGTCGTCCATGCTGGGGGATCGCGATAAGACGGTCATCGTCCGCACCATCCTCTCGCTCGCCGAATCGCTCAATCTCAAGGTCACGGCCGAAGGGATAGAGACACAGGAGCTCGCCCACGCGCTCCAGAAAATGGGGTGCTGGCAGGGGCAGGGCTATCATTTCGCCAGGCCGATGGCGGAAAATGATGCCTTCGACTATTGGCGCGCCCGCTGGAATTTCGAAACGGTCTGATCGGCGATTGCGCTAACCCGCGCGGCATCCGGGAAGTCCTCGGCCACCCACATATCCTGCACGATATTCAATGCCTTGGCGACATCAGGGCCAGGCGCCAGCCCCCGCGCGATCAGCGCTCCGCCGCTGATCGGCAGCTTGGGCGGCGTCCAGTCATCCAGCGCAGCCACGCCCGACAGGTCAGCATCACCATCCAGCAGCAACCGGTCGACCGCTCCCTCAACCCCGATATGCCAAGCCAGCGCCCGGATCGGCGCATCGCCCAGTCCAGCCTCCAGCGCAGTCGTCAACCGCTTGCGCGCCTTGTTCGATAATTTGAGCCGCGCGCCCACCAGATCGGCCCGCGCCGCATCGGGCGGCAACAGGGCCGCCAGCCGCCGCAGCGCCGACGGCGCGACGCCCGCCGCTTCCTCCCGCGCCATCAACCGCGCCAGCCTGTCGATTCCCGCGCTATCCACTTCGGGCAGGACCGGCGTCAATATCCCGCCCTCCACCATCAGCCGCAGCGCATGGATCGGTGCCGCCACCCCCAACAATTTCAGCAACTCATCGGCAATCCGCTCCCGTGACAGCGCCATCAGGCTGTTGGCCGCCGCGACACAGGCGGCATAGGCGACATTGTCCAACTCATCGTCGCCATAGCGCGCCAGAAAGCGGAAATAGCGCAATATGCGCAGATGATCCTCGGCAATCCGCGCGTCAGCATCGCCGATGAAGCGCAAACGCCGCGCTTCCAGGTCAGCTATTCCGCCGAAAAAGTCGGTAATCTCCCCGCTCAGCGGATCGGCATAGAGCGCGTTGATCGTAAAGTCCCGCCGCGCCGCATCCTCGCGCCAGTCGTCGGTATAGGCGATGATCGCGCGCCGCCCGTCGGTGCTGACGTCGCGACGCAGCGTCGTGATCTCCACAGGCCAGCCCGCAATCACTGCGGTGATCGTGCCATGCTCTATCCCCGTCGGCACCGCCTTGATTCCCGCAGCCTTCAGCCTGTCGACCACATCATGCGGGTCCAATGTCGTCGCAATGTCCAGGTCGTTGACCGGCAGCCCCAGCAGTCCATCGCGCACCGCCCCACCGACGAAGCGCGCCTTGCCGCCCGCCGCATCCAGCGCCACCAGCACATCATCAAGCCCCGGACGATGCCGCCATGGCGCATCGGGCAACAGCACGCTCATGCCGCGCCCAGCCTGCGCGACAGGTTTGCCAGGATCGCGGCGGTCACGCCCCATATCCGCCGGTCCTGCCACATAATCTCATAATAGTGCCGCACCACTCCTTCAAATTCGACGGCATGTTGGGTCCGGTTGGCCGGGTCGAGCGCATAGGCGAGCGGCAGTTCGAACCAGTCGGCCACCTCGCTCTCCTGCGGCCGCAGCGGAAGGTCGGGCGGGATCACCGCCAGCACCGGCACGATGTCGAATCCGGTGAAGGTATGATAACGGTCGGACGTGCCGATCACCTGCGCCAGATGCGGCGGCAGGCCGATCTCCTCCTCCGCCTCCCGCAGCGCCCCTGCAATCTCGTCAGCGTCGCTCGCATCGACCCGCCCGCCGGGAAAGGCGATCTGCCCCGCATGTTTACGCAGCCGTTCGGACCGCTGGGTCAGGATCAGCCCCGGTTCTGCCCGGTCGGTGATCGCCACCAGCACGGCGGCAGGGGCCAGTGCAATATCCCCATCAATGCGCGGATCGCGCGTGTCGGACGGCAGAAATACGCCATCGCGGCTATGCCCTTCGGCCAGCGCGGCGCGCAGCCGCTCCGCCAAGGTCATGCCGCGCCGTCCAGGGGAAAGAAGGCGCCATTGCTCCACAGGCCGACCCGCTCGGCCCCTTCATCCAGCGCCAGATTCATCAGCTCATAATAGACGCTGCGCACGACCAGCGCCTCCAGCCCGGCGCGGACATGCAGATAGGGGTGCGGCCCGTCCGCCGTCTCGCGGATCAGCAGCGCATTGTCCGGCCCAGCCGCGATCAGGTCGCCGGTATTCAGCCTAAACGCCAGCGCCCGTTCGCGCCCTTCGCCCTCGCTCTTGAGTTCGACCGCCACGAACGGCGCATCCTCGACCGCGATGCTCAGCTTCTCGACCGGGGTGACCAGCACATAGCTGCCATCCGGCTCACGCCGCAATATGGTGGAAAACAGACGCACCATCGCCTCGCGCCCGATCGGCGATCCCTGATGAAACCATGTGCCGTCGCGCGCGATCCGCATCTCGCTGTCGCCGCAATGGGCCGGGTTCCATTTCTCCACCGGCGGCAGTTTTTTTTCGGCAAGCAGACGCGCAATGTCGCTCAGCGACAGGTCGGCCAGGTCGGGTAATGGGTCCATCGGCATGGCCTAGCAGATAGGATCGCTGCGCCCCGATGGCAAAGGGGGAATCAGGCGGTGACGCGAATATCGGGACCAAGCATCCCCGTGCCACCCACCGCGCGACCATCGACCGACAGCGCCAGCAAGCGCCTTTGCTCGACCGGGCCGGGCACGCGCCATCCGCCGGTATCATCGGCGCTAAAGCCCCAGAAACGGCCATAATATTCCGGGTCGCCGATCATCATCAGCGGCGCGGTCCCCTGCGCCTTTGCAGCCGCGACCACCGCGTCCATCATCGCCCGGCCATGGCCACCGCCCTGATGCGCCGGATCGACCGCCACCGGGCCGACCATGATATAGGGCCGCTGCGTTCCGTCATCCTGCGTCAACGCCACCGGCCAGCTTTGCAGCGATCCGATCAACGCGCCGCCATCGTCCACCACCGCAAAGGACAGCGCAGGAATCCACGCCACCGTCCCGCGAATCAGGTAGGCCGTCCGTCCATGCCGGTCCGTGCCGAACGCATCGTCGAGCAGCCGCTCGATCGCGTCTGGCCGCTGGCTTTCAAGAGGGACAATCATAGACACGTCTTGCCGATCCGCCATCAATGGCGCATGGACCGCGCCGGGAGCGGCGGGCTTTACCGCCCGCATCGCAAAATGAAAGACTAAACTGGCCCCGCCTGACAGCAGGAAAGGGCCGGATATGGCGGGCCATGCAGACTGGATTTGACGATTTTTTGACGCTGGAGGTCAATAACCTCCATGTCGATGTGCTGACCGGCATTTATTCGGAGGAGACCCATCTCCCCCAGCCGCTGCGCATCTCCATCCGCGCGCGGTTGACGATCGCGGATCATTATGATCCCGACACGCCGTTGACGCAGTCCAAAAATTATATGGACCTCAAACATGCGGCCTCGACCGCCTTGCCCGATGGCGTCCATTTCACCCTGATCGAAGCGGTGGCCGACCATATCATCGACACTATCTTCCTTCAGGGCGACAATGTGACCCATGTCGAAGTGAAGATCGTCAAACTGGCCCTGTCCGAACGTGGCGAGGACATCGGCATCACGCTTGGCCGCAGCCGGAAATAACGGCTCCAAATGACGGAATGTGCTCCCGCGAAGGCGGGAGTCCAGTTCCGGGGCTTCAACTAGGCTCCCGCCTTCGCGGGAGCGGGCAATTCACCCCTTCTTGATCAGCCCGATCTCGATCAGCCGCTCGGTCAGATAGTCATGCGCGCTGATTGGCGGGTCGCGGCGCGGATTGGCGTCGCTCACACATTGCGGCAGCGCGTCGATCATCACGTCGGGGCGCAGGTGCAGGAAGAAGGGCATCGAATAGCGCGAATGGCCGCGTCGCTCCGGCGGCGGATTGACCACGCGGTGGCTGGTCGACGGCAGCATATGGTTCGTCAGCCGCTGGAGCATGTCGCCGACATTGATCGCCAGCGCGCCGGGCGGCGGCACCACCGGCAGCCAGTTGCCGTTGCGGTCTTTGAGTTCCAGCCCGCCTTCCTCGGCCCCCAGCAACAGGGTGATGAGGTTGATATCCTCATGCGCGCCCGCGCGGATGCCCGGCGCTTCCGGCGATACCGGGGGATAATGGAGCAATCGCAGGATCGAATTGCCCCGGTCGATCGGCCCGTCGAACCAGCGTTCCTCCAGCCCCAGATAGAGCGCGATCGCCGACAGCAATTCCGCGCCGACCCGGTCGAACTCGGCATAGAGTTTGGAAAAGACGGGGTGGAATGCGGGCAATTCTTCGGGCCAGACATTGGGCGGCATCGTCTCGGCCAGCGGATCGCCCGGCGGCAGATCGCGCCCGACATGCCAAAATTCCTTCAGATCATTTTCGCTCGCGCCCTTGGCGATTTCGGTGCCGAACGCGGTATAGCCGCGCTGTCCGCCATTATATTTGGCATCATAGGCGCGCTTGGTGGCTTCAGGCAGGGCGAAAAAGTCGCGGGCCAGCGTCCATCCCGCATCAATCAGCGCCGGGTCCATGCCATGATCGCGCACCATCGCGAAGCCGAATCGCTGGAAGGATTCGCCAAATCCTTGCGCGAAATCCGCCTTGCTCAACTCCGCCATCGACAGGACGGGCACCTGATCCAGCACCGATTGCGACACTTTATACTTCTCCGAAAATATGGGTCCGAAAACTCTGGGGCAGGGGGCGCAACATAAGGAACGCGCACCGATATTCCCATCCTTGATCGCGGCGAAGCGGTGATGCAAGGAGGCAAAATGAACTATTGGCTGATGAAATCGGAACCCGACGTTTTTTCCTATGACGACCTGGTCGCCAAGGGGAAGGCGGAATGGGACGGCGTGCGCAATCACACCGCGCAGATCAATATGAAGGCGATGCGCCGGGGCGACCTGGCGCTCTTCTACCACAGCAATATCGGGGTAGAGGCCGTGGGCATCATGGAAATTGTCGAGGAAGCAGCCCCCGACAGTACGGACGAGAGCGGCAAATGGATCGCTGTCCATGTCCACGCCCGCGAAAAGCTCGCCAAACCGGTCACGCTCAAGACGATGAAGGCCGATCCGGCGCTGGTTGGCATGGTCATGCTGCGCCAATCACGCCTGTCCGTGTCACCGGTGTCAAAGGCCGAGTTCGATCATATTGTTGCACTATCAAAGGCTTAAGGCGTCAGAATCGTTCCGGTTGCGTTCTGCGCAACTGTTCCGGCGCTTTTTGCGATTGTCGCTTTGCTGCGCTGCGACATAGAAGCGCCTCAACAGAATAAGAATATTACAGAGGTGTTTGATCGGCATTCACAAGGAGTTTACCCATGCGAATGCTGTCCAAGTTTGTTGCCGCCAGCGCCCTTGGCGCTTTTGTTGCCCTCGTTGCCCCTGCCCAGGCTGAAGAAGCCGCCAAGCAGCGCTTCACCCACGAAGGCTATACCTACGTCTATGACGTCAAGGATACCAAGTCCGGCAAGGTCATTTCTGGCCGTCGTTTCCCCGATGCGGTTGCCTTCAACCTCTCGGTCAAAGACGGCAAGGTTTCGGGCGTTTCCGGCGGCCAGCAGGTCACGTTCAAGGTTGACGAAGCGCGCGGCGCTGCCTCGAACTGAGCGTCACGCCTTTTGAGCCACTAAAAAAGGCCGCTTCCGACGCGAAGCGGCCTTTTTGTTGGGCCGGGTTAGCGGCAGCGACGCTTGCTGTCGACTTCCTTGCCGAGCAGACCGCCGCCAACGGCACCCAGGATCGTACCGGTCGTGCGTTCGCCGCGCGTATCGATCGCCCGGCCCAGCAGCGCGCCACCGGCGGCACCGACGATCAGGCCGGTCGTGCCATTGGACTTGCGGCAATAGGTCCGGCCATCGCGACCGCGCCATTCCTTGTAACGATAATCCTTGCGCGCCTGTGCGCCATCGGTCGGCACGGCCATGGACAGCGGAACGGCCAGCGAGACGGCGGCCAGGGCGAGTAGGGCTTTACGCATGAGTATCTCCTCCATTTGCGTTGATTTGACGCTTGAACCCCTGCACTTTGGCTGAGGTTGCATGAACCTGTCACAACGAGATAAGTCTTTGTTTATAATCGACTAAATTTTGAGGCGAACGGACGCCCGGCAGGGACGAACGGGTGATGCAAGCCGGAGTGGGGATGTTCATCCTTGCGCAGTCGGGCTGGAATGCATCCCCTGACAGACGCAGAAAAGTTATCCACAGCTTTATGACAGTTCTGATACGCGCCACTGCCGATTCCGCTTTGCGCGACTCGCTTTTGGTGAGAGCATCCCTCTATCGGAACAGTAGGAAACGGAGCGATCCATTTCCAGAAATCCCTGGTAAAACAGGAATTTAATGCTGTTCTGAAGGTTCGCTGGAAGGCGTCGTTCGCAAGGGCGACATCAACCAACGGATCGGTCCAAAGGAACGCTGCCGGGTACGCGCGAAAGTGAACGTCGGGCATCGGATATTGGAGGACCAGAGCCGGATTGGCTGTCCTTGGCCCGATCCGGAGCAGTCCTTGGCAAACAGCCTTTCAGGCGCGCGCCAGGACAACGTCGGGCCGATGATCGCCTCTCGCCAGAGAAGCGGATCGCATGACCCGACGGCAGTGGGGACCGACAGCAATGTCGGCCCCCATTTTGCGTTTGGGGCTTGGCGCTGAACGCATCGTGGGGGGAATCGCGCTAACTGGTGCCGGATGCAGGATTTGAACCCGCGACCTTCGGTTTACAAAACCGCTGCACTACCACTGTGCTAATCCGGCGCACCAGTCAGGCGACACGCCCTTACTATCAGATGACGCCGAACGTCCAGCCCTCCGTTGCAGCAATTTGTCGATCGAGCGGGGCTGGCGTCCACAGCGCATCCTGCCCCGCTACCGCCCGCATCCACGCCGCCGTCACAATCGCGTCCGCACCATGATCGTCCGGCATTGCGCCCTCATGCCGCTCCGACCCGATTCTCTCCAGCGCATTATTGAGCGCCACAGAATCGCGCATCTTGGCGCGTCCCTTCGCCCGTCCGGCCGCTGACGCGGCAAGGCTGGTATAGATTTCCACGATCAGCGACCCGTGCGCGGGCAAAGGATCGAACGGCCATACCGGCACATCGCCCCGCACCCGGTGCAGCAATCGCATCCCGGCAAAGCTCGCCTTGGCCACCTGCGCCGCGCCGATCGCGTCATAGACGGTGGATGGTTTGCCCCCGCCACCCGCCAGATAATGCGCCTCGCACGCGCGATTATGCATATAGTCGGCCTTCACCCCGTCCGCCTTGCCGAAATAGAAATGCCGCCGGTGCGCCACCTCCAGCAGGCTCGCCGCGCCCAGATCCGCATCCTCGCAAACCGCATCGACATAGGCCCAGAAGTCCGGCCCATTGTCCGGCACGGCGTCACCCGGCAGATAGCCACCCCGCGCCACAAAGGGCGGCGCAAAGCTGAAATCGAACCCGAACAGGGTAGGGGCCTCGCCCGCTACTCCCACCAGCCAATCGGCCACGCCCGTCCGCGACCAGACTCCGTCCGGTGCCTCCACCAGCCGCGGCACCGCGCACCCCACCTCGCACAAAGCGACCGCAATCCCCTTATGCCGCGCGCCCTTCGCCCCGGACCAGTCGATCGCGGCAAAGCGCGTGAAGCCGGGCGTCACCCTGCGCCGCGCTCCGCCCGCAACCGCTGCCAATAGGCGATCCGCTCGGCGATCCGCGCTTCATAGCCCCGGTCGGTCGGCGCATAGAAAGTTTGCGGCGTCATCTCGTCCGGCCAGTAATTTGCGCCGGAAAAGCCGTCCGCCACGTCATGGTCATATTGATAGCCTTTGCCATAGCCGACATCCTTCATCAGCTTGGTCGGCGCGTTCAGGATGTTTTGCGGCGGCATCAGCGATCCGGTGTCGCGCGCCGATTTGAACGACGCCTTCATCGCCATATAGGCCGCGTTGGATTTGGGCGCGGTCGCGCAATAGAGGCAGGCCTGCACGATCGCCACTTCGCCTTCGGGACTGCCCAGAAAGTCGTAAGCCTCCTTGGCCGCCAGACACTGGACCAGCGCCTGCGGATCGGCGAGGCCAATATCCTCGGCGGCAAAGCGCACCAGCCGCCGCAGCACATAAAGCGGCTGTTCGCCCGCCACCAGCATCCGCGCCATATAATAAAGCGCAGCCTGCGGGTCCGACCCGCGCAGCGACTTATGCAGCGCGGAAATGAGGTTGTAATGCCCCTCTCGATCCTTGTCATACACCGCGACCCGGCGGTGGAGCAGGGCGGACAGCCCGGCCGGATCGAGCGGCTCTGCTATGTCGATTGCATAGAGCGTCTCGACCTGATTGAGCAAAAAGCGCCCGTCGCCATCCGCACTCGCCACCAGCGCCTCGCGCGCGTCTGCATCCAGCGGCAGGGGACGCCCCGTCACGGCCACGGCCCGGTCCAGCAATTGCTCCAGCGCCGCCGCATCCAGCCGCCGCAGGATCAACACCTGCGCCCGCGACAGCAGGGCCGCGTTCAGCTCGAAACTCGGATTTTCGGTGGTCGCACCCACCAGCGTCACAGTGCCATTTTCAACGAAGGGCAGAAATCCGTCCTGCTGCGCCCGGTTGAAGCGATGGATTTCGTCCACGAACAACAGGGTCTTGTCGCCGCGACGGCCATGCTCCTTGGCCGCGGAAAAGACTTTCTTCAGGTCCGCAACGCCGGAAAATACTGCCGAAATCGGCTCAAACCGCATCCCTACCGCATCGGCCAAAAGGCGCGCTGTCGTGGTTTTTCCAGTGCCCGGCGGTCCCCACAGGATGATGGAGGATAGTCGCCCCGCCGCCACCATCCGCCCGATCGCCCCCTCCGGCCCGGTCAGATGCTCCTGCCCGACCACCTCCGCCAGCGTGCGCGGACGCAAACGGTCGGCCAGCGGCGCAGTATCGCTGACGGCATCAGCGCCGGTCAGGGCATCATCGGAAGCGAAAAGATCGGCCATGCCTGGTGATATAGGGATGAATGCGCGCTCAGGGAACCGGGCTGGATCGCGGCATCATGCCCTGCTCACGCTGGCGGATGATCCGCAAATAGGTATCGACCAGCGCCTGATTGACCTGATCCCAACCATTGCGCTCCGCCCGCGTCTGCGCCGCTGCGCCCGCCTGTCCGCGCGCATCGCAGTCCAGGCAATAATCCTGCAAGGCATCGGCAAAGGCTCCGATCGCGCCGGGGCGGATCAGCCGCCCGGTCACCCGGTCGCTCAGCAGGCTTTCGCTGCCTGTCGCACGCGCCGCAACAGTCGGCACGCCGCACGCCATCGCCTCCAGCGTGACATTGCCGAACGTCTCGGTCACGGACGGGTTGAACAGCATATCCATGCTGGCGACCGCGCGGCCCAGATCATGCCCCTGCTGGAAACCGGTGAAGATCGCGCCGGGCAGGCGGTTCTGGAACCATTCGCGCGCCGGGCCTTCGCCCACCACCAGCACCTTGTGCGCCACCTGGCGCGTCGCAAGCTGGTCGATCGTGTCGGAAAATACGTCCAGCCCCTTTTCCATCACCAGCCGACCGATAAAGCCGATGGCGGGCATGTCATCGCTGATGCCGATGGACCGACGCCAATCGAGATCGCGCCGGCCCGGATTGAAAATCTCCCGGTCTATGCCGCGCGTCCAGATACCGACATCATAGCTCATCCGCTGTTCGCGCAGCAGTTGCGCCATCGATTCGGACGGGGCGACGATGGCGTCGCAGCGGCGATAGAAGCGGCGCAATATCCCCTCGATCACCGGCTCCAGAAACGCCAGGCCGTAGTAACGCGGGTAAGTCTCGAACCGCGTATGCACCGATGCGACCGTCGGCAAACCGTTCTGCCGCGCCCAGCTGAGCGCACGATGGCCCAGCGGATCGGGGCTGGACAGGTGGATCAGATTGGGCGCGAACGCCTTGAGATCGCGGCGAACCCTGGCCGACATCGCATAGGGAATCCGATATTCCTTGCGGCCGGGCACCGGCACGGACGGCGTGCTGATCAGGTCGCCTGCGGGCGCGAAGGCCGGCGTATCGGTGGTGGGCGAATAGACCCGCACCGCCGCGCCCTGCCGCAGCAAATAGCCGACAAAGCGATTGAGCGCCTGATTGGCCCCATCGCGCACATAATTATAATTGCCGCTGAACAGGGCAATGCGAAGGCCGCTAGCATCCATCGCAGCCCCCTTAGCCCAAGAAATGTGAAAACCCAAGGGAACCGGGTAAGCCTTTGGGAATTATGCCCTTAGTTAGGATTGGGACACCGGCTGACGCGGTTGCGCCCAAGGGAGAGAGGATGCCCCGATGCCGCAGACATTCCGTAAAGGTGCGCGAGTCAGATGGAATTGGGGGCAGGGCGTCGGCCGGGGACATATAGCGGAACGGTTCGACCGTCCCGTTGAGCGCCATATCGAAGGCGTGCCTGTCCGCCGGAACGGATCGCCCGCCAATCCCGCCTATCTGATCCACGCCGACAATGGCGGACAGGTGCTCAAACTCAGTTCCGAAATCCACACCGCCTGACGCCACTGGCTTGCAGCCGGCCTCTCGCATCGTCGGCGGAGCCATGGCATGACGGGGCATGGACACGTCCTTCATGACCATCGACGCGCTGCTTGTCGGCACGCCCGTCCCCTTTCGCGACGGCGACTATAGCGCCATCGCCAAGACGCCTGTCACTGGCCCGGTGCAGATCACATGGGACGGCTTCGTGGGCAATCAGGTCGCCGACCCGATCCATCATGGTGGCTGGGACAAGGCGATCCACCTCTACCCGCAGGATCATTATGGCTGGTGGCGCGACCGCAAACCAGGTCAGCCCTTGCTCGACGCGCCCGGTGCTTTTGGCGAAAACATCGCCTCGCGCGGCATGACCGAGGATGAGATTTGCCTGGGCGATCGCTTCACCTTGGGCAGCGCGATCGTGGAGGTCAGCCATGGCCGCCAGCCCTGCTGGAAACTCGACCACCGCTTCGCCGCACGCGACGTCATGGCGACCATCGTGAAAACCGCGCGCAGCGGCCTCTATTTCCGCGTGATCCAGCAGGGGGAAGCGCAGGCTGGCACCGCCATGACCCTGATCGACCGCCCGCTCCCCGACTGGAGCATCGCCCGCGTCTTTCGCCTGCTGATCGGCGGCGGCCACAAAAGCGACCCGTCCGCCGTCCGCACCCTCGCCAACACCCCGGTCCTAGCCGAAGCCTGGCGCGACCGCGCCCGCAGGCTCTCGGTATAAACCTTCTCCCCTTGGGGGAGAAGGATACGAAGCCTTGGCGGCGTGCCGCTTAGGCGAAGTTGGAAGAGGGGAAACGGCGCGCCGATCTCCTGTCCTACAAACCCCCATCCTGCTATACCGCCACCCGGCTCTTTCCCGCGTAAATCCGCACAAGTGCATCTTATATTATTATTACTCACCAAGGACCGAAAATATCGCAATCACCGGGAAATATGCGAAGTTAAGCGTCGCATTTCCAACATTCTGCCCCTCTGCCATCCCTCTGGCGTAGCGCTGGCGCGCCCCCTATAGCTGTCCCATGACATCAAACGACAAGAAGGTTTCGCCCCCCAAGCGCCCCGCCCGCGATAAGGTGCGCCCCGCCGGTTTCCCGACCCGCAACGAAATCATGGATTTCATCACCACGTCCGACCAGCCAGCGGGCAAGCGCGAAATCGCCAAGGCGTTCGGCCTCAAGGGCCAGGAAAAGATCGCGCTCAAGGCTCTGCTCAAAGACATGGCCGACGAAGGCTTGATCGACCTCGGCCCCGCCCGTGCTTTCCACAAGCTGGGCGGCGTACCCAAGGTGACGGTACTGCGCATCATCGATGTCGACGACACTACCCTGATTGCCACCCCCGAACGGTGGGAAGCCGAAGGCCAGCCCGCGCCCCGCCTGCGCATCGTCGAGCGCGGCAAACGCGGCGCGCTGACCGTTGGCGACCGCATCCTCGCCCGCACCGAGGAAGCCGGGAAGGGCTGGATCGCCCATCCGATGAAGAAGCTGCCCAAGGCAACCGAAATGCTGCTCGGCGTCGTCGAGGAAATGGCCGACGGCAAGCTATGGCTCCGCCCGGTCGACAAACGCATCCGCAAGGACACGCCGATCAGCGATCTTGGCTCGGCCAAAAAGGGCGATCTCGTCCTCGCCGAACCGACCGGTCGCCCGCCGCGCATTTCCGCCCGCATCACCGACATACTCGGCGACCCCTTCGCCCCGCGCAGCTTCAGCATGATCGCCATCCACAAACATGGCATCCCCCACGTCTTTCCCGACGCAGTGGAGGAGGAAGC
The DNA here is from genome assembly GCA_023266575.1 of Sphingobium sp. Classification (GTDB taxonomy): domain Bacteria; phylum Pseudomonadota; class Alphaproteobacteria; order Sphingomonadales; family Sphingomonadaceae; genus Sphingobium. The sequence continues at coordinate 26,912 of JAHFPV010000005.1, forward strand.
GGTCACGGCTTCGGCTCTCTCGCTCCATGCCGAAAAGCGCGAGGATCTGCGTCATCTGCCGATCGTCGCGATCGACCCGGTGGACGCCCGCGACCATGACGATGCGGTCTGGGCGACCCCGGACGAGGATGAGGGCAACCCCGGCGGCTTCCGCGCCATCGTCGCCATCGCGGACGTCAGCTATTATGTCCGCCCCGGCAGTGCGCTGGACCGCGAAGCGCGCAAGCGCGGCAACAGCGTCTATTTTCCCGACCTCGTCGTGCCGATGCTGCCGCACCAGCTTTCCTCCGACATGTGTTCGCTCCGCGCCGGGCAGGACCGCGCGGCGATGGCCTGCCACCTTGTCATCAACGCCGCTGGCAAGGTGACGTCATGGCGCTTTTCCCGCGCGATCATCCGCGTCGCCGCCGTGCTTGCCTATGAAGATGCGCAAGCTGCGATCGACGGCAAGGCCGATCACCCGATGCTCGACATTGCGCTGAGGCCGCTCTGGGCCTGCTGGGCGCTGCTCCATAAGGCGCGGGAAAAGCGTGAACCGCTGGCGCTCGACCTGCCCGAACGGCGCGTGGTGCTGGACGAATGGGGCAAGATCGTCAGCGTCGCTGTGCGCGAACGGCTCGACGCCCATATGCTGATCGAAGATTATATGATCGCCGCCAATGTGGCAGCAGCCAAGGCGCTGGAGCAGAAAAAAGCGCCGGTCATGTACCGCGTCCACGAACCGCCCAGCCGCGACAAGCTGGTCGCGCTCAAGGAGTATCTCGCGACCTTCGACATCGACTTCGCGCTGGGACAGGTCATTCGCCCCGCGACCTTCAACCATCTGATCAAGCGGGTAGGGGAAGCGGAGGAAAAGCCGCTGATCATGGAGCAAATCCTGCGCAGCCAGACCCAGGCCTATTACAGCCCGGTCAATATGGGCCATTTCGGCCTGGCGCTCGGCTCCTACGGCCATTTCACCTCACCCATTCGCCGCTATGCCGATCTGCTGGTCCATCGCGCGCTGGTCGGCGCCCATGGCCTGGAACTGCCCGCGCCCAAGGGCGGCACCATCCCCGCCAAATCCTCGCTGAGTGTCGAGGATTATGAGAATATGGGCCGCGTCGGCGAAATGATCAGCCAGTTCGAGCGCCGCGCCATGGAAGCGGAACGCGACACGGTCGACCGCTACGTCGCCGTCTTCCTCGCCGCCCATGTCGGTGAAATCGTGAAGGCAAGGATCACCGGGGTCCAGAATTTCGGCTTCTTCGCCACCGTCGAGGAATTGGGCGGCGACGGGCTGGTCCCGGTATCGACCATGGGCCGCGAACGCTTCTTCTATGACGAAGCGGGCCGAGCGCTGGAAGGCGTGGAAAGCGGCGATCGCTATACCGTGGGCCAGCGGCTGGAATTGCGACTGGCGGAGGCCGATCCGATCAACGGCGCGCTGCGCTTCGAATTGCCCAACGCGCCACCTTCACGCGGCGGCCCGATCAAACGCGACCGCACCCGACCGGGCAGTCATCGCGGACGGCCGATCAATGTGCGCCATATGGGTAGCAAGCGGGGCAAGCATAAGCGGTGATTGCGCGGACCCATCCCATGACAGCTTGCGCACATTTGCTCCGTTCGCGCTGAGCTTGTCGAAGGGCTGCCCTTCTTGATCAGAAGGACAAGGCTTCGACAGGCTCAGCCCGAACGGGTGTTAGTTGGATAGATGAAATCGAAAATTTGATCGGGGTGACAATCTCAACTCAACCGGTCGATCGCCTCGGCATCCAGTGCGCCCGGAATGATCATGATCGGGCAGGGCATACGCCCAGCGTCCGCCCCGGCAAAGTGCGATACCAGCGTACCCGGCGGCCCGCTAGCCGCGGCACCCAGCACCAGCGCGGCGACATCGTCCATCTCGTCCAGCGTCCGGCGCACTACGGTCACCGCATCGCCCTGCCGCACGGTGATGCTGGGGCGGATGCCGGACTCGTCGGTCAGCGTCCCCGCAGCGCTGGTCACAAGCGCCTCGGCACGTTGCAGCGCCTCATCCTCCATCGTCGCCTGCACGCCGCCCCACTGGACGAACTCGGCAGGCGGAATCAGCGCCAGGATGCGGACCGCGCCGCCCGTCTGGGCTGCCCGGCGCGCAGCAAAACGCAGCGCGGTTTCCGCTTCCGGCGATTCGTCCACGACAACCAGATATGTCCGCACTTTCCATCGCCCCCGCGTCGCTTTGATGGCCCCGCCGGGGGTCATTACCGATCCAACGAACCAGTGCGGTGAAATGTGGGCCATATTTGCCCCTTCCGCAAGCGCTCGCTTGACCGATCCGGCGAATGGGTGAAAACGGGCAGCCATTGGCGCGTGCCGTACAGATAAGAAGAGGCCCCGAACGCATGAGCAAGACGATCCAGATGCCCGCTTTGTCCCCGACAATGGAGGAAGGGACGCTGGCCAAATGGCTGGTTAAGGAAGGGGACACGGTATCGTCCGGCGATCTGCTGGCGGAAATCGAAACCGACAAGGCGACAATGGAATTTGAAGCGGTCGATGAAGGCATCGTCGCCAAGATACTGGTGTCCGAAGGCTCCGAAGGCGTGAAGGTCGGCACCGTCATCGCCATCATCGCCGAAGAGGGCGAGGATGTCGCGACCGCCGCTGCCAGTGGCGGCAAGCCCGCACCCAAGCCCGACGCCGTTCCGGCCAAGGCAGAGGCCGCAGCCCCCGCCGCTGCCGCGCCAAAGGCTGACGCCATTCCTGCTGCGCCAGCCTCCACCGACGACCGCGTCAAGGCCAGCCCGCTCGCCCGCCGTCTGGCGCAGGCCAAGGGCATCGATCTGGCCGCTGTTTCCGGCACTGGCCCCAACGGCCGCATCGTCAAGGGCGACCTGGACGGCGCAAAGGAAGGCGTTGCTGCGCCAGCCGCTGCACCCGCACCTGTCGCTGCTCCCGCTGCCAAGGCTCCTACAGCAGCCCCGGCACCCGCCGCCGCCGGCGGCGCGCAGGATTTCGGCATCCCGCACGAAGTCGTCAAATTGAGCGGTATGCGCAAGACGATCGCGCGCCGCCTGACCGAATCCAAGCAGCAGGTGCCGCACATCTACCTGACCGTCGACATTCAGCTCGACAAGCTGCTCAAGCTGCGCGGCGAACTGAACGCTGGCCTTGCCAGCCGCAAGGTCAAGCTGTCGGTCAACGACCTGCTGATCAAGGCGCTGGGCGTCGCGCTGATCCAAGTCCCCGAATGCAACGTCCAGTTCGCCGGCGACCAGATGTTGCAATATAAGCGCGCCGACATCAGCGTTGCCGTGTCGATCCCCGGTGGCCTCATCACCCCGATCGTGACCGGCGCGGATGCCAAGGGCGTCGCTGCCATCTCGACCGAGATGAAAGACCTGGCCGATCGTGCCAAGGCGGGTAAATTGTCGCCCAACGAATATCAGGGCGGCACCGCTTCGCTCTCCAATATGGGCATGTTCGGCATCAAGCAGTTTGAGGCGGTGATCAATCCGCCCCAGGCCATGATCATGGCGATCGGCGCGGGCGACAAGCGGCCCTATGTCATCGACGACAGCCTCCAGATCGCCACCGTCATGTCGGCGACCGGCAGCTTCGACCATCGCGCCATCGACGGCGCTGACGGCGCGCGCCTGATGAAGGCATTCAAGGAACTGATCGAAAACCCGATCGGTATGCTGGCCTGATGCCGCTGATCGACGAGCAGCCGCCGGAATATAGTCCGGCGGTGCGCGTCATCGCCATGCCCGCCGATACCAATCCCCACGGGGATATTTTCGGCGGCTGGTTGATGAGCCTGATGGATTCGGCAGCTGGATCAGTTGCCGCCCGTCATTCAAAAGGCAGGGCGGTGACGATCGCGGTCGAGGGGATGACGTTCCTGCGCCCGGTCATCGTCGGCGATGAAGTGTCGGTGTTCGCCAGCCTGGCGTCGGTCGGCTCCACGTCGATGAAGATCATGGTCGAAGCCTGGCGGCGCGCCCGTCATGACGACCGTTCCTATCGCGTGACCCAGGCGACCTTTACCTTCGTGGCGATCGGAGAGGATCGCCAGCCCCGTTCCGTTCCGCCGATTGCGGAAGCCTAATTACCAGAAGCGAGTGTGACCCATGGCTGATACCTACGATCTTATCGTTCTTGGCTCCGGCCCCGGCGGCTATGTCGCTGCGATCCGCGCTGCGCAGCTTGGCCTGAAAACCGCCATTGTCGAGCGCGAAAATCTGGGCGGCATCTGCCTCAACTGGGGCTGCATCCCGACCAAGGCTTTGCTGCGCTCCGCCGAAATTTTCCACTATATGCAGCACGCCAAGGATTATGGCCTGGCGGCGGACAATATCACCGCCGACATCGAAGCGGTGGTCAAGCGTTCGCGCGGCGTCGCCAAGCAGCTTAATCAGGGCGTTACCCACCTGATGAAGAAGAACAAGATCAGCGTCCATATGGGCGATGGCAAGCTTACCGGAAAAGGCAAGCTGACTGTCACCAAGGACGGCAAGGTCGAGGAACTGACGGCCAAGCATATCATCATCGCCACCGGCGCGCGCGCGCGCGACCTGCCGCAGCTCAAGGCCGACGGCAAGCGGGTATGGACCTATCGTCACGCGATGACGCCGCCCGAAATGCCGACCAAGCTGCTGGTCATCGGCTCCGGCGCGATCGGCATCGAATTTGCCAGCTTCTATAATGACATGGGCGCTGACGTGACCGTGGTCGAAATGATGGACCGCATCGTCCCGGTCGAGGATGCAGACGTGTCCGCCTTCCTCGAAAAGGCGGTCAAGAAGCAGGGCATGACCGTGCTGACCGGCGCGAAGATCGAGAAGATCGCGACCGGCGACAAGGGCGTGACCGCGACCATCAAGGATAAGGCAGGCAAGGCGATCGAGGCTGAATATAGCCATGTCATCGTCGCCATCGGCATCGTCCCCAATGTCGAAAATCTGGGTCTGGAAGATGTCGGGATCGAACCCGACCAGCGCTACCATATCAAGACCGACGCCTATGGCCGCACCAATGTCGATGGCATGTGGGCGATCGGCGACGTCACCGCGCCGCCATGGCTGGCGCATAAGGCGAGCCATGAAGGCGTCATCGTCGCCGAGGCGATCGCGCAGGCGCTGGGCAACACAGATGTCCACCCCCACGCGATGGATGTGCGCAACATTCCCGGCTGCACTTACTGCCACCCGCAAATCGCCAGCGTTGGCCTGACCGAGGCCAAGGCCAAGGAAGCGGGTTACGAGGTGAAGGTCGGCATGTTCCCCTTCATCGGCAATGGCAAGGCGATCGCGTTGGGCGAATCCGAAGGCTTCACCAAGACGGTATTCGACGCCAAGACCGGCGAACTGCTGGGCGCACACATGATCGGCGCGGAAGTGACCGAGATGATCCAGGGTTATACCATCGGCAAGACGCTGGAGACGACCGAGGCGGAATTGATGCACACGGTATTCCCGCATCCGACCATCTCGGAATCGATGCATGAAAGCGTGCTGGCGGCCTATGGTCGCGCGCTCCATATCTGATCGCTGGACAGCAAAGAAAGGCGCGGGGGCTTTGGCTCTCGCGCTTTTTTGCGTCTTGGGCGTTGCGCTGATTCAGCGGGCCGGTTGGCTCGACGGGCTGAATGGCGGGCTGATGGGCTGGGCCGGGGCAGCGCGCGATAGCGGGCTTGGCCAGCATTTGACGCCACTGATGCGGCTGGCGACGGCGATCGGCGATACGATCGGCAGGCTTGCGATTTTGGCGCTGGTCCTGCCGGCGCTGCTGTGGCGGCATCGTCGCGCCGACGCGCTCTGGCTGGCGCTGATGATGGCGGGCGGCACCGCGCTGAACCTGATCCTCAAGCAGATATTCGCCGCGCCGCGCCCGGACCTGCTGCCCCATCTCGACATCGTCCACAGCTACAGCTTTCCCAGCGGCCATGCGGCGGGCAATATGATGATGTTCGGCGCGCTGGCGATGCTGGCGGGACGGGTCAGTGCCAATTGGGCGGCGTGCGTGATGATCGCGCTGATCGGGATTAGCCGCGTCTGGCTGGGGGTGCATTGGCCAAGCGACGTGACCGCCGGATGGATCGAAGGGCTGGGCTGGCTCGCTTTGTGCCGCGTCTGGCTACCAGCGCGGCGAGGGTAGCAGCAACGCCCGCGTCAGGCCGTCATGCGGCGGCATCCCGTCGCTGGTGACAAAGCCATGGACCCAGAAACTGTCATAGGCGCTGATCATCGCGATTAGCAGGAGGGCTGCCGCTGAGGTGCCAAGCACTGTCCGCGCGCCGCGCACCGCCCGGTCGGGCGAGAGCGCCAGCAGCACCAGCGGCAGGACAGGCAGGAAATAGCGCCCCTGCGTCCCCTGGATGAAATCTGCGCCCGGCGGCGTGCCGGTCAGATACATGGCGGTTTCGATCAGCAGCGCGACCCCGCCCGCGACAGCGAGCCACCAGAGGCGCTGGCCCACGCCAAAGCGCGCCTCCGCTCCGCTCAGCACAGCTGCGCCCAGCATGACCGCCGCCAGCGGATAAGCGACCAACGGCAGCAGGATGGCGTTCCAGCCAAAGCGCCCGACGATCTGAAGCGCATAGACCGGCGCGCGCTCGATCACGCTCGACGTCAGGATGCGGACATAGCCGACCGGATCGTTCAGAATCACCGCCAGTTGGTCGGCCAGCGGCGCGGTCATCACGCTCTCGCCGGTCTTGCGCGACATGATATGGTAGAGCGCCTGACTGCCGCCTGAAAATTTCATCCAGCCCACGAACACCGCGGCACCCAGCGCCATCGCGCCCAGGATTAGCCACGGCCGCATATCGCGCCGATGCTGCGGCCAGCGCAGCCCCGCCGCCATCAACGGCAGATAGACGCCCTTGGCCAGCGCCAGCAGTGGTGCTGCCAGAACCAGTCCCGCCGATGCCTGCCCCATGAAACCGACGCGCAGCGCCAGTGCCAGCCCCAGGAAACCCATGCCGTTGATCACCGCATCGGGCGAGAGCGAGCCGATCTGATAGGCAAAGGTCGGCAGCAGCGCGACGCCCAGCATTGCGATCCGGCCAAAAGGCAGCAGCCGCAGCGCCGCGATAAGCAGAGCCAGCGCGATCAACGCATTGACGATCCGCCCGGCATAGAAACTGCCCAGCCGCGGCAGGCCCAGCGCATCGCCGATCAGCAGGCCCGCCGCGCCCGGCGCATAAAGCGTCGGCGCATAGCTCGCGACATTGGGAAATTCGGCGAAGACGGTGCCGGGCCGCGAAGCATCCGCGTTCCAGCTGTGCGCCAGCATTGCGGTCTCGAACCGGCGCAGAGTGACTGGCACATCGGTCGGGAAATCCACAGCGTGTAGGTCGATCGCTGCGCGGGGAAGTTGCGCGCCGATCGCCTCGCCACGCTGCGTCGCCAGCACGCCGCCTTCGGACAGCAGCAGCGCCTTCATATAATGCTGGTTTTCGTCCGGCGCCTGAAAAGGCGGCGTCACCAGCGCAAAGAATAGCGTCGCGGCGCAGATCGCCGCCAGCAGCAGCCGTTCGAGCGCAGACCATGGCGCAGCGAACAGCATGTCGCCCCGCTTCGCCCGCGCGCTCCCAATCCGCTCGTTCCGCATTACTGCCCTGCCTTTGGTCAATTTCCGCCGGACCATAGGCCGACAGCCTTAACATTTCGCGCCTGTAAAGAAATTTTGCCCGATCGTGACTGCAAAGGAAAAGGCCCGGCCGCTTGGAAGCGACCGGGCCTTTTCCTTTGTACAGAGCTGAAAAAGATCAGCCGCTATAATACATGTCGAATTCGACCGGCGAAGGCGCCATTTCCCAGCGATACACTTCGGGCCATTTCAGTTCCATATAGGCGTCGATCTGGTCCTTGGTGAACACGCCGCCCTTGAGCAGGAAGTCCTGATCCTTTTCCAGGCTTTCCAGCGCTTCGCGGAGCGAGCCGCACACGGTCGGCACCTTGGCCAGTTCCACCGGCGGCAGGTCGTACAGATTCTTGTCCATGGCTTCGCCGGGATGAATCTTGTTCTCGATCCCGTCGATACCCGCCATCAGCAGCGCTGACGTGGCGAGGTAGGAGTTGGCGAGCGGATCGGGGAAGCGGAATTCGACGCGCTTCGCCTTGGTGCCGGCACCGTAAGGAATACGGCAGGAAGCCGACCGGTTGCGCGCCGAATAGGCCAGCAGAACGGGGGCTTCAAAGCCCGGCACCAGACGCTTGTAGCTGTTGGTGGTCGGGTTGGTGAAGGCATTAAGCGCCTTGGCGTGCTTGATCACGCCGCCGATGAAATAGAGGCAGGTGTCGGACAGACCGGCATAGCCGTCACCGGCAAAAGTGTTCTGCCCCTTGCTCCAGATCGAGATATGCGTGTGCATACCCGAACCATTGTCCGCCTTGATCGGCTTGGGCATGAAGGTCGCGGTCTTGCCATAGGCCTGCGCCACCATCTTCACGACATATTTATAGACCTGGATGCGGTCGCAGGTTTCGACCAGCTTGCCGAAGGTCAGGCCCAGTTCGTGCTGGCTGCCTGCGACTTCATGGTGATGCTTGTCCATGGGCAGGCCCATTTCCATCAGCGTGGTCACCATTTCCGCACGGATGTCGGTGGTCACGTCGACCGGGCCGACCGGGAAATAGCCGCCCTTGGCGCGCGGGCGGTGGCCCATATTGCCGCCATCATATTTCGTGCCGGTGTTGGTCGGCAGCTCGACATCGTCCAGCTTGTAGAAGCTGCTGCTGTAGGTGTTGTCGAATTCGACGCTGTCGAACATGAAGAATTCAGGTTCCGGGCCGATATAGACGGTGTCGCCAAGGCCAGTCGACTGGAGGAACATTTCGGCGCGCTTGGCGGTCGAACGCGGATCGCGCGAATAGAGCGAACCATCTTCGGGTTCCACAATGTCGCACACCAGGATCATCATCGGCGTCGCGCTGAACGGGTCGAAGAACACCGCGTCCAGATCGGGCTTCAGAATCATGTCCGATTCGTTGATTTCCTTCCAGCCCTCGATCGAGGAGCCGTCGAACATCAGGCCGTCGGTCAGTTCATCTTCGCCAATGACGTTCGCGCACATCGTCAGGTGATGCCAGGTGCCCTTGGGATCGGTAAAACGGACATCGACCCACTCGATCTCCTTTTCTTCGATCATCTTGAGAATGTCTTTTGGCGTATTGGCCATGTGCGCTTGCCCTTCTCGTTGTTACCCCCCCGAAGGGGTAGATGGATGCCCGTTGTTCCGTCGCCCCGATGCCGGGGTGACGAGAATTTGCGTGAGTTCAGATCGCGTCGCTGTCCCGCTCGCCGGTGCGGATCCGCACGGCGCCCTCGACGTTGGAAATGAAAATCTTGCCGTCGCCGATGCGCCCGGTCTGCGCGGCGGCGCAGATCGCCTCGACCACACGGTCCGCCAACGCATCATCAACGACGACTTCCAGCTTCACCTTGGGCAGGAAATCGACGACATATTCAGCGCCGCGATAGAGTTCGGTATGGCCCTTCTGCCGGCCAAAGCCCTTGGCCTCGGTCACGGTAATGCCCGACACGCCCACTTCGTGGAGCGCTTCCTTCACCTCGTCCAGCTTGAACGGCTTGATGATCGCTTCTATCTTTTTCATCACTTGTAATCCCAACCCATGACGCACGACCGAATGCGGGCGCGACCCGCATCCCTCTCTCCTCAAGTGACGATCGTCATGTCCCCCCAAAGGCCAAGCGCCGTCCCTCTTGATATCCAATTACCGTGCCAAATGGCGAATCGCTAGAACATGCTTTCGGCGATGCAGCAATCTTTGTCCATATTGCCCGGATTCAGGGCATTTCTGCGTCAAACTGCCCGTTTTTTAAGCAGGGCATGGCGCGCGCTCAGCTATAGGGCGGCGCGTCCAGTCCGGCAGGGCTTTTGGTGAAAATCTCGCACCCCGTTTCGGTGATGCCGATACTATGTTCGAACTGGGCGGACAGGGTCCGGTCTCGCGTGACCGCGGTCCAGCCATCGTCCATCATCTTGACGCCGGGCTTGCCGATATTGATCATCGGCTCGATTGTGAAGAACATGCCGGGCTTCAATTCCGGACCCGTGCCGGGACGGCCGATATGCACGACCTCGGGGCTGTCATGGAACACCCGACCCAGGCCATGGCCGCAAAAATCGCGCACGACGCCATAGCGGTGCTTTTCGGCGTGCCGCTGGATCACATGGCCGATGTCGCCCAGATGGTTGCCCGGTTTCGCCTGCTCGATGCCGAGCATCAGGCACTCATAGGTCACCTCGACCAGCCGCCGCGCCTTGATCGGCGCGTCGCCAGCGATGAACATCCGGCTCGTGTCGCCATGCCAGCCATCGACCAGCGGGGTAACGTCGATATTGACGATGTCGCCATCCTTCAGCCGATAGTCGCCGGGGATACCGTGGCAGATGACATTGTTGATCGACGTGCAGCAGCTATGGGTATAGCCGCGATAGCCCAGGGTCGCAGGCACGCCGCCACCATCCAGCGTCATGCGCCGCACAATGTCGTCCAACTCGCCCGTCGTCACGCCCGGCACGACATGCGGCACCAGCGCGTCGAGCATCTCCGCCGCCAGCCGACCGGCGCGGCGCATACCTTCAAAACCGGCCGCGTCGTATAGTTTGATCGCGGACGAACGGGAAATCGGCGCATCGGCCGTCATCGTCATATATTCGGTCATGGCATGACTATAGGGGCAGATGCGCCATAATGCGAGAGGGGCGGCTAGGCAGGGCGGACAGGGCAGGCTATGGACGCGCCATGGCCGATCCCACCCGCATCTGGACCGCAGCGCTGATCGTGATCGGCGACGAAATCCTTTCTGGCCGCACCCAGGACAAGAATGTCAGCCAGATTGCGACATGGCTGAACGTTCAGGGCATCCGCCTGCGCGAAGTACGTGTGGTGGCGGATGACAATGATGCGATCATCGAGTCGGTCAATATCCTGCGCGCGCGCAACGACTATCTGTTCACCACTGGCGGCATCGGCCCGACGCATGACGATATCACCGTCGATGCGATCGCGGCGGCACTGGGCGTGGCCGTGGAGGTGCATCCACAGGCGCGGGCGATGCTCGCGGGCTATTATGAAACGCGCGGCGGCTTGACCGAAGCGCGGCTCCGCATGGCGCGGGTGCCTGCCGGGGCCAGCCTGATCGAAAACCGTATGTCGGGCGCGCCGGGCATCCGCCATGGCAATATCTTCATCATGGCGGGCGTGCCGCATATCACCGCCGGAATGCTCGATAGCCTGACGGGAACGCTGGAGGGCGGCCTGCCGGTCCTCTCCGCCACCATCGGCTGCTGGGTCGCGGAAAGCGAGATTGCAGACCTGCTGGGTGCCGCCGAACGCGCGCATGATGGCTGCCAGATCGGCAGCTACCCCTTTTTCCGCGAAGGCCGCACCGGCGCGAACTTCGTGGTGCGATCGACCGATGCGAGTGCGCTTGAGCAGTGCGTCGCGGCGCTCAGCGCGGCGCTGGAACAGGGCGGATGGCCTGTAGTGCCGGACGGTATCTAGGGATCAACGTTTCGCCGCGAACCAGATGACATGGCGCGGTCCCTTGCCATTGTCGCGCGCTTTGACCACTACTTCATCGACAGCAAAAGCAGCATTGTGCAGGCGGCGGGTAAAGGCATCGTCCGATCCCGCCGACCACACCGCCAATATGCCGCCGGGGGTCAGCGCATCGCGTGCCACCGCCAGGCCCTGCGCGGAATAGAGCCGGTCATTGGCCGCCATGGTCAGCCCGTCGGGACCATTATCGACATCCAGCAGTATCGCGTCATAGCTGCCCTGGCCCTCGGCAATCGCCGTCGCCACATCGCCCATGACCAGTTCGACGCGGGGATCGTCCAGACATCCGGCCGCCAGCTCGACCATCGGCCCGCGCGCCCATGCGATGATCTCCGGCACCAGTTCGACCAGCGTGATTCGCGCATCGGCGGGCAAGATCGCCAGCGCCGCGCGCAGAGTGAAGCCCATGCCATAGCCGCCGATCAGCAGATGCGGTGCCTTGCGCCCCGCCAGCCGTTCGATCGTCATCACCGCCAGCGCCTTTTCCGACCCGCTCATCCGGCTGCTCATCAATTCGTTGCGATCCAGCACGATCATAAAATCGCCACCCCGGCGGTAGAGCTTCAATTCCTCCCCGCCCGGAATGGCGGCAGAGCCAAGATATTCGCGCGGGTTCATGCTGGCGTCTTTCCTTATGATAGGTCGCTGGCGCGCATGGCAGCTTGGCAAGCACGGCGCAAATGCTACAGGCATGTGCCAGATGCCGTCGCGCGATGGCCAGACATATCGAACGGCAGGCAGTTCCTCTTTTCATGCGCTATTTTCTCGACACCGAATTTAACGGCTTTGGCGGCGCGCTGATCAGCGTCGCGCTGGTGCCGGAACATGGCGACCAGGAATTTTACGTTGCGCTGCCACTGCCCGACGATGTCGAGCCATGGGTGGCGCAGCATGTCGTCCCCTATCTGCGCCATGTGCCGCCGGGCATATATCTGGAACTCAACCGGGTGGATGCGGCCGATCATGTCGCCGCGTATCTGGAGGGGGATGACGATCCGCTGATCATCGCCGATTGGCCGGAAGATCTGGCCCATTTCTGCGCCCTGCTGGTCAAGGGACCGGCGCTGATGGCCGGGGTCGATTTCGGTCTGCGGTTGGAACTGATCAACGCCGCGGGCTTCAGCGCGGCCGCCAACAGCCGGGTGCCTCACAACGCCTTGCATGACGCGCGGGCGCTGCGAGACTTTTACTTCGCCGATTGAGGCACAGCCGCCCGACCGATCCGCGCCCGTTCCAGCCACCACAGCAGCGCACTGACCAGCAGCCAGCCCAAAGCGAACGGCCAGGACGATCCGGGGCTTGGCTGCCCGGTCGCCGCCCGGTCGTCCTGTGCTGGCGGGCGCAGCATCAGCATGGCGTCCCGATCCCGCGCTGCGCGCATGACCGGCAGGGCATTGGCGGGCTGGACGTAGAAGGGCGTCGGCTGGCTGTCTCCGGGTTTGCGCAGCAAATGCCAACCCGCCTTGTCGGGCCAGAAAGCGGCGCAACCGCCCACGGGCAGTAGCTTCGCCATCCTTCCATCCGGGCGTTCGACCTGTGCCGCAGCGGACAGGCCGCACAGGACCATGCGCCCGCTCGCCCAGCCTGTCGTGGTGATCGGGGTCATGCCGGGCGCGGGGCGCGCGACAGTCGCCAGCATCGCACTCCACCAGTCGCCATAGAGGGTCCGATAGCCTGTCAACGTCAGCGCATAGCTGTCGATCCCGGTGAAGAGCGCAACCCGCCCGGTGCCGACCGCCCGCCAGGCCGCCAGCGTCGCGCCGCCAGCATCGCGGAGTAACGGCACGGCATCGCCGCCCTCTGGTGTCAGGCCAAGGCGGCTGATCTCTGGCAGCATCTCGTCGGGCAGGGCGACATCGGCTGGCACATCGTCGCTGCCAATGCCCTGACGGGTGCGGGCGATGGCGGGCGTGGGAGGCTTGGGCAAAGCGAGCGGTGCCACGCCATCCTTGCCTGCCAAGCCAAAGCCCAGCGCCTGCCACTGGCCGCGCGTTGTCGCATCGATCGGCCCGCTGACGCGCAGGATCAGGCCCAGCCCGTCCCGCACCGCGCCCATGACCACGCCGCGCCGCGCCGCCCAGCTTCGATCGTCGATGATGGCGACATCGAATCGCCGCAGCGTCGCGCCGTCGATCGTGATCGGCGCATCACCCAGCGCGATCCCGCCACCTGCGCTCATCTGCGTCGTGACGGCAAAGCCTGCATCGGTGGCCCAGCGACGCAAATATTTGATTTCGGCATTGGGCGCGGCGGAGAGGATCAGCAGGCGCGGGGCGGTGCTGTCGGCGACCAGCACCGGCACGCTGGCCTGTTCGACGGCGCGTCGCCCATCTCGCACGCGCAGCGCGAACAGCACGGCTCCGGCGGCACGCGTCGTGCCGGTCAGCGTGAAGCGCCCATCGGCATCAGCCTGAACGCTGTCCGTCGCCTGCCCGGCGGGGTCCAGCAACTCGACGGTGGCGCGGGGCAGGGCGCTTAACTGGCCGCCGATGCTGAAACTGCTTCCCGGCGCAACGATCGCTGGGGGAGCGACATGGCTGATCCCCGGACGCTGCGGCGGCGGGTCGAAGCGGACGGCAACAGTCTTGGCCGCCTCCATGTCGCGCGGCGGCAGGCCGTTGCCCAGCACGATAATCTCGCTGGTGCCGGGATGCCGACGCAGCGCGGTCGCAAGGTCCGGCACGCGCTCACCAGCCCCAATGTCCGGGGATTCAGGCAGCAGGATGAGCGGGCTGCCCATAGCGGCAAGGCGCTGCGTTCCGTGCGTTGCAATCCGCAGCGTGGCGCGACCCGTCGTCACCGCAGGCGGGAACAGCGTAAGGAACAGCAGCACCGCGCAGATTGGCTGGAGCAACAGCAGCGCGATCAGGCGCTTGGGCGATGGCGCAGCGGCGCTGCGATACCACAGGATCAGCCGCGTGCTCGCCAGCAGCACGGCCACGCCCAACAGGCTAGCGGTGATCCATGCCGCGGTCATGGCGTGCCGCCTCCCATCGCGCCTAGATACCTTGCGCCGCTGGCGTCAGCGGGTTGGCGGCGGGTCAGATGCGCGGGTGGCCGCGCCATCGCGGTCCACAGCAAGGCGCGCAGCTTGGCGCGACATGCGACGCAGGCCGGGTCGCGCCGTACCGCGTCGATCGCGCCCGACAGCGCCAGCGGATCGGGCAGATGCGCGGCCTGCCCCCGCGCCCAGCGATCGAGCGCGTCCAGCGCGATCGGCCCCCGGATCGCACCCGGCCCATCGCCCAAAGCGCGCCAGGCTGCGGCGGCGGGACCATCGCGTCCCTCGACAGGCGCAATTCCCAGCACCCGGCTCGCCAGCCCCTCCCGCTTGCCGGTCATGCGGCGGCTGGCGTCGATCGGCGGCAGTTCCGGCCCGACCCGCGACAGGAAGATGCGCGTCGCCTGCTGCACCTCCTTGATGAAGCGCAGTGCGCGATAGGCGTAGGGCAGCGCCAGATCGGGATGCCCCTGTTTCAGTTGCAGTTCGGACTGCCACATTTCATCGACCGCCTTTTTCAGGATCGCGCGGGTTTCGGGATCAAGGCTGGAGGCGGGCGAATCGTCATGGGGGTGGCCGAAATCGGCCAGCACATCCTCCGGCGCCCCAAAGCCGGGCGCGGGCTGGCGCGGCAGCCCGCCATGATCATGGCCGTCATCGTCGCTATGCTGCTCGCCGTCATTGGTGGGCGGTTCGGGCGTGCCTTCCTCCTCGCCGCCCAGAAACTGGCTATAGCGGCCGCGCAATATCTGCTCGTCGCCGCCAATGCTGGCGGAACGGGCAAGATAGCGATCGGCGGCAAGGCGGCGCTTCTGCTTGATCAGCGTTTCAGCGTCGATGATGATCTGGCGCTGGCTGCGGAAATAGGCGGGCAGGGTGGTGTTGACCATGCCCTGGAGGCCGCTGCTTTCGGGCTGTTTGGGCGATGGCCAGCGCAGGATCAGGCTGGGGCCGCGCACTTCGTTGGCGACGGGCTGGCGCGTGTCCCGCACGATCAGCTGCACCACCATATCCCCGCCCGCGCCAAAGCCCAGAGCGCTGAAATCCAGCCGGGGGGTAAAACGCCGGTCGCGCGCCGGACCGCTGCCGGACAGAGCGATCTCACGTTCGCTGAAGGTCACATTCTCCCCTTCGCCGATCGCCAGCGTGACGCGCAGTCGGGCAGTGGCGGCGACGCCATAGTCGTCCGTCGCGGTAAAGACTGGCGACCAGCTACGCTGGCCTTGCGCCACCATCGTCAGGCTGGCGGCGGGACTGATTGCCCTCACCTGCGGCGGGCTATCGGCAATGGCATCGATCCGGTGGAGTGGCGGCGTCGGGCCACGGCCAGAGGCTGGATCGACACGATAGAGAAAGGATGCGTCGAGCAAGCGGCTTGCAATCCAGTTGGCACCATCCCGGCGCAGGGCAAGCCGCGCACCACCGACCGGCTGGATCGCGGGGACAGTCGCTTGTGGATCAAAACGCAACGTCCATTCGATCCGCGATCCAATCGGCGCGCGGGCGTCCAGCGACGCTGAATCGCGCGGCGGCAGGCCGGTATAGGCTGGCGGGATGATCCGCAAATTTTGGGCGACCAGACGCGGGATGCCGGGCGTTGCTGGGAGTGCTTCGGTGCTGGGGGCCAGCGTCGGCGGGCCGTGGCCGGGGCGAGGCCAGAACAGCACCAGTCCGATCACGATCAAGCCTGCGATCCACAGGATCAGGATCAGGCGGCGCGACCAGTCGGGATTCAGGCTTTGTGGGCTGTCGCCGTCGATCCGGTCGGCCAGACGCGCCTGCTGGAGCCGTTCGAGTGGACCGAGCATGGCCGGGTCAGCGAACAACAGGTCAGCGCTGTCCTCCAAATCCGGTCGATTGGCATCCAGCGCGCGGACCAGCCAGCGCTGGTCGTAGCGCTGGGCGCGATGGCGGGCGACCAACATGGCGATCGCCGAACCGATCACGACAATCACTACGGCAGCGACCATGTCGGACAAGCGCCAGCCGATTGCGGCGAGCGCCAAAATCAGCGGGATGGCAAGCGCCAGACTGTCGGCTAACACCCGACGTCTTGCAGGGGCCGTCCAGCGCCTAAGCAAATCCCCCGCGCTCATGGACTGGTTCCCCGGTTGCGACGGGTCGCCAGCCAGCGTTCGGCGATGAGCAGCGCCGCGATCAGCATGGCGAGCCACGGGCGCACATCCTGCGGCGGCTGGTCATAAGCGCGCGCGCCAGTGAGCGGGGCATAATCGGCTGCGGCGACCCGCGCTGGCACTGGCGGGGCGGGTGCCAGCACAGTGCGAAGCTGTGCTGGAAAATCAGCCTCCAGCAGGACTGGCATCGTGGCCGGTGTCAGGGGGCGGGTGAAACGCAACAGCCGCCCGCGGCCCACCGGCATCGCCTCGACCAACGGCACGCCGAGGGGATCATGCCATAGCAAGGCGCGCGGCTTGTCCGCAGGGGCCTGCATGTCCGAAGCAAGCAATGCTGTTCCACCTTGCGCAATCCATCGGTTCAGCCTGTCCGGCATCGTACCGCCGCCCAGCCAGATGAGGAGGTGGCGCTGGTCCGGCAGTGGCGCATCGAGTGAGCCAATGTCGATCGTCGCTGCGCGTCCAGCAGGTTGCCATGCCAGCGCAGCGGCGCGCGGATAGCGGACGCCGCCACGATGCTGGTCATCGTGCCGGATCGACAGCAACGGCACGATGACAGGCAGGGTGCGTGGCGCGGGCATGACACCCGGCACGATGCGCCAATCCACCTTGCGAGAGAGGCGCAGGCGGTCGGCATCGGCGCCTTCAATCACTTGCGGCGTGATGATGGTCAGCGGAACCCTTGCCGGAATGTCCGCGTCGAGCTGGCGGATCAGGCTGGCAACCGGCAGTGTCCCGGTCGGCGATGGCTGGTCGATCGGCGGAAAGCCGGGCGCGAGCCATACGGTTTGGACGTCGCCAGTCGGCGCGCGCGTTGGATCGACACCGGGGACCATCGCGACGACCGGCGTGCGGTCTCCTGCCCCGAACAGCACCGGATGGGCGAGCCACAAGGCCACCAGCGCCAACAACATAAGGCGCAGCAACAGCAGCGCCCATTCGTCGAACCGCAGTCGGGATCGGGGCTTGGGCTTCTGCCGCAGCCAGCGCAAGGCGGCGAAATCGGTCGGCACCTGTTCGCTGCGCCGGGCGATATGGATGACCAGCGGGATGACGAGCGCCAGCAGCGCCGCCAGTGAGCCGGGCAGCAACAGGGCTGGCGTCATGAATATTCCGCCGCTTCATGCGCACCGAACAGGCGGCGCAGGGGCAGGTCGATCGGCTGGTCCAGTATATGAGTGGCATAACGGATGCCCATAGCATCGAGCCGGTCGTGGAGCGCGTCCCGCGCCGCGCCGAAACGGGCCAGAAATTCGCTGCGCAACGCCGCCCCATCCGCCAGCAACTCCTCGCCAGTTTCAGGGTCACGGAAGCGGTAGCCGCCATCAAACGGAAAATCGCGCTCGGCGACGGTCAGCATTTCGATCACGAGCGTTTCGCGCCCCGCAGCGGCCAGCTTTTCCGCCAGATCGACCGCGCCGGGATCGAAACAGTCGCTGAGTAGGATGACGAGATCGCGCGCGCCGATCCGCTCCCACACCGGCCCAAGCTGATCCTCCCGCGCAAAGCCGCCTACCGCGTCCACCGCGATCAGGTCCAGCAACAGCCGGTCGCGCTGGCGAGCGCCGCTGGCAGGGGGCAGCAGCGTCAGCCCCTGATCGCTCAGCGCCATCCAACCAAAACGGTCGCCCTGCCGCATCGCCAGATCGGCGATGCAGGCGGCCAGCGCTTTTGCCGCGTCGAAGCGGCGATAGTCGGGGCGGGCAGCATCGGCCTGCGTCATGGACGCGCTGGCGTCCGTCAATATCCATACCGCGACCGGGCTTTCCCGCTCTGCTTCGCGCACGAAGAATTTGTCCGACCGGGCGTAGAGCTTCCAGTCGATCTGGCGCAACTCGTCGCCGCGCTCATAGGCGCGATATTGCGCGAATTCGAGACCCGCACCCCGGCTGTGACTCTGGTGCAGCCCAATGCCGTGCGACCCCACTGCCCGGCGCGTGACGAGGCGCAGGCTTTTCAGCCTGCTGCGCACGTCCGGGGGAATGAGATCGACCACCCGCAAGCTCAGCTGAGCGGGACGGCGCGGAGCAGGGCGGCCACGACGTCGTCGGCGCTGCGTCCTTCCGCCTCCGCCGCAAAGGACAGCAGCAGGCGGTGCCGCATCACCGGCGCGGCCAGCGCGACGATATCCTCGCGCGTGGCGGCCAGCCGCCCATGCAGCAGCGCGCGCGCCTTGGTCGCCAAGATCAGCGACTGGCCGGCGCGCGGCCCTGCGCCCCATTTCACATATTTGCGGATATCGTCCGGCGCGCCTTCGCCGGGGCGGCTGGCGCGGACCATGCGGGTCACCCAGCGCAGCAGATCATCGCTGAAATGCACCTGCCGCACCCAGGTCTGCAACGCCAGCACCTCCTCGCCATGCATCACGGCAGGGACCGCGTTCGCCTTTGCTCCCGTCGTCTGGGCGAGGATATCCATCTCCTCCTGCTCGGTCGGATAATCGACGCGGATGTGGAGGAGGAAACGGTCCAATTGCGCTTCGGGCAGTGGATAGGTGCCGGCCTGTTCCAGCGGATTTTGCGTCGCCAGCACGAAGAAGGGCGCGGGCAGCTGGTGCGTAACACCGGCATAGCTCACTGTCTTTTCCTGCATCGCCTCCAGCAGTGCCGCCTGCGTCTTGGGCGGGGTGCGGTTGAGTTCGTCGGCCAACAGTAGGTTAGTGAATACCGGTCCTTTCTGGAAACGGAAGCTACGATGGCCGGTGCCATGATCTTCCTCCAGCAATTCGGTCCCCAAAATGTCGCTGGGCATCAGGTCGGGCGTGAACTGGACGCGGCGAAACTCCAGTTTGAGCGCTTCACCCAGCGACCGGACGAGCAAGGTCTTGCCCAGCCCCGGCACCCCCTCCAGCAGGCAATGCCCGCCCGCCAGCAGGCCGATCAGCAATTGTTCGACAACCTCCCCTTGCCCCACGATCGCCTGGCCGATTGCAGACCGCAATTCGGTAAGGCGGGCAAGCTGGCCCTGAATATCGGCTTCGGTGATGCTGGTCATGACGAGTCCGTTACCTCAATTAATAACGTCATTCCCGCGAAGGCGGGAATCCATCTCCTAACTTTGCGTGCCGGGATGGGGTGGGAGATGGATCCTCGCCTTCGCGGGGATGACGAATGCCTACAAATCACACCGACAGCGCATACATCACGATATTGACCCCGAATTTGGTATTATCCTCGGCCAGGAACCGTTTGTTGCGCCAGTCATAGTCCCATTCGCAACCATAATCCTTGTTGCTGTACAGCACGCCCAGCCGCCCTTCGATCTCGATCCCTTTCAGATAGTCATGGACCAGATCATCACCCCAGCCGTTCAATTCCAGGCCGGTATTGGGTGGCCCGTCAAATTTGAAGAAAGACCGGTAGAGCGGGTGGGCATTGGGCAGTTGTTTCAGCGCCCTAGCCCCGAAAATCTTGCCCATCTGCGCCTCAAACGATCGGGCGAACAGGCCGTCAATATCGTGGTTGCAATCATCGACCAGCACGAAGCCGCCATTGCGGACATAGCGTTCGAAATTGCGCCGTTCGGCGGGCGAAAACTCGACCAGCTTATGCCCCGCGAGATAACAGAAGGGCGCCGTCAGCATTTTGGGGTCCGACAGGGCAATGACATGCTCCTTCGGGTCCACCCGCAACGTCGTATAGTCGATCAGCGACGTGATCAGGTTGGACGGCATCCGCTGGTCGACATCCCAGTCGCCCGAATCATAGCGCAGCCGCGTGAACCAGAAATCATAGCCCCCGGCGGCGGCGAGCGGCCGGGCCAGCATTGCGCTGGCCAGACCACCCGCCATCAACCGAAGAAAATCGCTCCGCGTCATATCGCGCGCATTGGCCTCACACCGCGTCCGACAGTGACGTGAAGGTGAAGTCGCGCAGTTTCATCGGCGGGACGACCATCGGCGCATCCGCTTCGTCGCCCTTTACCCGGACGGGCTTGCCCAGTTCCTCGACATTGTTGAGCATGATGACCGGGGATTCGTTGAAGCGGAAATTCTTGATCGGATATTTGATCTGGCCATTTTCGATATAGAAAGTGCCATCACGGGTCAGGCCCGTGAGCAGCACCGTCTGCGGATCGACCATACGGATATACCAGGTGCGTGACACCAATATGCCGCGCTCGGTCGTGCGCACCAGATCGGCGGTCGTTTTCGTGCCGCCGGTCATGATCAGATTGCCCGGCTGCGCCATGGCGGGCTTGCCCTGCTTTTGCGACCAGTAGCGCGAATATTCCATGTTCACGAGCTTGCCATTTTCGACGATCGGCATTTTCCCGCGCGGCAGGCCTTCTTCGTCCCACGGATAGACAGCCGCGCCCGGATAGGCCGGATCGGCGAAGAAATTGACCTGCGGCCCGAACACCTGTTCGCCCAGCTTGTTGCCGCCGCCCTTTTTCGACAGGAAGCTGCGGCCTTCGTCAGCCGATCGCGCGTCGAAATAGAAGAACATGAACTGGATCAGGCCAGCGGCCGCCGCCGGTTCCAGGATGACGGTATATTTGCCCGGTTCCAGCGCCTTGGCTTCGGCTGACGCACTCGCCTTGCGCATGGCGATGCGGATATCCTCACCCGCGTTGAAGGTTGCGACGTCCTGCACATTATGCCCGACCCAGCCGGACCCGCGGCCATCCTCGGTACGGACGGTGCAGGTATAATCGGCGCTGGTGCCGGTCTGGTAACCGTAATTGCCCTTGCTGTTCATGAAGGCGACGAACCCGGCCTGATCCTCCAGATAGCCCGCCGCGATCAGCTTTTCGGCGCGGCAGGGCGCGATCGAATCGATCGCCACCTTGGCACGATAGTCTGCGGTGATCCCGGCGGTGGCGGCGCTATATGTGGGCGTCGGCTTGTAGGTCTGTCTCTCGACCGCAGGCATGAATTCCGGGTTTTCCGGGGCCAGCTTGGCCAGCTCCTCCGCCCGCCGCACCACGCGCTCCAGAGCGGCGTCGTCAAACTGGTTGATGGTCGCGATGCCGACCCGCTTGCCATAGGCGACCTGCACCGACAGTTCGATATTGTCGGTGATGCCTGCGGTCGACACGTCGTTGCGGGCGAAGCGCACATTGCCACGGATCGAACCGGTCAGCTGCGCGGTACATTCGTCCGCCTTGGAAAAGCCCACGACCTTGGTCAGGATCGCCTTGGCCTGTGCTTCGGAAAGGATGCTCATATTTTCTCTCCCTGACCGATCAACCGAGCGAACGGGCGGTGTTGATGACGTTGATGCCGTTGAAGCGCGCGGTGCTGGAGCCATGTGACACGGCCGAAACCTGCGCAGGCTGGCCCTTGCCGTCGAAGAAGGAACCACCCAGGCGATAGTCGCTGGCGTCGCAGACCCCGGCGCAGGCGTTCCAGAATTCCGGGGTGCGGATCTGGTAGGCCACATCCTCGATCTGCTGGGTGATCTTGCCCTGCTTGATCTCGTAGAAAAGCTGTCCGCCAAATTGCGCGTTGTAGCGCTGCTGGTCGATCGAGAAGCTGCCGTCGCCGATGATGTAAATGCCATCCTCGACATTGGAGATCATGTCGGCGACGCTTTGCTTGGCCTTGCCGGGTTCCAGTGACACATTGGCCATGCGCTGGAACTGGACGTTGGACCAACTGTCGGCATAGCAGCAGCCGTCGCTCTCGCTCTTGCCCTCGATATGCGCCTGATCGCGGATGGCCTGATAGCCGACCAGCTTGCCGTTGCGAATGAGATCCCATTTCTTGGTCTTGACGCCTTCGTCATCGAAGGCGACCGCGCCCAAGCTGCCGGGCTGGGTCTTGTCCGCGACGATATTCACCTTGTCGCTGCCATATTGGAAATTGGCCTTCAGCTTGTCCATCGTGGCAAAGCTGGTGCCGGCATAATTGGCTTCATAGCCCAGCACCCGGTCGAGTTCGAGCGGATGGCCGACCGATTCGTGGATGGTGAGCCAGGTGTGCGACGGGTCCAGCACCAGATCATATTTGCCCGGCTTGACCGACGGTGCCTTGATCTTCGCGCGCGCCTGTTTGGCGGCGGCGATGGCGTCCTCCTTCATGTCATAGCTGTTGCCATAGACGGTGACGCCGTTGGGCAGCACGGTCTTGCCCGACGCCGCGCCATCCAGATATTCAAAGCCCAGCCCCATCGGCGCGGACAGGCCTTCGCGCACGCGGAACTTGCCGGTCGCCTTGTCGACGGCGGTGACCTCCATCGGCGCCCAGATGCGGTGGACATCCTGGTCGATATAGCTGCCGTCCGTGCTGGCAAAATATTTCTGCTCGTTGACCAGGAACAGGATCGAGCGGATGAAGTCCGCGCCTGCATCCATGGCGGCGGCATTGACGCCCATCAGCAGGTCGACCTTGTCCTTGATCGGCACGGTCATGCTGTTCTTGACGATCGGCGTGCGCCAGCTGACCTCGCCCGCGCCCTTGACCGGGGCGAGCTGCACCGGGGCGGACTGGGTCGGCGCATTGGCCTTGGCAATGGCGACCGCCTGGGTCGCGGCCTTGGCCACGGCTTCCTTGGTCATCTCGTTGGTGGCGGCAAAGCCCCATGCCCCGCCAGCAATCACGCGGATGCCAACGCCGGTCGATTCGGTGTTGACGATATTTTCCACATTGCGTTCGCGGGTGATGACGAACTGGCGCAGGTAGCGGCCGACGCGCACGTCGCAATAGGTTGCGCCTGCGCTCTTGGCCGCGTTCATCGCTGCGTCGGCCAGCGACTTCTTGACCGCGACGTCGATGACGCTGCTCAGTTCCTCTGCTGCGATGACCTTGCCGAACATCGACGGCAGGATCAGGCCGCCCACGCCCATGGTGCCAAAGGCCAGAAAATCTCTTCTGTGCAAGGTTCGTCTCCACCTGCAAATGCCCGCGCTGCGCGGGTCGGATTGTGCTTGGGATGCGGCCGGTTGGCCGTACCGATGGCCGGGATCATCGCGGCAGGGCGGGGCCGGGTCAAACATCTTTTACGACTGCGCAACTTGGGGCCGCGCGCTTTCGACATATGACATCTGTCGAAAGTCGCTGGCCAGTGCGGAACAGGCCGGATGTTGCGTGGACGCAACAAAATCCGGCGCAGATGGCCGTTCCCCGTGAAGGGGTGGATCAGTTCATGATGCTGTGAAGAAAGTTGGTCGGGGAAAGAGGATTCGAACCTCCGGCCCCTGCCTCCCGAAGACAGTGCTCTACCAGGCTGAGCTATTCCCCGACCGATGCCGAAGCCGCCGTAAAGCGACCCCGTAAGGCAGGCCGCAGCCTATAGAGACGGCTTTTCGGACTGGCAAGCGGCCAGAGCGGCTTTTTTTGCGTCTCATAAAAGCCCGGCAGCGCGGAAGCTGAACCGGCTTTCCCCGGCCTCAATCATATGGTCGGCCAGCCGCATGTCGAGCGGGCGGAGCCGCCGGGTGAGGGCGCGGGTCAGGGCGATGTCGGCTGGGCGGGGTAGGGCCGGGGCGTCGCCGGGCCGTTGCTGGTGGATCGCCAGCCATCGCCCCTCCAGCGCCAGCAACTGGCCGATGACGGTACGCCAGTCGTGCGCCAATGGCACGCGGTCGCGGGGACGCCAGGTGCGATCGAGGATGAGCAGGTCCAGTCCGGCCATGGCAGAAATGTGACCCAGCCCGGTTCCGCCTCGCCAGCGCAAGCCGCGCCATTATGGTGAAGGAAGCCCGACAACATGGTCCAGAATGAACAGGAGATTGGCGGGCGGCCATGGCTGGGCTAGAGCGGGTAACGATCCATAGCCTTTCAGTTCAGGATGCCCGCCCTTGCGCGACACGACGCCCCATTATGAGCAGCAATATCTCGACCTGATGCGCCACATCTGGCGGCATGGTGACGAGCGGATCGACCGCACCGGGGTCGGCACCCGGTCGATCCTGGGCGCGACGATGCGTTTTTCGCTGGCCGACGACGCGGTGCCGCTGCTGACAACCAAGCGGGTCTATTGGAAGGTCGCGGCGCGGGAGATGCTGTGGTTCCTGTCGGGCGACACCAATATCCGCGAACTGGTCCGGCAGGGTGTGCATATCTGGACCGACTGGCCGCTCGACGCCTATCGCCGCGCGACCGGCGAGGCGATCGACCGCGATGCGTTCGAGGCGCGAATCATAGAGGATGAAGGGTTCGCGCTGAAATGGGGCGATCTGGGTCCGGTCTATGGCGCGCAGTGGGTCAACTGGCCGCGTTATGAAGCGGCGGGCGATGGCCTCTATCGGCGGGCAGCGCAGGGGCATAACCAGATTGCCGATCTGGTCGCGGCGATCCGGGCGAAGCCGGGGTCGCGGCGATTGCTGTTCACGGGCTGGAATGTGGCGGAGGTCGCCAATATGGCACTGCCGCCCTGCCATATGACCTATCAGTTTCAGGTATCGAACGGGAAGCTGAACGGCCTGCTGTTCCAGCGCAGTTGCGACCTGGGGCTGGGGTTCGCCTTCAACATATTCGGCCTGTCGATGATCACCCGGATGCTGGCGCAGCAATGCGATCTGGAGCCGGGCGAGGTGGTCTGGCAGGGCGGCGATGTGCATCTTTATCTGAACCACGCCGCGCTGGTGGAGGAGCAGATGGAGAGAATTCCCTGTGGCGCGCCCAGGCTGCGGATCAATCGGCGGCCTTCGGACATTTTCAGCTA
The DNA here is from genome assembly GCA_023266575.1 of Sphingobium sp. GTDB lineage: Bacteria > Pseudomonadota > Alphaproteobacteria > Sphingomonadales > Sphingomonadaceae > Sphingobium. The sequence goes on from JAHFPV010000005.1 coordinate 52,221, forward strand.
CGCCATCGAGGATTTCGAGGTGACCGACTACGCGCCGCAGGCCCATATTTCCGCGCCGGTCGCTGTCTAAGGCGACAGTGAGCCGGACATAGTGAAAAGGAAAAATGGGTAAGGAAGGCTTGCCTTTCGCGGTGACGTAATATAATGTTAGCAACAAGCAACATTATTGCGATGCAGCATAGGAGGCAGGATGACCGATCCGCATGATTCGGCGCGATTGCAGGGTGAAGCCGGGCGTAATCTGCCCCCGCTGCGCCTGCACGTCCCTGAGCCGCCCGCCCGCCCCGGCGAGAGCGCGGACTTCACCCATTTCGACATTCCTGCTGCCGACGCAGCGCCCCGCCCGGACGAGACGGCGCAGCCTGCGACGATGCGCGACATGGCCTATGGGCTGGTGCGCGTGCTGGACGAGAATGGCGCGGCGGTGGGGCAATGGAACCCCAACCTGCCGCCCGAAACCCTGCTGCGGATGCTGCGCGCGATGGCGCTGACCCGCGCGTTTGACGGGCGTATGTTCCGGGCGCAGCGGCAGGGCAAGACCAGCTTCTACATGAAGTCGACCGGCGAGGAAGCGGTGTCGATCGGCGCGGCGCTGGCGCTGCATCGCGACGATATGTGCTTCCCCAGCTATCGCCAGCAGGGCATCCTCATCGCCCGCGACTGGCCGATCATCGACATGATGAACCAGATTTATTCCAACAAGGGCGACCGGCTGAAGGGTCGCCAGCTGCCGATCATGTATTCGGCGCGGGAGGCGGGCTTTTTCTCCATCTCCGGCAATCTGACCACACAATATCCCCAGGCAGTCGGCTGGGCGATGGCGAGCGCGGCGCGCGGCGACACGCGGATCGCGGCGACCTGGTGCGGTGAGGGATCGACGGCGGAGGGCGACTTCCACAGCGCCTGCACCTTCGCCAGCGTCTATCGCGCGCCGGTCATCATGAATGTCGTCAACAACCAATGGGCGATCAGCAGCTTTTCGGGGTTCGCCGGGGCGGAAGCCACGACATTCGCCGCGCGCGCGGTCGGTTATGGCATTGCCGGGCTGCGGGTCGATGGCAATGACGTGCTGGCGGTCTATGCCGCGACCCGCTGGGCCGCTGACCGGGCGCGCGCCAATGCCGGGCCGACGCTGATCGAGCATTTCACCTATCGCGTCGAGGGGCATAGCACGTCGGACGATCCGACCGCTTATCGCTCCGCCGAGGAAAGCAGCCTGTGGCCGCTGGGCGACCCGATCGCGCGGCTGAAACAGCATTGCATTGGCCTGGGCATCTGGGACGAGGATCGCCACGCCGCGATGGACAAGGAACTGGCCGAGATGGTGCGTGACGCCGCGCGCGAAGCGGAGAAGAACGGCATCCTTGGCCACGGCCTGCATCATCCGATGGAAAGCATGTTCGAGGATGTGTTCGAGGAAATGCCCTGGCACCTGAAGGAACAGCAGCAACAGATGCTGGACGAATGGAAGGCGGCGGGGCTGTGATGGCGCGTCATCATCTCCTCTCCCCGGCGGGGAGAGGATACCGCAGCTCAGCAGCTTGCTGCTTAGCGAAGGTTGGAGAGGGGGCTGCGTGGTCCCGTCTTTCAACCGCTGTTTCCCCTCTCCCAGCTTCGACTAGGCAGCAAGCTGCCAAGTCTGCGCACCCCTCTCCCCGCAGGGGCGAGGGAAGGATGGTGCCATGACTGACACGACACAGATGAACATGATCCAGGCGATCAACAGCGCCATGGACGTGATGATGGAGCGCGATCCCACCGTCGTGGTGATGGGCGAGGATGTCGGCTTTTTCGGCGGGGTGTTCCGCGCCACTGCCGGACTGCAACAGAAATATGGCAAGAACCGCGTGTTCGATACGCCGATCACCGAATGCGGCATCATCGGCGTCGCCGTGGGCATGGGCGCCTATGGCCTGCGGCCGGTGCCGGAAATCCAGTTTGCCGACTATATCTATCCCGCGCTCGACCAGCTCGTGTCGGAAGCCGCGCGGTTGCGCTATCGCTCGGCGGGCGAGTTCATCGCGCCGATGACGGTGCGGTCGCCCTTTGGCGGCGGCATCTTCGGGGGCCAGACGCACAGCCAGTCGCCCGAAGGCATCTTCACCCATTGTTCGGGGATCAAGACGGTGATCCCGTCCACCCCCTATGATGCCAAGGGGCTGCTGATCGCCGCGATCGAGGATAATGATCCGACCATCTTCTTTGAACCCAAGCGCATCTATAACGGCCCGTTCGATGGCGAATATGACACGCCCGCGACCAGTTGGGCCGGCCATGCCGACGCGCAGGTGCCAACCGGCTATTATCGCATCCCGCTTGGCAAGGCGCGGATCGCGCGGGCGGGCGGGGCGCTGACGATCCTCTGCTATGGCACGATGGTCCATGTCGTTGAGCATACGGTTGCGATGCTGGGGTTGGACGCGGAGATTGTCGACCTGCGCAGTCTGGTGCCGCTCGACATCGAAACGATCGAGGCGTCCGTGAAAAAGACCGGGCGCTGCCTGATCGTGCATGAAGCGACCCGCACCAGCGGTTTTGGCGCGGAATTGCTCGCCCAGGTGCAGGAACGCTGCTTCCATCACCTCGAAGCGCCGATCGAGCGGGTGACCGGCTTCGACACGCCTTATCCGCATAGTCTGGAATGGGCCTATTTCCCCGGTCCCGTCCGTATCCGCGAAGCCATCAACAAGATCATGAAGGATTGACCTTCAACCACCTTCCGTTCGTTTCGAGCGAAGTCGAGAAACGGAAGCGCAGTTTCAAGTCATGTGTCTCGACTTCGCTCGACACGAACGGAGCTTTTTTATGGCCCTCTTTACATTCAAGCTGCCCGACATTGGTGAGGGCATAGCACAGGCCGAGATCGTCGGCTGGCACGTCAAGGTCGGTGACCGGGTCGAAGAGGACCAGCCGATCGCCGACATGATGACCGACAAGGCCACGGTCGAGATGGAAAGCCCTGTCGCAGGCATAGTCGTGCGACTGGCGGGCGAAGAAGGCGATCAGGTCTCGATCGGCGCGATGCTGGTGGAGATTGAGGTTGAGGGCGAGGACGTCGCTGCGCCCATGCCGCCGGTCGAGGTGATTGAGGCGGAAACAGCTGGCGCAACCGAAATTGCGGAAGCTGAAAAACCCCTCCCCTTCAGGGGAGGGGTTGGGGTGGGGCCTGTCAACGATAGCGCTTCACTTGCCGAACCGCCCCACACCCCGACCCCCTCCCCTGAAGGAGAGGAGGAGAAGGCCAACGCCCCCATCCTCGCCTCCCCAGCCGTCCGCGCCCGCGCGAAGGACTTGGGAATCGATCTGGCGCAAGTGAAGTCCGCAGGCGATCATATCCGCCATGCGGATCTCGACGCCTATCTGCTCTATGGGCAGGGGCAGGGCTATCGCGCGGCGGGTGCGTCTGCGCGCCGTCCCGACGAGCAGGTCAAGGTCATCGGGATGCGCCGCCGCATCGCGGAGAATATGGCCGCGTCCAAGCGGCACATTCCCCATTTCACCTATGTCGAGGAAATCGACGTCACCGCATTGGAGGTGCTGCGCGAACAGCTCAACGCCAGCCGGGGCGACAAGCCCAAGCTCACCATGCTGCCGCTGCTGATCGTCGCGATCTGCAAGACTTTACCCGATTTCCCGATGCTCAACGCCCGCTATGATGATGAGGCGGGGGTGGTGACACGCCATGGATCGGTGCATCTGGGGTTGGCGACGCAGACCGATGCGGGGCTGATGGTGCCGGTGATCCGCGACGCGCAGGACCGCAATGTCTGGCAATTGGCGAGCGAAATCCGCCGCCTGGCCGATGCCGCGCGGTCGGGCAAGGCGAAGTCGGAAGAACTGTCCGGCTCCACTTTGACGCTGACGTCATTGGGTCCGCTGGGCGGCATCGCCACGACCCCGGTCATCAACCGGCCGGAAGTGGCGATCATCGGTCCCAACCGCGTGATCGAACGGCCTGTATTCCGGGGCAAGGAGATCGTCGCGGCGAAGCTGATGAACCTGTCGATCAGCTGCGATCATCGCGTCGTCGATGGCTGGGACGCGGCGAGCTATGTGCAGGCGATCCGCAAATTGCTCGAAAGCCCCGCCTTGCTGTTCGTGGATTAAAATTCAGCGCATCGTCGCGCGATAGCTGAGCCGTCCGGCATGGCCGGGCGGCACCGCTTGCGGTAGCGACCAGCGGACATGGGTGATATCGGCGGCCACGGCGCGGCGCGTGCCGCCCAGTGGCGTGGGCAGCCATAGCTGCTCCATCCGGCCCCAATGCGCGCCGCCATCGACGGACACCTGCATGGTCGGGTCGGTCGGGTCTATCTGCGCGCCACGCGGCAGCGGGCGCACCACGGCCTGATCGCGCAGCGGCGCGCTGCCGTCATTGCGCCAATGGACGATGACGATCAGCTGGTCGCCCGGCGCAACCCGGTCGGCGCTGGCTAAGATGCGGCGGGAGCGGCCGTTAACGTCGGTCGTCACCCGCTCGACGAACATCTGCGTGTCGAGCCGGACGCCCGGTTGCGCCCATGCCACCTGCGACGCCGCAAGGCCCGTCAGCGCGATCATCCATGACAATGTGGCGGCCTTCATGCCCATTCCCGTTCTGCGTTCCCATGTCCGTCCCTAGAACGGCTGGGCCAATATTTGGTTAAGCCGCTGTTTTCCTGCGCCCGGTCATGGTCCCGCCCTGCTTTGCAAATTGACGCCCGGTGGCAGCGGGCGCACATCGGACTGGTCTTTCGACCGGAGAATCAATCCACCGTGAAACTGCCCGAACAGCAGGAAATCAACCGCAGGCGCGACCGGCTGCTGGCGTCGATCGCGCTGACGGCGGGGATCGGGCTGATGCTGGCGCTGCCCTTTGCGTTGCGCGCGGGGGCGGAGTTTTTCCTGCCGTTGACCGCCGCGCTGGTGATCGCGATCGCGCTGGTGCCGCTGCTCGAATGGATGGAGCGGCACCGGCTGCCGTCGGGGCTGGCCGCGCTGCTGGCCGTGATCGGCTTTCTGGTGGTGGCCAATACCGCGCTTGTGCTGATCATCGTGCCGGCCACCGACTGGTTCCGCATCCTGCCGCAACGACTGCCGCAGATTCAGGCGAACCTGGCCCCGCTCATAGATTTCTATTCCAACCTCCAGCGCTTCGTAGATGAAACGGTGCAGATGCTGGCGACCGGGCCGGTCGCAGCGGCGCAGACCGCGACGGTTGATACGCCGCGATCCCTGCTCCAATTTGCCGCCATGTCTGCCCCGGCGGCGATCATCCAGATGGTGTTCGCGCTGCTCATCATCTACTTCTTCCTGGCGGGCTGGACCCGGCTGCGGCGGCGCACGATCAACAGCCGCGACAGTTTCGACGGCGCGCTGGCGGTGGCGCGGGTGATCCAGAATGTGGTCGATGCGACGTCGGCCTATGTCATCACCATTGCCGTCATCAACCTGTGCCTGGGGCTGGCGGTCGCGCTGGCACTGTGGCTGATCGGGATGCCGTCACCCCTGATGTGGGGTGGCATCGTCGCGCTGCTGAACTTCATACCCTATTTCGGGCCGATGCTGGCTGCGGTGCTGCTGGCGCTGGGCGGGCTGATGGTGTTTGACGATGTGTGGGTGGCGATGATGCCTGCGGCCTTGCAGGTCGGCTTTCATCTGGTCGAGGCCAATGTGATCACGCCCACGGTGCTGGGGCGGCGGCTGACGATGAACCCGTTGCTGATTCTCGTGTCGCTCACCTTCTGGGGCTGGGTGTGGGGGACGCCGGGCGCGCTGCTGGGGGTGCCGCTGCTGATCATCATCCAGACCGTCGTCTCGGCCGCTGGCACGCCCGATATCGCCGGTTTCCTGTTCGAGCAGGGGACGCTGACGGTCGCGCCGCGCAAAGAAAGTGACGAGAATGCGAAAACAGCCGATGCGGACGGTTGACAGTCCCGGCGGACGCACATAGACGGCGCTTCCACACCGAACGCGGGTGTAGCTCAGTTGGTTAGAGTGCCGGCCTGTCACGCCGGAGGTCGCGGGTTCGAGCCCCGTCACTCGCGCCACTTTCCTTGACCGGAAGGTGGGAATAAGGTGGATCAGACAGCATCGTCTGGGGACTAAAGTCCCGAACGGATGTCACCCTGCGCGGGTGTAGCTCAGTTGGTTAGAGTGCCGGCCTGTCACGCCGGAGGTCGCGGGTTCGAGCCCCGTCACTCGCGCCATTTCCTGCCGATGCAGGGGATGGCGCAATCGCGCAGATGAACGGGCCGACACATGGAGTATCGGCCCGCCTGTCCTTGAAGCTACAGATTGTCGCCCGTGATCGCGGGAGCCAGCGGTTCGTTTGCCAGCCAGCGATAGATGCCGCCTGCGGCCAGCGCGCCGACCATCGGGGCCAGCCAGAACAGCCATAATTGCTGCACCGCCAGCCCGCCGACCAACAGCGCCGGACCCGTGCTGCGCGCCGGATTGACCGATGTGTTGGTCACCGGAATGCTGATCAGGTGAATGAGCGTCAGCGCCAGCCCGATCGCGATCGGCGCAAAGCCTGCGGGCGCGCGGCTGTCGGTCGATCCCAGGATGATGACCAGGAAACCCAGCGTCAGCACCGCCTCGATCACAAAGCCCGCTTCCATGCTGTAGCCGCCGGGCGACTGCGCGCCATAGCCGTTGACCGCCAGCCCGGTGCCGGTCAGGGCAAAATCCGGCTGGCCGCTGGCGATGAACAGCAACAGTTGCGCCGCGATGACGGCACCGATCAGTTGCGCGATGATATAGGGGGCGATGTCGCGCACCGGAAAGCGCCCGCCAGCCCACAGGCCGACGGTAACGGCGGGATTGAGGTGGCAGCCCGAAATATGGCCGATCGAATAGGCCATGGTCAGTACCGTCAGCCCGAACGCCAGGCTGACGCCCAGCAGGCCGATGCCGACATCAGGGAAGGCCGCCGCCAGCACCGCGCTGCCGCAGCCGCCGAAAACCAGCCAGAATGTGCCGAACGCTTCTGCAAACAGCCTTTTGCTCATGGGAACCATCGCATCGTCCTCCTGTGGGGGTTGGCAAGGGCCACCGACAGGCTGTGTTTCCCCCGGCGCGCGGTGGCCGCCGCCCGGTGGTTCAGATGTGACGGGCAGGGGGCAGGATCGCGCCATAAGCGCGCCTTCTGTATCGACTGGTGCATGGACATGGCTTTGCCCCCGTTCCGCAGTCAGGAAGCAGCGCGCGCCTCCGCAACCGGGGACAGGCCGTTACGCTTCCTCAACGGAACAGATACAGGCAGGCGGTGCGCTTGTCACCGCTGTTAATCAGCCGCGCCGCCAGCGGCCCGTCTCCATCCACGCGAGAAGGCGGCGCAGCGGTAATATCCAGATCCACACGATGCCCAGAACGACATAGAGCGGCGTCTGCGCCCAGACCGGCAGCGAGCCGATCAGGCCCGACAGGCTGGCCACCATCACCGCCCACAGCGCGATCAGCCCGACGATCGCCAGCATCCCCGCCGGCTTGCGCCAGCTTGGCTGATGATAATGGCGCGGGTCGATGCTCATACCAGTGGCCCTTCGATCAGTTCGACTTCGGTCAGCACCATATGCAGCGGCAAGTCCCACGGATCGGCAGGCACGGCATCCTGCTCCTGCACCGACCAGGCGATGCCGATGCGCAAAGCGTCGGGGAAGCGGGCAAAGGCGCGGTCATAATAGCCGCCGCCCTGACCCAGTCGATTGAGGGCGCGATCGAACCCGACCAGCGGGGCGATGATGACGTCGGGCGTCACCGGACCATTGCCGGGTTCGGGATGGCTGGTGCGGAACGGGCCGGGCAGCAAGATGTCGTCGGGCTGCCAGCGCAGAAAATCCATGCTGCCCAGCCGATCCAGCACGCGCGGCAGCGCCACGGTCTTGCCCATGGCGCTCAGCTGATGCGCCAGCCGCTGGGCAGGCGCTTCATCGTCCAGCCCCATATAGAGCGCGACCACCTGTGCATCGGCGATGCGCCGGGCGAGGGGTGAGGGCAGCACCTTGAACGCCAGCCGGTGCGCCAGCGGATCGAGCGTCGAGACAAAGGCACGGCGGCGGTCGCGCGCGATCTGGCGCAAGCTCGTCTTGTCGATGGTGTCGCCGTTCATTCGTAAATCTGCCTATTCACTATCGTGTTCCCGCGCAGGCGGGAACCCAGTCCGGCCCGATGCACTGGGTTCCCGCCTGCGCGGGAACACGTCTATATTTGGATCGCTTGCCTTGGAAGGGTGACGGGACCGCCTTGGCCGTTTGCTGGAAAATCCTCTGACGCCTCAACGTCAGGTGGGGACCATATAGATCGGACCGGAGCCCGCCCAGGGACAGCCCCCTAGGATGTGATTATCGCCTCAGGGATGTTCGCTAAAGCTCGTACCAGGCAGTACCCGTCAACCCCAATCTAGGCGTCCGCGGCGCGGGCGGCAAGCCCGTCGCGCAGCTTTTCTATCCGCGCGGCCAGCGCCTCGATCGCTTGCGCCGCCGGTTCATCCTCTGCCTCCAGCGCCAGCCTTTGCTGGCGGGCGGCGGTGTCGCGGCGCAAGTCGTTCAATTCGTCGGCCAGGAACAAAGCGGCGAACAGCAGGCTGCGCACCTCCGTCATGCCCGGCATCCCCTGCTGCGCGGCGCGCGCCTTCTCCTCGATCAGGCTGGCGAGATGGGTCAGATGCGCCTCCTCACCATCGCGGCATCGTATGTCATAATGGCGTCCGGCAATGTGCAGCGTGGTTTCAGCCAATGGTCCGCCCTTTCAGATCGGCGATCAGATCATCGAGCGAACGCAGCGCCGCGCGCGCGCCGTCCACATCGATATCCTGACCGCTCATGGGGAGTGGGGAGGGGGATGGGGCAGCCGCAAGGCGGGCCACATCCTGTTCGAGCCGACCCACTGCACGTTCCAGCGTGCCAATTGCCTGCATCATGCGCTCGCTTGCCATTCGTCACGCATAGCGAAACTTGGCGCGGCACAAAAGCGATCATTGGACCCACAAGAGGCCGCTTTCCGGCCCGCCGCGGTTGACGCATGGGGCTTGACGCGACAAAGGAGGCGCGATCTCGACTCGCCCGCACAGCCTGCGGGCAGGTCGTCCTGTTCAGGAAAGACGCACGCTGCCGATGACCGTTTCCGATAAGTCGCTCGCCAACGCCATCCGGGCGCTCTCCATGGACGCCGTGCAGGCCGCCAATAGCGGCCATCCGGGGATGCCGATGGGCATGGCAGACGTCGCAACGGTGTTGTTCAGCAATTATCTGAAATTCGATCCGACGCAGCCCAAATGGGCCGACCGTGACCGTTTCGTCCTATCGGCGGGCCACGGGTCGATGCTGATCTACAGCCTGCTGCACCTGACCGGCTATGCACGTCCGACGATCGAGGACATTGCCAATTTCCGCCAGCTGCACAGCCCGTGCGCTGGCCATCCTGAAAATTTCGAGCTGGCAGGCGTCGAGGCGACCACCGGCCCGCTGGGTTCGGGTCTTGCCACTGCCGTCGGCATGGCGATTGCCGAGCGGCATCTGAACGCCCAGTTCGGCGACGATCTGGTCGATCACCGCACCTGGGTGATTGCCGGGGATGGCTGCCTGATGGAAGGCATCAACCATGAAGCGATTGGCCTCGCCGGTCACCTGAACCTTGGCCGCCTGATCGTTCTGTGGGACGATAACAAGATCACCATCGACGGCGCTGTCGACCTGTCGAGCAGCGAAGATGTCCGCGCCCGTTACGCAGCGACCGGCTGGCATGTCGTCTCGTGCGACGGCCATGACGTTGCCGATGTGCGCCGCGCTCTGGCCGAAGCGGTCGCCGATTCGCGGCCCTCGCTCGTCGCCTGCGCGACCAAGATCGGCTATGGTTCGCCCAACAAGGCAGGCACGTCGGGCGTCCACGGTTCCGCGCTGGGCGAGGCCGAGGTCGCCGCCGCGCGCGAATTTCTGGGCTGGGACGCGGCACCCTTTGTTATTCCGACGGACATTGCTGCCGCCTGGAAGGCGATTGGCGCCAAGGGCGGCGATGTTCGCACTGCGTGGGAAGCTCGGCTTGCAAGCCATGAGAAGGGAGCGGAATTTACGCGCCGCATGGCTGGCGATCTGCCCGCCGATTTCTCGCTCGAAGCCTATATCGACAGCCTGATCGCCGCGCCGCAGAAAGTCGCGACCCGCAAGGCCAGCGAACTGACGCTAGGCGCGATCAACGACCTGCTGCCCGAAACGCTGGGCGGTTCGGCGGACCTCACCGGCTCCAACAATACCAAGACCAAGTCTACCGGTCCGCTGACGAAGGATGATTATTCGGGCCGCTATGTCTATTATGGCATCCGCGAATTCGGCATGGCCTGCGCGATGAACGGCATGGCGCTGCACCGCGGCGTCATCCCCTATGGCGGCACTTTCCTGGTCTTTTCCGACTATATGCGCGCCGGCATCCGCCTCGCCGCGCTCCAGCAGCAGCGCGTCATCCATGTGCTGACCCATGACAGCATCGGCCTTGGCGAAGATGGCCCGACCCATCAGCCGATCGAGCATGTCATGTCGATGCGCATGATCCCCAACCTGGACGTCTATCGCCCCGCCGACATTGTCGAGACGGCGGAATGCTGGGAACTCGCCTTGAAGGATGCGACCGGCCCGTCGGTGCTGGCGCTGACCCGCCAGAACCTGCCGCAGCTGCGCACCGAAAAGGCTGAAAATCTGTCGGCCAAGGGCGCCTATCGCCTGCGCGCCGCCACCGCCGACCGCAAGGTCGTGCTGATCGCCACTGGTTCCGAAGTCGAAATCGCGGTCGATACCGCCAAGGCGCTGGAAGAACAGGGCATTGGGGCCGATGTCGTGTCCATGCCAAGCTGGGCGCATTTCGAGGCGCAGCCGCAGTCCTACAAGGACGATCTGCTGCCGCACCATGTGCTGCGCGTATCGATCGAGGCGGGGACGACCTTTGGCTGGGAACGCCATACCGGCATCGCGGGCCTGCGCTTTGGCATCGACAGCTTCGGCGCGTCGGCCCCGGCGGAAGCGCTTTACGACCATTTCGGCCTGACCGCCGCAAAGATTGCGCCGCAGATCGTGGCCGCTCTCAACAACTGACCGAACAACAACTTCAGGAGGCTAGTGCAGTGGCAACGAAGGTAGCAATTAACGGTTTCGGACGTATCGGTCGCCTGGTGGCGCGCGCCATCCTTTCGCGCACTGACCATGACCTGGAACTGGTCAGCATCAACGATCTGGGCGACGTCAAGTCCAACGCCCTGCTGTTCAAGCGCGATTCGGTGCATGGCAACTGGAAGGGCGACGTCAGCGTCGATGGCGATTTTCTGGTCGTCGATGGCAAGAAGATCAAGGTGACCGCGGAGCGCGACCCCGCCAACCTGCCGCACGCAGCGCTGGGCGTCGAAATCGCGCTGGAATGCACCGGCATCTTCACCGCCAAGGACAAGGCAAGCGCGCATCTGACCGCTGGTGCGAAGCGCGTCATCATTTCCGCGCCCGGCACCAATGTCGATCGCACCGTTGTGTTCGGCGTCAACCATGACGCGCTGACCGCCGATGATATCGTCATTTCCAACGCCAGCTGCACCACCAACTGCCTGGCCCCGCTCGCCAAGGTGCTGAACGACGCCATCGGCATCGAAAGCGGCTTCATGACGACGATCCACAGCTACACCAACGACCAGAACACGCTGGACCAGCTGCACAGCGACATGCGCCGCGCCCGCGCCGCTGCCCTCTCGCAGATCCCGACCTCTACCGGCGCTGCCCGCGCGGTGGGTGAGGTTCTGCCTGAACTCAAGGGCAAGCTGGACGGTTCGTCGATCCGCGTGCCGACGCCCAATGTCTCGGTCGTCGATCTGAAGTTCATTCCGAGCCGCCCGACCACGAAGGACGAAGTCAACGCCCTGCTGAAGGCCGCGTCGGAATCCGGTCCGCTCAAGGGCGTACTGGGCTATTCGGACGAGCCATTGGTCTCGATCGACTATAATGGCGATCCGCGCAGCTCGACCGTCGACAGCCTGGAAACCGCCGTGGTCGATGGCAAGCTGGTCCGTGTGCTCAGCTGGTACGACAATGAATGGGGCTTCTCGAACCGCATGATCGACACCACCGGCGTGGTGGCGAAGTTCCTGTAAGGAACATATAAATCCGTTCGCCCTGAGCGAAGTCGAAGGGCTCGGCTGAGCGTAGCGAAGCCACTTCGCCTTCGCTCAGTAAAGGGCTTCGACTTCGCTCAGCCCGAACGGGTTGGGAACATAGGAAAATTCCAATGACCAAGCCGTTCAAGACACTCGACGATATGGGCGACATCCACGGCAAGGTCGTGCTGGTGCGCGAGGATCTGAACGTGCCGATGCAGGACGGTTCGGTCAGCGACGATACCCGCCTGCGTTCGGCCATGCCGACCGTGCTGGAATTGGCCGATCGTGGTGCGAAAGTGCTGATCCTCGCCCATTTCGGTCGTCCCAAGGGGCAGAAGAACCCCGAATATTCGCTGTCCAAGATCACCCGGCCCTTGAGCCAGGTGCTGGGCCGTGAAGTGCAGTTCGTCCCTGATTGTCAGGGGGACGCGGCGACCGATGGCATCGCGGTGATGCGTCCTGGCGACATTGCGATTTTGGAAAATACCCGCTTCCACGCGGGCGAGGAAAAGAACGATCCCGTTCTGGTCGATGCGATGGCGGCGATTGCCGACCTTTATGTCAACGACGCCTTCTCCGCCGCACACCGTGCCCATGCCTCGACCGCGGGGATCGCGCACAAGCTGCCGTCGTTCGCGGGCCGCGCGATGGAGCGCGAACTCGATGCGTTGCAGGCCGCGCTCGGCACCCCGGTCAAGCCGGTGGCCGCTGTCGTGGGCGGCGCGAAAGTCTCGACCAAGCTCGACGTGCTGAACCATCTGGTCACCAAGGTCGATCATCTGATCATCGGCGGCGGCATGGCCAACACCTTCCTCCACGCGCGTGGCGTCGATATCGGCAAGTCGCTGTGCGAAAAGGATCTGGCCGCCACCGCGGACGCCATTTTCGACGCGGCGGAAGCGGCCGGTTGCACCATCCATCTGCCCTATGACGTGGTGGTCGCGAAGGAATTTGCCGCCAACCCGCCATCGGTCCGCACCTGCAACGTCCATGAAGTCGCGGCCGACGAAATGATCCTCGACGTCGGCCCCGCCGCCGTAGAAGCGCTCGCCGATGTCCTCAAGACCTGCCGCACGCTCGTGTGGAACGGGCCATTGGGTGCGTTCGAAATTCCCCCGTTTGACACCGCAACGGTGGCGCTCGCCCGCACGGCGGCGGCGCTGACCAAGGAAGGGCAGTTGACCTCGGTCGCCGGTGGCGGTGATACTGTGGCAGCCCTCAACCATGCAGGGGCAGCAGCCGATTTCACCTTCGTTTCGACGGCGGGCGGCGCGTTCCTGGAATGGATGGAAGGCAAGGATTTGCCGGGCGTAAAGGCTTTGATGGCCTGACGACCGGTCAACGGTGGCACCGCCTTGGAGAGGGCGGCGCCATCTCCATTAAGAGAGAGTATGTGCAGATGCTGGATCAGGTTCAGAAGCAGAAGATTGCGACAGGCGAAGGCTTTATCGCCGCACTCGACCAGAGCGGCGGGTCAACGCCCAAGGCGCTTAAGGGCTATGGCATCGAAGAGGGTGCTTGGGGCTCTGACGAGGAAATGTTCGGCCTGATCCACGCGATGCGCAGCCGCATCATCACTTCGCCCGTGTTCACCGGCGACAAGGTGCTGGGCGCGATCCTGTTCGAGCGCACGATGGACGGCACCGTCGATGGCAAGCCGACCCCGCAGGCGTTGATCGAGCGCGGCGTCGTGCCCTTCATCAAGATCGACAAGGGTCTGGAGGATGAGGCGAACGGCGTTCAGGTGATGAAGCCCAATCCCGACCTCGACGTGCTGCTCCACCGCGCCAAGGCGCTGGGCGTGTTCGGGACCAAGGAACGCTCGGTCATCAACCTGGCCAACCGCGACGGCATTGCCGCCGTCGTCAAGCAGCAGTTCGAAATTGGTCAGCAGGTGCTTGCCGCCGGCCTCATGCCGATCATCGAACCCGAAGTGAACATCAAGTCGCCCGAACGCGCCGAGGCCGACGCGATCCTGCTTGACGAACTGGTCAAGGCGCTCGACGCGCTGCCCGCCGATCAGCAGGTGATGTTGAAGCTCTCGCTGCCGGTGCAGCCGGGCCTGTTCGACCCGCTGGTCGATCATCCCCGTGTGCTGCGCGTCGTGGCACTGTCGGGCGGCTTTGCCCGTCCCGAAGCCTGTGTCGAACTGGCCAAGAATCGCGGCATCATTGCCAGCTTCAGCCGCGCGCTGCTCAACGACCTGCGTCACCAGATGAGCGACGATGAATTCAACGCATCGCTGGGCGAAGCGATCGACGAAATCCACGGCGCATCGGTCGCCAAGACGGCGGTCGCGGCGTAACGGGGTAGTTTGATTACAGGCTGATCCTCCCCTTTAAGGGGAGGTGTCGGGCCGAAGGCCAGACGGAGGGGTGTCACCCTATCGATAGCTCGATACCCCTCCGTCATCGCTACGCGCTGACACCTCCCCTTGCAGGGGAGGATGACGGGCAAGCCAGAGGCTTTCGTTACGATGCTGGCTGGGCTAACACCCCGGCATGACCGATTTTACCGATGAAGAGCTGGCGCTCGACCCGCATTTTGCCGATCAGTTTGAACAGGGTTTCCGCCCCGCCTGCCAGCTTTACCTGATATCCCCGCCCAGCATCGACGCGACCTTCGTGGACGCCTTGGCTGCCGCGCTTGACGGCGGCGATGTCGCTGCGTTCCAGTTGCGCCTGAAAGGGCTGAACGACGACGCGATCGCAGACCTTGCCGCGCCGTTGCAGGCGCTCTGCGCCGATCGCGACGTCGCCTTCATCATCAACGACAGCGTCGCGCTGGCGCAGCGGCTCAGCGCCGACGGTGTGCATCTGGGGCAGGGCGATGGCGATCCGCGGGAGGCCCGCAAAATCCTCGGCCCAAAGGTGCAGATCGGCGTCACCTGCCATGACAGCCGCCATCTGGCGATGGAAGCGGGGGAGGCGGGAGCCGACTATGTCGCGTTCGGCGCTTTCTACCCTACGACGACCAAGGATGTGCTGCACCACGCCGAACCTTCGATCCTGGGCTGGTGGACCACGATTTTCGAGCTGCCTTGCGTCGCGATCGGTGGCGTGACGGCGGACAATGCAGCGCCGCTGGTGGCGGCAGGCGCGGATTTTCTGGCGGTCAGCAGCGCGGTGTGGAACCATCCGGCGGGGCCGGGCGCTGGCGTCGCAGCGTTTGCCGACGTGCTGCAACTTTCCCGCAACGGAGCGCCGGAACCCAAATGACCATCATCGTCCATCACCTCAACAACAGCCGGTCGCAACGCATCCTCTGGCTGCTGGAGGAACTGGGCGACCCCTATGACGTCGTCCGGTACGAGCGCAACGCCAAGACGATGCGCGCGCCCGCCGCGCTGCGCGCCATCCATCCGCTGGGGCGCTCTCCGGTGGTGGAGGTGGACGGTCACGCGCTGATCGAAACCGGCGCGATCATGGACTATCTGGTCGCCCGCGCCGGACGCTTCGGCCCGCCCGCCGATGCGCCGGGCGCGATCCGCTACCGCCAATATATGCATTATGCCGAAGGATCGATGATGCCGCCGCTGCTGGCGCTGCTCATCATCGGCAAGCTCGGCCTGCTCGGTCGCCCCGCGCGGCCCACGGTGCAGCGGATGCTGGACGATCATCTCGACTGGCTGGAAAGCGAATTGGCGTCGCGCCCGTATTTTGCCGGTGACAGTTTCACCGCCGCCGACATGATGATGAGCTTTCCGATCGAAGCCTCCCGCTCGCGCGGTGGCCTGAACGACTCGCGTCCCGCTATCCTGCGCTGGCTCAGCGAGATGCAGGCGCGCCCGGCCTATCAGGCTGCCCTCGCCGCGGGCGGTCCCTATGCTTACGCCTGATCGCCGCACTGTGCTCGCCTCCATGGCGGGGCTGGCGGCAAGCGCGGTCACGCCGCGCCTGTTCGCGCAGGAGCGGGCGACGGAAGCCTTGACGCCGCTCACCGGCAACATCGCACCGATCGGCCGCCCCGAACGCGCCGATCGCCTGACCCGCGCACAGGCCATGATGCAGCGCGCGGGGATCGATGCGCTGCTGATCGAGCCGGGCGCAAGCCTTGTCTATTATACGGGCGTCCGCTGGTGGCGCAGCGAACGGCTGACTGCCGCCATCATCCCCGCGACCGGCGCGCCGCTGATCATCTGCCCCTTTTTCGAGAAGCCCTCGATCGAAGAATCGCTCGGCATCCCGGCGGAGGTCCGCGTCTGGCAGGAGCATGAAAGCCCCCACGCGCTGATCGCCACTTTCCTCAAGGAGCGGGGGCTGGCGCGCGGTCGCATCGGCATCGAGGAAACGGTGCGCTATTTCGCCGTCGATGGCCTGAAGGCCGCGCTGCCCGGCGCAACCCTGATCCCCGACAGCGTCACCCGCACCCTGCGGATGCGCAAGACGCCCGCCGAAATCGCGCTGATGCAGGCAGCCGCCGACGTCACCATGGCCGCCTATCGCTGGACCTATCCGCAGGTGAAGGCGGGCATGACTCCCGCCGACATCGCCGCGCTGATGACCGCGGCCACCACCGCGCTGGGCGGCAAGCCCGAATTCAATCTCGTTCTGCTCGGCGAGGCGGCTGCCTATCCCCATGGCTCCGGCAAGCCGCAAGCCGTGCGGGCAGGCGAAGTCGTGCTGATGGACTGCGGCTGCACCGTCGGCGACTATCAATCCGACATCAGCCGCACCTTCGTCCACGGCGCACCCCCCACCGCGCAACAGCGCAAGGTGTGGAACGACGTATCGCGCGGACAGAGCATCGCGATCAAGGCGGCAAAGCTCGGCGCGCCCGCAGGCTCCGTCGATGACGCAGTGCGCAGCTGGTATGAGACGCAGGGCTACGGCCCCGGCTACGCGCTCCCCGGCCTGTCCCACCGCACTGGCCATGGCATCGGCATGGAGGGGCATGAGCCGGTCAACCTGGTCCATGGCGAAACCACCAAGCTGGACGTCGGCATGTGCTTTTCCAACGAACCCGGCCTGTATCTGCCCGGCGTGATGGGGGTGAGGATGGAGGATTGCTTCCACATGACCGCTCAGGGACCAGCATGGTTCTCCAAACCACCGGTGTCGATCGAGGAACCGATTGGGTAAGATGCAATCACGTTGCCGCAAATGAGGCTGAATGCTCCTATGCTTCGAGGCTTTTTTGAAGCTGTGTTGTGGGGAACACTCGCTGGAGTGGCCTTTCCCGCGATCTTTTTGGTGATCGCCATTTTGGGTTCGTTCCCGTTTAGTGGTGATGCAAGATCGGCGATTGGGATCGTTATCATGATGATCATAATCCCCTTGGTGCTTGTATTTCTGTCAGCCGTCGCGGTTGGCATACCAGTCACGCTTATTCTCAAAAGATGGAAGTTAGAAAGTGAGACTACCTATCTTTGGGCTGGAGCGTTGACTGGCTTTCTTGTTCCAGGGATTATTCTTGCGACCGTCGAACAAAATATCGACGTATTTTTCAGGGCCGTTCCTGCCGGCATATTAGGTGCGCTAAGCGGCACGATTACTGGTCGCACATGGTGGCGTAGCTATAGGTGTGAAATGAATGAAACGGGTGGTTTGAATTGAACACCCTCATCAATCACACAAGCCGAAAAGCCCCGCTTGTGCGGCGGGCCGCTTCCCACTAAATCGCCCCCATGACATCGACCAACGACATTCGCCGCTCCTTCCTCGACTATTTCGGGGCCAACGGCCACACCATCGTTCCGTCCGCGCCGCTGGTGCCGCACAACGACCCGACCTTGATGTTCGTCAATGCGGGTATGGTGCCGTTCAAGAATGTCTTTACCGGCCTTGAAACCCGCCCCTACAAGACCGCGACGTCGAGCCAGAAGTCGGTCCGCGCGGGCGGCAAGCATAATGATCTTGACAATGTCGGCTATACCGCGCGCCACCATACTTTCTTTGAAATGCTGGGCAATTTCAGCTTTGGCGACTATTTCAAGGAACAGGCGATCACCCACGCCTGGACCCTGCTGACCAAGGAATGGGGGCTTCCGGCCGACAAGCTGACTGCGACCGTCTATCACACCGATGACGAGGCGTTCGACCTGTGGCGCAAGATTGCGGGCCTGCCCGAACATCGCATCATCCGCATCCCGACCAAGGATAATTTCTGGGCGATGGGCGACAGTGGCCCCTGCGGTCCCTGTTCGGAAATCTTCTACGACCATGGCGACCATATCTGGGGCGGCCCGCCCGGCAGCCCGGAGGAGGATGGCGACCGTTTCGTCGAGATCTGGAACCTGGTGTTCATGCAATATGAGCAGGAAGCCAATGAGATCGTCAGCGAACTGCCCAAGCCTAGCATCGACACCGGCATGGGGCTGGAGCGCATCGCCGCCGTCATGCAGGGCGTCCACAACAATTACGACACGGACACATT
This sequence comes from Sphingobium sp., assembly GCA_023266575.1. Classification (GTDB taxonomy): domain Bacteria; phylum Pseudomonadota; class Alphaproteobacteria; order Sphingomonadales; family Sphingomonadaceae; genus Sphingobium. Next base: position 70,705 of record JAHFPV010000005.1, read on the forward strand.
CAAGGCGCTGATCGCCGAAAGCGGGGCGATCACCCGCACCGCGACCGACGGCGATCTTCAGGCCAGCCACCGCGTCATCGCCGATCATCTCCGTTCGACCAGCTTCCTGATCGCCGATGGCGTGCTGCCCGCCAATGAAGGGCGCGGCTATGTGCTGCGCCGGATCATGCGCCGCGCGATGCGCCATGCGCACATCATCGGCGCCAAAGACCCGCTCATGTATCGCCTGGTCGGCAGCCTCGTCTCCGAAATGGGCGGGGCCTATCCCGAACTGGTCCGCGCCCAGCCGCTGATCGAGGAAACACTGCTGCGCGAGGAAACCCGTTTCCGCAAGACGCTGGAAAACGGCCTGCGCCTGCTTGATGAAGCGACAACCGGCATGGCGGAGGGCGGCACGCTGCCCGGCGAAACCGCGTTCAAACTCTACGACACGTTCGGCTTCCCCTATGACCTGACCGAGGACGCATTGCGCACCCAGGGTCTGGGCGTCGACCGCGCCGGTTTCGACGCCGCCATGGCTGAACAGAAAGCCGCCGCCCGCGCCGCCTGGAAGGGATCGGGCGAAAAAGCGTCGGACGACATCTGGTACGACATTGCCGAAACCCTCGGCAGCACAGAATTTGTCGGTTACGCCTCGACCAAGGGCGAAGGCGAAGTGCTGGCCATCGTCAAGGACGGCGCGCGCGTCGATAGCGCCACGGTCGGCGACAGCGTTGCGATCATTACCAACCAGACGCCTTTCTATGGCGAAAGCGGCGGGCAGAATGGCGATGCTGGGACGATCACCTCGCTCGGCGGTCTGTCCGCTGACGTTGCCGATACATCCAAGCCGTTGGGTCGCCTCCACGCGCACCAGGCCGTGATCAGCGCGGGCAGCATCAAGGTCGGCGATACGGTTCAACTGAGCGTTGATGTCGATCGCCGCGACCGCATCCGCGCCAACCACAGCGCCACCCACCTGCTCCACGCCGCGCTGCGCAAGGAACTGGGCGCGCATGTGACACAAAAGGGCAGCATGGTCGCCGCCGATCGCCTGCGCTTCGACTTCTCGCACCCCGAAGCCCTGACCCATGCGCAGATCGCGAAGGTCGAGGCGGACGTGAACGCGCAGATCCGCCATAATGAGGAGGTCACGACTCGCCTCATGACGCCCGACGACGCGATTGCGGCGGGCGCGATGGCGCTGTTCGGCGAGAAATATGGCGATGAGGTCCGCGTTCTTTCCATGGGGAAGGGCGACGATACGCACTATTCGGTCGAACTGTGCGGCGGCACCCATGTCCGCGCGACGGGCGATATCGCCTTGCTCAAGATCGTGTCGGAAAGCGCCGTTTCCAGTGGCGTACGCCGGATCGAGGCCTTGACCGGGGAGGCCGCGCGCCTTTGGCTGGTCGATCGGGAGGATAAGCTCCGCCAGTCCGCCGCGACGCTCAAGACATCGCCGGAAGATGTGCCAGCCCGCATCGCCGCGCTGGTCGAGCAGAGCCGCAGGCTGGAACGCGAACTGGCCGAAGCCAAGAAGGCACTGGCGCTGGGCGGCGGCGCGTCGGGCGCGGCCCCGGCTGGTCCCGAACAGGTCGGCAATGTCAGCTTCATGGCGCAGGTCATCGATGGCCTGGACCCCAAGGAATTGCGCGGGATCGTTGACGGCAATAAAAAGACGCTGGGCAGCGGCGTGTCGGCGATCGTCGCCGTGGTCGATGGCCGCGCCACCATCGCCGTGGGCGTCACTGACGATCTGACCGGCACGATCAGCGCGGTCGATCTGGTCCGTGTCGGCGTGGAAGCGCTGGGCGGCAAGGGCGGCGGTGGCCGTCCCGACATGGCGCAGGGCGGCGGACCGGACGGGGACAAGGCGGCGGCGGCGATCGACGCGGTCAAGGCCCGACTTGCGGGGAGTCCCGGCTAACCCCATGGCCATATTCAACCGCGATTCCGATGATGAAGTCGCCCGCGGCGCCCGCGCCGTGGTCGTCCATGCCGAAACCCACGGGCTGGAACGCCGGGACAGCGAGGCAAGGCTGGAGGAAGCGCGCGGGCTGGCGCTGGCCATCGGCATCGACGTGCGGGTGGGGCAGGCGTTCCGCGTCCGCGACCGCAAGCCCGCCACCCTGTTCGGCAGCGGTCAGGTGGACCAGATCGCCACCCTCGTCGTTCAGGAAGAGGCCGAACTGGTCATCGTCGACAATGCCCTGTCGCCGGTCCAGCAAAGCAATCTGGAAAAGGCCGTCGGTGCGAAAGTGATCGACCGCACCGGGCTGATCCTCGAAATCTTCGGCGAACGCGCGGCCACCAATGAAGGCCGGCTTCAGGTCGAACTCGCCCATCTCGACTATCAGGCGGGGCGGCTGGTGCGCAGCTGGACCCATTTGGAGCGGCAACGCGGCGGCTTCGGCTTTCTCGGCGGTCCCGGCGAAACCCAGATCGAAGCGGACAGGCGGATGATCCGCGACCGCATGGCCAAGATCCGTAAGGAACTGGATCAGGTCACCCGCACCCGTGGCCTCCACCGCACCCGGCGGCAACGCGCGCCCTGGCCGGTGATCGCGCTGGTCGGCTATACCAACGCCGGAAAATCCACGCTTTTCAATCGCCTGACCGGGGCTGACGTCATGGCGGAGGATTTGCTCTTCGCCACGCTCGACCCGACCATGCGCCAGATCGCGCTCCCCGGCCTCGACAAGGCGATCCTGTCCGACACGGTCGGCTTCGTCTCCGACCTGCCGACCCAGCTCATCGCCGCCTTCCGCGCGACGCTGGAGGAAGTGCTGTCCGCCGACCTCATCGTCCATGTCCGCGACATCGCCCATCCCGACAGCGACGCTCAGCGGGACGATGTGCTGGACGTGCTGAGCGAGTTGGGCGTGGCCGGGGAGGGGGCGCTCGACCGCGCCGAAGGCGAACCCGCCGCCCCGCCGATTATCGAGGCGTGGAACAAGCTCGACCTGCTCGACGCGCAAGCCGAAGCCTTGGCGAGGGAAACCGCGTCCCGCCGCGACGATGTCGTGATCCTGTCGGCGCTAACCGGAGAGGGCGTCGCCGACCTGCAACGCGCGATCAGCACCAAAATGACTGCGGGTGCCAAAGTCTATGGCCTGCGCATCGCGGCCGCCGATGGCGCGGCGCTGGCCTGGCTCCACGAACATGGCGAAGTGCTGACCAGCGATGCGCAGGGCGAAGAAACCCGCGTCGAAGTAAGGCTTTCGGACGCAGCCTTCGCGCGGTTCGGGAAACGCGGGCAGGGGTAGGCGCTGGCGTTACGCCAGCGCTTTTTCGACCACGCCGACCGCCTGCTTCAACGCTCCGGCGCGGTCGCAGCTATGTCCGCATTTTTCCTGCTGATACTGCAACTTGTGCAGGATATCGCGCGCGGCATCCGCATTGCCGAGCCGGATTTCCGCAATGGCCAGACCCGACATCGCACCGGGATGCCCGTTGCGACCGCGATAGAGGCTCTGTTCGAAATAGCGCCGCGCCGCGACCGCATCCCCCAGGCCGAGCTTGGTCATCCCCTTGAGGAAACGCGCCTGACGGCTGGGTGTCTCGCCGATCACGGTCGCGAGCAGGCTGTCAGCTTGCACATAATCGCCCGACGCAATCAACTGCTGTGCCTGCTGCAAGGACGTGGAGCGGCTGCTGCGGAAGTTGTCGGGACCAAAGCCGGTAATGGGCGTGACGCCCATCGGACTGGCCGTGTTGAAATGGATGCCGGAAATGCCAGTGCCATTTTGCTGGGCATAAGCTGGCGCCGCCACAGCGCAAAGGAGCGGGAGAAGGACAGTCAGGCGCATCGCATTTCCTCCGTCATATGATCGGGAGAAAATTATGGCCTTTGCAAGCACTTGTCAAATATCAGTTTCAATTTCAAACCTTGTCTGGACTATGTCTGAGACAAGTGGGGCGTCTTACAACGCCCGAAACATCACCAGCGCATCCACAGTGCCAAGGGCAGGGTGATCAAAGGCGCCCGGCAAACGTCCGACCACCGCAAAGCCCATGGCTTGCCACAGGGCCACCGCCCGGACATTGGTCGACACCACGAAATTAAACTGCATCGCGCGAAAACCCAATTCCCGCGCCAGATCGAGTGAGGCCGCGCACATGCGGCGCGCGACACCGCGTCCGGTCGCCTGCTGCGCCACGACATAGCCCGCATTGGCGACATGCGCGCCGCCGCCGCTCTGGTTCGCGCGCACATAGAAAACGCCCAGCACCACGCCATCCTCCTCCAGCACCCGCACTGTCCGGTCGGGTGACAGCCAGAGGGAGAGGGCGGCCTGCCGACTCATGTCGCGCGGGATGGCGAGCGTTTCGCCAGCACGGATCACTGGTTCGATGATGGCCCAGATCGCATCATGATCGGCGGGCGTGACCGCCCGGATCAAGCCGGCACTTCCGCCCGCTTGGCCCGCTGCCACAGCATTTCCTTCTCATCCAGCGGAAGGGCGGCGAAAGCCTCCCCGGCGATGGCCTCCATCATTCTGAACCGCCGGTCGAACTTGGCGTTGCCCGCCCGTAAAGCCACTTCCGGGTCGACCTTCAGATGCCGTGCGAGGTTGACGACCGCGAACAGCAGGTCGCCCACTTCCTCCTCACGCTCCGCCTGAGTCGCCGCGCCCTGCACCTCGTCCAGTTCCTCGACGATCTTGGCGATCGCGCCATCGCTGTCTGGCCAGTCAAACCCGGTCCGCGCCGCGCGCTTCTGCAATTTCTCGGCGCGCAGCAGTGCGGGCAGGGCGATCGCGACCCCGGCCAGCGCGCTTGGGTCCGGTTCCTTTTCCGCCCGCTCGGCGGCCTTGATCGCCTCCCACTGGGCATGGCCATCCTCGCGCCTTGCGCCTTTGCCAAAGACGTGCGGATGCCGCCGGATCATTTTCTGGGTGATGCCGTCGATCACATCCTGCAAGCTGAAATGCCCGGCCTGTTCCGCCATCCGGCTGTGGAACGCCACCTGGAGCAGCAGGTCACCCAGTTCATCGCGCAGCGCCGCCATGTCGTTGCGCTCAATCGCGTCGGCCACCTCATAGGCTTCCTCGATCGTGTATGGCGCGATCGACGCGAAATCCTGTTCGATGTCCCAAGGGCAGCCCGTATCAGGATCACGCAACCGCGCCATGACATTGGCAAGCGGCATGATGTCGGCGGGACTGGCTGTGGACATGGCGGAACCTGGACTGGTGAAAGGGATGCCAACCGCGATAGTGGCTCAACAGGACGATGACCAGACTTCTCAAATTAAGTCCGATAATATATATTATGTTAAATCAAACCTCATATCAAAACGCCCACATATGTCCGGCTCACTGTCGGCTTAGCGTCAATCCTCCCGGATCAGGCTATTCTTTGCCGTGTCCTTCATCCGCACATAGACGACCAGAGAGATGGCGATCATTACGCTGACATAGATATAGAATGCCTGCTCCATGCCAGCCTGTTTGAACCACAGCGCCACCAGTTCCGCCGTCCCGCCAAACATCGTGTTCGCCAGCGCATAAGGCAGCGCGACGCCCAGCGCCCGGATATGCGCGGGAAACAGCTCGGCCTTCACCACTGCATTGATCGAGGTATAGCCGGTCACGATCACCAGTCCCGCCATCACCAGCAGCCCGGCGACCAGCGGATCCTTCGTCACGGCCAGCGTCGCAAAGATTGGATAGGTGCAGATCACCCCCATGACGCCAAAGCCGATCATCAGCGGCTTGCGCCCGATCCGATCCGACAGCGCGCCAGCAACCGGCTGCAACAGCATAAAAACAAACAGGGTTGCGGCATTGATCTGCGACGCGGCCTCTCGGCTCAACCCACTCGTGTTGACTAGGAATTTCTGCATGTAGATCGAGTAAGCATAGAAAGCGATCGTGCCCCCGGCGGTGAGCAGCATCACCGTTACCGTCTCCCGCGGATGCTTGGTCAGCAGCTCAACAAAGCCGGACTTCGGCGCGCCCTCGGCCTTGGCCACGGCAAAGCTCTGCGTCTCCGCCAGCCCGCGCCGCAGCCAGAATACGACGACCGCCAGCGCCCCACCAATGAAAAAGGGTATCCGCCAGCCCCACGCATCCAGTTGCGCCTCGCTCAATGTCGCTTGCAAGACCAGCAGCACGCAGATCGCCACCAACTGCCCCGCGATCAAAGTCACATATTGAAAGCTGGAGAAAAAGCCGCGCCGGTTCCTGCCCGCCATTTCCGACAAATAGGTCGCACTGGCACCATATTCCCCGCCGATAGACAGCCCCTGCATCAACCGCGCCAGCACCAGCAACAGCGGCGCGGCGACCCCGATCGTCTCATAACCCGGCGTCACCGCGATCAGCAGCGACCCCGCGCACATCAGCGCCACCGACAGCGTCAGCCCGCTCTTGCGCCCGTGCCGGTCGGCATAGACGCCCATGATCCACGCGCCGATCGGCCGCATCAGGAAGCCGACGGCAAAGATGCCCGCCGCGCTCAGCAACTGGGCGGTGCGGTCCTGACTGGGGAAGAAATGCGGCGCGAAATAGAGGGTGAATGCGGCATAGGCATACCAGTCATACCATTCGACCAGATTGCCGGTCGAACCCCCGATAATGGCCTTCAGCCGCTCGCGCTGGGTGGGGGCGCCTGGTTCTGTTGGGGCGGTCATGGCGTCAGCACCATCTCGCCATTTTGTACGCCCCAGCTTTTCAGGCGAGACAGCATGTTCATGCCAATCACATTGACCTCACCAAAGCTGGATGACACGACAACGGGCAGGTCGTTCGCCGTAATTGGACCCACGGCCAGGCTGGCGATGCTGGATCGCCGCGCCTCCACCTTGCCATTGGCGGTGGTCATGATCACACCCGGCGCGCCGACATCATAATTGAGGCCCGACGCCCGCGCAGTATTTTCCGACAGCGCGGTGATGGTCGCGCCGCTGTCTATCAGGAACCGGGCTGGCGTGCCATTGATCGTCGCTTCCACCCAATAATGGCCATCGGGCGCGACCGGGATGCGGATCGACTGGCCTTCGGCTTTGGCGGGCGGCGGCGCGGCAGGGGCTTCATCGACCATATCCCCCTGCTCTGCCCAACGGCCGGTCAGATAGCCTTCATTCTGCGCCAGCTTGAACAGGCCCAGCAGTCCGGCAAAGATCGCAACCCACAGCAACGCCATGCGCAATATCCCGCCCCAGGCGAGCCGCCGACCGATAAGCGCAGAGCCGACCAGCACCAGTGCCAGCACATACCAGATGGTTGATGCCGCCTGATCGCCGCTGTCCATCAATCCCCCTGCTCTGCCGGTTCCAAGACTATCACCATGCCGTCATAGCCCGGTTCGACGCCGCTGGGGAGGGTGCGGTGCAATGTCGCATAATCCATGCTCTGGTCCATATGAGTCAGGATCGCGCGACCGGGCCGGGCGGCAGCGATGCCGTCCAGCGTCAACGCCAGATGCGGATGGGTCGGATGCGGCTTTTCGCGCAAGGCATCAACCACCCACACATCGACGCCGTCATACAGCGCAAGCATGTCCGGCGTCAGCTCATGAAAATCCGTGGCATAGGCGATGGACCTGCCGCCATGGCTGAAGCGGAAGCCGGTCGAATAAATGTCGCCATGAGGCTGATCGACGCAGACAATGTCGATGTCGCCGATCCGCAGACCATCAGGCAAGACCCGCCCGTCGATGGTCGGATGATAGCCGTTGCGACCATCAAAGGCGTAGCTAAACCGCTGGCGTAGCAGGCTGAGCGTCTGCAACCGGGCATAGCCGGGCAGCGGCTCGCGGCGATGATGATAAAGCTGCCGCACATCGTCTATGCCATGGCTGTGATCGGCATGGTCATGCGTCCAAAGGATCGCATCGATGGCGATCACGTCTGCGGCCAGCAACTGCGCGCGCATATCCGGCGAGGTGTCCACCAATATCCGCGTCGTCGCGCTTTCTACCAGAATCGACACGCGGGTCCGGCGGTTCTTTGGCTCGGCGGGGTCGCACGCCCCCCAGTCATTGCCGATGCGCGGCACCCCCGACGATGTGCCGCTGCCCAGGATCGTGAGTGTGAGGCTCATGCCACCTTCTTGAACAATGTGCGGAAATTGGCGGAAGTGGCGGCGGCCAGATCCTCCAGACTCTCACCGCGCAAATTGGCAAGGAATTTTGCGGTGTCGGCGACGAAGGCCGGCTCGCACGGACGCCCGCGATGCGGCACCGGGGCCAGGAAGGGCGAGTCCGTTTCCACCAGCAGCCGGTCGATCGGTAGCCGAGCGGCGGTCTCCTGCAAATCCTTCGCGCTCTTGAAGGTCACGATGCCCGATATGCTGATGTAGAAACCCATCTCCAGCGCGGCATTGGCAAAGGCCCCGCTGGCGGTGAAGCAATGGATGACGCCGGTGTAAGCGCCCTTCCCCATCTCGTCCCGCATCACCGCCAGCGTATCCTCCTCCGCGTCGCGGGTGTGGACGATCAGCGGCAGGCCGGTGTCGCGCGCCGCGACGATGTGCGAACGGAAGCTGCTGCGCTGCCGCTCACGGTCGCTATGGTCGTAATAATAATCGAGACCCGTCTCGCCGATGCCGACCACGCGGGGATGCGCGGCGCGGGCGACCAGCTTGGCGGTGTCGATATGGGGATGCTCGTCCGCCTCATGCGGGTGGATACCGACCGTCGCCCATACGTCCGGCGCGCGGATGGCGGTGTCCAGCACCGCGTCCCACTCGCTTTCGCGCGTGGCGATGTTGAGCATCAGGTCGATGCCGGACGCGCGGGCGCGTTCCAGCACATTCTCCTGATCCTCGACCAACCCCTTGTAATTGAGGTGACAATGGCTGTCGATCAGCATGGGGTCACCCGTCCGCTTCGGTCAGTTCGAGCCGGGGGAAGAGCGGCTTGGGCGCAGCCAGGATGAAGTCACTTTCCGCCAGCAGCGAATACCAATTATCGCCTATCGCGCTATAGGTCCGCTTGTCGGCGGGGATGCCCATATGGTCGAGCAGCGCAGTGGCGCTGGCCGGGATCACCGGCAACACGGCGACGGCCAGCTGCGCGATCGCGATATAGAGCGTCGCCAGCACCGTCTCCATCCGCTGCGGATCGGTCTTGCGCAGGGTCCAGGGGGCCTGCGCATCGATATACTGGTTGCAGGCAAAGGCCGCACGCAGCCAGGCGTCGATCGCCACTGATGGCGCAAGATCGGCCATGGCGGCAGGCATATCGGTGCGCACCACCCGGTCGATCAGGTCGAACAATTCGCTGTCCGCCGGATCATGGCCATGAATGGCGGGCAAGTACCCCTCCAGATTCTTGGCGATGAAGCTGAGCGTCCGCTGCGCCAGATTGCCGAACGCATTGCCCAGATCGCTGTTGGAGCGCTGGACGATCGCCTCCGCACTATAGCTCCCGTCATTGCCGAACGTGACTTCCGACAGCAGGAAATAGCGCAGCTGGTCAACACCGAACCGCTCCGCCAGTTCAATCGGGTCGGCGACATTGCCGACCGACTTGGACATTTTCTCGCCCCGGTTGAGCAGAAAGCCGTGACCAAAGACCTGCTTGGGCAAGGGCAGCTTCGCGCTCATCAGGAAGGCGGGCCAGTAAACCGCATGAAAACGCACGATATCCTTGCCGATGATGTGCGTGATGTCGCCGCCTTCCGCCCAATATCGCGCCATGCGGTCGGCATCGTCGGGATAGCCGCAGCCGGTCAGATAATTGGTCAGTGCGTCGACCCACACATACATGACATGGCCGTCGCTGCCCGGCACCTTGACGCCCCAGTCGAAACTGGTGCGGGAGATGGAGAGGTCCGACAGTCCACCCTCGACGAAGCGCAAAATCTCGTTGCGGCGACTGTCCGGGCGGATGAAATCGGGCTGACTCTCATAGAGCGCCAGCAATTTGTCCTGATAGTTGGACAGGCGAAAGAACCAGCTTTCCTCGACCGTCCATTCCACCGGCGTCCCTTGGGGCGAGAGCTTCACGCCCCCTTCCCCGTCGGTCAGTTCCTTTTCGTCGTAGAAAGCCTCGTCGCGGACCGAATACCAGCCTTCATAACGGTCCAGATACAGGTCGCCATTGGCCTCCATCGCCTGCCAGATGGCCTGGCTGGCACTGTGGTGCGCCGCTTCGCTGGTTCGGATGAAACGATCATGGCTGATATTAAGCCGATCGTTCATGGCACGGAAATAGCCCGACATTTCATCGGCCAGCGCCAGCGGTTCGATCCCCCGGTTGCGCGCGGTCTGCGCCATTTTGAGGCCATGCTCGTCCGTGCCGGTCTGAAAGAATACGTCGCGGCCCATCATCCGCTGGAACCGGGCAATCGCGTCGGTGGCGATCACCTCATAGGCATGGCCGATATGGGGGCGGCCATTGGGATAGGAAATGGCGGTGGTGATCGTATAGGGCTTGGACATGTCCCGTCCCTAGCGGCTGTTGCGCCGGGCGGGAAGCCGCTTTTCAGGCCGATTGCGGTGCCAGCGCCGCGACATGGCCCGCCAGCTCAAACACGACCGCTGCCGGATCGAGCGACAGGATCACCGCCCCGCCCGCCAGATGCCGCGCCTTTTCCCAATGGTCGAGCGCCACGCCGAGGGCGGACCCGCTGCGGTTACGCGCGGCCTGCGCGATGAAGGCGGGCGCGCGTTCCAGAAGCGCCTCGTATCGCGGCTTGGCGGACTTGATCGCCAGCGCCTTGGCGAGCGCCAGACGGTGGCGATTATCGCGGTCGCCATCCTGCGCGATCCGCGCCATCGCGCTTTCAATGTCGGCGAGGTTCAGCCCCGCATAGCGCAGCGCCTTGCCCGGCGATCCTTCGCCCGCCCGGATCAGTGCGTCGATCTCCGCCGGGGACAGCGTCTCATCCTTGCCCCGCAATATCGCGCGCATCGCCCCGTCATTCAGCGGATCGAAACGTAATGTACGGCAGCGCGACCGGATCGTCGGCAGCAAACGCCCCGGCGCATGGCTCACCAGCAGGAAGAGCATGTCGGGGGGCGGTTCTTCCAGATTTTTGAGCAGCGCATTGGCCGCACCCCGCTCCAGATCGTCCGCGCTGTCGATCACCACGATCCGCCGGGTCGAGAGCGACGGCGCGGACTGGAGCAACCGGTGCAGCCCGCGCACCTGATCGACGCTGATGTTGCGCGCAGTGACGCCATCCTTTTCCAGCGGGAAGAGTTCGGCATAATCGGGATGGGCGCTCGCCTCGATCAGGCGGCGGACAGGGTGGGTTTCCGGCACATCCAGCCCCTCCCCATCCACCGGCGGACCTGCTGCGTCAGCCAGCAGGCGCAGCGCCAGCGCACGCGCAAAACCGCCCTTGCCGATGCCCCTCGGCCCGCTCAATATCCAGCCATGATGCATCCGCCCGCTGGCCGCCGCGTCGATCAGCGTGCGGGTCTGCGCATCATGACCCAAAAGTGACGTCATGGCAGCATATCCGCCAGCGCATCCAGCAGGCGGGCCGTCACCGTGTCAGCCTCACCCGACGCATCGATCGAGCGGAAACGGGCGGGTTCGTCCTTGGTAAAACGGGCAAAAGCATCAGCCACAGCGCGATGAAAACTCTGGTCGCGCCCGCCGATCCGGTCAGACTTGTCCCCGTCCCGCACCCGCGCCCGCGCTTCGGCCTCGCCCTCCGGCAATGTCAGGAACAGGGTGCGATCGGGCAAAAACCCCTCGCTACCGATCCGGTGCAGCGTCACTATATCCGCGTCGTTCAGCGCCCCCTGCCCCTGATAGGCCCGGCTCGAATCGAGAAACCTGTCGGACAGCACCCAAGCCCCGTGCGCCAGTGCGGGCCGGATCGTCTTTTCGACATGATCGGCCCGCGCAGCGGCGAACAGCAAAGCCTCGGCCCGCGCGCTCCATCGATCCGCACCGCCCGTCAGCAACAGCGAACGGATCGCCTCCGCCCCCTCGCTGCCGCCCGGTTCGCGGGTTTCCACCACATCCAGCCCACGCGCGCGCAGGGAGGCGGCAAGTGCGCGCAACTGGGTCGATTTACCCGCGCCCTCCCCGCCTTCCAGCGTGATGAACCGCCCTTCTATCACCCGAACAGCGATTTCAGGCCATTCCACAACCGGCCGAACATGCCCGCTTCGGCGACATCTGCGCCCGCGACCAGCGGCATCACCTGCGGCGGTGTGTCGGGCGTGGACACGATCAGGTCGGCAATCTTCTGCCCCTTGGCGATCGGCGCCTTGATCGGGCCGGTATAGACGACCTTGACCGAGATGTTGGTCGATGCGGTGCGCGGCAGGGTGACGGCCAGATTCTGCGGCGCGACTAGAGCGACACTGGTTTCGCTGCCCAATTGAACGTCAGCGGTTTCGACCGTTGCGCCCTTCTTGAACAAGGGCTGGGCCTTCCACGCCTTGAAGCCCCAGTCCATGAAGCGGACGGATTCCTGAATACGCCCGTTAAAGCTGGTCAGCCCTGCCACCACCATCACCAGGCGGCGGCCGTCCTGTTCGGCCGATCCGGTAAAGCCGAACCCTGCCTCTTCGGTATGACCAGTCTTGAGGCCATCGGCCCCGGCGATCTTGCCCAAAATCGGATTGCGATTGCCCTGCGCAATGTCTGCGCCGCCCATCGTCTTGCCCCAGGTGAAGGAGCGGGTGGCATAGAAGCGCTTGTAGAGATCGGGCGTTTCCTCGATCGTTCCCTGCGCCAGCTTGGCCAGATCCTCGGCGGTCACATAGGTCACGCCTTCGTCCGGCCAGCCATTGCTGGTGCCGAAATGGCTGTTCTTGAGGCCCATGCGCTTGGCCTCCTCATTCATCAGCGCAACGAACGCCTGCTCGGTCCCAGCAATCCCTTCGGCCAGAACGACGCAGGCATCATTGCCCGACAAGGTGACAATGCCGTGCAGCAGATTTTCCACCGATACCTGCTCGCCCGCCGACAGGAACATGGTCGATCCTGCGGCAGGACCATGCCACTGCTTCCAGGTTTCCGGGCGCACGGTGAACATGGTGTCGAGCTTCAAATCGCCCTTCTTGATCAGGCGGAACGCGACATGCGCGGTCATCATCTTGGCCATCGATGCGGGCGGCATCCGCGTCTCGCCACCCTTGTCATACAGCACCGCGCCCGACGACAGGTCCTTCATATAGGCGATGGGCGCTTCGCTGGTGTAAGGCGGCGCGGCGGCGGTCAGCGGCTGGGTCAACAGCCCGGTGAAAAGGAGGACTGCAACGGACTTGTTCATGGGGCTGCCTTCAAATGGGATGGAATCGCTTGGAGGGCGCGATGTCTATCGCGCGTCATTAGCCATGATGCGGCCATTCTCAAAGCCCTTGGCTGCCGCTGTGCGCACACCCGCCTGCGCGGCGTCCTGCGTGGGATAGGGACCAAAGCGCACGCGCCACAATCCGTCCCCCTCGACCGCCCTGGCACCGATGCGCTTCGCCAGCGTTTCGGCGCGGGCGCGGGAGGAGAAAGCGGCGATCTGGACGATATAGGAGCGGGCGGTCGCTGGCGCGGTGACAGGCGCAGGCGCAACCGGCGTTGGGGCCGAAGCTGCGCCTGCCTGTTCCACCACGAAACCATCCTGCCGGGCCGGCTGGGGCGCGGACTCACGTATGTCCCGCGCGCGCAGCGGCTTGGGCGGTGTCTTGACGCTTGGCCGGGCTGCGACCTTGGTTTTCGCTGGAGCAGTAACAGATCGGGCGGGCAGCTTGGCCCGCAGCGCCGTCAGCAAGGCAGGCGGGGTTTCCAGTCGCTCGGCGACCCGGCCATGGCTGCGCAGCGTTGCGCGCTCCTGATCGGGCGGGCTGACCCGCCGCACCCGCACCGCCGCCGCGCCATCGCCGATCACGCCCAGTTGCTCGGCCGCGCCCCGCGACAGGTCGATGATCCGGTCATTGGCGAAAGGCCCACGATCATTGACCCGCACCAGGATCGTCCGTCCGGTGTCCAGCGCGGTCACCTCGACATAGCTGGGCAGCGGCAATGTCTGGTGCGCGGCGGTGATTGCGCCCGGCACAAAGGTTTCGCCATTGGCGGTCTTGTTGCCCTGCAACTCCTCACCATACCAGCCTGCATAGCCGACCGCGTCATAATTGGGGGCATCTTCGGGCGTATAGGTGACCCGGCCCACGCTATAGGGCGCACCGATCGTCACCGGTTCATCAGCGACCATGGCGACCTGCGCCAACGGACGCGGCGATGGCGCCGGCGTAGGCGGCACAGGCACCTGCTCCCCGCCACCACAAGATGCCAAAAGCAGCATCACTCCAGCTGCCAGCGGCAGCCTACCCCCTTCATTTGACCGCATCGGCCAGCAACCCCACAGACAGAGCATAGAAATTGGAGCAATTATAATCCAGAATCGCCCGGTAATTGCCGGTCAGAAGATAGGCGGTCTTGCCCGGCCCGTCCGGTTCCAGCAGCGTCGCCATCACCGTATCGGTGGGCCAGATGCCGCTGGCGGGAAACAGGCCCAGCTTGCGCCATTCGGCCATGGTCAGCCAGCGGCTATGCCGGTTGAACACGCGCGGGCAACGTGCCGGATTGGTCTTGGCCGCCACGCTGGCGCGATCGAAACTGGACGGCACAGACACCGCTACGCCCCAGGGCTGGCCACGGCGCCATCCGGCCTGCACGAAATAATTGGCGATCGACGCCAGCGCATCGGCCTCGCTGGTCCAGATGTCTGCGCGCCCATCGCCATCACCATCCTTGGCCAGCCGCAGATAGACCGACGGCAGAAATTGGGGATAGCCGGTCGCCCCTGCCCAACTGCCAATCAGGCGGCTGCGCGGCACGCCATTGTCCAGCATCTTGAGCGTCGCCAGCAATTCCGGCTCGAACAAAGCGCGCCGTCGCCCTTCATGCGCCAATGTCGCCAGCGACCGGATCAGGTCGAAATCGCCGGTATAGCTGCCATAATTGGTTTCATGGCCATAGATGGCGACCATGATCTCCTCCGGCACGCCCGTCTCCGCCTCGATCCGCGCCAGACGCGCGCGGTTGGCCTGATAGGCGATCCGGCCCCGGCTGATCCGCGCGGCATCGACATGCTGGCGGCGATAGGGTTCGAAATTGGGGATCGGCGAATAGGCACCACCACCCGGCTGGGTCTGGTCCAGCGCTATGACGCGCGGGTTAGGGGGCAGCGTCGGAAACACGCTGTCCAGCGTCGCGTCCCGGATGCCCATCGCCCGCGCCTTGGGCCGCAGGCTTTCCAAATAGGCGCGAAAATCCGTGCTATCCTGCGCCAGCGCAGCACTGGGAACCACCGCACCAGCGGTTACGCCAGCCAGCCCCAGCAACAGCGAAAATACAGACGAACGTAGAGAATCTCTCATTCCCCCGTTGTTGCACAGGCCGGACGGCAGGTGAATCCCCTTAATGGCAACTATGGCCGGTTTAGACGATGAACCGAGCCACAGGCGATTTTTGCGCTTGGCAAGCCAGCACAGGGCGCTAGGAAGCGAGGCGACGGAAGGGTGGCAGAGTGGTCGATTGCAGCGGTCTTGAAAACCGCCGATGCGCAAGTATCCGTGGGTTCGAATCCCACCCCTTCCGCCAGACCGCTACCCATAAACGCCCGCCGATAGCCGCCGCAGGCTGATTTCGCGCTGCCGGGGTGCTTCCACGGTACGCACGGATGGCTCCGCGATGACCGCCAGCGGATCGACCTGGCGGCTCAGCAACAGGCCGCAACGCTCCACGCCGCGCCAGATCACCGTGCCGCATACTTCCAGATAGTCGGCGATCACCGTCACGCACGCGCCGATGGGCGGCAGATAGAAGCCGGTGACCAGGGCGCCATAGGCGGAGATATTCTGGATAGTGACGGGTTCGGTGACGCCATCCCATAGCAAAGTCGCGCGGGCATTGGCCACGAAGCGGCTTTCGCGGCGACGCTCGACCTGGGGCCGATAATGGATGCTGTGCATGGCTGTCTCCCGGTTTCCCCCCAGGATCAGATGCAACTTACTCGCAGCAACCTTGCAGAAGCGATAAGCGGGCTGGTTAATCGGGCGGCAGGCAAGAAACGGCTCGCCCGCCCCGTCCGGCGATCAGGCCAGTGCGCCGTGGCAATGCTTGTATTTCTGCCCCGATCCGCAGGGGCAGAGCGCATTGCGGCTGATATCCAGATTGGCGAACTCGCCGGCAAGCGCCAGCGGCGCGCGCGGGATAGTCGTTGTGATCCCGCCAAAAGTCCCGGCGTCAAAATCGGCGCTGTTATCGTCGCCCGAAAACGGGTCGATATGGGTCGTGATGAAATCGGGCAGCACCGGCAGATCGAATTCCGGCATCGGCGCGTCCATGCGAAACTGCACGCGGGCGATCGACCCCGTCACATCCTCGCGGATATTCTCCAGCATCCGCTCGAACAGGGCGAAGGCTTCCTGCTTATATTCGTTGATCGGCGTCTTTTGCGCATAGGCGCGCAGATGCACGACCTGCCGCAGGGCGTCTAGCGTCGAAAGATGCTCTTTCCAGTGATGGTCCAGGCTCTGCAGCAGGATCGACTTTTCGATCATGTGCCAGTCGGCCGCATCGACCTCCTTGACCTTCTCCTCGACCGCCGCATTGGCCAGCGCGGTCAGCCGCTCCTCGATCATCTCAGGATCGACCGCATCCTCGGTCAGCCAGGCGTCGAAATCGGGTTCAAGCCCCAGTATTTCGGACGTCCGCGCCTTGAGCTTGGCGATATCCCATTGTTCGGGATAGGTGCCGGGGGGGCAGGCGCTGCCGACGATGTCGTTGACCGTTTCATGGCGCATGTCGGTGACGACATCATCGACCGTGTCCGCATCCATGATGTCGGAGCGTTGCTCGTAGATCACCTTGCGCTGATCGTTCATCACGTCATCATATTCGACGACCTGCTTGCGAATATCGTAGTTGCGCGCCTCGACCTTCTTCTGCGCGGTCTCGATCGCCTTGCTCAGCCATTTGGACGGGGGCAGAGCCTCGCCATCTTCCAGGTTGGATCGGATCATCTTGGCGAACATCGTGTCCGGGCCAAAGATGCGCATCAGGTCATCGTCAAGGCTGAGGTAGAAGCGCGACAGGCCCGGATCGCCTTGACGCCCAGAACGACCGCGCAGCTGATTGTCGATACGGCGGCTTTCATGCCGCTCCGTCGCCAGCACGAACAGGCCGCCCGCCGCCAGCACTTCGGCCTTCTCGGCTGCGATTTCCGCCTTGATCGCTTCGATCGCCGCGTCACGCTCCGGCCCTTCGGGCATATCGCGCAGTTCGTCCTCGACCCGCAGTTCCAGATTGCCGCCCAGCTGAATGTCGGTGCCGCGCCCGGCCATGTTGGTGGCGATCGTCACCACGCCCTTGCGCCCGGCCTGCGCCACGATATGCGCCTCGCTCTCATGGAAGCGGGCGTTCAGAACCGCGTGCGGGACGCCTTCCTGATTGAGAAATTCGGACAGCATTTCGGACTTTTCGATCGACACCGTGCCGACGAGGACCGGCTGGCCTTTTTCGGCATGTTCCTTGATCGTGCGGGCAATGCCGCGGAACTTGTCCTCGATATTCTTGTAGAAACTGTCCTGCTCGTCGATCCGCTGCACCGGCTTGTTGGTGGGGATGGTGACGACGTTCATCTTGTAGATTTCGTAGAACTCGGTCGCTTCGGTCGACGCGGTGCCGGTCATGCCCGAAATCTTGGGATACATGCGAAAATAATTCTGGAAGGTGACCGAGGCGAGAGTCTGGTTCTCCGGCTCGATCTGGACGCCTTCCTTGGCCTCCACTGCCTGATGCAGGCCGTCCGACCAGCGGCGTCCGTCCATCATGCGGCCGGTAAATTCGTCGATGATGACGACCTTGCCGTCCTTGACGATATAGTCGATGTCGCGGCGGAACATCACGACCGCGCGCAGCGCCTGGTTCACATGATGGACGACCTGCGTATTCTCGAAATCATAGAGATTGCTGCCCTGGAGCAGCCCCGCATCCTCCAGCAGCCGCTCGATCTTTTCGGTACCATCCTCGGTCAGGGTGACGGAGCGTTGCTTCTCATCCTTCTCATAATCACTTTCGGTGATCTGCTTCACGATCGCATCGACCGAGACATAGAGTTCGGACTTGTCGTCGGTCGGCCCGGAAATGATCAGCGGCGTGCGCGCTTCATCGATCAGGATCGAGTCCACCTCATCGACGATAGCGTAATTGAACGGGCGCTGGACCATCGACGCGCGGTCATATTTCATATTGTCGCGCAGATAGTCGAAACCCAGCTCGTTATTGGTCGCATAGGTGATGTCGGCGGCATAGGCGGCGCGGCGCTGGTCCTCGCTGATGTTCGGGACGATGACGCCGGTGGTCAGCCCCAGGAAACGATAGACCTGGCCCATCCATTCGCAGTCGCGGGTAGCCAGATAGTCGTTCACCGTGACGACATGGACGCCCTTGCCCTCCAGCGCGTTGAGGTAGGTCGCCAGCGTCGCCACCAGCGTCTTGCCCTCACCCGTCCGCATTTCGGCGATTTCGCCGCGATGCAGGACGATGCCGCCCACCATCTGCACGTCGAAATGCCGCATCCCCAGCACCCGGACAGCGGCTTCGCGCACCGTGGCAAAGGCTTCGGGCAGCAGGTCGTCCAGTGTCTCACCAGCGGCCAGCCGTTCACGGAAGCGCACAGTCTGCGCCGCCAATTCCTCGTCGCTCAACGCCTGAATCGCCGGCTCGAACGACGCGATCTTGTCGACGATCTTGCCCAGCGACTTCACATAGCGTTCGTTGGACGATCCGAAGATGGACTTGGCGAGGGCGCCGAACATGCAATTTCCTGACACAATAGGGAAGCGCGCCCCGGACCAGGGACCACGCGCAGACATGCGCGGCGATTTAGGGAGCGCTCAGCCGATAGTCAATCAAATCGCCGACAGGCGCGTGCGACGCTGGCGAACAAATTTGACCGCGAATCCGCTCGCTCTGGTTTGACGACCGGCGCGATTGCGCTAAGCGACGGCCATGACTGATCGCTCCCCCCTCGCCCCCGCCGCCTTTCCGGTCCTGCCCTCGATTGCGGGCGTCACGCTGCGCCGCGCGCGTGCCGGATACAAGGCGTGGGAACGATGCGACCTCACCTATGTCGAACTCGACGCAGGCACCGCCGTCGCTGGCGTGACGACGCAGAGCAAATGCCCTTCCCCCGAAGTCGAATGGTGTCGCGACGCCATTCCGCTGGGGTCGGCGCGGGCGCTTGTGGTCAATGCGGGCAATGCCAACGCCTTTACCGGCCATCGTGGCCGCGCGGCGGTGGAGGCGATCGCGGCCAAGGTCGCCAATCATCTCGCCTGCCTGCCATCGGACATTTTCATCTCCTCGACCGGGGTGATCGGCGTGCCGCTGCCGATCGACAAGGCCGAAGCGGGTCTGGAAGCCGCCTTCGCCGCCACACCCTGTAGCTGGGGAGATGCCGCCAACAGCATCGGCACGACCGACACTTTCGCCAAAGGCGCGCATGTCTCCGCCATGGTCGGGGAGACGCGGGTCGATCTGGTCGGCATCATCAAGGGGTCCGGCATGATCGCGCCGGATATGGCGACGATGCTGGGCTATATCTTCACTGACGCCGCGATCGATCCTGTGCTGCTGCAATCCATGCTGTCGGCCGCCAACAAGCGGACTTTCTCCTGCATCACGGTCGATAGCGACACCTCCACCAGCGACACGGTGCTGGCCTTCGCGACCGGCAAGGCGGGCAATGCGCCGCTGACCGGCATGGACGACGCAGGGGCGGACGCCTTTGCCGCCGCGCTGGCGGACCTCTGCCGCCAACTCGCCCATCTGGTGGTGCGCGATGGTGAAGGCGCGACTAAGTTCGTGGAGATCAGTGTCGAGGGCGCAACCAGCGACGAGAGCGCGCATCGCATCGCCCTGTCGATCGCCAATTCACCCCTGGTCAAGACCGCGATTGCGGGTGAGGACGCCAATTGGGGCCGGGTCGTGGCCGCCATCGGCAAGGCGGGCGAACCGGCTGATCGCGACCTGCTCTCGATCCGCTTCGGCGCGACCCAGGTAGCTACCGGCGGCTTGGCGGTCGAAGGCTATGACGAAGCCCCGGTCGCCGCGCATCTGAAAGGCCAGGATATCGTCATCGGTGTCGACCTCGGTCTGGGCGAAGGCCGCGCGACGGTGTGGACCTGCGACCTCACCCATGGCTATATCTCGATCAACGCCGATTATCGCAGCTGATGCTGGACCTGCACGCCCCGGTCGTCGCGCTGATGCGGGACGTTGCCCGCGACATTGTGATGCCCCGCTACCAGAATCTGACGAGCAGCGAGATCAGTGCCAAGGCGGACGCCGACGATCTGGTCACCATCGCCGACAAGGAAAGCGAGATCCGGCTGGCCGAAGGACTGGCCGCGATCCTGCCCGAAGCCGGTATCATTGGCGAGGAAGCCTGCGCCGCCGATCCGTCGATACTGGATCGCGCGGGCGACGGTCTCAACTGGATCATCGACCCGATCGACGGCACCGGCAATTTCGCGGCTGGAAGGCCGCCCTTCGGCATCATGATCGCGCTGGCTGACGCCGGGACGACGCTCGCTGGCTGGATTCTCGATCCGATCAGCGGGCGGCTCTGCCACGCGATGCTGGGTGGCGGCAGTCATATCGATGACGAACGGGTAGAGGCGCGCGAAAGTGGCGGCGATCTGCCGATCGCGGCGCTGGCGGTCTATTTCATGAGCGCAGAAGAACGCGCCGACATCACCCGCCGCTCGCAGGACAGGTTCGCGCTGGTCGATATTCCCCGCTGCGCCGCCGAACAATATCCCCGGCTGGTGCTGGGCCAGAACGACGTATCGGTGTTCGCGCGCACCCTGCCCTGGGATCATGCGCCAGGCACATTATTCCTGAACGAAGCGGGTGGTTGCTGCCAGCGGCTCGACGGCACGCCCTATGTCGTGGGCGACACGCGCCGCGGCCTGCTCGGCGCATCCTCGCCGCGCCTGTGGGACAGGGCGGCGGAGCTATTATTCCGCTGATGATCCGGGCCTCGTCTCTGTAACGAAGCCCGGAACGGCCGGATCAGAGAACGCTCTCGATCCAGCTCTTGAGCGCGCTCTTGGGTGCAGCGCCGACCTTGGTGGCCGCCGGTTCGCCATTTTTGAACAGGATCATCGTCGGAATGCCGCGTACGCCATATTGACCGGGCGCGTCGGGATTTTCGTCGATATTGACCTTGGCGATCGTGATCTTCTCGCCCAGTTCATCGGAGATTTCCTCCAGCGCCGGGCCGATCATCTTGCACGGGCCGCACCATTCGGCCCAGAAATCAACAAGCACGGGCTTGTCGGAATCGATCACGTCAGCCTTGAAGCTGCTGTCGGTAACTGCCTTGGTGGCCATGTTAAAGTCTCCTTGTCTTGAGGCGCTATCTAGGGTGTCGTCGCATCGCGCTCAACCGGTGAGAGCGGCAAATTCTCCTGCGTGGGCGCAAAGCCCGGCTTGTGCGCCGCCAACAGGGCGGGCGGAAGGATGATGAGGCGCGGCGCGCTGGTGTAGAGCAACCCCGCCTCGATCACCCGATCGGGGAAGATCACTCCCAGTGCGGCGGCATAGGCAGCCATCTGCCGGACATGCGCCGTCGGCACATCGTCCACGCCCAGCGGCGCAACCCGGCCCGTCTTGAAATCGACGAGCTGGATGCGATCCGGCCCGACGCATAGCCGGTCCACCGTCCCTGCAATCACCGCTTCGCCCACCACCGCTGCAATCGGCGCTTCGGCCAGCGCATCGGGGCTGAACAGATCGGCAAAATCGGGAGCTTCGATCACGCGCAGTGCCTGCGCGATAACATCCTGCCTGACGGCGGCATCCCCCGCCCCCTGCTGGACCAGCCAGCGATCGGCAGCGTCGCGACGGCGCTCAGGCTCCACGCCAGGCAGTCGCTCAAACAGGGCGTGGAGCCAACGCCCCCGCTCCGCAGCCGCACGCATCGCCGGGGTTGGCGGCGGGTAAGGCACATCATCCTCGACCGGTGCGGAAGGAGCCAGCGGTCTCGGCGGGCGCGCCTCGACCGGGGCGGGCTGACGCAGCCAGTCGGGCATGTCCGCCGCCGTGCCTTCTTCTGCCGTCTCCGGCTCCGCCTTCCTGGACGGCAAATCCTCGGTACCGCGCCAGCGT
Source organism: Sphingobium sp. (assembly GCA_023266575.1). GTDB lineage: Bacteria > Pseudomonadota > Alphaproteobacteria > Sphingomonadales > Sphingomonadaceae > Sphingobium. The sequence goes on from JAHFPV010000005.1 coordinate 92,779, forward strand.
CGCGTCGCGCCCCAGATCGGATCAGCCTCCCACTCCGCGCCCAGCGACACCATCGCGCCCTCGACCGCGGCGAACCAGCTTTCGGGCTTCACTTCGCCCTTCGCTCGTGGTCCCAGCGATCCGGCGACGATCAGTTTCTCCTCTGCGCGGGTGAGGGCGACATAGAGCAGCCGCCAATGCTCCTCCCGTTTGACCGCAGCCGCCTGTTCGGCCACCTCGCCAATCGGCCCCTGCCGCTCCGGCTTGCGCGGGGCCAGGATCGGCAGGCCGTTCCACAACAGCGAATCAGCGCGATTGCCCGCGTCGGGATCAAGGCAGGCATCGGCCAATATGACGATCGGCGCCTGCAACCCCTTGGCCCCATGCACCGTCAGCAGGCGCAGCATGTCGCCCTGCGCCGCCGCATCGCGCACTATGTCGACTTCGCCCCGGTCGAACCAATCAATGAAGCGCTGGAGCGAGGGATGGTCGTCACTCTCGAATGCCAGCGCGGCATTGAGCAATTCCTCGATCGGATCGACCGCTTCGGCCCCCAATCGCTCGATCAGGCGGCGGCGACCGTCCATCGGCCCGGACAGGATCGCCTCCAGATAGCGATAGGGGGTGGTGAAATCCGCCACCGCCAACAGATCGCGCAGGGGCCGCAACGTCGCATCGTCCAGCGTCTGGTTGAGGTGCCGCCACAGCCCGGTCTTGCGCCCGATCAGCCGGTGCATCAACTCGTCCTGGGTCCAGCCGAGCAGCGGCGACACGAGCAGCGACGCCATGTTCAACTCATCGTCGGGTTGCACCGCGAAGCGCAGCGCCGCCAGCAGATCGCGCACCGCCAGCGGCGCATTCAGCCGCAGCCGGTCGATCCCCGCTACCGCCACCTTCTCCTCATACAGCCGCGCCACGATCAGCCGCGCCAGTTCGCTCCGCCGCCGGACCAGGATCATGATGTCCCCCGCGCGCACCGGACGTCCCCGGCTTTCCAGCATCACGCCTTCGTCGATCCACTGCTTGATCTGCTGCGCGATCTTCTGCGCCAACACCCGCTCCTGATCGGCGGCCCAATCCTCCTCACCCTCGGCATCATCGGACAGGTTGGCCACGACCGGCTTCCACAACATCACTTCGCCCGGATGCCGGTTGGCGCTGATATGACGGACGTCGCCCGCGACCATCCCCAGCTTCTCAGCCGTCAAAGTCGCAATGGTGCGGTCCACCACGTCCAGCACTGCCGGGGTGGAGCGGAAACTACGGTCGAGCGACAGCTCATGGAAATCATGCCCGCTATTGTCCGCGTCCCGCTGGAACAATATTTGCGCGGCGGCGAAATTGGCGGGGCTGGTCCCCTGGAAGCCGAAGATAGCCTGCTTGAAATCGCCCACGGTGAAGATGGTCCGCACCTTGTCGCCCGGCTGCCATTCGGTGGCAAAAAACTCCTCCGCCAGCGTCCGCACGATCCGCCATTGCGCGGCATTGGTGTCCTGCGCCTCATCCACCAATATATGGTCGATCCGCTGGTCCAGCTTGTAGCGGATCCATTCGGCGATCCCGTCCTGCTCCAGCAGCGCGGCGGCGCGGGCGATCAGATCGTCGAAATCCACCGCCCCCGCCAGCCGCTTGGCCTGCGCATAGGCCCGCGCATAAGCCCGCCCGGCATGAAGCGCCTGCCCTAGCAACGCGGCATAATCGGCGCGCAGCTTCATCGCGATCAGTTCGCCAGTGCGGTCATACAGCCGCGTCGCCATCTCTGCATAACCGTCGATCGAGGGGACATAGCCCTTGGTCAGCATGATGTCGCCATCCGCCTTGGCCCAGGCGCGATGCAGGTCGGTCAGGGTGGCAGCGCGTCCGGCCGGATCGAGTGCGCGCCATGCGGCGATCCGGTCGCACCGTTCCAGCCCGCGACCCTTGCCCCATTGCACGTTCGCCTGCACGATCCGGTCCAGCGTTCGCATGTCGAAGCTGGCATCCTCGCACTGATCAGCCAACCACTGGTCGATATCGCCCTCCGGCAATCCCAGTTCCGCCATGATCCAAGGCGTAATCGGATCGGGCAAGGCGTCCAGCGCCTCTACCCTGGCGGCGCAGCGCAGAAGATAGCTCTCCGCCCCGCCCTCGCCCAGCCGCAGGCTGATCGCCTGCAACGCCGCAAACAGCGCTTCGTCGCCCGTCTCATGCGCTCGCACCACCATGTCGGCCAGCGTCTGTCGGGCCAGGTTGGTCTGCTCCCGCTGGTCGAGCGGGCTGAAACCGGGCGTCAGGTCCGCCTCCAGCGGGAAGGCGGTCAGCAATTGCTGGCAAAAACCATGGATCGTCTGGATGCGCAGCCCACCGCCGGTCGATTCCAGCACTTCGGCGAACAGCCGACGGGCAAAGTCACGCGCGTCCGGCCCGGACTCCTCGCCCAGCGCCTCCAGATCGGCAAACAGCCCCTTGTCATCCATCTGCACCCAGGCGGCGAGCCTGTCATGGATGCGATCGGCCATTTCCGCCGCACCCGCCTTGGTAAAGGTCAGGCACAATATATTTTCCGGTCGCACGCCTTGCAGCAGCAGGCGGAACACACGCGCGGTCAGCACATGGGTCTTGCCCGTGCCCGCCGACGCCGACAGCCAGACATGCGCGTCGGGCGCCGCGGCGCGGGCCTGATTGCCCAGCAAGGGTTGCAGCCCCTTAGCCATCGTCGCGGCCATACCATTCCTCCAGCCGCATCAACTGGTCATAATCGCCATAATTGGCGACTTCAGGGTTGATCTCGGCACGGAAGGGTGCGCTGCCGAGCAGGAAGGCCTGCGCCAGTTCCTCGAACTGTTCATGAACCTTTGCCGTGAACTCGGTTGTGACCATCTTGTCGCGCTTGCCAGTGGGATCGACCGGACTTTCGCGATAGCCGAACTGATCGCCCTTTTTTGCCAGCGACCAATATTCAAAACCGCCCGCGATCTTCTTGCCACCGACGCCGTCAAACCCGCCAAGTTCGGCGATCACCCCCAACAGGCCGAGTTGCAGCGCAAAGCCCGCCTTCACCTGCCGCGCACTGGGCGGCTTACCGGTCTTGTAATCGATGATGCCCAGCGTGCCGTCGGGCAGCCGGTCGATCCGGTCGGCCTTCCCCATCAGCGTGACTTCGGCAATGTCGGCCCGCCCTTCCTTTTCGACCGCAAGGATGGTGCGCCCGTCCGCCTTGTCGCGCACGACCTCGGCAGCGATCCAGCGGATTGCCTCGATCAGGCGCGGTTGCCACAGCGCGCGCAGCAGCGGATGGACTTCGGGCCGGTTAAACATGGCGCGGGCGCGCGCTTCCAGATCGGCGGGGTCATGTGTTCCCGCCTCCGCCCAATGCTGGAGGATGTCATGCACCGCCGTCCCGCGCCAGGCTGGCCCGGCATCGGCATCGACCGGATCGAGCCGCGCGAGCCGCAGCACGCGCCGGGCGTAGAAAGCGTAAGGGTCCGCCTTCAACCGGTCGACATCGGTGACCGGAATGACGGTCGGGCGGGCCGAAACCGGTGGCGCAGGCACGGGACGAGCAACGGGATTATGCGTAGCAGGCGTGTCCAGCCCCCGCGCCTGTGCGGCATAGCGATCCGCCACCTTCCATTGCGGCCCGGCCATCGCCTTCAGTCGCAACCAAAGCCGCGACGCGACCGCAGGCCCACCGCTGCCCCGCCGCGCACGGGTGATCAGCACATGCGGCGCGCCCAGCGCACTGGCGAAATCATGCGCGGCAAGGCCGATGCGCGTTTCCACCCCCGGCAAGCCCAGTTCCCGCCGGATACGCGGCGCCAGCCACGGATCAGGCGCGGGCAGCCCTGGCCAGGTGCCTTCGTTAAGGCCACCCAATATCATGAGGTCCGCCTGCACCAGCCGCGCCTCGATCAGGCCCAATATCGCGATGCGCGGATGCCCCCCCTGCGGCGGGCGAACCGACACCCCGCCCAGCATATGGTCGAGCAGCACTGGCAATGCCCGAATATCCGCCTGACGCGGGCCTTCATCGGCGGCTGCCTCCATTTCGGCGAACAGATCGGCGGCGGCATGGCCCTGATGCCCGGCCCAGACTGCATCACCCGTTAGCACACTCGACTGCTCGCGGATCGCAGCCAGTTGCCCCGCCAGATCGGTCGCAACGCCAAAGGCCTGCTCCAGCGGTTCCAACAGAGCACGCGCGGCAGGCCACCAGTCTCGCACCTGATCGCGGACCGTGCGCTGCCGGTCATCCTCCCGCGCAGCCATCAGCATATCGATGCCCACCAGCCCCGCCTGCGGCCGCGGCCCGCGTAATAGCAAGTCCAGCGCCCGCACCCCGTCCAGCCAGGGCAGCCGCCCCTCGCCGCGCATGACCAGCGGATGCTTGAGCAATGTCAGCAGCGGCACCGGCGCGAACCGCTCCGCTACCGCCTGCGCCATCGCAATCAGCAACGTGCCAGGCGGCAGGCGCGACAGCGGCAGGCCCGCCGAATCGTCCGCTTCAATCCCCCAGCGTTTCAGATGCGCCGACACCCGCGTCGCAAGCTGCCGGTCAGGCGTCACCAGCGCGGCGGTGCGTTTCTCCGTTTCCAGCGCCTCGCGCAGCGCAATCGCGATGGCCTGCGCCTCCTCTCCCGGTGTCGCCACCTCCAGCGCGGCGACATCCGCCAGCGACCGATCCGCCGTCTTGAGGTCGCGCCACCGGCTGGTAAGCTTGGGCGGCAGCATCGCGTTCGAGATATTGCGCCCGCGCACCGCCCGCGCATCATGCTCACTGCCCCAGCGCCATTGCGCCACATCGTCGCGGGTCGCGCTCATGGCGTGGAGCAGGCGTTTCAGCGCATATTGCGGATGGCTCTCATGTCCGGCGGGGGCATGGCCGGTGACCGGATCGGCGTCGAACGGACCAATCGCTTCCCACGCCTCATCGTCCATATGCTGGTCCAGCCCGGCAAACACCACCATGCCGCCGGGCAGTTCACCGATCCGCCGCAGCAGCCCGGCAACCGCAGGCGCAGTCGTGGAAATACCAGCCGCAACAACAAAACCCGTCGGCGGATGGTCCCGCCAGCGCGCCGCCAGCCGGTCGAACAGCCGGTTGCGCCGCTCGGTCAGGTCCATGCAGCCCAGCCGCGCCAGTTCGTCCGGCCAGCGGGCAATCACGATCTCGAACAGATGCAGCGACGTCTGCCAGTGGCGCGACAATTCATCGGACAGGGTCAGGTCGCGCAAGGCCGTCACCGGCACCCGCTCCACCTGCATCTGGTCCAGCACTGCGCCCAGCGCCTGCCCCAGTTGCAGCGCCTGGCCCGCGTCAATATCGCCCTTCACCTGCTGCACCATCCGCGCCAGGATCATCTGGCGGCGCATTGGCGCAATCGCGGGCGGCAGTGGCTCCCCTTCCCCCAGCGGATCGAGCGCGCTGCCGACCTGCTCGCCAATGTCCGGGTCGCCGATCGCCACCAGCCGGGGCAGCAACAGCCCGCCCCCCGACGCCCGCACAAACGCATCACTAACCGCCCGCACCGCGCGGTTGCTCGGCAACAGGATCATGCCCTGCGCCAGCGCCATCGGATCGCCACCATGGCGCGCCAACAGGCCAGCGACCAGCGCATCGGAAAAGGCGCGGTGCGCCGGAATGGAAAATAGCGCGGGGCGCCCGCGATCACCCATGGGTGATCATGGATTCCACGACGGGGATGGCCTTGGGCGTGCCGACATCGAACCACAGCCCCTGATGCGAAACGCCGTAGAGCCGCCCCGCCTCGATCGCCCGGTTCCAGAAGATGTTGGTGGAAAACATGTCAGCGGGTGGATCGCGCAACAGCGAGGGCGACAATATCTCCACCCCGGTAAAAACGAAGGGCGCAACATGGGCGGTCTTGCGCCGGGTCAGGCGGCCGCCAGCGTCCATATGGAAATCGCCCGGCCCGCTATGGCAATGCGCCCGCGCCAGCGGCACCAGCAACAGCAGCGCATCCATCCTGTCCGGGTCCCAGATGCGCTGCATCATGCCCAACGTTTCCTGCGGTCCGTCAATCCACAAATTGTCGCTATTGGCGCAAAAGAAGGGCTTGTCGCCCAGCAATGGCGCGGCATGGATCAGGCCGCCGCCGGTTTCCAGCAATTTGGCGCGCTCGTCGGAAATGACGAATTCCATGCCGCCCTTGCGCGTGCGCAAATGCGCCTCGACCGTGTCGGCGAGATAATGGACATTGACCACCACCTTGCGGATGCCGCCCGCTTCCAGCCGGTCGAGCGCATGGTCCATCAGCGGCTTACCTGCCACCTTGACCAGCGGCTTGGGCCGGGTGGCGGTCAGCGGACGCATCCGCTTCCCAAGGCCCGCCGCCATCAGCATCGCTGTCTCGATCATGCTGGAGCATGTTCCGCCAGCGCATCATGGCGCTGATCAGCCGGTATGTTGGCGGTGAACCACTGCGCCACCGGGGCCAGCGCGGGATGGGCCAGGTCGCGCTCCAGCAATCCCCACATGCGCGGCAGGAAGCTGAGGTAACGCGGCTTGCCGTCGCGCTGCCACAGGCGGGTGAAGATGCCGATGATCTTGGCGTTCCGCTGCGCCCCAAGCACCGCATAGGCCGCGTCGAAATCATCTGGCGGCGCAGCAATCGCCTTGTAGCGCGCCAGCATCGCCGCCTCGACCTGCGGCGGCACGTCACGCCGCGCGTCCTGCAACAGCGACACCAGATCATAGGCCGGATGCCCGGCTAGTGCGTCCTGAAAATCGAGCAGGCCCAGGCCATGAGACGTCGCCCGGTCGATCAGCATGATATTTTCCGCATGATAGTCGCGCAGCACGGTGACGGTCGGACTGGCGGACTGTTCGACGACCGGCAGCACTGCGTCCCACGCCGCGACATAGGCGTCCTGATCGACCGAAAGACCGATGGCGGGGCAATACCACTCGGTGAGCAGTCCTACTTCCCGTTGATAGACCGCCCGGTCATAAGGCGGCACCGGCGCGGCGGGCAGGCGGTGGAGGTCGGCCAGCAGATCGATAGCGCGGCCATAGACCGCCAGTTCCGCATCCGGCTGATCGTCAACATGCTCCTTGACCCGCAGGTCGCCAAAATCCTCGATCAGCACCAGCCCCCGTTCCAGATCGCGTGCCAATATCCGTGGCGCGGCAAAGCCATCTTCCAGCAGATGTTCGGCAATCGTGATGAACGGGCGCGGATCTTCATGCGGTGGCGGCGCATCCATCAGCACCGCGCGGCGTCCGCCGTCGATGATGCGGAAATAGCGGCGGAACGAAGCGTCCCCGGCCAGCGGCACGATGGCGGCATCGCCCCATCCGGCTTGGCCGAGGAAAGCCGGCGCGGCGGCGGGGGGGATCATATCTGTGACCATCGATCCGTCCAAGCGTCGGGCACGTCCGCTGTCAAGCGCCGAGCGCCATCCGCCTCAATCGTGATGGTCAAACGCAAGGCGTGGGACCATAGCCGCGCGCCCAGCCGGTCGGGCCATTCGATGATCAGAAGGCTCTCCATCAGATAGTCGCCCAGCGCCAGTTCCTCCGTCTCCTCCGGCGTATCGAGCCGATAGAGATCGACATGCGCGACCGGCAGCCGGACTTCAGGCACGTCATAGGGCTGGACGATCGCGAAGCTCGGACTGGGCGCTTCGCCCGCCAGTCCCAATGCTTCCAATATGCCCCGCGCCAGCGTTGTCTTGCCCGCGCCAAGCCCGCCCTCCAGCCCAATGACATCGCCGATTCGCACATGGGTGGCGATGCGATGGCCCAGATCCAGCATCGCCGCTTCATCCGTAAGATGCAGCGCCGCGTCAGCCACGGGGCAGCTCGATCACCACCATCGTCCCCTGCCCGGCCTGCGATACCAGCTCCAGCGTCCCGCCATGCGCCTGCGCCAGCTGCCGGGCCAGCGGCAGGCCGATCCCGGCCTTGCCCCCGGTGCGCGCCTGTCCGGCGCGGGCGGTGGGATCGAACAACAATTTCTGCTGTTTTACGGAGATGCCCGGCCCATTGTCGGAAATAACGATCCGCGCACGATCCGCCCCGCCATCGCCATGCAGCAGCACCCGCGCGCTCTTGCCGCAGTAACGCACTGCATTTTCGAGGAGATGGTCGATCGCCTGCCCGATCCGGCGGGCGTCCCCCTGCACCTGACCCAGGCTGGCCTCTATCGTCACCGCCAGATCAATCCCCTTCGCGTTCGCATCGGCACGGACGCGATCGGCGCTGGCGCGCGCAACGGCGGCCAGATCGACCGGCGCGCGGTCGATCGGCAACGTCCCGGCCTCGCCCTGCGTCAGGTCCAGCACATTGTCGATCAGCATCGACAGCCGCCCCGTGCTTTGCAGGATTCCATCGACATAGTCCTTGGCCGATGCGCTCAGTTCCCCGGCATAGCCCGCGCTCATCATCTCGGCGAACCCGGCGATCGTCGTCAGCGGCGTGCGCAATTCATAGCTCATATTGGTGACGAAGGCGGTCTTGACCTCATCGGCCTGCTCCAGCGCCACGTTGCGGTCGCGCAGCACCTGTTCGACACGGCGGCTGTCAGTCACATCGAGCATGGTGAAAAGCGCGTTGCCATCGGGCAGCGGGATGGCGGCAAATTCAAAAATGCGTCCGTCGGCAAAACCGACATGGCCAATCCGCTGCTTGCGCTCGACCGTCGCGGCGCGGACCAGTTCGCGCACCAGATTGGACTGTTGCGGCTTGGCCAGACGTTCCTGCACCGCGCGCATCAGATCATCGATACGTGGATGGGTCGCCAGCATGTCCTCGTCCGCGCCCCAGACGGTGCGGAAACGGCTGTTCCACATCTGGAGGCGCCCATCGGACGAAAACACCCCGATCGATTCGAACAGATTGTCGAATGTCGCCGTCCGCACCCGCAGCAGCGTGTCGCGCGCACTCGACAGCTGCACCTGCTCGGTGCGATCCTCAAAGATCAGCAGCAGGCCGCCGTCGGGTAGCGGCTGGGCATAGACGCGCAAATGGGTGCCGTCCTGCAACAGCCAGTTTTCCTCGACCGGATCGGGCGACAGGAACCAGTCGCGCCGTTCCCCGCGCCAGGCGGGAAAGTCGCGATGTTCGGGCAGGCGGCGGGCATCCCGCATCTGGTCCAGCACCCGCTCGAACAGGGGCGCGTCGGCCAATTGCTCCTGATGCAGGCCGAACAGGCTGATGAAGGGCTGGTTCCAGAAACGCAGCGCCCGGTCGGGACCAAAGCGCGCGACGCCCGCCGACAGCCGATCCAGCAAGTCGCGTTGCGCCGCCTCCAGACGGCGATGCTCGACCCGCGCCTGTTCCAGCTCATGTTGATCGACCGCATAGCCAGCCACTCCGGCCTCGCCCAGCGGCACATCGACCACGCGCATGGTGCGCCGTTCGCCGTCGATGGTGGCCGGGACCATGCGCTCGACCGGTTCGCCCCGCGCCAGCGCATCGGCGGCGGCGGCTTGCGGGGTCAGTCCGCTCACCGCCTCGACCAGTTCCACGCCGCTGCCAATCACCTCGCGCGCATCGGCGCCGTCCACCGCGCGGACATAGGCGCTGTTGACGAGGCTGAGGCGCAGGTCGGGGGTGCGGTGCCACATCGGGAAGGGCGCAGCTTCGACCAGACCGGCCAAAGCCTCCAGCGCATCGCGCAGCTGCTCCACCTGGCCTTTGAGCGCCTGAATTTCGGACTGGCTGTCGGTCGCGTCGAAAATCCACAGCACGACGCCGCCATTGGATGCCAGACCGGGCGAGGCAGGTGCGCCGCGCACGAGCAACAGCCGCGACGACCCGACGCCCCGCACCGGCAGGGCAAAGCTCTTGCCTGCTTTCTGTGCCGACGCGATCTCGCGCGCCAGCGCGGCGGCATCGTCAGGTTCCAGCCCGCCGTCAGCGGCAATCAGTTCAGAAGCAAAGGTCGGAACGCGGGGCTTGCCCAGCCATTTGGCGAGGCGATCGGCCGCCTCCAGCCTGCCATCGGGATGGATAACGACGGGCGCGGCAGGCGCGGAAGCCAGCAGCATCGCAAGCCGATCAAGCTTGCCCTGCGCCTGCATCCCCTCGCGCCGCATCCGCTGGCCGGTGGCGAGCGCCCACACGGCGCCCCCCAGCCATAGGGCCAGCACGACACCCAATATGATGGCGGCCATGGGGGTCAGCGTCATTGCGCCCTCTGCTCCCATTTCGGCCGAACCTGCCTGTCGCTATCCATAATCGCACCCGGACTAACGCAAGTCGGGCGCAGCGGGAAGAAGGCGATGCAAAGAATTGCCCCTACTAACGAAGGGCAATGAAAAAAGGGGGAAGGCATCGCCCTCCCCCTTTTTGCCTGATCAGTAGCGGTAATGGTCGGGCTTGAACGGCCCTTCGACCGGCACGCCGATATAGTCGGCCTGTTTCTGGCTCAGCTTGGTGAGCTTCACGCCCAGCTTTTCCAGATGCAGTTCGGCGACCTTCTCGTCCAGATGCTTGGGCAGGACATAGACCTCGTTCTTATACTGCTCGCTCTTGGTCCATAGCTCGATCTGCGCCAGCGTCTGGTTGGTGAAGCTGGCCGACATGACGAAGCTGGGGTGGCCGGTGGCATTGCCCAGGTTGACCAGACGCCCCTTCGACAGGACGATGATCTTCTTGCCGTCGGGAAACTCAACTTCGTCCACCTGCGGCTTGATCTCGGTCCATTTGAAATTCTGGAGACCGGCAATCTCGATCTCGCTGTCGAAATGGCCGATATTGGACACGATCGCCATATTCTTCATCGCGCGCATATGATCGACGGTCAGCACGCCTTCATTGCCGGTCGCGGTGACGAAAATGTCGGCGCGCGGGGCGGCCTCTTCCATCGTCACGACTTCATAGCCTTCCATCGCCGCCTGCAACGCGCAGATCGGATCGACTTCGGTGACCAGCACGCGCGCGCCGCCATTGCGGAGCGACGCGGCAGACCCCTTGCCGACGTCGCCGAAACCCGCGACGCACGCGACCTTGCCGGCCAGCATCACGTCGGTGCCGCGACGGATCGCGTCGACGAGGCTTTCCTTGCAACCATAAAGATTGTCGAACTTTGACTTGGTGACGCTGTCATTCACGTTGATCGCGGGGAAAGGCAGCTTGCCCTTCTTGGCCAGCTCATACAGGCGATGGACGCCGGTGGTCGTCTCTTCCGACACGCCCTTGATGGCGGCGACCGTCTTAGTCAGGAAGCCGGGACGTTCGGCAAGAACGCGCTTCAGCACCGCGCAGAAGATTTCCTCTTCTTCGTTTGACGGCGTGAACAGCTCTTCACCGGCCTCGACCCGTGCGCCCCACAGGGCAAACATGGTAGCGTCGCCGCCATCGTCCAGGATCATGTTGCACACGCCCGACGGATCATTGTGCCAGTCGAAGATGCGTTCGACATAGTCCCAATATTCCTGCAGCGTTTCGCCCTTGATGGCGAACACGGGAACGCCCGACGCGGCGATCGCGGCGGCGGCATGGTCCTGCGTTGAATAGATGTTGCAGGTCGCCCAGCGAACCTGCGCGCCCAGCGCAGTCAGCGTTTCGATCAGCACGGCGGTCTGGATCGTCATATGCAGCGAGCCGGTGATGCGCGCGCCTTTCAGCGGCTGCGACGGGCCGAATTCCGCGCGCAGGGCCATCAGGCCCGGCATTTCGGTTTCGGCGATATCCATTTCCTTGCGGCCGAAATCGGCCAGGGCGATATCGGCGATCACATAATCCTGCGCCAGGGTGGCGGAAGCGGTGGCCACGGTCGTGTCTCCGTAAACTTGAAATGATGCCTGTACCGCTGGAAAAAAGTCCGGGCGGCGGCGATGGCAAGCGCTTTACCAACCGCCGCCGCCCGTGGCAACTCAATATAAAGATTTCTTTATGTGCTAACGCTAATGGCCATCGAAAGCCGCGTCAGGCCGACCCGGCGCCTCGGACCAGATGTGACGCATCAACGCCGGCCGCCGCATAGGATGCGGCCCATTTACGATGCGTCGGGACGTCGAACAGCAGATCCGCATTGCCAGGTGCCAGGAACCAGCTGTCGCTCGTCATCTCGCGTTCCAGCTGTCCCGGCCCCCATCCGGCATAGCCCAGCGCGACGAGATAGCGGCTTGGCCCCCGCCCCTGTGCAATCGCCTTCAATATATCGAGCGAGCCGGACAATCCCCATTGCCCGCCGACCTGCACCATATCCTGACCCGACCAGTCGAGCGAATGGAGAACGAAACCGCGCCGCGGCTCGACCGGACCGCCGCGCAGCACTGGCCTGTCGGGAATCGCGCTGCCGTCGATTTCGAAACTGTCGAGCAGGCCATGCAGGCTCACCCCCTCCATCTCCTCCCCGACCGCAATGCCCATCGCGCCGTCGGAGTCATGGACGCACAGCGCGATCACGCTATGGTCGAAGCGCAGATCAGCCATGCCGGGAAGCGCCAGCAGAAAATGCCCGCCAAAGAAAGTCGTCTGGTCCATCATCGGAATATAGACAAAGACAGGATGATGCCAAGGATCAGGCGGCATATTCTATCCCGGCTCTTGACAGTGCGCCCGCCAGCAACGACCTGCGCCTTCGTGAGTTTCAGGAGACGATGCATGACCATTACCAAAGGCGACCGCCTTCCCAGCACGACCTTCACGAAAATGACCGAGGATGGCCCGGAGTCCGTGGCGTCGGATGACTATTTCGCGGGCCGTACGGTCGCGCTTTTTTCCGTTCCGGGTGCCTACACGCCAACCTGTTCGGCCAAGCATCTGCCCGGCTTCATCGAAAAGGCCGACGCGCTCAAGGACAAGGGCGTCGATGAAATCGCCTGTACCGCCGTCAACGACGCCTTCGTCATGGGTGCATGGGGCAAGTCTGCCGGCGCCGATGGCAAGGTGACGATGCTGGCCGATGGCAATGGCGATTTCGCAAAAGCGGTGGGCCTGACCATGGATGGCAGCAAATTCGGCCTGGGCCAGCGCGGCCAGCGCTTCTCGATGATCGTCAAGGACGGTGTCGTCGCCGAACTCAATGTTGAGGCACCCGGCGACTTCAAGCTGTCGTCGGCCGACCATATGCTGGGCCAGCTCTGATTTCGGGCGTCGGCGCGCGTTTTTGATCGCGCGCCGACTTTCCTCCGTCATGCAACTGCGGTAACAGGGGGCGATGACACAAAGCATCGGCAGCGCCACGGTCGCGCAACTGGACCGCCTCTACCAGACATCCATCGACACATTGCGCGACGCCATGCGCGCCTATGGCCGCGACGGCAGCATACCCCCGCCCCAGGCAAGGCACGACCAGCGTTTCTGCTATCCTGAATTGCGCATCACCTATCATGGGGACAGCGACGCACCGCCGCCGGGCCGCTCCTTCGCCCGCCTGTCCAAACCCGGTAGATACGTCACCACGGTTACCCGTCCCGCGATGTTCGCCGATTATCTCGCCGAACAGATCGACTTGCTCGTCCGCGACTATGGGGTGGAGATTGAAACCGGGCTGAGCCACCAGCAAATCCCCTTCCCTTATGTGCTGGACGGGCTTGACATGGGCGCGCTCGACGGCACCCCGCCGACCGAACTGGCGCGCTACTTCCCCACGACCGAACTGGCCGAGATTGGCGACGAGATTGCCGATGGCCTCTTCATGCCCGATGCTGATGGCGATCGGCCGCTGGCGCTGTTCGATGGATTGCGCACGGACTTTTCGCTGGCGCGCCTCAAACATTACACCGGCACGCCTGCCGATCATGTGCAAAGCTACATCCTGTTCACCAACTATCATCGCTATGTGGATGAATTTGTCGCCTGGGCCTGCGCGGAATTACAGCGGGAGGGTAGCCGCTTCACCGCGCTGTCGGGCGCAGGCGGCGTCTATGTGACCCCGGAAACGGCCGATCCGGCGCAGATGATCGCCGACAGCGCCTGGCGCAAGCATCAGATGCCGGCCTATCATCTGATCGCGCCCGACGGCAGCGGCATCACGCTGGTCAATATCGGCGTCGGCCCATCCAATGCCAAGACGATCTGCGATCATCTAGCCGTGTTGCGGCCCGAAGCCTGGCTGATGATCGGCCATTGCGGCGGGCTGCGGCCCAGCCAGCGGATCGGCGACTATGTGCTGGCGCACGCCTATCTGCGCGATGACAAGGTGCTGGACGCCATGCTCCCGCCCGAAATCCCGGTCCCGGCCATCGCCGAAGTGCAGGTGGCGATGGCGCAGGCGGCAGAAGCGGTATTGGGCGGTCGCGACCCGGAGGATTTCAAGCGCCGCCTACGCACCGGCACCGTGGTCACCACCGACGATCGCAACTGGGAATTGCGCTATTCCAGCTCGGCCCTGCGCTTCAGCCTGTCGCGAGCAGTCGGCATCGACATGGAATCGGCGACCATCGCGGCGCAAGGCTATCGGTTTCGCGTCCCCTACGGCACGCTGCTGTGCGTATCCGACAAACCGATCCACGGCGAACTCAAGCTGCCCGGCCAGGCCAATCGCTTCTATGAAGAAGCGATTGCCAGCCATTTGCGCGTCGGCCTCATGACCTGCGAGTTGCTCCGTGAAGGGGGCGCGAAGTTGCACAGCCGCAAGCTGCGCGCGTTCAACGAACCGCCATTCCGATAAGAGGGATTTCGAGTGAAATGGATCATTTCACGGCTCGGAAATCCCGACAAGAAAAGGCTCAGGCCGCGTTGCGCCAGATAGCGACACGGTCCTTGCCGTCGCGCTTGGCATTGTAGAGCGCAGCGTCGGCGCGAGCGACCATGTCGTCCAGTTTCTCGTCGCCTGCCTGCAATTCCGCCACGCCGAAACTGGCGCGGAGTTGCGCGCGTGGGGCATTGGGCAGGATCAGGCATGTTATTTCCGCGCGCACCCGCTCCATGACGTCAGCCGCCGCCGCTGCCTCGGTTTCCACCAGCAGCAGGCCGAATTCATCGCCGCCCATGCGCGCTACGATGTCGCCGCGCCGTACCGCACTGGTCAGCAACTGGGCAAAGCCGCGCAGGGCGGCGTCGCCTGCGATATGGCCATGGCCGTCATTCAGTGCCTTGAACCCGTCAAGATCGCACACCACCAGCGCCAGCGGCCGGTTGTAACGCCGGGCATTGGCGATGGCGCGCGCCGCCGCCTCATCCAGTCCGCGCCGGTTGAGAACGTTGGTCAGCGGATCATGCCGCATCTGCCGCCGCAACTGGTGCGCCAGATCGCCAGCCACGACCATGACAGCAGCCACGCCAGTGCCGACATAGATGGATGGCAGGCCAAGGCCCAATATGGCCCGATACGCCGCAAGCCCTGCGCCGGGTGCCCGCCCCAGATCGGCAGCGGCACTGATGGCAAGCGCAGACTGAAACAGCGCGAACAGCAGGAACATCGTGAAAAACGCGATCTCAGGTGCATTGAACCGCCGTCCCTGCGGCCAGAGCGAGGCGGCCGAACAGAGCATCAAGATGCCGACATAACCCGGCACAATCATGCCCTGAAGCGATCGATCGTGGGTCAATGCTGCATAGATGCCGCCTGCCGCCGCCACGCAACCAGCGCCAATTATTAATCGCCATGGGATTTTTTGCGTCGATCGCTGGCGAACGCCGACCAGAACCAGCGTGCCGCTGACGACGATGCAACTCGCCGCTAGCGCCATCAGTGGCCCGCTTTTCAAGGCGATGCCACCAGCATTGGCGATCCACTGGATCATCGCCGCACAATAGGACAGCGCCCAGCTCAACACATGCCGCTGCCGCCCGAAGTGTAACCACGCCACCCCCATCGCCAGCGCCATGATGACGCTGGTGAAGAAGAGCAAAGCAATGATGATGATCGCCGGGTCCACGGGTGGGGCCTTTACTGACTTTACTTGGGCATTACCAGCCGCAAGACTTGCCCTTATTCTGCTGGACCAGCCATTTCTGCAACGGCGCGAAATAGGCGGTCATCGCCTGGCCCGAAATCTCGCGCGTGCCGGTAAAGGCCTGCAACGCATCGGGCCAGGGCTTGGACGCGCCCATTTCCAGCATCGCGTTGAGTTTGGCCCCTACGTCCTTGTTTCCATAGAAGGAACAGCGGTGGAGCGGCCCCTTCCAGCCCGCCTGTTTGCAGGCCGCTTCATAGAATTGTTGTTGCAAAATGCCTGCCAGAAAATAGCGGGTATAGGGCGTGTTGCCCGGAATATGGAATTTGGCGCCCGCGTCGAACTTCGTTTCATCGCGGGACACGGGCGGGACGATGCCCTGATATTGGCGACGCAGGTCCGTCCAGCCCTTTTCATACTGGCTCTGTGGGATCGTGCCATTGAACACACCCCAGCGCCACTTGTCGACCAGCAGGCCAAAGGGCAGGAAAGCGACCTTGTCCATAGCCTGCCGCAGCAACAGGCCGATGTCCTTGTCCGGTCCCGGCACCTTGGCAGCATCCAGCAGGCCGATCTTCACCAGATAGTCCGGCGTGATCGACAAAGCGACAAAATCGCCGATCGCTTCATGGAAGCCATCATTGGCGCCGTCCAGATAGAGCGGCTTCTGCTTCTGATAGGCGCGTTGGTAATAATTATGGCCCAGTTCGTGATGGATGGTCACGAAGTCGTCGCTATTGACCTTCGTACACATTTTGACGCGAATATCGTCCTTGTTGTCCAGGTCCCAGGCCGACGCATGGCAGACGACTTCGCGGTCCAGCGGCTTGATGAACTGGGTCCGGTCCCAGAAGGTCGCGGGCAGCGGCGCAAAGCCCAGCGAGGAATAGAAACCCTCGCCAATCTTGAACATCTGCTTTTCCCAATAGCCGCGCCGCTGCTGTTCGGGCGTGTCGGGCGTATCGACCTGACCGGGGCGGGTTTCCACATAGCCCTTGGCCTTCAGCAATTCGCCCACATCATAACCCAGATCGCCCGCCCCTTTGGGCGCCACGACATCATAGATATTGCCCCAGGATTGCGCCCACATATTGCCGAGAAGGTCGGCACGGATCGGACCGGATGCAGGCTGCACCGCATCGCCATATTTCTCGTTCAGCTTGGTGCGGGTGTAGCAATGCAGCTGGTCATAGAGCGGCTTGACCTCTGCCCATATCTTGTCGGTCAGCTTGGCGAAATCATCGGCGGGCATGTCATATTTGGACCGCCACATCGCGCCGGTATCGGCAAAGCCCAATTCCTTGGCCCCGGCATTGGCGATATCGACCAGCTTGGCATAATCGCCGCGCATCGGCGCGCCGACATTGTCGTGCCAGCTGACCCACATTTCCTTCAGTTCTTCGGGGTTGCGGTTATTCCCCATCTGCTCTTCAATGTCGCTGCCGTTGATCGGCTGACCTTTCAGTGTTCCCCTGCCCTTGCCATAGGCGGACTGGAGTCGGGTCGCCAGATCGTTCAACTCCTGCGCCGCGCCCGGCGCAGTCGGCGCGGGCAGCGTCAGCGCAGTGCGCAACAGGTCCAAGCGGCGCTTGGTTTCCACTGACAGGCCCGGCGCGGTCGCATATTTGGCGGCTTCCAGCGCATAATCGACATTCATCGACGTGCGGATCGCCCCGAAATAAGCGGCGACCGCGTCGCTATCATCGCTCAGATAGGTGGAATTGACCCAGTCGGCACGGCTGGAGATCAGCGAATGATCGAACATCGCCTTTTCCGCCTTGGCGAGGAAGGCTTCGGCCTCAGCTGCGGTCGGCGCAGGAGCCTGCTGGGCAAGAACAGGCGATGCAGTAAGCGCGGCCGCAAGTGCGGCAAGCGAGATGGCGATTTTCATGGGAATTCCCCTCATAGACTTATGAAGGGAAGGTGACTTGGCCGGGCGATACAGTCAAGCAGTCAGGAAATCGACCATCGCCTGCCCCATTTCCTTACGGGTGACGGCGTTCATATGATTGCCCGGTATTTCGACATAGCGACCATTGGGCAGCAGGTCGGCCAGTTCCTGCGCCACGCCATTATCCCGATCGTCCGCACCGCAGATAATCTCGGTCGGCTGCTGAATGGCAGCGATCGTCTCGCGCGGCGTATCGACAAAGGTGTTCAGGATATGCAGCATCGCCACCGGATCGCCCTTGGTGGTCTTGAGGAACGCCTCGGTCATCCATTCCGACGTGCCACGCTCGAACGTGCCAAGGTTGTTGAGGACATTCTTGTAATAGCCGCCCTTGTCGAGCGTCTGCACCAGCCCGCGCAACCCCATGCCCGCCAGGATGACCCGCCGCGGCGCAGCCCCGCGCGCCAGCATCCGCACACTCGTCCGCGCACCCAGCGAATAGCCACCCAGATCATAGTCGGTCAGCCCAAGCTGCTCGACCAAAGCCAGCCCGTCATCGGTCAGCGCATCGGGCGGATAGGCGGAAATGTCATGCGGCTTCCCGCTCTCCCCATGACCGCGCAGGTCCGGCATGATCAGGCGAAAACCGGCCTCGACCAGTTTTGCGGCATGACCGTAACGAATCCAGTTAGTGTAGGCATTGGAGAAATAGCCGTGGATCAACACAAGATCCCGACCCTCCCCCACCATATGCACCGTGATCGGCAGGCCATCGAAACCTTTGATCTCATGGCGTTCGATCGGCAGGTCGGTCATCGGGGCAAATCCTTACACAGCGGCGGCGCTTGCCGATATGGCGTCAGGCGCGGCGGCGCAAGAGCGCTATCCTGTCATTCCGCCCAGGAAGAGCGATCCATCAACGCCGAAACCAGCGCTGCAAAAGGCGTGTCAGCACAGCGCCGGACCAGCCTGCGGTCAGCGGTGACCATAACCGTTTCCAGCATCTCGGCGGTGGCGAGAAAGAAGCAGTCATAGGCGGGGTGGTCCAGTGCCAGACTGATCGCCATCGCTCGATCGGCCAGTTGTCCGGTCGGGATCAGGTCGACAAGATCGGGCAGGATCGCCACGGCTTCGCGCGCCTGTGCTGCATCAATTTCCTGCGCGCGCACCTTCTTCCACATCACGTTGGCGAGTTCGGCGGTCAGCAGGTCCGGCGCGATCAGCCGAAGCGGCAGCAGCGTAAGCGCCACGGTCGTTTCAGCAGACATCGCCGGATCGTCGCTACCGACGACCCAGCGGGCCGCCACGCTGGTATCCACCACCAGCATCAGCGGCGATCATCATCCCGGAGCAAATCTTCGGCAGGTGTCTGCCGGACATGTTTCGGAGTCATCGCACGGATGGTTTCGAGGCGCGCGAGCGTCGCGTGCAGGCGCTCACTTGTCATCGGTCGCCCGCGCGTCAGCGCTTCACGCAGTTCCGCTTCCAGTGAACGCTGGTTACGCGCCGCAAGTTCGCGATAGGCCGCGATCAGGCTGTCGTCGAGATTGCGGATAAGAACCTGGCCCATGCGGTCATGCTATCATCATGATAGCATGACCGCAAGGAAGCAGGCTCAGCCCTTCTTGAGGTGGCGACGGCCCAGCAGTTCGGCGATCTGCACCGCGTTCAGCGCCGCGCCCTTGCGCAGATTGTCGCTGACGCACCAAAGCGAAATGCCGCTGTCGACCGTCGGGTCCTCACGCACGCGGCTGATGAAGGTCGCGAAGTCACCGACACATTCAATCGGAGTGATGTAGCCACCATCCTCGCGCTTATCGACCAGCATGATGCCGGGGGCTTCACGCAGGATATCCTGCGCTTCCTTGGCGCTGATTTCCTTCTCGAACTCGATGTTGATCGCTTCGGAGTGACCCACGAACACCGGCACGCGCACGCAGGTGGCGGTCAGCTTGATCTTGGGATCGAGGATCTTCTTGGTTTCCGCGACCATCTTCCATTCTTCCTTGGTCGACCCATCGTCCAGGAAAACGTCGATATGCGGGATCACGTTGAAGGCGATCTGCTTGGTGAACTTCTTGGCTTCGGCCGGATCGCCTACGAAGATGTTGCGCGACTGCTCGAACAGCTCGTCCATGCCAGCCTTGCCCGCACCGGACACCGACTGATAGGTCGAGACGACCACGCGCTTGATGATCGCGGCGTCATGCAGCGGCTTCAAAGCCACCACCATCTGCGCGGTCGAGCAGTTGGGGTTGGCGATGATATTCTTCTTCTTATAGCCGTCGATCGCGTCTGGGTTCACTTCGGGCACGATCAGCGGCACGTCCGGGTCCATGCGGTAGAGCGAGCTATTGTCGATCACGACGCAGCCGGCCGCTGCCGCCTTGGGCGCATATTCAGCCGTCGGGCCGCTGCCCGCGGCGAACAGGGCGATGTCCCAGCCGGTAAAGTCGAAATGTTCGATATTCTGGCATTTGATCGTCTTGCCGCTGTCACCGAAATCGACGGTCAGCCCCTGCGAGCGCGACGATGCGACCGCGGCGATCTCGTCAATCGGGAACTCGCGCTCGGCGAGAATGGTCAGCATTTCGCGGCCCACATTCCCGGTGGCACCTACGACGACGACCCTGTAACCCATGACTGAACACTCCACTCCGATGCAGATATAACGGAAGTGCGCGCCATAGCGGCGTTGCGCCATTTGTCCAGTGGCAAGCCGTTTGTTGCGCGAAAGGCCAGCTTTTGACGCTGGACGTTGCCGGGATGCGGCAACGTCCTTGCCGCCTATGGCTTGGTTGCGTCAGGCGACACGCCGCGCCGCGCCAGGAAATCCTCGATCGTGCGCCACAGATGAACGCTGATCCCCGGCCCGCCGACGCGGTGGGTCTGGCCCGGATAGGCCATCATCTCGAACGGCACTGCCGCGCCCTGCATCTTCGCCATCAACGCGGTGGCATTGTCGAACACCACATTATCGTCGGACATGCCGTGGATCAGCAGCAAAGGATCGCTGATCTTCACCGCCTCCTCGATCGCGCCGGACGCGGGATAGGCGCTGGCCTTGTCCTGCGGCATCCCCAGATAGCGTTCAGTATAATGGGTGTCGTAGAGTTCCCACTTCGTCACCGGCGCGCCCGCGACCGCCGCCGCGAATATGCCCGGTGCCTTCTCCAGAAGCTTCAGCGACATATAGCCACCGTAAGACCAGCCATAGGTCGCAATCCGCTTGGGATCGACGAACGGCTGGGCCTTGAGCCAATCCACGCCAGCCAGTTGGTCCGCCACCTCGACCGTCCCCATGGCGCGATAGAGATGATCCTCGAACGCCTTGCCACGATCGGGCGTGCCGCGATTGTCGACCGCAAAGACGATCCAGCCCCGATCGACCAGATATTGGTTCAGCGCCCCGGACCAGGTGTTCATCACCTGCCGCCCGCCGCCCGGCCCGCCATAATGGATCATGAACACAGGATAGCGTTTGCCCGGTTCGATCGGCGGGGTCATGATCTTGGTATAGAGCGTCGTGCCGTCCTTGGCCCTGATCGTGCCGAAGCGGGTTTTGACATGGCTCGCCAGATAGGGCGCATAGGGATGATCACCCTTCAGCGCGTTTTCCGACAACCATTGCAATTGCTTGCCACTACTGTCGGCCAGATAGACCTGCTTGGGCTGGTCGCTATTCTGGCGGGTGATGACGACCCGGCTTGCCGCGCCATCCATCACCGCGTCATTCCACCAGCCGCTGGTCGTGATCTGACGCGGCGCAGCGGCCTTGCCGATCGGCGCGCTGTACAGCTGCTGCTCCAGCGGGGTTTCGCGATTGCCAGTGAAATAGACTAGCCCGGCCTTCTCATCGACCGCCACCAGCGTTTTGACCTCCCAGTCGCCGCTGGTCAGCGCCGTCCATTTGCCGTCGTGAACCCGGTAGAGATGGCCATGGCCGCTTTTTTCCGACCACCAAAGGAAATCGCCGCCAGCCAGCGGATGGAAATTGTCGCTGAGGTTGATCCAGCTTTTGGCCGTTTCAGCGAGGACGATCTTCGCCTTGCCGGTAAACGGATCGACCGCCAGCAGGTCGAGCCGCTTCTGGTCGCGCGTCTCGCGCTGGACATAGAGCGTCCGGCCATCCTTCGCCCAATCGACCCGCGCCAGATAAATGTCGCGATCCGACCCCAGATCGACCTTCACCTGCCCCGACCCGTCCGGCTTCATGACATAGAGATCGACGATCGCATTGGGTGTCCCGGCGGCGGGGTAGCGCTGCTGATAAACCTTCGTCCCCTCCCCGCCGATCGCGGTGCGGGTGACTATGCCGACCGGGCTTTCATCCACCCGCGCGACCGCAATCAGGGCATCGTCGGGCGACCACCAATAGCCGGTCCGCCGGTCCATTTCCTCCTGCGCGACAAATTCGGCGACACCCCAACTGACGGTATCGCTGGCCCCCTGCGTCACCTGCCGTTCCGCCCCACCGATGGGCTGTACGAACAGATTGCCCCCGCGAACGAAGGACACGAACCCGCCGTTGGTGCTGACCACGCCATTCAGTTCACCATCGGGCGTATCGGTCAGCCGCTGCACCTTGCCATCCAGAGCAGCCAGGTAGAGATCGCCATCGACCGGCACCAAAATGCTCTTGCCATCGGGTGACCAGTCATAGCTGGTAATGCCGCTGCTGCCCGCAACCGAGCGGTCCCGCTCCCGCTGCATCTTTTCCGCTTCGGACAGGGCTGCGCCGCTCCCCGTCTTACGCGAATCGACCAGCATCCGCTGCTTGCCTGTGCGTGTGTCGATCGCCCACAGGTCGAGCCGCTCCTTCTCATCCGCGCGGGGCTTTAGCAGGGTAACGAGCGACCCATCGGGCGACAATTTGAGCGCGCGCGGCTGCGGCCCGGCCAGGTCGGGGCTGGCAAAGACCCGTTCGAGCGTCAGCGTCTCCTGCGCCATGACAGGCGTGGCGGACAGCATGAGCAGCGCGCCAAACGCTGCGCCGGATTTCCAATAGGGAGGCATCGACATCCTTTCAGGTCGGCGACCGCACGGGACGCCGGATCAAGGGCAATGATTAGCCCGATGAGACTGAAAAGATCAATGGAGGGAAATAATCTGTCCCGGCCATGGCGCTCTGCCATGGTGGGCGCGGCAGGGATTGAACCTGCGACCCCACCCGTGTGAAGGGTGTGCTCTACCACTGAGCTACGCGCCCCTTGTAAGGAGGAGGCGGCCATTGGCATCGCTGGCGCGCCCTGTCAAGCGCGGGGGCATCCCGTCCCGCAAATTGCGCCTTTGCACTGCGTCGCGCACGCGCTTAAAACGGTCCCGCCGCAAATATGGAGTGACGGATTGATGCGTAAAGCGCTGTTCCCGGTGATCTTGGCCACGCTGGCCGCGTGCAACACGGTGCAGGGTGTGGGTCGCGATATCGAGTCCGTGGGTCGCGCCGGGAAAGACGCAATGCGCTGACCAATAGTCGGTGAATTATTGCAACACGCGCCCGATGGCTGTCGCATTTTTCCGCAGACGGACGCCGTCGCACCCCGGTTCGCCACAGTTGCAGGCTTCGATCGTGTAGCGCACACCACACATGACCAACACGTCATGATCGAAACTATAGTTGGAAATGCCCGCGCGCTCGACCTTTTCCTGTGCTCTGGCCTTGAGAGTCATGCGAGTCCCCCCGTAAATGCGGATACTGATGATTGATGTTGCGATGCACAATGTCAATTGATCGACATTTGTTCCTGAACGAATTGTCAGAATATTGTCGCCAAAATGCAACGCTTCGTCGTCGCTGCTGAGGTGACTTGCACCACACGGCACAGCGTCCCATATGCCGCCCCATGAACGACCATAACAGCAGCGCCATGCCGGTCTGGCATGGCACCACCATCATGTCCGTACGCAAGAATGGAAAGGTCGTCGTCGCTGGCGACGGTCAGGTTTCCATGGGCCAGACGGTGATGAAACCCAACGCCCGCAAGGTGCGCCGCCTGCATGACGGCAGCGTCATCGGCGGCTTTGCCGGGGCCACGGCCGACGCCTTCACCCTGTTCGAGCGGCTGGAGGCGAAGCTGGAGCGCCACAATGGCCAGCTGATGCGATCCGCCGTGGAATTAGCCAAGGACTGGCGCACCGACAAATATCTGCGGAACCTGGAAGCGATGATGATCGTCGCGGACAAGGATGTGACCCTGATCCTGACCGGCAATGGCGATGTGCTGGAGCCGGTGAACGGCGTAGCCGCGATCGGATCGGGCGGCAATTTCGCCCTCGCGGCTGCCCGTGCGCTGGTGGATTATGAAGCGGACGCGGAGACGCTGGCGCGCAAGGCCATGGCCGTGGCGGCGGACATCTGCGTCTATACCAATGATCAGCTGACCATCGAAACGCTGGACAGCGCTGCTTGAATCCCCCTCCCGCTTGCGGGAGGGGTTAGGGGAGGGCCTGTAACGGCGTTCCTCGACATGCCCTCCCCCGACCCCTCCCTGAAGGGAGGGGAGAAGGACCGAAATGAACGACAATCTGACCCCAAAAGCCATCGTCGCCGCATTGGACGCGCATATCATCGGCCAGCACGACGCCAAGCGCGCCGTTGCTGTCGCCCTGCGCAACCGCTGGCGTCGCCAGCACCTGCCCGATGATTTGCGCGACGAGGTGACGCCCAAAAATATCCTGATGATCGGGCCGACCGGCTGCGGCAAGACGGAGATCAGCCGTCGCCTTGCCAAATTGGCCGACGCCCCGTTCGTGAAGGTCGAAGCGACAAAATTCACCGAAGTCGGCTATGTGGGTCGCGACGTCGAGCAGATCGTCCGTGATCTGGTCGAGGAAGCCGTGCGCCTGGAAAAGGACCGCCGCCGCGAAGCCGTGCGCGAGGCCGCGTCCGAGGCCGCCATGGGCCGCCTGCTCGACGCATTGACCGGCAAGGAAGCCAGCGAGGCCACCCGCCTCTCCTTCCGCCAGAAGATCGAACAGCATCAGATGAACGATGTCGAGGTCGAGGTGGAAGTCGCCGACAGCCCCTCCATGCCGATGGAAATCCCCGGCATGGGCGGTCAGGTCGGTATGATCAACCTGTCCGACATGATGTCCAAGGCGTTTGGCCAGCAGCAGAAGAAGCGCCGCAAGATGCGCGTCGCCGATGCGTGGGACAAACTGGTCGAGGAAGAGCAGGACAAGCGGCTGGATCAGGATGACGTCGCCCGCGTCGCCATCACCAGCGCCGAACAAAATGGCATCGTGTTCCTCGACGAGATCGACAAGATCGCGGTCAGCGATGTGCGCGGCGGGTCCGTCAGCCGCGAGGGCGTGCAGCGCGACCTGCTACCCCTGATCGAAGGCACGACCGTCTCGACCAAATATGGCCCGCTCAAGACCGACCATATTCTCTTCATCGCGTCCGGCGCGTTCCACGTCGCCAAGCCCAGCGACCTGCTGCCCGAACTCCAGGGCCGCCTGCCGATCCGCGTTGAGCTAAAGGCGCTGACCGAGGAGGATTTCGTCGCGATCCTCTCCGACACCAAGGCGAGCCTCGTCGCGCAATATCGCGCGCTGCTGGCGACCGAGGAAGTGACGATCGACCTGACGCCAGACGGCATCCGCGCGGTCGCCCGCATCGCCGCCGAGGTGAATGGCGAAGTCGAAAATATCGGCGCCCGCAGGCTCCAGACGGTGATGGAAAAGCTGCTGGAGGATGTGAGTTTCGAGGCGGAGGACCGTCGCGGCGAAACGCTGGTGATCGACGCTGCCTATGTGGAGAAGCAGTTGAGCGCGATCGCGCACGACACCGACCTAAGTAAATATGTGCTGTAATTTCCAGTTCCCCCTCCCGCAGGCGGGAGGGGGCTAGGGGGTGGGCGAGCGCAACCTCGCTACATGCCCACCTCGCTGCGACTAAATTCGCCTTTGGCTCATAAAGTCTCGCTGCCCCTCCCGCCTGCGGGAGGGGATTTTGCCCGTTTAATAACTCCGCCCCACCAGCACCCGCTCGACCGCCGTCTCGCCGGTAAACACGCACACCCCGTCAGCGGCCTCCGCATCATTGGGCACATTGCGCAGCGTCAGCTTCTCGCCCTTGAGCCACTGCACCACCTTCTCCAGCGCCTCGCCGGTCGGTTTTGCCCATTGCACCAGCGCCCAGCCGGGCTTGGCACTGGCATTGAAATAGGCCTTGAGCGCATCAATGTCGGTGATCGACTTGTCGATGCTGCCGTCGAGACGCGCCTTGGCATCGGCGAACAATGAATCTTGGATTTGGCCAAGTGTAACAGTGACACCTGCCACGAAGGTTTCCTTTTTTGAAAGAACCGAATTTAACTTGCCATCCTCACGATACAGTTCGTCGCGTCGGAACCATGAAACCATGCCGTTTGCAACGTCACGCGGCCCAACCTCGATCACGATCGGCGCGCCCTTCTTGACCCAGCCCCAGCGCTTGGTCGCCGCCTTCGCCGGGCGACGGTCGAGCAGCGCCCGCACCGGCTCACGGAACACGTCCAGCGCGTTCAGCTGTGCCACCAGATCGGCGCAATAATCGACGATTGCGGCGTCCTCGTCGGTGTCGCGCAGCATCGGCACCACGACGATCTGATAGGGCGCAACGCGCGGTGGGACGCGCAGCCCGTCATCGTCGCCATGGACCATGATCAGGCCGCCGATCATGCGGGTGGACATGCCCCAGCTGGTCGTCTGCGCCAGCTCCTGTTGCCCTTCGGCATTCTGATATTTGATATTCTGCGCTTGGCTAAACGTCGTGCCCAGAAAATGCGACGTGCCTGCCTGCAACGCCTTGCCGTCCTGCATGATCGCTTCGATTGAGTAGGTGGCGACCGCGCCGGGGAAGCGTTCATTTTCTGGCTTCTCGCCCGCGACGACCGGCATCGCGACGCAATCCTCGGCAAAGCTGCGATAGACTTCCAGCATCTTCATCGTCTCTTCCATCGCCTCATCGACGGTGGCGTGGGCGGTGTGGCCTTCCTGCCAGAGAAATTCGGTCGTGCGCAGGAACATGCGGGTGCGCATTTCCCAGCGCACGACATTGGCCCACTGGTTGATGAGGACAGGCAGGTCGCGCCATGACTGGACCCAGCGGCTGAAGGCCGCGCCGATCACCGTTTCCGATGTGGGGCGCACGACCAGCGGCTCCTCCAGCTTCGCTTCGGGATCGGGGACCAGCTTGCCGTCCTTCTGGATCAGCCGGTGATGGGTGACGACCGCCATTTCCTTGGCGAAGCCGTCGACATGCTCGGCTTCCTTCTCGAAATAGGAGAGCGGGATGAACAGCGGGAAATAGCAATTTTCATGCCCGGTCGCCTTGATCCGCGCGTCGAGCAGGGTCTGGATCCGTTCCCAAATGCCATAGCCCCATGGCCGGATGACCATGCAGCCGCGCACGCCGCTTTCTTCGGCCAGGTCAGCCTCCGAAATGACGGCCTGATACCAGGCGGAGAAATCCTGCTCGCGGGTGATGGAAAGGGCATGTTTCACGGGAATGGCTTGCCTGCTGTAGGGAATGGATCGGCGCGCAATAGGCCATGCGCGCTGTCCCCGTCCACCCCCGACGCACATTGGTGTTCAGCTAACGGCGACACCCAGTTTTTCGAGCCAGGCCCGCGCCTGTTTTGGCTCGCCCGGCGCGTCAGACGCCACCGGGCCGCGTGCGGCGAGAAAGGACTGGTGCAGCGCAAACGGCTCCAGCCCCAATTGATCGCGCAGATTGTCGATATCGGCGGCCAGTTCATCCAGCGCCGCGACGACCGGCGCGGCCTTGGCACGCGCCTGCCGGTCAGGCTTATGGTCGAACAGGCCCCAAACCCCGCCTGCCGTGACCTGAAGCGCCGCGATCAGCGCCGCGTCATAGTCGGCTTCCAGCTCGACCCGCCGCACGTCCAGTCGTTCCAGCCGGTCGGCCTTTGCCATTGGGGTTCAGCCCAGCTTGTCGATCTTGGCGTTGAGCGCGGCAAGCTGCGCCTTCAGCACCGCGATCTCATCGTCCTTTTCGGCTTCGGCCGGGGTCGCCACACCGGGCATACCCGGCATACCGGGGACACCCGGCATCAGCCCGCCAGCGCCCTTGAACGCGCTGGTCGCCGCTTCGAACATCTGCATGTTGCGCTTGGCGATCTCGGCCAGTGGGCCGCCGCCGAATGCGCCCTGCATCGCTTCCTGAAACTGCAACTGGTTCTTGCGGAACGCATCCATCGACGCTTCGAGATATTGCGGCACCATCGATTGCATCGAATCGCCATACATGGAGATCAGCTGACGCAGGAAATTGACCGGCAGCATATTTTCGCCGCGCTGTTCTTCTTCCATGATGATCTGGGTCAGGACATTATGGGTAATGTCCTCGCCGCTCTTGGCATCAACCACAGTGAACTCGCGGCCCTCGCGCGTCATCTGCGACAACAGATCAAGGGTGATGTAACTGGACGTTTCGGTGTTATAAAGCCGCCGGTTAGCGTATTTCTTGATAACCACCGGCTCTGATTCATTAGCCGCTTTAGATTTGGCCATGGACACCTCTCCCGCACCTGCACACTCCTCAATAGCACAGGGCGTTGCCGCACCGCAACATGGCCCAAGGCCTTTACCCCTTTTTCTCAACATTTTATGGCGCGAAACAGAGGGCGATCCAGAGCTGCGCAAACGCGCCTTCATCGGCCTGCGCCGTTATCAACAGGCGCAGCGCCCTCCCCCCCCGCCTGCCCCCGCCAGCATGGTGCAGGTCGGCAGCGCGCGGTTGCTGCGCTATGGTGTTGATAATGGCCGCGCGCCGGTGGTTTTCGTACCCTCGCTCATAAATCCGCCGCAGGTGCTGGACCTGTCCGAACGCCGATCTTTGCTGCGCCACATGGCTGCAGCAGGACATGACGCCTGGCTCGTCGACTGGGGCAGTCCGTCGGCTCAGGATGCGATGATGGGGCTGGATGGCCACATCACGAACCGGCTTTTGCCATTGATAGCCTCCCTGCCGCGCCCCCCCATATTGGTGGGCTATTGCCTGGGCGGCACGTTGGCGCTGGGCGCTGCCATGCTGCACCCGATGCGGGCGGTGGCGACGATCGCTTCGCCCTGGCGATTCGACGGTTTCAGCGATGCCGACCGGCAGGAAATCAGCGCCCTGTGGCGCGGAGCCAAGCCCATGTGCGATCGGCTGGGCTATGTGCCGATGGAGGTGCTGCAATCGGGTTTCTGGGCGATGGACCCGGCCCGCACGATCCGCAAATTCGCCGCTTTTGCCGATGTAGCGGCGGGATCGGACGGAGAGCGCGCCTTTATGGCAGTGGAGGATTGGGCCAATGGCGGGCCGCCGCTGACCTATGCGGCGGGACGCGATCTGTTCGATGACCTTTATGCCGGTAACGCCAGCGGAGAGGGACGTTGGCGTGTCGGAGGCCAGACAGTCGATCCACATGGGCTTGCCTGCCCGACCCTGTCGATCCGCTCGACGACGGATCGCATCGTCCCTGCCGCCGCTTCGACCCAATTGGCTACAGACTGGCAATTCAAACTGGGTCATGTCGGCATGGTGGTGGGCGGACAGGCGCGCGAAACGCTGTGGTTTCCATTGTCCCAATGGCTTTCCAGCCATGGCGGATGATGCTATGTGCGCCTGCGAAAAGAGACCCCAATAATAGAGGATCGAGCCTTTGTCAGATATCGTCATTACCGCCGCCAAGCGCACGGCCGTCGGCAGCTTCATGGGCGCGTTCGGATCGACCCCGGCGCATGAACTGGGCCGTCAGGCGATCATCGCCGCGCTGGCGCAGGCCGGTGTCGCGCCCGACGAAGTGGACGAGGTGATTTTGGGCCAGGTGCTGAGCGCCGGTCAGGGCCAGAACCCCGCGCGTCAGGCCGCCGTCAATGCGGGCATCCCGGTCGAGCGCACCGCGATCGGCCTCAACCAGCTGTGCGGCTCCGGCCTGCGCGCCGTTGCACTGGCGGCTCAGGCGATCCGCGCCGGGGACGCGAACATCATGGTGGCTGGAGGGCAGGAAAGCATGTCGCTTGCTCCCCATGCGCAATATCTGCGCGCGGGCAACAAGATGGGCAATGTCAGCCTGGTCGACACGATGATCCATGACGGCCTGACCGACGCCTTCAACAATTATCATATGGGCATCACCGCGGAAAATCTGGCCGAGAAGTATCAGATCAGCCGGGAAGCACAGGACATCTTTGCCGTCGCCAGCCAGAACAAGGCCGAAGCCGCACGGGCATCGGGCCGTTTCGTCGACGAAATCGCGCCGGTCACGATCAAGGGCCGCAAGGGCGACACCATCGTTGATGCCGACGAATATATCCGCGCCGGTGCCACCATCGAAGCGATGGAGAAGCTGAAGCCTGCCTTCAAGAAGGACGGCACCGTCACCGCCGCCAATGCCAGCGGCCTGAACGATGGCGCCGCCGCACTGGTGCTGATGACCGCAGATACCGCTGCGAAGCGCGGCGCGACCATTTTGGGCCGGATCGCCGGCTTTGCGACCTGCGGTGTCGATCCTTCGATCATGGGCATCGGCCCGGCCCCGGCCAGCCGCAAGGCGCTGGAGAAGGCGGGCTGGTCGATCGCGGACCTCGACCTGATCGAAGCCAATGAAGCCTTTGCCGCGCAGGCGCTGTCGGTGGGTCAGGAACTGGGCTGGGATGCGTCCAAGGTCAACGTCAATGGCGGCGCGATCGCCATCGGCCATCCGATCGGCGCGTCGGGCGCGCGGGTGCTGACCACCCTGCTCTATGAAATGGCAAAGCGCGATGCGAAAAAGGGTCTGGCGACCCTGTGCATCGGCGGCGGCATGGGCGTTGCGATGTGCATCGAACGCTGATCGACTGAGAGATTACAAAAGGCCGTCGCTCCCAACGGAGCGGCGGCCTTTTTCGTGTCAGGCTTGGCGCGGGGCGCTGCGGCAACGGTCGGAACAATAGACCACATTGTCCCAGTCGCGTTCCCACTTCTTGCGCCAGGCAAAGGGGCGCTGGCAGACCGGGCAGGTCTTGGTTGGCAGATCCCGCTTTGCAACGCCGCGTGGCATGGATGATTCCCCGGTTGTGCTAAGCGTCGAGCTGGCGGTCTCTGGTTTCCGGCAGCGCGACCAGACAGCTAGTAAGCGCCAGGGCCACGACGGCCAATGTGTACCAAAGCCCGGCATAGGGATCACCGGTTCGCGCGACGATATATTGGCTGACCAGCGGCAGGAAACCGCCGAAATAACCAGTGCCGATATGATAGGGGATCGACAGCGACGAATAGCGGATACGCGCCGGGAAATATTCCGACAGGAGCGCCGCGACCGGCCCATAGGTCGCGCCTGACAGCGTCCAGAGTAACAACAATGCCGCGAAAATTGCCATCGCGCGAGGCCAGTCCGGCGTCACGCTGCCGGTCGGGTAGCCCCCCGCTTTCAACGCGGCGTCAAGGCCATCGGCGCTCAGGTCCGTGACGACCAGATCGCCAATCCGCACCGCGGGCGTGGCCGCGGCCTGCTTGTCATAGGGGATGCCGCGTTTGGAAAAATGGTCGAGCAATTTGCCGCAGGCGGTCGGCTGGACCTTGGCAAAGGGATCGAACAGGCAGTCCGGGCCGCGCACCACGACCGGGGCACGCTCCGCCGCCGTGCTGAGCGTCGGGTTCGCCATGACGCCCATGAACTGGTAAAGCGGCATGAGCAGAACAAGCACCAGCGCATACCCGATCATAATGGGTTTGCGGCGACCGATACGATCGGACAAATGTCCGAAATAGATCATCGACGCCACCCCGGCCAGGGCGCTGACCCCGACCAATAGCTGCGCCATACCCTGCGTGACATGCAATCCGCTTTGCAGAAAGCTGAGCGCCTGGAACATGACTGTATAGGCGATCACTGTGAACCCGGCAGCGACACCGATCATCGCGACCAGCATCCGTTTCTTGTTGCCCGGATAGGTGAAGGCTTCCTTGATCGGATTTTTCGACTGGGTGCCTGCCTTCTTCATCGCGGTGAATACCGGACTTTCGCGCAGCATCAGCCGCATCCACAGCGATATGCCGAGCAGGGCAAGCGAGAAAAGAAAGGGCAGCCGCCAGCCCCAATCGGCCCAGATTTCCGGCCCGACCAGCCATTGCGTGCCGACCACGACGATCAGCGAGAGGATGAAGCCGCCGATCACCCCGGCCTGAATGAAGCTGGTATAAAAACCGCGCCGTCCCGGCGGCGCATGTTCGGCGACATAGATGGCCGCCCCGCCATATTCGCCGCCCAGCGCCAGCCCCTGCGCGATCCGCAGCGTGATCAGAATGATGGGCGCGGCAATGCCGATGCTGACGGCGGAAGGGGTGAGGCCAACCCCAGCCGTCGCGACGCCCATCAGGATGATCGTGGCCAGGAAGGTATATTTGCGCCCCAGCCGGTCGCCCAGATAGCCGAACAAGGCCGCGCCGATCGGACGGAAGGCAAAGCCGATCGCGAAACCCGCCAGCGTGTAGAGCAGTTCGACGGTAGGATTGTCGGTCGGGAAGAAGGTCCGCCCGATGATCGGTGCGAGGACGCCATAGATGTAGAAATCATACCATTCGAACACGGTGCCGAGCGCTGAGGCGGTGATGACCAGCCGGTCGCGCCTGACGTCCATCACATAGTCGCTGCCGACCGCTCCGCTCATCCCCTGCCCCCTTAACTTCGCACTTTTCCCGGTAATTGTGAAATTGCGTTACCCCACGGGGTAATTAAATTTCCAACACCGCTTTGCGCAACCGCCACTGTCGGCGCGCGGAACAGGGGCCGATATCGCATGAAGCGGGGGCAATAGGACAGGCTAAAAAAGGCCTCAGCGGCGCAGTTGCAGCGTGACCAGCAGGACATGGTCGACATCATCGGCCCGACCGCGATTTTTGACATATTGGTTGAGATAGCCGACCTCCACGGTCGACTTGCCCGCCACCGGCACTTCCAGCCCGGCAAAGCTGCGCAGCCGGTCAAACCCTTCACGCGCGCCCCAGTCGGTATCGTTCAGCGCCACGAACCCTTCCGCATAGGTCAGCGCCGACACGCCGCCCGGCTTGCCGGTCAGCGGCACCGCCAGCCGCAACCATTGCCGCAGCCGCCAGCCCATATCGTCGCCGCTCGACACCCAGCGTTGCTCGATCCGCGTGCGCGAGGAGAGCGGTCCGCCAGCCAACTTGCCCAGCGACCAGTTGATCTGCTGGAAGCTGCGATGCTCGCGCGTATCCCCGCCACCGGACCGCGGCGTGCGGACATAGGCATAGCCCTGAAAGACGGTCAGCCGGTCGGACAGTTTGACGCCGATCGCGGGCCTCAGCAGCATCTGGTCCAGCCCGTCCATGTCCCTGCCAAAGCGCGACTGCACCTCGGCAAAATAGACGATGTCGCCGGAGATCGGCCCCTGCGCGATGGTCTGCAGCCAATATTGCTCATCTTCGGCACCGTGCGCCGGCAGCGCTATCATGGCCGTGAAGAGGGCGGAAAGGCGGAGGATCGTCTGTCGCAGGCTGCTCATGCCGCGGCTGCTAGGGGAAAGGCCGGGACCGGGGCAAGGCGCGACAGCCCAGCGAAACATTAAATAACAAAGGGCCGCCCTGCCTCAGCGGAGCGGCCCTTGTTCCTGCGACACAGCTCGCGCTTATTCCATTTCGAGAATGACCGCATCCACGGCCAGGCTGTCGCCCTGCGCCGCCGACACGCTCTTGACCACGCCTGCCTTTTGCGCGCGGAGGATATTTTCCATCTTCATCGCCTCGATCACGGCGAGCGGCTGCCCGGCCTCAACCTTGTCGCCCTCGCCAACATGCAGCGCAACCAGCAGGCCCGGCATCGGACAGATCAGGAAGCGCGACAGATCTGGCGGGATTTTTTCGATCATGTGCGCAGCATAGGGTGCAGCATGGGCGGGCAGGATGCGCAGCTTGTGACTGGCCCCGTGGCAGGTCAGGACAAAACCCGACCGCACCGGCGCGATGCGGACGGCGAGTTGCTCGTCGCCAAATTCCGCCTCGATCAGGCGATCGCCCGGCGTATATTCCAGCGCCATGTCGAGCGCTTGCCCATCGACGGTCACTTCGTCCCCGTCGATTTCGACGTCATGGATCGCGTCCCCAATCTTGACCTGCCAGCCGGTCGGCGGGGGCAGGCGCTTGCCCAGCTGTCCGTCGATCCGACGCGCGCGGTCGGCCTGCGCCATCGCGGCGAAAGCACCGATGGCGGACAGTCGCACCAGCAATTCGGCCGACGCAGGCGCACCCTGAAAGCCGTCGGGATATTCCTCGGCGATGAAGCCGGTGGTGATGTTGCCCGACCGGAACCGCTCATGCTGCATCAGCGCGGAGACAAAATCGATATTGTGGCCCGGCCCCTCAATCTCGAACTTGTCGAGCGCCTCGATCTGCTTGTCGATCGCTTCCAGCCGCGTCGGCGCCCAGGTGATCAGCTTGGCGATCATGGGATCGTAGAACATGGAGACTTCGCCGCCCTCCTCCACGCCATCATCGACGCGGATCAGCGCGCCGCTTTCATCCGCGCCGGTTTCGGGCGGATTGTAGCGGACCAGGCGACCAGTGGACGGCAGGAAGCCGCGATAGGGATCTTCGGCATAGACGCGGTTCTCGATCGACCAGCCGTTGATCTTGACGTCAGCCTGCGTGAAGGCCAGCGCCTCGCCATTGGCGACGCGGATCATCTGTTCGACCAGATCGACGCCGGTGATTTCCTCGGTGACGGGATGTTCGACCTGGAGCCGGGTGTTCATTTCCAGGAAGTAGAAACCGTCGCCGGTCTTGTCCTCGCCCGACACGATCAGTTCGACCGTGCCAGCGCTGAAATAGCCGACCGCGCGGGCCAGGGCGACGCACTGCTCGCCCATCTTCTTGCGCATTTCAGGGGATACGAAGGGCGACGGCGCTTCCTCGACCACCTTCTGGTGACGGCGCTGGATCGAACATTCGCGTTCGTTCAGGTAAACGATATTGCCGTGCTGGTCGCCCAGCACCTGAATTTCGATATGGCGCGGGCTTTCGATGAATTTTTCGATGAACACACGGTCGTCGCCGAAGCTGGCGAGGCCTTCGCGCTTTGTCGCTTCGAACCCTTCGCGGACATCCTGTTCGGAATAGGCAAGGCGCATCCCCTTGCCGCCGCCGCCAGCGGACGCCTTCATCATCACCGGATAGCCGATCTCGTTGGAGATTTTGACGGCATGTTCGGTGTCATCGATGACGCCGACGAAGCCGGGGACGACATTGACGCCCGCTTCCAGCGCCAGCTTCTTGGACTCGATCTTGTCGCCCATAGCCGCGATGGCGTTTGCGGGCGGCCCGACGAAGATGATGCCCTCCGCGTCCAGCGCCTTGCGGAAACTCTCCCGCTCCGACAGGAAGCCATAGCCCGGATGCACCGCATCCGCGCCGGTCTGCTTGCAGGCCGCGATGATCTTGTCGGCGATCAGATAGGATTGAGCGGCGGGCGACGGGCCGATATGCACGGCCTCGTCGGCCATCAACACATGCGGCGCGCGCGCATCGGCATCGGAATAGACCGCGACGGTCTTGATGCCCATCTTCTTGGCCGTGCGCATGACACGACACGCAATTTCGCCACGGTTCGCGATCAGGATCTTGGTGATTGCCATCTTCTATCCTTGCCCCAGTCCTATATCCAATTCGTCACCCCGGACTTGATCCGGGGTCCAGGGTGGCAGGCGTTGTGCTTGCCGCTCTGGATGCCGGATCAAGTCCGGCTTGACGGTCATTTCCTCTCACCCCGTTCGGGCTGAGCAAACAAATCAATCAGCGTGGTTTACGACGCCAGAAGAACAACTGGACCTCGGATCAAGTCCGGGGTGACGAAGGTTGGAGTGAAATTCACTCCGCCGCCTCCATCGCAACCTTCACCTCGGCCTGCATAGGCACCACGCCCAGCTTCGCGAATAGCGCCGCATCCGCATTGTCGCCCGCATTGGCGGTGGTCAGCAGCTTGTCGCCGGTGAAGATGCTGTTCGCCCCCGCCATGAAGCAGAGCGCCTGGCACGCATCCGACATGCTCTCACGCCCAGCCGACAATCGCACCATGCTCTCCGGCATCACGATCCGCGCCACCGCGACAGTTCGCACAAACTCGATCTCGTCGATCTTCGCCAGCGGCGTGTCGGCCAGCATATTGCCCAGCACCGTGCCCTTGACCGGCACCAGCGCGTTGATCGGCACGCTTTGCGGATGGGTCGGCAGCACGGCCAGCGCGTGCAGGAAGCCAACGCGGTCCTCGCGCGTCTCGCCCATGCCGACAATGCCGCCGGAGCAGACATTGATCCCCGAATTACGCACATTCTCCAGCGTTTCCAGCCGGTCGTCGAACGTCCGGGTAGTAATCACCTTCTCATAATGTTCGGGCGAGGTGTCGATATTGTGGTTGTAATAATCCAGGCCCGCATCGGCCAGAACCTTGGCCTGCCCTTCGCTCAGCATCCCCAGCGTCATGCAGGTTTCCATGCCCATCTGGCGCACGCCCTTCACCATCTGGACGATGGCGGGCATGTCCCGCTCTTTGGGGTTGCGCCAGGCCGCGCCCATGCAGAAGCGCGAGCTGCCCGCATCTTTCGCCTGCGCCGCCGCCTGCATCACGGCCTGCACGCTCATCAGTTTCTCGGCCTTGAGGCCGCTTTCCGCCGACGCGGACTGGTTGCAATAGCCGCAATCTTCCGGGCAACCGCCGGTCTTGATCGACAGCAGGGTGGAAAGCTGCACCTCATTACGCGGGAAATTCGCGCGATGGATCGACTGCGCCTCGAACAACAGGTCGTTGAAGGGAAGGTCGAACAGCGCGGCGATTTCGGCGCGGGTCCAGTCGGTGCGGGCGGTTGTCACGGCGTTCATTCCCCACCTCCGTTCGGGCTGAGCGAAGTCGAAGCCGTCTGCTGAGCGAAGCGAAGCGCAAAGCCTTCGACAGGCTCAGGCCGGCCCTTCGACAGGCTCAGGGCGAACGGATTTAAGATCATCATTATGCGGCGTCCTCCAGCCCGGCGGGGGGCATGTTGTGGCCGAGGAGGCGCAGCACGTCGGCGGCGCATTCCACGACGTTGGAGCCTGGTCCATAAATGCCCTGGACGCCCGCGTCACGGAGGAAGTCATAATCCTGCGGCGGGATGACACCGCCCGCAATCACCTTGATGTCGGTGCGGCCCGCTTTGCGCAGCTTGGCGATCAGGTCCGGGATCAGCGTCTTGTGGCCCGCCGCCAGCGACGACGCGCCTACGACATCGACGCCGCTTTCCAGCGCCAGCACCACGGTTTCGTCGGGCGTCTGGAACAGCGGTCCCGACACGACGTCGAAGCCCATGTCGCCGAACGCGGACGCTATGACGTTGGCGCCCCGGTCATGCCCATCCTGCCCCATCTTGGCTATGAGGAGTTTGGGTTTGCGACCGAGGCGCCGCTCGACGGCCTGCACGCCGTCGAGTACCTGTTGCCAGCGGCTGTCGCCCTCGTAGGGCGCGCTATAGACGCCTTTCACCGGCGTCGGCTGGGTTCCGTAGCGATCGAAGCTTTCTTCCATCGCCGAAGAGATTTCGCCCAGCGTCGCGCGGGCGCGGGCGGCCTCCACGGCGAGGGCGAGGAGGTTGTTGTCGAGGCTGGACGGCCTGGCTGCGCCGTCGCGCAGCGCTTGCAACGCCGCATCGCATTTTGCGCTGTCGCGTTCCGCCTTCACCCGGTTGATCCGGGCGATCTGGCCTTCGCGCACCTTGGCATTGTCGATGTCGAGCGTTTCGAGGAAATCCTCGCTCGCGAGCCGATATTTGTTCACGCCCACAATCACGTCGTCGCCGCGATCGACCCGCGCTTGCCGCGCCGCTGCCGCCGTCTCGATCATCGCCTTGGGCCAGCCAGCCGCAACGGCCTTCGCCATGCCGCCATCGGCCTGCACCTTCTCGATGATCGCCCAAGCTTCGTCGACC
This sequence comes from Sphingobium sp., assembly GCA_023266575.1. Classification (GTDB taxonomy): domain Bacteria; phylum Pseudomonadota; class Alphaproteobacteria; order Sphingomonadales; family Sphingomonadaceae; genus Sphingobium. The sequence goes on from JAHFPV010000005.1 coordinate 130,385, forward strand.
AGTTGCTGCGTCAGTGCCTCTACATAATAAGAGCCGCCCAGCGGATCGACCACCTTGGTCATGCCGGTTTCTTCCTGGATCACGATCTGCGTGTTGCGCGCGATCCGGGCGGAAAAATCGGTGGGCAGCGCGATGGCTTCGTCCAGCGCATTGGTGTGGAGCGACTGCGTCCCGCCCAGCATCGCGGCCATCGCCTCGATCGTGGTGCGCATGACGTTGTTATAGGGGTCTTGCTCGGTCAGCGACACGCCCGACGTCTGGCAATGGGTGCGCAGCATCTTGCTGCGCTCGTCCTTCGCGCCCAGTTGCGTCATGGCGCGATGCCACAATACGCGCGCCGCGCGCAGCTTGGCGATTTCCATGAAGAAGTTCATGCCGATCGCGAAGAAGAAGCTCAGACGGCCTGCGAACTTGTCGATGTCCAAGCCCGACGCCACGCCATATTTCACATATTCCATGCCGTCGGCGATGGTGAAGGCCAGCTCCTGCACCTGCGTCGCGCCCGCTTCCTGCATATGATAGCCGGAAATGGAGATGCTGTTGAACTTGGGCATCTCGCGCGACGTATAGCCGAAAATGTCGCTGATGATCCGCATGGAGGGTTCGGGCGGGTAGATATAGGTGTTGCGGACCATGAACTCCTTGAGGATGTCGTTCTGGATGGTCCCGTCGAGCAATTTGCGATCGACCCCCTGCTCCTCGCCCGCGACGATGAAGAAGGCCAGGATCGGGATGACCGCGCCGTTCATGGTCATGCTGACCGACATCTGGTCGAGCGGGATGCCGTCGAACAGGATTTTCATATCCTCGATCGTGTCGATCGCCACGCCTGCCTTGCCGACGTCGCCGGTGACGCGCGGATGGTCGCTGTCATAGCCGCGATGGGTGGCGAGGTCGAAGGCGACCGACAGCCCCTTCTGCCCGGCGGCGAGGTTGCGGCGGTAAAAAGCGTTGGATTCCTCGGCGGTCGAAAAGCCCGCATATTGCCGAATGGTCCAGGGACGCCCGGCATACATGGACGCGCGCACGCCGCGCGTGAACGGCGCGAAACCGGGCAGGCCGGGATCGACGGTCACGTCGTCGGCCGTGTAGAGCGGCTTGACCGCGATCCCTTCCGGGGTCGCCCAGGTCAAATCCTTGCCCTTCACTTCCTTGGCGGCAGCGGCGGCCCATTGGTCCAGCGTCGGCTTGTCGGTCATATTCTACCCTTACTCCCTCTCCCCGGTGGGGAGAGGATACGCAGGCTTGGCAGCTTGTCTGCCTAGCCGAAGTTGGAGAGGGTGACCGACCCATCGGGCGTCGTACCCCCCTCTCCGTTGCGACTAAGGGTCTGCTACGCATCCCCCAAGTCTCGCGCCTCCCCCCCGTGGGGGGAGGGTTAAACCGTCAATGCGCCTCCTTCGGCGTCTCCATAATCTCGGTCAGCACGCCATTCATATCCTTGGGATGCACGAAGAAGATCGGCGTGCCATGCGCCCCGATCCGCGGTTCGCCCAGCACCCGCGCGCCCTTCGCCTCGAACCAGGCCTTCGCCTCAAGAATGTCCTGCACTTCATAGCACATATGATGCTGCCCCCCGGCCGGGTTCTTGGCGATGAAGGCGGTGATCGGCGAGCTTTCATCGAACGGCTCGATCAGTTCGATCTGTGTCCCCACAGTCCCGTTTTCCCCTGGCGTATCGACAAAACACACCTTCACCCCCTGCGCGGGCAGGTCGAATGGTTCATGAATTTTCGTCGCGCCCATCACATCGCGATAATAAGCGATGCTCTTTTCCAGGCTGGGCGTGGCGACACCGATATGATTGAGACGGCCGAGTTTCATGCTTCTTGTCACCCCTCCCGCTTGCGGGAGGGGACGGGGGAGGGCCTGTCCGATCCGGCAACGGATAGTCTGTCGAGAGGGACATGCCCTCCCCTAACCCCTCCCGCAAGCGGGAGGGGAACTCTAGTTAAAGCGGAATATTGTCATGCTTCTTCCACGGATTCTCCAGCGCCTTGTTGCGCAGTTTGCGCAGGCCCAGCGCGATGCGGCGGCGCGTCGAGTGCGGCTGGATCACCTCGTCGATAAAGCCTTTTGACGCGGCCACGAACGGGTTGGCGAAGCGGGCCTCATATTCCGCCGTGCGCTCGGCAATCTCGTCCGCTGTCTTGCCGCGGAAGATGATCTCGACCGCGCCCTTGGCACCCATCACCGCAATTTCGGCGGTCGGCCAGGCATAGTTCAGATCGCCGCGCAGATGCTTGGACGCCATCACGTCATAAGCGCCGCCATAGGCCTTGCGCGTGATGATGGTGATTTTCGGGACCGTCGCTTCGGCATAGGCGAACAGCAGTTTCGCGCCATGCTTGATGATGCCATTATGCTCCTGCGCGGTCCCCGGCAGGAAGCCCGGCACGTCCACCAACGTCACGATCGGTATCTCGAACGCATCGCAGAAGCGCACGAAGCGCCCGGCCTTCTTGGACGAGTTGATGTCCAGCACGCCCGCCAGCACGAAGGGCTGGTTAGCGACGATGCCGATCGTGCGCCCTTCAACCCGGCCAAAGCCGCAGATGATATTGCCGGCGTGCGCGGGCTGCACCTCGAAGAAATCGCCCTCATCCACGATCTTCTTGATCAGTTCGTGCATGTCATAGGGCTGGTTCGCATTCGCCGGGATCAGCGTGTCGAGGCTGGGCTCGATCCGGTCCCACGGGTCCGCGCTCGGCCGCTCCGGCACCGGTTCCTTGTTCGACGCGGGCAGGAAGTCGACGAAATCGCGCACCGCCAGCAGCGCCTCTATGTCGTTCTCGAACGCCACGTCCGCCACGCCGGACTTGGTCGTGTGCGTCACCGCGCCGCCCAATTCTTCCTGGGTCACCACCTCATTCGTCACCGTCTTGACCACATCGGGTCCGGTCACGAACATGAAGCTGCTATCCTTCACCATGAAGATGAAGTCGGTCATCGCGGGCGAATAGACTGCGCCGCCCGCGCATGGCCCCATGATGACGCTGATCTGCGGCACCACGCCGCTGGCCAGCACATTGCGCTGGAAAATCTCCGCATAGCCCGCAAGCGACGCCACGCCCTCCTGAATCCGCGCGCCGCCGCTGTCATTCAGGCCGATCACCGGCGCGCCGACCTTTAACGCCATGTCCATGATCTTGCAGATCTTCATCGCGTGCCGTTCCGACACTGCGCCGCCATAAACCGTGAAATCCTGGCTGAACAGGAATACCAGCCGCCCGTTGATCGTGCCGGAGCCGGTGACGACGCCATCGCCGGGAATATGCGCCTCATCCATGCCGAAATCGGTGCAATTATGCTCGACATACATGTCCAGCTCTTCAAAGCTGCCCTCGTCCAGCAACACCTCTATCCGCTCGCGCGCGGTCAGCTTGCCCTTGCCATGCTGCGCGTCGATGCGGCGTTGGCCGCCCCCCATACGCGCGCCTTCGCGCTTGGCTTCCAGCTGTTCGATAATGGCGAGCTTCGACATAGGCATATCTCTCCGGTCAGGACACGGACGTCGTTATAGCCGCCCTTTTCCCGTCTTTGCGATTTTTCGCAAATGCAAATTTGCTAATTTGCAAATCACCACTTCGCAAATTAGGGTCGCCCACACTTCCCTCCGTTCGTTTCGAGCGAAGTCGAGAAACGTCGCGCACCGGTTTCTCGACTTCGCTCGAAACGAACGGCGGTTGGATTAGACAAAGGACAGGCAACCATCATGGCACGCGGCAATCGTATCTTTGCAGGACCAAGGCTGCGCCAGCTGCGGCTCGACCATCGCATGGATCAGGCGACGATGGCGCAGGCGCTGGGCATATCCGTGTCCTATTTGTCCCAGATGGAAAATGACGATCGCCCCCTGACCGCCAAGGTCAAGGCGGCGCTCGCCAATGCCTTTCCCACCGACTGGGCCAGTTTCGACGCGCGTGAGGACGAGCAGATGCTGGGCGCCTTCACCTTCGCGCTCAGCCATCCCGAACTGCCCGGCGTCGCGCTGGAGCCGGAGCGGATCGAGAAATTGCATCTGCAATTCCCCGAATTCGCGGCCCGCTATCTCGACCTCTACAACGCCCATATCCGGGCCAATGAACGCATCAACATGATCGAGGAAGCGATCGCCAATGACAGCACGGTGCAGGCACGCTTGCCGTGGGAGGCCGCACGCGACTGGTTTCATGAGGCGGGCAATTATGTCCACACGCTCGACTGCCTGGCCGAGGATATGGCCGCGAGCTTCACTGCCGGCCAGGCGCTGGACGAAGGGATGTTGGTCGAGGCACTGGCGCGGCGGCACGGCATCGAAACGCTGATCGCCGACACGCCAGACAGCGCGCTGCGATCCTATAGCGCGGCGGACAGACGCCTGTTCATCAACGCGGCGCTGCCTACCGAAAGCCGCAAATTCATGCTGGCGCACCAGTTGATGATGCTGGAGGGGCAGGCGGTGATTGCCGACGTGGTGACCAAGGCTGCCCTGCCCGTCACTGGCGCGGACCGGCTGCTGGCGATCGGCCTGGGCAATTATGCCGCCGGTGCGCTGCTGATGCCCTATGCCCCGTTTCGGGAAGCAGCGCGGGTCATGCGTCACGATATCGACCGTCTGGCCCGCACCTTTGGCGTCAGTTTCGAGCAGGCCTGCCATCGCCTCTCCACCCTGCAACGCCCCGGCCTGCGCGGCATTCCCTTCTTCTTCTGCCGCGTCGATATGGCGGGCAATATCACCAAACGCCACAGCGCCACCCGGCTGCAATTCGCCCGCTTCGGCGGTGCCTGCCCGCTGTGGAACGTCCACGAAGCCGTCGCCATCCCCGACCGGATCAACGTGCAACTGGGCGAGACGCCCGATGGGGTGCGCTATGTGTCGATGGCCAAGGGGCTGGTGAAGCCATCGGGCAGCTACAGCCGCACCCCGCGCCGCTTTGCCGTGGTGCTGGGGTGCGAGACCGCCCATGCCGCCAACTTCGTCTATGCGGACGGGCTGCGGCTGGAGGATGAGGGCGCGGCGACACCGATCGGCATCACCTGCCGCCTCTGTTCGCGCCAAAGCTGCGACCAGCGCGCCTTCCCGCCCGCCGACCGGCCGATCCATGTCGACCCGGACAATCGCCAGATCGTCCCCTACTGGATCGGGTGACGCCACCATGTGGAAAGCGGCCCTATTGCTCGTTTCAGCAGGGTAGTAGGGAGACATAATGACCGACTGCGCACTGATCGACCCCGTAACTGACGCCCTCGCGACGATTGGCTATGCACGCCTGTCGGGCAGTCAGACCTTTGCGCAGCTGGGCATCGATATGGCGGACTGGCGCGCTTTCGCCGATAGCTGGAACGATCTGGGACCGGACCTCTATATGGCCGACGGCGGACGCTATCGCCGCCGCCGCCACGCGACCTTTCGCTGTGAGGATGGTGCCTTCACCCGCCAGCCGCACCAGCCCCATTATCAGAGCCGCGATTATAATGCGCTCAATGGCGATGTGCAGCGCTGGTTCGATCCGGTCGAGCAGGCCACGGTCGATAATCCGGTCTGCCAAGCGATCTTCGCCTTTTGCGCCGCACATTTCCCGATGAGCGGCCCGGCGCATGTCGAAATGCATCAATTCCGTATCGAGGCAAAGCCCGGCGAAGTCGGTCGCCCGACACCCGAAGGCCTGCACCGCGACGGGGTGGATCATGTGTTCGTGATGCTGATCGAGCGGCGTAACGTGCGCGAAGGCGTGACCCGCATCGGCGCCCCCGACGGCACGGCGCTGGGCGAATTCATGCTGGCGGAACCGGGCGACGCGATGCTGATCGACGATCGACGGATATTGCACGGGGTGACGGAAATCCACGCGGTGGATGTCGCCCAACCGGCCTGGCGCGATGCGCTGGTGGTGACGTTCATATCCTCCCCGGCACGGGGAGGGGGACCGCTGGCGTAGCCAGTGGTGGAGGGGGCGTGAGGCTTGGCAAGCCCCCTCCGTCAGCCCTATGGGCTGCCACCTCCCCGCAAGCGGGGAGGATTATTTCAACAGCACCAATTCCTCCGCCATGCTGGGATGCAACGCCACCGTGTCGTCGAAATCCTGCTTGGTCAGCCCGGCCTTCACCGCGATGGCGGCGGCCTGCAATATCTCCGGCGCGTCGGGACCGATCATGTGCAGGCCCACCACCCGGTCGGTCGTCGCATCCACGATCATCTTGTAGAGCGCCCGCTCCTCGCGCCCCGCCAGCACATATTTCATCGGGCGGAAGTCGGACGTGTAGACCTTCACTGTCCCCAGCTTGTTCTTCGCCTGGGCCTCGGTCATGCCGACACCGGCGAGCGGCGGGTGGCTGAACACGGCGGACGGCACGCAGTCATAATCGACCGTGCGCGGGTTCCCCCCAAACACCGTGTCGGCAAAGGCGTGACCCTCACGGATCGCCACCGGGGTCAGTTGCAACCGGTCTGTGACGTCACCCACGGCATAGATGCTCTCGCAGCTCGTCTTGTTATAGTCATCGACCTTGATCGCGCCCTTGTCGTCCAGATCGACGCCCGCGCTCTCCAGCCCCAGCCCGTCCACATTGGGCTTGCGCCCGGTCGCGAACAGGATGACGTCCGCGGCCACCGGGTCGCCCGACTGGAAGTGGACGCACAGCGTGCCATCCTCGGTCTTTTCGATCCGCTCCATCTGCGCATTGAAGCGGAAATTGATGCCCTTGCTCATAGAAATCTGGAGCAGCCGGTCGCGTATCTGTTCGTCATAGCCGCGCAGCAAAGTGCCGGACCGGTTGACGATCGTCACGTGGCTGCCGAACTGGTGGAAGATACCGGCAAATTCATTGGCGATATAGCCGCCACCGACGATGACGATCCGCTTGGGGCATTGTTCCAGATGGAACACCTCGTTGGAGGTGATGCCATGTTCCGCGCCCTCAATCTCCGGCATGATCGGCCAGGCGCCGGTCGCGACCAATATATATTTAGCGGTGACTTCCCGCCCGCTCGCCAGCTTCACGCTGTGCGGACCGGTCACGACCGCGCGTTCGGGGATCATCTCGACCTTATGGCTATTGAGCGTATTCTTGTAGAGACCCTCCAGCCGATCGACCTCGCCCAGCACATTGTCGCGCAGCGTGGTCCATTCAAAGCCGCAGTCGGGGACATTCCAGCCGAACCGGCGCGCGTCCTTCAGATCCTCGGCAAAATGCGCGCCATAAATCAGCAGCTTCTTGGGCACGCAGCCGCGAATGACGCAGGTGCCGCCGACGCGAAATTCCTCGGCCACCGCAACCTTCGCCCCATGCGCCGCCGCCACGCGCGACGCACGCACGCCGCCCGATCCTGCACCGATGACGAAAAGGTCGAAATCAAACTCGCTCATGCCTGGCCTCCGATTGGGTGCGGGGGATATGGCGGTTGGGCGCGGGAGTTACAAACGGGAATCGTGCTGCTGGTAGCCAAACCACCTCCGTTCGCTTCGAGCGTGTCGAGAAGCGTGCAGCGTCGCTTCCGCGTTTCTCGACTGCGCTCGAAACGAACGGCTGTTGTGATTTACTCCGCCCCCAGCGCAATCTCGATCAATGCCATGGTCGATGGATCAAACCCCGTCGGCCCATCACTCTCGATCGACTTGGCAATCTCCTTGCCTAGCTCCACGCCGAACTGGTCGAACGGGTTGATCCCCATCAGCACCGCATTGGCAAAGGTGCGATGCTCGTAAAAGGCGATCAGCGCGCCCAGCGCGTGCGGGGTCACATCGTCCATCAGGATGGTGGTGGATGGACGATTGCCGGGATAGGCGCGCGCCGGATCGGCAGCATTATCCTTGCCCCGCATCAGCGCTGCCCCCTGCGCGAAGCAGTTGACCAGCAGGGCGCGATGATGCGCCGGGTCCAGCGCATGGCCCGGCTCGATCGCGGCGATAAACTCGACCGGCGTGATGATCGTCCCCTGATGCAGCAGCTGGAACACGGCATGTTGCGCATCCGTCCCCACCCCGCCCCAGGTGATCGGCGCGGTCGGGCCATCGACGGGTGATCCGTCCAGCTTCACCGCCTTGCCATTGCTCTCCATCTCCAGCTGCTGGAGATAGGATGGCAGCAGCGCCAGCCGCTCGTCATAGGCAAACACGGCGCGGGTCTGGCAGCCCAGCACCCGCGCATAATATTGGTCGGCAAAGGCCGCGATAAGCGGGATATTCTGCGCCGGATCGGACAGGCGGAAATGGCGGTCCATCTCAGCCGCGCCCTCCAGCAGGCTTTCAAACGCATCCCAGCCCAGCGCCAGCGCGGCAGGAAAGCCGATCGAGGACCAGAGCGAATAACGCCCGCCCACGGACTCGGCAAAGGGCAGGATGCGGGTTTCATCGACACCCCATTCCATCGCCCGGTCGGGCGCGGCGGTCAGCGCGACGACGCGGCCATAGGGATCATCCACCCCGCCCTCGACCATCCAGTTGATCGCGCTCGCCGCGTTCAGCATGGTTTCGCTGGTGGTGAAGGTCTTGGAGGCAATCGCGATCAGCGTCGCATGGGGATCAAACCCCTCGATCGCCCGCTCCAGCGCGGTGCCATCGACGTTTGACACGATCGCCACGTCATACCGCACTCCGTCGCCGTCCAGCGCATCGACGATCAGGTCGGGGCCAAGGGCCGAGCCGCCAATGCCGATATGCAGGATATGGCGAATCTCGCCTAGCGCCCCGGCCTCGATCGCATCGATCAAGCCGCGCATCCGGTTATGCAGCATCTTGGCATGGGCAACGCTGTCGGGGTTCCCCTCCCCGCGCTCGGCAGGATGTTCGGCGGCGCGGCCTTCGGTGTTGTTCACCGCCTCGCCCGCAAACAGCGCGTCGCGCCGCCGGGCAAAGCCCTGCTCGTCCGCGAGCGCCAGAAATCCGGTCATCAGATCATCGGTCAAATGCGTCTTGGACCAGTCGAAGCGGATCGGTCCCTGGGTCAGCACCAGCTTGGACAGGCGATCGGGATCGGTCGTGAAAATCGACTTGAGGTCGGCTTGCGGCAGGGCGGCGATGGCCGCCAGTGCAGGACTCGGCATGGAATATCCTCTTCGATGAAATCGAAACCGGCGCTGCACCTGCCGATTCTTGGCCTCTTTAGCCAATGTTTCGACCAATTGCATCGGTCAGGACGCGCTTGACGTGTCAGGGCGCAAGCCTCAAAAGCCGCGACGGCCGCCTTATCGGCGATTTCACAGGGATAGAACGACCACCCATGACTGCAAAATCGGAAACGCGGGACTTTATCTGGTTCCTCGCCAGGCTGGGCCTGTTCGTCTTTGTGCTGCGCAGTTTCATCATTTCGCCGTTCAATATCCCGTCGGAATCGATGCAGCCGCGCCTGCTGATCGGCGACTATCTGCTGGTCGCCAAATGGCCCTATGGCTATTCGCGCTATTCGCTGCCCTTCAGCATCCCGCTGATCCCCGGCCGCATTTTCGCGTCCACCCCCAACCGGGGCGACGTGGTGGTGTTCAAGGCGCCGCCAAGCCAGAGGAACGACTATATCAAGCGGGTGATCGGCCTGCCCGGTGACATGATCGCCGTGCGCGGTGGCACCGTTTACCTCAACGGCGCGGCCATCCCCAAGCAGAAGGTCGCCGACCTCGTTATTCCAGTGACCCCGAATATGACCGATGCGGCGGCCAAGGAAGGCGCGGAGTCCCCCTGCTATCGCCCCGATTTCGAGGAAGCCGCACCCGGCGGTGGCAAGCAGTGTCGCTACCCGCAATATCGCGAAACCCTGCCCGCGACCAAGGATACGCCCGCGAAAAGCTATAACGTCCTAGATCTGGTGCCGGACGGCGCAGCGGATGATCGCGACACGGTGCTGGTGCCGCAGGGCCATTTGTTCATGATGGGCGACAATCGCGATCGCAGCGCCGACAGCCGCTTCCCGGCGGTCGATGGTGGCGGCATCGGCCTCGTCCCGGAGGAAAATCTGGTCGGCAAGGCGATGATTTCGGTATTTTCGACCGATGGCAGCGCCAACTGGCTGCTGCCCTGGACCTGGTTCTCGGCTGCGCGCTGGAACCGGATCGGGGAAGGCTTTTGAATCATAAGGCACCCCGGCCCGACACCGATGGCTGGCTGGCGGCGCTGATCGGGCGTCCGCCGCGTGACCCTGCGCCGTTCAACCAGGCACTCACCCATGGCAGCGCCAATCCGGTCAATTATGAGCGGCTGGAATTTCTGGGCGACCGGGTGCTGGGGCTGCTGGTATCCGAATGGGTGTTCGAACGCTTTTCTGGCGAACCCGAAGGCAAATTGTCGCGCCGTTTCAATGCGCTGGTATCAGGCGAAACCTGCGCAGAGGTAGCGCGCGCAGCGGGCGTACCCACCCATCTGGTGCTGGGCAAGCAGGCGCGCGACGATGGCGCGGCCAATAGCGACAATGTGCTGGGCGACGTCATGGAAGCGCTGATCGGTGCGCTCTATCTGGAGGCGGGGCTGGAGGAAGCGCGCACGCTCGTCCGCCGCCTCTGGGCCGACCGGGTCGATACCCAGACCGCCGCCCCCCGCCATCCCAAATCCGCGCTCCAGGAATGGGCTGCCGCCAACAAGCGCAAGCCCCCCGAATATGAAGTCAAGGACCGCTCCGGCCCCCACCATGCGCTGCGTTTCGTCGTATCAGTGACGATCAAGGGCGCGGGCGAGGCGAGCGCGACCGGCGGATCGAAACAGGAAGCGGAGACAGCGGCAGCGGCGGCGTTGCTGGAGAAGCTGACGGGGTGATCATCACAACCCCGTTCGCCCTGAGCTTGTCGAAGGGTCTTACTTCTTCTTAAATCCGACGATGCCCTTCTGGACCTACCTTCTCCATTGCGCAGACCGCAGTTTCTATGTCGGCCATACCGACGATCTGGAAAGCCGTATCGGTCAGCATGAAGCGGGCAGCATCGCTGGCTACACGCAATCGCGCCTGCCTGTGAAACTGGTCTGGTCGCAATCGTTCGGCACACGTATAGAGGCGCTCGAAGCCGAGAGACAGACTAAGGGTTAGGGCCGGGCGAAGAAGCTGGCGCTGATCCGTGAGGATTGGACGTTGATCTCGACATTGGCGCGATCAAAGACAGAAAAGTAAAGCCCTTCGACAGGCTCAGGGCGAACGGAGTATAATTTGGAAGTTTCAGAAACCAATCAGCGCTGCGGCGTCATTGCCGTTGTCGGCGCGCCCAATGCGGGCAAGTCCACGCTGGTCAACGCGCTGGTGGGGCAGAAGGTGGCGATCACCAGTGCCAAGGCGCAGACCACGCGCACCCGCGTGATGGGCGTCGCGATAGAGGGCGACGCGCAACTGGTGCTGGTCGATACGCCCGGCATTTTCGCGCCCAAGCGGCGGCTGGACCGCGCCATGGTGCAGGCGGCCTGGGGCGGCGCGCAGGGCGCGGACCTGATCGCGATGGTGGTGGATGGCAAGGCGGGCCGTGGCCCAAAGCTGGAACCCATCATCGAAGCGCTCAAGCATCGCACCGAACGCAAATGGCTGATCCTCAACAAGGTGGATATCGCCATCAAGGAAAAGCTGCTGACCCATACCCAGGTGCTGAACGACACGCTGGGCTTTGACGAAATCTTCTTCGTGTCCGCCGCGACCGGCGATGGCCTGCCTGAACTGAAAGCCGCCTTCGCCGCCGCGATGCCGCAGGGACCATGGCATTTCCCCGAAGATCAGGTGTCGGACGCGACCGACCGAATGCTGGCGGCGGAAATCACCCGCGAGCAGCTTTATCATCAACTCCATGCCGAGCTACCCTACGCGGCTGCCGTCGATACCGAACAATATAAGGAGCGGCAGGACGGATCGGTCGAAATCCACCAGCAAATCCTGGTCGGCCGCTCGACCCAGCGCGCCATCGTGCTGGGCAAGGGGGGGCAGCGCCTCAAGGAAATCGGCTCAAAAGCGCGCGAGGAACTGGCGAACCTGCTGGGGGTGAAGGTCCACCTCTACCTGCACGTCAAGGTCAAGGAAGATTGGGAAAATGATCGCGGCATCTACCGCGACATCGGGCTGGACTGGGTCGAGTAAGAGTTCCCCACCACCGTCATCCTGACGAAAGTCAGGATCCATTCGACGCTACGCTGCTTACTCTCACAGCGCTGCGCCGAATGGATCCCGCATCAAGTGCGGGATGACGGAGTGAATGGGCGCGACGCTTACTCCGCCGCCGCCTTCTTCTTGGTCGGTGCCTTCTTCGCCGCCGGCTTTTTCGCCGCGCCGTCCGTCTTGGAGCTGGCCTTCTTCGCCGGCGCCTTCTTGGGCGCGGCTTTCTTCTTCGCGCCCTTCTTGGCCGGTGCCGCCGCTGCCCGCGCGTCGATCAGTTGCGCGGCTTCTTCCAGCGTCAGCTGGTCCTTGTCCACCGTCTTGGGCAGGGTCGCATTGGTCGTGCCGTCGGTGACGTAAGCGCCATAGCGCCCTTCCATCAGCTTGATCTCAGCTTCCGTGCGCGGATGCGCGCCCAGCACCTTGAGCGGCTCCCGTCCGGCACTGCGTGGCCCACGGTTGGCGGCCTCGGCGAGCTTCACCACCGCGCTGTTCATCCCGACCTCGAAAATCTCCGACGTCGATGACAGTCGCCCATATTTGCCGTCATGCAGCAGATAGGGGCCAAAGCGCCCGATATTCGCCACGATCGGCTTGCCCGTTTCGGGGTGCAGGCCAATTTCGCGCGGCAGGCTCAGCAATTTGACGCCCCAGTCGAGCGTCAGTTCGCCGTCGGGCAAATCCTTGGGGATCGACCCGCGCTTGGCCTCCTTGCCCTCACCCATTTCGATATAGGGACCAAAACGGCCGGATTTCTTGACGATATCCTGCCCGGTTTCTGGGTGTTTCCCCAACACTTCCGGTCCCGTATCCTCGCCATCCTTGCCACCCGGCTGGCCGAATTTGCGGGTATATTTGCATTCGGGGTAATTGGAGCAGGCGATGAACGCCCCGAACCGCCCGCCACGCAGCGACAATTGCCCCTCCGCGCACAACGGACAGGCGCGCGGATTGCTGCCGTCGGCCTTGGGCGGGAACAGCATCGGCTCCAGAAACTTGTCCAGCGCCGCGGTAATGTCGCTCGGCTTCTGCTCCATGACCTCAGCGGTCTTGGGCTTAAAATCCTTCCAAAAGGCTTCCAGCACCGCCTGCCACTGGGCACGGCCACCGGAAATATCGTCCAGTTCGTCCTCAAGCCCCGCCGTGAAGTCATAGGAGACATAGCGCTCGAAAAAGCGCTCCAGGAAAGCCGTCACCAGCCGCCCGCTCTCCTCGGCGAAAAAGCGGTTCTTCTCGATCCGCACATAGTCGCGGTCTTTCAGCACCTGCAACGTCGAGGCATAGGTGGACGGACGCCCGATCCCCAATTCCTCCAGCCGCTTGACGAGGCTGGCTTCGGAATAGCGCGGCGGCGGCTGGGTGAAATGCTGCTCGGCGCTCACCTTCTTCTTGGCGGGCGCATCGCCCTCGCTCATGCGCGGCAGCAGCTTGCCGTCCTCGTCATCGCTATCGTCGCGACCTTCCTCATACAGCGCCAGGAAGCCGGGGAAGATCACCACCTGCCCCGTCGCGCGCAGCGTATGCGTGCCGGTGGCGTCGTTCATGTCGATGGTGGTGCGTTCCAGCCGCGCCGACGCCATCTGGCTGGCCAGCGCCCGCTTGAACACCAGGTCATAGAGCCGGGCATGATCGCCGCTGCCCACCTTGTCGCGTGAAAAGTCGGTCGGGCGAATGGCTTCATGCGCTTCCTGCGCATTCTTCGCCTTGGTCTGGTAGATGCGCGGCTTGTCCGGCACATAGCCGCCATCATAGCGCTGCGCGATCGCGGCGCGTGCGGCGGAAATGGCGCTGCTGTCCATCTGCACGCCGTCGGTCCGCATATAGGTGATCGCGCCATCCTCATACAGCTGCTGCGCGATCCGCATCGTGTGACTGGCGGAAAAGCCAAGCTTGCGCGCGGCTTCCTGCTGGATGGTCGATGTGGTGAAGGGCGGCGGCGGGTTGCGGGTGAGCGGCTTGGTCTCGACCTTCTCGACAGTGAAGCGACCGGCCTCGACATCGGCCTTGGCCGCCATCGCGTCGCCCTCGCGACCGATCGTCAGCCGCTCGATCTTCTCGCCCTTCCAGCGGACCAGCCGCGCGGTAAAGGCAGTGCCGTCCTGCTCCATCTCCGCCGCGACCGACCAATATTCCTGGGGCGTGAAGCTCTCAATCTCCCGCTCCCGCTCCACCACAAGCCGCAACGCGACCGACTGCACCCGGCCTGCCGACTTGGCACCGGGCAGCTTGCGCCACAGCACCGGCGACAGGGTAAAGCCCACCAGATAGTCGAGCGCCCGGCGCGCGCGGTAGGCGTCGATCAGATCCTCGTCCAATGCGCGCGGCTTGGCCATCGCGTCCAGCACGGCGGCCTTGGTGATCGCGTTGAACGTCACCCGGTCAACCACCGCAGGCAGCGCCTTCTTGGCGCGCAAAACCTCCTGCACATGCCAGCTGATCGCTTCCCCTTCGCGATCAGGGTCAGTCGCCAGGATCAATCGTGACGCGCCCTTGGCCGCGTCGCTGATGGCCTTGAGCTGCTTGCCCTTGTCGCCATAATTTTCCCACTGCATAGCAAAGCCGTCATCGGGGTCCACCGACCCGTCCTTGGCCGGCAGGTCGCGGATATGGCCGTAGCTGGCCAGAACATGGAAATCCCCGCCCAGATATTTCTCGATGGTCTTGGCCTTGGCAGGCGATTCGACGATGACAAGCTGCATTTACGGCCCCGGAATTTGATGCCTCACACGTACGCGCGAGTCTGGAAGGCGATGACGGCGGGCGTCAAGCGGTGCGTGTGATTAGGGGAGATGCGGGGGGAGCGCCAGCCCCCTGGCGCTGCCGTCATGCCAGCGAAGGCTGGCATCTCAGGCGACTACACGATGAAGTCGAACAGTTCGCGCCATTCCGGGTTCATTTCCTCAATCAACCGGATTTTCCATTCGCGCTTCCAGGCCTTGATCGCTTTCTCCCGCGCTATGGCCTCCGCGATATGATCATGGCGTTCCGCCAGAACGAGACGATGCAGATTATACTGACGACAGAAATCCGATCCAACGCCGCGCCGATGCTGGTCCACGCGCACATGGAGTGAATTGGTCACGCCAACATACAGCACGCCACGCGGCTTGTTGGTCATGATGTAGGTCCAGCCGCCGCGTATGGGGCAAATGTTACGCGCGGCCGCCTGAGATGCCAGCCTTCGCTGGCATGACGGCATTGATAATCACCGCAAACTCACCCGTCCCCCCGCCAGCCGGTCCAGCCGCTCGGCCAGTTCCAGTTCCAGCAGCACTGTCTGCACCACCGCCGGACTAAACCCGCTCAGTCGGATCAGTTCATCCACCGGCACCGGCGCATGGCCCAGCAGCGCAATCACGGCGCTTCGTTCGCCCGCCGCGACGTCGCTCGACACCGGTTCGCCTGCGAAATCGAAACTACCCTGCCGCACCATGCGGATGTCGATGCTGCCCACCGCCTCCAGCACATCGTCGGCATTCTGGATCAGCGTCGCGCCTTCGCGGATCAACTGGTTGCAGCCCTGCGCGCGCGGATCGAGTGGCGATCCCGGCACGGCCATCACCTCGCGCCCCGCCTCGCCCGCCAGCCGCGCAGTGATAAGCGATCCCGATTTGGGCGCCGCCTCCACCACGACCGTGCCTTCCGCCAGTCCGGCGATGATCCGGTTGCGCGCCGGGAAATGCCGCGCCAGCGGCTGCACGCCGGGCGGATGCTCCGTCACCAACAACCCCACCTCGGCAATCTGCGCCTGCAAATCGCGATTTTCCGGCGGAAACACCACGTCCAGCCCGCAGGCGATGACGCCGATCGTCCCGCTGCCCACCGATCCCTGATGCGCCGCCGTGTCGATACCCCGCGCCAGTCCCGATACGACCACCGCCCCGCGCTGCCCCAGATCCTGCGCCAGCGTCCGCGCAAAGCGCACCGCCGCCGCCGACGCATTGCGCGCACCGACCATGGCGATGCATTTGCCAGCGGCCAGCGCAGCGTCGCCCCGCACGATCAGCGCAGGCGGCGCGCCTTCAAACTGATCAAGCAGAGCGGGATAGTCCGCATCCCCCATCAACAAATAGCGCGCGCCCAATGCCCGCGACGCCGCAATCTCCCGCTCAACCGCGCCCGCATCGGCAACGCTGGCCTTGCCCCCGCCGCGCGCCGCCAGATCGGGAATGGCGCGCAACGCCGCCCCCGCCGTGCCAAAGCGCGCCAGCAATTGCCGATAGCTGACCGGGCCGATCCGGGGCGATCGGATGAGCCGCAGCCGGTCGAACCGCTCCTGCTCGCTCACCCTTTGCTGGACCCGATCTTCGGCTCCGTGCCTTGCATCAGCCGCGCGATATTGGCGCGGTGCCGCCACAGCAGGATCAGCGCCATCGCCAGCGCCACCGGCACCAGTTCGATCCGCCCCATGAACCACAAGGCGACCGGCGCGCTCACCGCCGCCGCCATGCCGCCAACCGACGACCATTTCGTCCCGAACAGCGCGCCCAGCCAGACCGCTGCAAAAATGCAGCCAGCGGGCCAGTGCAGCGCGGTCACCACCCCCATCATCGTCGCCACGCCCTTGCCCCCGGCAAAGCGCAACCAGACCGGATAGCAATGGCCGATAAAGGCCGCCGCGCCCGCCATAGGCCCGCCACCGTCGATCAAAGCCGCGCCGATCAGCACCGCCGCCGCGCCCTTGAGCAGGTCCAGCAGCAGCGTCGCTGCCGCCAGCCCTTTGCGCCCCGTTCGCAACACATTGGTTGCCCCGATATTGCCGGAGCCAATCTGCCGCAAATCGCCCGCCCCGGTGAAGCGGGTCAGCAACAGGCCAAAGGGGATGGAACCCAGCAGATAGCCAAGCACCAGAACGAAGAGGGGAAGCAGCCAGGGAGGTGTCATAGTCTCGCCGATAAGAGGGTAAGGCGACCATAGCGTGACAGGCGGCGCGGACAATAGAAATGGATTTGAGCGAGAAATGCACCTAGGAGTTGCGCCATGCGTAGCCATGTCGAATTTCGGTCTGCCGCCCTTATAGATCCGTCTCCAGCCGCAGGTGGCGGGATGGTCGCCGGCATCCTGAAGGACAATTTGCCGTTACATGGATTCGAGGTCGTGGCCGTCACACAGGAGGATTGGGGCGTTCACATCGCCCTCACCAACGACGCCTTCGCCCTTTCGATCGGTTGCGGGCATTATGCCGAATATCCAGATGGGCATCTCTGTTTCATCGAACCGTCCAAACCCGCAATACGACGCTGGCTCAGAAAAGTCTCTACCACCGAAACGGTAGAAAAACTGGCGGCGGTGTTGGACGATATCCTGGCCCAACGAAACGATATCCATCATTTGCGATGGTGGACGGAGGCCGAAGTGACAGGCCAGCCGGATTGACACCCTCGCCCGATCCCGCGACATGTCCCTCCATAATGACGGTCGCGCCACAAGCTCCCATCCTCTTTTTCGATTCCGGCGTCGGCGGGCTGTCCATCCTCGCCCCCGCCCGCGCGCTGATACCGACCGCGCCGGTCGTCTATGCCGCCGATAGCGCGGGCTTCCCCTATGGCACCAAGAGCGAGGCGGAGATTGCCGCGCGGGTGCCGGCGCTGCTGGGGCGGCTGGTGGAGCGATACCGCCCGCGCCTGGCCGTCATCGCCTGCAACACCGCCTCCACCATCGCGCTCAGCCATGTGCGCGCGGCGCTCGACATCCCGGTCGTCGGCACCGTCCCGGCGATAAAACCCGCCGCGCTGGCGTCCAAAAGCCGCGTGTTCGGGGTGCTGGGGACCGACGCCACCGTGCGCCAGCCTTATGTCGATCGGCTGGCGGCGGAGCATGGCGCGGACTGCATCATGCTGCGCCATGGCTGCGCCGCGCTGGTGCAACTGGCCGAAGCCAAGCTGCGCGGCGAACCGCTCGATCCCGCAATCGCCCGCGCTGCGCTGGCGGGCCTGACCGATCAGCCGGGCGGCGACCGCATGGACACCGTGGCGCTGGCCTGCACCCATTTTCCGCTGGTGGAGGCGGAACTGGCCGCTGCGGCATCGCGCCCGCTGACCTTCGTCCATGGCGGCGAAGGGATCGCCCGGCGCATAGCCTTTCTGACGCAGGGCCAGCCCTGGCCGGACGCGCCAGCGCCGGGCATCGCCGTGTTCACGCGGGTCGATGGTCATGTCCGCGCGCTGGCTCCAGCGCTCGCCCGATACGGTCTCGACCGGATCGAACAGCTCTGATCCTGCTGCTTGGACAAAAAGTCCAATTGCTCTGATCGTAATTCTTGCCCCTAACTGAGAGTGGTTATCGCTGGTAATGGGGAGCGAGTGCCGGTAAACGGCGCCCCAGAGGATGCGGGTTGTCAAGGGATAGGGCGAGCGTGAACTACAAGCATATCTTTGCGCAGGCGATCGACCGTCTCCATGAAGAAGGCCGGTATCGGGTTTTTATCGACATCCTCCGCAACCGGGGTGCCTACCCCAATGCGCGCTGTTTTCACGGCCATAACGGTCCCAAGCCCATCACCGTCTGGTGCTCCAACGACTATCTCGCCATGGGCCAGCATCCCAAGGTCGTGGCAGCCATGGAAGAGGCGCTGCACGATGTCGGCGCAGGCTCCGGCGGCACCCGCAATATCGGCGGCAACACCCATTATCATGTCGATCTGGAAGGCGAATTGGCCGACCTGCATGGCAAGGACGCGGCTCTGCTGTTCACGTCGGGCTACGTCTCGAACGAGGCGACGCTGTCCACACTGGCCAAGTTGCTGCCCGGCTGCATTGTCTTTTCCGACGAGCTGAACCACGCCAGCATGATCGCGGGCATCCGCAATTCGGGCTGCGAAAAGCGCGTGTTCCGCCACAATGACGTCGATCATCTGCGCGAATTGCTGGAGGCCGAAGATCCCGAAGCCCCCAAGCTGATCGCGTTCGAGAGTGTCTATTCGATGGACGGCGATGTCGCGCCGATCGCTGCGATCTGCGACCTGGCCGACGAGTTCAATGCGCTCACCTATCTGGACGAGGTCCATGCCGTGGGCATGTATGGCGCGCGCGGCGGCGGCATTTCGGAACGGGATGCTGTCGCGGACCGGCTGACCATCATCGAAGGCACGCTGGGCAAGGCGTTCGGTGTCATGGGCGGCTATATCGCCGCTGACCAGATGATCGTCGACGTGATCCGCAGCTATGCGCCGGGCTTCATCTTCACCACCTCGCTATCCCCAGTACTGGTCGCAGGCGTGCTGGCCAGCGTACGCCATCTGAAAGGCTCCAGCGAGGAACGTGAGGGCCAGCAGGCGTCGGCTGCGCTGCTCAAGCAACTCATGGCCGAATCCGGCCTCCCGGTCATGGATACCGTCACCCATATCGTTCCGCTGATGGTGGGTGACCCGGTCAAGGCCAAGCGGATCAGCGACATTTTGCTCGCCGAATATGGCGCCTATGTTCAGCCGATCAATTATCCCACCGTCCCCCGCGGCACCGAACGCCTCCGCTTCACCCCCGGCCCCGCCCACACCGAAGCGATGATGCGCGATCTGGTGAAGGCGCTGGTGGAAATCTGGTCGCGCCTGGACCTGGAACTGGCGGAGCGCAAAGCGGCGTGAGCGCAAATCCTTCTCCCATCGGGAGAAGGATACGCAGCCTTACTGGCGCAGCCAGTTAGGCGAAATTGGATGAGGGCATCTGCCCTATCGCCACCCCACCCCGCACCGCATAACCGCGGTACAGCGCCCGTACGCTCGGCTCACCACCGACATCGCGCGCTACCGCCTCGATCGCATCGCCCAGCACCGCGCGCGGCGTCACATGGAACCGCGCCAGCCAGCCGAACAGGGCCGCGCGCCAGGCACCCGGCAGCCGTTCCTGCTGTCCGAAATCGACCACCTCCAGCCGCCCGCCCGGCGCGACACAGAGCGCGGCCTGACGCAATGCCGCCTCCCAGTCGGGGATCATCGACAGCGCATAGCTGATGAACACCCGGTCGAACGTCGCTCGCCCGAACAGCGCTTGCGGATCGAAATCGACCGCATCCCCACGCGCCAGCCTGACGCGGCAGGCCATGCCGACCCGCTCCACCGCGATCTGCGCCGTATCCAGCATCGCCGCCGAAATATCGACGCCATAGAGCCGCGCATGGGGCCAGACCTTCCCCACCGCGATCAGGTTGCGCCCGGTGCCGCAGCCAATTTCCAGCACGCTGCCACCCGATGGCGGGGCGAGATCGGCGATCAGGCCATCCCGCCCCAGCAGATAATATTTGCGCGTCACATCATAGATATGCCGCTGCCACCGATAGGTGCCGTCCATCAACCGCCCATGGTCGCTCATTGCGCGTCCCTCAACACATAGAGATGCACGCCGCCATAAATGGCCGACCGGTCGCGCGCGGTGTAATCGCGTGACGCCTCGGCCTGATACGCCCACTGGTCCATCACCGCGTCCACGACCCGTCCGGGCAGGATGCTCGGCTCCCCCGCCGTGCGGAACAGCACCCGCGCGCCCGGTTTCGCCGTCCGCGTGATCTGCGCCCACAGCGCGTTCAACTGATCGTCGTCCATCCAGTCCTGCGCATCGAGCAAGATGTAGCGATCCGCCGACGCGGCGGGCTGATCGCGCAGGAAATCGGTGAAATTGACATGCCGCACATCGACCCGGTCCGCCCGCGCCCGCACCGCATCATGATTGGCGGCCTGCAAATAGGGCGGCAACGGCCCCTCGCTTGCAGGGTCATTGGCAGCATAGCCCCGCCCAAACGCCTGCACCGCGAAATAATTATCCTTCAGATCAAAATCACAGGCCAGTTTCTTCAGGCGCGCTTTCAGCACAGCGTCCATCCGCTCATCGCCCGCCAGCGCCTCGAACTGCGCGGGCGGGATGCCCAGGCCAAAGAGCGAGGCGGGCTGGCTGGTCAGCCAGCGCACAAAGCCCTTGTCGAAAATCGGCGCCAGCTCCGCCTCGAAAATCACCCGCTGCTCGGCCAGCGTCGTGGCGTCCAGCATCCGCCGGGGATTGACGCCATGCAGCCGCGCCAGCAGATGCGCCGCGCCGATGAAGCGCCCCAGCAGGCCATGCTTGTAAATGCCACGCGCAAAGCCGCCGATCCGCCGCCGCCCAATGAGGTCGCGCCCTTCCCAGTAACGCCGCGTCGCCTCGTCCAGATGCGGGGCCACCACGTCGCGATAGGCCGCGACATTCTCGCGGCTGTCCGCCTGCGCGAAGAAACGATGGAAGGCCGCATGATCGGGCAAAGTCCGCGCCGCCATCAGCTTCAATCGGTTGAGCGCGATATGCGCGGTATTGAGGTCCACGGCAGTGATCTTCGCCGGATCGGCGGTCAGATAGGACAGGACATTGCAGCCCCCCGACGCGATCGTCACGACATGGCAATCGGGCGTGATCGCCAGCGCCTCCATATCCACCGCCGGGTCCTCCCATATCTGGGCATAGACCAGACCCCGGAACGCAAAGGTAAAGGCACGCTCCAGCACCCCCTGCTTCGACAGATGGCGGTGGCGATGCACCGCGCGCGTGATCTTTTTATGGGCCGGTGCCGCCATGCTGTTCAAGCCTCCTCGCTATCGGGTCGTGGCGTGGCCCATAGGGCAACTGCGCGTCGTCACCGTGACGATAGCGTTACGTACCTGTGACCAGCTTGCGGAACCCGCGGCCCTCTCACATCTTCTGGACCTATATGGCCCATTGGATCGAACCCCACCCCACCGGCATCTATGTTCGCCCCGCCGATGCGTGGATCGACCCGTCCGTCCCGCGTGATCGGGCGCTGGTCACCCACGGCCATGCCGATCATGCGCGCGGCGGCCATGGCCATGTCTGGGCAACACGCGAGACGCTGGCGATCATGGCGCTGCGCTACGGCACCGCGTCCGGCACCCCGGTCGGCTATGGCGAGGAAATCCGGCTGGGCGGCGTCACCATCCGCTATGTCCCCGCAGGCCATGTGCTGGGATCGGCGCAGATCGTCCTGACCCATGCGGGCGAGCGCGTCGTCGTCACCGGCGATTACAAGCGCAGACCCGATCCCACCTGCCTGCCATTCGAGCCGGTCCCCTGCGACATTTTCGTCACCGAAGCGACCTTCGGCCTGCCCGTATTCCGCCACCCTGATACGGGCAGCGAGATCGACCGGCTGATTGCCGCGCTCCACGCCAACCCGGAACGCTCCGTGCTGGTCGGGGCCTATGCGCTGGGCAAGGCGCAGCGGCTCATCTGCGAACTGCGCGCGCGCGGCCACCACGACCCGATCTACCTCCACGGCGCGATGGAACGCATGTGCAATCTCTATGTCGAACTCGGTGTCGAGTTGGGCGACCTGCGCCCCGCCACCGGCGTCGCGGCAAAGGATATGCGCGGCGCGATCATCGTCGCCCCGCCCTCCGCCCTCAACGACCGCTGGAGCCGCCGCCTGCCCGATCCTATCACCGCGATGGCGTCCGGCTGGATGCGCGTGCGCCAGCGCGCCCGGCAGAAGAATGTCGAACTCCCGCTGATCCTGTCCGACCATGCCGACTGGGACGAACTGACCGACACGATCCGCGAGGTTGCCCCCACCGAAACCTGGATCACCCACGGGCGCGAGGAAGCCTTGCTCCACTGGTGCATGACCCACCAGATCCGCGCCCGCGCCCTGGCACTGGTCGGGCGGGACGATGAGGAGGAGGAAGGGTGATTATGCTCCATAATCCGTTCGCCCTGAGCCTGGCGAAGGGTATGGCTGAGCGAAGTCGAAGCCCCTTCGCTCCGCTCAGTAGAAGGCTTCGACTTCGCTCAGCCCGAACGGATGGGGGTGTCTCTCGATGAGACCCTTCTCGCAACTGCTCGACGCGCTCGTCTATACCCGCTCACGCAACGGCAAACTCGCGCTGATCGCCGCCTATCTCCGCGCCGCGCCGGACCCGGATCGCGGCTGGGCGCTGGCTGCGCTCACCGGCAATCTGGACCTGAAAGCCGTCAAATCCTCCGCCATCAGCGAAATGATCCGCGCCCGCGTCGATCCAGTCCTCTATGAAATGAGCCGCGATTATGTCGGCGATCTTGCCGAAACCGTCGCCCTTCTGTGGCCTCCACCGCCAGGCGAACCGCCCGATCTGGACGATGGCACGCTGACGCTGGCCACCGTGGTCGATCGCCTCCACGCCACCAGCCGCGCCGCCGCGCCCGATGCCCTCGCGCAGATGATGGATCATCTCGACGCCTCTGGCCGCTTCGCCCTGCTCAAACTCGCCACCGGGGGCCTCCGCGTCGGCATCTCCGCCCGCCTGGCCAAGACCGGCTTCGCGCAGGCATTTGGCCTCGACGTCGATGATGTCGAGCAAGTCTGGCACGCCCTCTCCCCGCCCTACACCGCCCTGTTCGACTGGGCCGAAGGCCGCGCAGCCCGCCCCGACCCGGCAGGCACGCCCTTCTTCCGCCCCTTCATGCTCGCCCACCCGCTCGAAGCCGACAGCGTGGACTTGGCGGACTATGCCGCAGAGTGGAAATGGGACGGCATCCGCATCCAGATCGTCGGCACGGGGAGCGAAACCCGCCTCTACAGCCGCGCGGGCGACGATATCTCCGCCAGCTTCCCCGAAATCGCCGCCGCCTTCACCGGCCATGCCGTGCTGGATGGCGAGTTACTGGTGCGCGGTGAGTTTCAGGGTGGAGAGGCAGCCAGCTTCAACGCCCTGCAACAACGGCTCGGTCGCAAGCTGGTGAGCGCCAAGATGCAGGCCGACTATCCCGCCTTCGTCCGCCTTTACGACCTGCTGCTCGAAGGCGACGAAGATTTGCGCGCCCTACCATGGGCGCAACGGCGCGCCCGGCTCGAAGCCTATATGCCCGGTCTCGATGCCAAGCGGTTTGATTTGTCCGCCACCATCGACGCAGCCGATTTCGACGCCCTCGCCGACATCCGCGCCGGCGCCCGCGATGCCGCGATCGAGGGGGTGATGCTCAAACGCCGCGACAGCCCCTATGTCGCCGGGCGCAAGGCCGCGCTCTGGTATAAATGGAAACGCGATCCGCTGACCGCCGACTGCGTCATGATGTACGCCCAGCGCGGCCACGGCAAACGCTCCTCCTTCTATTCGGACTATACGTTCGGCTGCTGGACGGCGGACGGGGAGCTACATCCCGTGGGCAAGGCCTATAGCGGCTTCACCGACGAGGAGTTGAAATGGCTCGACCGCTTCGTCCGCCAGAACACGGTCGCCCGCTTCGGCCCGGTGCGAGAGGTGGAAAAGACGTTGGTGCTTGAAGTCGCGTTCGACAGCATCCACGACAGCAAACGCCACAAATCAGGCCTCGCCATGCGCTTCCCAAGGATCGCGCGCATCCGGCGCGACAAACCAGCGGCGGAGGCGGATACGGTGGAGGGATTGAAGAAACTGGTCCGCTGACTATCCTCTATCGCAGAGAGGAACCCACCCCATGCCCTACACCGGACACTGCCACTGCGGCGCAGTCACCTTCACCGTCGCCGCCGACGCGCCGACCGACGCGATGACCTGCAACTGTTCCCATTGCCATGCAAAGGGGCTGGTCCTGACCTTCGTCCCCGCCGACCAGTTCGCCCTGGACAGCGGCGCAGACCATCTGACCGACTATCATTTCTACAAGCACGCTATCACGCATCAATTCTGTCGCACCTGCGGAACCCAGCCGTTCGCGCTCGGCCAGTCCGCCAGCGCACCGATGCGCGCAATCAACCTGCGCTGCGTCCCGTCGATCGACATCGACACGCTGACCATCACCAAGGTGGACGGCGCGAGTTTCTGACCCGCAAACAAACGGGCCGATGGCGAGGGGTAGCCATCGGCCCGTCGGCCATCACATCATTTTGACAGGGATCAGGGCATCAATACCGTGTCGATGACGTGGATGACGCCGTTGGACTGATTGACGTCGGCGATGGTGATCTTGGCCGATCCGCCCTTCGCGTCGGTGACATACCAGTCCTTACCCTTCTGCCACACGGTCAGGGTTTCGCCCTGCGCGGTGGTCAGCACGGCCTTGCCGCCATTGGTTGCGGCCTTGGCGGCAATGTCGGTGGCGTTCATCTTGCCCGGCACGACATGATAGGTCAGCACGCCGGTCAGCGTCGCCTTATTCTCTGGCTTCAACAGCGTATCGACGGTGCCTGCGGGCAGCTTGGCGAAAGCGGCATTGGTCGGCGCGAACACGGTGAACGGCCCGGCGCTCTTGAGCGTATCGACCAGACCAGCGGCCTTCACCGCAGCGACCAGCGTAGTGTGGTCCTTGGAGTTGACCGCATTATCGACAATATCCTTGGTGGGATACATGGCCGCGCCGCCGACCATCGGGTTCTTGGCCATCTGCGCCTGGGCGATCCCGCCACCGCTGGCCGTCACTATGATGCTGGCAAGGGCGATCGTCACGGGGGAAAATTTCATGGGGGGCATCCTTCTTCTATCTCCGCATCCCAAATAGTGTCGGGGTGCGGCGCTGATACGCCTGAGGCGGGCTAATGGATGCAGGCATGACCTAAAGGGCATGGGCGAAGATAAGGCAATTGCACTGCGTCTTTGCGCTGTCATCCCAAGCCCCTATATGGGCGCTTTCGCGGGACGCCCGCGCACAGCATATGGAGACGAGATTGAGCAAGGTTCTGGTCATCGGCGCGGGCGGCGTCGGGTCGGTCGCGGTGCATAAGATGGCGATGAACAGCGATATATTCTCGCATATCACGCTGGCCAGCCGCCGCATCGTCAGTTGCGAGAAGGTCGCCGAATCAGTGCTGGCCCGCACCGGCGTGACCATCGACGTGGCGCAGGTGGATGCCGACGATGTCGCCGCCACCATCGCCCTGATCGAGAAGGTCCAGCCGAAGCTAGTGGTCAATCTGGCGCTGCCCTATCAGGATCTCAACATCATGGACGCCTGTCTGGCGACCAAGACCGATTATCTCGACACAGCCAATTACGAACCGCGCGACACGCCCAAATTCGAATATGGCTGGCAATGGGCCTATCAGGAGCGCTTCAAGGAAGCGGGCATCATGGCGCTGCTGGGGTCGGGTTTCGACCCCGGCGTCACAAGCGTGTTCGCATCCTACATCAAAAAGCACCTGCTCGACACCATCGACACGCTCGACATTCTCGACTGCAATGGCGGCGACCATGGCCAGCATTTCGCCACCAACTTCAACCCGGAAATCAACATCCGCGAAGTGACCGCCCCGTCGCGTCACTGGGAAGGCGGGGAATGGGTCGAAGGCCCGGCGCTCAGCCACAAGCAGACGTTCGACTTCGACCAGGTCGGCCCGAAGAACATGTTTCTCATGTATCATGAGGAGCTGGAAAGCCTCGCCAAATTCTATCCCGAAATCAAACGCATCCGTTTCTGGATGACGTTCGGCGACGCTTATCTCAAGCATCTGGAAGTCCTCCAGAATGTCGGCATGACCCGCATCGACCCGGTCATCTATGAGGGCAAGGAGATCATCCCGCTCCAGTTCCTCAAAGCCGTTCTGCCCGAGCCGTCGAGCCTGGGTTCGACGACAAAGGGCAAGACCAATATCGGCGACATTGCGACCGGCACCAAGGATGGCGTCCAGAAAACCGTCTATGTCCTCAACATCTGCGATCATGAGGATGCCTATGCCGAAACCGGCAATCAGGCGGTCAGCTACACCACCGGCGTCCCCGCGATGATCGGCGCGGCGATGATGCTGACCGGCGCCTGGAAAGGCGAAGGCGTGTTCAACATCGAACAGTTCGATCCCGATCCCTTCATGGACATGCTCAACAAGCATGGCCTGCCCTGGCAGATAAAGGAACTGGACGCGCCGCTGGCATTCTGAACAATCACCGTCATCCCCGCGAACGCTGGGATCGCCCTTTTCTGTTGCGCCACAAAGAAGTGAGACCCCAGCTTTCGCTGGGGTGACGAGGTGGCGGAGGATGTTTCATGGAAACCAAAGCCGGCGATCCCGCCGCCTTCGCGCATTTCGACCTGTATCGCGTCCCATCCCCCGCCTTCGTGGTGGATGAGGCCGCGATCCGGCGCAACCTGGCCATCCTTGCCGATGTCCGCGACCGCGCGGGCATCAAGGTGTTGGGGGCGCTCAAAGCCTTTTCCATGTGGTCGCTGGGCAGCGTCGTGGGCGAATATCTGGACGGCGTCTGCGCGTCGGGCCTCTACGAAGCGCGCCTTGGCCGCGAGGAGTATCAGGGCGAAGTCGCGACCTATTGCGCCGCCTACAAGCCTGCGGACCTGGCCGAAATCCTCACCATTTCCGACCATGTCATCTTCAACAGCCCCGGCCAGATCGCCCGTTTCAAGCCGCAGATCGACGCCGCCCGCGCGGCCGGGCACAGCTTCGACATCGGCCTGCGCATCAACCCGCAAAACCCCGAAGGCGAAGTCGCCAAATATGACCCGTCCCAGCCGCACAGCCGCCTCGGCTTCCCGGTCAGCCAGCTGACGCCCGATCATCTGATTGGCGTGGACGGCATCCATTTCCACAATCTGTGCGAACAGGATCTTAGCCCCCTGGAGCGCACATGGGCCGCGGTCGAACCACATATCATGCCGCACATCTCCAGCCTCAAATGGCTCAACTTCGGCGGCGGCCATCACATCACCCGCGCCGATTATCAGCGCGACGACCTCATCGCCTTCCTCCAGGGCGTCAAGGCGCAGACCGGCCTCAACCTCTATCTCGAACCCGGCGAAGCGATGGCGCTCGACGCGGGCATCCTTGTCGGCGAAATACTCGACGTCATCGACAATGGCATGGAAGTCGCCATCACCGACATTAGCGCCACCTGCCACATGCCCGACGTGATCGAGGCACCCTATCGCCCCGCCATGCTCCACGAGCCATTCGACGGGCCCGAAACGCGCCTTGGCGGTCCATCCTGCCTGGCTGGCGACATTATCGGCGACTATCGAATCCCCGGCGGCGCGGAACCGGGCGCTCGGATCGCCTTCCTTGATCAGGCGCATTACTCGATGGTCAAGACCAACACCTTCAACGGCGTCCCCCTGCCCGCCATCTGGCTCTGGGACTCAACCACCGACAAACTCAGGGAAATTCGCGCCTTTTCCTATCAGGATTTCAAGGCCCGCCTCTCCTGAGCCACGCTTCATGGCCCCCTGCGCAACAAAATTTACACATGCGCTTTACAGGGGGGACCCCTACGCATATAGCGACCGTCCGCTGCCCCATGGGACTTCCACCGCAAGGCAGCTTTTTATGCCCATGAACGACACTGGAGGTCCCTTGAATTGCACAAGCATCCTAGCGCGCTGGGGGTAGCGACCACCCTCACACCGGCAGCACCGGTAACGCTGATTCGCCCGCAGGCTGCGGCCCGCGCTGCCCGATTCTTCGTGGAGAAGTTTCCGGGGCGCTCGCTTTATGCTGTAAAGGCCAATCCCTCGCCCGATTTGCTTCGGACGTTGTGGGACAGCGGTATCTCGCACTTTGACGTCGCTTCCATCGCGGAAGTGCGTCTTGTCGCGGAAACTCTGCCGAACGCGAAGCTTTGCTTCATGCATCCGGTCAAGGCTGAAGAAGCCATTGCCGAAGCCTATGCCATCCATGGCGTGCGCACCTTCTCGCTCGACACGATCGACGAGCTGGAAAAGATCATGCGCGCCACCAATGACGCCACCGATCTGGAACTGTGCGTCCGCCTGCGCGTGTCGTCGGAACATAGCGAACTGTCCCTCGCGTCGAAATTCGGCGCGGAACTGGGCGAAACCCGTGAATTGCTGATGGCCACCCGCCAGGCCGCCGATGCCCTTGGCATCTGCTTCCATGTCGGCAGCCAGGCGATGTCGCCACAGGCCTATAGCGACGCGATCGAACGGGTCCGCGCGGCGATCGTCGATGCGGCGGTCACGGTCGACATCATCGATGTCGGCGGCGGCTTCCCGTCGGTCTATCCGGGCATGGAGCCGGTTGCGCTCGAAAATTATTTCGACGCGATCCACCGCGGTTTTGAAAGCCTGCCGGTCAGCTATTCGTCCGAACTGTGGTGCGAACCCGGCCGGGCGCTGTCCGCCGAATATAGCTCCATCATCGTCCGGGTAGAGCGCCGTCGCGGCACCGAACTCTACATCAATGACGGTGCCTATGGCGCCTTGTTTGACGCCGCGCATATCGGCTGGCGTTTCCCGGTCGTGCTGCTGCGCGACGAGGAAAGCGACGCAGCGATGACCGGCTTCTCCTTCTATGGTCCGACCTGCGACGATATGGACCATATGGTCGGTCCGTTCATGCTGCCCGACGATGTCGCAACCGGCGACTATATCGAAATCGGGATGCTGGGTGCCTATGGCTGCGCCATGCGCACCGGCTTCAACGGCTTCACGGCGGAAACGGTGGTCGAGGTAGCGGACGAGCCGATGGCCAGCCTCTACGCCGAACCGGCCCCCGCCCGCCGTCGCGCGACTGTCATCAAGCTGGGCTAAAAGGCTCAAGCTCCCCTTTGGAGAGGGTGCCTGTCCCTCGCTGCGTCCCCCCGCAGCGGGGGACAGTTTTTATCGCCGAAATATCCCCACCATCTCGACATGGGTAGACCAGCGAAACTGGCCGACCGGGCGGACCTGATCCAGCCTATATCCGCCCGCCAGCAAGTGCACGGCGTCCCGCGCGAAACTCGCCGGATTGCATGACACATAGGCGATCACCGGCACGTTCGACTGCGCCAACTGCATCACCTGCTCCCGCGCCCCCGCGCGCGGCGGATCGATCACCACGGCGGCAAAGCGGTTCAGTTCCTCAGGCGTCAGCGGACGGCGGAACAGGTCGCGATGATTCGCCACCATCCGCCGCTGCGCCCGTTGTCCCGCCAGCTTGAGCGCCAGCACCACGTCGCGCGCTCCCTCTGCCGCATAAACCGGTCTCCCCGCACCCAAAGCCAAAGCAAATGTGCCAAGCCCGCAAAACAGGTCGGCTACTGCGCCCGTCTCCGGCATGGCGTCGCGCACCATCGCGACCAGCGCCGCCTCGCCATCGGGCGTCGCTTGCAGGAAGGAGAAGGGCGGGAAGGCCACCGGCACACCACCGAATGTCACCGTCGCGGCCTCCGGCTCCCAGCGCGTCTGTGGCCCGTCGCCTTCGTCGATCGTCAGCCGCGCCAGCCCATGCGTCCGCGCAAAGTCGCCCAGCCCTTCATCCGCCGCCAGCCCCTCGACCTTCACGCCCTCCAGCAGCAGGTCGACCCCCTGGTCGATCAGCGACATGCGTACATGCGCCGCCCGTTTGTCCGGCAGGATCAGCCGCAGCAGCCCGCGCAACGGTGCCAGCAACGCGAACAGGCGCGGGTCCAGCACGGCGCACATCTGAAGGTCAATCAGCGTATGACTGCCCGCTTCGGCAAAGCCGATGGTGATGGTCTTGCCCGCCCGCGCCGCGCGCAGCGATGCCCGCCGCCGTGTCATCGGCGGTGAGATATGCGGCGGCAACACCGTCTGCGCCACGACGCCCTGCCCCGACAGCGCGCCGACCACGCGACCAGTGACGAAATCGGCCAGGCTCGCCTCGTCAACATGCTGCAATTCGCACCCGCCACAGGACGGGAAATGGACGCAGGGCGGCGCGACGCGATGCGGCCCGGTGATGGTCGTGCCATCGGCCAGCAGCCGGTCGCCCGGCGCGGTCAGCGCCGCATGGCGGCCATCGGCGGTGAGGCCATCGCCCTTGGCGGCGATGCGGATGATGATGTCTGGGTCAGTGTCGGTCACAATCGCGCGGCGATAGCCGCTGGCAGCGCGGCAAGCAAATCATCGGCGATAAAAGCCGCGCCCGCCCGCCGCGCGGCATCGCCATGCAGCCACACCGCCTCGCCTGCCGCGCCAAATGGATCGCCGGTCACCGCCAGCCGCCCGGCGACCAGCCCAGCCAGCACATCGCCGGTCCCGGCGGTCGACAGCCAGTGCGACGCGCCCGACGCCACCGCCACCCGCCCGTCGGGCGCTGCGATCACGCTGTCCGCGCCCTTGTAGATCACCACCGCGCCGCTGCGCTCTGCCGCCACCCGCGCCCGGTCGATCTTGCTGCCCGGCAGCTCGCCGAACAGCCGCACAAATTCGCCCTCATGAGGGGTCAGGATCGCGCCACCTGGTATCTGATCGACGCCGATCAGCGTCAGCGCATCCGCATCGAGCACCAGCCGATGCCCACAACCCAACACCTTGTCGAGCCGCGCCCGCGCCACAGCATTACGCCCCAGCCCCGGCCCGACCAGCACCGCCGCCAGCCGCGCATCGTTCAGCCCATCGCGGAGCGCCTCGATCGTCCCGGCCTCCGCCGTCACGATAGCGTCAGCCCCATGACGCAGGTCATCCGCCGCCAGTCGCCGCACCATCCCCGCACCCGATCGCGCCGCCGCCTGCGCCGCCAGCAGGCTTGCCCCGGCCATCGCGCCCCCGACCACGGCAACCAGTCCGCGCGTATATTTATGATCCTCCGCCCCCGGCACGGCGAGTCGAGGCGGCATCAGCCGGTGAACCCTATCCGATGCCGGGATGCCGATGTCCGCGCAAACGAGCCGCCCGATATGCCCCGCCGCCGGGTAGAGCAGATGCGCAGGCTTGAGCGCCCCCAGCGCGATGCAGACACCAAAGTGCGGCACTGCCGACAGCAGCGCCCCGCTGTCCGTATCCACCCCGCTCGGCAGATCGATCGCATAGCTGCGGCTCGCCGCCCCGGTCAGGTCGCACAGCCGGGCCGCCACCGCCGGATCAAGCCCCCGCGACAGGCCCGTGCCGAACAGCGCGTCGACCAGTTGCGTCGCAGGCGCAGCCGTCGCCAACGCCTCCACCGGCCCATCCCACGCCGCCAGCGCGCGGCGGCTGGACGCCGTGCCACTTTCCCCCAGCGCCGCCACCCGAACAGGCACGCCCCACGCGCGCAGCAGCCGGGCGATCACATAGCCATCTCCGCCATTATTGCCCGGCCCGCACAGGACAAGCGTGTCGCGCTGCCCGCCCGCGCGCCAGATAATCTCCGCCGCCGCCGCGCCCGCCTTTTCCATCAATCCATAATCATCGACGCCGACGTCAAACAAAGCCTGTTCTGCAGCGCGCATCTGCGCGGCGGTCAGGATCGGCGTTCCGGCACTCATGGCGCCGATCCGGCGACCTTCACGGGCAGGCGATAGCGATCGCCGCCGATGCGGATTTCGACCAGCCCGGCCTCGACGATCTGCAACCGCGCCATCTCGGCACCATCCGCCGCCTCCAGCCCGCGCCCGTCCGCCAGCACCCGAAATCGGCGGAAACCTCCGTCAGGATGGCGGATCGTCAGCAGATCGCCCGCCCGCTCGATCAGGCAATCTCGCGCCCAGGCCGCATCCGCGCCAATCGCGCAGTCGGCCTTGCCGTCATCGACCGGTTCCGCCGCCTGCTCCGGCTGCGCCTCGTTGCCCAGCTTGCCCGTTTCCCCGCCACAGGCCGCCAGCAACAGACATCCGGCGAGCAAAAGTCTCACGTCAAAGCCCTCCGGCAAGCCAGCACCACCGGCCCCAAAATATCCGCAAAGCGCCGCTGTCCCGCTGCGTCCCCCACCAGATCCTGCCGCATCTCGATGCCCAGATAGGGGATGCCATTGGACTCGGCATGGCGGTTCATCGTCGCATTCAATTGCTTGCCCGAATAGGGCAGTTGGTCGCCGACCATCAGCCCCGCCGCCTCCAGCAGGGGGATCGCGATCCGCGCGGCGCGATCATCACCATTATACAGCACGCCAATATCCCAGGGCCGTTTCTGCTCCGGATCGCTGGCCAGATGCGGCGTGAAGCTATGCACCGACAGGATGAACGGCGCGGTCATCGCCGCCAACTGCCGCTCGACCTGATGATGATAGGGATGGTGGAATCGCACCATCCGCTGTGCCAGATCAGCGTCGCGATTGCCGGATATGGCATGGCCGTCGCTCATCACCGGCAACAGGCCGGGCGCATCCGCCTCGCGATTAAGGTCGATCACCAGCCGCGATACGCCGCCCAATATCGCGGTGCAGCCCAGTTGCGCCGCCAGCAGCGCGCTGACCTCTGCGACACCAATGTCGATGGCGATATGATTGGCCAGCAGCACCGGGTCGATGCCCAGGTCAATATCATCCGGCACCCGCGCCGACGCATGATCGGCGATGATCAGCACGTCGAGCGCACCGCCGTCAATCTGGGTGAAAGCCTCGCTCATGCCGTCCTGATCCGCGTTTCCATCATCCACCAGTCGCGATGCGCCGCCTGCACCGCCATCGCCGCGTCGGCCATCGCCGCATCGCTGTCGAACAACGCAAAACAGGTCGCGCCGGACCCCGACATGCGCGCCAGCCGCACCCCCCGCTGCCCCGCCAGCGCATCCAGCACCTGCGCAATCACCGGGGCCGCAGCCATCGCGGGCGCCTCCAGATCATTGCGCCCCTGCGCCACCAGCGCCTCCAGACTAGCCGCGTTGAGCGGCCCGCGATCCACCCGATCCCAACCGCTGAACACCTGTGCCGTGGACAGGCCAACCCCCGGATTGACCAGCAGCATCGCCATACCCTCCAGCCCCTCGACCCGGTGCCGCCGCAGCCCTTCGCCACGCCCCGTCACCATCTGCGTCACGCTGGCGACGCAGGCAGGCACATCGGACCCCAGGTCGAGCGCCAGCCCGGCCAGCTCCTCCGCCTCGATCCGCACGTCCCACAAGCGCGCCAGCAACCGCAGCGTCGCGGCCGCATCTGCCGATCCGCCGCCAATGCCCGACGCCACCGGCAATATCTTGGTCAGGCGGATCGCCGCGCCGCGCTGGTCGCCCAGATAGCTCTGCAAGGCCCGCGCCGCCTTCACCACCAGATTGCCCGGCCCTGCCTCCAGCGCCCCGCCAAACGGCCCGTCGATGATGAGGTCTATCGCCCCGTCATCGGTCGCCACCGCGCTCAGCCGGTCGCCATGCTCGGCAAAGGCGAACAGGCTTTCCAGCGCATGATAGCCATCGTCCCGCCGCGCCCGCACATGCAGCGCGACATTCACCTTGGCATAGGCGGATTCGATCATTACGCCCGCGTCCAGATCAGGGTGCGGCATATTCTGGCTTCAATCCCTGCTCGACCTTCGCCGCGATCCGCGCCGCGCCATCCCCCTGCGCGAACAGCGACGCCGCCGCCCAGGCATAGCGCGCCTCGTACCGTCGCCCCGCGCTCCACAGCGCGTCGCCCAGATGCTCGTTGATCGTCGCATCGCCCGGCGCGCCAGCCGCCGCCCGCTCCAGCACCGGCACCGCGCCCGCGACATCACCGGTCACATAATGCGCCCAGCCCAGCGAATCGGCGATCGAGGCATCCTGGGGTTTGAGCGCACTGGCCTTGCGGATCAGTTCCAGCGCCGCCGTAACATTCTGCCGCCGCTCGATCTGCGCATAGCCCAGATAGTTCAGCACCATAGGCTCATTGGGGGCCAGCGCCGCCGCCCGCTCCAGCACGACCCGCGCCTCGTCCCAGCGCTTGCCCTGTTCCAGTGCGCTCCCCTCGAACAGCAGCAGCGCCCAGGGCAGTTCACCCTCGCCATAGCCCGCCTGCGCCGCGCGGAACGCCGCCGCCGCGCCGTCAAAATCATCCATATCCGCCAGCAACCGCCCCAGCCGCACCTGCCGTTCGCTCCCCGCGCCCGGTTCCGCCGCCAGCGATCGCGCCAGCGCCAGCGCCGTCTGCGTCTCGCCCGCCGCCGCCAGCGCATCGACCAGTTCGGCCTGCCCCAACGCGCCATACCAGCCATCGACCGGCACCTTGCGCGCTTCGGCCACGCCGCCCACCGCCAGCCCGCCCGCGCTCAGTAGCCGCGCCGCGACCAGCTGCGCCTCCGCCCCGCCCGGATCGGCAAAGGTCGCGGTCCGCGCAAGCCGTATGCCCATCGCCGACCCGCTGGGGTCAGACGCGACATCCACCGCCAGCCGCGACAGCAGCCGCGCATAGCCCTGCACCGGGGTGATCGCTGCAGCCTTCACCTTGCCGCGCGCCAGATCGGCCCGCGCTCGCGCATATATAGCCTCTCCCGCTGGCAGCAGCATCAGCGCCTCGGCCTTCGCGCCGCGCCCTGCCAGTTGCGCCGCCAGGGTCACGCGCAACGCCGCGCTCTCCCCGCCCCGCAGCGAAATCGCTCGCCGTATCGCCGGCACCGCCGCCGTCAGGTCGCCGCGTCCCAGCGCCTGCAATGCTACATGCTCATCGACATAACGCTGCGCCAGCGCGGCAAATCGGTCCTGTCCCGCCACCACCGGCGCGCCGTAGCGGCCCTCGCCCAGGCTGATCCAGCTAGTGATGATGGGCGCGAGGAAAGAGAAATTCCCCTCCTCCACCATCCGCGCCGTCAGCGTCCGCGCGCCCGTCCAATCCTTGCGCCCTAGCGCCTCGCCGATCAGCAGCAAAGTTCCGTCGCGCGGCAAGGCGCCCTGATCGTCCAGCAATCGCGCCGATCGCAGCGCCAGCACCCTGTCGCCGCTTTCCACGGCCTGGACATAGGATCGCCGCGCGACCTCTACGCTGTCCGGATCGAGCGCCAATGCGGCGCGATAACTGTCCACCGCCAGCCCCATCGCGCCATCCCCGTCCGCCAGTCGCGCCCGCGCATAGGCGTGCAGCGCGCCTTGGGGATCGACCGACGCCCCGGCGGGCACCGCCACCGGGACTGTCAGCAGGACGAACGGGATCAGGCGCTTACATATTGGGATAGTTCGGTCCTCCGCCGCCTTCTGGCACGACCCAGTTGATATTCTGGGTCGGGTCCTTGATGTCGCACGTCTTGCAATGGACGCAATTTTGCGCGTTGATCTGGAAGCGGGGATTGCCCTCTTCCTGACCGACCACTTCATAGACGCCTGCGGGACAATAACGCTGCGCCGGCTCGTCATAAAGGGGCAGATTGTAGCTGATCGGGATCGCAGGGTCCTTCAGCTGCAAATGGACCGGCTGGTCCTCTTCATGATTGGTGTTGCTCAGGAACACCGACGACAACCGATCGAAACTCACCACGCCGTCGGGCTTGGGATAGACGATCTTTTCGCAGGCATCCTTGGGCCAGATCTTCTCATTGTCCGGCTTGTGCTTCATCGTGAAGGGCAGGCCGATCTTGAGCGTCCGCATCCACATGTCGATGCCCGCCAGCGCGGTGCCGATCGTGCCGCCGAACTTGCTCAGCAGCGGCTCGGCATTCTTGACCAACTTCAGCTCGTCCGCGATCCAGCTGGAGCGCAGCACATCTTCATAATCGCTCAGCACGTCGCTGCCGCGCTGGCGCTGCACTGCGGCGAAGGCCGCTTCGGCCGCCAGCATACCGGACTTCATCGCCGTATGCGTGCCCTTGATCCGCGGCACGTTCACAAAGCCCGCCGAACAGCCGATCAGCGCGCCGCCGGGGAATACCAGCTTGGGAATGGACTGCCAGCCACCCTCATTGATCGCCCGCGCGCCATAGGACACGCGCCGCCCGCCTTCGAGAAATTTGCGGATTTCCGGGTGCTGCTTCCAGCGCTGGAACTCCTCGAACGGATAAAGATGCGGGTTGCGATAGCCCAGCCCGACGACGAAGCCCAACGCCACCTGGCCATTGGCCTGATGATAGAGGAAGCCGCCGCCATAGGCATCGGTCAGCGGCCAGCCCTGCGAATGGATCACCAGCCCCGGCTTGTGCATGGCAGGATCAATGTCCCACAATTCCTTCATGCCCAAACCATAGACCTGCGGCTCGCAGTCCGCGTCCAGCGCAAACTGGCGCTTCAATATCTTGGTCAGGTGGCCGCGCGCGCCTTCGGCAAAGAAAGTATATTTCGCGTGCAGCTCCAGGCCGGGCTGATAATCGCCCTTATGATTACCCTCACGGTCGACGCCCATGTCGCCGGTGGCCACGCCCTTCACGCTGCCATCCTCATGGTAGAGAATCTCGGCAGCGGCGAATCCGGGGAAGATTTCAACGCCCAGCCCTTCGGCCTGCTCCGCCAGCCAGCGGCAGAGATTGCCCAGCGATCCGGTATAGGTGCCCTTATTGTGCATCCATCCTGGCGTCATGATGTGCGGCATCGCCATCTTGCCGCTTTTGGTCAGGAACCAGTGCTGATTGTCGGTCACCGGCGTCTCGGCCAGCGAACAGCCCATGTCGCGCCATTCCGGCAGCAATTCGTCCAGCGCCTTCGGGTCGATCACTGCGCCCGACAGGATATGGGCGCCGATTTCCGACCCTTTTTCCAGCACGCACACGGCCAGTTCCTGCCCGGCGTCATTGGCCAGCTGTTTCAGCCGGATTGCCGCTGACAATCCCGCCGGTCCCCCACCAACGATGACCACGTCATAGGGCATCGATTCCCGTTCGCTCATAAACCCTCCAATGGGCCACCGGCGGGCTGCACCCCGTCCATCCAGTCGCCTTATTACTCCAACACTTTACCAGCCATGGCGATGAAGAATCTTGACCCCCTCGTCAACCTCTGGCCCTAGATGATCGTATGCGGGGTGAATTGCAGGATCATGCGGCGGCTGCCGACGCCTATATGGCGTGGTGGACGCTCGCGGGCGTAGATGGCGCCGTGGCCGAATCGCCGGTGAACTGGTTGCGTCCGATGACTGTCGCGGATGCGAAGGGGGCGATTCGCGCCGTTCCGGCGTCGGCCACCATCGAAAAAAAGCCCCAAAGCCTCGATTCGTTCCTTGGCTGGCTTGCGACCGATCCCGAACAGCCCGAACGACGCTGGCCCGGCGCACCCATATTGCCAATGGGTGGCGAGGGCGCGCCGCTGATGGTCGTCACCGACCTGCCCGATCCGGCGGACATGGCGGCGGGGCAATTGCTGGCCGATCGCGCAGGCGCGCTGTTCGAAGCGATGCTGCGCGCGATCGGGCTGGACCGCTCCACCATCCATCTTGCCTCCCTCTTCACCGCCCGCCCGCCTGGCGGCATGGTGGAGGCGGCTGATCTGGCTGCCGTCGCCGACCGGATGCGCGCCCATGTCGCCCTCGCCCGGCCCCGCCGCCTGCTGCTGCTGGGCGATCGGACGATCCGTGCGCTGCTTCCGACGGATGCCGCCACGCCCCCCGATGGTTTACGCGACTTTAACCATGAAGGCGGCATTGTGCCTGCCGTCGCCGCATTTCATCCCCGCCTGCTGCTGACCCAGCCTGCGGCGAAAGCGGAATGCTGGCGCGCCCTGCAAAGCCTGATCGAGGAAGTCCGCCCGTGATTCGTGCCGCGACCCAAATGTCCAGCCTGGCCCTGATGGCGATGGGACTGGCTGCAACGCTGCCCGCCCGTGCCGAGACCGCCCCGATTTCTCCCGCAATCACCGCCGCGCCCGCTTCCCCGCTCCAGATTGGCGACGGGGCCAAGGCCAGCTATCGCGCCATCTTCACCGCCCTTCAGGGCCAGCAATGGGCCGAAGCCAGAACGCTGATCAACGCGCTGGATGCGCAGGACGCTGTTCGCCCGCTCGCCTTGTCCGAACTCTATCTCGCCAAGGGATCGCCCAAGGTCGAACTGTTCGACCTGCTCGACCTCATCAACAAGGCCGCCTGGCTGCCCAAGGCGGACCAGCTTTCCCGCCTCGCCGAAAAGCGCGGCGCGACCATGCTGCCCACCCTGCCGCAGGTGCAGAAAATGGTATGGCTGGGGTCCGCCCCCCGGCGCGAATATGTCGGATCGACCAAGACGGACACGCTGGCGATCGCGCTG
Organism: Sphingobium sp.; assembly: GCA_023266575.1. Taxonomy (GTDB): domain Bacteria; phylum Pseudomonadota; class Alphaproteobacteria; order Sphingomonadales; family Sphingomonadaceae; genus Sphingobium. The sequence continues at coordinate 169,068 of JAHFPV010000005.1, forward strand.
GCGGGCCAAATCCAGGCCTTCGTCAAGGCCGACGATCCGGTCGGGGCCGAAGCGCTGCTGGCCAGCGGCGAAACCGGCCTGACGCCCGAAGGGCTGACCGAAGTGCGCCAGCGGGTTGCCTGGGCCTATTATATCGAAAATGACGACGCCAACGCCCGCCGCATGGCCGCCCGCGCGCTCGAAACCCGCACGGGTGGCGACTGGACGGTGCAGGCGCACTGGACTGCAGGCCTGGCCGCATGGCGTCAGAATGACTGCCGCGCCGCCGCCCCGGCCTTCGCCAATGTCGCGGCCTTTGCCACCAATGCGGACATGCGCGCCGCTGGCGCCTATTGGGCCTCGCGCGCCTATATGGTCTGCGGCGAAGCGCCCAAGGTCGCCAATTATCTCAAACTCGCCGCCCGTTCGGAAGAAACCTTCTACGGTCTGCTGGCGCGCGAATCGCTGGGGATGCCGCTCGGCGCGCCGCCGGTCGCGACCCGGTTCGGCCAGGCTGAATGGCTGGCGCTCAAGGACAGCCCCAACGCCCGCGCCGCCATCGCTCTCGCCGCGATCGGCGATACTGGCCGCGCCGACGAAATGCTCCGCTATCAGGCGAAGATCGGCGGCACCGGCCAATATGACGCGCTGCTTCGCCTGGCGAGCGCGCTCAACCTGCCCGCGACCCAACTCTGGCTTGCCCATAACGGCCCGGCGGGCAAGCAACCGGCCAGCTTCGCCCGCTTCCCCGCGCCCGACTGGCGCCCCGATGGTGGCTGGCGGGTCGATCCTTCGCTCATCTACGCCCACACCTTGCAGGAATCGGGCTTTCGTTCCGATGTCGTCAGCAGCGCGGGCGCGCGCGGCCTGATGCAGGTGCGCCCCGGCACCGGCAGCGACATGGGGCTGGAGTCAGCCGCACAACTCTTCGTGCCATCCACCAACATGGAATTTGGCCAGCGCTATCTGGAGGCGCTGCGCGACATGAGCGCCACCGGCGGGCTGCTGCCCAAGGTGATGGCCGCTTATAATGCCGGGCCGCTGCCGGTCGAACGCTGGAACGCGCAGGTCAAGGACAAGGGCGATCCATTGCTGTTCATGGAATCGCTGCCTTATTATGAAACCCGCGCCTATGTGAACATCGTCATGCGCAATTACTGGATGTACCAGATTCAGGCGAAGGGGACCGCCGACTGCCTGACCGGCATGGCGCAGGGCATGTGGCCGACCTTCCCCAATGCCAAGGGCGTGAAGCTGGTCCGCCTCAGCCAGTCTGACGGTCGCGCCAGCATGGGCGGTGGCGCGGACTAAGGGTGCAGACCCATAAATTACGAGGTCGAGATGGAGACGAAAATGGCTGGTGGGAGGGAGAGCGCGCCGCAAGATAGCGGCAGCACTATCTTGCAAGCGTTCGACCACTCCACCGGCCATTTTCGTCCCACCCCTCCGGGGCAGGATTGTCCGGGCCCTGTGGCACGTCCAAGCCCTCGACCGGGCAATTTTGCCCGCTCTTCGCGCTTCTCCTCCCACAGAATCCCGGACAATCCTGTCTCGATCCTCGTAATTTATGGGTCTGCACCCTAATGCCGATCGACGAAAGCCGGACCTTCATCCCCGTCCGCATCGCCGTTCTGACCATATCCGACACCCGCAGCGCGGCGGATGATCGCTCCGGCGACACGCTGGTCGAACGACTGGAAAGCGCGGGCCATATATTGGCTGCCCGCTACATCGAGCGCGACGACAAATCCGCCATCGTCGCCCGGCTTCATGCCTGGATCGACGACCCGGACATAGACGTGATCCTGACCACCGGCGGCACCGGCGTCACTGGCCGCGACATTACCCCCGAAGCGCTGGCCCAGGTGCAGGACAAGGAAATTCCGGGCTTTGGCGAACTGTTCCGCTGGCTCAGCTACCAGACGATCGGCACCTCGACCATCCAATCCCGCGCCACCGCCTGCGTCGCGCGCGGCACCTATATCTTCGCGCTCCCCGGATCGACCGGCGCAGTCAAAGATGCGTGGGACGGCATTTTGGTGAGCCAGCTCGACAGCCGTTTCCGCCCCTGCAATTTCGTCGAGCTGATGCCCCGCCTGACGGAGCGCTGACGCAAACTTGCCATATGCGATATGGGCTAGTTTTACGAACTTCCGATTGACCTTTTGTTCCTTTTATGTTCTTATCCTTATATGGGAATAGAGAAAGGACGAGGCGCAACATTCAACACGCAAAGTGTGCGTTTTTCTCTGCCCCAACGCGAAATTGACGGGGACTGGCTTGACGCCATCACCGATATCGACGGCCCCATTCCCCGCCGTCGGACGCAGGTGATGATCGAACATCCCCGCACGATCATCGCCCGCAACAGCTCGCCCGACATCGGTTTCGACCAGTCAATCAACGCCTATCGCGGCTGCGAACATGGCTGCATCTATTGCTATGCGCGCCCGTCCCACGCCTATCATGACCTGTCGCCGGGTCTGGATTTTGAAACGAAGCTGTTTGCCAAACCGGACGCCGCCAAATTACTCCGCGCCGAACTGTCGAAGAAAAATTACGCCGTCATGCCCATCGCGCTCGGCACCAATACCGATCCTTATCAGCCAATTGAAAAGGATTGGGGGATTACGCGATCCATCCTGGAACTGCTGGCGGAATGTCGCCACCCCCTGTTCATCACCACCAAGTCCGACCGTATCCTGCGCGACATGGATCTACTCACCGCCATGGCGCGCGACAGGCTGGTGTCGGTCGCGATTTCGGTGACGACGCTGGACCCGGCGATCGCCCGCACGCTCGAACCGCGCGCGCCGCATCCGCTGCGCCGGGTGGAGGCGATCCGACGACTCGCTGACGCTGGCGTGCCGGTCTATGCCAGCCTCTCGCCGATCATCCCGGCCATCACCGATCATGAGATTGAGAATATCGTCGCCCGCGTCGCCGCTGCCGGTGCGCGCGAAGTCACCTATATTCCCGTCCGCCTGCCCCATGAAGTCGCGCCTTTGTTCCGCGCCTGGCTCGCCGCCCATTATCCCGACCGCGCGGCGCGGGTGATGGCGATCGTCCGCGAATTGCGCGGCGGGCGTGACAATGACCCCAATTTCGGCAGCCGGATGCGGGGCCAAGGCGTATGGGCGGACCTTATCCGCACCCGTTTCATCAAGGCCCGCAAACGCGCCGGGCTGGGGGCGGAACGGCTGATCCTGCGCACCGACCTGTTCCGCCCGCCCGAAGGCGCGCAGATGCGGCTGCTATGATCGTCAGCCGACCAGTCGCATCCCGGCCCGGCGGTTGCGGGTGCGATAGCCATCCTGCGTCGCCTCCATCCGCTCGAACCGGTGGATCGTCAGGTTGGGAATCACCGACATGGCATCGACCTGATCCGCGCCCAGCAGGAAATCATCGCCCAGGAACAGCCGCACCGCCTGCCCGTTCTCAGCGGGCGTGCGCAAAAACAATTCGCTCCGCCCGCCCCGGCTCTGCGCCATCAGTGCGGCCAGTGCCTCGACCGCTGCCGGATCGGTCGCATCGACCACCAGTTCCATCCGCGACGCGCTGGCGATCAGTTTGAACGGCTCGATCTTGCGCACCGTCACGCGCGGCGTTTCCTCGCCCGGCAAGCGGTCCAGCTCGACATAGAGCAGCGCACAATCGCCATCGCGCGCCAGTTCCTCGATCGCCTTGCAGGCATCCTCTTCGAAGCAGCTAGCCTGAAACTGGCCGCTACTGTCGGAAAATGTCGCATTCGCATAACGCGCCCCGCGCTTGGTCTCGCGCCAGCGTACGTCCTCGACCATCGCCGCCATGACGCCAGTGGCGCGCGCCTCCCCGGTCAATGGCTCCACGCAGATCGCACCATAGCTTTTGGCGCCGCGCGCATCGGCCAGATGGCGGTAGCGATCGACCGGGTGGGCGGAGAAATAGAAGCCAAACGCTTCCTTCTCCTGCGCCATCCGATCCGCCACCGACCAGGCCTGATGCGGCGGGATGCGGACATCGGCATGAGGCGTCTCGACATCGCCGAACAACCCGCCCTGCCCGCTTTCCCGCGCCTGCGCCGCGCTCGACGCGACGCTCAATATCGTTTCCGCCGCTGCGTGAACGCCCGCCCGGTCGGCATGGATCGCATCAAACGCACCCGACGCCGCCAGACTCTCCAGCTGTCGCCGGTTGAGCAGGCGCGGTTCGATCCGGTCGGCTATATCGTCCAGGCTCTTGAACGGTCCACCAGCGTCGCGTTCGGCGACCAGCTGGTCCATCGCCTTCTCACCCACGCCTTTCAGACCGCCCAGCGCATAGCGCACCGCATAGCCCAGACGTGGATCGTCGCCCTCATGCGCGATCGGCTCGACCGAAAAGTCCGCCTGACTACGGTTGATGTCGGGGGGCAGGCAGGTCAGCCCCATGCGCCGCATATCGTCGACGAATATGGTCAGCTTGTCGGTCAGATGGATATCGAACGCCATCGACCCGGCGTAGAATTCCGCCGGATAATGGGCCTTCAGCCACGCCGTCTGGTATGCGAGTAAGGCATAAGCCGCCGCGTGCGACTTGTTGAAGCCATAGCCTGCGAACTTGTCGATCAAGTCGAACAATTCGTTCGCCTTGGCCGGCTTGATATCGCTGGCCGCACACCCCTCGACGAAGCGCGAACGCTGCGCGTCCATCTCCGCCTTCACCTTCTTGCCCATCGCGCGGCGCAGCAGGTCGGCGTCGCCCAGACTGTAACCGGCCAATATCTGCGCGGCCTGCATCACCTGTTCCTGATAGACGAAGATACCGTAAGTCTCTTCAAGGATCGGTTTCAGCAGGATATGGGGATATTCAATCTCTTCCTGCCCGTTCTTGCGGCGCCCGAACATCGGGATATTGTCCATCGGGCCGGGCCGATAGAGCGAGACCAGCGCGATGATGTCGCCGAAATTGGTTGGCCGCACCGCCGCCAGCGTCTTGCGCATCCCCTCCGATTCCAGTTGGAACACGCCGACCGTATCGCCGCGCTGGAGCAGGTCATAGACGGCCGGATCGTCCCACGCGAGTGTTTCCAGATCCACCGTGACACCCCGCGCCGCCAGCAATTGGACCGCCTTTTGCAGCACCGACAGGGTTTTGAGGCCCAGAAAGTCGAACTTCACAAGGCCTGCGCCCTCGACATATTTCATGTCGAACTGGGTCACCGGCATGTCCGACCGCGGATCGCGATAGAGCGGGACCAGTTGCTGCAAAGGCCGATCGCCGATCACCACGCCCGCGGCATGGGTGGAGCTGTGGCGCGGAAAGCCCTCCAGCTTCATCGCATAGTCGATCAGCCGTTTGACCTGCGCGTCATTGTCATATTCCGCGCGAAACTCCGCCACGCCGTTCAGCGATCGTTCCAGCGTCCAGGGATCGGTCGGGTGATTAGGCACCAGCTTGGCGAGGCGGTCCACCTGGCCATAGCTCATCTGGAGAACACGGCCGGTATCTTTCAGGACGGCGCGGGCTTTCAGCTTTCCGAAGGTGATGATCTGCGCGACATGATCGACGCCATATTTCTGCTGGACGTAGCGGATCACCTCACCGCGCCGCGTTTCGCAAAAATCGATGTCGAAGTCGGGCATCGACACACGTTCCGGATTCAGGAACCGCTCGAACAGCAAACCCAGTTGCAGCGGATCAAGATCAGTGATCAGCAGCGCCCAGGCGACGACCGACCCAGCGCCCGACCCACGGCCCGGACCCACCGGAATATCATGATCCTTCGCCCATTTAATGAAGTCGGCAACGATCAGGAAGTAGCCGGGAAAGCCCATCTGGATGATGATGTCGGTCTCGAACTTCAAACGGTCGAGATAGGGCTGGCGCGCTGCTTCGTCGATGATGCCGAGCTTCGCCAGCCGCGCGTCGAGACCGGCACTGGCGAGATCGCGCAACATCCGCGCTTCGCCCTCGATATCGCCGGCCAGGCTGGGCAGGATCGGCTTGCGCTTGGGCGCGGCGACGGCGCAGCGCTGGGCGACGACCAGCGTGTTGGCCAATGCTTCGGGCAGATCGTCGAACAGGCGCCGCATTTCCGCCGCCGGTTTCATCCAGGCATCGGGCGAACTGGTGCGCCGGTCGGGCATATCGACATAAGCGCTGTCGGCAATGCAGAGCATGACGTCATGTGCGGCGTGGAAATGCGGCTCGGTAAAGCAGGTCGGGTTGGTGGCCACCAACGGCAGGTTGCGGGCATAGGCCAGCTCCAGCAATTCCGGCTCCGCCTTCCCCTCGACCGGATCGAGCCGACGGCAGATTTCGATGTAGAGCCGGTCGGGGAACAGCGTTTCCAGCCGTTCCACATAGGACAGCGCTGCATCGGGCTGATCCTCGGCAAACAACCGCGCCAGTGCGCCTTCACCCCCAGCCGTCAGGGCGATCAACCCGTCTGTGTGCCCTTCCAGCACATCCAGTCCGACATGGGGTACTTCCTCCAGCGGCCGGTCCAGATGTGCCATCGACACCAAAGCGCACAGATTGTCATAGCCCGTTTCATCCTGCGCATAGAGCGCCAGCCAGTCATGCACCGGGGCCGCGTTGGCCGGACGACCCGGCCGCAATATGCCCAGCATCGCACCGATCAGCGGCTGCACACCCTCGCTCTTGCAGGCATCGGAGAAAGCCATCGAGCCGTAGAGACCATTGCGGTCCGTGATAGCAGCGGCGGGAAAGCCCAGCGCCTTGGCCTGCTTGGCGATCTTCTTGGGATCGATCGCCCCTTCCAGCATGGTGTAGGACGAGAAGATGCGGAGCGGAACGAAAGCGGCGTGGGGCATGGGGCATACTATCCAGAAGGCGTGATTCGTGACCAGCCCTGCTGGAGAAAAGTCTGTGGGTAAGATTGGAGGGCTATTCCAAAACGCCCTCATGCAGCCGGACCACCCGGTCCATCTTGGCCGCAAGCCGTTCATTATGGGTCGCGACCAGTGCGGCCGATCCTTCTTCGCGGACCAGCCGCAAAAATTCGGCCAGCACGATGTCGGCGGTGCGCTCGTCCAGATTGCCTGTCGGTTCGTCCGCCAGCACCAAAGCGGGCCGGTTGGCAAGGGCGCGGGCGACGGCGACGCGCTGTTGTTCGCCGCCCGACAACTGGCTGGGGCGGTGGTCGAGCCGATGGCCAAGGCCCAGCGATGTCAGCAGCGATTCCGCGCGGGTGCGCGCGACCGCCATGTCGGTGTCGCGGATCACCTGCGGCAGGATGACATTTTCGGTCGCGTTGAAATCGGGCAGCAGATGGTGGAACTGATAGACGAAGCCCATGGCATCGCGACGCAAGCGGGTGCGCCCGTCATTATCGAGCTTCGCGGCCTCCTCGCCATCGATGCGGATCGACCCGTCAAAGCCTCCCTCCAACAGGCCAACCGCCTGAAGCAGCGTCGATTTTCCGGACCCCGATGGCCCCAGCAGCGCAACGATCTCGCCCTGACCCACGATCAGGTCGACGCCGCGCAGGACGTGGATCGTCTCGCCGCCCTGAGTGAAGCTGCGGGTTAGGCCCGTGACCTTTAGAATATCATTCATAGCGGAGAACCTGCACCGGATCGGTATTGGCGGCCTTGAAGGCCGGATAGAGGGTGGCCAGGAAGCTGAACAGCAGCGCCATGATGCAGATGGTGGCGATCTCCACCGGATCGGCCTGGGATGGCAGTTCGGTCAGGAAACGGATCGAGGGGTCCCACAGATTTTGCCCTGTGACGAACTGGATCGCGTTGACCACATTCTGACGGAAGAAGAGGAAGGTGAAGCCGAGGATCAGCCCCGCGACCATGCCCAGCGTGCCGATCGTGACGCCCACGGTCATGAAAATCCGCACGAGGCCCGCGCGGCTGGCCCCCATCGTCCGCAGGATCGCGATGTCGCGCGTCTTTGCGCGCACCAGCATGATGAGCGAGGAGAGGATGTTGAACACCGCGACCAGCACGATGATCGACAGCACAACGAACATCGCCACCCGCTCGACGGCCAGCGCTTCGAACAGGGAGGCGTTCATCTGTCGCCAGTCGGTGATGACGGCGCGGCCTGCGACCTTGCCTGCCAGCGGCTCCAATATCTGGCCGACCTTGTCCGCATTGACCGTCTCGACCTCGATCATGCCGACGACATCGCCGAGCAGGAGCAGGGTCTGGGCGTCCTCCATCGGCATGACGACGAAGGCTTTATCATAATCATAGATGCCGACCTCGAAAATGGCGGCGACCTGATAGGCGACCTGACGCGGCACCGTGCCGAAGGGGGTGGAGCGGCCTGCGGGATTGATGACGGTCAGGCTGTCGCCCAACTGGATACCCATATTTTCGGCCAGGCGTGATCCGATGCCGATCTTGCCGCTATTGGCGGTCAGATTGTCCAGACTGCCGGCGATCACCTTGCCCTTGAGCGTCTTGTTGGTGCGGATGTCGGGCACGGTCATGCCGCGCACCAGCACGGCTTCGGCCCGGCCGTTGAAGGTGGCGAGCAAGGGTTGTTCGATCATCGGCGTCGCGCTGGTGACACCCGGCGTTGCTTTGGCCTCTGCCAGAACCGATTTCCAGTCGGGCAGGCGACCGCCATAGCCCTGGACCACGGCATGGCCGTTGAGGCCGACAATCTTGTCGAACAGTTCGGCGCGAAAGCCGTTCATGACGCTCATGACGATGATGAGCGCAGCGACACCCAGCATGACGGCGGCCAAGCTGATCCCGGCGACGAGGAAGATGAAACCCTCCCCCTTGCCCGGCAACAGGTAGCGTTTGGCGATCATGCGTTCGTAGCGGGATAGAATCATGTGGCGCGGGCGGCCTTTGTGAAGGGACAGGCTGATCGTCTAGGCATAGCGTCCTTGAACGGCAAGCATTGCCAGATTGTTGCATCGTGGCCACAGGCACCGGCGCAAAATCACACGCACCTGATTTTGCCCGTGACTCCGCCCCGCAGCGGTCATAGCAAGACACTCGAAGCACAGGTAAAAGGCCGTGGTTCAGGGATACTGCATCCCGCTTCGAGCTTAGGGGGCTGAGAAGCGGTTGAGGCAGGCCAAGGGGGAGACGAGCAATCGTCCATTAAGCGCCCGGATCGTAAAAGCACGATCCGGGCGCTTTTTTGTCTGCACTTTTTATCGCACCCTGGCGATAGGACAAACTGTCCACCCTTGTCCCTCCTTGCCGAGTTGGACACGCATAAAATCCTCTTGAAACCCCAAAAGCCCGAACCATATCAAGCGCGTCCGGCCGCCATATGGGGCTGGACGCAGTATTGCCGGACGCCGGTTTCGGGTTCGGCTGGTTCATTTTGCTCTTTGGGAGATTATGACGATGCGTAACTTTGACCTGACCCCCTATCGCCGCTCGACCGTTGGGTTCGATCGCTTGTTCGACCTGATCGAAAACAACGCACGCTTGAGCCAGGGCGACAATTATCCGCCCTTCAACATCGAACGGCTCTCGGAAGATCGCTATCGCGTGACGCTGGCCGTGGCAGGCTTCCGTCCTGACGAGATCGACATCACGGCGCAGCAGAATCTGCTCCAGGTGATCGGTCGCAAGGATGAAGGGTCGCCAGCCGACCGGTCCAAATATCTGCATGTCGGCATCGCCAACCGCAGCTTCGAGCGGCGGTTCGAGTTGGCCGATTTCGTGCGGGTGGAAAAGGCGGACCTGGCCGATGGGCTGCTGGTGATCGACCTGCTGCGCGAAGTTCCTGAAGCGATGAAGCCCAAGAAGATCGCCATCAATGGCGGTCAGCTTGTGGAAATCACCGCAAAGGATCGCGACGCGGCCTGATAGGCAAGTCGGGGCGCAGCCTGCCAAAGGCTGCGCCCTTTTTATATCTCGACCTGGCTGCCCAGTTCGACCACGCGGTTTGTAGGCAGGCGGAAAAATTCCATCGCGCTTTCCGCGTTTCGCAGCATCCAGGCAAAGATTTTTTCCCGCCATAGCGGCATACCCGGCTTTGCCGAGGGCAGCAGCGTCTGGCGCGCCAGGAAGAAGCTGGTATCCATCATCTTGAACGCCTGACCACAGCCCGCGACATTTTTGAGCGCGGCGGGAACGTCCGGTTCCTGCATGAAGCCAAATTGCAGCACCATGCGGAAGAAGCCCCGGCCCAGATCCTCCAGCTTGCAGCGCCCGTCATCCTCGACCACCGGTACGTCGCGGATCTTGACGGTCAGCAGGATCACCCGCTCGTGCAGCACTTTGTTATGTTTCAGGTTGTGGAGCAGCGCGTGCGGGACGCCATCGGGCGTTGACGTCATGAACACCGCCGTACCGGGAACACGCACCGCGCTATTGGCGGCGGAGGCGACGAATACCGGGATCGGCATCGCTGCTTCGCGCAGGCGATCCTGCACCAAGCGGCGACCGCGCGACCAGGTGGTGAGCAAGGTGAAGATGACGAAGCCGATCAGCAGCGGGAACCAGCCGCCGTCCGGCACCTTGGTCAGGTTCGCAGCGAGATAGGCACCATCGACCAGATAGAATATCCCCAGCACCGGCGCGGCATAATACCATTTCCATTTCCACAGGCGATACAGGACCACCGTCAGCAGCACATTGTCGATGAACATAGCGCCGGTGACCGCGATGCCATAGGCGGCGGTGAGGTTGGACGATGTCCTGAAGGTCAGCACCAGCAGAATGACCATGACCATCAGACCCCAGTTGATCAGGGGAATGTAAATCTGGCCTGCGGTCGCGGCGCTGGTATGGGCGATGCGCAGGCGGGGCATGAAGCCCAACTGGATCGCCTGCTGCGTAACCGAGAAAGCGCCGGAGATGACCGCTTGTGATGCAATGATCGCGGCCATGGTGGCCAGCATGATCAGCGGCAATTGCCCCCATTGCGGCGCGAGATTGTAGAAGGGGCTATGGAGCGCAGCAGCCCCTTCCCGAAACAGTAGTGCGCCCTGCCCCATATAGTTGAGCATCAGCGCGGGCAGGACGAAGGCCAGCCAAGAGACCCGGATCGGGTTGCGGCCGAAATGGCCCATATCGGCGTAGAGCGCTTCCGCCCCGGTGACCGCCAGCACGACCGACCCCAGCGCCAGAAAGGCGGGCAAGGGGTCGGTGACGAAGAACATCACGGCCCAATAAGGGTTGAAGGCGAAGAGGATGCCTGGCGTCTTGACGATGGAAAGGATGCCAAGACCCGCAATCGTGACGAAATAGAGCAGCATGATCGGGCCGAACAGGGTCGCGACCTTGTTGGTGCCCAGCCCCTGTATCCAGAACAGGCCGAGCAGGATGACGATGACCACGGGCAGGATCGCGGGCGCAAGGGCGGGGTTATAGACCGCAAGCCCCTCCACCGCCGACAGCACCGACACGGCTGGCGTAATCATCGAGTCGCCGTAGAAAAGCGCGGTGGCGAACACGCCCAGCAGCACGATGCCGCGCGACCAGCGCTGTGTCTTGGTCTGGCCGTTGATCAGCGCCAGCAGAGCGAGGCTACCGCCTTCGCCCTTATTATCGGCGCGCATGATGATGCTGACATATTTCAGCGTCACCACCAGCATCATCGACCAGAACATCAGGCTGATGACGCCCAAAATATGGTCGGGATCCAGGGTGAGCGGGTGATGCCCGGCAAAGGTTTCGCGGAAGGCGTAGAGCGGGCTGGTGCCGATGTCACCGAACACGATGCCGATCGCACCGACGACCAGCTTGATCGTCGCCTTCTGCCGGGAATGGCCATGGCCGCCATCATGATCGTCCTGAGCGGACGCCGGTGCGGTGTTGGGAAGGAGATCAGCCACGAAGGAAAAGCCGAATAATCATGCTCTGTTCGACACCCGTTGAAAGGCGATCACGGAACATCCCGCCACCCCCGCAAGCCGCCGCGCCCTATCACGGCTCCCATGACCACGCAATGCGGCCTTACGGCTGGTCATGGACGGGTAGGACCGCCTGCCGCCAGCAGCGAATCGATACGCGCGATATTGGCTTCCAGTTCCGTCCTGATCGCACTGCCCTGCGGCGTCGCGGCGGCAAGGGGTGCCCAAAGGTCACGCGCGGCCTGCAACTGGCCATTGCGGGCAAGGGCAAGGCCGTAAAAATAGCGGGGCGCGGGTCCATCGGGATCAAGGGTGAGTGCGCGACGATAGGCAAAATCGGCGCCGGGCGACACGACACCATCGGCATGGGAGACCAGCGCATTGCCAAGGCCAAGCCAGAGATTGGCGTCGTCGGGCGTCTGGCGCAGGCCCGCCAGCAGAATATTGGCCGATTCCTTGGTTTTGCCCTGCCGCCCCAAGCCGTCGGACATGACCAGCCACTGGCCAGCCGGGCCATAGCGTTCGGCAAGGCCGCGCCGTTGTTCGGCCAGCTTCTCGTCGAAAGGTTCTTCGACCTGCTTGATGGAACGCGGCGCGCCAGCCAGGCCGGGATTGCCCTGCCAGGCATAGCCCGCAAGACCGAGCAGCAGCGCTGCGGCGCTGATTTCGCGCGCCGATCGAGGGATGCGGCCGATGAGCAGCATGGCGAGGAAGGCCAGGGCAGCGAGGCCGAAGGCGAGCAACCAGCCGGTCATGATCGTGCCTTTCGCTTGATTCGGCTACGCAGGAGCAGGACGCCCAGCCCCAGCAGCACCAGCGGCGCGGCCCAGAGCGGCCAGAGGATCGGCGCGGCGGTGGGTTCATAGCTGACCCAGTCGCCATAGCGGGCGATGAGCCAGGCGCGGATCGCTTCTGGCTGTTCGCCCGCCATGATCCGTTCGCGGATTTGCGAGCGCATGTCGCCAGCCATGCTGGCGTTACTGTCGGCGATCGACTGGCTTTGACAGGTGAGGCAGCGGATGGTTTCCATCAGTGCCTTGGCCTTACGCTCCAGTGCCGGGTCGGCGAGCTGCTGGTCGGCATAGGGTGCGGGCGGGAGCGCGGTCTGGGCGGCCAGCGGGGTCGCTATCAGCGCGAAGAGGAGAAGGATCAGCTTCATTGTGCGGCCCTCAGCCGGTCGAGGATCATCGGCACGTCATCGGCGCGGATTTCGCCGATATGCTGATAGGCGATCCGGCCCTTGCCATCGATGACGAAGGTTTCGGGGACACCAGACGAGCCGAGCGCGATCTGGACTTCGCTGCGGGCGTCGAGGCCGATGCGGGCATAGGGGTTGCCGTTGCGTTTCAGGAAGGCATCGACATCGGGCCGGGCGTCGCGGATGGCGATGGCGTCGATCTGGACACCGGCGGCCTTGAGCGCATCGAGCTGGGGCGCTTCGGCGGCGCAGGGGACGCACCAGCTGGCGAAGATGTTGAGCAGGCGCGGCTGGCCGGTGGCGAGTTGCGCGCTGGCGAGAGACGGGCGGTCGCTGGCGGCGGCGGGTAGCGTGAAGGCCGGGAGCGGCTGGCCGACGAGGCGTGAGTGGATGATGCGGTCGTCAGGCTGGAACAGGCCGCTCGCGAACAGGGCGATGAAACCCAGGAACAGGGCAAGCGGGAGCCAGATGAGCAACTTCCTCATGCCGCCGCCCTCGCCCGCCATTTCATCAGCCAGCCGCGCCGTTCGCGACCCAGCAGGGCCAGCGCGCCGCCCAGCGCGATCATGATGCCGCCGAGCCAGATGAGGGTGACAAAGGGCTTCCACCAGATGCGCAGTTGCCAGCGGCCACCCTCCACCTCCTCACCCAGCACGACGTAGAGCTGGCCGTCCCAGCGGGTCAGCAGTGCGGCTTCGCTGGTCGAGGTCGGGGGCGAGGCGAAGAAGCGGGACTGGGGATGGATGGTGACGGACGCGCCGTTGCGGCGGACTTCCATGTCGGCTTGCAGCGCGGTCCAGTTGTCGCCAGCGAGTGGCTGGATCTGGAGGAAGCGGAGCTGCCAGCCTGCGGTCTCGATCGTGTCGCCGGGACGGGCGGCAACCAGTTTTTCTACGGTGAAGGCGGAGTCGCTGGCCATGCCCCCTAAGCTGACGGCGCAGCCCAGATGGGCGATGACCATGCCATAGGTGAAGAGCGGCGTGCGGCGCAGGTTGCGTTTCCACAATGGGGCGAGGCTGGCCACGGCGACCGATCCGGCGATGACGAGGCCGAGGAATGGGAGGATGCCGATGCGGCCCCAGGCCAAAGCCGACACTAAGCTGGACAATAGTAAAGCGATTCCAAACGGGATCAGCAAACGTTTGCTAACGACCCGCGCCTGATCGCGTCGCCAGCGCACCAGCGGCCCCGCGGCCATGGCGATCATCAGTGCCAGCGCGATCGGCCCGGCGATGCGATCGAAATAGGGCGCGCCGACCGAGACTTTGTGGCCGAAGGCTTCGGTCATCAGCGGATAGAGGGTCCCGATCAGGACGAGGCCAAGGATCACGGTCAACAGGAGGTTGTTGATGACCAGCATCGTCTCACGGCTGACCAGTTCGAACGGCGCGCCTTCGCGGACGGCACCGATACGCCAGCCGAACAGGGCCAGCGCGCCGCCGATATAGAGGGCGAGCAGACCGAGGATGAAGCTGCCCCGCGTCGGATCGACAGCGAAGGCGTGAACGCTGGTCAGGATGCCGGAGCGGACGAGGAAGGTGCCGACCATCGACATGGAGAAAGCGACCACGGCAAGCATCACAGTCCAGGCGCGCAGGGCATCGCGAGTGGCCAGCACGGTCACGCTGTGAAGCAAGGCGGTCGCGGCCAGCCAAGGCATGAGCGACGCATTTTCGACCGGGTCCCAGAACCACCAGCCGCCCCAGCCCAGCTCATAATAGGCCCAGTAGCTGCCTGCGGTGATGCCGAGCGTCAGCAAAACCCACGCCCCCAACACCCATGGCCGCATCGCACGGGCAAAGGATGCGTCCACCTGCCGCGTCAGCAGTGCGCCGATGGCGAAGGAGAAGGCGACGGACAAGCCGACATAGCCAAGATACAGGGTGGGCGGATGGAAGGCGAGGCCGGGGTCTTGCAGCAGGGGGTTAAGCCCCTGCCCGTCCGCTGGTGCGGGGTCGATGCGGGCAAAGGGGTTGGAGGAGAAGAGCAGGAAGGCGTAGAAGCCCAGGCTGATCGCGGCCTGCCCGCCCAGCGTCGCCATATGCGTGTCGCGGCGCAGCGCGCGCTCGAACAGGGCGACGGCGGCTCCGGCGACGCCCATGACCGTGACCCACAGCAGCATCGAACCTTCATGATTGCCCCATGTCCCGGCGAATTTGTAGAGCCAGGGCTTGGCCGAATGGCTGTTGGTCGCGACCAGCAGCACCGACATGTCGGATCGCATGAAGAGGGCGATGAGCAGGGCGAAGGCGATCGCGGTCAGGACGCCCTGCGCCACGGCGGCGGGGCGCACGGCGGCGAGCAGGTCGGGCTTGTTGCCCTTGACGCCGACGAAGGCGAGGACCAGCTGGAGCAGCGCGAGCGACGCGGCAAGCCAGAGCGCGGCGAGGCCGGTTTCAGCGATCATGAAAAGGATGCCACGATGAAAATTCCGTTCGGGCTGAGCGAAGTCGAAGCCTTACACTGAGCGTAGCGAAGTGACCTCCCTGCGGTCGGTCGAACCCTTCGACTTCGCTCAGGGCGAACGGAGGTTTGAGAATGGTTCACTGATCCACCTGCAATACGCGGGTGGTTTCATTGTAGCTCATGCCTTCCAGTTCGCGGGGCATGTAGCGTTCGTCATGTTTGGCGAGCAGGTTGGTGGCGATGAAGGTGCCTTTGGCGTCGAACGATCCTTCGGCGACGACGCCGCTGCCTTCCTTGAACAGGTCGGGCGCGATGCCGCTGAAGGTGGCGGGGACGGTCGCCTTGCCGTCGGTAACGTCGAAGGACATAGTGACGCCATCGGCCGCGCGCTTGAGGCTGCCCTTGACCACCATGCCGCCGAGGCGGATCGCCTTGCCGGGTTCGACGCCCTTGGCCTTCACATCGCCCGGCGCGTAGAAATAGGCGGCTTCGTCCTTGAGCGCGGAGGCGGCGAGCAGGCCTGCGCCGATCAGCGCAGCCAGCGCGACCAGCGCCAGGATCAGCCTTTGATGTTTGGCTTTCATAGACGGCTCGCCAATGTTTCGGCCTGAGCCTCAGCGCGGTGCATGGCGCGCCAGCTGATCAGGCTGACCGTCGCTGTTCCCAGCAAGGTCACCACATAGGCGGCGATGACGAAGGTCCATTGGTACATGGGGCTATCCTCTTGCAAGGCGCTGCATCCGCGCCTCGACCTTATTCTGTGCCAATATCGCCCGCATCCGCATCAGCACGATCGCGCCGAACCAGAGGGAAAAGCCCAGAAGCGTCAGGCCCAGCGGCCAGAGCAAGGCCATGTCGATGCTGGAGCCGCGCAGGGTGATCGATGGTCCCTGATGAAGGCTGTTCCACCAGACGACCGAGCGGTTGATGATCGGGATGTTGATCGCGCCGACCAGGCCGAAAATGGCGGTGACGTTGCTGACGCCGCCCTGCCCTGCCCCCTGACGCGCGCTGGCATTGGCCAGGGCGATATAGCCCAAATAGAGGAAGAGCAGCACGAGCATGGAGGTCATGCGCCCGTCCCATTCCCACCATGTCCCCCAGGTCGGACGGCCCCAGATCGATCCGGTCGCGAGGCAGATGGCCGTAAACAGCGCGCCGGGCGCGGCGATGGCACGGCCCGCGACGGCGGCTAGCGGGTGCCGCCAGACAAGTTGCATCAACGCCGAGACAGCGATGCCGGTCCAGCCCGCCATCCCCAGCCAGGCGGCGGGGACATGGATGTAGAGGATTCGCACCGTCTGCCCCTGAAGATAGTCGGCTGGCGTCAGGAAAAGGCCACAGGCGCAGCCCGCCAGCAGCAGGACGAGACCGGACCAGAACAGCCAGCCGGTGAGCGGCCGGGCGATCTTGAGGAAGCGGGCGGGATTGGCGAAACGATGCATCAGGGCTGCGTCTTTAGCCGCGCGGGCGCGGCATGGCCAGTAGGGCATTTTGCCGATGGACGGGCCGATCGATGGAGAGGTGAGATTGGATGTGGCCGGCGCCGGGACGATATTGACATCGCCTGCTGCCTTCGCCGATAGCTTGGAGCATCGGGCCAACACGGACGCCCGGTCAGACGGGGTCCGTCCAAGTCCGTTCCCTTCGCCGTGCCTGCGGCGTCAGGAGCGCTTTCATGACCGACCCGATGGATATAACCCGACCGCCGCCGATCAGCCTGATCGCCTTGTTCCTGAAATTCCTGCGTTTCGGCGCGCTCGCCTTTGGCGGGCCGGTGGCGCAGATTGCGATGGTGCGCCAGGCGCTGGTCGAGGAGGAGCGCTGGATCGCGCCTGCGCGCTTCAACCGGTTGCTGGCGGTGTTGCAGGTGTTGCCCGGACCTGAAGCGCATGAACTGTGCGTCCATTTGGGGATGATGGCACGCGGACGCATCGGCGGATTGCTGGCAGGGCTGGGATTCATGCTGCCTGGTCTGGCGCTGATGATGATTGCGGGCTGGCTCTATGTCGGCTGGATCGCGGGGCATGTCGGGCTGACCGGTGTGCTGCTGGGCGTGCAGATCGTCGTGCTGGCGGTGATTGCGCGCGCGGTGGTGCGGATCGGCCAGCATATTATCGAGGACCGTTTACTGGCTGGCATAGCCATAGTGGCGCTGATCGCGACGCTGATGGCGGTGCCATTCTGGATCATCCTGCTGGCCGGAGGACTGGCCTATGCGGCGGCGGAGCGGCCCTTCGTGGCGGTTGTGGTGCTGCTGGTGCCGATATTGGGCGCGATGATCATGCAGCATTTCGTGGGAGCGACGGGTGCGGCCGGGCCGATCGTCACCCACGCGCCTGCGACGCTGGCGATGCTGTTCATTGCCGGGCTGAAGGGCGGACTGCTGACCTTTGGCGGCGCTTATACGGCGATCCCCTATGTGCGGGCCGACACGGTCGGGCGCGGGTGGATCAGCGATTCGGCGTTTCTGGACGGAATAGCACTGGCAGGGGTGCTGCCTGCGCCGCTGGTGATCTTCGCGACCTTTGTGGGCTATGTCGCGGGCGGGCCGCTGGGCGCGCTCGCCGTGACGGCGGGCATGTTCCTGCCTGCCTTTGCCTTTTCGATGCTGTTCTATGAGCGGCTGGAGGCGGTGGTCGCCAATCCGACATTACATCGGTTGCTGACCGGCGTGGCGGCGGCGGTGGTGGGAATCATCGCGGCGACCTTTGCCCAGCTGGCGCTGGCGACGGCTGCGCGCGTGGACACTATGCTGATCGCGGCGGCGTTGTTCGCCCTAGCCCTTGTCATCGCCTGGCGGGTCAAGGGCGCGTGGGTCACGCCCGCCATATTGGCTGGCGGGGCGGCGGCTGGCTGGCTGATTGCGCTCTGACGGCAAGGCCCTTCCGGGCCGTTTCGCCCCACCGGGGTCGGTAAAGGAACGGCCTGCCACGCTTTTTTGTTACAGGAGGGCGACAAACGGGACGAGAGTGACTATATGCGCGCCAAAGCCCGGCCCCTGCGGTCGGACAGGATCGGCTATGGACCCGCTCACACCCATGATCACGACCAACCCTTTCGACGACGACAAGTTGCGCGAAGAATGCGGCATTTTCGGCGTTTCCGGCGCTGACACAGCCTCTGCCATCGTGGCGCTAGGCCTTCATGCGCTGCAGCATCGGGGGCAGGAAGCCGCCGGTATCACCAGCTGGGACGGACATGATTTCCATACCCACCGGGCGATGGGCCATGTCGCGGGCAATTTCGACCGGGACGAGGTGATTCGCGGCCTGCCGGGCGGTTCCGCCTGCGGCCATGTACGCTATTCGACCACGGGTGAGACTTCGCTGCGCAATGTGCAGCCGCTTTATGCGGAACTCAATTCGGGCGGGTTCGCCATTGCCCATAATGGCAATATCTCCAACGCGATGAAGGTGCGGCGGGAGCTGATTCGGCGCGGGTCGATCTTCCAGTCGACGTCCGACACCGAAGTCATCATCCATCTGGTCGCAACGTCCAGCTATCGCACCCTGCTCGACAAGTTCATCGATGCGTTGAAGCAGGTCGAGGGTGCCTATTCGCTGATCGTCATGACGCCCGAAGGCATGATCGCCTGCCGCGATCCGCTGGGCATTCGTCCGCTGGTGATGGGCAAGCTGGGCGATACCATCATGTTCGCGTCGGAAACCGTCGCGTTCGACGTGGTAGGCGCGGACTATATCCGCTCGATCGATCCGGGCGAACTGGTGATCGTGACCAATGCGGGCGAAATCCGGTCGCATCGCCCCTTTGGCGACGTGCATCCGCGCCCCTGCATTTTCGAGCATGTCTATTTCAGCCGTCCCGACTCGATCGTTGACGGGTCCAGCGTCTATTCGGTCCGCAAGGCGATCGGCGCGCAGCTGGCGATCGAAAATCCGGTCGAGGCGGATTATGTCATTCCGGTGCCTGACAGCGGCGTGCCAGCGGCGATCGGCTATGCCCAGCAATCGGGCATACCGTTCGAGCTGGGCATCATCCGGTCCCACTATATCGGCCGCACCTTCATCCAGCCGGGCGACAAGGTCCGCCATCTGGGCGTGAAGCTGAAGCATAATGCCAATCGGGCGCTGATCCAGGGCAAGAAGATCGTGCTGATCGATGATTCGATCGTGCGCGGGACGACGAGCCTCAAGATAGTGCAGATGATGCGCGAGGCTGGCGCGGCGGAGGTCCATATGCGGATTGCCTCGCCGCCGACCAAGCATAGCTGCTTCTATGGCGTCGACACGCCCGAACGCACCAAATTGCTGGCGCACAAGCTGGACGTGGGCGGGATGCAGGATTTCATCCATGCCGACAGCCTGTCCTTCATCTCGATCGACGGCCTGTACAAGGCTCTGGGCGAAGCAAGGCGCGAAGGTGGACGGCCGCAATATTGCGATGCCTGCTTTACCGGCGACTATCCCACCACGCTGACCGACCAGGATGATGTGGTGGTCACCGACCAGCTGGAATTGCTGGCGGAACGGGTCGCCTGACGGACTTCTCCGACGCTCATCTGATATGTTAAACCCCGTTCGGGCTGAGCCTGTCGAAGCCCTGCCCTTCTGTTCAAGAAGTGCGGCCCTTCGACAAGCTCAGGGCGAACGGAAGATAGGACTGGCGCATTATAATGCGTCGCTGAACTGGCGAGACTTATGACCGACACGCTTCCTTCAGGTAATTTGGCTCTTTCCGGTAAACTGGCGCTTGTTACCGGGGCCAGCCGTGGCATTGGCGCGGCGACGGCGCAGGCGCTGGCGGCGGCAGGCGCGCATGTCGTGCTGACCGGGCGGACGACTGGCGGGCTGGAAGAAGTGGAGGACGCGATCCACAAGGCGGGCGGTCATGCGACGATAGCGCCGCTGGACCTGATCGACGGGGAAAGCATCGGGCGGCTGGCACAGGCGATTGCCGGGCGATGGGACGCGCTGGACATATTGGTGCTGAATGCTGCGACGCTGGGCGCGCTGGCGGCAGTGCCCGCGATCGACGCCAAGGAATTTGCGCGGTTGCTGACGCTCAATATCGCTGCGCCGCAAGCCTTGATCGCGGCGTTCGACTGGATGCTGCGAGCGAGCAAGGATGCGCGGGTGGTGGCGGTGACGTCATCGGTCGTCAAGCCCCGCGCCTATTGGGGTGCCTATGGCGCGTCCAAGGCCGCGCTGGAGACGCTGGTGGGTGCTTATGGCGAGGAGATGAAGAATATCTCTGCCATCCGCACCCATATCGTCGATCCGGGCGCGACCCGCACGGCGATGCGCGCGCGCGCCTTTCCAGGGGAAGATCCCGCGACGCTCAAGGGACCGGAAGTTGTGGCGGACGCGATCGTGAATCTGGTCGTGGCGGATACGCCGACCGGGCATCGGATGCGGGTCGACTGATCACCCCTTCATGGGCGTGACGCGTGATTGGGATGATGATATTCTCTCCTGAGCGGAGGGATATTGGCAATGATAAGGATCATCCTTGCCACGGTTGTGGGCATCATCGTCGCGATTCTAATTGTCATTTGTTTTGAGATGATCGGTCACGCGCTGTGGCCAGCGACACTTGACGCCGGGAATCCCGCAACATTGCCAATCCCATTGCTCTTATCTGTCGTCGTGGGCTGGTTCTTGGGTGTGCTTGGTGGTGGTTTTGTCGCAGGCAAGATTGCGCATCGCAGGATGGCGATCTCCATAGTGGGCGCAGTGATCCTGGCCGCGACTCTCTATAATTTCTGGGCGATCCCGCATCCATTGTGGATGATGATCAGTGGCGTGGTGGCGCCTATTCTGGCTACGGCTCTGGCAATGCGGTTGGTGAAGCCCGGTGGCGCTATCCGGCAGGCTTGACCAGCGTAACCTGCGCCACGTCGATCCCGCCTCCGCGAAAACCACCTTCGCAATACATCAGATAAAAGCGCCATAAGGCCACGAAATGCTGGTCGAAACTGGCAGGCAACCGGCCTTCGTCGATGGCGCGGTCGAAGCGTTCGCGCCAGCGGCGCAGGGTTTCGGCATAGTCGATGCCGAAGCGGTGGACGTCCTGCCAGATCAGTCCCTGTTGCTCTGCAAGAGCGCGGAATCGGCTTTCGGACAGGAGCATCCCGCCAGGGAAGATATAGGTCTGGATGAAGTCCGCCCCACGCGCATAGCCCTCGAAGATCGCATCATCGATCAGGATATATTGAATCGCGGCGCGGCCGCCGGGTTTGAGCAGGCGGTGAATGGCGGCAAGATAGTCGGGCCAGTAGCGCTGGCCGACCGCTTCGACCATTTCGACGCTTGCGATGGCGTCATATTGCCCCCGCGCATCGCGATAGTCGGTCAGGCAGATGTCGGCCCCTGACCCCAACCGGTCGCGGGCATAATCGGCCTGTTCGGTGGACAAAGTGAGACCGGTGTAGCTGATCGGGTGGCGTTCCATCGCCTGTTCGGCCAGACCGCCCCAGCCACAGCCAATTTCGAGGAGGGACGCGCCGTCGGTCAGGTCCAGCCGGTCGAGGATCGCATCGACCTTGCGCCTCTGCGCCTGTTCCAGACTTTCGATCCGGCTGACAGGATCGAGGAACAAGGCACTGGAATAATGCATATTCTGGTCGAGCCAGAGGCGGTAGAAATCATTGCCCAGATCATAGTGAAAGGCGATATTGTGGCGCGATCCGCGACGGCTGTTGCGGCGCGCCCAGTGGGTCAGGCGCCCAGCCCAGCGGGCGGGGCCGCATGGGCGAGCGGCTTTGCCCAGCGCGACGGCGTTCGCCATGAACAGGGCGAAGAGCGGCACAGGGTCGGGACTGCTCCATTCGCCCGCCGCCCAGGCGCGATACCAGCCGGACGAGCCGCCTGTTGCCAGCCGCAGCAGCGCGCGCCAGTGGAGCAGATGCACCTCACATTCCGGCCCCGGCGCGCGGCCGCCCAGCAGCCTGCGAGTGCCGTCCGGCAGGGTCGCGTCGATCGCACCATGATGCAGTCCTCTGTCGATACGATCGAGCAGGCGATGGAATTGTGGGCCGATCATGCGGGCGAACGCGCTGACGGCCCCCGATCGCGGCGGACGCCGCACGGACAGGGGGCGCTTGCCGCGCCGGGGATCGACTGCATTCATGACGTCAATCTTGCATCAAGCTGCGCCGCGCTGCAATCACCCCTTGGCGTGGCGATAGGCGGCCAATGCACGCTCGCGACCTTCGCGATGGCCGATGATCTTGGCCGGATAGGCTGCAGGGCGGACGCCGTGCGCGTCAGGATCATGGATATGGGCGTCGGACAGGTCGGCGAGTTCCGGCACCCACGCGCGAATATAGGCAGCAGCATCGAATTTTTCCGATTGGACCAGCGGGGCCATGATGCGGACGAACATGTTGGCGTCCACGCCGCTGCCCGCGACCCATTGCCAGTTGACGCTGTTATTGGCGTAGCTGGCATCGACCAAAGTGTCCCAGAACCAGCGCGCGCCATGCCGCCAGTCGATCAGCAGATGTTTGATCAGGAAGCTGGCCGCGATCATGCGAACGCGGTTGTGCATCCAGCCTGTCGTCCAGAGCTGACGCATTCCTGCGTCAACGATCGGGTAGCCGGTGCGGCCCTGTTGCCAGGCGGTGAAGTCAGCCTTGGCCTCCCGCAGGTCGCGCCATGGCAGCGCATCAAATTCGCCGCGGGCGTTGGCAGAGCCATAGGTCGGGAATTCAACGATCTGGTTGTGGGCATAATCGCGCCAGATCAGCTCTTTAAGGAAGGTTGTCGGGCCTTCGTCCGAACCTGTGACCTGATGCCAGACGGTAGCGGGGGAGATTTCGCCAAAGTGCAGGTGTGGCGAGAGCCGTGACGTTCCCTCGATCGAGGGTAGATTGCGGGCTGTGGCATAGTCGGGCGCTTCGCCCCGGAAATCGGCGAGATTGGCCTGCGCCCCCGCCTCCCCCGGCGTCCAGTCCTGCACGAAGCCGGTCGCCCAGTCTGGGCTGGTCGGCAGCAGTCCCCAATCGTCCAGCGAATCACTGTCGGGCCATGACGCTGGCGCGGGAATATGGTCGGGCGCAGGGCGCGGGGCGGGCGGCGGCATGTGGGTCATCACCGCGCGGGAGAAGGGCGTGTAAATGCGATACATGCCCCCTCCCCCGGTCCGCACCGCGCCAGGCGGCAGGAGCAGGCCGCCATCATGGAGGTGCAGGTCGAGCGTCTTAGCGACCGCCTTTTCCGCGTTCCGCCACCAGGGTTCATAATGATGGAGGGCATGGACGCTGCCGGCACTGACCTGGGCGGCGAGCTGCGCCAATATCTCCGCCGACTTGCCGCGCCGGAGGATGAGCCGCGATCCCTTCGCACGGAGGCTTTCGTCGAGCCGCGACAGGCTATGGTGCAACCACCAGCGCGACGCCCCGCCCATCGCCCATTGGCGCGGCGTGTCATCGTCCAGGATATAGATGGGGATTACTGGCCCTGCTTCGATGGCTGCCAACAACGCGGCCTGATCGGTCAGGCGAAGATCCTGGCGAAGCCAGAGCAGGACGGGTGTGGTCATTGTGCTGCAATGCCGCCAGAGAGGACCGGTTCCAAGCGACCGATAAAGCATCTTGCCAAGGCAGATGGTCATATTTGTGGCGGTCAAATCCGTCCAAAGGTGATTCGATCAATGGACGGATGCTGCCACCCACCCTATCCTTGGCGCGAGAAACAGGAACGATGTCGGCGGCTCCGGGGGGTATGTCGCGGTCGAAATAGCGTAATCAGGGGACAAAATGGCTTCGACGCCCGAAGAACAGGAACGCGGATACCGGCCTTGCGTCGGCATCATGCTGGTCAATATGGATGGCAAGGTTTTCGTCGGCCAGCGGCTGGATAATGTCGTGGAGGCCTGGCAGATGCCGCAGGGCGGGATCGACGAGGGCGAAGAGGCGAAGGATGCCGCACTGCGCGAATTGCACGAAGAAACCGGTATCGTCAGCGATCATGTGAAGATCATCGCCACCGCCAAGGACGAGCATTTCTACGATCTGCCGCCCGAACTGGTCGGCAAGCTGTGGGGCGGCAAATATCGCGGACAGCGCCAGTTCTGGTTCCTCGCCCGCTTTCTGGGGCAGGATGAGCATATCAACATCCAGACCAAGCATCCTGAATTTCGCGAATGGCGCTGGACCGACCCGGAGACGCTGCCGGAGTTGATCGTGCCGTTCAAACGCAAGCTGTATCGCGACATTTTGCAGGAGTTCAGGGCGCTTATCTGAGCGATCCGTCGCTTAGGGGCTTAACCTTCGCGGTCTTGCGACTATGACATAGATCATGCGCGCTTGTTTGATCCCCCTCGCCCTGTTCTTTACCACTCCGGCCTATGCAGCCGATCCGGCCCTGCTGCCGCCTTCGGTGCGGGAGATGCTGGAGGCGGCGATCGCCAATGGCAATGAGACGGATATTGCGACCGTGGCGAAGATCGCGCGGCAGACCAATCCGGGGTCGGCGGACGAAATCCAGCGGCTGGTCAACAGCTGGAAAGAGCGGACCAAGGCCACTCATGACACGGTGATTCGTGAAGCGCGCTTTACTGAATTGTGGACCGGGCGGGTCGAGGCAGGCGGGTTCCGGTCGACCGGGTCCACCAGCGAAATCGGGATCAGCGGGACTGCAACCGCCACCCGCAACGGCATTCAATGGTCGCACAAGCTGAGCGCAGCCGCTGACTATCGCCGGGCCAATGGCGTGACGTCGCGCGAACGCTATTTTGCGGGCTATGAGCCGAAGTTCCAGTTCGACCCGCGCGGCTTTGCCTATGGGCTGGCGCAGTTCGAGCGGGATACGTCGATCGGCTATGATGAGCGCTACACCGCGTCGATCGGCGTGGGTTACAAGCTGATCGTCAGCAAGCCGGTGGACCTGCTGGTCGATATCGGCCCATCGGTGCGGCACGCCAAATATCTGATCGGGGTGCGGGAAACCAAGCTGGGCGCGCGCGGGTCGATGGCGCTGGCTTGGCGCGCCAGTCCGACCTTGACCTTCAAGCAGACCGCGGCGGGCTATGCCGAAAGCGACGTTTATTCGCTCAATGCGTTGACGTCGATGGAGACGAAGGTGGCGACGCGCTGGTCGGCGGCCTTGTCCTACAACGTTCAGTATGAGTCTGAGACGTTGCTGTCGTCGCGCAATTTCAACACACTCAGCAGGGTGACGTTGAGTTATGATTTTTAGCGGCCAATAGAGTTGGAATGATGCCCAACCTCCGTTCGTTTCGAGCGAAGTCGAGCATCTGTCTTGTTGGTCAAGCATGGATTGGGGACCAAGTTCGATTTTCGGCAACGAGGCGATTGGCGAGGACGACGATTTTTCTAGCGA
>JAHFPV010000023.1 GCA_023266575.1 Sphingobium sp.
CCGGTTGTCTGGTCCGCTCTCCGGTCGGGGCTGCGCCCCTCCCTACGATCAGACCAGACAACCGATCCTACCGGCCATCATAGTCGCCGCTCAACCGGCCATCGTAGTTGTCGCCGCGCACAGTAGCCAAGCCTCACTTCGTCGCGCGTGCCGACAGGTTTGAGACGGGCGATCGGTGCCTCAGTTTCCAACAGGTAGAGATGGTAAGCGCCTTTGTCCTCGTACCAGCCCACGCCGCCGCCGTTGGCTGCGTCGAAAGTTTCGATGCGCATAATGATTTCGTCGTCTTTCATGGAGCTTCCGTAGCCGTTTTCAGGTCACAGCGTATCCGATTCACCTCGCCGCATGGCAACCACCCAGGCGTTGCAACGTGCTTCAGTTAGGATTCGAAGCATGGGATCTTGGACCAGAACAAGGTCGTTATCGGCGATCCCGTTCCCCAGATCCTGCGCCAATGGCTTCAAGCATGGCGTCTCTGCTTACTGCCCCCTTCATCTCATTCTGCCGGGGCTAGCCCCGGCAGAATGAGATGAGCCGACATTGTCCTCATCTCCTTTGCAGACGCGGAGACGGGGCCGATGATCCGACTTGGAGAATTGATGATGATCCTCGAACTACATCGGCAGGGTGTATCGATATCCGCCATTGCCCGACGCACTGGTCGCGATCCCAAGGCCATCCGAAAATATATCGAACGGGGCATCGAGGCCCCGGTTTACGGCCCTCGCATGCTGGGTCGACCGAACAAACTGGCACCCTATCTGGAATTTTTGCGTGAGCGAGTGACGGCCTTTCCCGATCTGACGGCGGCGCGCCTGACGCGGGAAATCCGTGAGCTGGGATATATGGGCACCTATACCGCGGTAAAGCGGTTCCTGGCAGCGATCCGGCCGGAAAACGGCCCCAAGCCCTTCGAGGTTCGGTTCGAGACGCCGCCTGGCGTGCAGGCACAGGTCGACTTTGCCCGGTTCGTCGTCGAATTTACCGATGAGCCCGGCGTCAGCCGGATCGTCTGGCTGTTCAGCCTGGTGCTGGGCCATTCGCGCTTCCTGTTTGCGCGCTACGTCATGCATCAGGATCTCCAAAGCCTGTTGCGCTGTCATATGCAGGCCTTTGAAGCGCTCGGCGGCGTCCCGATTGAGATCCTCTACGATCACATGAAAACCGCTGTGACCGGGGAAGATGATCAGGGCCACATCATCTACAATCGATCATTGCTGGCTCTGGCCGGGCATTATCGCTTCGTGCCGCGCGCCTGCCGTCCCTATCGGGCCAAGACCAAGAGAAAGGTCGAGCGGCCATTCAGCTATATCCGCAAGGACTTCTTCCTGGGCCGGAGCTTCCGCAATCTGGACGATCTCAATGTCCAGCTGATCGACTGGCTCGATACTGTCAAGCCCTATGCTTCGCGGCCTGATCGTACAAAGTCGAGCTTAGCCGATCCACAAGTAGTTCATTGATG
The DNA here is from genome assembly GCA_023266575.1 of Sphingobium sp. GTDB lineage: Bacteria > Pseudomonadota > Alphaproteobacteria > Sphingomonadales > Sphingomonadaceae > Sphingobium. Next base: position 1,463 of record JAHFPV010000023.1, read on the forward strand.
TCCGGCGGCGCCTTATGTTTTAAGCCAAAATGCTTCATTTCGGCCGTCCGCAATAGACCGCCCAGTCCTCCATCATCTTGCGCCGCTTCTCTAAAAGATTGCCGCGACGATATGCTGCTTCTGTTTTGTCTTTGACCGCGTGAGCCAGTGCCGCCTCTGCAACATCGCCCTGATGGTCCGTTTCCTCGCTCACCCAATCTCTGAAGGCGGACCGGAACCCATGCGCCGTGTAAGGCTGCTTCATCTCCCTTAGCAGCTTCGTTAGAGCCATGTCCGACATAGGCTTGTCGCCGCGCATGCCTGGGAAAATGATTGGGCAATGTCGCACCCTCAGTTCGGCGCAGCGCTCGATAATGCGGATAGCACGCATGCAGAGCGGGACGACATGCTCCCGATTAGCCTTCATACGATCCTTGGCGATCGTCCATAGCTTCTGGTCGAAGTCGATTTCTTCCCACAGAGCCCCTCGCACCTCGCCAGAGCGCGCGGCTGTAAGGACTGCGTACTCCAGCGCCAGACGGCTGTACGATTCTCTGGCCCGAAGTTGCACAAGAAACGCTGGTATCTGGGTGTAGGGCATGGCGGCGAAATGGCCGTCCTTCTTGGGCTGGCGTGGCAGTCCTTTGCTGATGGCCCGCATAGGGGCCTCATTCTCGCGATAGCCGGAGGCATAGGCCCAGTCCAACACGGTCCCGATCCTCTGACGCACCCGCCGCGCAGTCTCAGGCTTTGCTAGCCAGATTTCCGATAGTACATTGCGGATCATAGGCCCGGTGATCTCGCTTACCTTCACGTCGCCAATCTGGGGGAAGGCGTAGCTGGTTAGGCTCTGAAGCCATTGGCTCTCATGCTTTTCGTTCCGCCAGCTTTTGCGATGAGCAGCAAGAACCTTAGCTGTCGCTTCCTTGAAAGTTGGTATGCCCTGCGCCTTCTTGCGCTCGAACAGAGGATCGAGGCCGAGCTCCATCCAAGTACGAATTTCACGCGCCCTATCGCGGGCCTGCGCAAGCGTCACCTTCGATGCGCTGCCTAGGCCGAAGTCACGCCTATTGCCGTTCTTCTGCACCCGGCAGACCCAACTTTTCGTGCCGCCAGGCTGCACGATGAGAAAGAGCCCGTCGCCGTCGCCTATTCGGCCGGGTCGTGATGCGGCTTTGACGCCAGTTGCTGAAAGCTTTCCCATACCCACATTCTCCCACATTTTTTCCCACAAATCCAATCGAATGCCGGTGGAAAACTAAGGAAGAATGTGGACGCGAATCATCCCGAAAAGCCGCAGAAAGCCTAGGCTTTCTCGCCAAATTTAGGATGGTCCAGGATGGAGAATTGGCGGAGACGGAGGGATTCGAACCCTCGGTAAGGAGTTATCCCTACGACGGTTTAGCAAACCGTTGGTTTCAGCCACTCACCCACGTCTCCAAACATGGCCTGAACGCCCGCTTGAGGCGGGGCTGCGGCTAGGCGACGTGTCCTATAGCGACGGCTTTGACGCATGGCAACGGTCCTGTTCGGGGATTTTTTGCCCTTTTGCCATGCTCGTAAATCGTTCCGGCCCGGAATCGACTCAGGTGGGCGTTCGTTCATTGTCGTTTCAGGTTGAAAGCCGATAGTCTGGGGGATGGTTAAGATGGCAATTTACGGGGAGCATCGGGCATGAACGGGATTATGGGACGGACAAGCGCCCGCCTGGCGCGGGCAGCCGCGCTGGTGGCGGCACTGGCGGGGCTGGCGCTCAGCCCTGTGGGGGCGTCGGCGCAGGTGCGCACGATTGATCCCAACACCGCAATCGATGCCGATCTCGCCCCGCCGCCGCCCGCGCGCAGCGCCCCCACAGAACCGGGCGTCGATCCCAGCGTCTATAGCGACACTCCGGCCGACAGTGCCGTCACGTCCGGCACGACCGCAACTGGCGCGCCCGTCACTGCCGCATCGCCCCCCGCCGCGATCGCGCCGAGCGATTCTTTCCAGCAGGACGATCTGATCGGCGCGGCCGAAGGCGTGTTCGGCAAGGGCGCGGAAGGGCTGGCGGGCCTTATCGAAAAGGTGCTGAAGGATCAGGGACGCCCCAACGCCTATATTGCGGGACGCGAGGCATCGGGTGCCTTCGTCGTCGGACTGCGCTATGGTTCGGGTACGCTCAATCACAAGGTGGAGGGTAAACGCGAAGTCTACTGGACTGGCCCGTCGATCGGCTTCGATGTCGGCGGCAACGCGGCCAACACCTTCGTCCTTGTCTATAATCTCTACGACACGCAGGATCTCTATCACCGGTTCCCGGCAGCCGAAGGCACTGCCTATCTGGTCGGTGGCTTCACCGCCAGCTATCTGCGCTGGGGCAATGTCGTGCTGATCCCGATCCGCCTGGGCGTCGGCTATCGGCTGGGGGTCAATGCCGGCTATATGAAGTTCAGCGAAAAGCGGACTTGGTTGCCCTTTTGAGAGGCGTTCGTACGCCCACCTGCGCGGGAGCATGTCGTCCCTGCGCCTACAGCCCTAGCGCCAGTTGATCGCCCTGCTCGCCTTCCTCCGCCGCTTCCAGATTATGCACGCCCAACCCCAGCAACCGCGCACCCATGCGCAGGGGTAGCTGCGCCAGCAATAACTCCCGCGCCGCCTGTGCCAGCAGGTCGGGCGACCGTACCGGGATCGCAAAGCTGCGCGACCGGGTGATGATGCGGAAATCGGCGAATTTTATCTTGAGCGTCACCGTCCGGCCCCAGGCCTGCGCCTTTTCGATCCGGCCCCACAGGCTGGTCGCGATCCGGTCGATCTCCGCGATCAGTCGGTCCCGGTCGGTCAGATCGTCGAAAAACGTATCCTCGACGCTCACCGATTTGCGCTGTTCGCGCTCACGCACCGGCCGATCGTCCTGCCCGCGGGCGGCACGATAATAATAGTCTGCCGCGCTACCAAAATGCGCCTGGAGGAAGGCCATGTCGCGCGCGCGCAGATCAGCCCCCGTCTCGATCCCCAGCGCGTGCATCCGCGCCGCCGTCACCGGTCCCACGCCATGGATGCGGCGCACCGGCATCGCCGCGATAAAGGCCGGGCCTTCGCTGGGCCGCACCACACATATCCCGTCGGGCTTGTTCTGGTCCGACGCCAGCTTGGCGATCAGCTTGTTATAGGAGACGCCCGCAGAGGCTGTGAGGCCGGTTTCGGCGCGAATCAGCGCGCGTATCTCCGCTGCGACCTGCGTCGCCGATGCTATGCCCGGCTTGTTCACCGTGACGTCCAGATAGGCTTCATCCAGCGAGAGCGGCTGGATCATGTCGGTAAAGCGCGCGAAGATCGCCCGGATCTGCCCGGACACGGCGCGATAGGCGTCGAATCGCGGCGGCACGAAGATGAGGCCGGGGCAGAGCCGCCGCGCCCGTGCGCCGGGCATGGCGGACTTCACGCCGAACGCCCGCGCCTCATAGCTGGCGGTCGCCACCACCCCGCGCGGCCCGCCGCCGCCAACTGCGATCGGCTGGCCCCGCAGCGTGGGATCGTCGCGCTGTTCCACCGACGCATAAAAGGCGTCCATGTCGATATGGATGATCTTGCGCAGCGGTGGCGGCGGGGCGTCCATGGCGCGATCTTATGCCATGAAAGGAACGAAAGGGAAACATCGTTGCCGCCGCGACGCTTATTCCTTACCCTTGAGCGCCAGCAAGGCTGCGAAGGGACCGGCCTGATCCTCCCGCAGCACGCCTGCTTCACGTAAAACGGCGTCGGCATCAGGCGCGCGGGGATAGGGCGTCATCGCCAGCGCCACGGTTTCGGCCACCGCCTCCCCCATGTCGATGATATTGCCGCTATAACCGATCGTGTCGCAATCCTCCGCGTCCAGCTCCATTTCAGCGCCTTCGACGACATCGCCATCCTCGGCGATGAAGCGGAGCAGGAAATCGCTATCGATCGTTTCAGGCACCGGCAGGCCGGTCGCGACGCAGGCCTGGGTCAGGCTGGCCCGCACCCGGCCACGCGCGAAGATGCTGCCATTCTCCTCACTGATCGCATAGTCCGCCTCCAGCGCGTCGAGCGCCAGCAATCCGAACCGGCGCATCAGCGCGTCGCGCTCGGCTGCTTCGGCGGTGATGGTCGTGGTGCCGCTGATATGGCCGATCTGGTCCAGCCTGATGGGCCGCGAAAATTCAGGCGTCGGCAGCGCGGTCATCCCAGATCCCCCGCCAGCATCGCATCGCGGGTCAGGCAGCCCAGCCGCGTCCAGCGCTCCCGCAGCGCGCCCTCGACATGGGCGAGCGCGGCGTCGCTCACCGGCGCACCGCGATAGAGGTTGCGGCGCAGCGCATCGGTCATGTCCGCCTCACCCGCCAGCGCCGCGCGATAGGCGCTGATCCGGCCACCCAGCGCGCTCATCATCCGGCCGATATGCTTGCCGACCACGACGTCGCCAATCCCTTCCTGCCGCAATTGGCCGTCCATATCATCGACGAACAATTCGGTCAGCCAGACGCTTTCCTGGGTTGCCCCCTGCTGCTCCAGCCGCATCAGCACCTGCGCCAGCACCGCCACGATCATGTCGAAGCGCCCGTCCAGCGTATCGGGCACTGCGCCGTTCATATACCAGTGTGGCTGGCGACCCTCCGCGACCACGGCATGGTAGAGCGGCATCAGCCCGGCCTTGGGATCGGCACGGCCAAACAGGCGCTGGAGGAAGGAAGGGGAGGCTGTGGACATGAGGACTATGCTTTTTTAAGACGGATCGTTGGACGGGACGTCGTCCTGCCAAGTGTCGCCCCTTGCCGGGAGCGACGCATTTCCATATTGATCGAGCCGCTGCCCAATGCAATGGCGGCATTATGTTTATTGGGTTCGCGGGTGCGTTCCGCCAGGAGAAGTCCATGCGTCAGTTCAGCCGTCATTCCACACGCGGGCGTTTCCTGTTGGCTCTTGGCCTCGGCGCGCTGGTGCTGGGGGCATCGGGCTGCACCCGTATCCGCACCCATCAGGGCTATCAGGTCGATAAGCTGCTGGTCGATTCGGTCCAGCCGGGCATCGACAATCGCGCATCAGTGGAAGGGACGCTGGGCCGCCCCAGCTTCACGTCGCAATTCGGTGAGCAGGACTGGTATTATGTGTCGCGCGACATGCGATCGCTGGCCTTCTCCAACCCCAAGCCCGCCGACCAGACCGTGCTGCGCGTCCGCTTCGATGCGGCGGGCAATGTCGTAGCGGTCGATCGCGCGGGACTTGAGCAGGTCGCCAACATCTCCCCCATGGGCGACAAGACCCCGACGCTGGGGCGCAATCGCAGCCTGTTTGACGAGATATTCGGCAATATCGGCGCGGTTGGTGCCGGTGGCATGGGCGGCAATGCCGGCGGCAGCGGTCCAGGCGGCGGCCCCAACGGCAGCTAACTGGCTGCCCCTCACTCTAGGCTCTTGCTGGCCTGCTCAGTGACATCCTTCGACAGACCCGGCTGCGCCAATATGCGCTGCAATTGCGCTCGCATCAACGCGGCGCGATCAGCGTCAAAGCGCTTCCAGCGGCCCAGCGGCGGCACCAGCCGTGCGGCGGTTTGCGGATTGCGCGAATCGAGCGCGATGATGCAGTCCGCCACCAGTTGATAGCCCTTGCCCGACCGGTGATGGAATGCCCACTGGTTGCCGGCAAATGCGCCATAGAGCGATCGCACCCGGTTGGGGTTGGACAGGGTGAATGCCTTGTGCCGCCCCAGTTCCTCGACCTGATCGACCGTATCGGGGTGCAGCGCGAACGCCTGGGTCTGGAACCATTTGTCGAGCGTCAGCGCATCATGGCCGTAGCGGTTGTAGAATATATCGATCGCCGCATCGCGTTCGGGGTTGGTGCCATTGGCGAGCGTTGCGAGCGCCGCTTGCCGCTCCGTCATATTATCCGCCTCATGAAATTGGGCGAAGGCGATAGCGGGGCCATCGTCAGCGCCCGACGCCACCAGATAGTGCAGCGCGGCGTTGCGCAGCTTGCGCGCGCCCTTCGCCGCGGGCGACAGCGAAAAGCCGTTCGCCTTGGTGCGGCTGTGAATGTCGCGCCATAGCGGCTCCAGCTCCGCCCCGATCCGCTGTTGCAGCGCTTCCCGCGCGGCGTGAATCGCATCCGGGTCCACCACAGCCATCTGGTCACCCAGATAGGCTTCGCTGGGCAGGCGGATGGTTTCGGCGATGAAGGCCGGGTCAAGCAGCGGGTCGGTGATGGTGTTGCGCACCGCCGCGATAACGGCAGCGTCATCGACCGGCTGCCCGGCGATCGCGCCGATCAGCACATTGACCATCAACTGCTGCATCGCCTCATAGCGCGCGAACGGATCATCATCGCGCGCCGACAGGAAGGCGAGATCATCCTGGCTGCGGTTGGCTTCGACGATCACCGGGGCGGAAAAGCCGCGGTTGATCGACAGGATCGGCGGGGCCGCAAAGCCCTCGAAGCGGAAGCTCTGTTGCGCCTCCGTCAGCATCAGCAATTGGTCGCCCTGATGTGTGCCAGTTGCCGGGTCGAACAGCGCGACACGCAGCGGGATCGCCATCGGCTGCTTGTCAGGCTGACCGGGGGTTGGCGGGATGCTCTGTTGCAGATCAAGCTCGACCGCATGTGTCACAGGATCATGGCGCAGCAGCGCGCGGACATGCGGGGTGCCCGCCTGTTCATACCAGCGGCGAAACTGGGTCAGGTCGATGCCCCCGCCCTCTTCCATGGCGGCGACGAAATCCTCGCAGGTCGCGGCCTGCCCATCATGCCGGTCGAAATAGAGATCGCTCCCCGCACGGAAGCGTTCGGCCCCCAGCATCAGCGCCATCATGCGGATGATCTCCGCGCCCTTGTTATAGATGGTCGCGGTGTAGAAGTTGCTGATTTCCATATAGGATTCAGGCCGGATCGGATGGGCGAGCGGGCCGCTATCCTCCTGAAACTGGGCCGCGCGCAGGATGCGGACATCCTCGATCCGCTTGACCGCGTGGCTGCCCATGTCGGCGGAGAAATTCTGGTCGCGAAAGACGGTGAAGCCTTCCTTGAGGCTCAACTGGAACCAGTCGCGGCAGGTGACGCGATTGCCCGACCAGTTGTGGAAATATTCATGCGCCACCACGCCTTCGACGCCGTCATAATCGACGTCGGTCGCGGTTTCGGGGTCAGCCAAAATATAGCGCGAATTGAAGATGTTGAGACCTTTATTCTCCATCGCACCGAAATTGAAATCAGCGACGGCGACGATGTTGAACACGTCCAGATCATATTCGCGGCCATAGACGCGCTCGTCCCAGGCCATGCTGTCCTTGAGCGCCTGCATGGCGTGCGCGGTGCGCGGCAGGTCGGCCTCCCGCACCCAGATGCCCAATTGCACCTCCCGCCCACTCATCGTGACGAAGCGGTCGGCGTTGCAGGCCAGATCGCCCGCGACCAGCGCAAAGAGATAGCAGGGCTTGGGGAAGGGATCGTTCCAGAGCGCCCAATGGCGGCCATTGTCAGCATCGCCCTGTTCAACCGGATCGCCATTGGCGAGCAAGATGGGGAAGCGCGCCTTGTCGGCGGTCAGCCGGACGCTGTAGCGCGACAGGACATCGGGCCGATCGGGGAAGAAGGTGATGCGGCGGAACCCCTCCGCCTCGCACTGGGTGCAGAGCAGACCTCCGCTGGCGTAGAGGCCCATCAGCTTGCTGTTATTCTCCGGCACCAGTTCGACCAGCGTTTCGATGCTGTGCGCGGTGCCGGTCACGGCGATGGTCAGCGACCCGGCCTCCAGATGCCAATCGTCCGCAGCCAGCACCGCGCCATCGACCTTCACCTCCAGCGGCACCAGCCCGTCACCGTCCAGCCGCAACGGCCGTTCATGATCGCCATTGCGCGTCACCGACAGCGTCGCGCGAACGCTCGTCAGCGCCGGGTCGAGATCGAAATCCAGCGCGATGGTGGGGACGAGCCAGTCGGGCGGGCTGTAGTCGGAGCGGCGGATGATCGCGGGGGCGGCGGTGGAGCTTTGCATGTCGGCCATGCCCGCAACCTAGGGAGCGGGTGGGCAAAAGACCAGACTGCTTTGGGTCTAACTCGTCAAACTTCGCCCATATCGACCATGGTGATTCACGGCCTAGATGCGTTCGCCCGACAGGCGCTGGCACAGCATGTCAAGCTGGTCGAGCGTCGAGTAACGCAGCGACAGTGTGCCACCCGCGCCGCTCATATGGTCGATATCGACCTTCAGCCCCAATATGTCGGCCAGATGCTGCTCCAGCGCGGCAATGTCCGCATCCTTGTCGCGCGAACCGCCGCCGCGCCGCGCGATGGGCGCATCCTCGCCCTTCTTGACCCGGCGCACCAGCTGTTCGGTGTCGCGGACGGACAGCCCCTTCTGTTCGACCTGCCGCGCCAGCGCCTCGCAATCGGGCGCGCCGATCAGCGCGCGGGCATGGCCCATGCTGATCTTCTGTTCGACCACCTGCTGCTGCACCATGGCGGGCAGATCGAGCAGCCGCATCAGATTGGCGACATGGCTACGCGACTTGCCGACCAGCCGCCCCAGCGCTTCCTGGCTATGATGAAATTCGGCGATCAGCTTGCGATAGGCTTCGGCCTCTTCGATCGGATTGAGGTCTTCGCGCTGGATATTCTCAATGAGCGCGATTTCCAGCGTCTCCGCCTCGTCGAAATCGCGGACGATGGCGGGGATACGATGGAGATGGGCGCGCTGCGCCGCGCGCCAGCGGCGTTCACCCGCGACGATCTGGAAACCGCCGCCATGGGGCCGGACGATGATCGGCTGGATCACGCCGCGCTTGGCGATGCTTTCGGCCAGTTCCTGCAACGCGCCTTCGTCGAAATGACGACGCGGCTGTTCAGGGTGCGGCTGAATCAGCGCCACCTCTATGCTCTGGATCGCCTTGCCCGATGGCGACGGCGCGGCTGCGGCCACTGGCTCCTCACGCGCGACGTCGCCGAGCAGTGCGGACAGGCCACGGCCCAGCCCGTGCGGGCGCTTGACCACCTTGGGCTTTTCGCTGGTGTCGTCGCTCAAGCCGCTACCTCCTGCCGGGGCAGGCGCGCGATCAGTTCGCGCGCCAGTCGCATATAGGCTTCCGATCCCGAACAGCGGAAGTCATAGATCAGGGCCGGAACGCCATGACTGGGCGCTTCGGACAGGCGCACATTGCGCGGAATGACCGTGGTGAACACGAGATCGCCCAGGCAGGCCCGCACATCGTCGGCCACCTGATCGGTCAGCCGGTTGCGCCGGTCATACATGGTCAGGGCCACGCCCATGATCGACAGACCCGGATTGAAACGGCCGCGGATACGCTCGACCGTCTGGAGCAGTTGCGACAGCCCTTCGAGCGCGAAAAATTCGCACTGCAACGGCACCAGCAGGGATTGCGCGGCCACCATAGCGTTGATCGTCAGCAGCCCCAGCGAGGGCGGGCAGTCGATCAGGCAAATGTCCCAGCGGCCCGCAGGCGCTTCGGACAAGACCCGTTCCAGCCTGTGGGTGCGCTCTTCATATTCGATCAGTTCGATTTCGCAGCCCGACAGATCCTGCGTCGCCGGGACCAGATCGAGCTTGGGCACGCGGGTGGCGACGATGGCGTCCTCCAGCGCGCAATTGCCGACCAGCAGATCATAGCTGGACTGCGCGCGATCCGCCTGCATCACCCCCAGCCCGGTCGAGGCATTGCCCTGCGGATCGAGATCGACCAGCAACACCCGCAATCCCGTAGCCGCCAATCCCGTGGCCAGATTGATCGCGGTGGTGGTCTTGCCCACGCCGCCCTTCTGATTGGCGATGGCGATGCAGATCATGCGCGGCCTTTCCTCCTGGCGACGGGTTGGACAGAGTGCGCGATCAGGATGGCGCTATCGGCATCCGTTACGCTGGCTTCCATGTGAAAGACACCTTGCCACGATGGGCGCACCGCCTCCAGTTCATTTTGCGCATTTCGTCCTTTGGGCAGCACCCAGAGCGTTTTTTCATTCCCCAGATGCGCGGCGGAGGATAGAAGTTTGGGTAGGGGCGCATAAGCGCGGGCGCTGATCACCGCTGCGGCCGTCGCCGGGACAGCCTCGACACGCCCGCCGAATACGCGCGCGCGTTTGAGGTCGAGCTGGTCAATCACTGCGTCGAGAAATTCGATCCGCTTGCGCCGCGATTCCACCATCGCCACCGGACGGGTGGAGAGGCAGGCGACGACGATACCCGGCAGGCCAGCGCCAGAGCCAAGGTCATACCAGTCGCCCTCGCTCGCATTTTCCGCATGGCGCAGCAGTTGCGCGGAATCGACGATATGCCGCGCCCAGATATGGGGGCGGGTCGATTCTGCGATCAGATTTTGCTCGTCCATCGCCCCCAGCAGGATCGCGACATAGCGTTCCAGCCGGTCCCAAGTTTCACGTGAAACATCGAACTGCGTATCGAGCCAGGCGCGCGCTTCCTCTTCCGTCACGCAGCCACCCGCCGCACATGGACGAGGATCGCGGCCAACGCCGCCGGGGTGATTCCCCTGATCCGGCTGGCCGCCGCCAGCGTATCGGGCCGGGCCGCATCGAGCCGCTCGATCATTTCGGTCGACAGGCCACCGATCACAGCGAAGTCGAAATCGGCCGGGATCATGACCCGTTCGTTGCGGCGCATGTCGGCAATCTCCGCATCCTGCCGTTCGAGATAGGGGGCGTAATGCGCATCCTCCAATATCTCGGTGCGCAGGTCGTCGGGGGCATCGCGCAGGCCGGGGGCAAGGGTCAGCAGCAAGGCCTGATCGACTTCGGGGAAGCGCGCCCATTCAAACAGGCTGCGCCGCACGCCGTCCTGCCGCACGGTTGCGCCAGCGCGCGCCATTTCTGTGGCGGTCATCTGACGGGCCAGTTCCGTCTCCACCGCAGCGAGTTGCGCCGCGCGATCCGCCAGACGTGCGGCGCGAACCGGGCCAATAAGTCCGTGCAAAAGGCCAATCGCACCCAGCCGCGTCTCCGCATTATCGGCGCGCAACCGCAGCCGATATTCGGCGCGCGCGGTCAGCATCCGATAGGGTTCCGTCACGCCCTGCAACACCAGATCGTCGATCATCACGCCGATATAGCTGCTGGCCCGGTCGAGCACCAAAGCCCCCTCGCCCCGCGCCCGCGCAGCGGCATTGGCCCCGGCGACCAGCCCCTGTGCGGCTGCTTCCTCATAGCCGGTCGTGCCGTTAATCTGCCCGGCGCAGAACAGGCCGGGGATGGCGCGCACCTCCAGCGTGGAATCGAGCGCGCGCGGGTCGACATGATCATATTCAACGGCATAGCCCGGCACGACGATCTCGGCGCGCTCCAGCCCGCGCATCGATCGGACCATGGCAACCTGCACATCGGTGGGGAGCGAGGTGCTGATGCCGTTGGGATAGACGAGCGGATCGTCCAGCCCCTCCGGCTCCAGAAAAATCTGATGCCCGTCGCGGTCGCCGAAGCGCTGGATCTTGTCCTCGATCGACGGGCAGTAGCGCGGTCCCCGCCCCTCGATCGCGCCGCTGAACAATGGCGACCGCCCCAGCCCGTCGCGGATGATCTGGTGCGTGCGTTCGTTGGTGCGGGTGATGGCGCAGGCGAGTTGGGGCAGCACGCGCCCGTCCGACAGGGGCGACATGGTCCAGTGCGCAATGTCGGAGGGCTGCGCCTCCAGCTGCGCCCAGTCGATCGTGCGCCCGTCGATGCGCGGTGGCGTGCCGGTCTTGAGCCGCCCGATCGGCAGGCCGATGGCGCGAAGCTGGATGCCCAATGTGGTCGCGGCGCGCTCGCCCACGCGACCGCCAATCTCCCGCTCGTCGCCCCGGAACAGCTTGCCGCCCAAAAAGGTGCCGGTCGCCAGCACGACAGAGGGCGCGTGCAGGACGCGGCCATCCGCCAGCGCCAGCCCGGCAACGGCATCGCCGTCGAGCAACAATGCGTCGGCTTCGCCCTCGACGATAGTCAGACCCGCTTGCGCGTCGAGCATCTGATGGATCGCCGCGCGATAGCGTTTGCGGTCGGCCTGAACGCGCGGTCCCTGCACGGCGGCGCCCTTGCTGCTGTTGAGCATCCGATAATGGATAGCAGCAGCATCGGCAGCGCGCGCGATCAGCCCGTCGAGCGCATCGACCTCGCGCACCAGATGGCCCTTGCCCAGTCCGCCGATTGCCGGATTGCAGGACATCGCGCCCACAGTCGCGCGCTCGAAGGTGAGCAGCGCCACGGTCGCGCCCTTGCGCGCAGCCGCCGCTACTGCCTCACACCCGGCATGGCCGCCACCGACCACGATCACATCATAGCTTGTTCGCATGGCGTTGCCCTTATCAGAAAGGCGCGGCGGGGGCAAAAGCGTTCCACGTGGAACATGTGGCTCATTTGCCGATGCAGAATCCTGCGAACAGCCGGTCGAGCATATCCTCGGTTCCGGCCTGTCCGGTCAACGCGTCAATCTCGCGCCGCGCCTGCCGCAGCTCCTCGGCCAGGATCAGCAGATCGCGCGCGCTGGCGGCGGAATCGAGAAAGGCTGCAATATGTCCAACTCGCTGTCGCTGTCGCGCGTGCAGCGCATAGTCGCCCTCGCCCGGCAACAGCTTTGCCGCACGATCGAGCAGCAGCGCAACCAGCGCGTCCATCCCTTCGCCGGTGCGGGCGGACAGGCGGAGGCCGGGACGATCCCCCTCCCCGTCCCGGTCGCATTGCGCAGCAATCAACAGCGCATCGTCGCGCGGCGCGTCCGCCGCGTCGCCCAGCCACAGGATGATGTCTGCCGCGACCAACGCCGACCGCGCCCGATCAATGCCGATCGCTTCGATCGCATCGCCTGTCTCGTCGCGTAGCCCTGCCGTGTCGGTGAACAGGAAAGCGACGCCGCCGATCCCCGCTGGCACCTCGATCCGGTCGCGGGTGGTCCCGGCAATGTCGGAAACGATCGCGGCGTCGCGCCCAACCAGCACGTTGAGCAGGGTCGATTTGCCCGCATTGGGCGGTCCGGCCAGCACCACCCGCACACCGTCACGCAAGCGCTCGGCCGATGGCGCGGCCAAAACGGCAGTCACGTCACGCGCCAACGCCGCGATCCCTTCGCCGATCCGCGCTTCAATGGCGGCATCGGGAACATCATCCTCGTCGGAAAAATCGAGCGCCGCTTCAGCCATTGCCGACAGGTCGAGCAGGGTCGCGCGCCATCCCTCGATCCGGCGGGAAAAATGCCCCTCCGCCATTATCAGCGCGGCGCGGCGTTGCTGCTGGGTTTCGGCGGCGAGGAGATCGGCCAGCCCTTCGACTGCGTTCAGGTCCATCCGGCCATTGGCAAAGGCGCGCCGGGTAAATTCGCCAGCCTCGGCCCGGCGCAGGCCCGGCATCGCACCCAGCGCCGCTTCCACCGCCGCCACCACCGCGCGACCGCCATGGCAGTGCAGTTCGACCAGATCCTCGCCGGTCACGGTCGCCGGGCCGGGCAACCACAGCGTCAAAGCCCGGTCGAGCGGCGCATCGTCCTGCGGATCGACCAGCAAGGCCAGGCTGGCGGTGCGGGGTGGCGGCACGCGGCGGGCAAGCGCTTCCAGCGCGGAGCGGGCGGCGGGGCCACTGACGCGGATCACTGCAATCCCTGCGGGCGGCGCGCCGCTCGACAGGGCGAAAATCGTATCGGTCACGATTGGTGGCGCGGCCTATTTCTTCTCGGTGCCGGACATGCCCGACAGGCCGATATTCATCATCTGTTGGAACAGTCGCACCCCTGCGTCACCCATGGGGGAGAAGCTTTTGAACAGGGTTTCCATCTGTTCGATATTGCCGACGCCTTCAAATCCCTCCAGCATCGTCTTGATATATTTGTCGTGAATCGGGGTCACATCGGGCAGGCCCAGAAAGGCGCGGGCTTCGGCCGGGCTGCAATCGACATCGACGGTCACCTTCATGTTCCAAGCCCTTCCAGCGCGGAAAATTCCGTTGCGCCCGTCATGCCGCAAATGGGGCGGTCATGGCAAATTTTTTGGGTGACGCGCCCGTTGCGCTGCCTGGCGAACAGGCCAATATGGGCTACACAATAGTTGGAAGGGATTCCCCATGGCAGGCTTTATTTCCGTCCCGACGCTGGAAGGCGACGGCGCATTCGACGCTTATGTGGCCAAGCCGGCAGAGGACGCCACTGCCGCGATCATCGTCATCCAGGAAATTTTCGGCGTGAATGAAGGCATCCGCCGCAAATGCGACAGTTGGGCGCAGGCTGGCTATGTCGCCTATGCGCCCGACCTGTTCTGGCGCGAAAAGCCGCATGTCGAACTGGACGCCGACGTGCCGGAGGATTTCCAAGCGGCAATCGGGCATATGCAGAAGCTCAATCAGGATCAGGCGATCCGCGACATCGAAGCGACGATCCGCGCGGCGCGCGCGGCTGCGGGCGGCGGCAAGGTCGGGCTGGTGGGCTATTGCCTGGGCGGGCGGCTGGCGTTCATGGCGGCGTGCCGGACGGATGGCGATGCGTTCGTCGCTTATTATGGCGTGGGCATAGACGGGCTGCTGGGCGAGCAACATGCGATCGGCAAGCCCACCCTGCTGCATATCCCGACCAATGATGGCTTCGTGCCAGCGGAGGCACAGGCGGCGATGCATGCCGGGCTGGACGATAATCGCCATCTGACGCTGCATGACTATGATGGGCTGGACCATGGCTTTGCCGCCGAAATGGACAATCGCCGGGATGAGGATGCCACGCAACTGGCGGACAAGCGGACGGCGGATTTCTTCGCCGAGCATCTCGCCTGATGAGCGGTGCGTGGCGCATGGTCGCCCGCAGCCATGGCGGGCCGGAGGTGATCGCGCGCGAGGATTTAGATCCCGTCGCACCGGGTGAGGGCGAATTGCTGGTCGCGCAGGAAGCGGTCGGCCTCAATTTCATCGACACCTATTACCGCACCGGCCTCTATCCCGCGCCCCTGCCTGTCCCTTTGGGGTCGGAGGGTGCGGGGCAGGTCGTGGCGGTGGGCGCGGGCGTCACCGGCTTTGCCGTTGGCGACCGGGTCGGTTGCGCCAGCGGGCTGGGCGCCTATGCCAGCCAACGCATCATCGCCGCCGAGAGGGCGGTGAAAATCCCCGATGGCGTGTCCAACGAGGATGCCGCGGCGATGATGCTCAAGGGCATGACCGCCTGCTATCTGGCCGAGGATATGATCCAGCTTGTCGCCGGACAGGTCGCGCTGGTCCATGCCGCAGCGGGCGGGGTCGGATCAGTGCTGGTGCCATGGCTGCGCGACAAGGGCGTTATCGTCATCGCCCATTGCGGATCGGCGGAAAAAGCGGCGCTGGTCGATGCCGACCATAGCCTGCACGGACCTTTCGATGGCCTGGCCGCAACCGTGCGCGACCTGACCGGCGGCAAGGGCGTCGATGTCGTCTATGATGGCGTGGGCAAGGATAGCTGGGCGGCCTCACTTGCCAGCCTCAAGCGGCGCGGGCTGATGGTCAGCTATGGCAATGCGTCGGGCGCGGTGCCGCCGGTCAGCCTGCTGGAGTTGAGCCGGGGCGGATCGCTCTACGTCACCCGCCCTACCCTGTTCGACTATATCGCGACGCCGCAAGAGCTGGCGCACACTGCCGAGCGGCTGTTCGACCGGATGCAGCGCGGGGTGGTGAAGGCGGTGATCGGCCAGCGTTTCGCGCTGAGCGAGGCAGCGGAGGCGCACCGCGCGCTGGAGGCGAGGGAGACGACTGGGGCGACGGTGTTGATCCCTTAACAACATCCGTTCGCTTCGAGCGAAGTCGAGAAGTGAAAAGCGCCGCGCCAGCGTTTCTCGACTTTGCTCGAAACGAACGGCCGGTAGCGCAGAAACAAAAAGGGGGCGGAACCTGGGTGGTTCCGCCCCCTTTTTGCGCATCGCTGCGTCCCGCCTTCAGCCAAACAGCGTCAATATGCCCACCTGATGATCGACAAAGCCGTCATAGATCATCTTGACCGCGACATAGACGATGACGGCAAGGCCCAGATAGGCGATCCAGCGGAAGCGTTCGATATATTTGGCGATAATATTCGCCGCGATGCCCATCAGCGCGACCGACAGGATCAGCCCGATGATCAGGATGCCCGGATGATCCTTGGCCGCGCCGGCGACTGCCAGCACATTGTCCAGGCTCATGCTGACATCGGCAACGGCCACGGCCCAGGCAGCCGCGGCAAAGCTCTTGGCTGGGCGCAGGCCCGATATATCGTCGTCGCTGGTGTCGCCCGGCGTATCCCCGCCCCGCTTGGGGTGAAGTTCCCGCCACATTTTGAAGCTGACCCACAGCAGCAGCAGGCCACCGGCCAGGATCAGCCCGACAATCTGCATCAGCTGGCTGACCACCAGCGCGAAGCCGATGCGCAGCACCAGCGCGGCGATGATCCCGATCAGGATCACCTTCTTGCGCTGGGCGGCGGGCAGGCCCGCGGCCAGCGCGCCGACGACGATGGCATTATCGCCCGCCAGCAAAATGTCGATCATCAGCACCTGACCAAAAGCGGCCAGCGCGCTCGGCGAAGTTATATTGCTGAAATCATTAACGATATGCCCCCAGATATCGGCGGGCGAACCCAGACCCTGAGCGGCAGCGGCGGCGGTAGTGAGGAGGTCGAACATACAGTCGCAGTCCCGCTTACTGGTTCATCGAATCGAAGAAATCTTCGTTGGTCTTGCTGTCCTTCATCTTGTCCAGCAGGAACTCCATCGCATCGATCGTGCCCATCTGCATCAGGATGCGGCGCAGCACCCACATCTTGCTGAGCTTGGCCTTGTCGACCAGCAATTCTTCCTTGCGGGTGCCGGACTTGCCGACGTCCAGCGCGGGGAAGATGCGCTTGTCCGCGACCTTGCGATCCAGCACGATTTCCGAGTTACCGGTACCCTTGAATTCTTCGAAAATGACTTCGTCCATGCGGCTGCCCGTGTCGATCAGGGCGGTGGCGATGATCGAGAGCGAACCGCCTTCCTCAATATTACGCGCCGCGCCGAAGAAGCGCTTGGGCCGCTGGAGCGCATTGGCATCCACACCGCCGGTCAGCACCTTGCCCGACGAAGGGACCACCGTGTTATAGGCGCGGCCCAGACGGGTGATCGAATCGAGCAGGATCACCACATCCTTTTTATGTTCCACCAGGCGCTTGGCCTTTTCGATCACCATTTCGGCGACCTGGACGTGGCGGGTGGCGGGCTCGTCAAAGGTGGAGGAGACGACCTCCCCCTTCACGCTGCGCTGCATGTCGGTGACTTCTTCCGGGCGTTCGTCGATCAGCAGAACGATCAGGAACACTTCGGGATGATTGTCGGTGATAGCCTTGGCAATGTTCTGGAGCATCACCGTCTTGCCGACGCGCGGCGGCGCGACGATCAGCGTACGCTGGCCCTTGCCCTGCGGCGATACGATGTCGATGACGCGCGCCGACTTGTCCTTCTGGGTCGGATCATAAGGGTCGAGCGTCAGCTTCGATTCGGGATAGAGCGGCGTCAGATTGTCGAAATTCACACGATGGCGGACCACATCGGGGTCATCGAAATTGACGGTGTTGAGCTTGACGAGGGCAAAGTAGCGCTCGCCATCCTTGGGCGCGCGGATTTCACCGTCGACCGTGTCACCGGTGCGCAGGCCAAAGCGGCGCACCTGATTGGGCGAGACATAGATGTCGTCGGGACCGGCCAGGAAATTGGCTTCCGGGCTGCGCAGGAAGCCAAAGCCGTCGGGCAGCACCTCGA
The DNA here is from genome assembly GCA_023266575.1 of Sphingobium sp. Classification (GTDB taxonomy): domain Bacteria; phylum Pseudomonadota; class Alphaproteobacteria; order Sphingomonadales; family Sphingomonadaceae; genus Sphingobium. The sequence continues at coordinate 19,135 of JAHFPV010000023.1, forward strand.
TCGTGCCTTCGCCCATGATCTGCTCGCCATTTTCGGCCTCGGCCTTGAGGATCGCGAACATCAGATCCTGTTTGCGCAGGGTCGACGCGCCCTCGACGCCCAATTCCTCTGCCATGGTGACGAGGTCGGCGGGCGCGGTTTTCTTGAGGTCCTTGAGATGCATTGCGAGTCGGTCCGATGACGAGAGGAGAGTAGCGCCGGAAACAGCGGGACACAGGCGAGCAGGACGCCGCCAGACGCCTGCCATGAACAGGCAGGGTCGATAGTGGGCGCATTTAGCGAAGCGGGCCGGTCCAAGTCAAGGCAGGACTGTGCGCGGGACAAGGGGAAGCGGCGGCGGAGCGTCGATTCGGGTCGAGGGGTGTCACTGGTGCGACCACCCGGCTTCATGCTATAGTCGTGCCATAAAATCGGGAAAGGATGCGGCAATGGGACGGCACCGGGCGATGCGGCTCACGGGGCTGGCGATCGGCCTGGCGGCGATGGGGCTGCCGCTGGCGGCGCAGGATATCTCCGCGCTCGACCCGGCCATTCCGCCCGCCATCGTCCGCACCGGTCCCTCGCCCGACGAGCGGGTGACGATCCCCATCCATATCGATGGCAAGGGACCGTGGAACTTCATCATCGACACCGGATCGCAACGCACCGTCATTGCCCGCGATCTGGCCGAGCAGCTGGCGCTGTCACCCCGCGCCAATGTGACGATCCTGAGCATGACCGGCCGGTCGGAGGCGGGAACCGTGGCGGTGCCCAAGCTGGGCTTTGGCGGCGGGACGATCGACGATATCGAGGCGCCGGTGCTGGAGGGCGAACATCTGGGCGCCCCCGGCCTGCTGGGGCTGGACAGCCTGCACGCCAAGCGGCTGCTGCTCAATTTCCGCACCGGACGGATGGAGATCAGCGCCAGCGGATCACGCCGCCGCGTGGCGATCGACCCCGACGCGATCGTGGTGGAGGCGCGGCGGCGGCGCGGTCAGCTGATCCTGCTCGATTCCGAGGTGAACGGCATGAAGGTCGCGGTCATGCTGGACACAGGCAGCCATTTTAGCATCGGCAATCTGGCGCTGCGCGACCGGCTGATCGCGAAAAAACGCGCGCCGGATATGGCAGAAGCAGTCCTGACCAGCGTGACCGGCGGGCAGCTGACGGGCCAGGTGGGGCGGATCAAGTCGGTGCGGATGGGGCGGGTCAACCTGACCCAGGTGCCAGTGCTGTTCGCCGAAGCAAGCCCCTTTGCCGAACTGGGGATGAAGGACAAGCCCGCCCTGCTGCTGGGGATCAGCGCGCTGCGCATCTTCGACAAGGTGGCGATCGACTTTGGCCGGGGCAAGGTGGATTTCCTGCTGCCCGATGCCAGTGCGATCAGCCCGGCACAGCTGGCGGCGGTGGTGCCACCGGATAAACTGCCCGTTCAGTAATCAATGGCGTATCGAAGGATGCGTATGGGCGCGATGCTTAGATACGGGACTTCGACAAGCTCAGTCCCTACTCAGCACGAACGGTAATTTTACAGATCACCACGCCCTACGGACTAGGCGCTGGCCTCGTCGGCGGCTGGCGCTGCCGGTCGCGGCCCAGCACATTGTCGATCCATTGCTGGTCGATCCGCTGTGACGACAGCCGGTCCTGGGGGTCTACCTCCAGATCCTGATCATCGCGTGGGTCCGGGGCGGCCGGGCGGGCGCGCTCGATCGGCAGGCCATTCTCGTCCACCATCATGCCCTCATCCGCGCCATTATCCGGGCTGCCATAATAGGCTTCGGCGTCGGGCTCCAATTGCCATTCGGGCAGGGTCACTTCCGTCTCGAACGGTTCGACCGGGCGTTTGGCGACCGCTACCTTCATATAGTCGGCAAAGGCGCGGGCTGGCGCGCGGCCACCCTGCAACACGCCGACTGCGCGGGCGTCGTCGCGGCCCATCCACACGCCGGTGGTGACGCCGCTGGAGAAGCCCAGGAACCAGCCATCCTTGTTGCTGCTGGTCGTGCCGGTCTTGCCCGCGACCGGGCGGCCGATCTGCGCCGCCTTGCCGGTACCGGTGCTGACGGCGGTCTGCATCAGGTCGGTCATCCCCGCCGCGACCCAGGGAGCGACCAGCACGCGGCTGGTATCGTCCTGATGCTCGTAGAGGGTGCGGCCGTCCGCTGTCGTTACCTTGGTAATGCCATAGGGCGTCACTGCGATGCCCTTGCGCGCAATCGAGGCAAAGGCGCGGGTCATGTCGATCAGCCGTACGTCCGACGTCCCCAATACCATCGAGGGATGGGTGTTGATCGGCGTGGTCACACCAAAGCGGCGCGCCATGTCGGCGACGGTCGGGAAGCCGACCTCCACGCCCAGCTTGGCGGCAACCGTGTTGATCGAATAGGCAAAGGCGGTGCGGATATCGATGTCGCCGGAAAAGCGCCCCGAACTGTTGCGCGGCTTCCAGCCATTAATATCGACTGGTTCGTCGGTCACGCCGGTGTCAGGGGTATAGCCCGCCTCCAGCGCCGCCATATAGACAAAGATCTTCCACGCCGATCCGGGCTGGCGGGTCGCGGTGGTCGCGCGGTTATAGTTGGACGTCACATAATCGAGACCACCGACCATCGCCCGCACCGCGCCGTCGCGGTCGAGCGACACCAAAGCGCCCTGCGTCCCCGCAGGCACATTGGCCTGGATCGCTGCGGTCGCCGCCTTCTGCATATTGAGGTCGATGGTGGTATAAACTTCCAGCGGTTCGTTCGGCTCATCCATCAGCACGTCGAGCTGGGGCAGCGCCCAGTCGGTGAAGTAGCGCACGCTGTTCTGCGGCGGTTCGGGGGCCAGCTTGACCCCCTCTATATCGGCGGCCGCCCGCTCCGACGCGCTGATCACGCCATTGTCGCGCATCAGGTCCAGCACCACGCCCGCACGGCCAATCGCGGCGTCGGCGTCGGCAGTGGGCGAATAGCTCGACGGCGCTTTCACCAGGCCTGCGATGATCGCAGCTTCGGGCAGGTCCAGTGTGGTGGCGGGATGGCCGAAAAATTTGCGGCTGGCGGCGTCGATGCCATAGGCGCCGCCGCCGAAATAGACTTTGTTCAGATAGAGTTCGAGGATCTGGCGCTTGGAGAATTTGCGCTCCAGCGCCATCGCCAGCACCATTTCCCGCACCTTGCGGCCCCAGCTATAGCTGTTGTTGAGGAAGATGTTACGTGTCACCTGCTGGGTGATGGTGGACGCACCCTGCCAGCGGCGGCCCTTGCCGCGATTTTCCACCGCAACCCAGGCCGCGCGCGCCATGCCGATCGGGTCGACGCCGGGGTGGAGGTAGAAACGCTTGTCCTCGGTCGAGATCATCGCATCGACCATGACCTTGGGAATCTGGTCATAATCCATCCAGCGCCCGAAACTTGGCCCCAGCGATACGATGACGCTGCCATCGGCGGCGTGGACGCGGATCATCTGGCCATTGGGGGAGGATTTGAGGCTGTCATAGTCGGGCAGCGACTGCATCGCGATGACGACGGCGATCACCACCGCCAGCAGCCCGGCGACCCCGGCCGCGACGCTGATCTTCAGGCCGCGAACCAGCCATCGCTTCGCCTTGCCCGGCGTGCCCTTGCTCTTGCCTGATCCTGCCATCTGTGCGCCCCGGATACCCGCTAATCCCGGCCCCGGCCAGCGTGTTTCATGCGCCCTGCCCGGAAAATTGCCGTGACCGTCTCCATGACGATCACCGCTTTACATGGCATGAACGGTTAATCTTTGAAAATGCGCGGAAGGGCGCATTTTGTGCCGCACCAGCCTTCAAACGAGGCACGTGACTCGTTTGAACCCCACCCGGCCACCCATAGGCTACTATCGTGGGTTGGCCGGGTGGGGGAGCGGGCTGGTGCCGAACGACTATGCGTCAGCGTCGCGTGGCTTGAAGTCTAGCGAGGCGCTGTTCATGCAATAGCGCAGGCCATTGACGCCCGGACCATCGGGGAACACATGGCCCAGATGCCCCTCGCAGGTGGCACAGCGCACTTCGGTGCGGATCATGCCATGGCTGGCGTCGCGAATTTCCTCGACTGCGTCGATGTCCACGGGGGCGGTGAAGCTGGGCCAGCCCGACCCGCTGTCATATTTTTCTTCCGCGTCGAACAGTTCCGCGCCGCAGCCCGCGCAATAATAGACGCCGTCGGCCTTGTTGCTGTTCAATTTGCCGGTAAAGGCCCGCTCGGTCCCGCCCTCGCGCAGCACATGATAGCGTTCGGGGGAAAGGCGGTCGCGCCATTCGGCGTCGGTCAGGTTGAGCTTGTCCATGGCCGCAATATGGGCGCAGGCAGCGCCCCGATCAAGCGTCCGCGATGCGGGTGAGGCGCATCGCCAGCCGCGCCGCGCCCGGCGTCGCCGCCAGCAGCCGGAGCAGCCCCGGCTTGCGCCCCAACGCCCGAAACCCCGCCGCCGCGCGCAGCGGCAGCAACGCCCGCCGGGCAAAATCGCGCTGATATCGCGCCGCGCCCTCGCGCCCCGTCCCCTGCCACTGCGCCACCGCCGCTTCTGCACTGGCCAGCGCGATCCCGATTCCCTCCCCGGCCAGCGACGGAATCACCGCCGCCTGATCGCCCAGCCGGTAGAGACCCGGCCAGTTGGTCGTCGCGCGCCAGCCATAGGGAACGTCGCCAATCGCATCGACAGGCGCATCGACCGGCACATCCCCCAGCCGGTCGGCCAGCGCGGGCGACTGGTCAGCCAAATGCGCGATCAGCGCCATCGGACGCCCGCCCGCCGCTGCCAGCGCGCTCTTGCGCACCGCCATGCACAGATTGGCGCTGCCATCCTCCTGCAACAGCAAGCCGACATAGCCGCCATCGACCCAGTGAAGTTCGATCCGGCTGCCGATCAGCCGATGCCGCGCCGCGCTGGGCGGCAGACGCAGGCGCAAGCCCAGTTCCGGGTCCGCCCTGCCATGGGGCCGCGCCGCGCCGCGCAGGTCATGCTTGCCAGTGGCCAGGAACAGGTTGTCCCACGCGATCGCGTCGCCATCATCCATGGTGATGGCGGTGGACGACAGCGTCCGCACCGCATGGCCGAGGCGGAAGCTCACCCCCGCATCCTGCGCAGCGGCGCGCAGCAGCGTATCGAGCCGGTGGCGCGACAGACCCATACCCGGCGCGGGGAGCGGCAGGACGATCTCCTGCCCGCCCGCAAACAGCGCCAGCGTGTCGATGCTGTGGCCACCCAGCGCTGCCGGCTCAATCCCCAGCGCCGCGATCTGCGCGACCGTCGCCCAGCTGAGAAACCCGCCACACAGCGCATCGCCCGGCACGACCTGCCGGTCGATCAGCAACGGTGCCACCCCTGCCCGCGCCAGCCGCATCGCCGCTGCCGCCCCCGCCGGACCTGCGCCGATGATTATCGGCACCGGGATACGCACAGCCGGAAGGGAAAGACGCGCTCAATCCGCGCCTCGCTGATATGCGCCGCGGCCAGCATCGCCCGCCATTCGTCCGCCACGAAGCTGCGCGCGATCGAGAGTTGCCCGTCCTGCCGCACGATCGGATGGACCCGCAGCAGCCGGGCCAGCAATGGATAGCCATGAAAGGCGAAACCATGACGATGCAGGTCGTTGACGAACCAGCCCATGCGCGCCTGATCCTCCATGAAGCGCAGGAACGCCAGCCGTTCCGCATCATCCATATGGTGCGCTACCAGGCTGGACACGATAATGTCCCATGGTTCATGCGCCAGAGCGGCATAGTCGCCGGTGCGATAGTCGATCGCCATGGCCGGGTCGGTGCGCGCCTGCGCGACCGCCTCGCTCCGTGCATTGAGGTCGATGCCGACCAGTTCGCAGGCGATGCCGCGCAGCTTGGCCCAGCGCGCGACCTGCCGCAGCATCCCGCCATCGCCATAGCCAACGTCGAGCAGCCGAAAGTGCCCGGTCACTGCGCGATCGAGAAAGCCAAGCGTCGGTCGCGCCGCCAGCGTCACCCGGTTGACCCGGTCGAGATCGGCCAGCACCCGCGCATAGACATCCGCAGGCAGGTCGGCTGCGTCCATCTGTTCGTCGGCAAGCGACCGCTTCATGGTGCCTCCCGACGAAAGGTCAGCCCCTCCGCCGCCAGCCCCGGCCCGAAGGCGAGCGCGATCCCCTGCCCGGTCGCTTTCCCTGCCAATATGCGCGCCAGCACGAACATCAACGTCGCCGACGACATATTGCCAAAGGCGCGCAGCACCGCCCGGCTATGCTCCAGCGCATCCGGGGCGAGATCAAGCGCCCGCGCCACCGCGTCGAGGATGGAGCGTCCCCCGGCATGGACCGCCCACAGATCGACGCTTTCGGCAGGCACCGGCAGCGTCACCGTCCCCGCCAGCGCCTGCGCGATTGCGCCCGGCACTTCGCCCGACAAATGCATGGCAAAACCATGATCGCCCAGATCCCAGCGAATGAGGCCTGCCGTATCCGGTACGGTCATGGCAAACGGCTGGCCGAGCGCTATCCCGCCCGGCGCGGCGCTCACCAAGGCCGCTGCCGCGCCATCGCCAAATTGCAGCATCGCCAGCAACGGCTCGACCCGCGCATCATCCTGCAAATGCAGGCTGCTGAGTTCCACGCACACCACCAGCACCCGCGCGCCCGGTTCCGACCGCACGATATGCCTGGCGGAGCGCAACGCGACGATCGCCGCATAACAGCCCATATAGCCGACCATAAGCCGCTCGACCGAAGGGTTCAGTCCCAGCAGCGTGATCAGCCGCTGGTCGATTCCCGGTGCAGTAAAGCCCGTGCAACTGGCCACCACCAGATGGGTAATGCCGTCGATGGCAACTTGATCCGCCAATCCCGCCACCGCCCGCGCGGCCAATAGCGGCGCTTCGTCGGCATAGATGGCCATGCGCTGCGCCGTCGTGGGCCATTGCGCGGCGTAAAAACCGTCCTGCGCCGTTGGCGATTCCAGCACCGACCAGCGATGCTCAATCCCGCTGCGCTGCGCCATGCGCGTGAACAGCGCCCGCTCTCGCCGGTCGGTGATGCGTCCGCCCGCCCAGTCGATAAAGGCCGGGTGGACATCAGTCATGGGAACAGCGGTGCCGATGGCGTGGATGGTGGCGGTGGATGAAATGTTGCGCTGCCTTTGTTGCGCGCTGGCACGGTGGCCGGTCATGCCATCCGTGCCGCGACCTGTTTTAGGATGTGATCACTTCAGAGTAAAACCCCCAACCTCCGTTCGTTTCGAGCGAAGTCGAGAAACCCGCGCAACCGTTTCTCGACTTCGCTCGAAACGAACGGATCAAGGTGAAGTCATCACGTTCCAGCCGTCAAAGCGCCTGTCGCCGCCTATCGTTCCCGCGCCGCCTGCCGCGCGATCGTCAGCAGTTCGTGCCGCACCAGCAGGTCGCCTGTCCCCCGGCCCGATCGTGTGGCCCGCTCGGCCTGCGCCAGCCGCTGTATGACGCGGGCGATGCCGGTCGCGTCCCACAGCCGCACCTGCCGCGTCACCACGCCCTTTTCCTTCCAGAACACCGCCTTGCCCGCCGCCTCGACCGCGCTCTCCAGCCGTCCGCTACTGTCGAAATCGGCGCGGATATTGGCCAGCAGCATGGCGCGGGTCAGCAGCGGGCGGATGACCGACGCCATGCTGGCGCCAACCTCCGACAGGCTGGTCAGTTCGCGGTGCATGGCTTTCAGGTCACCGCCCAGCACGGCATTGACCAGCGGCGCAACCTCCGTATCGGGATTGTCGGCCGACAGCGCGTCCAGCGCCTCGGCCGTCGCTTCGCGCGGCCGGTCCGGCGCGGCGTCCAGATAGAGGATCAGCTTCTCCACCTCGCCGCTCATCAACGCCCGGTCGCCATTGGCCAGATCGACGATCCGCCGCGCCAGTTCGGTCGACAGCCGCAACCCGCCTTCGCGCGCGATGCCGATGGCGATCTGCTCCGATTCGCGCGCATCGGGCTGGTAGGAGACGAAGGCGAGTGTCGCCTTGTGATCCAGCGCCAGCTTGAGCAGCTTCGACGTGGCTTTCAGCGCGCCCGCCACCGCGATGACGGGATTGCCCGCCGCCTCCGCCTCCAGCAGCGCGGTCAGCGCGGGCAGCGATTCCTCGCCCATGCCATGGACGCGAATCCAGCGCTTGTCGCCAAACATGGAAAAGGATGCGGCTTCATCGGACAGGCGTGCCGGATCGTCGCGCAGGGTCGATCCGTCCAGGTCGACCCGCTCCGCCCCCGGTCCCATCGCCCGCTCCAGCCGCCGGACCAGCGCCTGGCTGGCCGCTTCGTCCGGGCCATAGAGCAGAATGAAGCGCAGCGCCGCCGATGGCGCGTCGAGCGCCTTTTCGATCTGGCCGCGATTGGCCTTCAAGGGGCGGTGTCCCGGCTGGCATAGAGGGCCAGCCGCGCGATGATCTGGTCCGCCACCGTCTGCGACAGGCGTTCCAGCGCCGTATCTTCCGCTGCGATCGTCGCAAATTCGCTGGAAGTGACGTCGATGCCCGCGTCCGACCCGGCGCTGTCGTCCAGCAATTGCGCGCCCGTCGCCTCATCCACCAACTGATAGCGCGCGCGCAAGGTGCGGCGTTCGCGGGTGACGGCAGCGTCGGACCGCAGGCCGAAGCCGGTAATCTGGTCGTCCAGCTTGACCACCAGCTTGTAGCGCGGCCCGGACCCGCCCTGCTGCATCGCGGCCAGCCGGTCATTGAGCGCATTGCGCATCAACCAGCCATTCTTGCCTGCGATCGGCTGCACCTCGACATGGCCCAACGCCTGCGCCACCGTCCCGTTCGCCCCCCCGCCATAGACCGGGCGCAGGCCACAGGCGGTGAGCAGGAGCGGGACGGCGAGGAGGGGAATGATGCGCTTCATGAAACCACCTCTAACCGTTCAGGCTGAGCTTGTCGAAGCCCTGCCCCTTCTTTCTGCTCGGCGTCTAGAGCCTGATGACTATAGGTCAAAATCCAAACATCCGTTCGTTTCGAGCGAAGTCGAGAAACCTGCTCACCACGTTTCTCGACTTCGCTCGAAACGAACGGATCGAGATAAAGCATCACGCTCTAAATCACCAAATTCACCAGACGATCCGGCACGACGATGATCTTCTTGGGCGTCGCCCCGTCGAGGATGCGGACCACGTTCGGCGCGGCCAGCGCCAGTCGCTCCAGCTCTTGCCTGTCGGTCCCCTTGGGCACGGTGATGGTATCGCGCAGCTTGCCCATCACCTGGCAGGCGATGGTCACTTCATCATCCACCAGCAGCGCCGGATCGACTGCGGGCCAGGCCGCATCCGCGATCAGGCCGGTTTCGCCCATATCGGCCCAGGCTTCCTCCGCCAGATGCGGGGTCATCGGCGCGACCAGCAGCGCCAGCGCGCGGATCGCGGCATTGCGCGACGCGGACGGCGCGGCCTTCTCCACCGCATTGGCCAGTTCGTAAATCTTGGCGACCGCCTTGTTGAAGGACAGCGCCTCGATATCCCTGGCGATCCCGTCGATCGTCTGGTGCAGCTTGCGGTCGAGCGGCTTGTCGGTGCCTTCCGCACCTGCCTCGATCTGCCCGAACAGCCGCCACAAGCGATTGACGAAGCGCCACGATCCCTCGATCCCGCTTTCGGTCCAGGGCAGGTCGCGTTCGGGCGGGCTGTCCGACAGCATGAACCATCGCACCGCGTCCGCGCCATATTGGGCGATGATGTCATCGGGATCGACGACATTCTTCTTGGACTTGGACATTTTGACGACGCGGCCGACCTCGACCGGTGCCTTGTCCGCGATCAGGGTCGCGCCATCGGCCGCCCGCTCAATCTCGCCCGGCGCAAAATAGACCGGCGGCAGGCCATCGCCCTGTTCGCGGCTATAGGTCTCATGCGTCACCATCCCCTGCGTGAACAGGCCGGTGAACGGCTCGGCAAAGCCCAATTGCCCCATATGCTGGAGCGCGCGCGTCCAGAAGCGCGCATAGAGAAGATGCAGGATCGCATGTTCGACCCCGCCAATATATTGGCCGACCGGCAGCCATTTCTCCACCGTCTCGCGGTCGAACGGCTTGTCCCTAGGCTGGCTGGCGAAGCGGATGAAATACCAGCTTGAATCGGCGAACGTGTCGAGCGTGTCGGTTTCCCGCACCGCCGCCTTGCCGCACGCGGGGCAGTCGACATGCTTCCAGGTCGGATGCCGATCAAGCGGATTGCCCGGAATGTCGAAGGTCACATCGTCGGGCAGCACGACGGGCAACTGCGCCTTAGGCACCGGCACCGCGCCGCAGGCATCGCAATGGATCACCGGGATCGGCGTCCCCCAGTAACGCTGGCGCGACACGCCCCAGTCGCGCAGGCGAAACACCGTCTTGCCCGCGCCCCAGCCTTCGCTTTGCGCGCGGGCGATGACGGCGGCCTTGGCCTCCTCGACCGCCATGCCATTGAGGAAGCGGCTGTTCACCAGCCTGCCCGGCCCGACATAGGCTTCATTGTGGATCGGCGCGGTCTCATCGCCCTCGGCCGCGACGACGCGCTCGACCGGCAGCATATATTTGCGCGCAAAGTCGAGGTCGCGCTGGTCGTGCGCGGGAACGCCCATCACCGCGCCGGTGCCATAGTCCATCAGCACGAAATTGGCGATGAACACCGGCAGCTGCCAGTCGGGATCGAACGGATGGGTGACGGTCAGGCCGGTGTCGAAACCCAGCTTCTCCGCCGTTTCCAGCTCCGCCGCGGTGGTGCCGCCCGCCTTGCACAGGTCGATAAAGGCCTGCGCCTGCGCATTGTCCGCCGCTAGCCGCTGCGCGACCGGATGGTCCGCCGCGATCGCAACGAAGCTCGCCCCGAAAATCGTGTCGGGCCGGGTCGAATAGACTTCGATCGCTTGATCGAACGGCGCGACCGGCTCGAAATGGAATTGCAGGCCCACGGACTTGCCGATCCAGTTTTCCTGCATCGTCCGCACCTTGTCGGGCCACTGCTCCAGACCTTTGAGGCCTTCCAGCAGATCGTCGGCAAATTGGGTGATTTTCAGGAACCATTGGGACAATTTGCGCTTCTCGACCGTCGCGCCCGACCGCCAGCCCTTGCCGTCGATCACCTGTTCATTGGCCAGCACGGTCATGTCGACCGGGTCCCAATTGACCGCCGACTCCTTACGATACACCAGTCCCGCGTCCAGCATGTCCAGAAACAGCGCCTGTTCATGGCCATAATAATCGGGGTGGCAGGTCGCCAGCTCCCGGCTCCAGTCCAGCGCAAAGCCCAATTTCTTGAGCTGCGCCTTCATATTGGCGATATTCTCATAGGTCCATTTGCCCGGATGGACTTGTCTCTCCATCGCGGCATTTTCAGCCGGCATCCCGAAGGCGTCCCAGCCCATCGGATGCAGCACTTCATGCCCCGTCATCCGGCGGAATCGCGCCAGCACGTCCCCCATCGAATAGTTGCGGACATGACCGATATGGATGCGCCCGGACGGATAGGGAAACATCTCCAGCACATAGGATCGCGGCTTGGGCGAAGCATCGTCCGCCCGAAAGCTCTGCTTCTCGTCCCAGATCGCCTGCCAGCGGGCGTCGGCCTCCAGCGGATTGAAGCGCCTTTGCATGTCCTGTCCTACCAAATGCGAGGGGGCTGGGCCTTTGCAAGCCCAGCCCCGAACCGTCAAAAAACCGGGGCTTCGCGCACGCAAAACCCAGGCGAAGAAAAATCAGCCCGCAATCGCGGTGCGGCGCAGGTCGCGGGCCTTGGTCAGGATGACCTCTTCCAGCTTCTGCACGGTCGCAGCCTGCACCGGCGCGTCGATCCACTGGCCGCCCTGGCTCACCTGACGGCTGGCCGCAACGCGCAGCGCGTCGGCGCGCAGATCCTGGTCCAGGATCGATACGGTCAGCTTCATCCGCTCATTGGGGCTGTTGGGGTTGGCATACCAGTCGGTGACGATCACGCCGCCATTGGAATCGGTCTGCACCATCGGCATGAAGGACAGAGTATCCAGGCTGGCGCGCCACAGATAGGCGTTGACGCCGATCGTGGTCACCTTCGACGCGGCCAGATCCGCCTTGGGCCGGTCCTTGGACCCGCCACCGCAGGCGGCCAGCGGCAACAGGGCGGTCAGCAGCATTGCGGCAGAAACGGAACGGAAAAGGCGGCTGGCCATCAGGCATGTCCTAGCTGAAAAGACGAAAAAAGCTCGCGCCTTCTATAGTGGCACCGCGCGTAGGAGCAAGGGGCGGCTGGCACGTCCGCGCGCGATCCGGCGCAGGATCGAAACATATGTTTGTGTGTTCCTTGCAACAGTCCGACAAAAAGGGCCGCTAGAAGAGGCGCGGCACTAGCCAGTGGCGGCTTTGCGCGTGTAGAGCGTTATGGACTATAAGTCGGTGGGGAAAGAATCGAGTCATGCGCGTGAATAGGGGACATTTGGCATTGGCGGGCGCGGCGGTTGCCGTGGCTGGCTTCATGCTGTCTCCTGCCATCGGCGCAGCGACCGATCTGGTGCGTATGCAATCGCCGGTGTCATTGGGCGCGCTGGGCAGCATCTCCTCCTTCACGCCCACGACCAAAGACCCGCGCCTTGCCGCCGCTTATGCGAAGATCGCAGCGTCGGCCAGCCGTCAGGGCTTCCGCTTCACGCCCACCAGCGGCTCGCTCAGCGGCCAGCGCGCAATCACCGTGATGGTGCGTGCGGGCGGCAATGATCGGGTTGCAGTGAACAGCACCCTGACCCCGGTCAATATCGCCCCGGTCGCCTTCAGCCTGAACGGCGCACATGGCTGGCGCAAGTTCGCCCTGCCCGAAGCAGTGGGCCGCAAGGCGCTCGATCCGGTGCCGGTCGAAACCATGGTCGATGCCAAGAATTTCTCGCTGGATAGCAGCAAGAAGGATCGCTTCAGCACCAAGATGCTGATCGAAACCCGCCGCGACGCCATCGCTGCGACGCGCAACCCGACTGCTGACAAGGATTATTCGCTGGATCTCGCCAGCTCCTATTCGCTGACACGCAACCTGAACGTCACCGCGGGCGTACGCTATAACAACAGCGTCGCAGGCCGCCTGACCCCAATGACCGACGACCGCCAGGACAGCCAGGCCGTCTATCTGGGCACTGTGTTCAAATTCTGATCGGCTGAAAGGCTGGGATTGCGGAACGTCGGGCGTATCGCCTGATCGCGTTAAAAGTCAGTGTCTCGAAAAGGCAGACTTCTCCGCCGCCGTCATCCCGGACTTGATCCGGGATCCATTCACACAAGCGTTGCGATTATGCGTGAAGGTCGTGCGAATGGATCCTGACGTTAGCTACGCTGCCCTTCGGGTCGTCAGGATGACGGGGGCAGTCGCGGGCAGGTAACGACCAATCGCGGGCACTCCGTCAGATGATCCGCACCGCTGAAACCTGCCACTCATTCAGATGACAAGTCGAAGGCTGAATGACCAAATGTGGTTGGAAAGCGGACATTGAGCCCGGCTCGACGTTCAAGCTCCAGACGTGCTCAGCATCACGCGCGGAGGACCGACGCTCACCACATCCACGCAGTGATTTAGCGTGGTCAGCGACCAGTGCTCTAGTGGCCCCGGATATTCATCGTCGGCGAATGTGGTAGCGGAGACATACTGGAAGAATGCTGTGTCGAAGCGCCGCTCAAGCATCTTTCCTCGGGGCAACTCGTCATCCTCGCCCTTCCAGAAGCTCTCGTTTCTGACTGCGTATGCGACGTAGTTGTCCCAACGTAGCTCGAAAGACCGGCTCTCGTCGCTCACAAGGATCGGCCGACCTTCACCCAAGTCGACACCGTCGATGTCGATCTTAGTCGGCTCGCCGAGCAGGCCCTCCGCCACTACGATCCGCAACTGGTTTTCGGACGGCTCTCCTATATCAGTGAGGTATAGGTTGAGCAGACCGTCGGGAAACTCCATCGGACACCTTCAAGCCATTTGTAAGCAAGCGTTGTTAGCTGGGTTTCCGTAACGTCCGCAATTGGGCGATTGTTGCCGAGTGATTTTTTCCGCGCAAGGTCAGCTTTCGCCAATAATCTCCCCAAAAGCTGACTGACCGCAACCCACCCAAACACGCCGCTCACTCGCCAGCCAACCCATCAATCGCCGCCCATCCCGCAGCCCCGATGGCGCGCAACATCCGGCCATGCTCCCGCGTCACGCCACCCAGCGCAACAACCGGCATCATCGCCCCCCGCGCCAGTGCAGCGAACCGCACCCGACCCAAACTCGCCCCACCCGGATGCGATCGTGTGGGAAACAGCGGCGATAGCAGCACCATATCCGCCCTGCCCCGCCGCGCCGCCGCCATCTCCCGCGCGTCATGCACCGGCGCGCTGTGCCGCATCGGTCGCGCTACCCGGCGCGCGTCGCGCCCGTGCCAGCCGTCCGCTGCCCAAGCCGCCGCCTGCCGCGCCGTCCCCGCCAGCATCAGCATCAGCCGCCGCCGCCGCGCGATTGCCCGCACCGCATCGAACAGCGCCCGCCGCGCCCCCGCCTCCGTCCCGTAATGGCGAAAGATGACCCCCGCCCGCCCCCTGGGCAGCCGCGCCACCGCCGCCAGCAAAGCCGCATCGCCGATCCGCTCGTCGGTCATCAGCCAGATCAGGGGCATATTTTTGCGGTGGCGACAGGTCATGACCCTGCCCTATAGCAGCGCGCATGACGACAGACAGCAGCATTGCCACCCATGACGCCGCCAGCCGCCTGGCCACCATCCAGGACGACATCGCCAGGGCCGCGCGCCTGACCGGCCGGACCGCTGACGCAGTCACGCTGATCGCGATCTCCAAGACCAAGGATGCCGACGCCATCCGCCCGCTGGTTGCCGCGGGGCAGCTGGTGTTCGGCGAAAACCGGGTGCAGGAGGCGCAGGAGAAATGGCCCGCGCTGCGACAGGCGCATCCCGACATAATCCTGCATCTGGTCGGCCAGCTGCAATCCAACAAGGCCGCCGATGCCGTCGCCCTGTTCGATGTCATCCACAGCCTTGATCGCCCTTCCCTGCTGACCGCGCTGGCCAAGGCGATGGACGTAGCGGGCAAGCGCATCCCCTGCTATATTCAGGTCAATATCGGCGCGGAGCCGCAAAAGGGCGGCTGCGCGATCGCGGACACGCCCGCGCTGATCGCTGCGGCCCGCGCCGCCGACATTCCCCTGCTCGGCCTGATGGCCGTCCCGCCCGCCGATGTGGAACCCGCCCCCTATTTCGCGCTGCTTGCAAAAATGGCGCGGGAGGAGGGCCTCCCGCGCCTGTCGATGGGCATGTCCAGCGACTATGAAACCGCGATCATGCTGGGGGCTACCGACATTCGCGTCGGCACCGCCCTGTTCGGCGATCGTCCTCCGCCAGCCCGCCCCGTACCCCGGAGCGGGCTGGGGATGCTTAGAAACTCCCCCGGAGCGTGATGCCGTAGGTGCGCGGCTCGGCGAGGTAGGAGGAGATCAGCTGGTTGGCCATCGGCGCGCCCTGGCTGAACTGACCGGTGGTGGAGGTCGCCGGGCTGCTCGACTGGAGCGGGCTGCTGAACGACACCTGGGTATAGTCCTGATTGAAGATATTCTGGCCCCAGAACTCCACCGCCCAGCGCTGGTTGGGACCGCGAATGCCGACGCGCGCATTGAAGATGGCATAGCCATCCTGCCGCTTTTCGGGGAACAGGTCCGACCCGGTATTATAGTCGCTGGTCATGCGGCCATCGACATAGAACAGCGCTGACAGGCCACTGGTGCCAATGTCGGGGGTCCAGGCCATGCTGGCGGTCGTCACCATCTTGGGCGCATTGCTGTTGATCGCGCCGGGCAGCAGGAACAGGGCCGGGTCCAGTGGCACCGCGCCATTGCCGCTGCCGACCAGCCGGTTGGCGAATTTCGCCTCGGCATAGGTCGCGCCGCCCGATACGCGGAGATTGCGCGCCGGAGTGACCGACCATTCCAGTTCGATACCCTGGCTGATCAGGCCCGGCCCGACATCATCCGCCGCACAGGTCCGCGCCACGCTCAGTGCGCCGTCGCAGCCATTGATATTCTGGACGACGAAGCTGGTGCCGTTGAAGGTGTTGAGCTGGAAATTCTTGAACTCCTGCCGGAATCCCGCCAGATTCACGCTCCATTTGGGCGCGCTATATTTGAGGCCCACCTCGAACGAATCCACCTTTTCCGCGGCGAAGCGCAGGCTGGTCACGTCGGCATTGGTGCGCGGCGCGATTACGGCGGGCAGGACGTTCAGCCCGGTCGATCCCAGCTGGAAACGATCCAGGTTGAAGCCGCCCGCCTTATAGCCCTTGGAATAGCTGCCATAGACCATCAGGTCGTCGGTCGCCTTCCACGACAGCACCGCCGTGCCGGAAAACTCGCCGTCGCTGATCTTGTCGTTCAGGTCGAGCGCATTGAGGCTGGTGGAGCCATTGCCCAGGCACCCCAGCGTCAATATGCCGGCCGCCAATGCCGCCGCGCTGCCCAGTGCCGGATTGCTGGCGATGGGTGCCAGTCCCGGCTGCAACGCCGCGCAGGTCGCATTGTTATTGTTGAAATCGGACGAGAATGTCTTGCTCTCATGCGTGTAGCGCAGGCCCAGCGTCAGATCGAGGCGCTTGGTGATGTGGACGATGTTATGGGTGAACAGCGCCCAATTCTCGCTCTTCTGGCGATAGATGGACGCAATGTCGCCGGTGCCCGACGGGATCGCCGCCAGCGCACGCAGGCCGTTGCCCAAACCCGTCGAAATCGCGCCCGCCTGTGCCGCCGCGATCGGCGCGGGGACACCCCGTCCGATCAGCGCGGCAGTCAGCCCGGCGTTCAAATTGGCCTGCGTCCCGGTGATCAGCGCCGATGTTGCGGCACCACTGCCACAGGCGGCCAGCGTGGATGCCGGGAAGTTGCTGTTGACGGCTGCCCCCGCCATCAGGCGGCAGGCGGAAAAGCGGCCATAATCCGCGCCAAAGCGGATATTATCCTGCAAGGTCAGCCGTTCATTGGCATAATAGCCCCCGACCAGCCAGTCGAGCATCTCGCCAAAGGCAGAGCCCTGCGCCCGCAATTCCTGGGTGAAGGTCTTGAACTGGCGATAGGTGTTGGGATCGCGATAGAGCAGGTCGGCGCGATTATAGTCATAATCGCCATAGTCGCTCGACTTGTAATCGCGATAGGCGGTGATGCTGGTCAGCTTCGCCCCGCCCAGGTCATAATTGACCTCGCCCGACACACCCCAGTCCTTCAATTTGCTCACATAGTCGCGGCCCGGCGTGGTCGTGAGTTCGCGATCATAGGGATCGGCGGCGATCACGCTGCCCTGCCCTGCCAGGATCGCAGCGATTCGGTTGAAGCTGGCCGTGTTGTAGCCGCCGCCAGCCGCCGGGGTCCGTTCCCGCGCTTCGGTGTAGGCCGCGCCGCAGCAGCTTTCGTCGCGATTGGTATAATCGCCGATCAGGCGGATCGACAGGTCGTCATTCGGCTCGATCAGCGCCTGTCCGCGCAGGAAATAGCGGTCGCGGTCATTGGTGTCGCCAACTGTGTTGCCGGCCGTATCGACCAGCTTGTAGAAGCCGTCGCGCTTGGACCAGACGCCGTCCAGGCTGAGCGCAATGCCATCCGCCACCGGCCCGGTGACGCGGCCCGACAGCCGCCAATAATCATAATTGCCATAGGTGATCTCACCCTTGGCGCTGAACGTGCGTTCCGGTGCCTTGCTGATGATGTTGATCAGGCCCGCCGACGCATTGCGACCGAACAGCGTCCCCTGCGGCCCGCGCAGCACCTCGACCCGTTCAATCTCGCCCAACTCATTGAGGCCCGCGCCGGTGCGCGAACGATAGACGCCGTCGATGAACACCGCGACCGAGCTTTCCAGCCCCGGATTGTCGCCAACCGTGCCGATGCCGCGAATGCGCGCGGACGCATTGGCTTCCGATCCGGTCGATGACACCAGCAGCGACGGGGCCAGCTGGTTCAGCGTGCGGATGTCGCTTGCACCGCTATTCTGCATCGCCTGCGCGCTCACCGCAGATACCGCGATCGGCACGTCGGACAGCGGACTGGCGCGCCGGGTCGCGGTCACGATGATTTCCGAACTGTCCTGATCGACGGCGGCTTGCGGCGCGGCCGTCTCCTGCGCGGCGGCGGGCATCGCCATCGTCAATGCGATCATGCCGGCGGTCGTCAGCCAAAGGCTCTTGTCTGTCATCATGGTCGATCCTCTCCTGGCCCGCACGCCTTTTCGGCGTGTCGGGTGCTGTGCCTGTTTATGCTGCCACAGCCCGGCGAAGGCAAGAGAGCCTAGCTTTTCTGCGCCTTTTGCGGGGTCGGGTGGCGTGATATTCACACCCTGTTGCTTATCGGCAACGGCTTAAAATCCGGTTTCCGTAGCGTTTCTTTACGATAACGGAAAGCGTAACAATCTGTTCGAAACAGGCACCAAAGCGCTTGCTCCCGGTCCCACCACACGCCGAATCTCGCCATGGCCTGCATCCAGTCCCCCCGTCAGCGCCCCCAGCGCGGGTAGAATCAGCTTGGTGGCCGATTCCACGAAGCAGCGGCGCGCCACATGGCGACCGCGCACCGACAGGCGGAATTTCGGGTGGAAATGGCCGGATATTTCGGGTCGTGGATCGTCCGGCTGCGCCTCATGCCGCAGGATGATCCCGCCCAGTTCCGCCTCGACCAGCCTGCGTCCCCCCGGCATGTCCGCCACGCCGACGTCATGATTACCGGTAATCCAGGTCCAGTCCAGCCTTTCCGTAAGGGAATCGAGCCGCTGGCGCGCGCGCGGGTCCAGCCGCGCCGCCCCCCCCGCATCGTGAAAGCTGTCCCCCAACGACCAGACCGAACGCGCGCCCGTCTGCGCCACCAGCGCCTCGATCAGATCCAGCGTCGCCTCACTGTCATGGGGCGGCAGGAACTGGCCAAAGCGGGCATACCAGCTCGCTTTCTCAAAATGCAGGTCTGCGACCAGCAAGGCCGCGCGCGCAGGCCAATAGAGCGCGGCCTGCGGCAGCGCCAGAAACGCCTCACCAGCGAACGAAAGGGGAACCATAGCCCGGCTATGCGCCGATGCGGTCCCGCTTTCAAGAGGGCCAACGAACGCCTATAGCGCCGCCATGTCCGACACTGCGCCTTACACCGTTGCCGCCCTCTACCGCTTCGCCAGCTTCGATGATCCCCAGGGCATCGCGGCGGATCTGCGCACGCTCTGCGCGTCGCTCGACACGCGCGGCACGCTGATCGTCGCGGGCGAAGGGATTAACGGCACCGTGGCGGGCAGCGCGGACGCGATCGCAACGCTGATCGATCATCTGCGCCAACTTCCCGGCTGCGCCGATCTCGACGTCAAATATGCGACCGCCCATATCGCCCCGTTCGCCCGGATGAAGGTGAAGGTGAAGCCGGAGATCGTCACGCTGGGCGTGGGCGATCTGGACCCTGCGCATCGGGCCGGCACCCATCTCGATCCGGTCGACTGGAACGCGCTGATCGCCGATCCCGACACGGTCGTCATCGACACCCGCAACGCCTATGAAGTCGCGGTCGGCACTTTCGATCGCGCGATCGACCCCGGCACCCGCGCCTTTCGCGACTTTCCCGGCTGGTTCGACGCCTTCGCCGCCGACCTCAAGGCGCAAGGCCGCAGCCCCAAGATCGCCATGTTCTGCACCGGCGGCATACGCTGCGAAAAATCCACCGCTTTGGTCAAGGCGCGCGGATTCGACGATGTCTATCACCTCAAGGGCGGCATCCTGCGCTATCTGGAGGAAATGCCGGAGTCCGAAAGCCGCTGGCAGGGCGACTGCTATGTGTTCGATGAACGTGTGGCGGTGGGCCATGGCCTGAAAGTCGGCGACTATAGCACCTGCCGCGCCTGCGGCCTGCCCTACCCCAACGATACAGCCCATGCGTGCGCTGCCGACAGCTCAGGGGTGTGGCCGCACCGAGGGTAAAAAACCCACCTCCGTTCGTTTCGAGCGAAGTCGAGAAACCTGCGCGCTGCGTTTCTTGCATCTTGCGGTTGACCTGAGAGCAGTTGCATTCGGGTTGACCGTCTGGGGTGGCCACCCCAGACGGTCTGACGGATGGGACCGTGGGTTTCTGGGTTAGAGCCGAAGTCGAGC
>JAHFPV010000006.1 GCA_023266575.1 Sphingobium sp.
GGGACCGGTGCCAATCGTGAGCCCGTTTTTCCATCATATCGGGGGGCAACCACCCCTGTCAGCTATATCAAAAAGCTGATGCCCGGGACGAATCGCGCCGCGATTATCCCATGTTTTGTGGCAGGCCGTGCGTCAATATCGACAGCTAAAACGCCCCTATGCCTGGCAGTATAATCTTCAATTCATGACGCGCGAGGCCCGGCAAGACATAATGTCCCGGCCCCTATCCCATCCGTGGCTTGAAGAGCAGGATGGCGCGCGCGCAGGCAAGGTAGGGCATGTCGCTTTTCTGCTGCGCATCCAGAATCACATCGAGGGCTATCTGCGCGCCTTCGACATGCCGCTCATAAATCCGCTCATCTCCCAGCCCATTGTTGAACTGGCGCTTGCAATACCAGGCTGGCACATGGTCGAGGGCGGCCGTGACCGCGCCGTCGCACGCAAGGCCTATCATGATGCATTGCCGCCGATCATTCGGGACCGGCGGCGCAAGGGCAGCCCAAGCAGTTTTGCAATCGCTCTTCTCCGCAGCAAAAGGAAGGAAGTCCGCGACCGCCTGATGGACGGCGAGCTGGTCGCGCGGGGCATGGTTGATGCCGACACTCTAGCCGCAGCATTGGTATCCGATTCCGGCTTAGAGCTGAGCTATATGCGCCTATCAGCTCTGCTCGACATGGAAGCCTGGATCGAACATTGGCGCGGATGATGTAGCGGCTATGTAGCGCGCTGAGCATCTAATCCGATGTCGGCAAATGTATTGAGTCTTGTTTCCAATCTCTCCTCATCTGCGCCCAGCGCGACGCTTCCTCACGCTCGATGCCATCGGCGGGCGTCTTGTCCATCAGCCAAAAATCGAACCATCGTAGATTGCGGCGGTAGACGTTCAGGCGGTGGGTTGGCTGGCGCTTGATATGGAGTTCGTCCGGGAAGATATAGACATCAACCGGACTATTGACAGCGCGCAGCGCGCGTACGGCTTCCAGCGTGGGGTAAAGCTCACCATCAGCCACTTGCATGAGAATGGGGAAAGCAACGCGGCTGGCATTGCGGGAAAGCGACATTTGTGACCAGATGGCTGAACCGGTTTCTGGCAAAGCGGGCCAGCCTATGCTTTGATAATGTTGCTGGATGGCGGTGCCCAGAAGCCAGGTCTGGGAGGGCTCCCAGCAGCAGCCGCTGATCGATGCAGCCTTGAACATTTGGCTGTGCAGCGCCGCAAATTGCGTCGTTGTCGAGCCGTCACTGAGCCCGGTGATCCCGATCCTGTCCGGATCGACCAAGCCTGCGTCGATCAGCTCCAAGACTTTGGTCTCTATGGTCGACAGGATATTGCGCCGTGCGAGAAAGTCGGCATTTTCGCGCCTCTGTCTTTCAAGTGGCGTAAGTTGCTTGGCGGAGACCGGCGACTGGGGGCGCTCGATGTTGAGGACCAGATAGCCTGCCTTTGCGAAAAGCTGGATCGGAAATTCATCGCCCGTGCCGCCGCGCAGAAAACTCCGACTTTCATATTGGGTGATGATCAGCGGATAGCGGCGGCTCGGCTGGAATGTCGATGGATAGACGAGGTCGCCAAAGCTGGGGATTCCCATCGCATTGGTCCATTGCAGCCGCTCAACTCTACCGTGGACGATCTTTGCATGATCTGGATTGGGCTCGAAGATGGGCCTGCTCTTGCCGTCCTGCAGACTGATCCTGTCTATATATCGGGGCCGGATCGAGTTTTCGCGCACGCACAGGACATCAACGTCGATGGGTACGCATCCACTGAGCAGGTCGCTCGTCTGGAAAAGTCGGGCAGGATCTGTGTCGCCGCCATTCCATTCGTAAATGGCAGCGAGGCTTCGGCCCCATCCTTCTCGCCGTACGAACCGGATATGTCCGGCCTGCGTGACCCATGGCTTACCTTCGATGTCGGTGCAGTTGGCGCTGCGGCAAAACTGATCCGCCGTCCCGACCACCAT
Source organism: Sphingobium sp. (assembly GCA_023266575.1). Lineage (GTDB taxonomy): Bacteria > Pseudomonadota > Alphaproteobacteria > Sphingomonadales > Sphingomonadaceae > Sphingobium. Next base: position 1,962 of record JAHFPV010000006.1, read on the forward strand.
ATGGATCCGGCTCATGCCCTCGGCATCCGTCTTGACATCGACCATTCTAGCGTCGTTGCGCAGAACCGCCGACCAATCGTTGGTGAAGGCGGTGATCTCCGCCTCAGTTGCTGGCCCGCGAGCGCTGCCGTCCAGATCCACTCTATAAAAACGATAGGAGGCACCACCGCGCGGAAAGGGCGCGCGCGACGCAAATGGAAAGAAGCGCTCATCGAGCCGGTAGCCCCGCAGCGCTTCCTGGTTCAGCTCTTCTGTCGACGGACCATCCGCGCGCTGCTTGTACACAAGGCTTTTGCCGTCGGCTCCGAAGCGAAAATCGACGATGTCATCTTCTGGTGCTGCGACGGGGCGGCTATGGCCCCCCACATCCCAACGCCACAATTGCAACCGATCCTTGACGAGCTTCAAGAAAGCCAGATTGTCTCCGTTTGAAGACCAACGAGGCGTGATGACCTTGGTGACGCCAGTGGGAAATCCTCGCGTGCCAAAGAAATTATCATAACGCCAGAAGGCGACGCCGGGTCCCTCGTCGATCAGCGATGCTTGACCATCCTGGGTGACGATATAGATGCCGGAGCAATAGCTGTTCGACTTCCCGTCAGCCCTTCGCACGGCAACAGCGAGGCGTGATCGATCGGGCGAGAGGGTAAAAACAGGATCGCTTTCCATCCCGCCATTGGAGCCGATATCCAGAGTCTCGATGAGATCGCTGGCCTCTATGGGGCGAGTGGCTCCCGCCGGCCGGCGAACCTCTAACATCTTCGCGCAATCCAGATCCGCAGCTACAACCGGCAGGGCGGCCGTAGCTGCGCCAGCAAGGCTCATCGCGAGGGAGATGAGCATTACCAGGCCTTGGAAAGGGTAAGACTGATGGTGCGCCCGATCGCGGGATAATTTGTCGCATCATAATTGGGCAGGGCGACGCTTGTCGTGCGAATAAGCGACGGCTTCCGATTCAGGATGTTCTGGCTCGCAAGCAGGAATGACCAACCATCCCAGACGCCGCTACCTTGAGGCTTCCAACCGAGGGTGGCGTCAGCGGAATGAAAGGCTTTGACCCGGTAGGTCGTGCTGGTTCGGCTATCTTTGGTGCCGCCAAGATAATTATAGGCGATCGCCATGTTTACCTTGCCGCGCTTCCAGCTGGCGCTCGCGCTACCGCGCCAGTGCGGTGGTCGGAATATGGTGCCGGCCTGTTCGAAGACGGGTTGTCCCGCGCTTAGCTGCTGATCGCTTTTGAGGTAGCTGGCATTGGCTTCAAGCTTGAAATCGCTGCTGCCGGTAAAGAAGGCATAGGCGATCGAACTATCCACCCCCTGTATATGTTGACGCGCGACATTCTGATATCCGGTGTAGACGATCGCAGCAAGGTTTGCAGGATCATAAGCGGTGCCACTTAGATTTTGAACGCCGAGCGGCAGGCTGGCAGTTGCCGCCAATACCTGATCGAGGGTCGGATTGAGAATGATGAGGTCGGCATATTCGTCCCTGAATGCCTGCGAACTGGACGCTATGGGATAGGTTACGCGGTTTTTGTAGCGGACGTCGAAGAAACTAGCCTCGAGTTTCAGACCCGCTATCGATGAAGGCTCCAACTGGACGGTGAATGTAAGGGTCCTGGCCTTTTCAGGCTCCAGCGCCTTTCGACTTCCGTCGATCTGCAGAACATTTTCGTTGGTTGGAGGCGCTGGCAGGTAGCGACTTGAAGCGTAAAGCGTCGCCTGCGGAGCAATATTCAGTTGGCTGAGCGTCGGCGCCTTGAAAGATTTCCCCCACGCGGCCTTGAGCGTCAGATCGGCGATCGGCTGATAGGCAATGCCAAGCTTGGGTGTTGCAAGGCTGCCCATCTGGTCATAGCGTTCATATCGCAGCGCGCCGGTGATCTGCAGCGCGTGAATGAGCGGTAACGCATTTGCGCCAGCGATCAGCGGTAGAAACATTTCGCCATATGCGAATAGAGCGGTCTGCGAGTCTGTATAATTTTGGATGGCAAAGGTTGCAGTTGATGTCGTTCTGAAGATCGAGCCATCCAGGCCATTGGCACGCAGTCCGGCCCCCAGCGCGACACGCGCGTCGCCACCCGGTAAGGCAAAGAGCGGGCCTTCACTGCTGAACTCTGCTGACCAAAGGTCATTCTTGTAGCGCACATCGTTGACGAACAACCGGCTGCTGCCTGAGAAGACTTCCGCCTTGACCCCGCTATCGCTGATAGCGCGCGTGAAGCGGGCGGTCATTTCCCAGTCGGCAGGCAGGTGGAAGGTGAGGGACGGGCTGATCGACCAACTCTCGACGTCCGGGGAGGCGGTGGCGCCGGACTGAATATTCATGCCGCTGCCATTGGGCAGTGAGAAACGGGATTTACGGCGGATATAGTGGGCATCGAGCCCGAACTCCATGACTTCGCCCAAGGATTGATGGCCTGCTACAACAGCGCTCAATTGCTTGTTTGACGGAAATATGGTCATTTCAGGGTTCACAGCGCCATGTGTGTAGGAACGCTGGCCGGCAGAGACGTCGGTCGCCTTGGCGAAATCGCCGGCGATCATGATGCCGCCGCTATTCCATCGACGACCCGTCACCCCGCTATATTGCTGCTGGAACGCCCCGCCATCGGTCGCGCCGCCAATTCTCGCGCTGGTTTCCAGGCCGTCGAAATCGCGGCGGAGGATGATGTTGGCTACGCCGCCGACAGCATCGGAACCATAAAGCGCCGATGCGCCGTCAGCGATAATTTCGACCCGCTCGACCGCCGCCAGCGGTATAGCCGATATGTCGATGCCCTGGCTCACCGCGTCATAGGCAAGCCGATGTCCGTTGAGCAAAGTGAGCGTAGCGTCTGCGCCCAATCCCCTGAGGTTGAGAGCGGACGACGACGTAACATTTTCCGAACCATTCTGCCGAGCGGACACCACGCCTGGGTTCTGGCCGCCATTATAATTTTGCGGGATGCTGCGTGCGAATGATCCAAGGTCGCTATGGCCGAGCTCGACGATTTTTTCGCGGCTCGCCGATATTACCGGAGATGTTGGCTTCGCGCCACGAATGCGGGAACCTGTGACCGAAAGCTCGATGTCCGTCGCGCTGGTTACCGCCTCGCGCGACGGCGCTTCTCGCCCCCGCAGGGTGATCGTGCGCTCCTTGATGTCGGCGGTGAGGCCCGAAGGCGCGAGGAGGGCGGCCACGGCGTCTTCGACCGTGTAGGCCCCGGCGAGAGACGGGGCGCGACGCCCCTTGAGCGACCGGCCATCGGCAACGAGTTGATAATCGCTCATCCTGGCTATGGCGCGCAGCGCATCGCCAAGATCCTGCTCAGGCAGATCGTAACTTTTGGGTGCTTCCTGGGCATGGATCTGGGGAACCAGAATGCACATGGACAGTGCAACGCTGCTTAGTAGACCAATTTTACCGATACGCATGAAACTTGCCCCCTTGTTCCGCAGGGCCTCTTATTGAGGCTCAGAACGGAAGACGGGCGCGTGCCTATCTAAAGCTGCAACGCGTCATTAATTTTCGGCGGTGAGCAGCAATATGTTTTTCTGGGTTCGTTCGATCTTGAGGTTGAGAAAGCCGCTCAAGGCTTGGGCAACGCGCTCAATATTGCGGATTTCGATGTCAGCTAAAATCTCGCGCGCGCCCAGGGTCGGCTGTGCCAGAACGATCTTGATCTCGCTATAGCTGTTTGCTTCGGCGATGACGTCGCTGACCGGGACATAATCATAGCTCTTCACGCCGCTCACCCATTGCTGCTCAGACCGTTTAGCAGGATTGACGGAAAAATCCGGGATTTGTCCAGCCTTGAGCGTCAATAGCTGGCCGGAATGCAATGTAAGGGCTTTGGGCAGCTGGCGCGGGTCAGTGCGGGGTAGTGTGACATTGACCTCGCCCTCGATGGCATGAACGCGCGCGCCCTTACGGATCGTCATGTCGAACTGGCCGACGCCTGCCGTCACCTCAATGCCGCGCCCATGTACCATAAAGGGCCTTGCCGTCTGGCTGGCAACGGTGAAGCGGGCACGTCCACGCTTGAGTACGATCGCGCGGCGCTCGGCAGTATATCCGATCAGAACCAACGTGTCGGTATCCAATAAGATAGAGCTGCCATCTTCAAGGCGCTCCGTGCGCACCTCGCCGACCCGTGTCTCCAGAGGCGTGCGCGCCTCGCTCTGCCCGATCAGCGAGGGCGGTGCATCGGTTGAACGCCAAAGCAGACCCGTTGCCGCAAGGAGGCAAAGCGCCACTGACGCGGCGAGGAGAAGCCGTGGTGGACGGCTTTCCACTTTTCGCGTCTGGTGCAGGAGAGACCGGCGCGAATGCGTTTGTACGGCGGCTTGGCTTGCCTGCTGCACAGTGTCTACCACGCGCAGATAGGCGAGCTTACGGGAAGGGTTTTCGGCGATCCAGACGTCGAAGGCACGCTGATGTGGACCTAGCCTGTCGAGATTCCTGGGATCTGGCACGGCGTCCACGTCGGCCATGATGAGCATGGCCCATTCATGGGCATCGCGCGATCCTTCGTGGGGCTCATGATCGGGAGGCAGGTCAGTCATCATTCGCCTCGCGATAGGCGGTAACATGGCGAATGGCTTTGAGCATCTGTTTCTGCACGACCCAGAGCGGAAGATCGAGCTCTGCTGCAATCGCGACATAGGTCTGACCTTCGATGCGATTGCGCAGGAAGATATCTAGCGTTTGTGGCGGAAGTTGGTTGAGGATCAGCGTCCAGTGCGCCAGATCTTGCTTTGCCTGCAACTCGCGATAGGTGTCGGATGGGGCAATTGCATGCAGGCCATCGTCGAGCGGCTTGGTGCGTTTCGACAACAGGGTGGATCCGCGCTCGACGAAATCGCGCAGCAGGTTCGTCGCGATGCGCGTGAGGTAAGCCTGTGGGCTGGCAAGCGCTTGTGCGGGCGCTGCGCGCACGAAACGGGTGAAGCTTTCCTGGGCGAGTTCGTCGGCATCGGCCTGATTGCCAAGCTGGCGCGTGAAGAACCGCATGAGGCGGGGCTTCTCCCTTGCGTAGAATTCCGGGAAGCTAAATCGATTGCTTCCGGGATCTCTGGTCATGACCGGATCGCACAGCCGATCCTCGCTTCTGCCCTGGCTCATTCGTCGCACCTATGTCCTCTCGGGGCGACGGCCAAAGCCGGATGTTAGTAACCTGCTATGCACAGGCGCATGCGCCTTTACCGTTGCCGGCTGGACATGCGCGCATGCCACCCGGCCCCAGTGGAACTGTGACCGAGCGTGCATAGAGGAGGTTACTAAGCCCCACTTCTGCGCTTTCAGCAGAAGCGGGGCTACCTTGACGGATTGGCGGGGCAGCGCAACCCCCTAAGAAACCCATTATGACGTTTTTACGAAGAGGATTAGCCGCCGAAGGAAGGGATGGGCGACTGCCCGCTGCGCGGGCATCGCGCTCGTGTCGGCGCGGCGTGCCGCCGCGCCGACCGGGCTCGGCTGCGCAAATCCCGGCCCTACGGGCGGTGATCGCTGTCGCAGCGGAGAGGGCGAGGTGTGAAGCGGGGAAGTACCGAGGTGAAGAGGGGTAGGTAGAACGCGCTGATCCCTCGCGCACGAGAAACAGTAATTTCGCGGGTCCTTGGGAGGGAAGGGGGAACGGGTTGGGGACTGAACCCGATATGCGGAGTGTCCTGCTGTGACCTTGCTAACTGTCCTGCGCCAGGCATTGGCGAAATTGATTTTGTGCGTTCAAAACTTGGCGGATGATGACCGTTGCTGCGCCCGGATCGACCGCTATCTCGATACTGTTGACCTGCAGATGATGGCTGAACCGATCGGCGCGGGCGGCGGCGAGGAAGCTGCGCGAATCAGGCAAGTCGTCGCTAAAATGCAGCCGTTGACGCGTGCCATCCTCATTCTTGTCGTCGGGCGAAAAATGAGCGTGGCGGAAGTATCACGGCGTTTTGGGATGCGCGAGGAGCGGGTGTGTCGACATTACCGGGCGGCCGTCGGCGAGGTGGCGGCGCGATGCGACGCGAACGGTGTGACGTAAATCGTCGGCCCGCCTGCTGAGCAGATAAACGGCCAGGACTGGCCTCATACCGCCGGGCCGCTTTGCGGCAAGAACTGGGACATTTGCGACTGTCAGCTTCGGAATCACAAATCGCGGTAAGCTGACACTCACGCGCACAAATCCGGGTCGCTTTATCATTTCGTCGCGCGAGATACACGGGCGCGGCGCCGCTCTATTTCAGGGCGAACCCGGCGGCGACATTCGCGCATGCTTGATTTCGAGGTCGCTTGGTTGGCGAAGCACATGGATCATGTCCCCGCACCGTCCAATCAAACCCGCCTTCTCGAAAGCGTTGAGCCATCCTTCCATCGGCCATATATTCCATCGTGCTCGAAAGAGGCTGGCATTGCGGACGATGTCGTTCAGATACTGGAGCGGAGGGTCGAAAACGTCGTGATATTGATGAAAGGCACCAGCGCCGCCCATGAATAACAGGGGCAAGCCAGCCGCCCGCGCGCGGAAGCCGAAGTCGGTATCTTCACCGCCATAGCCGGTAAAAGCTTCGTCAAACCCGCCCAGATCAAAAAATCTCTGGCGATGTAGACCAAAAGCCAACGACCAGAACAGACCGGCATTATCCTCTCGTCGCACGCCGTTTGTAGGAAATTCTCGAACCGGATGCCCTTGCGCGCGCGACAGGAGATCGGCTTCCTCCCATTTACCTCGGGCATCCTCAGGGCCAAGATAGCGTATGTCGGCACAGATCAGCGCATCATGGTCGGTGAGGCATTGCGCGGTTGCCCCGGTCAGTGCGCGCATCGGGATGCAGTCGACGTCGAGGAACAACAACATGTCCCCGCTGGCCGCGCGTGCGGCTGAGTTCCGGGCTGCCGCGAGTGGCAGTCCGGGACCATCGAGACGCAGGATCTGAATCGGAAATGGCGCTTGTTCGGCATTGATCGGCGGTGTGCTGGCCATGTCGACGATGATGAGCTCGTCGGGCCAATGCGTGCTGCGTCGCAGACCTTCGATCAATTGTGCCAGATGGGTCGACCGATCCTTGACGATGGTGAGGACACTCAGAGTCATGCGTGCGCACGCCACAGATCGAGGCGATAGTGGGGCATGCGCTCTGTGGTGATGACAGTGAATGCAAGGGCGAGAGCGGCCTGCAATTTTATTACCGCATCATCGCCGCTCTGGGGATAGTCGGTTTCGCCGGTCCAATGGACGAGCAAGATATCGCCGCCGGGCGCTATATGGGTCGCGATCCACTGGGCGGCGCGGCTGATATCGTGGTCATCCCAATAATAGGCGACTTCGGACAGGATGATAAGGTCGAAGGCGCTGCCTATGGGTGCTCGTCCGGGAAAAATCATCCGGCCGAAGGAAACATGGTCCAATGCGGCACAGCGCTCGCGCGCTGCTTTTAACGCAGTTTCGCTGACGTCGATCGCCAGCAATGCGTGGCATTGGGTTGCCAGCGACTGTGTCAGGACACCTTTTGCGCATCCAATCTCGAAACCCAATCCATAGGTCCGTCCGGCCAGGGCGCGGATGCTATGAGCATATTTATCCTGCTCATAGGCGCTGCTTTCCAGTTCCCAGGGATCGTCGGTCGCGCGAAACATCGTCTCGAAATAATCGTGACCCAGGCTGGCCTTGTGCCGCGTCATGAGGCTCTCCGCAGGTAGAGGATATCGCTGGCAGGCATGGCACGACGGTAGGCAGGCAGCCGGAAGCCGGGACCGTGGGACGCGGTAAGCTGGCTGCGGTGCGCGGCCAGGGCGTGATAGCGTTGTCCGCACAACATGGACGCGGTGCGCAGCTTCCGGTGGGTGCGGGAATCAGGGGCTTGCGACCAGACGACATATTCTGCGACGACCAACCTGCCCCTGGCCCGTTGCCCCACTGCATAGGCCAGCTGCGCGGCGGCCTGATGGTCGCAATGGGGTTCGTGACTGGCGGTAACGGCAAGGGCATCGACCTGCCAGCGACGGCAAAGGGCGGTCAGCCGTCGGGTAGCCCGGTCGAAAGCCGGATGCCCCGGCTGGGCAGGAGCAGCATCCTTCCAGTCAAGATGCAACGGCGATTGGCGGCGACTACCGGTCAGGCGGTGCAAGGCGGCGGCGGCTTCACGCTTGCGACTGCCCACCAGTTTCCCCGACCGGCCTTGCGCGGTCTCATGCGAGCCCGACCCGTCGGTGAGATAGACAAGGCCCGCCAGTCGCCCGGCCTTCGCCGTCTGCGCTATTAGCGCGCCAGCGCCCAGCGTCTCGTCATCGGGATGCGGCGCAAGCACCAGCCACCGCCGCGTTCGCCAGGGTTTTGCCGACAAAGAAAGGCCTACCACAAGGCGTCCTCCGCGCCCCAGGCGTCATGGTCGAGCCAGGCGAGCGCCGCCTGATCGCGGGCATAGTCGGGTCCGCCCTGCCGCAGATAGAGGCTGAGGTCGCGGATGATCTTGTCGATCCGTTGCCCGTCCATCGCACTGCGCGTGCCGGTGATGCGGGCCGCCAATTCCATTACGTCTAGGCCCGTACGCTCGACTATGCCGCGCGTCATGCGGGCGAAGGCGGGACCATCGGGATCGTCGTGCGCAGCCCGGAGCGCACATTCGCGGACCCATAGATAGGCGGTGCGGGTTGCGGCAACCGCATCGGCGAATTTCGCGCGTTGCAGCGGATCGGCGCGCGCCGCATCAGACATGGCAAGCCGGATTTCGGTCAACAGCGCCTCGATCCCACCCAGTTGCACGGCAGTGAAGCGCCAGGCGCCCGTGGTGAAGCGCGGTTCGCGATCATAGTCGCCGGGCTGGCCGAGCAGATGCGATGGATCGACCGCCATGCCCGTCAGGTCATAGAAGCCGCTGCCCGTCGCCCGCATACCCCTGACCCGCCATTGCGACAGGTCGGTCCGGGCGGGATCATCGGCCCGGACGACGACCAGTCGCCGTTCGCCCTCTTCGGGCTGCGCGGTGATGACGGCATAGGCAAGACCGCCAGCGCCGGTCGCGAAAGACTTGCGGCCATCCAGTGCGGATTGGCCTAGCTGTACGCCCGGTTGCGGTTCGGTGGCCCATACGCCGTAAAAGGCGCCCTGAGCGAGTTTCTGGCCCAAATCTGCCTTTTGCGCGGGAGAGCCGAACCAGTCGAGCAGCGCGAGCGCGTTGACATGGCCTTCATAGAGCCGCCCGACGCTCAGATCCGCGCGACCAATGATCCGCAGGACGGTCATCAGGCACTGGTTCCGGGCGACGGCATCGTCAAAGGCCTCGCCGCCGCTTTCGAGCGGGGCGAAGGTGCGATGGAGATCGGCAGCGACGAGCGCTTTCATGCTTTCCACCGGAAAGACCGGCGCGGCGTCATAACGGCTGCCGAGCGCGGCAAGGGTGGGCGTGATCGCCCCGGCGCGCATGATCGGGGGGTCGATGCTGGAAAGGGGATGGCGGGACAGGGTCATGCTACAGGTTCCAGTTCATCGACCGCAGCGGCGGCCATTGTCGCGAGCCAGGTTGATGCTGTGTCCACACCATTGCGATCGTGCAGGCGTTTACGGGCGTGAGGCGGCAATGCCTTTGCCTGGCTGATCAAAGAAGGCCATTGGTCGGGAGACGGCCATGTTTCGAGCATGATCGCAGCGCCCAGCGCATGTAGGGCGCGTGCGGTCGCCAACTGCTCGGCAAAGGGGCGGTCCTCAGGGATGCAGAGGAACGGGCGGTCGGCGGCGAGGACTGCGTTGACCAACCCGTCTCCGGCAGCGCCGACGATCAGCGCGGCGCGGGCGATTTCCTGCGCCGGATCGTCAACCCATCCGGCCAGATCGAGATTGGCGGGTTGATCGGACGGCGCAGTTACGGGGCCGATGACGCGCCAGTACATATCCGGGCAGGCGCGTGCGGCCTGTGCGATCGCTGCGCCATCGCCGGGCGGGCCGCCCCGGCCGATCACTATCAGGATATGGTCGTCCTGCCGGGGATGATGCTGAGCAGCGGCAGTGATACCGGACAGATTGCGGGTCTTGTCCCTGATCCACGCGGGCGTCGATGGCATCTCCAGCTCGTGGTGAAACGGCGCGAGCAGTGCTGTAGCGCCACGAAACGCATCGACATGCGCCGCGTCGCTACGGTCGCCGTTGAGCCGCACATAGACGGTGCGGACTGATGCCAGGCGCGCCAGCATCGCAACTTCGACCGAAACATCAACGACCATCAGCGCAGGGCGCTCCGTCGCGATCCACCGGCTGATGCGCGCCACGCGCGACCGCACGCCTTCATGGTCAACGGGCGCATAGTGCAGGGCGGCGGGGCGTGAGGCCGTGTCGTCCATCCCGTCGAAGCGGCCGGAAACGGGGCGATCATCGGCAAGGTCAATTCCTGCTGCGCCCAGCCCTGTACCCAGCAGGACGATCGGCCAGTCGATGGCGGCGGCAATCGCCTCCGCCCGCGCGCGATGACCAGCGCCATGATGATGGACATAATAGCCGATCGGGCGGCGGGTCATGGCTGGATTTCCAGCATCATGTCGTGCGGCATCGGCGGCAACAGCGGTTCCTGACGGGCGATCAAAGCAGCGCCATCGGGCTGCGCGCGCAATTGCTTGCGCCAGTGCGCACGCTCACGCCAATGGGCGAAGGCAGGCGCCATGGGTGAGATGCTATTTTCGGCCTTTTCGAACAGCGTCCGCATCGCGACTGCCATGCCGCCTTCCGCGCGTCCCTCCAGACGCGGGGAGACGCGGGTGTAAACCGTAACGGGGTGAACAAGGCGCGCGCCGCGGGCAAGCGCCGCCAATACGAGCGCGCGATCCTCTCCGCTTGTTATGGCCGGAACGCCGCCGCAGGCCAGATAAAGCTCTGCCCGGATGGCGAGCGATGCGCCGGTATGATCGCCGTGGCGTGGTGCCGGATCCCAGGGCAGAGGATCGATCGCATCCTCAATGGCGCGGACGGCGGCCCAATATTCGTCCCATGCCGTGCGCAGGCGATGCACGGGCGGTGGCAGTGGTTCATCGCTATCGATGTCGATCCGGCCGCCCACCATGTCGGCACCACGCGAAAAGGCAGCGGCGATATTACGCAGCCAGTCTGTCGGAGGGCGGCTGTCTGCGTCCGTACTGATAAGGGCAGCGTTGTCCAGCGCGGGCAGAAGGCCAAGGCCTGTGTCCATTGCCATCCGTCGGGCTGATCCGGCGTGCGCCAGTTCCGGCGCGAAAGTGCGTTCGACTATGCGGATGTCGAGCCGTCCGGCATGACGATGGCGTGCAGCGTCGGCAACGGCTCGGCTATCGTCGGTGCTGTTGTTGATGGCTATCGCAACCGGGATCGGACCGGGCCAGTCCTGCATCGCCAGCGCATTCAGCAATATCGGCAATCGCGCTGCCTCGTTCCGCGCCGGGACGCAGACGCACAGGGTCATCGCTCTGGCGTCAGCCATGGGAAACCGATCTCTGGTCTAGCGCCGCATGGGACGGGAGCGTCGAGGGCATCAGGTGGATCGACGCTGTACGGTCGGCTCGGCAAGGTGCCGCCGTACTGTCGATCTGCCGCAGATAAAGCGCCTCATAATTGTCGACCATGCGTTCGGCATCGCACATCTGTTCCGCCCTGGTGCGGCAGGCGCTGCGGTCTAGCGTCAGGGCCGACCGCGCGGCGCTGGCGAGCGAGGCAACATCGTCCGGGGTCGCAAGCACCCCGCATGTCGCATCCAATATTTCAGGGATCGCCCCTCGCGCAAAGGCCGCGACTGGCACGCCACAGGCAAGCGCTTCTGCAACGACAAGGCCGTAGGGTTCATCCCACATAGGGGTGCAGAGGAAGGCCCGCGCGCCGCCCACAAGCCGGGCGAGTTGTTGGTGCGCGAGATGCCCGACATGGATAATATCCTGGCCCAGCGCGGGCGCGATCTGTGTCCGGTAATAATCATCGTCAAGGATTGGCCCCGCAATCCTGAGCGGAAGGCCGACCAGCCGGGCAGCCGCGATCGCCAGATGCAAGCCCTTTTCCGGGACGATGCGGCCGTACCAGACCAGATAGGGATCGGCGGCGGGCTGGGGGTGGAACGCAAATTTTTGCAGGTCGATGCCGTTCCATATCACCGCGTCGCTATGGGTGACATGGTTCCACAGAGCTGCAACCGAGCGGGACACGGCCGCGAAACTGTGGTTGCGCGCAGCACAAAGGCGGATACCGCTTTCCAGCCAGCAGAAGGGCGGCGTGTGCAGCGTCGTGACCATCGGCATGGGCAGACTGTCGGCCATCGCGACGGGCAGATAATGCAGCGAATTATTGTGGATGATGTCGAAATCGCGATGGCGCAGGTCGTTCATCAGACTGAGATAGGCGTGATGCTCACGAAAGAAGGGCACGTCGTTCGCTTCCGTCGTACCCACCGTCTGGATCGCGGTTTCTGTACAGATCGCTTCCAGGCCGATCCCCGGTTCCGATCGGGACGAGGCGAACAACGTGACCGCATGGCCACGATCCCGCAGCGATCGCGCCAGCAAATGCGTGTGCATTTCCAGCCCGCCGGCAAAGGGTTCGGCAATCGGATGTTTGAGATGGGCGATGATGCCGATCCGCATTGAGTATGATCCTGTCGTGCGCATGACTGGGGATGGCGCGAGACCATCCCCTTAGATTGACATTGAAAGGCCGCGATCAGGCGGCGGGCTGGGCATCCAGATCGACCGCCAATTCGCGCGGCCAGTGGCGCAATGCCCGGCAGGCAGTCAGGAAAGCGCCTGCATCCTTGGCTGTGGCCAGCGGCAGGCAGGCCTCGTCCAAATCATCGGCTATCCCCGCTCTTTCAAACAGCGCCTGGGCTTCGGCGGTCAGGCCGATATATTTGCAATGCGCAAAGGCATCGGTGACGAAATCCTTGGCGGCCGCGTCGATTGCCAGCAAAGCAGCGCCCTCCTTAGACGCCACCACGGCGACGGCGTCGAACAGGACAGAGGGACCGCCGTCAATCTTCTGTTTGGCGGCTACGGCCGTGCCATCCGACAGGGTCACTCCGCCAATCTTGGGAGCGACGACCTCGTAAACCGCGCCTTCCTTGTCGACCGCTTTAACCAGCGCGTTGAAGATCGCGGCGTCGGCACCGTCGGTCAGCAGGATGCCAAGTTTGCGCCCCTTGAAACTGTCCGGTCCGTTTTTGAGGATGCTGAGCGCATCGGACGGCGGCAGGTCCATCATCGTCGGGCGCGCTGCCTGCGCCGGATCAGGCAAGGCAAGGCCAAGTCCTTCGGCTACAGTCTGCGCCAGCGTAGCGTCGATGTTGAGCAAGTGAGAGACCGTCCGCGAACGGATATCGGGGCGTTCGACCTTGCTCAGTTCAAAGACGATGGCATCGCCGATATGCTTCTGCTCGGTCGCCGTCTGGCTGTTGAAGAATTGCCGCGCCTGGCTGTAATGATCGGCGAAACTTTCCGAGCGAACCCGTTGCTTGGGACCGTCAGCCTCCTGCGCGTAACTGGTGAAACCGCGCACTGGGTCTTCGCGCGGGCCACCTTGTTCAGCACCCCAGCTATTGGGTTCATAATTGGCGCGACCCTTGGGATTGCGCATCGCCATATGCCCGTCCTGCTGGAAATGGGCCATCGGACATTTGGGTGCATTAATCGGCAAATGGGTGAAGTTGGTGCTGCCCAAGCGCTTGATCTGGGTATCGAGATAGGAAAAATTGCGGCCCTGGAGCAGCGGATCATTGCTGAAGTCGATGCCCGGCGGGACATTCTGGGTCATGAAGGCGACCTGTTCTGTCTCGGCAAAGAAATTGTCAACGACCCGGTCCAGCACCAGACGCCCGACGATTTTAACAGGGACCAGCTCCTCCGGGATCAGCTTGGTCGCGTCCAGCACGTCAAAGTCGAAACTGTCGGCAAACGCATCGTCGAACAGCTGGACCCCCAGCTCCCATTCCGGGAAGTCCCCGGCGTTGATGGCGTCCCACAGGTCGCGACGATGGAAGTCGGGATCGGCGCCGTTGATCTTGACCGCTTCGTTCCACATGACCGACTGCAGGCCCTGCTTGGGCTTCCAGTGGAATTTGACGAAGGTCGATTTGCCGTCCGCATTGACGAGGCGGAATGTATGAACGCCAAAGCCTTCCATCGTGCGCAGCGAGCGCGGGATTGCGCGGTCCGACATCGTCCACATGACCATATGGAAGCTTTCGGGCGTCAGGCTGATAAAATCCCAAAAATTATCATGTGCGGTCTGCGCCTGCGGGAAGTCACGGTCAGGCTCGGGCTTGGCGGCGTGGATCAGGTCGGGGAATTTGATCGCGTCCTGAATGAAGAATACCGGGATGTTGTTGCCAACGATATCCCAATTGCCCTCCTGCGTATAAAGCTTCACGGCAAAGCCACGCACGTCACGGGCGAGATCGGCTGACCCCTTGGACCCGGCAACTGTCGAGAAGCGCACGAAGGCAGGCACGCGCTCACCGACCCGCTGGAGGACATCCGCACGCGTGACGTCGCTCAGGGATTCCGTCAGTTCGAAATAGCCGTGCGCACCGTAGCCGCGGGCATGGACGACGCGCTCAGGGATGCGTTCATGGTCGAAATGGAACATTTTTTCGCGGAAGTGGGCATCCTCCAGCAAGGTGGGGCCACGCGCGCCCTGCTTCAGGCTGTTTTGATCATCAGCGACCGGGATGCCATGTGCCGTCGTCAAGATTGCGACATCCCCTCCTGCAACCTGATGCGTATCGCCACCTTCTGCCTGCGGTTCCGCAAAGCTGTTCGAAATAGTTTCGGCGGGCGCAGTTGGGGGAGCCTTTTTGGCTGTCTCGCCGGAGACTTTATCGACGGTGGAGGGAGACTTGGCCATGGGGCATCCTCATGCACGAGAGACGTGCCGGACGCAGGTCCAGCACATTGGGAGTGATGATCGAAAAAAATGCGAATTCCCGATCATCACTGGGAACCCGCGGCATTTGTGAGGAGATAACCCGCCGCTCTTCAGCAAGTTTCGCGGACCGGCCCAAAACTAATGTGCATTATAGCGATTTATTTCTGGCGGCTGGATACGGCGTCGCCACGGACCGTTGCTATAGTTCAAAGCCAAGTCTTTTCACTATGAAGGGCTGATATTGTTTACGGACAAATTTCTTAGGGATCGTCGCGGCGTCGAACTGGATGTTCAGGAACGCGCTGTCCTGGAAAAAGCCATTTTCGAGATACGAACGATAGATGCGCGCAAGACTGTCGTACAGGCTGGCGAAACATTGTCCGTGAGCATGTTGCTGCTGGAAGGCTTCATGTGCCGCTATCTGGACGATCGGGAAGGGATGCGCCAACTCGTCGCCGTGCAAGTGCCAGGGGATTTTCTGGACTTGCACGCCTACCCGCTCAAAATATTGGATCATGATGTCGCCAGCCTAACCGCAGCCACAATTGCGGTCATTCCGCACAAGGCGCTGGACGAGATTAATGCGGCAATGCCCGAACTCACACGCAAGCTGTGGTTCTCTACGCTCCTCGATGCGGCGATGCACCGAGCGTGGCTATTCCGCCTGGGGCGGCTGGATGCGGTCGGGCGCGTGGCGCATTTTCTGTCCGAAACCAATGTCCGGCTGGTTTCAGCAGGCCTGAGCGATGGAACGCGTTTTGCCCTGGGAATAACGCAGGCGGATATTTCGGAAATCTGCGGTATAACGAGTGTCCACGCCAATCGCGTGCTGCGGCAATTACGGGAAGATCGGTTGTGCATCTTTCGCTCCTCGCTCGTGGAAATTCTCGACGTCGAGGGTCTGGCCCGCAGGGGCCAGTTCAATCCTGCCTATCTCTACATCGAAAGTAAATCCGGTCGCCCGGACATCGAAAGGCCAACATCATGATACCGCCAGAAGATTCCGGTGTTCAATCGTTGCCAGGCAAGGCGAGCGTGGAGGAAGGGCTAGTCCTGCTGGACGGGCCGGATGGCATAGCCGTCACCATGACAGCTTATGCCGCGTCGGAGACCGGCAAAAGTCTACTCGAAGCGGCTCGACTGATTGAAGAAAAATCGGATAATGAAAAATTGTAAACAGATTTACGCACCATAATTTTAGTATTACATGTGTTAAGCCAAATTTCGAAAATAATTCTCTATAATATACCTGGCAGCGTTTGGTTTTTCGAAATGGCAAACCTCCCGCTGCTAAGGTGCAAAATCGCCAATACAAGTCGTTCTAGCATGTGCCGCTCTACCCCAAATTATACGTTTGCATGCAATCATCTCAAGTTGCTGCTGCCTATATGTTACCTTGCATCTCGATCGGCACGTCATCGTCCGGTTTGAAGTATAGAGCCGCGCATTGTTTCTTTAGGCAGCCTCCATCTAACACCAAATCCTCGCGCCAAGCATCCTTGATGAAATCCATCGTATCGAGGTGACGATCTTCGAAATACATACGGTGTACATCGTCCCGCCCCGCGCCGTAGACAATGCGCCCGACCTTTGCCCAGACAGATGCCATCGTGCACATCCCACACGGTTGTAGGGTAGAATAGAGAGTGGCCCCCCGCAGATCCATGTCTCCGTGCACTTTGCCGGCTTTCCTGAACGCCATCATCTCCGCGTGAGCAGTAGCGTCACACAGCTCTTCTGTTTGGTTGATTGCCCGTGCGAGAATTTTTCCATCCAGCACAATAATGGCTGCAATCGGCGTATCCTGGGGAGATTTGCCTTTGCTCATTGCCAGCTTGATAGCCTGCTCCATCCATGCCTTGTCCGTCTCATGAGTCATAATATTTGCGGTCCATCGTCTGCTTATCGACATTGACGATCTTGAATGGCGACCGTTCCATAAAGAAACGGTTGGCGGTGACGGACTTTGTCATTCACAATGAAAAAAAGCGACTGTCGGCTATCTTGAAAGCGAATTTCTACCGTAAATGGCTGTAATGGGTCGACATCGGTAGACAGGAATTGGGACATTTTTGCCGTTCCCAATCTATATTCCGGTTGGCAGTACCCGCCGACAGTGGTCAGTCAAACCGTCAGCACTCGAGTGTGGGGCGCTCAGAGCGGCAGCAGTCAGGGCAATCGAAGTCAAATGCGTGATTTTATCTGAATTGCATCTGCAATCGATGCTGCCGTATGCCGGCAAGCCGTCGATGGCTTCAATGCGAAGCAGCAACAGTCGGGAGCGCACGTGCATCCTTCCGCCGCCGCAGCCCCTCGAACAAGCGGAGCGCTCACTCATTCCAAGTTAAAACCCCGATGGCATAAGCGCCGCCGGGGCACGACGCATCAGCTATGCCGTGACTAGATTGACGGCGGTCGGTTTAGCCGCCGGCAATCCTGACGTCTTAGAGCCTGTCTTGAATCTCATGCGTAACGAGCGATGCGCCTGATGAGAACGCTGGCTGCGGCAGCATAGAGAAGAGCAGTTGCGGATTTGATGGTTCGCTCGAAGTCCTTGGCCAAGCGGCGATTTCGGTTGAGCCATGCAAAAGTCCGTTCGACCACCCATCGTCTGGGATGAACGACGAACCTGGTTTGATCGGCGAATTTGCGGACAATTTCGATCGTGATGGAGGTGGCGTCACGGACGCGATCGCTATTGTAGGCGCTGTCGGCATAGGTACGCTCGACGAATGGATGCCGCTGGCGTGACTGCTTAAGCAAGGGCACCGCGCCGTCACGGTCTTGAATGTCGGCGCTATGGACCAGCAGTTCGAGTGCACGCCCATCGGTATCGACCATGGCGTGACGCTTTCGTCCCATGATTTTTTTGCCCGCGTCATAGCCTCGCGGCCCACCTGCTTCGGTGGTCTTCACGCTCTGGCTGTCGATGACCGCCGCCGATGGCATCGGTTCTCGCCCTGTCCGAATGCGATCGATCTGGACAAGGTGATGGTTCAGGCTTTCGAACACGCCATCGTCACGCATGGTGCAGAACCATCGATAAACCGTGCGCCACGGGGGAAAGCTGTCGGGCAAAAGTCGCCAGGGGCAGCCTGCTCGTAGCAGGTAGAATATGGCTTCCATGATCTCCCGCATCGGCCAGCGGCGTCGACGACCGCAATGGCAAGGCACAGGCAGATATGGCTCAATCAAACGCCATTCCGTGTCGGTAAGATCACTTCCATAACGTAGCTGCGCACGGCTATGATGCGCACGGGCGGTCGGGTTCCACATGATGATTTCCAAGGTTGGTGTCGCAACCCCTCGGAATCATATCGAAACTCGATCGTCCACCATTACGTATGCGTTCTGACACACCCTCTTAGAATAAGGTGTACCGGACATATTTCGTTCTTCAGAATTTGAGCACCCCAAAAACTTGGGAGAGATAATCAGGCATGTCGCCTTAATCATCATAATCTATATCAGTCCATCGGCTAGGATTGGCTGAAACCCGTTGGATTACCCCTACTGTCAATTTTATATCGATCCGCTGTGTTGAACCAAAAAGCGCCAGTTCAGTTATCGTCTCGTGCCAACTCACTGTTACAATATTGGGCGGCCAAAGGTGCCAGGACGCTCGTGGCTGAGCAGTCGGTTCTGGCCAAACAAAAGTTTAGGAGAGAAAAATGACCGACACGATTATATCGGCGCTATTCGACACCCAATTGGAAGCACAAAGCGCGATTACCGAGCTGCGGACCGTAGGCATCAATGACGCTAACCTCTCGGTCATAGCCCATCACGACGGCACGACCACGACAACGAGCGGCGATGGCGAAATCACCGATGAAAGTCACCGCAACATCTTGCGTGGGATCTTGGGAGGCGGCGCGCTGGGCGCGGGCCTGGGCGTCGCAGCACTTGCCATTCCAGGGGTCGGTCCGCTGGTAGCAGCTGGCGCGATCGCCGCTGCTGCGGTGCCTGAAGCAGTTGCGATCGGGGCATTGGCTGGTGCCGCTGTCGGCACTTTGAACGAGACATTGACAAAGCACGGCGTGAGCAAAGAAGATGCCGGCTATTATAACGATCGGATGAAAAGCGGCGCCGTATTCGTATCAGTCGATGCGCAAGATGGCGGCTTCGATACCGAGCGCGTCCGCGACATATTAGCCCGTCACGGCGGTCATAGTTCGACGCGCGAGAAATCCGCTGCGGCGTTCCGCTGAACTTATCAGCGCCGTTAGTGCTTTGCCCGGGTGACTAGGCAAAGAAGATGAGCACCCGAAAATACCGAAGATTTGCCTCCTTTTTGAAGGATCGATTATGTCCACGCCCGAAAGCCTCGAAGACCTGTATACCGACGAACTAAAGGATCTTTGGTCCGCCAATGACCAGATGGCGCGCGCGCTCAAGAAGATCACGCCCAAGGCGAGCGATGCCACGCTCAAGGAGATGCTGACAAAGTCGCAGGAAGGCATCGCAAAGCACACTGATGTCGTGAAGGAACTGATCGCTGCTCAGGGTGAGAAAGTGTCCAAAGAGCATTGCAAGGGCATGGAAGGCCTGGTCGAGGAAGCGACCAAGCATGTGCTGGAAGAGGGGCCGAAAAAAGGTCCTCTCCTCGACGTTCAGATCATCGCCCAGTACCAGCGCATGACTCATTACGGCATCGCCGGGTTCGGCACGGCGGCAGCCTTTGCCAAGGCACTCGGCCTCAAGGACGACAACAAAAAGCTGCGCGAAGCCACCAAGGAAATTTACGGCGGCGACGAATATATGACCAAGCTCGCGGAAACGAGCGTCAACCTCAAGGCCGAAGCGGAAGTCGAAGCCAAGTAACAGGTACGGCCCGTCGCGGATGCGACGGGCCGCTTTCACGCGGTCGCTATGGCAGCCGGAATATGTCGGCGATCACGGTTTTGGCATCCACATCTATCCGGTGGTCCGCGGGGCTGTCGTAGATCACCATCAGACCCGTTGTTTCGTCCTCGAGCGCCCACAGCGCCAGGCCCTCCGGGTGGTCCGATCCCCGCCCGAATGGTATTTCCAGTAAACGCCCCGGGCGGTGCAGACTGACGGTCGCTGGGTCAATCGGCAGATCGGTCACCCAGTTCTTCCAACGATAGAGCGCGCACGGACCGCTGAGCGCCGTGGTGGGGCCGGCCAGGATCAGTAGGTCGTCGCCATGGCGCTTGAGATCCCGGACACCCAGGCCCTCAAGCGCAATTAGCCTGCGTATGGGTTCGCCTGCCAGAGATAGGTCACCCTGATCTGTAATTTCAATTTCGATTTCTACTATCAGGCCATGTCCACCAATTACCGGTCCCCGCATGCCCAGAGCGACGCGTGACCCAGACACAGCGATACCCTCGATATCGATTCCCCCTTCCTTGGCTGGAATCCTTGTGAAGGGTGCAAGAAGCGAATCCTGGGCAAGGGCGGCGGCGAGCGCATTGCCCTGATGGTCCTGAGGGAGCATCCCTGCGCGCCTTTGCCCATCCATCCTGACGGGGTCATAAACGCCGGAATGGTTTACGAGCGGCAAACGGGCAAGCAGGCAGCGCGATCGGGTGTCCTTGAGGTCAGCAAGCACGTTCAGGTCGATGCGTTCGCCCTCGGCCTTTTCAGCTTTGGGTCGGGTTCTTGCATGGCTTCCCAATACCCATAGCCATCCGCCGTCCTCGCTCAGCCTGTGGATCAGCGCCGAAGCAGGACCCCGCCCGATCTCGGCTAAGCGACTGTGTGCACGCCATAATTGAAAAGGGAGGGGGTCCCGATCGGCGCCGATCGGAACCCTCTACAAACGCCAAAAACTGTTACTATTACAGACGCTTACTTCCGGCCGAACGGGGGTCCCGTTTCGAAGCCGATTCACAGCTCAAGGCCGGATAAATTTTGCCATCCGGGGTGGGGCTCGCCCCACCCCGGATGAAATGCTACGCATCACCTCGGGTGTCGCGCTTCAAATCGAAACCGCCCTGCTAATTAGAGAAGTCACATTCTGTGCCATATAGAAATGTCACAGGTTGGGGAACAGCAGGGGCTGCGTGGAGCCATCGATACAGCGCAGCGCAGACCCTGCTGATGCGCTGACCTTGGGGTAGCCGACCCATGGACCCGCTGCCCTGCAGTGGGCCCGGTCATGTCCTCTGCACGAACCTGAGCGTGCCGCGTTCGCGCAACGCCTCATCACTGAGCCTGGGACCGCGCTTGAGCTTTGAGCCGCCCAGTTTGCGGCGGTCGATCTTTGGTGGTGGTTCCGGCTCGGGGAAGAGATGCGTAAGCTGATCACGACGGGCAGGGGCATCGTTGTTGCGCTTGCGGTGATGCGGCACGATCGCCTGCATCTGCCTGGCCAGCAACAGCGCCGCATCCAGATGCTTGTTCTCGACAATGGCAGGCTGGTTCACCTGCCGCATCTTGTCGAACTGACGATAGAGCAGGACATGGCCTTCATGCTCGATCTCCAATCGACCGTCGGGATATTCACAAACCGTCACCCGCTTGCGCGCCAGATTCAGGCTGACATCGTTCGGCTCCAGAATGAACATCGCCTTGTTGTAATGCAGTGTCAGCGCCGCCGTCACGGTCCGCTGCTCACGCCAGACCATGATCGCGCGCAGATCGTCATGCGGGGCGAGGGGGCGGGCGAACCGCGCATTGTGCCTGGTCCTATAGCTGTCGAGAAAGGCGTTGGCGTTCTCGATCGACGAGATACCCTCCAATCGCATCGCTTTCACCAGGCGGTCCTGTAAAGTGGCATTGGCCCTCTCGACGCGGCCCTTGGCCTGCGGAGAGTTGGCGCAGATGATCTCTATGTTCAGAGCATCCAGCGCGCGGCCAAAATGCGTCATGCCGTCGCCACGAGCGGCGCTGGCCCGCGCGTTCCGGAAAACGCTGTGCTTGTCGGAATAAAAGGCCACCGGCTTGCCGTGCCGTTCGATATATGCGCGGGTCGCCTCCATATAGGCAAAGGTGCTCTCGCTCTCGACCATCTGGAGGTGCATCAGCTCGCTGGTCGCGTCGTCAATATAGACGAGAAGCGTGCATTGCGGCCCGCGATCCTCAAACCACCAGTGCTTCGAGCCGTCGATCTGGATCAGTTCACCCCGGCAGTCCCGGCGATGGCGTGGCTGATATGGGCGAGGGCGACGGGCATCGCGATCTTTCCACAAACCAGCCTGGATCATCAACTGGCGCAGCGTCTCGCAGGCCAGATGAATATCGTGCCGCTCGGCAAGATACTCGCGGGCCAGGGTTGGTCCGAAATCATGATAATGCTCGCGCACGATCGCGACGACGCGCTCGCGGAAATCGTCATCGTAACGCCGGTTGCTTGGTCGGCCACGCTTACCCGAAATCAAGCCTTCGGGACCGGCCGCATGCAATCGTGACAGCAGCCGGAATATCTGCCTTCGACAAAGGCCCAATAGCGCCGACGCATCCTCAACACGCAATTCGCCACGCTCGACCCGCAGCAGCGTATCGTAACGGGAAAGCTCGCCATGGCTCATGCCAATCACCGTCATAAGCGCCACCTCCTGTATCAGGAGATGACCATGCCACCGATGACCCGCACTGCGACGTCGAGAGTGACATCTCTAACTAGCGGAGGGGTGACATTTCTATTTAGCGCTTACACGTTGAAAGTTCGATAATAATAGATATGTTAAGTCATTCGTACCCAAAATTTATAGACAGATTTGGACAGGAACGACGCTGGATCGGGAAGTGCTGAGAATTGTGACGACGTCATATTGGCGGATATATATGTAAATATATCCACTTCGTTTGCGCGAAATTCGCTGTGGTGAATGGCGTTTATGGATAAGCACCGACTATATTGGAACGCTTGATAATTTTAACTGGCAAATCTTGCTCGCCCAATTGGCAGTCATTAGCAGAAACATCATGCGACCATGGGGACATTGGCGGACTACCGAGCGTCATGGAGACAGTATACCTATAGCAATATGACGTTTGAATGATAAAATGAGAACTTCCATTATATCCATGACGATATTGGATGTTGGCTTCGGTTGTATCGCCCTCCCGCAACCAACTGAAATTGCGATTGTCGCGAGATCAGATCACCAGAGGTAGCAGACCGCTTGGAGCCCGCCCTAGAGGCGGGTTTTTGCGTTGTACGGCGATCGACAGGATGCCCACGAGATCGCCGCGCACATCGATCTTCAGTTCGCCGCCTTCAGGCACCAATGTGATCGCCTGGATGAGCGAACGAATGACCTCAGCCGCCTCGAAGCGCTTGTTCTCGTCGTCATGCTCCAGCGCTCGATAGAGATTGTCGAGTTGAGCCCGATAATGGTGGGCCATGTTGGGATGGAGCAGGGGAGGGGGCTCCTGGGCTTGGGCGAGGTCGCGCTCCAGTTCCTTCTTACGCGTTTCGAGCCCTACCATTTTGGCGTTGATCTTGTCTGCGGCGCCGCCCCGCAGGATCAGGTTCACAAGCATGTCGAGATCACGGTCGATCTTTTTGATCTCAGCCTGTGCGCTGCCTATGGCTGCGCCTGCATCGCCCCTTAGCCTATTGGTTTCGCGCGTGAACTCGTCGCAAAACTCGGCAAACAGGGCAGGATCCATCAGATGATGGCGAAGGGCGTGAAGCACGCTCCCTTCCAGACGATCGCGTCGGATATTGAGGCGGTTGTAACAGGTACCCTTGTTCCGGGCTGCCGAGCAGCCCAGCATCATCGCTGAAATCATCGAATATCCGCCGCCGCAGCAACCGCATTGCAACAGGCCGGACAGGAGATATTTCTGGCGGCGGCGATCGCGGAAGTTTGCGGAGCCCACTGCTGGATTTAATTGATCCACCTGGCAGGATTTTTGCCGGTCCTTGGCATGCTGCCAAAGAGCATCATCGATGATGCGCAGTTCGGGCACGTCCTGAATGATCCATTCGGATTCCGGGTTGGGCCGGGCTTGCCGTTTGCCGGTATCGGGATCCTTGATGAAGCGTTGCCGATTCCAGACCAGCTTGCCGACATAAAGCTCATTGTTGAGGATGCCGGTGCCGCGCTTGGGATTGCCATTGATGGTGCTGAAGCCCCAGGTGCCGCCGGTTGGTGCCTCGATACCCTCCTTGTTCAGTTCGGTCGCGATGCGTTTGGCCGATTTGCCAGCGACATAGTCGCGGAAGATGCGCTGGATGACGCTTGCCTGTGCGTCATTGATGGAGCGGTCGCCCCGGATCAGTTCGCCGTTGGCATCGAGCCGTTTGACGACGTCATAGCCATAGCTGTTACCACCGCCCGACTTACCTTGCTCGACTCGGCCACGCTGTCCACGCCGTGTCTTGTCGGCGAGATCTTTCAGAAACAGGGCGTTCATCGTACCCTAGAGGCCGATATGCAGATGGGTGATCTCGCCTTCTGACAGGGTGACCATCTTCACGTCACTATAGGCCATGCGATTGAACAGCCCGGCAATATCCTCCTGATCGCGCTACAGGCTATCCATGGCCTCAGCCAACACGAAGTTGAAGCGGCCCCGACTGGCGTCTGCGATCAGTGCCTGAATGCCCGGCCGCAGCGATCAAGCACCGGAAATGGCATGATCGGTATATTGTTCGACAATCTGCCAGCCCTGCTTCTCAGCGTGGAGGCGGCAGATGCGTAACTGGTCGGCAATGGAAGCGTCGCGCTGATTGTCGGATGAATAGCGGGTGTACAAGGCAACCTTCACGGAACGGAACTCCTCGTCTCAGGAGCGGGTCGTGCGGCGCTCCTCCAGCATCTCCAGATAGGCCCTCCGCGCGGCACGGCAGGCAAGCAGGCGAACCAGCCTGACCAGACGCGGATCGGGGCCGCTGCCAGAAGATGCAAGGTTGAGCACCGGCTCTCATCAGGCCGAGGGAACTTCTTTCGCTGCTGACGGCTACCAAGCCCCAAGGTGAATCCGATTACAGCAGATTGCTAGGTGCTTTAGATGCAGTTCGTCCCGCCGGACCGCTAAAGCTGCCAGGCGAAACGGAATGCTTTCGTTTCGGGATAGATTCCGCGGAGGCCCGGCGGTCAATGAATAGATAATCACTCGGCCTGCCCGCCACGCTTCCGATCATGCTGTGGAATGCGTGGTTCCGCAACGGTTTCAGTTTTGCAAAATGTTGCTCGCACCGACATTGCCCGGATAATCCAGCGGGCGATGGTATCGGAAAAGGGCAATCACGACCCTTCACGGACACTCAGCCTCTGATTTTCAGTTCCTAGCTGCCGACAATCTGTTTCTCCGTGCGGTATGCATGAAGAGAAGTAAAAGCGCGATTGGGCCGAGGATCGTGGCAGGCAAAGCATAGGCGAAGCGGACCGCGTCCGCGGATGCTATGCCTGATGGGCCCGCCATGATTTTCATCAGCCACAGTGCGCCGCCGCCGCCCAACCCCATGGCAATTTTAAGCGTTACACTACTCATACCGTAATAGACGCCGCCCAGCCGCCCCATATCCTGCAACTGTTCGTCGGCAAGATCAGCGACCATCGCGCGCAACAGCATATAGTCGACTCCCCATCCCAGTGCGCGGACGGCAAGGAAGGCGGCAAATATAACAGGCTGACCTTCCGGGATACAAAAGAGCAGCGGCGCCGTCAGTCCCTGCCAGCCATAGGCGATCATCAAAGTCCGCTTTCTGCCGATCCGGGCGCTGACCCGGCTCCACATCGGCAACGTCGCCAGTGCAAGCACGGGCTGGACCAGCAGCAACGCGGCACCCCAACGGCTCAATCCCAATACGTCCTCGGCCAGAAACAGGAAGCTGCTGGCCGCCGCTGCATCCATGATGCCGGTCAGCACATATAACGCCAGAATCGTACGCATCGACCGATTGCGAAGGATCGACAGAAACAGCAGCACTGGGTTGCCGACCTTCGGCGGCGTGGTGAGGTCGGCGGGTTCCTTGAACAGAAGGATCACCGCCACGACGGTGATGGGTGCCAGCAAGGCGATGGCCCAGCCCAGCATTGCCATCTGGCTGTCGCGAGGAATGGCAAAACCGCGCTCCATCAGCGCCATGATCCCCAGTAGGCCGAGTGACCCCAACAATCCGAACCACACTTTGGCCCCCATGATGCGGGTGCGCTGATGCTTGTCTGCCGACAGTTCCAATCCCCAGCCGCCATGAGGCGTGATGATGAAGGAATAACCCAGATGCAGCAGCAGGCTGGCCGCTATAATTTGCGTCAGTCCAGCGCCAGGCGGAGCCAGGAACAGCATTAGTGCGCCCACCGGGACCAGCGCGGCCCCCAGCGCCATCCAGGGTTTACGCCTGCCCATGGGCGTGCGCACCGTATCGCTCATCCAGCCTATGATCGGGTCTGCGATCGCGTCCAGAAGCCTCGCTCCTAGGAGGATTGCGCCGACAGCGCCCAATGCGATCCCGATGTCCAGGGTCAGAAACCGCGGCAGATAAGCACGCCATGCCATTTCGATGGCTTGAAAGAGCAACACCGGCAGAGAGAAGGCAGCGAGCCGGACGCGGCTGATTTGCATGCCAGTCGGACGGATCGGCGGGTCCATCCCCGAAGGACGGCCTCCGCGCATGCTTGGCCGCTACAGCGCATCCATGACAGCTTCGTGAAGCGACATGTGCCGCGCAAGATCAGAGCAAGGCCACCAGATCTTCCAGCTCGGCACGGATCGGCGCACGCGCTTCGTCCGCCGTCCAGTCGCCATAATGGCGCGATAGCGAAGAGAGGAAGCTCGATAACAAGGCTGGTTCCAAATGGCCCGGCGTAAGTCGATCCGGAAGGAGCATTTGAAGTAGCGACCGGGACGTGCTGCCACGTAGATAGCGAAGTTGAAGCCCAAACTGGCGCAGCGCGGGATCGCGAGCAACCGCAAGATGCAGCGCGTCAATGCCACGACTGCCCGAATTTTCGGCCAAGAAATGGGCGATACTGCCCACCGTGTCGCGACCCGACGGCAAAACCGAGGTCTGCGCGCGCAGGCGCGAAACGGCTTTGATATAGAGACCGCCATAGCCTACCTGGACAAGCTCGGCCTTGGTCCGAACCTTATGCGACACCGTACCAAGCGTCAGGCCAGAACTGGCGGCCACAGCCCGATGGGTCAATCCGCCGGGGCCGACTTCTTCTACAAGGGCCGCTGCCGCCTCTACTATTTGTGCCATGATGCTGTCGTGATGCGGCTCGGCTGGCAAGGCTTCGAGCGCAGCAGCACGGGCAAAATCGCGCCAAGGCGCCGGTGGTACGGGATCGCCCATCAGCCACGCCCCAACCCCGCGTGCAAATTCGTCGAGCCCGGCACGGTCGACGGACCGACGCCAATCGATCATGTGGAGGGAGGATTCATTTTCGAACAGGCGGTAGACAACCCCCGCACCTCTCTCCAAGCCGAAGCGCGCCGTCGCTTCCTGCCAGAAATCGATCCAGAGCCTTTGCCACTGTTGCTGGAGCGCGCTACCCGACTGGCTGTTGGCGCGCAGCAATTGCCCTTCGCGCCACGCAAATGCCAGACGTCGCTCGTTGCGTACCCAATCGTCCACGCACGCAGCAAAGAAGGCGGGGAAAGCGCGCGGGTCGCGTGGCATACCCGCCAACTGTGCGATTCGATCGTCACACCATTGCTGCGCAAGCCCCTGAACATACACCTGTGCCAGCCCCAACAACTGTTCCAGAGATCCAAAATGATGATAGATTGACGAGGAGGGAACAGAGGCGATGGCCGATAGCTGACGGGTTGAAACGCCTTCATAGCCGTATCGCTCCCATTGCTCTATTGCTGCATCTATAAGTCTGTAATCAGATGTTTTTTTAACATTTTCAGACATAGTTACCCGGTCAGTCGCTTGGCGATGGAAAGGTAAGGATAGCAAGAGCTTGCGCTGTCGGCGACCCTGGCGGTGGTCTATCTACGCATTTTCATATCACGAACGAACGTCACAATAAATACATACAACCGTTCTAGCGGGTCGGCGCACCATCTGGGGGACCGACCATGAAATTGCCTTGCAGCCTGCTATTACGCTCGACCGCTTATTGCGCCCTAATCGCTTTCATCCCGTCCGCTCTCGCGGCGCAGGATGCGCCACCGTCGGCCGAAATGCTGGGCGAAGAAGGTGGCGAGATTATCGTTACCGGGTCAATCCTGTCGGCTCAGCAGGACTCGATCGCGCTCAAGCGCGCCGCCGTGAACCTGTCCGATGTGGCCGCGTCGGATGCCGTTGGGCGTTTCCCCGATCAGAACGCAGCTGCCGCCCTGTCGCGCCTGCCCGCCGTCGCCGTCCAGCGCGACCAGGGCCAGGAACGCTATATCCAGGTACGCGGCGCGCCCAATCGCTGGACCTCGGTGAGCATTGACGGCATCCCGATGGTGGGCGTGGACGAGGGCGGCGACACCCGCGCCTTCCGTTTCGATGCCATCCCCGCAGTGCTGTTGTCGCAAATGGTCATCAACAAATCGCTGACCAGCGACCTGCAGGCTGACGCGGTCGTCGCCACCATCGATCTGCGCACCTATTCGCCAATGGATCGCAAGGGGCTGCACGTAACCGGCGACGCGGGTTATGGCTTTATGGACTTGGGCAAGGGCGAACAGCGGCAGGCGTCGATGCGTCTGTCCTGGTCGAACGACGTGTTCGGGGTTGTAGTCGGCGGGTCGCATTATCGCCGCAAACAGCTGACCGACAATCGCGAGGTCGGTGCCTATGATGCCAAGGGGCCGACCGAGTTCGACGTACGGCAATATGAGATCGAACGCTGGAATAACGGTCTATTCGGCGGCGTCGAATATAGTCCTGAAGAAGGTCAGCGCCTCTATGCCAAGGCGATCTTCTCCGAATTCAACGATAATGAGCAGCGCAACCAATATGAGTTCCGCCTGGATCGCGCGACTGGCGGCACCCGCACCCAGGACAGCGGCACCCTGACGGGTGTGCCGTTGCGGGGCACATTCAACTTTGGCGAATATCGCAACCGGAATTATATCGGCACGGTCGGCGGCGACTATAAGACAGATGACGGGCTGAGCGCGTCGTTCAAATTCAACTATACCCGCACGGAAAATTCGACGTTCCTGCCCCTGATCCAATCATCGACCAGCGGCGCGAACAATCTGTCGCTCAGCTATGATAATAACGATCCCAATTTCCCGATCGTGACTGTCAACGGGCCGTTCAATCAGGCCAGCCTATCCGCAACCGGCACGATATTGATCGCTGCGCGGCAGAAGACGATATCGGACAGCTATACTGCAAAGTTCGATCTTTCCAAAGAGATCGGCGATCTTACGCTGTCGGCAGGCGGGCTCTATGCCGATCGCGATATTACGGGCAATAACTTTTCTACCGCCAATGTCGCAGCCATCGGTGCCTTGGGCGCATCGGTCGGGCAACCGTTCAACATCAACGACTATGTCACGAACAGGCCCTGGGAGACTAGTTTTCCGCTGGGCGTGACGCTCAACTATGTCGACAATGGTGCGATGCGCGACGATGCCTTGAGCCTGCTCGACAGGCTGGAGGCGGCGGGCCGCTACAATCCCGCGCTCGATGTTCCCGCGAGCGACCGTTATGCGCAGCGCGAACGCACCCTCGCAGCCTATATTATGGGCAAGGTCGAAAGCGGCGCGCTGACCGCCGTCGGCGGCGTCCGGATGGAGCGCTATCTGATGGACAATCGCGGTACGGTGGTTGCCGGCGGCATCGGAACGCCGCTTACCTTCACATCCAGCAAGACCGACTTTTTTCCTAGTCTCAACATCCGATATGCCGCAACCGACAATCTGGTCTTGCGGCTGGCTGGACAACGCGGCGTCTCTCGCCCGGCCTATGGGGCCATACGTGTGGGCGCGTCCATCAACGACACCAACAGCCCCGGCACAATCGGCGGCGGCAACCCTGCATTGCGGCCCGAATATACCTGGGGAGCGGATGCCAGTATCGAATATTATCTACCCGGCAACGGCATGGTGTCCGTCGCCGCCTTCCATCGCTGGGTGGAAGATGTCCTGTACCAAAATCAGGCACCGGTTGGCAGCGACTTCTATGACTTTGGCGGCGTGGACCGGTCGGCCTATCTGCTGAGCGGCACCTATAATGGCGACAAGGGCAAGCTTTATGGCGTTGAATTCAATCTGCTCAAGCAGTTCGACTTCCTGCCGGGCGCGCTCGACGGCTTCGGCTTCCAAGGCAACGTCACCTTGCTCAATGGCAGCTTCGACACGCCCACACAGCAGAATATCGCTTTCCAGGGCATGTCCAAACGCATCGCCAATGCATCGCTCTTCTACGAGAAATACGGCATCTCGGCGCGGGTCAGCTATCAGTGGCGGTCCAACTGGCTCGATACATTGGGCGGCTTTGGCAGCGGCGAATATCGCAAGG
This sequence comes from Sphingobium sp., assembly GCA_023266575.1. Lineage (GTDB taxonomy): Bacteria > Pseudomonadota > Alphaproteobacteria > Sphingomonadales > Sphingomonadaceae > Sphingobium. The sequence goes on from JAHFPV010000006.1 coordinate 32,135, forward strand.
GCTATGAAAATCTCGACGTGTCGCTGCGCTATGCCCTCAATGACAATCTGACGCTGTTCGCGGATCTCGCGAACCTGACCGATGAAAAATACATCGCCTATCAGGGTACGACCGCGACGCCGACCGAAGTTGAGCAAATCGGATCGCGCTACCTGTTCGGCGTTCGCTTCAGCTTTTGACGGAGACACAACCGATGCGCATCACCCTTGTCACCGCGCTGCTGCTGGCAGCCTGGGTCGCCAGCCCTGCCCATGGACGCGAAGCGGCGACGCTCATGCGTTCCGACACGGTCACCGTGCTGCTGGATCGGGGCGACATCAATCCCGTGGCGATCTGGATCAGCCAGGACAGCACCATCGATGCGAGCGACCAACGCGTTGGCGCCGACACTATCCGTGCTGCGGCCAGGGATGGCAAGATCGCACTTTCCATATCGGCCGACCAGCGCCGCTATGTCCTGCTTCAGGACGGCCAGGGTGACGTGACCGTAGTTGCCGAGCGGGTTCTCCCGCTGGAGCAGGGCAGCAACTTTCGCGACATCGGCGGCTATGTCACCAAGGACGGCCGCACCGTGCGCTGGGGCAAGGCCTTCCGCTCCGGTGCGATGCCGCTGCTGAGCGAGGCGGATTACAGACTGATCGATCAGCTTGGCGTGGGATCGGTGGTCGATCTGCGGTCGCTGGAGGAACGGGAGGTCGCCCCCGATCTGGTGGACGACCGCACGGGCGCGTTGTTCATTTCCAACGATTATTCGCTCAAGCCCCTGATGGCCAATTTCGGCAAGGGTAATGGCGAGAATGTCTATCAGGGCATGGAAAAACTGCTGATCCCGCAGTTGCGCGCCGTCTATCAACGGATCAACGCCGATCAAGGCGCGGTCATCTACCATTGTTCGGCGGGGCAGGACCGTACTGGCATGGCGACCGCCTTGCTCTATGACATGCTGGGGGTTGATCGCGAGACGATCCTGAAGGACTATCATATGTCGACTGCGCTGCGCCGCCCGCAATGGGAAATGCCTAAGGTCGATCCCGCCGACCATTCCAACAATCCCATCCTGAAATATTATTTTTCGAAGGATGAGACGCAGCGCACGATCGCCGAGCCGCTCTACACGCGCAGTGGCGCATCGCACCTGACGCAGTTTTTCACCTACATTGACTCACAATATGGTGGTTCGGAAGGCTTCATGAAAAAGGCCCTGCAGTTGACCGACGCCGATGTCGAAAAGCTGCGTGCGACTATGTTGCGGTAGCTCGCCAACCGGAGCATTCGATCAGAATCCGAGGCATTAAGATTTTGAATTCTCGGAAGCAGGCATTTCGTTTGCCCACTGGAAATTCGAGGGCATAACCGTCGTTCTGCTAAAACGACATTGCGGAACACTTCGCCATGGGGGGAGCTAGCCAACAACTATCGAGCGCCGCTGCAACGGTACACCACTTTGTTGCAACGCCATCCCTGTCCAAAGGGGGCAAGGTGGTAGTCGTTGCCGTAGATATTGGGGGCGCTTAAATAATCGGTCGATATGATTTGTGCGCCACTGGCAAGCGCTGCGTCGCGGCGCTTGCCCGAACCATCGCGCGCATCAACGGTGTCAATGTCGGCCCGTGTCCGCACCAGATACCCTTGGCGGACGGCCTCGCCTATTTCCGCGCCGCGCGTCAGCGCATTGTCGAACAGCATGAAGGCGGTGTGCGCCATGCCCGCCTGACCTTGCACGAACGCGACACGCCCCTGGAGTGATGGGCGTCCGTCCAGATAGGGCGAGAAGGTTTTGAGATTCATTCCTGGTACGAGGAACAGGAACAGGAATTTTCCGCGGGCCTGCCCCAGCGTTGGCCAGCGTTTTGCCCGTGCGGCAGCTTCCAGTGTCGGCAAGTCTCCCCGAAGATCGTCGGGTGTGAACAGCTTGTCGCGGCCAAGGACGCTGCGAATGCTGTCATCCACTTCGTCGAACGCCGCCTTGTCGAACGGCGGGATCGCAGTCGCGTCGGGGATCGCCTTATCCAGACCTGAAAGCTTGGGCTCCAGTAGCACGAATATAGGGCTGTGGTTCGGCGTCGTATCCGACCATTGCTTCATCAGTGTCAGGCAGTATCGGAAAGTCGGGCATTGGCTGCGAAAATCCAGGTCAGCAACATGCAGCACCTTCATCCCCGGCTTGGTCAGTTCGTCGCGATAGATGGGCGCAAGATCGCTCACCCCCTGCTCGCGCAACTGGCGATAGGCAAGGGGATCGGCATAGGTGCCGCCCTTGGGATCGGGTTGCAGATCGATTTCAATGCTGCGAACGCCGCTGCGCAACTGTGCTTGCAACGGCATTTGCACATAGTCGAGGCTCGCGGCGATGTCAGTGAGGCGACCAGGATGCTCATCCAGCATCTGCGCGCGCTGGGCGGGGAGCATCGTTTCGCTCGCCTTTGCCATGAGTGCGGACAAACGTGGCGCCATCAGCGCCATGACACGCGGATCGGCGGGGATTGCGTAGCTGTTGTGCGTGCCGACTACTTGTATTGCATTGATTGGCAAGGCGTCGGGGTTCGACACAGGCTGTGCCATAGCCATCGCTCCACACAGGGCAGCAGCAAGGCAGGGCCCCATAACAAACCGTGTCACAGACCTGTCTCCTGCTGTACCGATCGAACCGGCATGTCCATCAATCGCCTGCCGTTGATCCGAATGTTCCGGGCCATCGGCGTCGTGACGACATAGCGCGGATCGCCCGGCGTTATGGGATAGAGGCCGAGCATGGCCCATATGTACCAGGCCGACATGGTCCCTGCGTCGTCATCCATGCCGTCGGCAAATCCCTGCGGCGACAAGGCGAAGCTGCGCCCTACCCATGGCTGTGGCCGGACGCCCGAATTGACATAGCGATGCGGTACGGATTGGGTGATGTAGCGGCGTACCACCTGTTCGGTGGCAGCCTTGTCGCCCGCCCATGCAAAGAGATAGGGCGTATGAATGTCGGGCTGGTTCGTCATGTTGAACAGATTGTCGGCGAAGAAGCGATCCAGCTCCGGTCGGAACCTCGGGCCAAGCGTCTGCGCCAGCCAGGGGAGATCGAACACCGGCGCCCAGCGATACTGCGCCAATGTCCCCTGATACAGCCCCCGCGCCTTCACGATATCGGCATCCTCGCCAAGGTCGCGGAAAGTGGCCAGCCACATTGGACGATAGCTGAGCGCCTTCGCCCGAAACGCCTCCGCGGTGGCGGCTTCGCCCAGATCCGACGCCAGTTCGGCAATCGCCCAATCGTCATAGGCGGCCTCGATCTGTTCGTCCGGCGTCTCGCGGGCAAGCGTGGCGCTTTCGGCCACCATCCCGGCCAGTGCCGCCTTCGCGTCGAAATCAGTAATGCCCCTGCGTCGGAAGTCGAGCAGGGCAATCCCCCCATGTTCGGTGCGCACGGTCAGAAATGGCTCGCTTGGCGTTGCCCAGCGCGCCTTGCCGCTCTGGTAAAGCCTTACAAGGGAGCGTGCGATCTGTCCGGCGCGCTGCGGGTCGATCAGCGCCAGGAGGGGCATTTGCGTCCGGTAATTGTCCCACAGCGCCCAGCTGGTATAATGCTGATCGCCGGGCGAAAGCTGTTGGACGATCCCATCGCTGCCGCGAAAGCGCCCGTCCGGATCGGCGATGGCGACGGGGGACTGCATCACGCGGAACAGCGAGGTATAGAAGAGCGCCTGCTCCTTGCGCGCGCCGCCGATATGGACACGGGAGAGTTGCCTGTTCCAGTCGGCCAATGTTTGCGCGGCAACGGTCCGGAAAGGACGGTTGCCCAGTTCGGTGTCCCGTACTGCCGCCGCAGCAGCGAGATCGACCGAGGAAAGGCCGGTGCGTAGTTCGACACTATCGCCGCTGCGCACGCGCAGCGCCAATCGCGCCTCTCGAGCCGCGTCGCCGTGCCAGAGCGCTGTCACTGGCTTGCCATTATGGGTCAGGCGTGTCGCGGAATGGAGATGATAGATGCCTGCGTCACAGACGGTGCCTGCCGAAAAACTGGCGCGCAGATCGCCGTCCGGTTGCGCCTGCCAATGGGCGGCGATGCGCTTGGAATAGCCACGATCGAAGGTGACGATGACGTTGACCTGTCCGGACTTCGGCACGGTGAAACGCAGGCTGCCCGCGCCGCGTGTGGCAGTCATGTCCGCGATGATGCCGGGACCGTAACTGACGCTGTAATAGCCAGCATAGGCGCGTTCGCGGCGCTTGTCGATCGGCGCGGGACGTGTCGCATCATCATAGGCGAGCATGACCTTGACGTCGCCGCCAGCCCCGCCGCAGCCGACTCCGACGCCGCGCGTGTGCGAAAATCCGGTGAGTTGGGTGGCGGCATGGTCATAGCCGGCATGGTTGGCGGGCGTTGTGTCGGGACCAAGCTGGACCATGCCAAAAGGCGCAACCGCCGCGGGGCTGAGTTGCCCATAGTCGGCAAGCGTACCCACGAACGGATCGACCAGCCGCCCTAGCTCACGCGCTGCCGCAGCCTCCCCAACCGCGCCATATGCCAAGACTGCCACCAGGATAACGGCGTGCCTCATCATGGATCGAGCGGGTCTATGGCTTCGACATGGAAAGAGATCGGATCTGGCGCAAAGACCAGCGTGAACTGGTCGGGTCCTGGTGTCAGGCGACCGGGCTGCACGCCCATTTCGGCAAGATTGCGCTGGGCCAGCACATCGCTGCTGATATATTGGATCGTGCGATGATCCGCCACTACCAAGGCGGGCCGATCGGTGGGGAATTTTGCGGCCAGCAACAGTCGCGCGCAATTGCGCAAATTGGTGGTGGTGTGGCGCGCATGGGGTTCGATCAAGATACGGTCGGCAGGCACGCCATATTGCGTGATGAGCAGTCGCTTCATCTCCACCGCTTCGTTGAACGGTGTGCGGTTGGGATGCACATTGCCGCCCGACACGATGATGAAGGGCGCGACGCCCCGTGCGAACATATCGGCGGCGATCGACAAGCGGATGTGCCCCATCACGCCTGTGTGCGATTGCGCATCCTCCGGTCCGTGACCAAATACCAATAGTGCCGTGTAGGGCTTTTCACGCCAGTTCATCCTGTTAATGGCGCGGTTGGTTTCGGCATTGTCTCCGCCGAGCAAAGGCCGGAAATTTCCGGCGTCGATGCGTTCGTTCATTTGCAGCAGGCCCGCCGCATAACGCTGAGCGGGGTCGAAAAACAGGTCGCTGCCCTTCGCCTGCGCGGCGGTGGCGACGCCATGCGCGCTCAAAATGTCGGCCATCTGTGGCAGAGCCATATTGAAGATGGTCGCATCTATGACAGGATAGCGCGGCGCCACACCCATGGCATAGACAGCGATCACGCGGTTAATTGCAGCCGCCGTTTCCGCCCAGGCCGCCGCCACCAGATCGGCATCGGACAACGCCGCATATCGTGCAAAACGTCCCGATGGGCGCATCTGCCGTGCGACCAGCGCCTTGCCCAGTTTCGGATTTTCCACCAGGTACCGCAAGCGCGCCTGGACCAGAGCGATGTCCGCATCGGTCCATATCCACGCATCGGCCAGGCATTGCGGCGAAGGCGTGCATGGACCTGTTGGAATGCGCGCCGCGCGATCGGCTGTCAGCGTTTGAAGCACGCTGTCATCCCGCAATGCCTGCCCCCAGCCATCCGCTGTCCGCATCATGGCGAACAGCGGAAAGACACGCGTCGGCAGCGTATCGGCAAAGGGTGATGTGTACCCCGCTGGCTCCTGCGCTGCCGTCGTTGCCGACGCCAGCGACAAGGCAACTGCCACGCAAGCCCCGAAGGCAGACGCACGCATCAGGTGCAAATTACCAGCTCCGGCTGAGGATAAAGCGGAAATTGCGGCCGAACACCGGACGACCATAGATCGCATCGCTTGCGCCCTGTCCGGCAAGCTGGTCAGTGCGCGGGTTGCCTTCGGTCAATCCCTTCGCATTGGTGAGATTGTCGCCGACCACCTGGAAGCGCCATTTGCCATAGGTCATCGCCGCACTGGCGCCGAACGTCTGATAGGCCGGCAGCGCGGTAAGATTGAAAAGATCGACGTAGCGACGACCGACCCATTCATAACGTCCCGCGATCTGCAGTTCGCCCTCGCCCACCGGGAAAGTGAACGATGGGCGCACATTGCCGAAAAATTTGGGTTCACGGATGATCTGGTTGCCGTTCACGGCGCTGGGATCGGCACCTGACGAGTTTTGCAGGTTGCGATACTGCGCATCGGAATAGGTGACGGAGCCGGCCAATTCAAACCAGCGGACGGGCGTGATCTTGCCATCGATTTCTACACCCTTCACAACAGCTTCGCCGATGAAAGGCACGGACTGGTCGTTGCGGCCGGTCAACGGGTTGAAAGCTATGAACGAGGCGTTGAACGGGTTAAACTTGGTGTAAAATCCCGTCACATAGACATAGGCAGGGCCATAGCTTGCCTTGACGCCCAATTCATACTGACGCGCTTTGGTCTTGATAATGGTGGGCGCTGGGTTGGATACCACGCCCATCTGCGGGGGTACTTCCAGATTGGAGACACGGCCATAGGCACCCAAATTGCCATTGAAATCGTAATTGGCGCCGAGTGTCCAGTTAGTCGCCGAAGGCTTGAGCGTCTGGGAAACGATCGCGCCGGTGAAGGCGCGGGTATTATTATCGGCTATCGTGGTGGCGTCGCCCAGATTGGCGCTGGCCGACAGTAACGAATAGCCTTCATAGTCGTACCATTCCTTGCGGATGCCACCGTCGATCTTCAATCCGTCGGTCACGTCCCAAGTGTCGTTCGCGTAGATGGCGATCATCTTCGCATCGGCCTTGCCCTGATTGAGCGTGGTCGTGTAGCGCAAGACGCCATTTTGCGTGACCGAACCCAGCACGGCGCCCGTGGCCGAATAAGCGACGAGGTCGAGCGTGCGCGGCCGACTCTGAACCTCGATCAGCATGTCCTGATAGACCTGGAACAGCGTATTGCCGTAAAATGATCCATAGGTGCCAACCCGCACGTCATGCGTGCCAAAGCCGGTTTCGAATTTGCGGGTCACGCTCAGATCGGCCTGTCCCGAATAGAATTTCGATTCCGAAACGCGGTACTGGCCGGACATGACCAGCCCGGAAGCGGCATAGGGATCATAGGCCGTCGCGCCGTTCGTGCCTGCGATCGCGTAACCCAGGCGCGCGACGTCCGCGCCAAAAGCCGTGCGCGCGGCCGCCAGATTGCTGGCGATAAAGGCATTGCCATCGACCGGATTGGTGGTCGAATAGAAAGCGTCGAAGCTGCTTTTGCCCTTGGTAAACCCGCCCTTGGCAGAGACGAGCCAGCCGTCGAAATCGCCTTCATACTGGATGCCGGCATTGAAGAAGCGGATATGGCGGCCATCGGCCAGATCGCGGGTCAAGCCCTGCGTCACGCCCGCGCCATCACGATATTTGATGTTCACGTTGCGCAGCGACGGCGAGTTCATCGTGCCGGTGTGATAGTCGATATAGGGATCCAGCGAGACTGACGGATTGCGCGGATCGGCGATCGGGATCGGCAGATAGAACAGGTTGTGATCGTTCGTATATTGCATCGCCACCTTGACGAAGCCATTGTCCAGATCGTGCTTCAGATTGGCGCGGATCTGACCACCTTTGTCGTTGGGAAATCCGGCGTCGCGATAGCCATCATGCTGGCGCAGGAAGCCGCCAATCGCATAATAGGTGTTTTCGCCAACTGGGCCTGACTGCATGGCGTCCAGCCGGTACAGACCGGTATCGCCCAACGTGATCTGCGCCTTGCCACGCGATTCGGGGCCGCCGGTCGCAGTGATATTATTGGCAATGGCGGCGGCGCTGCTTGCGTAAATTGGCGCAGGGCCACCGCGGACGATTTCGACGCGCTCGGTCATCAGATCGTAGCGGTTCATGCCGTCGCCGGAGTTGAAGAACACGCCGTCGATTTCATGATAGAGCGGCAGCCCGTCCTGCTGGAAGAGCAGATAGCCGCGATCCGTCGGAATACCGCGCACGCGGGTGATGTTCTGCACTTCACCGCCAGTCGCTTCCACCTGGATGCCCGGAACCGTGCCGAGCAGATCGGCGAAGTTCTTGGGCGCGATCTTCTGGACTTCGGCCTCGCCAAGCGAGTTGACCGCATAGGATACGTCAAAGCGGCGTTGGGCGCGCGCGCTGCCCGTTACGACGATGTCCGATTGCGGCTCTTCTTCCACATCCGGTGCGGCGGCTGGCGCGGTTTCTTGCGCGGCAGCAATGCCCGACACCGACACCGACAGCGCCAGTGCGCTGAGCGACGTGAGCAAAATGGCGGCTTTGGATTTCTTGACTATAGGTTGCATTGTGCGACTCCCCCGCTTGGATGCCGGGCGGTTAAGGGCACTTCGCGACAGAGCCATGACAGTCTGACCTGTCAATGCGGGAATGGTTGCATATTTTGCGTATCGCCAGAGCGGTTCGCCTTGGCAAAGTCGCCAAGTTCGGGGGCACACTGATCACCGAGGACTGCGCCACGCCCGATTGCTCGGCAGCAACATGCCGGGCCTTTGATATTGCGCAGTGAACGGCGTTCGGATCAGGTGTGCGCCGCAGGCCCGCTGTGCATGTTGGCGGTGTTTACGATCTTGTCCATGTCGCTGAGACTATCGATTCAGTCGCTTGTTTGTTTGCAACGACCACGCCAAATCGAGTTGAATGAAGCGGTTGAGCGAGTGACTCCCTCGATCATCTGTCCGTGCTAGATTCCGACAGTGTTTTTCGGTCGTCATGGGTTTTACGATACGCAGGCGTTCGCCAGGTTCGGCGCTGCTCCGCCAGAGATCAACGCAAAGCCGTCGGATTTCATGTGATTGTCGCCGAGTTGCTGTGCTTCAGCCCGCACGATAACCGTCCACTATCCGTCTAGTCTGTCTGGGACGGATAAGCCGTGATAGCCTCTCCTTCTGAACCATGTTTGATCAAGGCCGATGAAAGCTGGGAATGGGATGGTAGAGGTAACGCGCCGACATTTGTTATCGGCAGTACCGCGTGGTGCGATAGCGGCGGCGTTGGCGCCCTTGCCGCTGTCAGCGCAGTCTGTTGCGTTGTCGCCCTCATCCGTCGGTCAATCTTTGCTGGAGAAGGCCGAGCAGTTGAAGCCGCGGCTCAATGTATCGGTTCAGAAGCCCCTCGGCCTTGTAAATCCGGTCAGGGACACAGAGCAGCCGCTGGGCTGGCGGATCGATAAGGTCGGAGATGCAGACGCCATCGAGTCCCGATTGTTGCAGAAAACGGGCGGCGCCCTCATCATCGATTTCGGCGGCCATCGTGCCGGCCATCTGTCCTTCGATATCGAGAGTGTAGGCGCTGTGATCGGCGCGCCTGTGCGGCTGCGCTTCACATTTGGCGAAGTCATTTCCGACGTGGCGGAACCGTTCCAGCCCTATAAGGGATGGCTGTCTGAAAGCTGGCTGCCAGAAGAGATCGTGACGATCGACGTCGTCCCTTCGTCGTTCCGTCTGCCGAGGCGCTATGCCTTTCGGTTCGTGAAGATTGAGCTTCTCGGCCTGCCGACCGGACGTAAGATAGCGTTTCACAATTTCCGCGCACATGCCGTGACATCGGCCACGGGAACGGTCCCCGCGCTTCCCAAGCGATTGCCGGCAGACCTGCACGACATGGATCGCGTGGCCATAGCGACGCTGCACGACTGCATGCAGACTGTGTTTGAAGATGGTCCGCGGCGTGATCAAGCCGGGGCATGTGTTTCCGCTGATCGCGCGTGATGGCGGGGTATTGGTGCGCGCCGGCCATACCGAGGCATCGGTGGACATCGCGCGTCTTGCCGGGCTCAATGCGTCCGCCGTCATCTGCGAGATCATGAACCCGGATGGATCGATGGCCCGGCTGCACGAACTTGGCCCGTTTGCGCAAAAACACGGCCTCAAAATCGGCACGATTCGCGACCTCATTGCCTATCGACGGCGTTTCGATCATCTGGTGGAATGTATCTCCACCACGTGCTTCGTCTCCGATCATGGCGGTGAATGGCGGCTGCTGACCTATCGCAACAAGGTGGACGGCACCTACAATCTGGTCCTGCAGAAAGGCGAGATCGATCCGCACAGGGAAACGCTGGTGCGTATGCACACGGCGTCACTCCTGTCCGACCTGTTGGGCGAACATGGCTCCCGGAGCCGAGCGATACCCGCTGCCATGGAGGAAATTGCGCAAGTTGGCCATGGTGTCATCGTGCTGCTTGTCCCCCGCACGGACACCGGGTCGGCGTTACAGACGGTCGCGGGTGCCGACATCGACATGGATGGTCGCACTTATGGGGTTGGCGCGCAGATACTCGCCGACCTTGGCGTCCATGATCTGATCCTGTTGACGAGTTCGGACCATCGTGCCCCGGTAGGTCTTGAAGGCTATGGTCTTCATATCGTCCGTAACCAACATTTCGATATCGCCCGCTAGCGACGATGCGGCGGTCATTATCCAGAACATCGAAAGGACGTCAGGCATGAGTATCGATAGCGCCACATTTCGGACGGTCATGGGGCATTATCCTACGGGCGTGTGTGTCGTCACGAGCGTAACGCCAGAAGGTGCGCCGATCGGCATGACCGTGGGGTCGTTCACGTCGGTCTCCCTCGATCCGCCGTTGATCGGATTCTTTCCGGACAAAAAGTCGAAGAGTTGGCCGCCGATCGCCGAAACCGGCCGGTTTTGCGTCAACATATTGGCACAGGATCAGGAGTTGCTCTGCCGCAGGTTTTCCGGCCCGATAGCCGATCGATTTTCCGAGGTCATTCACCGAACCTCGCAAAACGGCCTTCCGGTCTTGGATGGAGCCTTGGCATGGATCGACTGCGATCTCTATGCGGTCCAGGACGCAGGCGATCACGATTTCGTATTGGGCGAGGTCAAGGCCATGACGGCTGAACGAACAGTGTCGCCTCTTATCTTTCATCGCGGGGCATATGGGCAGGTCAGCGCTATAACAATTACCGCCGGAAACGAACGCTTGTAAACTTAGGATCTCGGCTCGGTCCGAGCCAGAATGCCACGGCAGCGGCGAGGCTTATGGCGGATAGGAAGTTTCAGGCGCGTTTGTCGTGACGGGTGGCGATGCGTCGGAAGTCCTTGAGGCGGCAGAACATAGCCTCGCCCCCCCGAACGGTCATTGTAGCGGCGTTCGTCATACTGGATCAGACGCTGGCGGCTGCGCCGTCCGGGGATCACTCGCCGGTCATCGACCCGTCACGCTCCAGGCTGGTTCTTCGGCAAGTGCGGCTCGGTCGCAGCCCATGCTTCGCCCAACAACCAGAACAATGAACGCGATATCGCTAATAGTCTCCTACAACAATGGAGAATAGCTGGATCAATGCGCGCGTAGATTTTCAAGAGGCTAATTGGGTTTAGACCCCGAATTACATCTCACGACTTTTTGATTCAGTTCACCAAATATGCTTTCGGTTTCCCCTGCTTGCATGAAAACCTTATCCCCAAAGCGCAAAAAGGGCGTCATCGCGTTGCCATGCTCGATTATTTCAATTGCGCGCCGCTCGGAAATGCAAGTCGATCCCACCTGCTTGAAATCAGCGTCGGACACTGTGCCGGAGCCGATGATAGTGCCTGCGCACAGATGTCTTGTACGGGCGGCATGCGCGATGAGCTCATGGAAACCATAGCCCATCCTTTCGCCTGAAGGATGGCCGAACCATTGGCCATTAACCTCCACGCGCAATGGCAGGCAGACCCGGCCATTGCGCCAATTGTCGCCCAGCTCGTCGGGCGTGATCGCGATCGGCGCGGCGCTGCAGGCCGGCTTGGCCTGAATCCAGCCGAAACCTGTCTTCATTTCCGCTGGTGCCACGGCGCGCAGCGACCAGTCGTTGATGAGGATGATGAGGCGGATATGCGCCATGGCATCCGCCGCCGAACAGCCCATCGGCACATCGTCCGTGACGATGCCGAATTCCCCTTCGAAATCGATGAAGTCGGCTTCGGTGGGAAAGGCGACATCGTCATGCGGGGCCAGGAAGCAGTGGCTCATGCCCTGATACATGAGCGGCAGGTCGGTTTGATAGGGGGGTGGTTGAACGCCCGTTGCATCAGCACGCCGTGGTTGGCGAAAGCCGACCCGTCCAGCCACTGCCAGGTGCGCGGCAGGGGCGCTAGGAGCGTGGTGTGATCGAGATTCTCACCGCCCCCTGCCGCCAGCGTAGTCGAGAGGGCTGCGGCGTCATTCAGCAGCGCGTCCCAATCGGCAATGGCGTGCAGCAGGTTGGGCCAGCGCGGTCCCATCGGCAGACAGCGCGCACCATCCTGCGACAAGAGCAACAATTCCCCGTCGGCTGTGCCGTTGGCGCGCGTTGCGAAACGCATGGGTTGCTTCCTTTCCGATATTTTCACAATGGAGGCGCGCTAACGGCGCGCGCCGGACGCAGGCTCAGCGTTTCAACTCGGCGTCGAACGTGCCGTCGATCAGGATGAAAACGATCCGGCAATTGCGATCGGACCGGTTGGACCAGCCATGGTTGGTGCCGCGCTGGATGACGATGTCGCCGGCGCGCACCGTGGTCTCGCCTTCGTCCATGATCAGGACAAGTTCGCCCTCCACCACGATGCCATAGTCGATGGTCTCGGTGCGGTGCATCAGGGCGTGGCGCGACCCTTCGCCATCATGGGCTGACGCGTCATGCGCGCCGACTTCGGCGAAATGGGCGCGGGCTTCCTCGAGCGACATGGTGCGGATGCCGTCGCCTTCAGGCGGGATGTCCAGCACGCGGATGCGGGTGCCGTTCTTGGGCGGCGCAAGGATGATGCCGGTTTCCGCTGGTTCGCCGGAGGCGGCGTCCAGCGGGGCTGGGGTGGCCTGCGTGTTCCAGACTTCGTGAAACATCGGGCCAATGTCGCCGCCGATGCGTTGGACACGCTGGACCGGGCCATCTTCCTGAATGATGGCGCGGCCGGCGGCGTCGTGCCCGGTGACGATGCGGCGAACGGATTCAAATTCCATGAGCATTTTCCTAAATAAGGGACGCGCCGCCGACCATGCGTCGCAGCACGCGCCGAGTGACCCATGCGCCAAGCGCGGCGCCGTAGATGATCTTGATGACAAGGGCGGGTCGCCAGTCCAGCGTGGCGACACTGCTGGCGAGCCAGGCAAAGCGAGACCGCCGCGCCCAGCGTAAGGCCGCACAGGACCGAGACGAGGGCGGCCTGCAACAGCCATCGAACTGTCACGGGATGGCCGCCAAACCGGCCCGCTGATTGCGCGCGCCGCGCGATCCCACCCGGCACGAAACAGGCCATCAGCGCAACCGCCGCGCTTTGCGGCAGGAAATCGAAGGCGTAGCCGCCCCAATGCCCCACCGCGACACGCCCGGCCGTGCCGAAGACGGCGAGGAAGAACAGCGCGCCGATCACCCCGTTGATCGCGGCACTGACGATCGTCTCCCGCGCGATATAGGGGGTGATGCGGCCCATCTGTCCTTCCACGCCCATCAGGCGGTCTTGCCGCCCAGCGTATCGGCGAACCAGTCGGCGATATAGTCGCGGCCATAGGACATATTGTCCGCGCCGACATGCTCGACGCCGCCTTCGCGCTCGGTGAACAGCTTGAGCGCGCGCCGCGGGCTGTTGACCAGCTGGTCATAGCAGTCATGGGCATAATCGACGCTGATCTGCCGGTCCTTCGCGCCATGAGTGACTAGGAAGGGCACCTTGATCCCGTCCATATGGCCGTTGAGGTTCATGTTCTCCGCCTTGGCCAGGAAGTCGTCCATGTCGCTCGCGCCGAAGGCCCACATGACATGCGCCCAATAATGGGGGACGGGGTTTTCGCCTTCGCGCTTCATGCGCTTCTGCTGCACCTCCGCCCAATTATGGTTCGCGCCCCAGACCGCGCCGGATGCGAAACGCGGTTCATAGGCCACGGCGCGGGGGGCAAAATGGCCGCCCAGCGAAATGCCGGTCATGCCGATCCGCTTGGGATCGACATCGTCCTGCTGCTCCAGCCAGTCTACCGCCTTGCTCGCCCAGTTTTCGCTATGTGGATCGACAGGGAGATTTTGAAGCCGCAGCGCTTCGCCCGACCCCGGCTGATCGACGCAGAGCGTAGAGATACCGCGCCGCGCCAGCGCTTCGGGCAGGCGCGACCAATAGAGCAGTTCCTTGCAGCTATCGAGGCCATTGCAATAGACTACGACCGGATGGGGACCATCGCCCGGCGCGCGGGTGTAGAGCGCGGGCATGGTGCCGGTGCTGAGCGGAATATCGACACGCTGCCGGTTGATCCGGCCCAGAGCGGTCGAACGGTCGAACGTATCGCGCGCCTTGGCATAGGTGGCTTCGCGACCAGGATGGCCGTGGCCCTGCATCCGTTCGGCGTTGAACAGATAGAGCGACGCACGCTCCAGTTTGTCGGAAGCGGAAAAGGCGCGGCCTTCCGCCTCATCCTCTGCCGCCAGCCCGATCAGCTTGTCGGCCATCGCGACCCACTGCGCCATGAACATGGGCGTGCCTGCGTCCGCGCCGGATGCGGCGGCGTCCTTGATCGGTTGGCACATATCGACGATCTCGCCGATGCGCCCGCCGCTCTCCATCGCGATCGCGACCGACAGGTTCCAGATATAGTTGGGGAAATATTCGAACAAAGCCATCGGTCAGACCTCCACAGCCTGGAACAAGCCCTTGTCGGGCGCAGCGTGCGGCATGGTCTGCGGACCCCCGACGCCGATACCCCACTGGTCCATGATGCCGGGGGCGGGGGCGTGGACCTGCGATTGATGGGTTTCGAAATCCACATCCTCCAGTTCGGAGCTATATTCGACCGCAAAGCCCGCGGGCGTGGTGAAATAGCTGAACGTGTTGTTGCCCGCCGTGTGACGGCCCGGTCCCCAGCGAATATCGGTCCCCTTCAAGCGCAGCCGATTGATGCCCACCATCATGTCATCGACGGTCAGCATGTCATAGGCGACATGGTTGAGGCAGGGCGGTCCGGGCAGGAAGGCGATGCGGTGATGCGCGCTGTTGCAACGCAGAAAGCACATGAAGTCGCCCAGCCAGTCGGAAACCTTGAAGCCCAGCACGTCGCAGAACCATTCCACCATAGCCTTGTGATCGGCCGAGTGCAGAACGATGTGACTGATCTTTTCCGGCACGCCTTCCCAACGGGCGAGGTCTCGCGCGGTGCGGCGCGCAACATCGCTCGACACTTCAAAGGTCAGGCCGTCGGGCGAGAAGAAGCGGAAGCCATAACCGCCGCCCAGCGAGTCCAGATCCTTGGGCGCGAAGATGATGCGGCAGCCTGAGGCGACGACCTTGTCATGCAGGGCGTCGACATCGGCGCGACTGTCGGCGGCCAGCGCGATCACGTCGATGCGCTGTTCTTCGGCCTGACGCAGGCGCACGACATGATGTTCATGCCCGCCATCGGCGGCGAAATAGACCATGCCGTCCTTCTCGCCCGCCTCGACCAGCTTCCACTGATCGGCATAAAAAGCGCGCTCGGCCTCCAGGTCTGGCAAGGCGTAACCCACATATCGAATTTCTGTAACGCGGCTCATAGCGGTTTCCTTCAGATCGGCTGGGAGACCATCGCGAACATTTCCGCGGTGGCTTTATGATTGTCGACGGGCGCGCCCTTACCAAGCTGGCCCATGCAGATTTCGAGCGATTTTTCGACGATGTAGCGGCACCGGTCGTGACGGCGTTCGCGATAGGCGGTCAGCGCGCTGTCCAGATCGTCATGGTTCGTCAGTTCCTCCGCCAGGACGATGCTGTCCTCGATCGCCATGCCCGCGCCTTGGCCCAGATGGGGGGTGGTGGCGTGCACCGCATCGCCTAGCAGGACGACGCGCCCCTTATGCCAGGGGCCGTCCAGCATGAAGGCTTCGAGCGGGCGATAGACGACGCCGTCATCGTCGGTGATATGGTTGCCCAGCGCCTGAATCGCGGGCGAGCAGCGGGCGATCTTGGCACGCATGGCGGCGGCCAGACCTTCGCGCGGATAACGGGGGTTATCCGGCTCGGCGGTAGTGACGAACATATACATCAGCTCTTGCGAGATCGGCACCAGGCCGACGCCGGTCGGACCATTATAGGCCTGAAGAGAATCCATGCCCTCGGTACGGGGCAGGTTATAGCGCCACACGGCTTGCCCCGTATAATGCGGTGACGGCGCGTCGGGGAACAGCAGCGCACGGGTCTGCGAATAGACGCCGTCCGCGCCCACGACCAGATCGAAATTATCCTGTGAGGCGTCGGAAAAGCGAACCGACACCTGATCGCCATTATCGTCGATGTCGGTCGCTGTGACGCCCAGTCGAACCTTTGCCCCCAGGGCGATCGCGCGATCGCCCAATACCTTGTGCAGGGCAGGGCGGCCGACGCCCAGATTGGCTGGATGGCCCTCGACCAGGCGCGGCGACGGGACGCGGGCTACCCTCGTGCCGTCGGGGGCGAACACTTCGACCGTATCGAAGCCAGCCCCGGCGGCGACATATTCATCCAGCAGGCCCAAATGATCCATGGCGCGCAGGACGTTCGACTGCTGGATGATGCCGACACCATAGACGCTCCATTCGGGGTCGCGTTCGATGACGGTCACGTCGAACCCCTTCTGGCGCAAGGCGATGGCGGAAGTGAGGCCGCCTATGCCTCCGCCGATGATAAGGATGTTCTTGATGTCCATGTCGGTTTAGTGCCTCGTGAGAAGGGAGCGAGAGGGAATGGGATCAGAAGCGGTCGAGATCGTTGGCGATTGCGACCGGTCCGGTGAAACTTTTGGCGATGGTGACCGCATAGGCGCGGGTGCGAGCGGCGTCGGGTGTTCCACCAGCGATGTGGGTGACGGCCACCGCCTTCACTCTGGCGCGGGCGGCCAGCGCGCCGACCTCTTGCGGCGTCAGGTGATGGGTGGTCAGATGCTGGACCATCGTCGCCTTTACGGCGGCAGGCATATTCGGGCTGGTGCGCGCGACGCGGTCCAGCGTGGCGTCTATGTCGATCATTTCGCTGACCAGCAGGTCCGCGCCGGACGCCAGCCGTTCGACCGCGGCACTGGGTCCGGTATCGCCGGTATAGGCAATGGACCGGCCCGGCAGATCGAAGCGAAGGGCGAAGGATTTATAGTGGCGATCCTCCACGCTGCCGGGCGCGAAGTCATAATGGGTGTTCTGCGCGACGCGGACTGTCATGTCGTCCACCCGAATGCTTTCGCCATCCCGCAACTCGATCACCGACACAGTGTTTTCAGGCGGGGTCCAGGACTTGCCGGGAATGCCATAGCCAGCCTTGGCCGATGGCTGGAGGCTGGCGACAAGGCCTGCCACCAGTTCACGCGTGCCGGGCGGGCCATAGATGGTCAGTATGTCACGCGCTTCGGTCTGATTGCGCAGGCCCAATATCGCCGCCAGTCCGCCGATATGATCGACATGCAGGTGGCTAAGGAAGATGGCGCGGACGGACGGCAGGGGCAGGCCAGCCCGTGCCATCTGTTGCACCGTGCCGTCCCCGGTATCGACCAGATAGGTTTTGCCGTCGTGCAGGATGGCATTGGCCGGTTGCGACCGATGTCCGTCCGGCACCGGACCGCCCATCGTCCCCAATGTGACGAAGGCGGCGCGTGGCGGCCCGGCGACCGCCGCTGCTGTTCCCAGCAGGGCGATCACACTGGACAGCGCCACGCCGGTGATCCGGGCGGACAGGAACTTCACAGATTGAAGCCCACACGCACGCCGTAGGTGCGCGGCGGACGTAGCGTGCCGACCGGGAAGTCGAGGATCGGGCGCGTGCCGGCGCGGGCCAGCACTTCCTTATCCTCGATATTGTTGACGAACGCTGTGACGCTCCATTTTTCCTGCGGTCCTTCCAGCGTCAGGAACGCATCGGACATCATGAAGCCACCCTGCTTTTCTTCTGAACGGAAGTTGGAGTTCATGAAGCGGCTGGATTCGATGTTCGACCGCGCGCCCGCCACCAACACCATGCCGCCGCCGATACGGAAGCTGTGCTGATAGCCCATATTGAGCGCCCATTTGGGTGAATTGACCGTGGGTCGGCCCGAACAGTCGATGTCGTAGAAACGCGCGCCGTTGACGCCCGGATTGGCGAGCCGCGATCCGATGGTCGTGCAGCCGGTGGTGACTGGCGCGCCGGTGGGGGAGAAGTTGGCGGTCTGGAGGCTCTTATATTTGCCGTTCAGATATTGGACGTTGAGGTTGAACAGATCGTCGCGGGTCGGCGCGAAGCGGGCCTCGAATTCGGTGCCGAAGATGCGCGACTTGCCCGCATTGGTGGTGAGCGATCCCTGCGCGAACAGGCCGGTGCCGGTCCGCACTCCGCCCACGAACGTCACCTGCTGGTCCTTATAGTCCCAGTAAAAGGCTTCGATATTGAGTTGGAGCTTGTTGCCGAAGAAGCGGTTCTTGGTACCGATCGTATAGGCGGTCAGGCTTTCCGGGCGGAAGCTGTTGCTCGGCGGGGCCGCGACGTAGAAGCCGCCGGATTTGAACCCGGTGGCGACATTGGCATAGACCAGGGAGGCGGGACCGGCGTCGAGTTCAACCCCGGCCTTCCAGGTGAATTTTTTGAAGCTAAGGTCGCCAGTAACAGGCGCGCCCAGTGGCGGGTCGACAGGGCCGGGCAATCCGCCGCCCACCGACGCGGTGAGTTGCGACTTGTCTTCCTGTGTATACCGTCCGCCAGCGATCAGACGCAGCGCATCGGTGACGTCGAAGGTCAGCTGACCGAAAGCGGCCAGGCTCTGCGTCTTGAGGCGGGGGGTGAAGCGGGTGGTGGACAGTCGGCCCTGACGGAAATAGTTGAGCGTGTCCTGCTGCTCGTTGAAGAAGAAGCCGCCCAGGACATAGCGCAACCGCTGGTCGGCGGCGGAGGTCAGCCGCATTTCCAGCGATAGCTGTTCGGCATTATCCTGTATCTCGCCCCGGAAGCCGGGGAGGTAGGTGCGAAAATCCGCCTTCGATTTGCGCCAGGCGGGAATGACGGACATCGTGGCAAAGCCCATGTCGCCGTCGACCTGGGCGCTCAGCCCATAAAAATGATTGTTAAGATAGCCGTCCGAGCGCGCATTTTCGATGCAGCCGCTGGCGATAAAGCCGCCTGCGCAGAAGGGCGGGGCGAACAGGGTGGATGCATAGCCGTTGATTGCCGCGATCGCGCGCGAATCGGAGACGCTGACCCGATCGTCGAGCGATGGCACGGCGAAGGCTTTGCTGGGCAGTAGCACTGCGCCGCCCCCCTTGCCGCCCTGATGATAATAGTCGCCGACAATGTTGATCGACCAGATGTCCGAAGGCTTGAGCAGAAAGGAGGCGCGCACCGCTTCGCCCTTGTCATCGTCATAGCCATCGGAAATATAGCCGTCGCGATCGACCACCTGGCCCGCAACGCGCAGCGCGGCGATCTCACCAAAGGGGACATTGACCGCAAGAAAGCCCTTCTTGCTGTCATAATTACCATATTCGGCCAGCCCTTCGACGCCGAATTTGCCCAGGATCGGCTTTTTGGGCAGGACGTTGATCGCGCCGCCGGTCGCGTTGCGGCCATAGAGCGTGCCCTGCGGTCCCTTGACCACTTCGACCCGCTCCAGATCATAGAAGACGCCTGCGGGTGCGGTCGGGCGGCCGACATAGACGCCGTTGAAATTGAAGGCGATCGCATTTTCGGAAAAGCTGTTCTGCGAATTGGTGCCGACGCCGCGCAGGAAGAAGCTGGTCGTGCCACCGGTCGGCTGCACGACGAGGGCGGGCACCAGTTTGCCCAGGTTGGATGTTTCGGTGATACCGGATCGGGTCAGGTCGTCGCCCGTCACGGCTGTTACGGCAATGGCCGCGCGCTGCAGGCTTTCTTCGCGCCTTTGCGCCGTTACGACGATTTCTGCCAATCCACCGTCCGACACCTGCGTATCCGCGTTCTGCGCCATGGCGACCTGCGGTGTGATTCCACTGGCCAACATCGTGGCGCACCAAAGAATGTTTTTCATACGTCCTCCCCATTGTCCCCGATCTTCGCGGGAATGGCGGAGGGGTGACATATTTTGAAAAAGCAGTAAAATGGATGATATGTGTTGAATATGATCAATAGGATTCATGATAATGAGGCTGGACCGGTTTGATCTCAATCTTCTGGTGGCGTTCGACATATTGGTGGAGGAACGGAACGTCACCCGCGCGGCCAAGCGCCTCAATCTGACGCAGTCGGCGATGAGCGCGGCTTTGCGCCGATTGCGTGACGCCTTTTCCGACGAGATACTGGTGCAGCATGGGAAGAAAATGATCCCGACAGCCGCGGCGCTGTCTCTTGCGCCCGAAATCTCGGCGGTTGTGGCAGACCTGCGCGGCATCATCGCGCGCGGACTGTCCTTCGACCCGGCCCATAGCCAGCGGATTTTCCGGATCGTTGCGTCCGACTATGTCACGACAGTGCTGATTGGCCCCATGCTGGAACGCATACAAAAGTCAGCGCCGGGGGTGCGGATCGAAATCACGCTGCCGCGCAGCGACATTCACGCACGGCTGGAGGATGGCGAACTGGACTTCATCGTCTCGCCCGAACGCTTTTTGGAGGGACCCCATCCGCGCGAACTGCTGTTTGAGGAACGCCATGTCGTCGTCGGGTGGTCAGAAAACCCCATGCTGCAGGAACCGCTGACGGAAGACTATTATTACAGCGCCGGCCATGTCGCCGTCAGTGTGTCGCGCGACGGCACGTTCATCGAAAATCATCTGAGGGAACATGGCGACCGCCGCAGGATCGAGATCATATGCGCGGCCTTCAGTCAGGTCGCCTGGATGTTGCCGGGAACGACCAGGCTGGCCCTGATGCATGAGCGTCTGGCGAAGGTCATGGCATCGCGATTGCCCCTGCGGGTAATGAACCCGCCGATCGACCTGCCGGTCATGCGCGAAATGCTGCAGTATCATCACGCACGGGCAGCGGACACTGGACTGACATGGTTCCGCGAACAGTTGCGCAACGCCACTGCCGATCGGATCAGTTAAGGCGGCGATCAGGCGATTGATCAAGTGGGGCCATCATCGCGATGCAATGCCGACGCCCGTTCATCCCGATCGAGATCGGTCGCCGGAGAATCAGCCGTCGAATGCATCACAAATTATATTGATCATTCGGCAGTGATAAAAATCACTATATTGATTAGCCTGACCGCTTTAGAAAATTGGACAAGCCAAATCCGTCTGCAGAAGCGGCCGTCTAGAGGGGATACCAAATGCGCTATCATGAAGATGTCGCCCAATCGCATAATCATTCTGAAGGAAATCGCGCGGCCATGCTGCGCGCGGCGCTGCTGAGCGGCGCTTCCCTCCTTTTCATGGTCGGCACCGCGTCGGCCCAGCAGGCCGCCGAAAGCAGTGCGCCTGCGCCGCAAGGCGAGGTGGACGGTAGTGCCGATCCCGCAGGACAGGACATCGTCGTCACGGCGTCGCGCCTGTCGCGTAGCGGATATACCGCCCCCACGCCCACGACCGTAATCGGTCAGGAATTTCTGGAATCGCGCGCTATCACCAATGTTGGCGACGCGATCAACCGGGTTCCCGCTTTCCGCGCGGCGGTGTCACCCAATGCCGGCGGCCTAGGGAATACCGGCGCGTTCCTGGCAGATCTGCGCGGATTGGGGCCGACCCGTACGCTGGTGCTGCTGGACCGGGGGCGCCTGCCGCAAACGATCGTGCCAGGCGTCACCACCACGGCGGGATCGACCGACCTGAACGTCATTCCGACAGTGTTGATCCGCAATTCCGACGTCGTGACCGGCGGTGCGTCGGCGGCCTACGGGTCCGATGCGGTGGCGGGCGTCATCAACTTCCAGATCGACGACAAGTTCGAAGGCATCAAGGGGTCCCTCCAATATAGCCAGACCCGCTACAAGGACGCGAAGAACAAGTTCGTCACCCTGGCCGGCGGCACCAGCTTCGCGGATGGGCGCGGCCATATCGTCGCGGGTTTCGAATATAATCATGATGGCGGGACGAGCGCGTACAACACTGCGCGCGGCTGGGGCCGACAGGCTTGGAACAGCGCGGTCATCGCCAACCGTCCTTCCGGTACGCCCAGCACGGTTCTTGGCCCGAACGGCAATTATTATGGCGCGGCGAGCAGCGGCGGCGTGATCCAGACCGCAGGCGCGCTTCGCGGGCTGGCATTCGTGCCCACGGCGAATGGCGGGGTGACCACGGCGACGTTCAATCGCGGCCTCAGCAACCTGACGGCCAGCCTGGACTTCTTCACGCCCGAAGCGCTTGCCGCCAACATCGCTGCGGGTATCAACAACCTCAACACCCAGCAGCTTCGGCCCGAACAGACGCGCTACAATGCCATGGGTCGGGTGTCGTTCGACGTCAATGACAGCCTGACCGTCTATGTCGAACCGCTTTATTCCCACGTCACAACCACCGGCATCATCCTGGTCCGTCGCGACGGGGCAGGCGCTGGCCCGGCTCTCAACATCGCCCGTGACAATCCCTATCTCGCTCAGGCGCTGACTCCGGCGCAGCTGGCGCAGGTGCCTACGACTGGCCTGGCCATCGGCTATTCGGGGCAGGCGTTCGGACCCAATGTGCGCCGGATCGAAAATGAAGTGATCCGGGTTCAGAGCGGCGTCAAGGGCGACCTGGGCGGTTCGTGGAAGTGGGACGCATCCTATCTGTTCGGTCAGAATACGTCCGATGTCCGCATCAGCAATAATTTCAACAACGTCAATTTCCGCAACGCGCTAGACGCCGTATCTGTGGACGGTCAGATCGTTTGTCGCAACACGGCCGCGCGCGCCGCGGGCTGCGTGCCCATCAACATTCTTGGTACGCCCAATGTTTCGGACGCCGCGAAATCCTACATCATGGGTACCGCGACCGGCAGGGGCCGGACGCGGTTGCATGATTTTGCCGCGAACATCCAGGGCGAGCCTTTCTCCACCTGGGCTGGACCGGTGTCGGTCGGCGTCGGCGCAGAATATCGCAGGGAATCGGTTGAGCTGACCACCGATGCGTTGTCGCGATCGAACAGCTGGCTGTCGGGCACTGGGTTGACCCTGCCGCAGGTCAGCCAGAACGTCAAAGAAGTCTATGTCGAAACCATCGTTCCGCTGGCGCAGGATATGTCCTTCGCGCGCAAGATCGAATTTAACGGCGCCGCACGCCTGACCGACTACAGCACGTCGGGCAGCGTCACCACCTGGAAGGCTGGCCTGACCTGGGAAGTGATCGATGGCCTGATGTTCCGCACCACGCGGTCGCGCGACATTCGCGCGCCTAACCTGATCGACCTGTTCACGCCCCAGACCCAGTCGCTGCCCTTGCCAGCCGATCCGCGCCCCGGCATCGCGCCCCCGACCAACAGCGCCGGATTCATCGTCGGCGGCAATGCCAATCTGACGCCGGAAAAGTCGATCACCCAGACGGTAGGCGTGACCTGGCAGCCATCCTTCCTGCGGGCGCTGCGCCTGTCGGTCGACTATTATAATATCGAGATCAAGGATGCGATCACCTCGACGGGTACGCAGGGCGTCGTCAACAACTGCTTCGTCGGTGGCGTCTATACCGGCAACAGCTGGTGCTCGTTGATCAGTTTTGCCAACAACGATCCTGTCGCGGGCCAGTTGACCGGCGTGCGGGGCATCACCGCCAACGTCGCGCAATTCAAGACCCGCGGGCTTGATTTCCAGGCGACCTACAACCAGAATCTGGACGATATCGGCCTGGCGGGCACGCTGACGACCAACTTGCTCGCCACGCATGTCATGTCGTTCAAATCGTCCATCGACGTGTCGACATTGTTCCCCAACGGCATCGATCGGGCCGGTCAGACCGGGGCGCAGTTCGGTGGCCCGGCGGGCCTGCCCAAATGGTTGTTCAACCTGACGCTCGATTATGAACTCGACCGGCTCGGCCTGAACGCCAATGTGCGTTATGTGTCGCCCTCCAGCCAGAATAACGGTCTGTTCGGGCCTGACGAGCCGGAATATAATCCGGCGCTGACGACCAGCATCAGCAACAATAATATCCCGGCGGTCGCCTATCTCGACCTGGGCGTGCGTTACAGTTTCGGCGCGGACAAGCAGTTCACGGTCTATTTCAATGTCGACAATGTGTTCGACAAAGACCCGCCATTGCCCGCGAACGGCAGCGCCTATTATGACCTGATGGGCCGGACCTACAAGGGCGGCGTGCGCTTCAAATTCTAACGCGATGGCGCCTGGCGTCGGAGCCGTTGCGGTTCTGACGTCGGGCGCCCTATCCATCGGATCGAGCGTTGCGCATGGTCGATGGCGACAGGAGGAAATCATCCGCATTCTGACCTCTTTGACAGCTATCGGCCTCAGCCTGGCGGCGCAGCTCGCGCCGGCCAGCGCTACGCCTGCCGCCATGCAGACCCCGCACGTCATCCTCGATCAGGGTGCGGTCGAAGGGGTCGCGCTGTCGTCGGGCGGGCAGGCCTATCTCGGCATTCCCTACGCCGCGCCGCCGGTGCGTGACCTGCGCTGGCGTGATCCGCAACCGGTCGCACGTTGGTCCGGCACCTATCATGCGGACCATTATGCCCCGCAGTGTATGCAGCCGCAGCGCGGGGTGATGACCAATCAATATTCCGGCGCGGAAATCACCAGCGAGGACTGTCTCTACCTCAACGTCTGGACGGCGGCCGCGCGCAAGAAAGCGCCGGTCATCGTCTTTATCCACGGCGGCGGCTTCTATGTCGGATCGTCCAGTATGGCGCTCTATGGCGGGGAAGCGGTCAGCCGCGAAGGCGCGGTCTTCGTCAATTTCAACTATCGGCTGGGCGCGCTGGGTTTCCTCGCCCATCCCGACCTGTCGGCGGAATCGCCGCACAAGACATCGGGCAATTACGCCTTCCTCGATCAGATTGCGGCGCTGCAATGGGTCCGACGCAATATCGCGCGGTTTGGCGGCGATCCCGACAATGTGACGATAGTGGGCCAGTCCGCCGGCTCCATGTCAGTGGCCGCGTTACAGGCCTCTCCCCTCGCGCGCGGGCTGTTCCGCCGCGCCGTCGGCATGAGCGGCGCGCTGCTCGATGGTCCGAGCGCGATGGCGACGTTGCCGGATGCGGAGAAGGAGGGCGTCAAGCTGCAAACCTATCTCCGGGTGAAAAGCCTGGCGGAGTTGCGCGCGCTGCCCGCCGACAAGATCGTGGTGCCGCGCATCGCAGATGGCCCAAAAATCGGCCCGGTCCAGGACGGCTATCTCTTGCCCCAGGGCGTCGAGCAGATTTTCGCGCGATCCGCGCAGAATGACGTGCCGCTCTTGCTCGGCTTCACCCATGATGAATCCTTCGGCGGCCTCGGCCCGGTCAACGGGCTGGAAGACTATCGCGCCAAAGCGAAGGCCAAATTCGGCGAACGGGTATCGGCTTTCCTCGATTTCTATCCGGCGTCGAATGACGAGCAGGCGCGCGCGCAGGCACGGGCGGCGGATCGTGACGGCACGATGGCTGTCGGGATGGATAGCTGGGCGCGGGCGCAGGCGGCGCATGGCCGGTCCAGAATTTTCAGCTATGAATTTTCGCGCGCGCACAGCTTTGCGCCCGGTGTCGTACTGACCGATCTCGATCCCGCCACGGCAGGGGCTTATCATACATCAGAAGTACCCTTCTGGCTCGGCACGCTGGACAGTTTCGACCAGTTTCGGCCCACGCGCGCCTGGACCAGCGCAGATCGGGCATTTAGTCGGGCGATGACGCGTTCGCTCGTCGCGTTCGCCCGTACTGGCGATCCCAACAGCGCCGATTTGCGCTGGCCGCAATATGACCCGGCCAGCCGGACATTGCTGGAACTGGGCCAGGCGGCCGGTTCCGGCCAGTGGCCCGACGCCCGCAAACTGGATTTCTTTCGCGCCGTGATGGCGCCCACCGTAACCGGGGGCGCCGTCCGCGACTAGGTGATAAGGTTAGATGCGGAGCTGCACCTTCGCATCAAACTGGTCCGGCCGTCGGTATCAGTCCAGTGCTGGACCAGCGTTTCCATCCAGTCGTTGGTCCGGCGGGGGCAAATAGGCTGGCCAATTGGATTGACAACTAAAGCCAATCAATGCAGCGTGGTCATACCAGTTTATAGACCAGTCCCGTTCAGGAGAGAGCCTTGATCCCCCATCGGTTATGCGCGTTGTCGGCGGTGCTGCTTTGTGCGGTCGCAACGCCCACTGTCGTACTGGCACAATCCGCGGCCATATCGGCTGTACCTGAAATCCGGCAGAGCGTGGCGCTGACCACCGGCTGGGGCTTCCAAATGGGTGATGCCGCCGCGCCGCCCGCCAGCGGCACGCCATGGCAACCGGTAGAAGTGCCCCATAGCTGGAACCGCATCGGCTCCTATCTGCCGGGCAGCCCGGCGGCTGCGACGCTCAACCGGCCGATCGATCAGACCCAGGGCATCGGCTGGTACAAGCTGACCCTGCCCGATGCGCGCCTGTCTGGTTCGCAGCGGCTGTGGCTGGAGTTCCAAGCGGCGAGCCGGGCGGCGGACGTGTGGTTGAACGGGCAAAGACTGGGCAGCCATGCGGGCGGCTTTTCCGCCTTCCGCTTTGACGCGACATCGGCCTATCGCCAGAGCGGCGAGAATATCCTGCTGGTGAAGGTCGACAATCGCGCGCCCGATACGCCGGGCGTACAGCCGACCTTGCCGCTGGCGGGCGACTTCTTCGTCCATGGCGGTCTCTATCGCCCGGTAAAGATGATCGTGACGCAGGCGGCGCATTTCGCGATGCTCGATCATGGCGGCAGCGGCGTCTATGCGCAGACGCGGAGCATCGACAATGGCAAGGCGGCGATCTCCATCCTGTCGCGCGTCCGCAACGACGCCAGCCGCGCGCTGCGGGGGCAGTTGGTGGTCCGCTTCGTGGATCATAGCGGCCAAGAGGTCGCCCGGCAGGCCAGCCAGGTGCAGTTGGCCGCGCGGGCTGACGGCGAAGCCCGCATCGACCTGACGATCGACAATGCCCGCCTGTGGCAGGGCACGGTTGATCCCTATCTCTACACGATGGTCGCGGAGTTTCGCGACGCCAAGGGCGCATTGCTTGACAGCGTCAGCCAGCCCTTCGGCATCCGGACCATGGCGCTCGATCCCGATCGCGGTTTCCTGCTGAATGGCAAAATCACGCCTCTTTATGGCGTGGGGCTGCATCAGGATAGTGGTCAGGACGGGTGGGCGCTGAGCGAGAGCGACATTGAGAAGATGGTGTCCACCATCCGCGAAATGGGCGCGAACACGATCCGCCTGACCCATTATCAGCATGGATCGGTGGTCCACGCCCTGGCGGACAAGCTTGGCCTGATCCTGTGGGACGAGATTCCACTGGTAACCGCCTGGACATTGTCACCCGACGAAAAGGAAGCGCCCAAGGCGGTGGCCGATAACGCCCGCCAGCAACTGGTCGAGATGATCCGGCAAAATTACAATCACCCGTCCGTAGCGGTGTGGGGGATCGCCAACGAAGTGGATTTCGGCCCCAACCGGCCCGACTTCATCGGCAAGGCGGTGAGCGAGGTTCCCGATCCGCGCGGGCTACTGACCGATCTCAACGCGCTGGCCAAGGCCGAAGACCCGATCCGCCCGACCGTGCTCGCCAATTGCTGCGAGAATAACGGGATGCCGGGCGTGCCCGATGTGTCCGGCATAACCGACGGGCTGGGCGTCAACCGCTATATGGGCTGGTATTATGGCAAGGCGGACGATTTCTCGTCCGTGCTCGACGGCCTGCACAAGAAACATGCCGGGCAGCCGCTGGCGCTGACCGAATATGGCGCGGGCGGCGCGACGTCGCAGCATGGCGACGATCCGCAGGGCGGGCCGATCAATGCGTCGGGTCGCGACCAGCCCGAAGAATATCAGGCGTGGCTGCACGAACGCGTCTGGCCGCAGGTGAAGGCCAAGCCTTATCTGTGGGGCAGCTGGCTGTGGAACAGCTTCGACTTTGCGACCAAGGTGCGCAAGGAAGGGGATTCAGTCGACATCAATACCAAGGGGCTGGTCACCTATGACGGTGCGATCCGCAAGGACGCCTGGTGGTATTATCGCGTCAACTGGTCGGCCGCGCCGGCAGTGCAGATCGCAGGGAAACGCTATGTCGACCGCGCTTATGGCGTGACCGATATCAAGATTTACAGCAATGCGCCCGAAACCGAATTGCTGGTCAATGGCAAGTCGATGGGGACGATGCGGACCTGCGCCTTTGCCACCTGCGTCTGGCCCGGCGTGCGATTGGCCGAAGGACAGAACCGGATCGAGGCGCGCGCGCTTTTTGCCAATGGCATACAGAACGACAGCGTGGACTGGACGGTAGGCAGCGATGCTGCGACGGCGTTCCGCATTGACAGCGGCGCGATTCTGGCAGCGGCGGATCCCGGGCATCGCTTCGGTTCCGACGCCTTTTTCAAGGGCGGCGCGTCCAGCACCGCCGACACGCGCAAGAATCGTTACGCCCCCATCCAGGCCGCCGCGATCAGCGGAGCGGCGAACCGGGATCAGGCAGCAACCTATCGATCGGGCGACTTCACTTATCATATCCCGGCCAAGCCCGGCCGCTATACCGTGCGCCTCCACTTCGTCGAACCTTCGGCGGAGCAGGGTAAGCGCCTGTTCGACGTGGCGATCAATGGCAAGGTCGCGCTGCCCGGCTTCGACATTGCGGCGGCGGCTGGCGGCACGCTCAAGGCGATCACGCGCAGCCTGCCTGCGACGGCGGGCAGGGACGGCATCCTGATCAGCTTCAAGCCCAAGGTCGGAGAAGCGATCGTCTCCGCGCTGGAAGTCGTTCCGGTCAGCGCCGCCCGGCCATGAGTGCGCCCGGCAGAAAGCCGATCCGCCATCTGCGCTGGTGGATCATCAGCCTCGTGACGATCGGGACGATTCTCAACTATCTCGCCCGATCGACCCTGTCAGTCGCCGCCCCCACGCTCAAGCAAGAGATGGGGATGACGACCGAAAGCTACAGCTATGTGGTTCTGTCGTTCCAGCTGGCCTATACGATCATGCAAACGGTGGCGGGCGCAGTGCTCGACCTGCTCGGCACCCGGCTCGGTTTCTTCCTGTTCGCGGTTGGCTGGGCGCTCGCCAATATGGCGCATGGTTTCGCGACCACTTGGCAGGGGCTTGCCATATTCCGCGGAATGCTCGGCGCGACCGAAGCCGCGGCGATTCCCGCGGGGGCCAAATCGGTGTCGGAATGGTTCCCCGCACGCGAACGTCCGCTGGCGACCAGCGCGTTCCAGATGGGGACCAGCGTAGGCGCGATCGCGGCCCCGCCGATCGTCATATTCTGTATCCTGACCTGGGGGTGGGAGTCCGCCTTCATCGTCACTGGCGCGCTTAGTCTGGTCTGGGCTGTGTTGTGGTGGTTCGGTTATGAAACGCCCGATCGCCATCGCCGCCTGAGCCAGGAAGAGCGCGCGCTGATCAAGGCGGGGCAAAGCGACGCGAGTGATGCGACGCGCCCATCCACCCGTTCGGAGGTGATCCGGTCACGGGGTTTCTGGGCCATCGCCATTCCGCGTTTTTTCGCCGAACCAGCTTGGCAGACCTTCAACTTCTTCATCCCGCTTTATTTGGTCGCGGTGTGGAACCTGGACCTGAAAAGCATCGCACTTTGGGCATGGATGCCGTTCGTAGCCGCCGATCTTGGTTCGCTGGCGGCTGGATTGCTCCCGCCGTGGCTCATGCGCCGCGGGGCGAGCGTACTGGCATCGCGCAAGATCACCATGTCGATCGGCGCGGTGTGCATGATCGGCCCGGCCTGCATAGGCCTTGCCGGTTCGCCGGGACTGGCCATCGCGCTTTTCTGCGTCGGCGGGTTCGCGCACCAGATGCTGAACGGCGCGCTCATTACTTTATGTTCCGATGTGTTCGACAGCCGCATGGTCGGCACGGCGAGCGGCATGGCGGGCACGATCGCATGGATCGGCGGGATGCTCTTCACCCTGCTGATCGGCCAGAGCGCGGACGTGTTTGGCTATTCCCCGCTGTTCGTGATGCTAGGCGCGCTGGATATCATCGGGATGGCGACGCTTTGGCTATTGTTGCGCAATCGCCCAGGCGTTTCTTAGAGTGATCTGATCTCTTGTAAAAAAGAGGTAAGTCCAATATGGTGGGATTAAGATGGGATCGGGCGCAACGCCTGCATCAGTTTGGGGAGATCGTCAGTGAAGATCATATCGGCCAAGGTCATTGTTACCTGTCCGGGGCGTAATTTCGTCACGCTCAAGATCATGACCGACCAAGGCGTTTATGGCATTGGCGATGCGACCATGAACGGCCGGGAAAAGGCGGTCGTCGCCTATCTGGAGGATCATGTCGTTCCCTGTCTGATCGGCATGGACCCGCGCCGGATCGAGGATATCTGGCAATATCTCTATCGTGGCGCCTATTGGCGTCGCGGCCCGGTGACAATGCGTGCGATCGCGGCAGTCGATGTGGCGCTCTGGGACATTAAGGCGAAGATGGCCAATATGCCGCTATACCAGTTGCTGGGCGGTCGCAGCCGCGACGGCATCATGGTCTATGGTCATGCCAATGGCAGCGATATTGCCGAAACCGTGGACGCGGTGGGTCAATATATCGATCTGGGTTACAAGGCCATTCGCGCGCAAACGGGCGTGCCCGGCATTAAGGACGCCTATGGCGTGGGCCGGGGCAAGCTGTTCTACGAACCCGCCGACGCCGCTTTGCCGTCGGTCACCGGATGGGATACGCGCAAGGCGCTGAATTATGTGCCCAAGCTGTTCGAGACGCTGCGCGACACCTATGGCTTTGGCCCGCATCTGCTGCACGACGGCCATCATCGCTACACCCCGCAGGAGGCCGCCAATCTGGCCAAGATGCTGGAACCCTATCAGCTCTTTTGGCTGGAAGATGTTACCCCGGCGGAAAATCAGGAAGCCTTCAAGTTGGTTCGCCAGCATAGCGTGACGCCGCTGGCCGTGGGCGAGATTTTCAACACGATCTGGGACGCGAAGGATCTGATCCAGAATCAGCTGATCGACTATATCCGCTGCACTATCGTCAGCGCGGGCGGGGTCACGCATCTGCGTCGCATCGCCGACCTGGCTGCCCTCTATCAGATTCGCACCGGCAGCCATGGCGCGACCGACCTGTCGCCGGTCACCATGGGAACCGCGCTGCATTTCGACACCTGGGTGCCCAATTTCGGCATCCAGGAATATATGCGCCATACCGAAGAGACCGACGCCGTATTCCCGCACGACTATCACTTCGATGCGGGTGAACTGTTCTGCGGCGAAGCGGCCGGTCATGGCGTGGATATCGACGAGGCACTGGCCGCCAAATATCCCTACAAGCCCGCCTATCTGCCGGTCGCCCGGCTGGAAGACGGCACGATGTGGAACTGGTGACGGCGGGCGCGGTCGATTGGTAAGATGACTTGCGGACGGTCCTACCTTGTGACATGCCGATGGTATGGCAGAACGTTTGAAACTCTATCAGCGCGTCGCGCTTGAAATCGAGCGCGGCATTCGGGAGGGCGTGCATCAGCCGGGATCCCGACTGCCGCCCGAACGCGATCTGGCCGAACAGTTCAGCGTCAGCCGCCCGACGATCCGGGAAGCGATCATCGCGTTGGAAATCCGCCAGCTTGTCGAAGTGCGGCATGGTTCTGGTGTCTATGTCGTCGTCGCGCCGCCCAATGTTCATGCTGCCGCAGAGCTGAACGTCGGCGCCTTCGAGCTGATCGAAGCACGCCTGATGTTTGAAGGGGAGGCGGCGGCATTGGCGGCTGCCGTCATGACCGAAGCCGAATTGGCTGAGCTCAAAGCCATTTTGAGCCGCATGGAAGCAGCGGACCCGGCATCGGCGATCGAACTGGCGTTGGACCGTTCCTTCCATCTGATGATCGCGCAGGGCACGAAGAACAGCCTGATCGAGCAGGCCGTCGAGCATCTATGGGATTTGCGCGAATCATCGCCGCTCTGTCGCCATATGTTTGAGCAGGCGAGGCAAGGCGGCATCAATCCCAGGCCCGATGAACATAGCCGCATCTACGACGCGCTGGTGGCGCGCGACAGCGATTTGGCGCGATTAGCAATGCGGGACCATTTGACGCGGGTGTCCGAAGATCTTTTGGCTGTCACCGAGCTTGAGATGATCGAGAACGCCAGGAAAGAGATTGGTAGCAAGCGGCAGCGCTTGGCTAACGGCAGGCTGGGTCGATAGCTGGTGATATCTCGCGTTAAAACTGAGAGTCGTTCGCCAATAATGATCTGCTCCTGCTTAGTGGCCCAGAGACTATCATAGCCTCTGAGCCACCAGATCACGTTGCTCCGGAGGCATCATTTCACATGGTGCTGTGGACGGCGAGAATGGACGATTATTGGCGCCACTGTTGTCGATGTGATCCGGCATTGCTGCGGGAGTGTTCGAAACGGAGGGTGTTTGCACCTTTTGAAAAGAGAATCTGTAAGTCTGCGCCATTCCGCAATCGATTGTTGCAATCGTTTGCGGAATGGCGCATAGAGCCTCTGGTAATAGGTCACCGCAAACGGTCGACCATTTCAGGAGGGGTTGTATGAAAAGAGCATCATATCTGCTGGCTACCGTTGCGTTGGTGGCGATTTCGTCGGTTTCGGCATCGGCCCAGGACGTCGCGGCGGAAGCGCCGGCTGCTGACGCACCGACCGGCAACAGCAGCAGTGACATCATCGTCACCGGGACCTCGCGCCCCGAACGTCGTCTGACGACCAGCATCTCGGTCAGCGCGCTGGACGCTACCCAGATTTCGCGCGCTGCGCCGCTTGGCAGTGCGGACCTTGTTCGCAACGTGCCGGGCCTTCGGTCTGAATCGTCGGGTGGTGAGGGCAATGCCAATATCGCTGTGCGCGGTTTGCCGGTCGCGAGTGGTGGCGCGAAATTCGTCCAGTTTCAGGAAGATGGCCTTCCGGTTCTGAACTTCGGCGATATCGCCTTTGCGACCGCTGACGCTTTTGTGCGGCCTGACAATAATGTGCAGCGGGTCGAAGTCGTCCGTGGCGGTTCCGCATCCACCTTCACCAGCAATGCGCCAGGCGCGATCATCAACTTCATCAGCAAGACGGGCAAGACCGAAGGCGGCAGCATTTCGCTGACCAAAGGTATCGATTTTGATCGTACCCGCATCGACGCGGATTATGGCGCGCCGCTGGGTGAAAACTGGAGTTTCCATATCGGCGGCTTCTACCGCATCGGCGATGGCGTGAAGAAGATCGGCTACAACGCCGAGAATGGCGGCCAGATCAAGGCGAACATCACCCGCAATTTCTCCAATGGCTTTCTGCGCCTCAACTTCAAATATCTGGATGACAGGGCGCCTGCCTATATTCCCGTGCCGATCCGCAATACCGGCACCAACAGCAATCCCAAATTCAGCGGCTTCCCGAATTTCGATCCCAAAAAGGATCCGATCCAGTCCCCTTATCTTCGTTCGGATCTGGCGATCGGGGCTGATGGCAACCGCATCCGCACCGACGTTGCGGACGGATACCGGACCAAAGTGCGCGGCATCGGTGGCGAAGCCTCGTTCGATCTGGGCGACGGCTGGAAGGTTGAGGACAAGTTCAACGTCGCCAAGAATTTCGGCGGCTTCACCACGCCTTATGCGGCCAATGTCGCGCCGGCCGGTTCCTTTGTCACGTCGCTTGGCGGCGTCGGCGGCACGTTGCGCTACGCCAATGGTCCAAATGCAGGGCAGGTGATTGCAAATCCTGCCGCGCTCAACGGCAATGGCCTGGCAACCACGGTTCATCTGTTCAACGTGACGCTCGATGATTTCACCAACGCGACCAACATCCTGACCCTTTCCCGCAATTTTGACGGCGGCGGTCTGGGCACGGGGTCGGTGACTCTTGGCTATTTCAAATCCTATCAGGCCGTCGAGATGGATTGGCACTGGAACAGCTATCTCCAGGAAGTCAGCGGCAACAAGCCCGCCCTGCTCGATGTCTATAATGCCGGTGGCCAGCCGGTCACCCAGAACGGCCTGGTCGCCTATGGCGAGCCGCTCTGGGGCAATTGCTGCGTGCGCAAATATGATGTCGATTACACGATCGATGCCCCCTATATCGCCGCAACCTGGAAGACTGGCCGTCTCAACATCGACGGCAGTGTGCGCTTCAACAGTTCCAAGGCCGACGGCACTTACGCCACAAATACGGGCGTCAGCACGATCGACGTCAATCAGGATGGTGTGATCCAGACGCCGGAGCTGTCCGTCCCGGTGGTCAATCTGCCCGCCGCCAAATCGGTAAATTATCGCAAAAATTATTTCACATGGTCAGTCGGCGCGAATTTCGAGATCCAGAACGATCTTGCGCTCTTTGCACGGGTCAGCCGTGGTGCGCGTTTCAATGCCGACCGTGTTCTGTTCGGCGGTGGCGTCCGTGACGATGGCAGCATTGCCGACAAGATTGCGGTCAATTTTGTGAACCAGCAGGAAGCAGGCGTGAAGTTCCGTTCCGGCGGTATCTTTGCCAACGTTACGGCATTCCGCGCGACGACCGCCGAAGCAAACGAGATCATCATCCCGCAGCAGCAGGTGATCAACAACAAATATCGCTCTTATGGCGTCGAACTGGAAGCCGGTTTTGACTATGGCATATTCCACCTGACCGGTGGGGCAACCTACACCCATGCCCGGATCACCGAGAGTGAGGTGTCGCCCGCGCTCAACGGCAATACCCCTTATCGGCAGGCCGCGCTCATTTTCCAGGCCAGCCCGTCCATCGTGCTGGATCGCTTTTCCCTTGGCGCGAACATCATCGGCACCACTTCATCCTATGCTTCGGATGCGAATCAACTCAAGATACCGGGCTATGTGCTGACCGGTGCCTTTGCATCCTATTCGATCACGCCGGACCTGCGCGTATCGGTGAATGCGCAAAACATCTTCAACGTTCTGGCGATCACCGAGCTGGGCATGTCGACCGACACCCTCCCGGCAAACGGGATCAATACGGCGCGCGCCTTCCCTGGCCGCAACATCAGTGCAACGGTTAGCTTCCAGTTCTGACGATAATATAGGCTGCGCGTCCCAGTCAGCTTGGCCGGGACGCGCAGCCTATTTTGAAAGGAGTAAGAGCCATGGCTTTGCGCACCGCCTGGGGAACGATCGGCATCGCTCTGGCCTGCCTTGCCCTGCCATCGGCCCTGTCGCCCCTCAACGCCCGGCTGAAGGAAGGTCAGGCGACCAAGCCGATGGCAGGGCTTGCAGGACACTGGCTGGTGGTCCCGCGCCGCACACCGGAATCGATCGCCATTGGTGGCATTCCTCGCTCCTTCATCCTTTCGAAGGACGGTTCGGCTGTAACGGGCGAGTTCCGTTTCAATGGTTGGGTCTATCCGATCACCAACATGGTGGCCCGCCCCGACGGCTTTGCCTTCGATCTGGAGGGCAAGCCGCCCTTTACGAAAATGCGGGCAAAGCTGTCTGAGGATGGCAGATATCTTGACGTCTGGATTGGCGACGACGTCGTCGGCGTTGCGCCATTCCTGGCGAGGCGCGTGACGGCCAGGGAACTGGCGGCTGTCGAACATACTGCACCACGGCCTGACAATATGACCAAACTGGCCTTGCCGCCATTGCAACATGTCGGCGTCAAAAATCTGGCACCGACCCCTCCCATGGGCTGGAACAGCTGGAATGTGTTTCGCGAGGCCGTGATGACAAGGCGGTGCGCGCCATGGCGGATGCGCTGGTATCCAGCGGCTTGCGCGACGCTGGCTATCGTTATGTCACGATCGATGACGGTTGGCAGGGCAAGAGCGTGACGCCAGAGGCGTGCTGGTCGTCAGATGGTAACGCATCAATTTCCAAATTGATGCGTTTTGTGTCATCTCAAGCCGAATAATTTTCCCCTCAACGAAACCAGATGCGTGCGCATACAGGTTTCCGCAGCGACCGGATCGTGGCGCTCGATGGCGTCGACGACGGCCCGGTGCTGCTCATCCGTGTCCTCCTTCGGGCCGACTTCACCGCCGAAAACCTGTTCGATCCGCCGATCCAGCGTCATCCTGATCTGCGCTCGCAACGTGTCATAGAGCAGCAGCAGAAGCATATTATGGCTTGCCTGGGCGATGATGCGGTGCAGCCGCTCATCCAGCCTTTTCCAGCTTAGCAACGATTCCGATTGGTCCATATCTTTCAGGCACGCCTGCATCAGCGCCAGATCCTCCGGTGTGGCGTGGATCGCCGCCTGCGCCGCGAGTTGCGGTTCCAACAGGGTGCGCGCCTGAAGAATATCGTCGACGCTGAAGGACGCAGAAAGCTGCGGCGTTTCGATCATTTGCCGGGGACCGACGAACGTGCCTTTCCCGACATGCCGCCAGATCGCGCCCTCATCCTCCAGCTTTTTCAGGAGCGTGCGCAACCGCCCGCGCGACACGCCAAGTGTCTCGCTCAGCCGGGGTTCGGGCGGCAGGCGCGCCTCGCCCCGTTCGATCGTGTGGTCCAGCAGCGCTCGAAGCCGTCCAAGGTCGCTATCCGTCAAATCATCCTCCTGCCGCACCAGCCTATATCATCGCATTTTGTGTCGGGTAAACTAATCAATAATATAATTGACACATATTAATACGAATATTAATCAGATGGGCGCAGGCCGATTCCATGTCGGCGCGACAGGAGCATGAGCGTTGCCCGATCCACAGATTCCCACGACAATTCTTCTCTCCGACGCCGACGTCCGCACCGCCTTCGACTGGCAGGCAGCCGTGGAGGCCTTGCGACTGGCCTATGCGGGGGATGTGTCTGACGCCCAGTTCCCGCCGCGCACCATGGCGCGCGGCGATGGATTATGGCTTCGCGCTTTGTCCGGCATCATGCCGGGACAGGCCGTTCTGGGTGCCAAGCTGATCGCCGCATCGCCCAGGGCGCAGGCGGCGTCCTACCTGATCTCGCTGTTCGACGGTCAAACCATGGCGCTCCTTGCGCTGCTGGACGGCAATGCCATCACCGGCTTCCGCACCGCTGCGACATCCGCACTGGCGGCACGTCAGCTTTCCTCCGTCGATGCGCCCAACGTCGCCGTGATTGGCTCGGGGTTCGAAGCGCGCGCGCATCTGGAGGCGATGGCCCGTTCCGGCCCGCTGGGTGCGATCAGCGTTTACAGCCCTCGTGAGACGAGCAGGACTGCCTTTTGCGAAGCGATGGCGGCCGAGGGCATCGTCGTGACGGCGGCGGATAGCGCGCAGGCTGCGGTTGAGGTCAGCGATCTCATCATCTGCGCCGCCCGGTCCCGCGACGAAACGCCGACGATCCTGGGGCGCTGGCTCCGGCCCGGCATGACCGTCATTTCCATCGGCTCCACATTGCCGGAACAGCGCGAACTGGACCCCGAAGCGATTGCGCGCCCCGACCTGATCGTCGCGGACATGGTGGAGGAAGTCGCGCACGATACGGGCGACATGATCGCGGCAAAGGATGCCGGGGTCATATTCGCGGACCGGCTGGTTTCCCTGACCGACATTGTGTCGGGTCGGCATCCGGGGCGCACCGATGCCGGACAGATCATCCTCTACAAGTCGGTAGGTGCGGCCATGCAGGATCTTGCCGTCGCGCATCTGTGTGTCGAACGCGCACGCGCCGCCGACATCGGCACCGTCATCGCTGCCCCCATCCTGCCCGTGAACAAGGGCAAATAATCCATAGTCTCACTTCGGAGTGTCCGACATGCCCAGTTATACCCTATCCGAAGCCCGGTCATGGGCACGCGAAAAGATGCTCGGCGTCGCCAATGTGGTGATCCCGACCATGACGGGGGACTTTACCGCGCTTAACGAAGCTGCAGCGCGACATGACGTCGAAACGACCATCAATCATGGTTTTGTCGGCGCGCTTGCCTGTTCCGAAGTCGTGATCTCCATGGAGGAATATCGCCGCTTCATCGAGGTGATGGTGGAGCAGGCGGCGGGGCGCATCTTCGTTGTCCATCACGCCGTGTTCAACACGCTGGAGGACAATATCGCGGCTGCGCGTCTGGCTTCCGAAGCTGGCGCGGAACTGGTGCTGCTTGGTTATCCGCCCTATTTCTATCCCAAATCGCTGGAAGAAGTTTATGCCTATACTAGGGCATTTTGCGACGCGACCGACCTCGCCGTGATGCTATTCCCTATCCCGACCTGGGGTTTTGGCCGGTTCAGTCCCATCGACATGCCGGTCGATCTGTTGCGCCGACTGGTCGACGATTGCCCCAATGTCGTCGCGATCAAGGCGGAAGGCGGGATGCCGCATATCATGGGTCCGATAGAGGTGCAGCGCGCCTTCCATGAAGAGGTCGTCATCTCCTTTCCGATGGAACATGAATTTATACCGCTGGCCCAACTGATCGACGTGCCCTTTTGCGGCACCAATTTTTCCGCCTTTTTCGGACCGGTCCTGCCGCAGATCTTCACAATGATCCGCCACGGACGCTTTGACGAAGCGACAGCGGCGTTTCATCGTATCGATCCCGCGCGCAAGGCGTTCGCCAGCGTCCCGCAGGCGGGCAACGGTCTGATCAACCGGATGATGTGGAAATATGAAGGCTGGCTTCAGGGCTATAATGGCGGGCCACTGCGGCACCCGACAGCGCGTGTATATCAACGCGATATGGTGGCGCTGCGGCGCGGGCAGGAGGCTGCGGGGCTGAACCCGACACAGGACGCCGACGACCTGTTCTTCCTTGGCCGTAACCCAGCCTGAAAGGCCCAGTCATGACCGATGTCCAGACTCTGGCGCTGAAAGATCAAGGCCTGTTGCGAGAAGCGATGCTGATCGACGGGCAATGGGTTCAGGCCGATAGCGGCCGCACTATCGCGGTGCGCAATCCCGCCACTGGCGCGCTGATCGCGCGCGTGCCCGATGCAGGCGAAGCAGAGACGCGCCGGGCGATCGCTGCCGCAGAGCGGGCGTTGGTGGGCTGGCGAGCCACACTCGCCAAGGAGCGGGCCGTCCTGTTACGCCGCCTTTTTGATCTGATGGTCCAGCATAGTGATGATCTCGCGCTCCTCATCACCGCTGAGCAGGGCAAGCCATTGGCAGAGGCACGGGGGGAAATTGCCTATGCGTCCAGCTTCATCGAATGGTTTGCCGAAGAAGCCAAGCGTATCAATGGGGAGATCGTGCCGCAAAATGTGCAGGGTCGACGCATCCTGGTGCAAAAGGCGCCTGTAGGCGTGTTCGCGGCCATCACGCCGTGGAATTTCCCCGCCGCCATGATCACGCGCAAGGCCGGTCCCGGATGGGCGGCTGGCTGCACGGGCGTCATCAAGCCCGCAAGTCAGACGCCGCTGACTGCATTGGCGCTGGGCGTGTTGGCGGAGCGGGCGGGGTTGCCTGCGGGCGTTTGCAATATCGTCACAGGTTCGGCGCGTGCGATTGGCGCTGAACTCACGAAAAGCCCTGTAGTGCGCAAGCTGTCCTTCACCGGCTCCACCGAAATCGGCGCGCTGCTGCTGGAGCAATGCGCCCCGACGATCAAGCGGACGAGCATGGAATTGGGTGGCAATGCACCGTTCATCATTTTTGACGACGCTGATCTGGAAACGGCGGTCAAGGCGGCGTTGGTCGCCAAATATCGTAACAGTGGACAATCCTGCATCGGTGCCAACCGGTTCCTGGTGCAGGCCGGAATCCATGACGCCTTTGCCGCAAGGCTGGCGGAGGAAACGGCCAAGCTGAAGGTATCCGATGGTCTGGATCCCGATGTGGCGATCGGCCCGCTCATAGATGCCGCCGCGGTGGCGAAGGTGGAAGAGCATGTCGCCGATGCCGTCGCCAAGGGGGCACATATCGCCAGTGGTGGCAAACGTCATGCGCGGGGCGGCAATTTCTTTGAACCGACCGTTCTGGTCGATGTCCCGCGCACCGCGGCGATCTTTGGCGAAGAAACATTCGGACCCGTCGCGCCGCTATTCCGCTTCGACACGGAGCAGGAAGCCATCGCCCTGGCCAATGATACGCCCTTTGGCCTGGCCGCCTATGTCTGCGCCCGCGATGTCGGACGCATATTCCGCGTCGTCGAGGGGCTGGAATTTGGCATGGTCGGTGTGAATGAAGGCATGATCTCCACTGAGGTTGCGCCTTTCGGCGGCGTGAAGGCATCCGGTCTGGGCCGGGAAGGTTCATCCTACGGAATCGAGGAATATCTGGAGACCAAATATGTCGCGCTCGGCGGCATATGAACGGCTAGCGGTGCCAGCGCGCCTGTCATGGTATCATTCATGCAAACAGCCTCTGGATCGTCGGGCGATAGCGCAGAAATCCCGCATAGAGTCTGTCGATCAGGAACCGTAGCGGGCGGCGGGGCTGGCCCGCGACAGGTTCGGGTGCAGCGCGGCGCGGGCGGCCAGATAGGCGTCCAGGTCGGCGATGTCCGGCAGCGATGGGATAGTGATCGTCTCGCCCAGGTCCAGCCCGGCAAAGGCGGCATCGACCATGGCGTTCACCTCCATCACCATCTCCGCCGGGATGTTGGCCAGCTGCTCTGCTTCCCAGATGGCGGTGCGGGTGATGCCGGGCAGCACCGCCTGCACGCGCACGCCCTTTGCGCCCAGCTCGACCTGCAACGCTTCGGTAAAGGCCAGGACGAACGCCTTGCTGGCGGGATAGACGGCGGTGAAGCCGTCGGGCATCAGCGCGGTTACCGACGTCATGTTGATAATCGTGCCGCCGCCCAGTGCGGTCAGTCGCGGCGCGATGGCCGCCGTCAACCGCGTCACCGCCAATATGTTAAGGTTGATCATCCCGGTCAGATAGGCAGTGTCTGCATCGACTAGGCTTGTCTCGCCCGCGATCCCGGCATTGTTGACCAGGCCGATGATCGCTTCATCGCTACGCAACCGCGCCTCGACGCTCGCCAGCCCGTCTGGCGTCGAGAGATCGGCGCTCAGTGTCTCGACCGTAACGCCGGTCTCAGCCTCCAGCTTCTGTGCAAGCGCCACCAGCTTGTCGGCCCGCCGGGCGACCAGGATCAGGTCATGGCCGCGCCGGGCCAGCCGGTCTGCATAGACCGCGCCAATGCCATCGGACGCGCCGGTGATGAGGAAAGTGCCTTTGGTCATGGTGTGATCCCTTCGTTGATCGGGCGGTTGCGCCCTGTAATCCAGGAGATACTATCATCTGTGGAGCGGCAGGATCGGCAGTTCCGACAATAAGCAGGCCAAAACTGACAAACGGGAGTTCAGCATGGCAAATGCGGCGCGGACGGCTGCCGGTGTGATCGCCGAAGTGGGACTGGTCCTCTATCCCGGTTGCCAGCTGGCGATGGTCCACGGCATCACCGACCTGTTTGCCATAGCCTCGCATTTTTCAGTCGATCGGGGCGGCGGGGTGCTGCGGGTCAGCCATTGGGCGATGGACGATCAGGGATGTTTCGCCCGCGCGTTCGATACGCACCCGGATGCAGCGACCTTGCCCGCCATGCTGATCAGCCCAGGCCGCCTGACCGGCCCGCCCGACGCGCAGGAAGCGGCCCCCTATGCGCGCTGGTTGCTCGATCGCCACGCGCAGGGTGTGGTGCTGGTTTCGACCTGCGGCGGCGCATTCCTGCTGGCGGAGACCGGCTTGCTCGCGGGACGGCCAGCAACGACCCACTGGCTGTTTGCCGACCAGTTTCGCGACCGCTTTCCCGATGTGCGGCTCGATATCGACAAGATGGTGATCGAGGATGGGGACATCATCACCGCGGGCGGGCTGATGGCGTGGACGGATCTTGGGATGCGGATCGTCGATCGCCTGCTTGGCCCGACCGTGATGATCGAAACGGGCAAATTCCTTCTGATCGACGCATCGGGCCGGGAACAGCGCCATTATAGCAGCTTCGCGCCCCGCCTGACCCATGGCGACGAAGCCGTGCTGAAAGTTCAGCACTGGTTGCAGGAAAGGGCCGGGCGAGCTGTGAGCGTGGGCGACATGGCGGGGAAAGCGGGGCTGGAGGAACGCACCTTCCTGCGCCGGTTCAAGGGGGCGACAGGCATGAAGCCAATCGAATATGTCCAGAATCTGCGTGTGGGCAAGGCGCGCGAATTGCTGGAGTTCACCAAGCGATCGATCGACCAGATCGCCTGGGCCGTGGGCTATGAGGATGCGACCGCCTTTCGCCGGATATTCCACCGCATTATGGGCCTGTCACCGGGCGACTATCGCAACCGCTTTTCCAGCGGCGCGGAGTTGCCCGTCGCTGCCTGAGGTTGGTTCTTGCAAGCGGATGGGGTGAGATGACGGTACTCCGGCCCGTTCGTTTCGAGCGAAGTCGAGAAACGTCGCGCGCATGTTTCTCGACTTCGCTCGAAACGAACGGAGGTTGGGGTTTGCCAGTTCACCGTGACCGGCGTACCGGACAGATGGTGATGGCCCCCAGCAGGGCAAAGCCGCAGCCGACGACATAGAGGATGGCGTAATCGTCGCCCTGCGCGCTGCCGATCGCCAGGATGATCGGCGCGATGGCGGGGGCGAGCGACTGGGGCAGGCTGTTGGCGATCTGGAACACGCCCATATCCTTGGCGCTGTCCTCCGGGCGGGGCAGGATGGCGGCGAGCAGGGCGAGATCGACCGCAAAATATAGCCCCTTGCCGATACCCGCCATCGCTACGCCGACCAGAAATTGCGGGACGGACGGGGCCAGCGCGATGGTCAGGAAACCGGCGGCCTCCAGCGTCGCAGCCAGGAACACCAGCGGCTTGCGACGCCCGGTCCAGTCGGTGATGAAACCGCCCACCAGCGAGATGGCGATGGTCGCGGTCGCGATGATCGCCATGGATTTCACCATCACCTGCGTCGCTTCGCCACGCGGCAACGATAGCTGATCGGTCAGGAAAAAGAGCTGATAAGTCAGCAGGAACGACCAGGCCATCATGATCAGGAAACGGCTGCCGAACGCCCAACTGAAGTCCCAGTCACGGAACGGCGCACCAATCGCGCGCAGCATGGCGAAGGGGCCAAGCCGGCGAAGATCGCCACCCTGCGCCGGGCGATCGGGCAGGATCAGGCACAGCGCGCCGATACCCGCCACCGTGATGGCGAAGGGCGCGAGGAACATCAGCAGCGACGACCCCTGCGTATATTGGGTGATCCAGCTGCCAGCGAACGTCCCCATAGTCGATGTCATGCCCAGCATCCCGGCAACCCGGCCCTGCCAGCGCACGGGAATGACATCGGGCAGGATCGGCAGACAGCCCGCCTGCATCGCGTTGAACCCGGCCTGGCAAATGACCCAGCCCAGCCCCAGCAACAGCAGGTTGGGCGCCAGGCCAAGGATCAGCAGGCCCGAACCCGCAACCACCAGACCGCCGACCAGCCATGGCCGCCGCCGCCCGAAGCGGCTGCGCGTCCGGTCCGACAGCGCGCCGCAAATCGGCGTCGCGACCAGCGCGACGAAGCCGCCAATCGCCAATATGATGCCCAGCCAGCGCCCCTTTTCCGCCTCGCTCGCAATGTCGCCGACCCGCAGCGCCAGCGTCAGCACCACCGGCGTCAGCAGCGCCACCCATATGCCGAACTGCGCCAGCACATAGACGGCAACGAAGCCAAGCGACACCGGCGGACGGATAGCTTGCGGCGATGGCGAAGGGGTCATCGAAGCGACCTTTCAAACGGGCGATCAGGGGTGATAGCTTTTGCCTTCCGCATCGGCCTTCGCCTTGGCCGGGCTGTCGGCGAACAGGTCGTTCATCTTGGTCGGCAGGTTGGGCCTTACATACCAGTCGGCCGGGAAGTCGGCGGCGTGCGGCCCGTCGATATTGCGGTTCACCAGACCCGAACTGGTCTTGCGCGTATAGGGAACAACATGTTGGCCCTTATTATTGCCAAGCTGCTCGAACAGCGCCTTGCGCAGGGTGATCTTGCTATCCAGCCATTTGGGATCGTCGATCAGATTGTGCATCTCGTCGGGATCGCTCTTGAGGTCGTATAATTCCTCCAGATCCCAGACGCCATGATATTGGATATATTTCACCCGGTCGCGCTCGATCGCGAAGGTGGTCGGGGTCTGCGGGAAGCTCCATTCCCAATAATATTCATAGACGAAATCGCCCGGATTCCA
Organism: Sphingobium sp.; assembly: GCA_023266575.1. Classification (GTDB taxonomy): domain Bacteria; phylum Pseudomonadota; class Alphaproteobacteria; order Sphingomonadales; family Sphingomonadaceae; genus Sphingobium. Next base: position 76,157 of record JAHFPV010000006.1, read on the forward strand.
GGTCTTTTCATCAATCTTGCCCTCCGCCACGGGCAGGAAGCTCTTGCCCTCCATCTGCGCTGGCTTGGCGACATGGGCGATGTCCAGAAAAGTGGGCGCCAAGTCGAGATTGCGCACCACCGCCGGGTTGGTCACCCCCTTGGGCACCATGCCGGGTGCCCAAACGATCATCGGCACGCGCACCGACGGTTCATAGGCATTGCGCTTGTCGATCAGCCCATGTTCGCCGATCAGGAAACCATTGTCGGAATAAAAGACAACCATCGTGTTCCGGTCGAGCTTGTTCTTCTTCAGATAGGCCATGATCCGGCCCAGGCTCTCATCGACGGGGGAGAGGGTGCGATAATAGTCCCGCACCTGTTCCGTCATCGGGTTATTGGTATGATAGGGGAAGTCCGCGCCATGCCAGCTGTTGCGCTGGTTGCGCACCCATAGCGGCTTGCCCGCGTTATTTTCGGGCGTGTTTGCCATGCTGGCGGGCAGCTTGATGTCCAGCTTGCTATATTGCGTCTTGTATCGGTCGGGCGGCAGCGGGTCGCTATGGACGGCCTTGTGGCTGAGATACAGAAAGAAAGGCTTGGACGGATCGCGGCCCTTTTCCAGCCAGTTCATCGCATAATCGGTCAGCTCGTCGGTGATGTAACCGGTGCGTTTGACGGGCGTGCCATCGACATTGAGCATCTGCCGATCACCCGCCGCGATCCGCGCCGGCGAAAGCTGTTCGGTCGGGAAATAGGTGCCTTGCCCCTTGAAGCTGACCCATTTGTCGAAGCCGTCGCGCGGGGCATCGGTATCAAAACCCATATGCCATTTGCCGAAGAAACCGGTCTGGTAACCCGCCGCTTGAAGATATTTTGGGAAGAAGGTCAGCCCTTCCTCCGAACTATTATTATTGTCCACGACGCCATGGTTGCGCGCAGTTTGGCCAGTCAGGATGGTGGCGCGGCTGGGCGAGCAGAGCGACGAGGTGACGACGGCATTGGGGAAATAGACGCCATTTTTTGCCAGCGCGTCGATATTGGGGGTCTGAAGGCCCGGCGTCAGGAATCCCATCGCGTCATAGCGCAGATCATCCACCAGCACGAAGATCATGTTGGTCGGCTTTGTCGGCGCGTTCACCGGTTTGGCCAGCACGCCCGGACCCAGCAGAGTGCAGGCGGCGATCATGGCGGCGTTCAGCGCGCGGCGGGCAGTGTTCATGGGCGCGGTCCCTTTTTGTCCCGGATGATGCAGCGAAAACCGATATGGCTGGTCGAACTATCCACCGCTTGCGGATGGCGCGCGGCGGGGCGATAGCGCTGGCAATAATTAGGCGCGCACAGATGCGATCCGCCTTTCAGCACCTTGCGCGGAATGGCGATGTCGGGCGTCGCCGGGTCCATACTTTCGCGCTTCGTGCCGCCGCGCGGATTGGCGGGGACACAGCAGCTTCCTTTGGCCTTGCGCTCGATCCGGGGCCGGGCGAACCAGTCGCTCGTCCATTCCCAGACATTGCCGATCATGTCGAACAGGCCATAGCCATTGGCGGGATAGGTGCGGACGGGCGAAGTTAATTCATAACCATCTGATAATATATTGGCGAAGGGGAAGGCGCCTTGCCAGTAATTGGCCTGGCAAACACCGCCGGGTGCCAGCTCGTCACCCCAGGCATAGTCCGCACCATCCAGCCCGCCCCGCGCGGCATATTCCCATTCCGCTTCGGTCGGCAGCGCCTTGCTCGCCCATGCGGCATAGGCCTCCGCATCGGCATAGGCGATATGGACGACGGGATGATCCGCCAATATGTCCAGGTCAGTGTCGGGTCCATGGGGGTGCCGCCAATTTGTACCGATGCTAAAGCGCCACCACTGGCTGGCATCGTCAAGCGGCACCGGGCCGCTGGTGCGCTGGAACAGCAGCGATCCCGCCTGCGCCATCGCCGGGTCCATGCCGGGATAGTCCTTTGGATCGGGCGCGATTTCGGCCAGCGTGATGTGGCCAGTGGCTTCAACGAAGCGGACAAAATCCCGGTTCGTGACAGGGGTTTCGTCAATCCAGAACCCATCCACCTGCACCCGGCGCACTGGCGCTTCTTCGGGATAGAATCGATCCGATCCCATCAAGAAAGCGCCGCCGGGCAGGTGGATCATACCATCAGTCACGGCTGGCGGCAGCCTTCAGCAATATGCCCGCACCGCGCGGATAGGCGGGCGGCGGGCCGTCGTCGGGCAGGTCGGGGTTTTGCGCCTCGACATCGGCCATGGAGCGGGGCAGCGAGAAAGGCAGGCGTCCCTTCGCCACGGCGCGACCTGTCACAACGTCCAGCACCGCCGCGTTGCTCGCGCCGAAGGTGACGATCAGGGCGCCGGCCATCGGCTCGATCGCGGTCAGGATGGCGGGACGGTCCATCTCTACAGCGACGATCGTGGGGACATGGGCAGAGGCGCGGGCGATCGCCTGCACATCCTTGTCAGCCGCGCGGAAATCGAGCCGCCCTTCATGCTGGCGCGCGCCAAAGAAATGATGCGGATGCAGCGTCTCGAACGGGGTCGCGGTGCGCACCAGCGCAACGTCCGCCTGCGCCGGATCGTCCACCACTGTGAAACCTGCCGCCCGCGCCGCCGCTGCATCGACGCCATAGAGCCATATCCGCTTGCCCGGCGCGACCGGCAAGGTCGCCTTGTCGTTGCGCAATAGCACCTGACTGGCGCGCTGGACGGCGTCGCCCTCAGCCTGCGCCTCGCGGCTCCCGACAATCCGGGCGGCGGTGGCCTCGTCAACATAGGGATTGTCGAACAAGCCCAGCTCGAACTTCAGGCGCAGCACGCGGCGCGCGGATTCGTCGATCCGCTTTTCGCTGACATGTCCCTTAGCCACGGCATCCAGAATGGGCGCGGGATCGTCCGCACCGCCAAATTGGTCGATGCCCGCCTCTATCCCCTTGGCAAAGCGGGTCGTCTTGTCGGCCGCCTCCATGCCCCAGGGCGTGCCAATCGACGCGGGCGTCTGCGGGTTGGTGGCGTCGGGGGCCATGCAGGCTTGCGGGCAATCGCGGGTGATCGACCAGTCCGATACGATCAGGCCGCGATACTTCTTCTGTCCCCGCAACAGCCCGGTCAGCATCTGCTTGTTGAAGCCCGCCGCGACCGGCTCAATCGGCTGGCCTGCAATTTTCGGCCCATGGACAATGACATAGGTGGGCATCACCCCGGCGCTGCGGGCGGCCAGGCTGTCGTCAAAGGCGCGGATATGCTGGGCAAAGGATGCGTCGCTCAGCGTCGCGTTGCGGCCATAATAGTTATGCCCGTCAAACCCCTCCGGCTGCGCGCCATAGCCGACCCAATGTTTGACCACCGTGGCCACGCCATCGGGCTTCACGCCGCTGCGGCCATGCTGGAACCCTTCGACATAGGCGCCCGCGAGTCGCGATACCTCCGCCGGATCGGACCCGAAGGTGGCGGCAAAGCGCGGCCAGCGCGGTTCGGTTGCAAGGTCGGCCTGCGGCGACAGCGCCATATGGATGCCGACCGCGCGATATTCCTGCCGCGCAATGTCGCCAAACCGTCGGACCGTATCGGCATCCCCCAGCGCCGCGAAGCCCAGCGTGTCGGACCACAGCGAAAAGCCGCCGCCGGTCGTGCTGGCACCCAGGGTCGCCTGAAAATGATGGCGTGGGTCGGTGCTGATCGTGGCGGGGATGCCCAGCCGTCCGACCTCCGCCAGTTTCTGCACAGCATTATTCTGTGCCGCAAGCTCCGACGGCGACACAACGAGGCGGGTGATGAAGCTGCTGATATGGCGATCGTTCAGCAGTTTGGCGGTCGCGTCAGCATCATAGATCGTGCCTGCAAAGCCGATTGAGGAACCCGGCGTCGGTAGGGTGCCGTGCAGCAGCATCCCCGCCTTTTCCGCCAGCGTCATCTGGCCCAGCAGATTTTCGATCCGCGCGTCGATCGGCGCGCGACTGTCTTCGTAACGATCGAGCCGACCATTATGATTGAGGTCGCGCCAGTCCTTGGGCGGCGACGCCGCGCCGCTCAGCGCCAGCAGGAAAAGCGATGTCGCGACGATCCTGCGCACCTTTACCATATCAATTGTTCCCTCCCGCAAAAGGCGTCGACGGGGCTGACCCCGGTGAAGGGCGCATCGCCCGCCAGCCGCTCCACTAATGCCGTCTGGACATTGGGCAGCGAGGCATAGGCGTTGATATAGGTCGCGAAATTGGGCGCGTCATATAGATAATAGGGTTGGCCGAACGAGACCAGCAGGGTCGGGATTTCGCGGTTGAACTGGATCATGCCGTTGCGCGGACTGGCGTGCAGCCTGGCGAAATCGAGGAAGATGTGGCTGAGCGATGGCGTTGCTTCCTGGCCGATCAGATAGAGGATGAGGTCGGCATCGTCCGGCGTCGGCATAGCTTGAGGGTCGAAATCGCGGAGGGTGAAACCCCGGCTTTCCAGCGCTGCGCGCAGCGGCGTAAAGTCGCGGTCCGGCGCGCCGGAAAAGAAGCTGGAGCCTTCATCAGCAATGATGACGATGCGCTTGTGCTGGTCAGGGGTGATGGGCAGCCGCGCGTCGCGATCCTTGACCAGCGTGATGCTGGTCGCACAAGCGCGCACTGCCTGGTCCAGATGTTCAGGTCGGCGCAGCGTATCGCGCACTTGGCTCATCGGGCCGATCCGCTCGTCCAGTGTCATGCGGTGCAGGCCGAGCTTTGCCTTCAATGACAGGAACCGGGTGACGGCTTCGTGCAGCCGCTGTTCCGACAAGCGGCCCTCGCGCAGCCCTTGCAGCATGAAGGACATATCCTGCGCCGGATCGCGGCTGAACAGGAACACATCGCAGCCATTTTCGATCACCGCAGGCACCGCCTCGGCGCGCGCCATCCAGCTGGTCAGGCCGCCCATGACAGTGGCGTCGGATATGATCAGACCCGCAAAGCCCAGTTCCTCGCGCAGTAACTGCTGGTTCAGCAGGCGGGAGACGGAGGCCGGTTCGAACGCCTGCGCGCCCGCCTGCGGCAGTTTTTCGCGAATATAAGCGGGCAACGCGATATGCGCGGACATGATTGTCATAACGCCATCATCGACCAAACTGCCGAAGATGCGGCCAAAGGTTGCCCGCCACTCCGCCATGTCCATGTCATTGACGCTGGTGACGAGATGCTGGTCGCGATCGTCCAGCCCGTCTCCGGGCCAGTGCTTGGCGCAAGCCGCGACGCCCTGCGCCTGCAACGCGCGGACATAGGCGCGCGCCTGGGCCAGGATGCGGTCAGGGTCGGACCCGTAGGACCGCGTGCCGACCACGGCGTTGCGGAAAGCGCGGTTGATGTCCACCACCGGCGTGAAGGACCAGTTATAGCCCAGCGCCCGGCTTTCGCGCCCGACGATCGCGGCCAGATCGGCGCAGAGGGTGAGGTCGTCGCAAGCGGCGATGCCCATCTGGTTGGGAATGGCGGTGGTAAAGGGATAGCTGATCGTGCCCCCTTCAATATCGCCCGACAGGATCAGGGGGATCTCCGAACGTTCCAGCGCATCGCGTGTCGCGGCCCAGGCAGCGTCGAGATCACGCGTCGGGAAGCGATGGAGGCCACCCGGCGCATGGGCGAGCAGCTCGCGATTTTCCTCTACGCTGTCATGGCGCGCGGACAGGACGAACAGTTGCGCAATCTGTGCCTCGACGCTCATTGCGTCGCGTGTGCGTTCCACCCAGGCCATGTCCTCCGGGGAGAGGGCAAGAGGACCGGCGCTGGGCGAAAGCGAAGAATAGGCGGTAGGAATGACGGAACTCATTTCTGATCAGTGGAGGCGTCGTCGTGGCGGGCGCGGCGGTTTTGGCCGCCGCGCCCTTTGATCAGAATTTGAAGCCCAGCGTCGCGCCGAAATAGCGATCCGCATCCTTGTTGAAGGTGCCGACCAGATCGGTGGTGCCACCCAGGAAGGACGAGTGGCCGATGCTCGTCAGGTAATTTTCGTCGAACAGATTTTTGACGAACAAGGTCAGGCTGTAGCGGCCGTCAATCTGCTTGATGCCGATGCTGGCGTCGACGAGCGTGTAGGCGGGCTGTTCGAGCAGCGGGTCTTGCTCGACCGAGAAATTCATTGCGCTCTGGAAGTTGACGCCGACCTGAGCGAAACCAGCAAAGTCGGTGCCGGGAATGTCCGCCTCGTAACGCGGGGCGACGGTGATCTTCCACTTCGGGCTGACCGGCTGGGCCGCATCGCGCAGGTTTTGCGTAGGGGTGACGCCAGCGGCGGAGCGGTAGCAGATGTTCGTCGGCTTGCCCGACAGTATCGGAGCCGCCGCGTTGAGCTGCTGTGGACAGTTGAGACCATCAATGTCAATCCGCGCATCCGAATAGGTCACTGCGCCGGTCAGGCTGAAATGATCGTCGGGACGGACGGTCGCTTCGATTTCAAAACCCTTGGTGCGCGACTTGCCTGCGTTGGTCGACACGAACTGGACCACGCCCGCGGCGAGATCGGACCGGTTCGCCTGCACCTGAAGGTTGGTATAGTCGGCCAGGAACAGCGCAGTGTTGAAGCTCAAGACACCGTCGGCGGTGCGACCCTTGAACCCGATTTCATAGGCGTTGACATGTTCCGGCTCCAGCACGGTCTGGTTGGCCAGGTCCGTGCCGATCTCCATGTCATAGCCAAGCCCCTTATAACCGCGCGTATAGCTGGCATAGACCTGCGCATTGCGGCTGAACTCATATTGCAGGCCTGCCTTGCCTGTCACGGCCGTATCGCTGGCCGTGATCGATCCGCTGACCGGCGCATTGCCCGGCAGCACCGCGTCACCCGGCACCAGCGGCGAAATGCGGCTGCCGCTATTGGTGCCCTTTTCATATTGCAGGCGCAGCCCGCCAATCGCCTTCAGACCGCCGACGATACGATAATCGACCTGGCCAAAGACGGCGACGCTGTCTTGCTTCAGTCGGACATTGCTGGCCGACGACTGATAGATGGTGTTGGCAGGCGCGCAGGGCTGGCCAAATGTGCCGGCGGTGCAACGTGCGCGGCGGCGATCGAACGGTCGCTTGATGTCGGAATGCATGTAGAACACGCCCGCGACATAGTTGAGATCGCCGCCACCATTATTGGCGATGCGCAATTCCTGGCTGAAAGCGCTCAGGTCCAACTGCCCATGGTTCTGGCTCCAGTCGGCATAAGCGGCAGAAGCGCCGACGAAAAGCGGCACATTGCTGTTGATCCGTTCGATCGGCTGGTTCACGTCCAGATTATAGGATTGATAGGCGGAGATGGACGTGACCGTCGCAGCACCCAGATCCCAGTCCGCCTGCAACGAATAGGTCTGCTGGTCACTGTTGGAATAGGTGACCGTCTCGTCATTGAGCGTGCGGTTGTTGCGGGTAGCGGTGATCGGGCCGACCAGCGCCTGGAGATTGGGGTTGGTGATCGCGATCCAGGTCGATGCGCAGCAATCCGCCTCGGTCTTGCGATATTCGCCAGTGAACAGCAGGTTCAGATTTTCGGTCGCATCCCATTCCAGCTTGCCACGCACCCCCCAGCTTTTGGAGCCATTGTCCCAGCTGTCGGTGGCGATGTTGCGGGCAACGCCGCGCACGTCATTGTAAAAACCGGTGAGGCGGGCGCGCAGCGTGTCGCTGATCGGGCCGGACACGGTGCCACGGGCGCGATATTCGCCATGTTCGGCGATGGTCGCTTCACCGCGCCCTTCAAATTCGCGCGAGGGGCGGGCGGTCGTGACGCTGATGACACCGGCGGTCGCATTCTTGCCGAACAATGTCCCCTGTGGGCCGCGCAGCACTTCGACGCGCTCAATGTCGGCCAGATCGGTAAAGCCCTGGGTCTGGCGCACGGCGACCACGCCATCGACCACGGTCGATACCGAGGATTCAACGCCCTGGCCGAACAGCGCAGTGCCGATCCCGCGGATGCGGAAGCTGCTGTTGGTGGGGGTCGCGCCCTGCTGGAAGGTTAGCGAGGGGACAGCCTGAACCAGTGAACTGCTGTCATTGATTTGGCGATTGGCCAGCGTGTCGGCGCTGACCGCAGTCACGGCCAGCGGCACGTCCTGCAGGCGTTCGGCGCGCTTCTGCGCGGTGACGACGATGTCGGTGCCATCCAGCGGCTCCTGGGGCGCTGTATCCTGCGCCATCGCGGCGGCAGGCATCATCGCGATGCTCAGACTGAAAAGCGACACCGCGGCGCGGCACATGGTCATGGCTTTGGAAAAACGCATATATCCTCCCCTGTCCGGCGCCTGTATCGACGCGCGGTCTTGCAACTATGAGTCCGACCAACGGATATCCGCTCGGCTGTAGCGCTAAATCTTCCTCTGTAGAGCCAGAGTCAATATGATTATTTTAGCGCTACACTTTTTTGCGAATTGCGGATTTCCTGCAACAGCGCGCGTGTCATCCATTTGCAACCGTCAGGAATATAGCGTTAAACAGCATATAAGGCATGTCCGCGTCCGTTCAGGGAGTTTCCAGCCATGGCCCGTTTGGGGCGTCGTACCAGCCAGGCTATCACCATCCAGACCGTTGCGGAACGCGCCGGCGTGTCGGCCATGACCGTATCCAACGTCCTCAACAACAGCCCGCGCGTGCGTCAGGCGACGCGGGACACGGTGATGGCGGCGGTGCGGGAACTCAACTATGTTCCCAACATGGCGGCGCGGGCGCTGGCCAGCGCCAGCGCGACGCGGATCGGCTTGCTCTATCGCAACATCGAAAATGCGTTCCTCAGTTCCATATTGGTCGGAGCGCTGGATGCGACCAGCCGGCTTGGTGCGCAATTGCTGCTACGGCCGCTGGAAAGTGGCGATCCCAAAGAAATTGCCCAACAGATGCAGGGGCTGGTTGAAAGCGGCGCCCACGCGATTTTGATCGTCCCGCCCTATTGCGAGGTCGCCAATCGCCATGGCCTGACGCGCGACTTCCCCGTGCCGGTCGTGGCGATGTCACCGGGCGACATATTGCCGGGCGACCATATGGTGCGGATCGACGATTTCGGCGCTGCGCGGGACATGACCGCCTATCTCATCGGCCTGGGGCATCGTGATATCGGATTCATTCGCGGCGGCGCCGGCCACATGATCCACCGGACCCGGTGCGAAGGCTATCAGGCGGCGCTGCGCGACGCAGGGCTGCCGATCCGGCCGGACCTGATCGTGACCGGCGACATGAGCTTTGAATCGGGTCTAGCGGTCGGCGCGCAGCTGCTGGACCTGCCGGATCGACCTACCGCCATCTTCGCCAGCAATGATGACATGGCTGCTGCGATCATCTCGCTCGCCCACAGGCGCGGGCTGGATGTGCCGCGTGACCTGTCGGTGGCAGGTTTCGATGACACGCCGATTGCGGTCAAAATCTGGCCATCGCTGACCACGGTCAAACATCCGGGCAAGGACATATCGGCGCAAGCGGCCATGCTCGCCGTCTCGCTCGCCAGAGGAGACCAGGAAGGCATAGCCGCGCCGACGGAGCAATATCTCGAACACCGTCTGGTCGTTCGCGAATCCACCGCAATGCCAGGGCAAGCCGATCAGAAACGATAGCCGACCGTCCCCATGATATTGCGGGGCGCTCCCATGAAACAGTCGCCACGGGCAAGGCAGGACGCATAATAGCGGTTGTTCAGCAGATTGGTGGCGTTGAGTGCGAAGCGCCAGCTTTGCCAGTTGATCTCCGCCAGACCATCGACCGTGGTGCGCGCCGGGGTGACGATCGACCAGAGCGCATTGGTGGAGATGCTCTTGCCGCTATAAACCACGCCCGCACCCAGGCGCAGTTGCGCGCCGTCGGCGACGCCAAAGCTCTTGGTCGACCAGAGCGAGGCGGTATGGCGCGGCATATAGTCGAGGCTGCTGTTCACTTCCGAACGCAGCTTGCTGTAGCCATAATTGGCGAGCAGTTCGAACTGGCCGGGCAGGGTGTGACTGGCCTCAATCTCAAAGCCCTTGGTGGTCAGCTCGCCAGACTGGGTCGTGGCACCATTGGCCAGATAGAGGACGCGGTTGCGCTCCTTGATGTGGAAGGCGGTGACAGTGACCAGACTATTGGGGGCTGGCTGCCACTTCACGCCCGCCTCGAACTGGGTGCCGGTCTGCGGCTTGTACGGATCGCCGATGACACCGCCCGGACCGGTAAGGGAGCCGGCGATCGGCAGGAAGCTTTCAGTATAGCTGAAGAAGGGTGAGAGGCCCGCGCCAATCTCGCCGATGATACCGGCGCGGAAGGTGGTGGCATTGTCCTTCTGACCGGACGAGCCTGTCACCCGGTCCCGCCGCGCGCCCAGCACGACGGAGACACGATCGAAAAAGCGGATCTGGTCCTGCAGATAGACGCCCAGCTGCTTTTGCGATTCATAGGTGAAGGGGCCAGTCGGATCATAGGTTTGGAGCGCGTCCTGATCGATATCGTAAAGGTCGATCGTCTCGACCCCGAAGGCACCGCGCTTGCCGACCTTGTTCCAGCTATAATCAAGACCGACCAGCAGCTTATGTTCGATATTGGCGCTAGTGTTGAAGCTGAACTGGATATTATTGTCGGTCGAAAAGACATTCATCCGCGCGTCGCTGGCTTCTGCGTAGAGACCGATGGTGCGGCCGTCGGCCGCGAAGGGATTGGTGGGGTTGGAGTAGCTGTTGGCGTAGTGGGTCTTATATTCCAGGTCACTGTCGATATAGCGTGCCTTGACACTGAGCCGAACATAGTCGGAGAAATTATGGGTGATGGCGCCGCCGCCCTGAAGCGACCGGCCATTATAGCGGTCCCAGCCCGGCTTGCCGACGAACGCATATTGATCGAGCTTGCCCGCCGGATAGGCATTGTTCGGCAGGAAGGTGCCGACGATCGGCAGGAATTGGGATGTCGATCCGGTGTCATCCTCCTGATAGAGGCCGGTCAGCACGATGTCGGTATCGGGCGTCGGCTGCCACCGGATCGACGGCGCGAACATCACGCGATCGTCGGGGACATGATCGACATAGGTGTCGGCATCGCGGACGCGGCCGACGGCGCGGATGGCGAAATTGTCGGCCAGGGCAAGGTTGACGTCGGCCAGCGCTTCCTTGCGGTCGAAGCTGCCATAGACCAGGCTGGCTTCGCCCCGCGTCTCAAACCCCGGCGTCTTGGACACCAGATTGACCAGCCCGCCGATCGATCCCTGGCCGAACAGCACCGACGCCGGGCCGCGCACGATTTCGACGCGGTCGAAATTATAGGGGTCGGATGTGATGCTGGCATAATAAGAGAATATGTCGCGCATCCCGTCGCGGAATTGCAGCGCATCAAGGCCGCGCACATTGAAGCCATCGACACGGGTGTCGCGGCCATAGGGATTGGCCAGCACGCCTGCGGCATATTTCACCGTGTCGCTGATGCTGATCGCGCCCTGCGACAGATATTGGTCGGACGTAATGACCTTGATCGGCTGGGGCAGCTGGATCAGCGGCGTTTCGGTTTTCGTCCCGGCATTGGCGGCGGTGACGATGATCTGGCTTTCACTATCATCAAAAGGGGGTTGGGCAGCGTCGGGAGCCTGTTCTGCCGCATGAGCGGCTGTGCCGCAAAGGGCGATAAGCGCGGCGCCGCAAAGCGCGAAGGAGCGGGTGGCGGACATGGATTGAGTTTCCCTGTTGCAATTGATTCTCAGCAGAGAAAGCGATTAACGCTATTAGTATTCATTCGCAATATATAATTGGGAGGCCGCGACTTTCTCGCGGGACACGATCTCGATGTGATGTATGTGGACCCAACCACGCACCTGGCCGTTATACCCGCTCCACATTGGGAGAGAGACTATGACGCGTACATCCACCCTGGCAGCGATCGTCGGTTTGAGTTTGGCGCTGGCCGCATGTGGCGGCAAGGGCGACGACAAGCTGGGCGAACAGGCCCAGGAAGCGGCTGAAAACAAGGCCGACAAGATGGACGCCATGGCCGATAATATGAGCGGCACCGCTGAGGATCTGATGCAGGCCAAGGCGGACGCAACGCGCGAAGCGGGCGATGCCCGCGAAGAGGCGATCGATGAATCCGACATCAATGCTGCCGCGCTGACGCCTGCCGAGCGGGCGAAAGTCATCAACGGCAATTGATGTCCGGCACAATGCCGACCGACATGCCGCGTTGCGTGTCGGTCGGTATTACGCCCATGTTCAGTCGTGCGGCGATGGCTGCGTTCGCCTGGTCGGCGCAGCTTATCGCATCAGCCCGGCGGTGCGCAGGGCGTCCTCGATAATCTTCTGGACGCTGCTTTTGGCAGCCGCGGTCGGCGGAGGCTGAATAGCCGACAGCGGTTCAAGTTTCGCCCTTTTCAACATCGGCAGATTGGGCGTTTCAGCTTTCATCGTGCCAGCGGTTTGGGATTGCGGTTTAGCTTTGCGGCCACCCAGAAGATCCCAGGATGCGGCGATCCTGCGGGTCGATGAAATGCCCGCCTCCAGCATATGGGGCATTGGCATTCCGCACGCATCATCCCCGGTGGTGGCGAGCGGCGTGCCATGGCCCATATTTGCAATGCGGTAATCCTCTACCAAGGCGCGGCCTTTGGCGTCCTTCCAGATGCGGTGGCGGTGATCGGCGACATTTTGCGTCGCGCTCGGCATGTCATCCAGCCCATGAACCGACAACCATTGGGCGAGGATCGCATCGGCATTGCTGCTGTTGACGGTGGGGTCAGCCGCGCCGTGCCAGACAGACACACGCGGCCAGGGACCGGCATGGTCAGTCGCGCCCCGCACGCGATCGCCAAGCTGAGCGCCACTGGATGGACCCGGCGTGCGCATCGCCTCCAGCGCTTGCGGAACATTGGACGCAGCACCAAAGGGCAACCCGGCAATGATCGCGCCGCCAGCAAACAGCTCAGGATAGCTGGCCAGCAATATCGATGTCATGGCACCCCCGGCGGACAGGCCGGTCACGAAAATGCGCGACCGGTCTATGCTATGGGTGTCGATCATGGTCTCGATCATCTGGCGGATCGAGAGGGCTTCGCCACGATCACGTCCATTGTCAGCGGGCAAGAACCAGTTGAAACAGAGGTTGGGATTATTGGCCCGCTGCTGTTCGGGGAACAGGAGGATGAAGCCATGCTCGTCCGCCAGCTGCGACCAGCCTGCACCACGATCATAGCCGTCCGCGGTCTGGGTGCAGCCATGCAGGACAACGACCAAAGCTGGCTTGCTGGCGACCTGCGCAGGTATGTGACATTTCGCCTTCAACGCGCCCGGATTGCTGCCGAACGGCCCGAAATCCTGCAACCGGCCCGGTTCGTTCCGGTCCACGGGCGAAGCCGCGGCTGTCCGCATGGCCATCAACTCGGCAATATTGGCAGATAATTTTCTCATGACATGACCTCCGGCCTTGAAGAGCGGCCATATTGGCCATGATAATCGGCGGCGGATTATGCTGCACTGCACAATATGGCTATCCGCGCCGATGCGACAAGGTGAGAGTTCAAAATTTATCGGTAATGCCGCTGAGTAAGGGCGGGGCGTTGCCGCAGCCTGGTGCGGCGCGCGGCTTTGTCGCGATATGGTTGCCCGGAAAGAAAAATGGCGGGGTCACCCCCGCCATTTCTGTATCAATGCTGCATCGAATGTTTGATGTCGCGCATTTCGTCATGCCCGGCCTTCACTGATGCATAGCTGGTTTCAATCACCCCGCGCACAGCCGGGCTTAACTTGTTGTCCTCCAGCGCATCCTCAAACTTGGCCTTGATATGATCTTCGCCAGCCTCGACCTCGTTGATGATCGCCTTGTCATCATGGCCCGTGACAACGGACTTGAGGTTGAGGAACATGCGATGCGCCCCGGCGAGCAGCGTGCCGTCATCTTCCGGGTTGCCGCCCAGTGCAGTCACCTGCTGCTGCAAGCGGGTGGCGATGGCGCGCCTCTCGCTGGCCCGGCTGGTGAACAGGGCGGTAAAGCGGCTATTCTCGCTGTCCTTGGCCGCTTCGGTATAGCCGTCGGCGCTGTCGATGGTCGTGGCGATCAGGCCGTTAAGGGTCGAAATATCGTGGCTGTTATCGGACATAGGAATTTCCTCTTATAGGGGGTGGCAGTCACCGCGGCGGTTGGCGACTGCGTGGTCCATCAACGACGATCCAGCGTGAAAGTCGCATCGATTGCGCCCCGCTTAACCTCCATCAGTATGATTTTTCGTCGATCGACTGCACCTCGTCGGTGTGGACGTCGAACCGGACGAGATTTGTCGGGCCAAATGCCGTCGTCAGCGCGACATCGGTCGCGTCGCGACCGCGCGCCATCAGGACGCGGCCGATGCGGGGCCGGTTATGGCGCGCGTCGCGCGTGTACCAGTTGCCATCGATATAGACGTCGAACCAGGCGCTGAAATCCATCGGCGCATCGACCGGGGGCACGCCAATGTCGCCCAGATAGCCGGTGCAATAGCGCGCCGGGATATTCATGCAGCGGCACAGGGTGACGGCCAGATGCGCAAAATCGCGGCACACGCCGCGCTTTTCCTGAAAAGCGTTCCAGGCGGTCATGTCCGAGCGGGCATGATGATAGCCAAATTCGATATGGTTGTGGGCGAAATCGACTATGGCATCGACCCGCGCCTTGGCTGTCGAGTAGTGGGCGAAATTGCCCCAGGCGAACGCCATCAACCGGTCTGTCTCGCAATAGCGGCTGCCCAGCAGGAAGGGCATCACCGCATCGGGCAATTCCTCGACCGGCGTGTGCGGACCATCCGGGGCGGGCAGGTCCACTTGCCCACTATCCTCGATCACGAAATCGCATGACAGGGTAACGCCGCCCGCCGGAATGGTGAGGCGCGTTGCGACATTCCCGAAGTCATCCTCGAAATGATAGAGCGGCACGTCCGGGCTGGCCATCAGCCGCTGGGGCGTGCGCAGGTCGAGATGGCGGGAGGGATGCAGGCTGAGCATCGCCATCATCGCTGTCTTGTTCTGGGTTTCAAATCTTATTTCATATCCGCAGCGGATCAGCATGGAGGGGACTTTCCTGAAGTGCCGACAGGGCGGCCGTTATTGGCTTTAGGTAGGGCAGGACGACGCAGGCCTGGGATCAGTGCAGACCGGGGTGCTGGCCAAATGTCTCTGGCAAGTGCATCAAGGTGGCATGTTCGCACAGGAAAGCCCAATGTCGATCGCGAGTGCGGATGACAGGAAGGATCGTCAGCATGGTCATGGGGGAGGATCCTGATGGCCAAAGGCGTGGGAAATGAGCTATTGGGTCTGAACGATCCGGCACCGTTCGGGCTGTTCAACGCAGCAGGCGCGTCCCCGTTCCTGCTTATCGGCGATCATGCCGGGGCGGCGATACCGGAGGCGCTGGGTGATCTGGGCCTGAGCGTAGCCGACCGCGGCCGCCACATCGCCATCGACATTGGTGTCCATGGTCTGGGCCATGCGCTGGCCAAGCGGCTTGATGCGCCCTTTCTGCACCAGATTTATTCGCGTCTGGTTATTGATTGCAACCGCGATCCTGCGCGGAATGACGCGATTCCTGCGGTGTCCGACAGCAGCCGGATCAGCGGGAATGAAGCGCTGGACGAAGCTGCGCGCGCTTCACGGGTTGCGGCGATCCACATGCCTTATCATCAGGCAATCAGTGACATGGTCGACGCGCGAAGTGCCGCTGGGCGTGATACGATCCTGCTATCGCTCCACAGTTTTACGCCGGTTATGGGCGGGATTGCCCGGCCGTGGGAGGTGGGTGTCCTGCACTGGCGCGGCCGCACCGATTTTGCCCATGCCATGTTGGCGGCGTTGCGCGACACAGCGGCTCTCACCGTGGGCGACAATGTTCCTTATGCCATGGATGCGACCGACTTTACCGTGCCTTTCCATGCCTTCCCCCGCGACATTGCCTATGCGGAGATAGAGGTACGGCAGGACTTGATCGACAGTGTCGAGGGACAGATGCTCTGGGCCGATCATTTGGCGCACGCCGCGGAAGAGGCTTTGCAACGCATCAGTTGATAGCGAATCCGCATCATGTGTCTGGCCGATATGGCTTGTGCTAGCGCTGGCAACGATCTATTCCAATGCCATGCCAGACCCAGAAATCATGGCGCTGCAAGTCGCGCGGGACGACGATGTAGCCGTTGCGTTGATGCCGCTCGTGCCGGGGCATGTGGTTGCCATCGGCGATCGCCAAGTGACCATTGTCGATGCGATCGCGCCGGGCCACAAATTCGCGGTCCATGACATATCTGTCGGTAGTGCCGTGCGTCGTTATCGCGCGTCGATCGGCACGGCGACGCAGTCGATCGGCGTCGGTGAGCATGTGCATAGTCATAATGTGCAGACAGCCCTGCGTGGTGAACTGACCTATGACTATGTGGCCAAGCCTGTGGAACCGGCCGAAGTGCCGGGCGATGACCGTCCCGGTTTCATGGGCTATGTCCGGCAGGACGGCAGCGTCGGTATCCGCAATGAAATCTGGATATTGCCCTCGGTCGGCTGCGTCGGCCGACTTGGCGAAAGGCTGGCGCGCTGGGGCGAAGGTCTGGTCGGCGACCATGTCGACGGCGTCCATGCGTTCAACCATCCCTTTGGCTGCTCGCAACTGGGCCATGATCTGGAAGGCACGACTGCGATCCTTGCTTCGCTGGCGCAAAACCCCAATGCAGGCGGCGTGCTGATTGTCGGGCTGGGCTGCGAATCCAACCAGCTTGACCTGATATTGGCGCAGATCCCACCAGAAAAACTGGAACGGGTCCGCACTGTGCGGGCGCAGAGCGAGCAGGATGAATTTGCTGCGGGCAAGGCGGCGCTGGAAGCGCTGGCCGATCTGATGGCGCAGGATGTGCGCCAGTCTGTGCCGCTGTCGGCTCTGCGGCTGGGGGTCAAATGCGGTGGCTCCGACGCGATGAGCGGCCTGACCGCCAATCCGCTGATCGGCCGGATGGCGGACGCGGTTACCCAGGCGGGCGGAACGGCGGTCCTGACCGAAATCCCCGAAATGTTCGGCGCGGAGCAATTGCTGCTGGCGCGGGCGGAGAGCCAGGCGGTGTTCGATCGGCTGACGCAAGTGGTCAATCGCTTCAAACGCTATTTTCTGGACCATGGTGAGCCGGTGTCGGAAAATCCCAGCCCCGGCAATATCGCAGGCGGCATCACTACGCTGGAGGAGAAATCGCTCGGTGCGGTGCAAAAGGGCGGTCTGGCGCGCGTCGTGGATGTCATCGATTATGGTCATATCGCGACCCGGCACGGGCTGACGATATTGGAGGCGCCGGGCAATGACGCGGTATCGACGACTGCGCTGGCGGCAGCGGGCGTGACGCTGACATTGTTTTCCACGGGTCGCGGCACGCCGCTGGGCAGTCCGGTGCCGACGATGAAGATCGCGTCCAACACTGCGCTGGCAGCGGCCAAGCCGGGCTGGATCGACTTTGACGCCGGGATGGTCCTGACCGATGGCATGGATGCCGCCGCGGACGCTTTGCTGGATCGCATCGTCGCGGTCGCCAGTGGCGCGCAGGCCTGTAATGAGCGCAATGACGAACGCTCCATCGGCATCTGGAAACGCGGTGTTACCCTTTAGGCGCGCGCAACGCTCCCTATACAAACGGCCATTTGAGCGGCATGGCAGAATGTATGGAATCACCTCATCAGACGTTGGACGAGCTTGGCTGGCGCGCCTTTTTCAGCGCACAAGTCCCGCAGGCTGACGAGAGCGGGGCCAAGCCATATCGTGTGATGGCGGTGCATCGCGGGAAGATCGCGGTGGCAGGGGAGGGCGGGGCGCTCGATATCCAGCCCGGCTTTGGCGATGGCCTGGCAGCGGAGGATCATCCCACCGTTGGCGACTGGGTGCTGGTCGATCCTGTCACGCTCCAGATCACGCAGATTCTTAAGCGCGCCAACCTGTTCAAGCGGCGTGCGCCCGGCGGTGACCAGAAAACTCAGCTGATCGCCGCCAATGTCGACACGCTCTTCATCGTCGCGTCCTGCAACCAGGATTTCAGCATCCCCCGGCTGGAACGCTATTTGATCCTGGCGCGCGAGGTGGGCGTACATCCCGTGATCGTTCTGACCAAGACCGATCTGACCGATACGCCAGAGGCTTTCGCGGCTGCTGCGCGTGACTTGCAGCCGGGATTGCAGGTGGAAACCATCAATGGCAAAGACCCCGCCAGTGCGGCGCGCCTCTCCGACTGGTGTGGCAAGGGGCAAACCGTCGCGCTGGTCGGGTCGTCCGGCGTTGGCAAATCCACGCTGGTCAACACCCTGCGCGGATCGGACAGCATCGCGACCCAGGATATCCGCAAGGCCGACGGCACGGGGCGGCATACCACGACCGTGCGGGAGATGCACAGGCTGGACCATGGCGGCTGGTTGCTCGACACGCCGGGGATGCGCGAATTGCAACTGACCGACGTGGCGTCGGGCCTTGCCGTCGTGTTCGCCGACATAGTCGAGGCAGCGGAGCAGTGCCGCTTTTCGGACTGCGCCCACAAGGGAGAGCCGGGGTGCGCGGTTCTGGCGGCGATCGCGAGTGGCACGCTGACACCCGCGCGTCTGGACCGCTGGCGCGCACTGGTGGCGGAAGAAACCTATAACAGCGCCAGCCCCGCTGAACGCCGCGCATTGGACCGTACCGCAGCGGCGGCGGCAGCCAAGCGGAAATGAGATGCGATCCGCTGCGTTGAGCGACATATTGTCCGTCGCTACTGATGATAATGACTTGCAATATGCAATAACGGCGATATGGAATTGGCGATGTTCCATTGAGGTTTTGCCATGTCGCCCCGATCACGCCGCTGGATACGCATAGCGCTCGCCGGACCGGGGGCGGTGATCGTGGCGCTCGTCATGATGGCGGGCATGGCGCTGTGGCTGCCGGGCGGGGCGGCAGGGATCGATAATCTTGTGCTCCCGCTGATATTGGTGCCGCTGATCTGGGCCGGGCTGTTCTTTCACGCCTGTCTTGACCGGCGGCTCGGCCGGATCGCGATCGTGGCCGGGGTATTGTTAGCGATCCATGGCGGGCTGATCGCGCAGAAATTTGGCGCAACACAACCCGCCGCAACGGAGAGCCATCGATGATCCACCTGCCCAAGGATGAAACCAAAGCGATGGTCGCGGTGCATGGCTGGTCGGGCATCTTGCTCGGCTTGCTGCTCTATGCGGTGGTACTGACTGGCACGGCGGCAGTGTTCGCCGAGGAGATCGGCACTTGGTCGGCGGGCCATATCACGTCGCAATCGGCGTTCGAGCGGCCGATGGCGGACACGATGCGCGCGCTGGGCGACCGCACGCCCAAGCAATATCATGAGGCGGTCGACCTGTTCGAGGTGGGTGACCATGATCTGGGCGCTTTCTTCCACCGGCACGAGATGGACAAGGGCGAACTAATCAGCCGGGGCATCTTCTATGTTGTCGGCAAGGATGGCCGTGTCACGCACAGCCAGCAGGGGACTGACGAGGATGTGTACGGCCCGCGCAACGACAATGCGCTGAGCAGCTTTCTGGTCGATACCCATGTGCGACTGCATGTCCCCAATCCCTGGGGGCTGTTGCTGACCGGGATCGTCGGCCTGTCGATGCTGGTCGCGGCGGTATCCGGCCTGCTGATCCACCGACACCTGCTCAAGGATATCTTCACGCTGCGGCGCAAGGCGAACCCGGTGCTGGTCAATCGCGACCGGCACAGCGTGGCTGGCACATGGAGCCTGCCCTTCGCCTTCATCCTGGCCTTTACGGGCAGCTTCTTCTCCTTCTTCGGCACGATCGGCGTGCCGATCGTCGCAATGGCGGCCTTTGGTGGCGACGTCGTGGCCCTGACCGAAGCGGTCTATGGCACCCCCGGCAAGCCCGATCCGCGCCCTGCCGCTATCGGCAATTTCGACCGTATCACGAGCGATGCGATCGTGCGGGCGGGCGCTGTTCCGACCTTCGTCGCGGTCGAGAATTACGGGCGGGCCGATGCCAAGGTGACGACCTATCATCCGCCCAAAAGCGGCGGCCTTGCCCCCATTTCCCTGCTCTATGACGGGGCAACGGCGCAGTTCAATCAGGTCAAGCCGCTGATCGGCCCCGCGCCATCCGCGGGCGGCACGCTGGCCGCGATCATGTCGCCGCTGCACTTCGGCAATTTCGCCGGGATGCTGTCCAAGGCGATCTGGTTCGGCCTGGGTTTTGCCATGTGCTACGTCACCTATACCGGCATCCGCCTGTGGCTGGTGCGGCGGGAGGAGGGCGCGCGATCGCTCGGCTGGCTCGACCGCGCGCTGGTGATCGTCGGGCTTGGCTTGCCGGTTGCGTTGCTGGCCTCTACCGCTGCCTTCCTTGTCGCCATGCCGATGGGTAGCGCGACCTACTGGACGCCTGCGAGTTTCCTGATCGCCTCTGCCGCTATCATCCTGGCCGGTTTCCTGTGGCCGACCAGCACCGCCTTCGCGCGTGTGCTGCAAGGGGCGATGGCGGCCATCATGCTGATCCTGCTGCCGCTGCGCCTGCTGACCGGTGGCCCCGGCTGGGCGAGCGCAATGGCAGCGGGGCAGCCGGTCATCGTAGCGCTGGATCTGGCTTTCCTGCTGACCGGCGGCATGTTGCTATGGTCGGTTCTTCGGACCAGCCAGAGCCGCCAGGGCGCTGGGCATCGCGTCTTGCAGGCCGCGGAATGATGGCCATGCTGATCGCCTCGATCGCCATTTCCGCGGGACTTCTGGCGCTCCTGTGCCTGGGCGATCCCAAGCGGCGGCGGAGCATCAAATTGCCCGGCGGGGTGCAGGGGACGACGGCGCGCCGACTGCTCACGGCCGCCAGCCTGTTGCCAGGGGCTGTTTTTGTCCTGATGGGCGATGCTGCGGCGTTTCTGCTGTGGCTCGGCGGCTATGCTGTGGTCGGCTGGCTCGTCACCCTCGCCTTTTCGGCATGGACGAAACGCATTGAGGCTAGCCGCCAATAAGGCGTGCCTATTGCGCGATGATCCTGACTGCGAAGGCTGCCGCCGCCGCCCGTGTCTCCACGCCCAATTTCTCGAAAATCTGCTCCAGATGCTTGTTCACGGTGCGCGGGCTGATCACCAATATCTCGCTGATCACGCGGTTGGGTTTGCCATAGCTGATCCATAGCAGCACTTCGGCTTCGCGCTGGGTCAGGGCGAAATGGCTTTGCAGCCGGGCAATGTCGGCCTGAGGGTCCAGATGATTGAGGCGGATGAGGGTTTCGCCTGCACGGGGGCGACCGACGATGATCAGTTCCACCGTGTCGCCACCGGGACTGTCGGTCTTGACCGTGGTGCCTGCGGGCAGATCGTCGGGCAGCAGGCGTCCGACCGGCGTCCGCAGCATCGCGGGCAGTGCGACGTCGGTGCGCGACCAGCCGGGTTCGAGCGCTTCCATGAGTTTGTCCGCGCCGGGCGTGCGCCACGACAGCGCGCCGTCGCTGCCGACCGCGATCAGGTTGCGGCCGGTCGCGTCGAGCGCATAATGCCCACCCTGCGTCTGGCGCGCATTGGCCATATGGACGCGGACGCGGGCAAGTAATTCCTCGACCACGATCGGCTTGCGCACATAATCGACGCCGCCCGCCTCCAGCGCATGGACGACATGCTCGCTTTCGGTAAGGCCGGTCATGAAGATGATGGGCACCGGCGCGCCGCGCGGCATCTGCTTGATCGCGCGGGTGGTTTCAAAGCCGTCAAGGCCGGGCATCACCGCATCCATCAGGATCAGGTCGGGCGTTACATGGGCCAGCAGTTCGAGCGCCGCTTCGCCGCTGGTGGCGATGAGGACGGAGATATTCGCGGCCTCCAGCGTGTCGGTCAGGAAACGGAGCGATTCCGGCGTATCGTCGACGACGAGGACGGTGTCGGCATGGGGTGTGGTCATTTGACGGCCCTTATGATTTTTATCAGCCCCTTAAGGTCGAAACGGTCGAGATGGGCAAGCATCCGGGCGACGAGCGGCTGGGCCTCCGGCACGGCCGCTTCGAGCGCGCGGATGCTCGATTCGATACCGCGCACATGGCCGATGATCGCCTTCTGCTCGATATCGGCCAGGATGGGCAGCGCGTCGTCTGGCAAGACAGGCACGTCAAACTCGTCGGGCGCTGGCGCAGGCGGCGGCGGGGCGTCGCCGGTCCAGCGGATGTGCAACTGATCGGCGATCGCGTCCAGCAGCGCGTCGAGATCGACCGGTTTCATCAGGAACATGTCATGCGCCGCCTGCCCGTCCCCGCCGCGATGATATTCATGGGCATTGGCCGACACCATGATGATCCGCACCGTCCCACCCAGTTTCGCGCGTAGCGCCCGGCTGATGTCCCAGCCGGATTCGCCGGGCATGGAGATATCGAGCAGGATGATGTCGGGCGCATCGCGGGCGGCAATCTCCAGCCCCGCGCGGCCGCTCAGCGCCTCCATGACGGTGAAGTCGAGCGGTTCGAGCAGCCCGCGCAGCACCGCGACCTGCGCCGGATCATCGTCGATCAGCAATATCTTGCGCCGGTCGCCGACATAGCCCGAAATCCGGTCCACCGGCGGCGCATCCTCGACCGGGTTGGCGACATGACCCAGCATCAGGCGGACTGTGAACTGCGTTCCGCGACCGGATTCACTGACGACGGACAGGTCGCCGCCCAATATCTGCACCAGCGCCTGGGTGATCGACAGGCCAAGGCCGATCCCTTTCTGACGCTGCGCATCCGGGTTGCTGCCGCGATCGAACGGGTCGAACACGCGCTTCAAATCATCGGGCGCGATACCGATGCCGGTGTCGATAATGTCGAAGGTCGCCATCTGGCTGCGATAGGCGACGCGGAAGGTGACGGAGCCGGTGCGGGTGAACTTGATCGCGTTGGACAGCAGGTTGATCAGGATTTGGCGTAGGCGTTTCTGGTCGGTGCGCACGAAATCGGGCAGCTGGTCGGGGCGCTCGAAGAGAAATTCGATGCCCTTCGACTGCGCCTGCGGTCGGAACATGTTGGCGATCTGGTCGACAAAGGGGGCCAGGCGCACGGTTTCGCTGCTGATGCGCAGCACACCGCTTTCGACCTGGCTGATGTCCAGCAGCCCTTCGACCAGATTGGTGAGATGTTCGGCGCTGCGGCGGATGATCTTGGCGGCTTCGACCGGGGCGATGTCATGGCCGCGTTCCATCAACTGGGCATAGCCATAGATGGAGTTGAGCGGCGATCGGATTTCATGGCTGACGCTGACGAGATAGCGGCTCTTGGCGGCATTGGCGGATTCGGCGGCTTCCTTCGCTTTTTGCAACTGCGTGCCAGTCACGTCATGGGCGATCACCTCTTCCATCAGCTTCTGCACATGATGCTCGCTTTCCTGCATAGCGGAGCGGCGGCTTTGATGGGCCAGCACGATCATCCAGGCGATGACCCCGCCGAACAGCGAAAAAAGCAGGAACAGCCCCAGCATCAGGCCGGACATTTCCGCCGCAATGTCCGGCATCCGGCGGCCGATCTGCCAGTTGATGCCGCCGAGCAGGGCGGCATTGGCAATGGTGATCGCGGCCATGACGGCGATGAAATGGCCGACCGGCGTATGGACGTAACGGGCTATGCGTTGCGGGAGCAGCCGTTCGAGCCAGCGCGCGGCCTGCTGCGTGGCGCGGCTGTCGCTTTTGCAGCGGTCGTGGCACCGCGCCTCCAGCGTGCAGCAGAGCGAGCAGATCGGCGCGGCAAACATGGGGCAATGCGCCATATCGACCGGCTGGAAGCTGTTTTCGCAGATGATGCAGGTCTTGATGTCGTCCCCCTCCGTCACCTCGGCACGGCGGGCGATATAATAGCGGCCATGGGTGAGCAGAGCGATCAGTGGTGCCGCCATGAAGGCGACCGCCATACCAACGACGGGCGCGAAGGCCTGCGCCACATCGCCCAGCAGGCCCAGATGCGCGCTGCCCGATATCAGGATCGACAAGAGCATCGCGCCGATGCCAACCGGATTGATGTCATAGAGGTGTGCGCGCTTGAATTCGATTCCGGCGGGGGAAAGGCCGAGCGGCTTGGAGATCATGAGATCGGCGGCTAGCGCCCCGATCCAGCCTGCCGCAGCGGTGGCGTAGAGGATCAATATCGCCTCGATCGCGTCGAAAATGCCGACTTCCATCAGCAATAGTGCGAGCAATACGTTGAAGATCAGCCATACGACGCGGCCGGGATGGCTGTGGGTCAGGCGAGCGAAGAAATTGGACCAGGCGATCGAGCCGGCATAGGCGTTGGTGACATTGATCTTCAATTGGCAGACGATCACGAACAGCCCGGTGATGACGAGCGACAGTCCTGCATGGCCCGACATGGCGGTGAAGATCGCGTGGAACATGGCCGTCGGGTTGGAGGCGTCACTGGCCAAAGCCGCGCCGCCGATCAGATAATGGGCGAGCCAGGAGCCAAGCAGCAGCTTCATGCCGCCGATCAGTGTCCAGCCCGGTCCGCCCGCCAGCATCGCCGCCCACCATTTGCCCTTGCCGATCTTTTTGGCGCTGGGGAGGAAGCGCAGATAATCCGCCTGCTCGCCGATCTGGGGGAGAAGCGAGAGGAGGGTGGAAAGCGCGAAGCCGAAACAAAGCAGGCTGACGCTGCCATCTTTCGCGCCCAACTGGCCGGTGAAGCGGGACCATTCCGCAAGCGCCGTCGGGCCGGACCAGATGATATAGGCAATGGGCGCGATTTGCAGCGCGATCCAGATGCCCTGCGTCGCGTTCTGGAACCGTGTGATGGCGCTCATGCCGTAGAGGGCAATGGGGATCACCACCAGCGCGCTTACCAGATAGGCGATGCTCATCGCCATGCCTGTCATCGCGGTCAGCGCGACCGCCATGATCGTCGCTTCGACCGAGAAGAGCAGGAAGGTGAAGCTGGCGTAGATCAAGGAGGTGAGGGTGGAGCCAAGATAGCCGAACCCCGCGCCGCGTGTCAGCAGGTCGATGTCCAGCCCATGCTTTGCAGCATGATAGGCGATTGGCAGGCCGATGATGAACATAAGCGCGACGGCGGCAGCGATGGCCGCGACGCTGTTGGCAAAGCCATAGGTGAGCGTAATCGACGCGCCGATCGCTTCGCAGGCCAGAAAGGCAGTCGCGCCGATAGCGGTATTGGCGACCTGCCCCGCCGACCAGCGCCGGGCGCTGTCGGCGGTGTAGCGCAGGGCATAATCCTCCAATGTCTGGCTGGCGACCCATTTATTGTAGAGCCGCTTTTCGCGCAGGACATAGGCGGCGCGATCCATCAGATCGCGGCAGGGAAGGGGCGCAGGCCGCCGGTCGCCACGATGAAGTCGATGACCGCTTGCAGCCCGATATTGTCCTTGAGGTTGGTGAACAGGAAGGGGCGCTCCCCGCGCATCTTCTTCGCGTCACGGTCCATCACGCCCAGATCCGCGCCGACCAGCGGAGCCAGGTCGATCTTGTTGATCAGCAGCAGGTCGGACCGGGTGATGCCGGGGCCGCCCTTGCGCGGAATCTTGTCGCCCGCCGACACGTCGATGACATAGATGGTGATGTCGGCCAGTTCGGGCGAGAATGTCGCGGCCAGATTGTCGCCGCCGCTTTCGATGAAGATGAGTTCCAGGCCGGGAAATTTGCGGTGCATCGTATCGACGGCGGCCAGATTGATGCTGGCATCCTCGCGGATCGCGGTGTGCGGGCAGCCGCCGGTTTCCACGCCCATGATCCGTTCAGGCACCAGCGCGCCGGATCGGGTGAGAAACTCCGCATCCTCGCGGGTGTAAATGTCATTGGTGATGGCCGCGATATTATAATGGTCGCGCATCGCCTTGCACAGCCGGTCGGTCAGCGCGGTCTTGCCGGAGCCGACCGGGCCGCCAATGCCGATGCGCAGGGGACCGTTATGACCAGAAGAAACCGGATTCATGATCGGAACAACCTTGTATAAAGTGTTTCGTGGGAAAGGCTGGCGAGTTCAAGGTCTGGTGCGGCGGTGCCGAGATCGTCGAGCGGCGTGTGGAGCGCCTTCTCTACAATGGCGGGAATGGCATGGGATAGCGCGGCGAGCGCCAACTGGCCATCGGTCTGGCCCAATGGCACGAGCCGCACGCCCGCCGAGACGAGATTGGCGGCGGTCGCGTGCAGCCAGCCGTGCAGCGCCGGTTCCAGCGGTATGTTGTGTACGGCGCAGGCCAGCGCCATGACGGTGGCATGGGCGATGGGGTCATCGCCGTTGCGTGCCGCGAAAGAGTCGAGTGCGGGGTGCGGCCATGCCCGCCGCGTGACCGACAGGAAGGAGCCACCCTGCTGGCGGCTTTCGAGCGCGGTTTCGCTGCTGCCGCGAAAAGCGGCGGCGAGTTCGGACAAGGCATCGAACGCAGCGTCATCCTGCGCAGCGCGGTGGGCGTGAACGAACAGCACGGCATCGATCCAGCCGCCGCCCCGCGCCAGCACCGCCTCGACATAGGCGGTGACATGGCCAGCGGTAGTGATGCGGCCATCCTCGACTGCGGTTTCCAGTCCATGGCTGTAGGTGAAACTGCCCACCGGATAGGAGGGCGAGGTCCAGGCCAGCAGGCGGTGAAGCGCGGCGTCAGCCAGCATGGTGGTCGTGCGCGTGATGATGATGGCCGCCGCCAGAATAAGCACCGCCCTCCGGCGTGAAGGGGGCGTGGATTTTCGTGACGGTCGCGCCCAGCCCCTCCAGCATGGCGTTGATGACATGGTCGTCGCGCAGACGGATGGCATGGGGGTGCAGTTCGGCGGGCAGATGCCGGTTGCCGATATGCCAGGCAAGGCGGATCATCGCGGACGGGTCTGCGGCGGTGACCTCGACCAGCGCTTCGGGCGCGGCGAGGATTTCGACCAGCCGCCCGTCGGACAGTTGCACCGCATCGCCATGATTCAGCACCGTCGCACGAGCCAGGTCGAGCAGGAACAGCGTACCATGGTCGGCGGTGTAGACCCAGCGGCGGCGGTGGCGCGCGTCATGATCCAGCATGATATGGTCGGCGGCAGGGCCGGACCAGTGGCCGTGGGGGATGACGTCATGGGCGGTCAGCATGTTACGTTTCTTTCGTAACCAATCTCGTCATCCCCGCGCAGGCGGGGATCCATCTCCGGCCCTTGCCCTAGATGAGAGGTTGGGAGATGGGTTCCCGCCTGCGCGGGAATGACGATGGTAAGGAGAAGGTTCTGAGCCATCAAAACAGGAAATATCTCTGAGCAAACGGCAATACAGTCGCCGGTTCGCATGTCAGTAACTCGCCATCGGCCCGCACCTCATAGGTTTCGGGATCGACCTGAATGTCGGGCATCGCGTCGTTCAAAACCATCGACGCCTTGCCGATCCCCCCGCGCGTGTTGCGTACCGCCTCCAATGGCCGCGCCAGTTGCAGCCGTTCACCGATCCCGTCCGCTATCCCCGCCGCCGATACGAAATGCACCGCCGACATTGCGCCCGCTCGGCCCATGCTGCCGAACATCGGGCGGTAATGGACCGGCTGGGGCGTCGGGATGCTGGCATTGGGATCGCCCATCGGTGCGGTCGCGATGCTGCCGCCCTTGATCACCAGATCGGGCTTTACCGCGAAAAAGGCAGGGGACCACAGCACCAGATCGGCCAGCTTCCCCACCGCGATCGAGCCGACGATATGGCTGATGCCATGGGCGATGGCCGGGTTAATCGTATATTTGGCAATATAGCGTTTGGCGCGGAAATTGTCGCTGTCGGCGTCGTCCGATCCCAACGACCCGCGCTGCTGCTTCATCTTGTCGGCACTCTGCCAGCAGCGGATGATCGTCTCCCCCACCCGCCCCATCGCCTGGCTGTCCGACGACATCATCGAGAAGGCACCAAGGTCGTGGAGAATATCCTCCGCCGCGATCGTCTCCTTGCGGATGCGGCTGTCGGCGAAGGCGACGTCCTCGGCGATGCGGGGGTCGAGATGGTGACAGACCATCAGCATGTCGAGATGTTCCTCGATCGTGTTGACGGTATAGGGCCGGGTCGGGTTGGTGGAGGAGGGCAGGACGTTGGGCAGGCCCGCCAGCTTGATGATGTCGGGCGCATGACCGCCGCCCGCACCCTCGGTGTGGAAGGCGTGGATGGTACGCCCCTTGAACGCGCCGATCGTGCTTTCGACGAAGCCGGCTTCGTTCAGCGTATCGGTATGGATCGCGACCTGAATATCAAACTCGTCCGCGACCGACAGGCAGCAGTCGATCGCGGCAGGGGTGGTCCCCCAATCCTCGTGCAGCTTCAGGCCACACGCCCCCGCGTGGATCATTTCGACCAGCGCGGCAGGCTGGCTGGCATTGCCCTTGCCCATCAGCCCGAAATTCATCGGCATGGTTTCCAACGCTTGCAACATGCGTCCGATATGCCAGCCGCCCGGCGTGCAGGTCGTCGCCAGCGTGCCATGCGCCGGGCCGGTGCCGCCACCCAGCATGGTGGTGATGCCTGCGTTGAGCGCTTCCTCCACCTGTTGCGGGCAGATGAAATGGATATGCGCGTCGATGCCACCGGCGGTCAGGATACGGCCTTCGCCTGCGACAATCTCCGTACCGGGACCGATGGGAATGGTGACGCCGGGCTGGACGTCCGGGTTGCCCGCCTTGCCGATCGCGGCGATGCGGCCATCGCGGATCGATACGTCCGCCTTGATAATCCCCCAATGGTCGAGGATCAGCGCGTTGGTGATGACTGTGTCGGGCGCGCCGTCCGCGCGGCTCATCTGGCTTTGCCCCATGCCGTCGCGGATCACCTTGCCGCCCCCAAACTTCACCTCCTCGCCATAGACAGTCAGGTCGTCCTCGACCCGGATGAGGAGGGAGGAGTCGCCCAGCCGCACCCGGTCGCCGGTGGTCGGGCCGAACATCCCGGCATAGGCGCGGCGAGGGATGATTACGGGCATAATGCTTCCTTCTTCCCCGTTCGGGCTGAGCGAAGTCGAAGCCTTCTACTGAGCGGAGCGAAGTGGCTTCGCTTCGCGCTGCCGACCCCTTCGACTTCGCTCAAGGCGAACGGAGAGAGAGACGTTCTCACAATTCCCCCATCACATCACCGCGAAAACCGATGACGATCCTGTCCCCCGCATAAGGGATGAGTTGGACGTCCCGGCTCTGCCCCGGCTCGAAACGGACGGCGGTGCCGGACGCAATATCCAGCCGATAGCCGCGCGCTGCGTCGCGATCGAACAGGAGGGCAGGGTTCGTCTCGGCGAAATGATAATGGCTGCCGACCTGGATCGGCCGGTCGCCGCTATTGGCGACGGTCAGGCTGATCGGCACCCGCCCTGCGTTCAGGACGATGTCGCCAGCGGCGGGGATGATTTCGCCGGGGATCATGCGTTCAACGCCCACAACCGAACGGAGGTTTATGAACGCCGCTCACCGGATCGGCCGATGCACGGTGACGAGCTTGGTCCCATCCGGGAAGGTCGCCTCCACCTGAATGTCGTGGATCATCTCGGCGATACCCTCCATCACCTGATCGCGAGTCAGGACATGGCCGCCGCTGGCCATCAGCGTCGCGACCGACTGGCCGTCGCGTGCGCCCTCCACCACATGGTCGGTGATCAGGGCGATCGCTTCGGGATGGTTCAGCTTCACCCCGCGCGCCAGCCTCTGCCGCGCAACCATGGCGGCCATCGCGACCAGCAATTTATCCTTTTCGCGCGGCGTCAGGTTCATGGGCTTAACAATAGCAGATTGTGGGCATGGAGGGCGACAGTCCGAATATCGCCGCGCGCAACACGCCTGCCGCACGCATCACATCCTTGCGCAGCGCTTGCGCGTCGTTGCGGGTCAGCCGCAGGATCAGCAAGCCGTCAAAGCTGGTCGCGCCACCGGTCGGTGCGTCGACCAAAGTGCGGGCCAGATCGAGATAGTCGGCGGCATCCGGCCCGGCATAGACCAATGTGGCAATCGCGGTCGCATCGCCAAACCCAAAGGGCGCGCGACCTTGTGACGCAAAATCGCCCTCGACATGCAGTGCATCCGCCCAGACCAGCCGCCCGCCCCGGCGGATGCGCCAGCTGTCGTGGATCAGCCCGCTTTGATAACTTTCCCCCATGGCGCTGCGCCCCAGCACCAGCATCTCCATTGCCAACATGCGCGCGTCGGGGGCCATGTCGGCCTCCAGTGTGCGGCGCATCTTGCTGCGGTCGAACAGGATCGCTTCCTGCGCCAGCCATTCGCAGGTCGCGCCCGCGCCGATACTGATGCGGGTTTCGATGCGGGTGGGTTCGTCCTCGTCCAGCGCGCGGTAGAGTTTCTCCGCCGCCTGCGGCACGATCGTCGCGCCCACCCCCGGATCGACGATGATGTCGAGCGCCAGCCGGTCCCCCCCGGTCAGACCGCCGCAGGTAGTCACAGTGACGGCCAGCGGAAAATCACCCTCCCGCCCTTGCGGAAACAGCAGCCGGGCCGGTGCGACCTGCATCATGTCGCGAATACCGCGCGCCCCGAACGCCACCATGGCGCGGCCA
Organism: Sphingobium sp.; assembly: GCA_023266575.1. Taxonomy (GTDB): domain Bacteria; phylum Pseudomonadota; class Alphaproteobacteria; order Sphingomonadales; family Sphingomonadaceae; genus Sphingobium. Next base: position 106,530 of record JAHFPV010000006.1, read on the forward strand.
TCGACGCGCTGGTGCCGGGACTTGGGCGGCACGGTGATGGCGCGTTGCAGGGTCATGGACTCCATCTGATCAGGCGCGGCAGGTCACGACATGGGGCATATGACGTATGGAACGAAAGGGCGGCTCTGGCCCGCCATCAACCGGTCTCATTGAGCGAAGTGTTCCCGTCTGCGTGGGAACACGCTGCGCCAAGACTCAGGTCGTTGGACGCCGCCGCCCGCCCCGCCCGTAACCCGGATCGACCTTCTCGGTCTTGCCCTCCTTCGCGGCTTTCTCGCCATAGCCCGGCTGGCCATGTTCGGTCGTCAGGTCGGACAGATAGCCCACCTGTTTGATCCCCTTCTTGCGCATCGCTACCCCGGTCAGGCAGGCGTGCATGATGAAATTGGCGTTCAAGGCGCTGCGATAGGTCGGGTCCAGCACGGGGGCGAGTTCGACGATCTCGAAGCCCACCAGCTCATTTTCCGCGCACAGCCGTCGCACGATCGGGATCGCTTCGCGCATGGTCAGTCCGCCCGGAACCGGCGTGCCGGTGCCGGGAATGAAGGCCGGGTCCAGCACATCGACGTCGAACGAGATAAAGATTTTCTTGCCGCTTTCCCGCGCTTCCTTCAGCGCCCGCTCCATGGTGGCGGCCCAGCCATCTTTCTCGATTTCCGGCATCGCGTGATAACGTACGCCATTGTCGCGCATCCATTCAAAGCCTTCCTTTTCCGGCCACGGCCCACGCAGCCCGACCTGGATATAGTTTTTGCCCTGGACATGGCCTTCCTTGACCGCGCGATAGACCGGGGCGCCATGGGTGATGAAATGGACCCCGCCCTTGCCTGCGTCATAGTGGGAATCAAAATGAACCACGCCAAAACTGCCCTTGCCATGGACGTCGGCCAGCCCCGCCACATCGCTATATTCCAGGCTATGGTCGCCCCCGACGATGAAAGGCAGCGCGCCGGTGCGGGCAATTTCCGCCACCCGCTCGCGGACATGAGCGACGGAGCGTTCGGTCGACATATTGTCGATCGCGATGTCGCCATAATCGACGATCTTCAGCTCCTTCGACGGATCGACCATGGTGAACATGTCGATGCCGCCCGCGCCATATTGGGTCCGCATCGCCGACGGCCCGCCCTTCGCCCCGCGATAGCCCGATCCCATGTCCAGCGGCGCGCCGACGATCGCCACGTCCACCTTGCCCGCAACCAGATCTTCGGGGAAGATCGCGACCGGCGCACCGGCAAAGGTCGCGATGCCGCCGCCATAGACGCCGCCACCGCCCATGCTGTGGGCATAATAGCTTAGAGAAAATGGCCCGGCCTCGCGCTTGGGGTCCAGCCCGTCGGGGCGGCGCAGCTTCCAGCCGTTGAAATCCTCATTGTCGGTGTCGAGCGGGATCGCGGCCATATCGGTCTTGGCGTTGAACTTGGACGCCTCGACCGCCGCCATCATCCCTTCGATATAGGCGTCGATTTCCTGCGGAGTCTTGGTCTGCAGCCGCTCGAACAATTTGTCGTAGGAACCGGCAAACATTTCGGCCGGGTCGGAAATCAGGAAATCGCGCTTGGCCTTGGACAGTCCCTTGATCTTGGCTTCCAGCGCGGCGGGGATTGCGGGCTTGTCCGATTGGGCGATCACCGCCGCTGATGAAATCACCGTCGCAGCCAGCAGCGCGCCCAGTGCCATGCGTTTGAACGTCATACAGTCCTGCCCCCGATGCCTGTGTCGCGCCAAAGGCTAGAGCGCGATTCATGCGCGACCAATGGGGCGATTGACGTAGCTTTGCGCGGGACGCCGTAGCACTGAACCGACTGGACAGATGCCTGCCGATCAGCCTCTAATGCGGGTGATACAGTCTAAGGTGGGCGAGATGGCGATCAGTCTGACGGTAAATGGAGCCAAGCGGCAGGTGGAGGTCGATTCGGCCAAGCCGTTGCTGTGGGTATTGCGCGAGGATCTCGACCTGGTCGGCACCAAGTTCGGCTGCGGCGCGGGCCTGTGCGGGGCCTGCACCGTCCATGTCGACGGGCAGGCGGTGCGATCCTGCCAGACCCTGCTGGGCGATGTGAAGGGCGCGGCGATCACCACGATCGAGGGCGCGGCCGCCACCGATGTCGGCAAGCGCATTGCTGCCAGCTGGATCGCGCAGGACGTGCCGCAATGCGGCTATTGCCAGGCTGGGCAGATCATGAGCGCCACCGCTTTGCTCAGCCAGACGCCCAGACCGACCGACGAGGATATTGACGCCGCGATGATCGGCAATCTGTGCCGCTGCTCCACCTATGTCCGCATCCGCGCCGCGATCAAGGCAGCCGTCGCATGAGCGCCGCGACCCTCTCCCGCCGGGCCTTCATCTCCGCCTCGCTGATCGCTGGCGGCGGTTTGCTGTTCGACCTCACCGTGCCGATGGCGCTGGCGGCGGACGGCAGCCCGGTCATCCTCAACGCCTTCATCCGCATCCTGCCCGATAATCGCGTCATCATCGGCGCGAAAAATGCCGAGATTGGCCAGGGTGCCAAGACGATGCTGCCGATGCTGATCGCCGAGGAACTGGACGTCGACTGGGCGCAGGTCAGCATCGAACAGACCCATGCCGACGTCAAGATTTTCGGCGGCCAGAGCGCAGGCGGCAGCCGCACGACCCCGCGCGAATGGCTGCCCACGCGGCAGGCGGGCGCAGCGGCGCGGGCGATGCTGGTCGCCGCCGCAGCGGCGCAATGGGGCGTTGCCGCAGACACGCTGACGACGGACAGCGGCAAGGTGACCGATCCCAAGACGGGCAAGTCAATCCCCTACGCCGCGCTCGCCACCGCCGCCGCAAAGCTCACCCCGCCCGATCCTGCGACGCTCACCCTGAAAGACCCGGCCGGCTTCCGCATCATCGGCCAGTCAATCGGCGGCGTCGATACTCCCGCCATCGTCTCGGGCAAGCCGCTGTTCGGCATCGATTTCAAGCTGCCGGACATGCTCTATGCCGTGCTGGAAACCTGCCCGGCGTTCGGCGGCACCTTCAAATCGGCCAATCTGGACTCGGTCCGCGCGCTGCCCGGCATCGCCCATGTGCTGACGATCAAGGGCGATGGCACGCCCGAATCGGGCTTTGACGGGGTCGCCATCCTCGCCAAGAGCTGGTGGACCGCCAATCAGGCGCGCGAGACGCTGAAAGTCGAATGGGACGATAGCGCGGTCACCGGTTTTTCGACGCAGGACTATGCCGCGCAGGCGGCCACCCGCGCGAAGGGCAAATCGGATGGCGACATTGTGCGTACCGGCAATATCGATACGGTATTCGCGTCGGCGGGCAAGGTCGTGACTGCCGATTACAGCTATCCCTTCCTCGCCCACGCCACGCTGGAACCGCAAAATTGCACCGCCCTTTTCAAGGATGGTTCCATCGAGATTTGGGCGCCGACCCAGAACCCGGAAAGCGGGCGCGGGCTTGTGGCCAAGGCGCTCAATCTGCCGCCGGAGAAAATCCGCATCAATTTCACGCGCATCGGGGGCGGGTTCGGGCGGCGGCTGATGAACGATTATATGGTGCAGGCGGCGCTTGTCGCCGCGCAGGTGCCGGGCGTGCCGGTCAAACTGCTCTTCTCCCGCGCCGACGACATGCGCCGCGATTTCTATCGCCCGGCGGGGTGGCACGGCTTCCGCGCGGCGCTGGACAAGAGCGGCGCGCTGACTGCCTTCCACGATCATTTCATCACCTTCGGCAAGGATGGCAAGCCGGTGCGGTCGGCCGAATTGTCGCCCGGCGAATTGCCCGCGGGCCTTCTGGACAATGTGCTGCTGGAACAAAGCTTCCTGGCGACCAACATGCCCACAGGCTGGCTGCGCGCGCCCGGCTCCAATGCGCTGGCCTTCGTCTATCAGGCCTTCATGGATGAGGTCGCGGTGGCGGCGGGCAAGGATCTGCCAACGCTCATGCTCGAACTCCTGTCCAAAACTGCGCAGGTCAGCCAGGGTGCCAATCGCCCCCCCTTCGTCACCGCGCGCGCCAAGGGCGTGATCGAAAAGGCGCTGGCCATGAGCGGCTGGGCGAACCGCAAGGCGCTGCCAAAAGGGCAGGGCAAGGGCTTTGCCTTCTATTACAGCCATGCCGGCTATTTCGCTGAGGTGCTGGAGGTGGCGGTCGCCGACGGCGTGCCGAAGGTCAAAAATGTCTGGGTCGCGGGCGATGTCGGCAGCCATATCATCAACCCGATCAATGCGCTGCATCAGGTGCAGGGATCGGTGATCGAAGGGTTGGGACAGGCGCTCGCTGGACAGGTCATCACTCAGGTCGCAGGCGCGATCGAGCAGGCCAATTTCGACACCCACCCGCTCCAGCGCATCCCCGACACGCCCACCATCCACGTCGAATTCGTCAAGACCGATTACCCGCCCACCGGCCTTGGCGAACCCGCGCTGCCCCCGGTCATCCCCGCTTTGGTCAACGCCATCCACGCTGCGACGGGCAAACGCATAAGATCGCTCCCGGTCACGGCGGAGATGCTGGCGTAACGCGACATCCTTTGAGCGGGAAGCATGGAAGATAGCGTGGCGTTTTTAACTCCCGTCATCTCGGACTTGATCCGGGATCCATTCACGCAACCTTTGCGCATTTTGCGCAGAGGTAGAGCCAATGGATCCTGACTTCCGTCAGGATGACGGCGTCGATAATTGGCGGATGGCGATCAGAAGCGAACCTTGATCCCGGTCCCGATAGCAGGAGGGGAATAAGTTCCGACCTTGCCTCCCATCATCACCCTTCCAATGCAGGATTTCCTCTGTTCTACTTGATCGGATGGACCAGCCATCCTCCGCCTCGCCAGCCGTAACTCACCTGTCGTGCCGCCGCCGCATAGCTCTGCCCCCAACCCATGCGTCATTTGACGTAGAGGGACGCATCCATCGCCTCGTCATAACCGGCATCGACGCCTGCCTGTCGGGTGCATGTGAAAGGGTGTTGCGCTGATGCGCCGACTGGTTGCCATGTTGCGCGGGATCGCCGCCCGCGATCCGTTCATCGTCTTTCTGGCCGTGGCGGGGGCGATCTTCCTGCTCTACTGGGCGGTCACCGCCCGGCGCGACACGATAGAGGTGCCGCGATCGGTGCAGCAAAGCCTGTCCGACGATTATGCGATGATGGCGGGCAAGGCACCCGACGCGGCCGCCAAAGCCAAACTTATTCACGATTATATCGCCGACGAACTGCTGTTCCGTGAAGCGGTGGATCGTGGGATGCACATGACCGACAAGACCACCAAGCAGCGGCTGATCGACCGCGTCCGCTTCCTCATCGCCGGTGCGCCACCCGAACCGAGCGAAGATCAACTGATCGGCTATTATGCCACCCATCGCGACCTCTATCGCGCCGAACCGCGCCTGTCGCTTACCCATGTGTTTTTCGAGAAGGCGCCTGCCAATGCCCCGGCGCTGCTGGCACGGCTGCAATCGGGCGGGACGGTCAAGGGCGATGATTTCTGGATGGGGCATGACCTGCCCGATTATGGCGTCTCAATGCTGCGCGGCATGTTCGGTGCGCCCTTCCTTGACGCGGTGAACAAGGCGCCGACCGGCGCATGGATCGGCCCGCTCCGCTCGACCCGCGGCTGGCATTTCGCGCGGGTGCGGGACCGGGGCGCCGCAGCGATGCTCCCCTATCCGGCGGTGCGCGATCAGGTGAAGCAGGATTATCTGGCGGCGGAAACCGGCACGCGGGTGGACAAGGAAGTCGCCCGGCTGGAGGATCGCTATCATATCCGGGTGGAGCCATAATATGCTGGTTCGCGCGTTCTGGCTGGCCATTGCGCTGCTGGGTCTGGCCGCCCCGGCACAGGCGGATATATTCCGGGTCGGCGACTATAGCATCCAACCGGGCATCGACCCCGGCAGCTTTGACCTCAGCGCCTCCATCCCCTCCGTGCTGGCCAGCAATGCACCGCTCGGTCTGCCCGACGGGTGCCGGGAAACGGCGCGCGAACGGCTCAATGAGGCGACCGTCACCCGCTATGCCATCACCATCGCCTGCGACCGCGCCATTGCCCCCGATGACGTCATTGTCACCCCTTGGGCAGTCGATGGCGGCACGTTCCTCTCCACCGCGACCGGCACCCGCGTCCAGCAGGCGCTCCAGCCCGACGGCGACAGCCTGTCGCTGCCAATCGGCGCGGTCGCGGCGCGCGAACGGGCGCTGCCAGAGATTGCGGTCGATTATACATGGGAGGGGATCGTCCACATTCTGGGTGGCTGGGACCATCTCGCCTTCGTGCTGTGCCTCTGCCTGTTGGCGTGCGGGCGCTTCCTGCTTTTGCTCGTCACCACCTTCACCATCGGCCATTCGCTCAGCCTGGCGCTGGCCTTTTTCGATGTCGTCACGGTGCCAGTGCCGCCGGTCGAGGCGGTGATCGCGCTCTCCATCGCCTTCATGGCGCGCGAGGCGATCCGCACCCGCGACGATGCGCTTCCCGATCCCGGTAAACAACGCCGCCAACTGGCGGTGGTGGCGAGTTTCGGCCTGCTTCACGGCCTTGGCTTTGCGACCGTTTTGCGCGAACTGGGCGTAGCGCCGCAGGAGCGGCTGCCGGGGCTTCTCTTCTTCAATGGCGGGGTGGAACTGGGGCAGCTATTCTTCGTCGGCTGCGTGCTGGGCGTCATGAAGCTTGCCGCAATTTTCGACCGGCAGCAGATGGTGCGGCAGGCGGCGCTCTATGGCGCCGGAATTGTCGGCTGTTTCTGGATGATCGAGCGGGTGGTGGGCTTCACCATGGGGGCGGCATGAGCCTGGAGGCGCGGGCGCGCGCGGCGCTGGAGCGGGGCGATCTGGCGCAGGCGGCACAGGCGGCGCAGCAACTGGCCATGACGCATCCCGACCAACCCGCCGGTTTCTTCCTGCTGGGGCTGGCGGCAGCGGAAGCGGGGCAGGTGGCCAAGGCGCTGCCGATGCTGGAGCAGGCCGTGGCGCGGGGGCCGGTGGCGGAACATCTCGCCCAATATGCAAGGCTGCTGATCCTGCTGCGCCGCGATGGCGAAGCGGGGCAGGCGGCGCGGCAGGCGCTGGCGCTGGGCGGGGGGGATGCGCTGACGTCCGACACGATCGGCTGCGTGCTGGCGCGGCTGGGCGACCATGAGGCATCGGTGCCGCCGTTCGAGGCCGCAGTCGCGGGCGAACCAGACAATCTCGACTATCGCTACAATCTGGCGGCTGCCTGCGGCTTTACCGGGCGTGTAGAGGCAGCGCGGGACCAATATGAGGCGATCCTGTCCGCTGATCCCGGCCATGCCCGCGCCCATTATGCGCTCGCCATCCTGTCGCGCCAGACGAAAGCGGCCAACCATGTCCCCCGGCTGAAGGCAACGTTGAAGGCCGCGACCCGCCCAGACGATGCGCTGCGTATCCGCTATGCGCTGGCCAAGGAGGCGGAGGATTTGGGCGATGCACCCGCCGCCTTTGCCCATCTGAGCCAGGCCAATGCCGCGCATAAACGCGCCATCGGCTATGATTTTGCGCAGGACGCCGCGATTTTCGATGCGATCGAACGGCTGTTTGGCGATCGGCCACCGCGCGGCTGGGGCGAGGGGCTGGCAGAGGACGCGCCGCTCTTCATCGTCGGGATGCCGCGCACCGGCACGACATTGGTGGACCGGATATTGTCATCCCATCCAGACCTCGGGTCAGCGGGTGAATTGCAGGCGATGCCTTTGGCGGTGAAGCAACTGGCTGGCACAAGGTCGCGACTGGTGATCGACCCGGAAACGATCGCGGCGAGCGCTGCGGCCGATCCGGCGGCGATCGGCCAGGCCTATATGGCCCGCGCCAGCCATCATCGTCCGCCGGGCAAAGCCCGCTTCATCGACAAGCTGCCCGCCAATTTCCTCTATATCGGCCATATATTGCACGCCTTGCCGCGGGCGCGGATCGTCTGCCTGCGCCGCCACCCGATGGACACGCTATGGAGCAATTATAAAAATCTCTTCGCCAGCCAGTCAGCCTATTACGCCTATAGCTACGATCCTATGGATATCGCCCGTTACTATTTGCGCTTTGACCGGCTTATGGCGCTTTGGGAGCGGCTGTTTCCCGGCCGGGTGTTGCAACTGTCCTATGAAGCGCTGGTCGCCGATCAGGAAGGGCAGACGCGGCGCCTGCTCGCCCATTGCGGGCTGGCATGGGACGCGGCCTGCCTGTCCTTCCACGAAAACCGCGCGGCTGTTGCAACCCCAAGTGCCGCGCAGGTCCGCAGACCGATCAACGCCGATGCCGTGGCCCGCTGGAAAGCGCATGAGGCGGCGCTGGCCCCGGTGCGGGACTGGCTGGGAAACCAAGGGATAGAGGTGGAATAGGGGCGACCTGCCGTCGGAAGGCCGCCCCTAGATCGATCAGAACCTGACCCGGCTTTCGATGCCAACCACGCGGGGTTGCGCGACAGATTGCGCATAGCCGCGATAGATCACCCCGTCATTGACGAAGCCATAACGGGTCAGGTCGTTGCCGATCCCGGTGATGGCATATTTGTCGAAGATGTTGTTCGCGAACAGGCCGATTTCATAAACGTCGGTCTTGTACGTGATGTTCGCCCGGCTCATCGTGTAGGAGGGAATACGCTCGCCGCCGCCGCGCAGACCCGGACGACTGTAGATGCCGCCCGAATAGGTGGTCGTCCACCCCAGAACCAGCGCATTGTCACCCATCGGCAATTCATAGGTCACGCCAATTGCGCCGCTATTCTTGGTCGAACCGGGCAGGCGATCACCGGCAAACACATCGACCAGATCACCGCCCTGGACCGAAAGGAGCGCAGGCACATCTTCGGTCAGCTTGGCGTCCAGATAGCTGTAATTGCCGCGGATGCTCAGCCCCTCGATCGGTCGGGCATCGAAGGAGAAATCGATCCCCTTGGATTCCGCCGCGCCGCCGTTGGTGATGATGCCAATCGCGCCGTTGACGGTCTGGCCGTCCAACTGGATGCCGTTCCATTTGATCTTGAACGCTGAGAGGCTCATCGACAATTTGCGATCGAACAGTTGCGCCCTCACGCCAATTTCGGCGTTTTTCACCTTGTCCGGGCCATAAAACAACTCGTTTTCCAGCGCACAGAGATTTTGGCCAGGCGGTAGCGGCAGCACGCAGGGGGCGACGCGGTTTACGCCGCCAATACGATAGCCTTTCGAGTAAGTCCCCCAGACCATCAGGTCCGGCGTAATGTTGTAGGATGTGTTGAATTTCCAGACAGTGCCATCCTGACCGGTCGTGCCTGCGCGCGAACGGAAATTGATGGCTGGAAAAGTCTGGAACAGCGGCAGCGCCGTGCCACCAATGACATCGGCCTTATACTTGAAATAGCGGATGCCGGCTGTTACCTGCCACTCCGGCGTGATCTTGAAGCTGCCTTCGCCAAAGACCGCCTTTTCGTCGAGCTTGGTGTTCACATAGGACGCATATTCGACTTCGTCGGGTCGGTCGATACCGGCATAGGCCGGATAGCCCGGTACGATTTCACGATAATCGGAATCGCTACTCTGCCTGTTCCAGAAGCCGCCCACTACCCAGCTGAATGGACCTCCATGGGTGGAAACCAGGCGGACTTCCTGATTATATTGCTCGTCGGTTCCGCGCGACCTGGTGTAGCCGGAGAAGGATGGGAACAGTTCATAATCATAATCAAGGTCGATCAGAAGATCGGTGACGTCGATCGAGCTGCGCCGCTTCTTGTTGGTATAGGCAGAGACGAACACGACCTGCGCAACGTCGGCAACATTACCCTGCATTTCGAGCGAGATCAGGTGCGATGTACGCTTGGACGGCTCCTCCGAACGCCATGGGCCTTCGTATTTGCCTTCGCCCACGACATTGCCGCCCGTCGCCTGACGCCCGTTGGTCTTGGTCTGCTGAAAGGCGTAGGTGAAATAGGCCTCAAAATCCGTGCCGACATAGCCCAGCTGGTTGCGACTGGTGAAGGTCTTTTCAAAGTTCAGATCCTTCTTGCCCGCGAAATTGGCGCTCTTGTCGGCGTCGCTGCCCATCGGATTGGACACCGGACCCGGCTGCGGCAGCGATACGCCGGGCTGTTTCAGCAGGAAGGGATAGTCTATGAAGCCAGGATCATAATAATAGCCGGTGACGGTGCGGAAGGCGATCGAGTCCGCGACAATCGGCACGTTCAGCACGCCATAGGCCACATAGCCCAGCCCCTTGCTGTGCGCGACATCATAGAGACGACCATAGGCTTCGCCACTGAATTTGGTCGGATCGGGCCGGTTGGGCATGTAGCGGATCGCACCGGCCAGCGTGCCGAGACCGTAAAGCGTGCCCTGTGGCCCCAGCAAGGTTTCCACGCGCTCCAGATCGATCAGCTTGTAATCGGTGTAGAGCGGAACATCGCCCAGATAGATGCCGATTGCGGTGTCGCTGTTACCGCCAGTCGAGCTGGTATCGCTGGCCGACAGACCGCGCATCACGATGTTTCCCGCGCCATAGGGACCGGTATCGGTGATGGTGATGCCCGGCGTGAAGGCCGCGATGTCGCGAATATCGTCGATCCGTTCGTTCGCCAGCTGCTCCGCCCCGATGGCGGCAATATTGATCGGCGTTTCCATCAGCGTGGTGCTGCGGCGGGTGCCGGTGACGACGATGACGTCGCTGTCGGCCTCGGCGGCGGCAGGTGTGTCCTGCGCCAGCGCGGGTGCGGCAAGGGCCGCACTGGTCATCATCGTGGCGGACAGCAGTCCCAGCCTCAGCGTCTTGCGATATGACATGCTATTCCCCTTTTGTATCCAATAGCTCCCTGACATCAGCCCCTCCCGGTGTGCGTCTGGCCGCCTCTTCGTGGAGGCCATAGCGCTGCGGGCGACCGCGATGCCGCCTCGTGCTTTTCTGCAATGCTGGGAAGGCTATGGACTGCGCAGGCAGTCAGACATGGGGCATTTGACGTAGCCTGTTCGTCTGCTCCTATGGCGCGCCATCCTACGTCAAATGCCCCATGGGGAGTGGCGGGCTGGCCGCATAGCTTGTCGGGATTGGGGCAGCTGTTCCCTTTCCCTGCCCACAGCCTTTGCCTGCGCCGCGCGGGCCGGAGACGATGATGCCTTCTTTGACCGCCGTTACAGGATGGAGCATGGCCGGGATCGCGGCGATCGGGGCCGTGCTGGCAGGCGACCTGCCCAACGCGGCCACGCCCGCGCCGCAAATGCCGGCCGAAGATGATATGGGCAAGCCCAAGCCGCTGGAACTGCCCAAGGATGTCGAGGCGAAGCTGGCCGGCATCGACAAGGCGAAGATCGACTTTCTCAAGAGCGGCGTCACCGGGCGCTATGTTGAGAAGGACGCGCTGTTCGATCGTATCCGCACCAGTAAGCCGGAAGAGATCAGTGCCTATATCGACGCGATGCAGGCGCTGCACGCGCAGGTCGAATTCAAGGCCGGGCGCGATGTCGCGGCGATCCCGCTCGACACATCATCGCCCTGGTTCAACGCCTGGAAGGCGAAACGCCCCGCGACGATGGACCCACGGCGTGAGGCCGGGCCGATGGAGTTGACCCGTTACATTGGTGGCTTTGGCGGGGGCTTTGCAACCTTTGCCGGTGCGCCGCTGGCGATGACGCCGGAGGATCTGAAAGCGGGCAAGGTCGATGTCGCCATCGTCGGCGCGCCGCTCGATATGGGGTCAGGCTGGCGCAACGCAATCGATGGGCCGCGCGCGATGCGGATGACCGGCGGGGCTGGCGGCAATGACATGTATTCGATGATCAACCCCAATGCGGCGCTGAAAGTCGTCGATTATGGCGACATCGCCATCGACCAGAATTCGACCGAACGCAGCGTCGATCATGTCCGCGCGATGGTGGCGGAAATCGCCCGCACCGGCGCGATCCCGATCGTCATCGGGGGCGACCACAGCCTGGAATATCCCAATGTCGCCGCCGCCGCCGATGTCCATGGCAAGGGCAATGTCGGGGTCATCCATTTCGACAGCCATTATGACATTGGCCGGGGCCGCGTGCATCTGCTCGATCATGGCCAGCCGGTCTATCGCGTCATCAATGAAGGCCATGTCCGGGGCAGCGACTATATCCAGGTAGGCCTGCGCGCGCGGGGTCCCGATCTCGAAACCTTCGGCTGGATGCGCAACAAGGGCATGAAATATCACACGATGGTCGAGGTCGAAAAATGGGGCTGGGACAAGGTTATGGCCCGTGCGCTGAAAGAAGCGCGGACCAGCACCAAGAAGCTCTGGATCAGTTTCGACGTCGATGTGCTCGACCCCGCCTTCATGCCGGGCACCGGCACCCCGGTTCCCGGTGGCCTTACCATGCGGGAGGCGCAGCCGATCATGCGCAACCTGTGCGCGGAAAATGACATTGCCGGCATCGATATCGTCGAAGTCGCGCCCTATCTCGACACCAGTTACAAGACCGCGCTCAACAGCAATTTCCTGCTGAACGCCTGTCTCGCGGGTATCGCCATGCGCAAGAAAGGGTTGAAGCCCGGCTATCTCAACCCGGTGTCGGTCGATCATGGGCTGGACGCTTATTATGGGAAGAAGAACTGATGGCGCGCACCGCTTTGCTGGCGCGTGGCGCCGCTCTTGCCCTGGCCCTTGCAGCCCTGTCCGCGCCCGCCATGGCGCAGGGCAGCGATCCGCTGGCCAGCCTGTCGCCGGAGAAGAAGGCCTTTCTGTCCGACCCGGCAGTGCTGGCCCGCTTCGGCCTGACGGACGAGAAATTGCAGGTAGCGCTGGCGGGGCGCTCCGCCGCCGATGTCGACGCCTATGCCAGCGCGTTGATGGCGGTGGTGGAGGATAGCAAATATATGGCCGGTCGCGATCCGTCGGAGATTGCGCTCAACCCGCAGGCGCGCGGCTGGAACGCCAGCACGACGTTGCGCCCCAAGCTGTTCGACAAGCGAAAGCGCGACGATGGCCCGTTCAGCCTGAAACGCTATCTGTTCCAGCGCGGCGGGGTGCCGACCTTTGCCGACGCGCCGGTCGCGCTGCGCAAGGAAGATCTGGTCGCGGGCAGGGTGGAGGTCGCCTTTGTCGGCGTGCCGCTCGATTTCTCGTCGGGCTGGCGCGATTCCAAACATGCACCGATGGCGTTGCGCGGGATGGACGGGCTGGTCGGCGCAGATGCCGATGGCGGGGTAGATCCGGGCCTGCTGCTGTCGATCGCCGACTATGGCGATCTGGCGATCGACCCGATGGCGCCCGAACGCGGGCTGCCCCATGTCCGCATGATGATCGCCGAGATGGCGAGCGTCGGCGTGGTGCCGTTCATCGTCGGGGGCGATCATGCGGTGATGTTTGCCGATGTCGCGGCGATGGTCGATACCTATGGCGCGGGCAAGGTCGCGCTGGTCCAGTTCGATGCCCATGCCGGGGCGGAGCTGAACGGCGATCATCTGATCTCCGACACGCAGACTCTGACCCGATTGATGCAGCAAAATTTGTTGCGCGGCAGCGACGTGACGCTGGTCGGCCTGCACGGGCGCGACGCTGATCCGGCGACGCAGAAGCGGTTGACCGACAGCGGCGCACGCATCCTGCCCACGGCCGCGATACAGGAACGCGGCTGGCAGGCGGTAACCAAGGAGATATTGGCGGGCCTGAAGCAGGGACCGGACAATGTCTTTATCTCGTTCGACATGAGCGTCCTTGATCCGGGCGATGCGCCAGCGTCAGGCCGTCCGGTGCCCGGCGGCATCACCATGCGGGAGGCGATCCCGATGGTGCGGCAACTCTGCGCGCAGACCAAGGTGGTCGGCTTCGACCTGCTTGATGCAGCGCCGATCCTGGACCCCACCTATGTCAGCCGGATGAGCGCCAACTATATATTGCACGCCTGCCTGAGCGGCATTGCGCTGCGCAAGAAGGGGGCTGCGACGCCCATTTCGGCCGAGCAAGAAGGGGCGGTTAAGTCCGCCCGCAAAAAATCTTGATGCCTGTCCAGTTGCCTATGGCGGATTGTCGCGGGGCCATACGTCATTTGGGCAATGGCGCAGATGGAGCGCCTGCCTAGGCTTGGATTTCGCGCACCGGACGGTGCTTGAGGGGGAAACAGGGTGAAGCGGGTAACACTCTCGAAATTCGGGTTGCTGGCGCTGTTTTCCACCTCGATCCTGTTCGCGCAGGCCGATGGCGGGCCGGACGGCGCGACGATGAAGGAAAGCGATCCGGGCATCCCGGTTGCCGACGCGCTGGTCAAGGAAAAATGCGGCACCTGCCACACCCCCGATGCCAAGGGGAATTTGTCGCGGATCAGCTGGGTTCGGACCACGCCGGAGGGCTGGTCGCAGGCGATCAAGCGGATGGTGCGGCTGAATGGCCTGGCGATCACGCCCGATGAATCGCGGGCTATCGTCAAATCGCTGTCCGCATCGCATGGCCTGGCCCCGCAAGAGGCGCTGCCGGTCATGTATCTGGCCGAAAAGCGGACGATCGACGAAACCAATATCCCCAACGAAACCATGCGCGGCGCGTGCGCGGCCTGCCACAGTTTTGCCCAGCCTTTGTCCTGGCGTCGGTCGAAGCTGGAATGGAAGCAGTTGCAGGATCTGCATGTCGCCATGTATTCGCAGGCGGACGCGCAATATCGCCGTCCAGCCGAGGATAGCGAACAGCCAGCGGGCCGCGACCCCAAGGACAAGATGCTGCGCGGGGAATATGCGCTGACCTACATGGCCAAGGCCGCGCCGCTGCACACGCCCGAATGGGCGGCATGGCGATCACGCCAGAGTGTGCCGCGTCTGGCAGGCGAATGGCTGGTCGTGGCATCCGCGCCGGGGCAGGGGCGGTTCGTAGGCAATTTCATCGTCAAGCCGGGCAAATCGGCGGACGAATTTGTGACCAGCAGCACGCTGCGGTCGTTGACCAATGGCGGCACGGTAAGCCGCAGCGGCGCTGGCATCGTCTATGCCGGCTATAGCTGGCGCGGATCGTCGAGGGGGGCGGTAGCCGCTGGCAAACCCGATGATCTGGCAAGCGCTGCGCGAGAGACGATGTGGTTCGCTCCCGACCAGCAGAGCGCGATCGGCCGCTGGTATTGGGGCGATTATCAGGAATTCGGGCTGGACGTGAAACTGATCCGCGCGACAGCCGCGCCCGCCGTGCTGGCCGTTATACCCGGCCCGGTCAAGGCGGGGACAAAGGGCGCGCAATTCCGCATCGTGGGGCATAATCTGCCCGCATCGCTCACTCCCGCAGACATTGATCTGGGTGTCGGCGTGACTGCAACCAAGATCGTATCGGCCAGCCCGCAGGAACTGGTGGTGACCGCCGATGTCGCCGCCGGGGCGGCATCTGGACAGCGCAACGTGGCGATCGGCGGCGCAGTGCTGGAGCAGGCTTTCCCGGTCTATAGCAAGATCGACTATATCAAGGTGACACCCGAAACCGCTGTGTCGCGGCTGGGCGGGATCAAATTTCCCAAAGGCTATGCGCAGTTCGAGGCGACCGGATTCGAAAATGGCATCGACGGGAAGCAGGGTACGGCGGATGACATTGCGGTCGGGCCAGTCGATGTCACCTGGTCGACGCAGGAATATCTGGCGGTCTATTATGATGATGACGCCAAATATGTCGGGGCGCTCAGCCCGGCTGCGCTCTTTACCCCCAATAGCGAAGGGCCGAACCCGGCCCGCCGCTTTGGCCGCAACAATTATGGTGATGTCTGGGTCGTCGCCACGGCCAAGGCCGAGAAGGACAAGTTCGGCAAGCCGCTGACCGCCCGTTCCTACATGGTCGTCACCGTACCTGCCTATCAGAAATGGGATCAACCGGAGGTGTCGCAATGACCGTGATGCAGGCACCCACCTATCGCCGGGCGGAATATCATGGCTTTGACGCCGGGGGCAGCGACTTTGTCTATCTGGTGAGCGCAGGCGCGATCTTCGAGATCGACCCCGATGTGCGCGCGGTTCTGGACCGGCTCGACGGGCAGGAACTGACCCATGCGGCGCTGGTGCGTGAACTGGTCGCCGATGGACGCGCGGCGGAAGAAGCCGATGGCCTGGTGCGCGAATTGCGGCAGGCGCGGCTCATCCATCTGGGCCATGCCATGCCGGTGGCGCAGGTGCCGCAAGCACCCCCGGCGGACTTCCCGTTGCAGGCGCTGGTGCTGAACGTCACCAACCAGTGCAATCTGGCCTGCACTTACTGCTACGAATTTGGCGCGGACAAGATCGCGACGCCGGCGGGCAAGCCCAAATATATGACGCTCGACACGGCGATGGCGTCGGTCGATCTGCTGATCGCCGAGGCGGTCGGCCGTAAGTCGGTGCATATCACCTTCTTCGGCGGCGAAACGCTGATGAATTTCAAGCTGCTGCGCGACGTGGTGGCCTATGCCAATCATGCGACCGCGGCGGCGGGCAAGGCGATCACCTACAGCCTGACCACCAACGCCACGCTGCTGACGCCGGAGATCGTCACCTTCCTGTCGGACAACCGGGTCGGGGTGACCGTGTCCATGGATGGCCCGCCGGAATTGCAGGACAAGCATCGCGTCTATAAAAATGGCAAGGGCAGCTATGCGGTGATCGAGCCGCGGCTGCGGACCTTGATCGCCCATCACAAGACGCGGGCCATCACCGCGCGCGTGACGCTGACCGAAGGCGTGACCGATGTGGTGCGTATCTTCCGCCATCTGAAGGATGATCTGGGCTTCCACGAGGTCGGCTTTGCGCCGGTGACTACGGGCGAAGAACGCGCCTATTCGCTGGATGGCAATGGCATGGACAGCGTGCTGGCGCAGTTCAACAGCCTAGCGGACGAATGGCTGGAATATGCGCTGCGCGGGGAGTCGCACGGCTTCACCAATGTCAGCGAAACGATCAGCGAGCTGATTTCGGGCGTAAACAAATCGCATCCCTGCGGCGCTGGCCTTGGGCTGATGGGGGTCAGCCCATCGGGCGACCTGTCGCCCTGCCATCGCTTCACAGACGCCGACACGCACACGATGGGGCATGTCTCCAGCGGCATCGACCGGGCCAAGCAGGGCGAGTTCCTGGCCAAGGGGCATGTCGAGGCCAAATATGACTGTCAGAGCTGCTGGGCGCGACCGCTGTGCGCAGGCGGATGCCATCATGAGGCGTTCGTCCGCTATGGCGACACCGGCCACGCCAACCTCCATTATTGCGACTGGATACGCCAGTGGACCGACACCTGCCTGCGTATCTACGGCGTGCTGTCGGTGCGTAATCCCGGTTTCCTCGAACGCTTCGCCGAAAGAAAGGGGCTGTCATGAAGCATCTTCGTGCCATCAATAAAAAGGCGCAGCGGATCGACGAAGCCGTGACGCAGATGGAAGCGGCAGCATCGCCGAATGCGGACATGGAGGAGGATGTGGTCGCCCTCCAGCAGGTCCCGCGCCCGCATGTGCCGATGGGCTGTTCGCTCTCTTTCTCCCCCGGCTGGGAAGTCGATGCGAGCGGCGGCACGGCGGGGCTGTGCCAGCCGGTCGAGCGCGACATTTACGACTGCTATGTCACCTGTTTCTGGCCGGTGCAGGTGCCCGATCATGTCAACTATTCGCCCGACTGGGCCAGCAACTGCGCCACCGCGACCAAGGACTGGCGCAGTCTCGATCTTATTTTCCCATGAGGGCCGCCATGCCGAAATATCGTCTGATGCTGGGCGCTGGCCTGGCGATGCTGAGCGCCATGCCCTTGAATGCGGCGACGTTGTTCATGGGCTCCTATCCAGACCGCCTGCTGGTGTTCGAGGAAAGCAAGGGCGCGGTCACCGGCACGATCAAGCTGGACACCGGCCTGCCGACATCGATGCAATTGTCCGATGATGGCAAGCGCATCTATGTGACGACCATCACCACCAGCGGGATCGAGGTGATCGACACCGCGACGCGCAAGGTGATCAACAAGTTCAGCCTGAATGACGGCACGACCCGCTACCGTTTCTGGGGCGGCGTGCCCGATCCGACCGGGCGCTATTTCTACACCGTCATCTCGAAATTCGAGAAGGGGATCGACCGCTATACCGTCAGCAAGCCCATGTATGGCGTCATCGACCTGAAGCTGCAAAAGGTCGTCCGCACTGCCGAGATCGACAAGGAGGATGAGCGTTCTGGCGGCTGGCGCGCGGGCTATAAAGTGTCGCCCGACGGAAAGACGCTCTACGCCTTTGGCGAAAAGGTCGCGATTATCGATGTTGCGACATTGAAGGTCACCGACCGGATAGACCTCGCCAAGCCTGAAGGCACCGGCATGGAGAATGTCGGCTTTGGCGGCACGTTGGATGCGATCCGCACGCCGGGCCAATATGTGTCGCTGTTCAATGCCGCTGACGCCTATGTCCATAACAAGATGTTCGGCATGGCGCGTTTCGACCTGTCCACCCGGCAGTTTGATTTTACCCCCATCGGCCCCGCGCCCGACGCTATGGCCGGGTTGCAGGTCACGCCCGACGGCAAGCAGGCCTATACCGTCGTTACCAACGGCAAATATGGCAATAAGCGCTGCGAATTCTGGCATATGGACATGGCCAGCAACGCCGTGGTCGACAAGGCGGAATTTCCCTGCCGATCGCGTTTCCGTCTGGGCATGTCGACCGATGGGGCGAAGCTCTACATCTATGGCGCGAGCTATGATCTGGAAGTCTATGACGCCAAGACATTGAAGCATGAGGTGACGCTGGACCTGGGCTATGACACCACTGGCGCAGGCATGGTCGCGGTGGAATGACCGAACCGCGCATGATCGTCGGCATAAGGGGCAGCGGGATTGCCGCGACGACATGCGCACATCTGCTGAACGGAGCGGGCCTTCGGGTCGCAAGCGAAGCCGCCCATCGCGCGCCAGTGCCGACGATCATGCTCAGCGATCCGGCCCTGGCGCTACTGCGCGACATATTCGGGCGGCCCGACCTGTTTGCCGACAGTCCCCGGATCAAGCGCCGTGTGGTCGCCTGGGGTGGCGCGCCGGTGGTGGTGCCGCATGGCGCGGCGCTGGCGTCGGAAGATCAGGTACAGGCGGCTTTGGCGGGGGAACAGCCTGTCGCAGGGGATCAGCCGGTTGATTTCATGATCAACGCCGCGCCGCCTCTGCCGCTGGGCGAAATGCGGATTTTTGGCGATCGCAATGCCGTGGCGACGGAGGTGCGGCTGCGCGACCCGGCGTGCAACGAAGAAGGCCGGGTCGAGGCGGTGCCGAACGGCTGGTTGTTTCTGGTGCCAGCCGGTCCGGGGGAAGGCTGGTTGCTGGCAGTGGGGGGATCGCTCGACGATCTGCTGGCGGAAAGCTCACTGATCGCGCCGGTCATTGATGCCGTGGGGGCGGTGTCGATGCCGTTCCTCGCCGCGCCGCGTCTGCATCTGCCCCTGTGCGGTGACGACTGGCTGGCCTGCGGCACGGCGGCGCTGGGCTTCGATCCGATCTGCGGCGATGGCACGGCGCAGTCGGTGCGGGAGGCGATACTGGCGTCCGCCGTTTTGATCGGCATAGCGGAGGGCGGTGATGCGGCGGCGCTGCTGACCCATTATCAGTCCATGCTGATCGCGGCGATGCGGCGGCATCTGCTGCTCTGCGCGCAATTTTACGCCAGCGGCGGGATCGGCGAGTGGTGGCGGGCGCAGCATGACGCGCTGATGGACGGGCATCGTTGGTGTACCTGCCTGCTGGCCAAGATGCCGGAGCCTGCCTTTGTCTTGGACGGTGTGCGGCTGCGGCCCCGGCGACAGGCGGCGTGAATGGTGTAACGCCTGCGCCAGTCGCCGACTGGAGCGCCTACAAGCGGCTGACGCCCTTCCTGCGCCCTTATCGCGGCGCGCTCATCATGGTGCTGGCGATCAGCCTGATCTCTACCGCGCTGGGGCTGGCCCAACCCTATCTGTCGAAGCTGATGATCGACGAGGCACTCTTGCGCCGGGATATGGGCGCGCTTGTGCGGATCGCGGCGATCATGATCGGCGTGACCATCGCCGGGTTCGCGGTCAATATCCTGGCGAGCTATCGCTATGTTTCGCTATCGGCAGCGATGCTCTACGATATTCGCGCGGCCTTGCTACGCCATCTCCAGACGCTCTCGCCGCGTTTCTATGGCAGCTTCCGCCTGGGCGATCTCGTTTCGCGGATGAACAGCGATGTGAGTGACGTGCAACGGATTGCGTCTGATACTTTGCTGTCCGTGGTCAGCAACCTGCTATTCTTCGTTGGCTGTGTAGCAATGATGCTGTGGCTCGACTGGCGGTTGTTTCTGGTCAGCGTGGTGCTGGTCCCGGCAAGCCTTGCGACCTTTGCCTATTATCAGCGGCGGCTGACTGCGCTGACCCGCGACATGCGGGAAAAGGGCGCGGATCTGGGCAGCCTGCTGGTCGATACGGTGATGGGGATGCGTGTCGTTGCCTCGCTGCGGGCGGGCGAGCATGAGGTCGGGCGCTTCCGGCAGAAGAATGACGCTTTTGTAGGCGCGATGCTGCGGATGCAGGTCGCCTCCTATATGACCGGGGCGCTGCCCGGCACGCTGATGACGGCGGCGACGTCCGCGGTGATCCTCTATGGCGGCTGGCGCATCATTGAGGACGGCATGAGCATCGGCACGCTGGTCGCGTTCATGACCTATCATATGCGGCTGCTCTCGCCGATTCAGACGCTGATGGGGCTGACGTCGGGGCTGGCGTCGGCGCGGGTATCGTTGGGCCGGATATTTGAGCTGTTCGATACCAAGGCGGAAGTGATCGAACGCGCCGATGCCGTGCCGCTGGAACGGGCGGGGGTGATGCGGTTCGATCGGGTGGCGATGCGCTATGATCGCGATGCCGTGCTGCGCGACATGGACCTGACGATCCCGGCGGGCAGCCTATGTGCGATTTTGGGGCCGAGCGGCGTCGGCAAATCGACCATGGCCGACCTGATGGTCCGCTATCTCGATCCCGATAGCGGGCAGGTCCTGGTCAATGGCCGGGACCTGCGCAACTACCGCCTTGACGATGTGCGGCGGGAGATCATCCTGGTCGACCAGTCGCCCTATTTGTTCAACGATACAATCGCGGCGAATATCGGCTTTGCCCTGCCCGATGTACGGCAGGCCCAGATCGAGGCAGCAGCCCATGCGGCGGGGCTGGACGAGTTTCTCGCGCGCTTGCCCTTGGGCTATGAGACCCGAGCCGGGGAGCGAGGCATGGCGCTGTCAGCGGGGGAGCGACAGCGCATCGTCCTGGCGCGGGCGCTGCTGCGCTCGCCCAGCATATTGATATTGGACGAGCCGACGTCGGCGCTCGACGGAGAGACAGAGCAACTGGTCGCCGGGCGGCTGCGTGGCGCGCTGCCCGACGCGACCATCATCATCATCACCCACAAGCCCGCCATGGCGCAGATGGCCGACATGATCGTGACGCTGGCCGACGGACGCGCGCAGGTAGAGCGGCGGGGCGAGCCGGTTCATGCCTGATCCACTGCGCATCGCCATCATCGACAGCGGGGTACATCCCGACCATCCGCATATCGACGCCGCGCGTCTGCTGCCGGGCTGTGCCGTGGCGCGCGATGGCTGCGTAAGCAAAGGCGATACGCTGGACAGTTTGGGCCATGGCACGGCGGTGACTGCCGCGATCATGGAGCAGGCACCCGATACGCTGTGCCTGCCGATCCGGGTCTTTCACGAAGCCCTGCGTGCCAGCGCGCGGGCCTTGGTCAGCGCGATCGAGCGGGCGGTTGAGGCGCGGGTCGATATGATCAACCTCAGCCTTGGCACCGTCAATCCGGCGCATAGCGAAGCCTTTGCGGCGGCAGTGGCACGGGCCGAGGCGGCGGGGGTGCTGATCGTCGCGGCGCGCGATGTGGACGGGCAGCTTTGCTTTCCGGGCAGTCTGGATGGCGTAGTGGGCGTCAGCCTCGACTGGGACTGTCCCCGTGAAACCTATGTTGAGCGGGGCGGAATCATCCATGCCTCTGGCCACCCCCGCCCAATCCCCGGTGTCGAACAGCGGCGCAATCTTTACGGGGTGAGCTTCGCGGTCGCCAATGTCAGCGGGATCATCGCGCGGGCGCGTCAGGCGATGCCGAACCCCGCGACCCGCTCGACCATCCAGAAACAACCAATCGCGCCGACCGCATAGAGCGCGGCGACCCGCACCGGCGTGGCCAGCGAGATAGCGCGCAGGCCCGCCAGTGCCGCGATGATCGCACCGACGAACAGCAATTGCCCGGTTTCGACGCCGATGTTGAAGAAGATCAGCGCGGGCAATTTCTCGCCCGCCTGCACGCCCAGTTCGCCGAGCGCGGTGGCAAAGCCAAGGCCATGGAGCAGGCCGAACAGCGAGACGACAGTCAGTTGTCGGCGGAACGCGAACCCCTGTTCTCCCTTCCCGACCAGCAGCGCCTCGCGGGCCATGAAGGCGATCGACAGGGCGATAGCGGCCTCGACCGGGGGGACGGGGACGCGCACCAGTTCAAAAAAGGCGACAGCGAGTGAGACAGAGTGACCGGCAGTGAAGGCACTGACAAGCCACAATAATTCCCGGCCCCGCGCAAGCAGGGCAAGGCACAGCACGAAGGCGAGATGGTCCCAGCCCAGCCAGATATGCCAGACCCCCTGCGCCAGGAATTCGGGCGCGATCCGGGTCAGGGGTCGCTGGGCCGCTGCGGTTTCACCAACGGGTATTGCAATACCGTTCGTATCCCCGGTCAAGCTGCGATCGACCTGGCTGCCCATGACATTGGTGACGAAGCGACCGCCATCGGCGCGCCAGGGTGTCTGGATCATGTCACCGGCAACAAAGGGACGTTCGCAGACAAATTCAAAGGCATATTGCGCCCGCCCGCCGCTGGACTGGCGTGTCATGCCGGTCTGGCTGCACCCGTCTGGCCAGACGACCGGCGCGGGCTGGCCGACCGTTTCCGGCACGGCGGCGGTGAACTCATATGTATTGGCGTCCTCACCCTGCGTCAGGGCGAAATCGGCGGACAGGAAGATGTCGGCCATCGCCGTCGCCGGCAGCAGCGCGGCGAACGACAGCAGGAGCGCGGCCAGACTATTCTTCCACATCATATTTCTCCTTGAGGCCTGACAGCGCCTTGTCGATGGCGGCATTGCTGTGGGCGATCATATAATCCTGCCGCACCTGATCGCGGATGGCGGGGAAGGGGATCATGGCGCTGGCGATGCTCTCGCTCTTGCGCACGAAATGCCAGCCGCGGGGAGATCGGACCGGGCCGAACCAGCGGCCTTCCGGTGCGGCTTTCAGCGTGGCGACGAAGGGCTGGCCGAAAATGCCGCGCACCATCGAATCGCCATAGCGTGGGAAGCTGCGCCCCAGCCAGAAATCGTCGCCGGCTATGGTTTCACCGGCGTTGAGCTGCGTCAGTAACAATGCGGCGTCGGCGGGCTTCTGCGCCAAGTAGATCTGGGTGAAGCTGGTGCGCGGTTCTGCGCGATATTGCGCCAGATTGTCGGCATAATGATTGACCAGTTGCTCCTCGCTTGGTTCGGGCGGTGCACCCGCGATCAGGTAGCGGACCTTGTCCACCAGCCGCTTGCGGGTTTCCCCGTCGGTCAAATGCATGTTGCGGTCGATCGCCTCGCGAAACAGCAGCTCCTCTGCCAGATAATCGCGCTTGATCCGCGCCTTGTCTGCTGCAGTGGCGGGGCGACCGACCAGCGTTTCATATTCCCCGACCATCGCCTGTTCGACTTGCGGGGTGAAAACGACCGGCGGCTTTTGCGCCTGTTCGATAGCGTAATAGCCGCCGAACAGCGCCACCCCGGCAGCCATGAAAGCCACCAGCGGATCGCGGATGGCCTTGCGCGCCATGGCAAGGATATGGGGTGGCGAGACTGAAGATTTCGCCACCATCGCGTCCGTCGCCATCTGTCCCGCCCCGTCTGCCATGGCGCAATATTAGGGTGAGCCTGCGCACGGGTGCCTACGTCAAATGACGCATACGGGGGATAGGCGGCTTTCCATAGCCTTAAGCGGTCCAGATTGCTGCAGCGCCACAACCGGCCTGCCAGGGGGAGACCTACACATCATGATCCGATCCAGGCTGCTCATGCTTGCCACCTCTGCCTGCGCGCTGGCGCTGGCTTCCTGTTCCGGCGGGGACAAGGCGAGCGCGCCTGCGGGCGACAGCGTGGCGGTGGGCGTGCTGCAATCGCTGACCGGCACGATGGCGATCAGCGAGATCACGGTGAAAAACGCCGAGATGCTGGCGATTGAGGAGATCAACGCCACCGGCGGCGTGCTGGGCAAGCAGATCAACGCGCTGGTCGAGGATGGCGCGTCCGATCCCTCCACCTTCGCGCAAAAAGCGTCCAAGCTGATCGAGAGCGACAAGGTCGCCACCGTGTTCGGCGGCTGGACGTCGGCCAGCCGCAAGGCGATGCTGCCGGTGTTCGAGCGGACGAAGAACCTGCTCTGGTATCCGGTGCAGTTTGAGGGCAATGAATGTTCGCCCAATATCATGTATTCGGGCGCGCAGCCCAACCAGCAGGCTCTGCCCGCGCTCGAATGGGCGGTGAAACAGGGCTATAAGAGCTTCTTCCTGGTCGGGTCCGACTATGTCTATCCCCGCACCGCCAACCTGATCCTGAAAAAGCATATCGAAAAGGGCGGGATGCAGGTGCTGGGCGAAGCCTATGTGCCGCTGGGCGGCACCGATTTTTCGGGCGTCATCGCCAAGATTGCGCAGGCCAAACCCGCGATCATCATCAACACGCTGAATGGCGACAGCAATGTCGCTTTCTTCAAGCAGATGCAGGCCGCCGGGATCAGCCCCAAGACGATGCCGGTCATGTCCTTTTCCATCGGCGAACAGGAAGCGCAGGCGATGGGCGCCGGTCTGGTCGAGGGCAGCTATGCCGCCTGGAATTATTTTCAGAGCCTGACCGGCGACGCCAATGCCAAATTCATCGCCGCCTACAAGGCCAAGTTTGGCAAGGATGCGGCGATCACCGACCCGATGGTCCATGGCTATCTGGATGTCTATGCGTGGAAGGCGGCGGTGGAGAAGGCCAAGAGCTTTGACCCCGACGCGGTGCGCAAGGCGGCGGCTGCGCTGGGCGGTTTCGCGACGCCAATGGGGACGGTCAGCTTTGCGGCCAACCAAAGCCTGGTGCAGAAAGCCTATATCGGCAAGCTGAAGGCCGACGGCCAGTTCGAGATCATCGCCGACAGCGGCAATGACATCGTGCCCGAACCCTATGACGCGCTGGCCTTCCCCGGCAAGACTTGCAAGCTTTGAGGGAGTTTCACAACGCCGTTCGCCCTGAGCGAAGTCGAAGGGTTCGCCTGAGCGAACCGAAGGCACTTCACTCCGTTCAGTGGAAGGCTTCGACAAGCTCAGCCCGAACGGATGTTGGATAATGGACGCCCTTTTCCTAAACCAGCTGTTCAATGGCGCGTCGCTCGCCTCGCTCTATCTGTTGGCCGCGCTTGGCTTGGCCCTATCCTTCGGGCTGATGCGCGTCATCAACATGGCGCATGGCGAAATGCTGATGCTGGGCGGCTATCTCGCCTGGATGACATTGCTGGTGGTGCCGGGCGCGCTGGGGATTTTGCTCGCCATCCCCGTCGCGTTCATCGGCGCAGCGGCGATGGGCGGGTTCATCCAGTCGACCCTCATCCGCCACCTGTCCGCGCGCCCGCTCGACACGTTGCTGGCGACATGGGGCGTCAGCCTGATCCTGCAACAGGGCGCGCGCGACCTGTTCGGCGCGATCGGGGTGGAGGTGCGCGCGCCCGAATGGCTGACGGGCAGCTTTGTCGCGTTCGGCGTCACGCTGCCGTCGGCGCGGCTGTTCATCATCGCGATTGCGGCACTGGTGCTGGGCGGGCTGGCATTGCTGCTGCTCAAGACGCGGATCGGCCTGCTCGTACGGGCCGTCAATCAGGACCGGATGATGGCGTCGGCCAGCGGCATCGACGTCAAGCGCGTCGATTTCACCATCTTCTGCCTTGGCTCCGGGGTCGCGGGACTGGCGGGCGTCATGTTGGCGCTGCTGGGTCCGGTGACGCCCAATGTCGGGCAGAGCTATATCATCCCCGCCTTCCTGGTCGTGGTGATGGGCGGGCTTGGCAGCATCATCGGCACGACCGCATCGGCGATCATATTGGGGCTGTTTGCCGCGCTCGCGCAGATTTTCGTCGATGTCAGCGTCGCGCAGATGCTGCTGCTGGTGTTCGTCATTCTCTTCATCCAGGTGCGCCCGCAAGGCGTCGTCGCCGTAAAGACCCGCCAGCTCGATGCCTGATCTCTCCCGCCTTTCGCCGCTCAAGCCGGTGCTGCCCTGGGCTTTGCTGGCGCTGGGTGTCGCCGCGCCCTTCGCGCTGTCCAGCTATGATCTCAACCTGCTCGCCCGCTTCATGGCGATGGGCATCCTGGCCCTCGGCCTTGTCCTCATTTGGGGCCATGGTGGCATATTGAGCCTGGGGCAGGGGGTGTTTTTTGGCCTTGGCGGCTATGCCATCGCGCTGCACATGAAGCTGGCCGATCTGCCTGCGGGCGAATTGCCCGACTTCATGGTGTGGAGCGGGCGCGAGAGCCTGCCCTTCTGGTGGACACCCTTCGCCAGTCCGGCCTTCACGCTGGCGGCGATCATCCTTTTGCCCACACTGGCAGGCGCGTTGTTCGCATGGGCCGTGTTCCACCGGCGGGTGGGCGGCACCTATTTTGCGCTGATCACGCAGGCATTGAGCCTTGCCTTCGCCACGCTCATCATCAGCCGGCAGGACGTGACCGGGGGCTTTAACGGCCTCACTGATTTCTACTCCATCTTTGGCGTGGGGCTGGCCAGCCCCGGCACCGGGTCGATGCTCTACTGGATCACGCTGACCATATTGTGCGTGGCGTTCGTTGCGCTGCGTTGGCTGCTGGCGTCGCGCTTTGGCATATTGCTGCGGGCAGCACGCGACGGCGAAAATCGCGTGCGGTTCCTGGGCTATAACCCAACGCCCTTCAAGGTCGCGGCCTTTGCCATCGCGGCGATGCTGGCGGGGATTGGCGGCGCGCTTTTTACGCTGCACGCAGGCGTGGTGTCACCTGCGCTGATCGGCGTCGTCCCCTCGATCGAGATGGTCGTGTGGGTCGCGATTGGCGGGCGCTACAGTCTGGCGGGTGCGATCGTCGGTGCTTTGCTCGTCAATCTGGCGCGCGATGCGGTGTCGAGCGCCTTCCCCGAATTGTGGCTCTATCTGATGGGCGCGCTGTTCATCTTCGTCGTCACCCTGCTGCCACGCGGGCTGGCTGGCATCGCCAAAGGCAAGGCAGCATGAGCGGGTCGGCGATATCCGACCTGATTCTGAGCGTCGATGGCGTGACCATCGACTATAGCGGGTTCAAGGCGCTGGACGGATTTTCGATGACGCTCAACCGGGGTGAAACCCGCGTCGTCATCGGTCCCAATGGCGCGGGCAAATCGACCCTGTGCGACACGATCATCGGCCGGGTGCGGCCCAGCACGGGCCGGGTGATCTTCAAGGGCGAGGAAATCCACCGCTTGCCCGAACAGGCGATCGTGGCGCGGGGCATATGCCGCAAATTTCAGGCGCCCGGCGTACTGCCGACATTGAGCGTGCGCGACAATCTGGCGCTCGCCGCCCGCCGCGACCGGCGCTGGTGGAAGAGCCTTGGCAGCGGCATCCCGGCGGACGAGCGCGCAGCGGTGGACGAGGCGCTGGAGAGCGTCGGCCTGACCCATCGCGCCACGGTGGAGGCAGGGACGCTGGCGCATGGCGAGAAGCAATGGCTGGAAATCGCGATGGTGATGGCGACGGGCGCGGAACTGCTGCTGCTGGACGAGCCGACCGCTGGCATGGGGCCGGCGGAAACCAGCCGCACGGCTGAGCTGATATTGGGACTGGGCGACACACGCACCGTGCTGGTGATCGACCATGATATGAGCTTTGTCGAACAATTGGCCGCGCCCGTCACGGTGATGCATCAGGGCAAATTCCTGAAACAGGGTAGCGTCGCCGAAGTGCGCGCCGACCCGGAAGTCGCCGCCGTCTATCTGGGCCACACCGCATGAGCGCGCTGCTGGAACTGGACGGCCTGTCAAGCGCCTATGGCCAGAGCGAGGTCTTGTGGGACGTGGAGCTGACGCTGGCGCGGGGGCAGGTGATGGCGCTGATCGGCCGCAACGGCGTGGGCAAGACGACGTTGCTGCACACGATCATGGGGACGCGGCCGGTGACGGGCGGGACGATCCGCTTCGACGGGCAGGACATCACCGCGCTGTCTGCGCACAAACGGTCGCGTGCGGGGATCGGCTTCGTGCCGCAGGGACGGCATGTGTTTCCGCAACTGACCGTCATGGAAAATCTGGAAACCGGCCTGTCGGCGCTGACCGGGCGGGGCAGGGGTGCAGCCAAGGTGCCGTCGCATATTTTCGACCTGTTCCCCAAACTCTACGACATTCGCACCCGCGCGGCGGGATTTCTGTCGGGTGGCGAGCAGCAGCAACTGGCGATCGGTCGCGCTCTGGCTGGGGAACCCAGCCTGCTGCTGCTGGACGAACCGACCGAGGGCATCCAGCCCAATGTGGTGCAGCAGATCGAGGCGGCTTTGGTCCATGTCCGCGACCAGCTGGGTATGACAGTGCTGGTGGTCGAACAATATCTCGATTTCGTCTGGCGCTTTGCCGATCGCTATTGCGCGATGCAGAACGGACGGATCATCCGGCAAGGCGCGATTGCCGAGGAAAGCGCGAAGGATGTCGCGCATCTGGTGCAAATTTAGGGCGAGATGAGGTTAGAGTAAAACTCCCAACCTTCGCTCGAAACGAACGGGCCAAGGTGAGTTTATCGCTCTCTATGCCGTGGTCAGCGCCTCCAACTGGCGCAGCATGTCCGCGCTGACCGGGATGCCCTCACGCATGGCTTTTTCGCGCACGGCGAAGCGGCGGTCGCCGGGCATACGCGCCTGCCCGGCATCGTGGAGTGCCGTGACCATTTGCTCCACCCGGTTGGCAAAACCCACCGCCGATCCGCTCCGGCCGGGATCGATCAGGATCAGGCACTCGCCAGTACAGGGCGTCTGCGCGCCGAGATGGGCGGACCAGTCCACCTCCGACGAAAACAACCCGCCGGTCAGCGCGGCGGCCATGATTTCGATCATCAGCGCAATGGCCGCGCCCTTATGCCCGCCAAAGGGCAGGAGCGCGCCGCCGTCCAGCACAGCTTGCGGATCGCGCGTGGGCTGCCCCGCTGCATCGACGCCAGCATCGGCGGGCAACATATGGCCGTCGCGCGCGGCGATCTGCACATCGCCATGAGCCAGCACGCTGACTGCCTGATCGAACACGACAATGCGTCCATCCGCGCGCGGCGCGGCGAAGGCCAGCGGGTTGGTGCCATAGACCGGGTGCCGTGCGCCCGGCGGCGCGACATAGGCCATGCTGTTGACCATCGCGATGGCGACCAGCCCCTGTAGCGCGAACGGCTCGACATCGGGCCACAGCGCGGCGAAATGATGCGATCGCCGGATGGCGACGACGCAGGCACCGGTCGCGCGCGCCTTGTCGATCGCCAGCCGCGTGGCGGCGGCCAGGGCAGGCTGGGCAAAACCGTTGGCGGCATCCACCCGCAGAAAAGACGCGCCACCATCCTCCAGCCGGGGTTGCGCCCGCCCATCGACCCAGCCGCTGCGCAGGGTGGAGACATAGCCTGCCATGCGGAACAGGCCATGGCTCATCGCGCCGTCCCGTTCGGCGCTGGCGCAGTTGCGGGCCAATATGTCGGCCACCGCGTCGGACGTGCCATTGGCCAGGAAGATGCGGCGGAGCAGCGCGACCAGCGCGTCGAAATCCATATGGGTCATGACACTACCCTTTCCTGCTTTGCACCGGGGCGCAACGCTTCGTGCGTGCGAAGCCATACGTTCTTTGCCCCATTGCCGCCCTTTCGCCGCCGTCCAGACTGGACGCCATGTCCGATGAACCGATCGATCTTGACGACCTTCGCCGCCTTTATGCCGGTGGCGGCGGGGCCGACATTCATGACCCGCATTTTCGCGAGGTGGCGGGGCTTCAGTTCAAGAGCGGGGACAAAAGGCGCTGGCCCTTTGCCGAGCCTTCGACGCTGCTGGACGCACCCTATATCGCGGGCGGGCTGACGGCGGAAACGCTTGATACACTGGACGTGGCGCTGATCGGCGTGCCGATGGACCTGGGCGTCACCAATCGACCCGGTGCACGCTATGGCCCGCGCGCCGTCCGCGCGATCGACCGGATCGGACCCTATGAACATGCGCTGCGGGTCGCGCCGATGAACCATCTGGCGGTCGCTGATGTCGGTGATGTCGCGATGCAGAGCCGCTATGATCTTGCGCTGTGCCATGCCGATATAGAGGCCTGCTATGCGATGATCGGCGCGACCAAAGCGATCCCGCTGTCGGTCGGTGGCGATCACAGCATCACCGGGTCGATCATGAAGGGGCTGGCGGCCACGCGCGGGCCGATGGGCATGGTCCATTTCGATGCCCATTGCGACACGGGCGGCATTTATGAAGGCTCCAAATTCCACCATGGCGCGCCCTTCCGTGAAGCGGTGCTGGCCGGGGTATTGGACGCCAAACGCTCGATCCAGATCGGCATCAGGGGCGGCGCGGAGTATCTGTGGGAATTTTCCTATGCCAGCGGCATGACCGTGATCCATGCCGAGGATGTCGCGACCATGGGCATGGACGCGGTGGTGGCGAAGGCGCTGGAGGTGGTCGGCGATGGTCCCACCTATGTCACTTTCGACGTCGATGGTCTCGATCCGGTGTTCGCGCCCGGCACGGGTACGCCGGAAGTCGGCGGGCTATCTACGCGGGAGGCATTGCAACTGCTGCGCGGGCTGGCCGGTATCGACATTATCGGCGGCGATGTGGTGGAGGTCGCGCCCGAATATGATCCCGGCACGGTGACGGCCCAGGCCGCCGCGCAAATGCTGTTTCAATTGCTCTGCCTGGTCCATCTGCGCCAATGAGCGACCCCGGCGTCCCGCCCGAACCGGCGCTGCGGCGCGGCGTTACCGGTCCCGGCTTCTTTGCCCTCGCCTTCGGCACCATTGTCGGGTCGGCTTGGATGGTCTTGATGGGCGAGTGGGTGACGCCTGCGGGGCCGGGCGGGGCGGTGCTGGCCTTTCTGGGCATGACGCTGCTGATGGTGCCGGTCGCCGCCGCCTATGCCGAGCTGGTCGCGCGAGTGCCGCGCGCGGGGGCGGAGTTCGTCTTTGTGGAAAAGGCGTTCGGGCCATGGCCGGGCTTTGTCACTGGCTGGTTCCTTACCCTCTATTTTGTGGGCATCTGCGCCTTTGAAGGACTGGCTTTGTCCTGGTTCCTTGAAAATCTGGTGTCGGCGATGGCCGGGTGGCCGCCGCTCTACAGCGTTCTGGGCAAGTCGATCACCGCGCTGGATCTGGCTATTGGATTGACCGGTGCGGTCGTGATGACGCTGCTCAATGCGGCGGGGGCTAAGGTCGCGGTGGGCTTCCAGAAGCTGGTGACTTTCGCCTTTCTGGCGGCATCCGCCCTGCTGGTGCTGATCGGCTTCGTTCAGGGCGATCCCGCCAACTGGCAGCCCCTGTTCGAGCCTGCCCATGGCGGCAGCTTCGCTGGCGGCATGTTCGTGATGCTGGGCGTGGCGGGCATGTGGCTTTCGGGATTCCAGACGGCAGCGTCGGCCGTCGAGGAACGCGCGCCCGGCACCAGTTTTCATACGGTCGCCAAGGCGATGATGCTGGCGGTGGTAGTCGCCGCAATTTTCTACAGCCTGATCATCATCGCCTCCGCCTCGCTCATTCCTTGGCGTGACCTGACATCGGGCGCGTTGCCCGTTGCGGCTGCGTTCGACCATGCGCTCGCCGGGGGTGTCGCGA
The DNA here is from genome assembly GCA_023266575.1 of Sphingobium sp. Lineage (GTDB taxonomy): Bacteria > Pseudomonadota > Alphaproteobacteria > Sphingomonadales > Sphingomonadaceae > Sphingobium. The sequence goes on from JAHFPV010000006.1 coordinate 138,309, forward strand.
CCAAGGGCATATTGCTGGTCGCAATGGCGTCCCTGCTCAAAACCTGGAACGCGATGCACCTGTCGGCGACGCGGGTGATATTGGCGCAGGCGCGCGCTGGTTTCCTGCCTGCGGGGCTTGCCCATGTCGATGCCAAGAGCGGCGCACCTCGGCGCGCGGCGTTGCTGGTCGGCGGATGGACCTGCCTTGGCGTGCTGGCCGGGCGCGGCGCGATCGGCCCGATCATCGCGATGGGGACGATTTGCACCACGGCGATCGCAGCGGTCGCGCTATTTGCGCTGATACGGTTGCGCACGGTCGATGGGGGAGAGACCCGCCCAGCTTTCATTCTGCCGGGCGGGCAGGCGCTGCTCTTGCCTGTCGCGATCGGCGCGACGATCGTGGCAAGTGCGGCTGTCGTCGCGCCCTTTGGCATGGCAACGGGCATACCGCTGGAAATCTGGCTGATGCTGGGCTGGCTCGTGCTGGGCATCGCGCTGGTGATGGGGCAACGGCGCTGGCACCTGTCGCCAGCGTCTCTTCAGGCCGGATAGGCCGCGATCACCGGTCCCAATGCCTGCTCCAGCGGGCCGAGCCATGGCGCAAAATGCCGCCAATGATCGACGCCGTCGGTGAAGATCGGCTGGCGCACCTGTTCCGAACTGGCGGTGCGCACCGCTCGCTCCGTCCGCCAGAAGGCAAGGCAGGCTTCCTCGAACGGCAGGCCGAGATACTCCAATAGCCGCGCGACTTCGCCCGGCGTGTCGGCGACCATATGTTCATAATGGACGCGGTGGGCATGACCGGGCGCGGCGGCATCGAACGCCGCCATCAGCGCGACATAATCGCTATAATAGCGGCCGATTTCGTTCAGATCATAGGTAAAAGCCTGACCGCGCGCGAAATGCTGTTTCCAGCCCGAAAAACAGCAGCCCATCGGATGACGCCGCGCGTCGATGATTTTCGCGTTGGGCAGGATCAGCCGGATCAGGCCGACATGCTGCCAATTATTAGGCATTTTGTCGATGAAGTGGGGCCGGTCGCTCTGGCGGTGGACGCGGGTGCGATCGACATATTCCTCGCCCAGCCGTTGCCGGTCGGCGGGGGTGAGCGACGCGATCATCGTGGCGAAATCGGGAAATTCACCCTCGTCGACGCGCGATTGCAGGCGGCTGGCGATGATCATCATCTCCGGCAATTCCATCGTCCCTTCGACCTTGCTGTGGCTGGAGAGGATTTGTTCGACCAATGTGGAGCCTGACCGTGGCAGTCCGACGATGAAGATCGGGTCGGGCGCAGGGCAGCCGCCCTCCCCGCAATTTGTGATAAAGGCGCTGGTGAAGCAGTCCGCGGCGGCCCTCACTTCTGCGGCAAACTCATCGGCGTCATAGGATAGCAAAGTGCGGCGCATGCGGTTGCCGCGATCATAATGGCCAAAGGATGCTGCATAATCGGGCGCATCCTCCAGCGCCTTGCCCAGCGAGAAATGGAGGTGGAAAATATCCTCGCCTTTCGTCGCTGCGTCTGGCGCCAGCGTCGTCAGCGCCTGCTCCATTGCGGCAACGTCCTGCGCGTCGAGCTTCACCGTCTTGAGGTTGGCCAGGCTCCACCAGGCTTCGCCCATGGTCGGTTGATAATGCACCGCCTGACGATAGGCGTGGATGGCATCGGCCTGCCGCCCCAGCGTCTTGAGCGCATGGCCCAGATTCTGCCACAGTTGCGGCTGGTCCGGCTTTTGCGCCAGCAATCCTTCGTAAATGGCCGCCGCCTGCGCCTGATCGCCCAGCCGCACCAGCACCGACGCCCGCAGCAGCGCATAGCCCGGATTGTCGAGCGGCGACTGCGCCAATATCTCGGCATGGGCAAGCGCGTCGGTCAGCCGGTTATTCTGGAGCAAAAGGCGGATCAGAAAATCGCGCGCCAGATCGAAACCGGGTGCGGTGGCGACCGCGCGTTCGACCAGCGTCAGCGCCGCGCTCATGTCTCCCTGCCGCCAGTATATTTCGCCCAGCAACCGGGTGGCGGCGGGATCGTCGGGCAGCCGGGCGAGTCGCGTATCAAGGATCGTCGCTGCATCCTCCAGACGACCCTCATTCATCGCCATCGCCGCTTCGAGCAGGTCGCGATCGCGCGAGGAAGCATGGATGCCTGACAGGTCGGCGCGCCACGCATGGTCGGTGCGGCCGACCTTCCGCAATTCACTTGCCAACAAAAACCAGCCGCTTGCCACGCCGGGTTGCTGGCGGGTCAGGCTTTCCAGCGCCGCGATGGCCTGTGCGCTGTCGCCCGTTTCGTTGGCGGCCTGCGCCAGTTCCCAGAACAACGCAGGCACGTTCGGTTGGCGACGGGCCAGCGCGGCAAGGCGTGACAGGGCGGTTTCGGCCTGACCCAGCCGACGCAGCGCCTGTGCCGCCAGCAGCTCTGCTGGCGGGAGTCCGGGGGCTTGTTTCAGTATCGCTTCGGCCTGCGCCAGCGCCTCGGTCGGCTGCGTATCCAGCAGGGTGGCAGCATGGCCAAGCGCCTCCCTTAGCGCAAGGGAAGGGGGGACGGCAGGGCGCGAGGCAGCTTCCATGGCGGGTTTTGCTTCCTTTCTCGTCTGCACAATGAACAGGATATTGCAGTTGCGCAACAACAGGAGCGATTGGAGCGCAGGAACAGCAAAATTAGGCTGTTGACTCCTGCAATCGTTACAGCATTATCAAAGTTGGACAAACGTACGAAATGACGAAAGTCCAAGGGGAATACAGGTAAATTATGATGCCGTGCCGTTGTACGGCAGGTCTGGAGGCGTGCGCCGTTTCCGGTCGCGGGGCTGTTTTGCCTTTGCGAAATGCGGGCTGCGACGTGTCGTCTGACAATGTGCTGCAATGCGTCATAATCACGCGGGGAAACCGCGATTTGGGAGAGTGGAGGGCATCTTTTCAAGGGGGAGTCCAACACCATGAAGATTCAGTCTCGCCGCCGGTCGAAGTTTGTGAAGATATTGGGGGTGACAACCATATTGGCCGGGCTGGGCGCAACGGGCATGGCGCGCGCCGCCGATGCCGTTGCAGACCCAACCGCCGATCCGGCCATGGCCCTACCAGCCGAAGAGGCGGGCGGTGGTCTCACTGAAATCGTCGTCACCGCGACGCGCAGCGCGCAGAGCATCCAGAAGGTGCCGATCTCCATGCAGGCGCTGGGTGCCGAGACGCTGGCGGAACGGCAGGTCAAGGGCTTGAGCGATTTTGCCGCGCTGCTGCCGTCGGTCTCGTTCGAGGGGATCGGGCCGGGCCGCAACACCGCCTTTTTCCGCGGCATCGTGCCTGCGGGCGGCGCCTATGCCTCGGTCGGCTATTATCTCAACGACATTCCCATCACCGGCACCGAAGTGCCCGATATCCACGCTTATGATCTGGAGCGGGTCGAGGCGCTGGCCGGGCCGCAAGGCACGCTTTATGGCGCGGGATCGCTGGCCGGCACCATCCGCATCATCACCAACAAGCCCAATATGGACAAGTTCGAGTTCGGTTACGACGTCGAGGCCAATAAATATGGCAAGGGCGACTTTGGCGGCCAGCTGGAATCCTACATCAACGTGCCGCTGAGCGACACATTGGCGGTCCGTGCCATGGGCTATTACCGGCGCGATGGCGGCTATATCGACAATACGCCCAATAACGGCTTGCTCAACAATGGCGCGCCAGCGGTTTACACGCTGGGCGACAATAATCCTGCCACCTTCTTCAACCTCGACAATTCCGATATTGCCAAGGATGATTATAACACGATCAAGGAATTTGGCGGTCGCGTGCAACTGTTGTGGGAACCGGTCGATGGCTGGTCGGTCGCGCCCGAAATCACCGCGCAAAAGCAGGTTGCCAACGGCTATTTCGGCTTCGATCACCGTGTCGGCGATTTGGAATTGCATGATTATGACCAGACCAAAAATGATGATCGCTGGTATCAGGCGGCGCTTAGCATCCATGGCCATATCGGCGACTGGGATCTGGTTTCCGCCACCGGTTTCTTCAAACGGCGGACCCGCACACTCAACGATTATACTTATTACACCGTCACCTATGATGGCTTTGGGCCGGGCTATGAAAGCTATCTGCAATTTTTCGACAATTGCACCGGGTCAGGCGCTGCGCAGAAATGTTCGCTGATCGACCCGACACAATTCTATCATGCCGACACGCACCGCAACAAATTCACCCAGGAATTGCGCCTGTCGACGCCCAAGGACTGGCCGTTCGACGTTACGATCGGCGGCTTTTATCAGCGGCAGAAGAACAAGACGAACACCTATTATTCCATTCGCGGGCTGGACACGATCACCGGCTATACCCAGACTGGCGGCGGCGATGTGCCGGGCGGCCTGATCGGTGTCCCGGCCATGTACGGGATTGATTATGACGAGGATGGCAACCCCTTCTTCGACACCGGCAACGTCATCAACCCCAACGGCAATCCGCTTGGCACGATGCTGCTGGGGACACAGGCGGTAAAGGGCGATGGCTTCTATATCACGGAGCAGAACCAGCTCTATCATGACAAGGCGATCTTCGCCGAAGGCCATTATAATATCACGCCGACATTGAAGCTCACCGGCGGCATCCGCTATTTCTGGACCGATTATGCGGTGAAGGGCTTTGCCGGTGTCGCGGGATCTGCGGCCAATACGGTCACGTCGGTCTTTGTCCCGACCGGGGAAATGGGCTGCCCCACGCCGCTTCCTGCCGAGCGCCTGCAATGCCTCAACACCAATTTCCGCGCACCCGACCAGACCGGGCGATACAAGGAAAAGGGCGAGACGCATAAGGTGGCGCTCGACTGGCAGTTCCAGCCCGACAAGATGGTCTATTTCAACTATTCCACCGGCTTCCGTCCCGGCGGATTCAACCGTCCACTGCGCATTCGTAACTTCGGCCCGGTCGATGTCGCCCCGTTCAAGTCCGAAACGCTCACCAATTTCGAACTGGGCGTCAAAACGACCTGGAACAATATCTTCCGCTTCAATGCGGCGGTCTATTATGAGAAATGGAACAATATCCAATATGGTGTCGTCGTGTCGGGCGCGCAGGGTGCGGGCATGACCGGCAATGCGGGCAAGGCGGTGGTCAAGGGTATCGAATATGATGCCGACCTGAAGCTGGGCAAGGTGACGATCTCCACCTCCGGCGCCTATAATGACGGCAAGTTGAAGGGCAATTTCTGTAACTTCGCGTTGGACCGCGACACCTCGTCCATTTCCCAACTGTCCAGCTGTACGCTGGGTGAGGATGTGCCGGAATCCAGTCCGCCAACACCGCAGGTCGCTGCCGCAAACGGCACCCGCCTGCCGCGCCAGCCCAAGTTCAAGGGCACGACCTCAATCCGCTACGACACCTATCTGGGTGACTATAGCGCCTATGTGCAGGGCGCAGCACTCTACCAGACCGGGGCGACGCAGGATCTGAACGTCGATAATAATGCGCTGCTCGGCAACACGAAGGGCTTTGTCAGCTTCGATTTTTCCGGCGGCGTCAAGAAGGACAATTGGAGCCTCACGCTGTTCATCCAGAACGCTTTTGACAAGCGCGGTCAGCTGACCAAAAATACCTTCTGTTCGATCGACTTCTGTTCCGGCTCGTCGCGCACCTTTACCATTAAGCCGCAATTTTTCGGTATCCGCTTCGGCCAGAAATTCTGACGGGCGAGGCACCAACATGAAAATGCCGCCGGGTCAGCGATCCGGCGGCATTATTTTACCCATTTGGTTTTAGAGCTGTCTATTTCTGCCCCGGATAAAGCAGTCGCATGGTCACCGGCGCGCCGCATTGGCGGATCGCGACATCGACATAGCGGGCGCGTTCAGCCTTGAGCGAAGCCGATGTCAGGGCGAATTTCCGTTCATGCGCGACCTCATCGGCCGTGAAAGGCTTTGAACCCTTGGGGACACTCGCCCCGCCCAGGCCAAAGACCATATAATTGACCAGATCGGCGAGCTGTTGATTGTCGCTGATCCGGCTGTGCGCGATATTGGGCAGGCGGATGAGATAGGCACGCGACTGGGGCGTACATAGGAACCAGCCGACCCGCCCACGCAGTTCGGGCAATTGCGCGGGCGCGGCGCTACCCTGTATGCCATGGCAGCCGCCGCAATGTTCGGCATAGTCGGTCCGCGCCATATCCGGGTCGGTGATCGCGGCGGGCAGCACACCCAAAGGCGGCAGCGCGGCGCGGCCAATGCCGACCGCGCCGATCAGGAGCAGGGAGCCGAATAATAGCTTGCGCATAAGCCCTAGCTGGCGGAACCCACCAGCACCGCGGTCGAACAATGATATTCCATGCTGGTCGTGCCGAAGCACCAGATCACATCATTATTGAGCTGTGGCATATAGAGCTGGGTTTCGCGGTCGGTATTGTCGCAACCGCATTGGCCGCAGGCCGGTTTGCCGCAACAGTCGCGATAGGCGATCAGATAGGCTTTGCCATCGTCCGGGTTGATGCAGGTGCCGACCCAGGAAACAGGCGATGGCTCGGCCCCCGGCGGGCAGCTATGGATGCCGCCGCCGCAGCAGGTGCAAAGCGCACCGTCAATGGCGCAGTAACGCCAATAATCGCATTTGGTGTCATCCTTGGTCTGGGCGTTGCGCGCGAAACCGGTCTTGCCCTCTGGCGACCGGTCGGGCTTCGCCGCTTCGGCGCGGCTGACCGGCAAGAGCGGGAAGGCGGGCGCCGCCACTAGCGCCGCCCCCAGCCGCGAGAGCATGGAACGGCGCGATGTGCCGCCCGCCAGCTTGCGCAACAGGCGTTCCCCCATGGCGTCGGCGTCAAATTTCTTCATGTCACTGACCCCCTATATGCCGTTCAGGCTGCCTGCGCCTTTAACGATCCGATATAATCCTGCACGGTCTTGATCCCCATTTCATGGGCCACAACCAGGCTTTCGAGATGTTCGCGGCTGTTGACCAGTCCCTTGGACAGGATCGTCCCTTCCGCGTCTAGCAACACCGCATAGGGCAGCTTGGCGACGCCAAAGGCCTGGCCGACTTCGGGACCATTGACGAAGGGATAGGCCTCCAGCCCGTGCTGCGCGATCATCGCCCGCTGGGCGGCGGCGTCATCATCACCGACGAAGCTGAGCGCAACCCGCTCGTCGCGGGCGAAGGATTTGGCCATCGGAATGATCGACTTGCACAACGGGCATTGTGCCGACACGAACATAAGCAGGCGCAGCGGCACGTCATGCGCATGGCCGCCAATCGTCACCGGTGCGCCGTCCAGCAGGCGCGCATCCACGTTGACCGTGCCGTCGCCGACCGCCGGGCCACCGCTGGTGGTCAGCGCTCCGGCGGGCGCAACCCGAATGTGCAACACACCGACCTGCCGCGCGACCGCCAGCAATGCCACGCCAAGGCCCAGGATCACGATCCATGACAGGATTTGCGAGAGAATGAGCGATGTCATCATGAATGCTTATCTCCGGTAGGCGGCGGGCGACGCGATCAGCGCGCCGATGGAATTGCAGAGCAGATAGGCCAGATAGAGCGCGACACCACCGACCATGGCCGTGCCGATATCTATCGCACTAAACGACGGTGCGGGCCACAGGCGCGGCACCAACAGCAGGGCCAGCACGATGTTGCGGGCAACCAGCGGCCAGCCGATCGGATGGCGCAGTTGCGACCGGCCACAGCCGCAATCAATCTGGGTGCGACCGCGCCGGATATTGATCGCTATCGCCACCCCGAACAACATCAGGAGCAGGATAGCCATCATCACCGGCAAGGGCGCAATACCCGCGATCAGCGCGCCACCGATCCCGATTTCAGCGATCGGCAGGATTTTCGCGGCGGGCCCGACCAACCCTGCGGGGAGCAGCCGATAATTGGCGATCACGCCGGGCAGCAATATGCGATGCCGCAGCTTTTCCAAACCCGCGATCAGCAAGATCAGGCCAACCCCCACCGATGCGGCCAATCCCATGATCGCCAGCCCCAGCGCCATGGTCAGGACGGGTCCACAACCGTGATGGTGCTGCCCCCGGCCTTTTCGATCTTGTGCTTTTCCTCGCCAGTCGCGACGTCGATGACGATGGCGCTGCCCTCTTCGCCATTCATGAACAAGAGCGGCTTGTCGGTCTGCGACACTTCGATATTGTTCATCGGCTCCTTGAGCGCGCGGCGCTTGACGACCTTTTGCGTGGCCAGGTCAACTTCCCACACTTCGGTGCCGGACGCCTTGTGCGACCAATATTCGCCCATATGCATCAGCACGAACAGATGGCCGGACGGACGGTGAAGCGCCATGGGCTGGCGACCGCCCGGATACCAGTTCAGCTCCAGCGGCTTGGTTTCGCCCGGACGAATGCCCGCTGCTGCCTGGATCGAGAAGGGCGTTGATATGGTCGGCGTCGCACCCAGCTTGGCCTGATAAATCTGGCCGGTATAGGTCAGGAAGGTCGTTTCCTTCTTACGCCTGTCATAGGTGAAATTGTCGAAGATCGGATCATCGGTGGCCGAAAAGAAGGGCGCGCTATGGCTGATATCCGCCTTGGTCCCCTTGATCGCTACCGTGGCGAGCGAACCGTCCGAGCAGAGCGCGGAAAAGCCAATGCCGGGATTGGGCATCAGGCTGGCGCAGCCGGGCAGTTCCACCGCAGTCACGAATTTGCGCTTGACCAGATCGACGATATTCACCCCGGATATGGGACTGAAATCATAGACATAGGCGGTCTTGCCATCGTCGCTGACGATGAAGTTATTTTTGCGCGACCCGATCAAGATGCGGCCGGGCAGGGGGACTTCGGTGATCAGGTTCAATGTCTGGCTGTCATAGACCGACACCATGTCCTGCCGCGTGCCGCGATCGCCCTTCGACCAGATAGTTTCGGCGACATAATAAAATTTGCCCGCCGGATCGATCGCGAAATCGGCCAGGCGGCGGGTTTCGACCATGCCCTTCATCTTGCCGGTTTCGCCGTCGAAGATGCTGGTGCCGGGCATATCCCATCCGCCATCGACAAAGAACCAGGTCGGTTTGGGCGGGGTAATGGTCAGGACGTCGGACGTCTCCATTTCCAGCACAGCGCCGGTATCGGCGGGCGCGGCCTGAACCGGACTGGCAAGCAACGCCCAGCCCCATGCAGCGGCGGCGAACAATCCCCTGGCGGCGGTCCTCGGCATCTGGCGTGATCCCCCTTGATCGTGCGGACGGACAGATGGACTCAATGGGCCATATATCAGCGTCTGCGCAAAGATTGGACAGCTGTCCGGTATTGGTCAAGCGCTTTGGCGGGCAGTAGGCAAATATATTTTGCATTGCAGCAATGCGGCGTAAAACCGGATTATCGGCAGGCCTCAGGCGACCTGTGCCATCAATCCTGCAAGGTCGCGCGATGTCACCGTTTTGGCAAGATGAACAAATGACGTAGCGGCAATCGCGGTGAAAGCCGGCATCTTGTGCGCCCAGGGCTTGCCATGGCCTAGAAACGGGGTCGATCCTTCCATCGACGCGCTGATGAACAGGGCGACGCTATGCACTTCATCGGCGGTCAGCGCCGGATTCAGCTCGGCGACATATTCGCCTATGGCACCATGCACCCGCTCGTAAAAGGCGCGGACCCGATCGGCGACGAAATCGCTATGATTGGCCAGCGCCCATAATTCAGTGAACAAATGGGTGGTGCGCTTGGTCTGGATATCGTCCAGGCACAAGATGATGACGCGCTTCAGTCGCTCTTCGGCGGTCAGGCCGGGCTTGCGAACCGTCTGGTCCATCATCGCGCCATAGGAATCGACCAGTTCGTCCAGCATCACCTGGATCAGCATTTCCTTGCGCGGGAAATGATAGCTGACATTGCCGACCTTCATGTCGCAACGCGCGGCGATGCGACGCAAGGTGAAGGCATCGGAACCTTCATCGATCAACACCGCCAGCGCGGCTTTCAGGATCTGGTCGACCGTTTCGGTCCCGCGTGCATAGATGCCGGGACGGGAGGGTGAGAATATCATGTCACTATCTGCCTTGCACCGCTCCTACCATCCAATTGGACGTGCCGCCACCCTTTGCCGCCATTTCGGGGCAAAGAGGCGTGGTGGCCGAAATGCCCCAATGACCGCACAGCGTCTGTGCGATTCGTGCCATCAGCCAAGAAGGTCGTGCTGGTGGGCAAGCGCAGTGTCAGATTGCTGCATTTGCCATCGCGATACCATTCAGATGCAAAGATCGGCACGACGATAAAGCCGGAAAATCCGCGCAAATCCGCCGAAAAATCGCCTTGCGGAACGCCAGGCACGGGTCTTGCCCGATCCGCCGCTCTTGGCAGATGCGCCGCGCCCGACTGTTATGCGCGTCCATGCCATGCGCCCCGATGACGGAATGTGCAGGCGACCGCCATGATTGCGTAAGAGAGGCATCTGACCTGTGAGCGAGACCATCTTCGACTGTTCGGACATCGACCAATATCTCGGCAAGCCGATGCAGCCTGCCCGGATGCGCGAGCCGATCCACAATAATGACATTCGCCGCTGGGCGCAGGCGATGCATTATCCCAATCTGCTCCACTATGATGCCGACTATGCGGAGGAAAGCCGCTGGGGCAAGCTGGTCGCGCCGCAGAGCTTTGCCGTGACGATGGACGATGGCCATGGCGCCGGTCCGGCCTGCGTCGGCAGCATCCCCAATTCGCATCTGCTGTTCGGTGGTGACGAATGGTGGTTCTATGGCCCCCGCATCCAGGGCGGGGATATGGTTCATAATGAGCGGGTGCCGTTCGACTATGTCGTCAAGGATACGAAATTTGCTGGCCCCACCTGTTTCCAGCGCGGCGACAATAATTATTACAACCAGAATGGCGAACTGATCGCCAAGCAACGATCCACCGCGATCCGCTATTCGGCGGAAGCGGGCCGGGAAAAGACATCGGCTGAGGTTGTCGAAAATACCGACGATCCGGTCTGGACCGACCAGGAGCTGGTCGAGATTCAGGAACGCAAGTTTCGCTGGGTCCAGATGCTGCACGATCTGGGCCATGGCAAACGCTATCTGGAGGATGTCGCGGTGGGCGACGTCCTGCCCGAACGGGTGTTCGGTCCGCACAGCATCGCCAGCTTCACCACCGAATGGCGCGCCTATCTGTTCACCATCTGGGGCGGCACGCATCGTCGTACCGATCTGGATTTGGCCGCGCTAGGCTTTGTCGATGAAATGGCGGGCCATGAAAATGATCCGGTGATGGAGCGGATCAATCCAGAGCTGACAGACGGCGCCTATTTCGGTCCGTCGCGCGGGCATCTTTTCCCCCGCTGGGCGCGCTTTATCGGAATGCCGCGCGCCTATGGCTATGGCGCGTCGATGGGGGCGTGGGTGGTCGATTATCTGTCGGGCTGGGCAGGTGAATGGGGCATGGTGACCCATTCGGTCGCCTCCTATCGCGGTCCCGCTTTCACCGGCGACATCACGATCATGACCGGCACGATCGTTGACAAATTCGTCGATGATGAAGGCCGCGAAGTCGTGCAGGTGGACGTGCGGATGGCCAATCAGTCCGGCACCGTGCTGGCAACGGCCAAGGCGGAGGTCCTGCTGCCACGCAAGTGATTGGAACGGCGGGGCTGGCGACAGGCTTGCCCGCCCCGCCGACCGCATCGGACAGAGGCAAACCGGCCTATCCTGTCGCCCGTTGCGCGTCGATGATCGTCACGATCGCGCTGATCACCTTGCGGCAATAGGCATCGGTTTCCTGTTCGCTGACCTTGCCGATCGCGCTTTGATGATTGTACCAGCCCGATATGCCGTGCAGAAACAGGTTGGCCAGCATTGTCCAGTCCGGGCCAGTGCCCGGTGGCAGGCGACTGGCAACGGCCATGTCGGTCGCCATGAAATCGATATAGCGCCGGGTGCCCAATTCTTCCCAGACGATGGCGACTTCCGGGAAAGTGCGGGATGCGTCCGCAATCATCCGCGTCGCCAGCCGATAGTCTTTCCAGCCATAGACCGATATCAGAACCCGCGCGTGATGGTGCAGACGTTGTTCCAGATCGTCGCTGAGCAGATGATCCTGCCGTGCCGCGCGCCGCGACATGGCACCCAGCACATCTTCAACGATGATACGGAATAGCGCTTCCTTGCTGCCATAGCGCGTATAGACAGTGCCTTTGGAAACGCCCGCTGCGATCGCGATGTCATCCATCCGCGTCGCGCCAAAGCCCTTGTCCAGAAAGCGCAGCCGTGCCGCCCGACGGATTGTGGCATCGATCGTTTCTGCGCGCGCAGCCGTGGGGCGACCGGGACGGTTTGGCGTTTTGCTAAGCTGCATCATGCCATTTCATGCCCCGGTCGCCTTATCGGCTCAACCCTTGGTCTTGCACGCCGCGCGACGATTGGCCGCCCAGCCGATCGCCGATTCCAGCAAGGCGACATGCTGTGGCTGGCTGTAGGTTTCGGGTACGTGGCCGATGGCGGAATAGAACATCCGGCCCTTGCCCACGCAGTTGGTCCAGGCCAGCGGATGGTCGCCCATGCGCAAATCCTGGTTCATCATCCCGTCCGGCTGGTAAGTGCTTTCATCCAGCGTCAGTAGCACATCGGCGCCAGCCGTGCGGGGGTTGGTGCGGAAAGAATACCATTCGTCGGTCATCCGCCATTCGGCGGGCAGGGCGGTTGCCAACGGATGCGCCTTGTTCACGGCGATACGCGCTTCCTGAAATTGCGGCTTGGATGGATGTCCCTTGAACCGCGCGCCGATCAGCGTGTCGGCGTACCAGTCCCAGAAATAGACCGGATCGCCAGCAGAGCCATGCATCCCTACAAAGCCGCCGCCCCGCCCCAGATAGTCTTGGAGCGCGCGACGCTGTGACAGGGTCAGCACGTCGCCACTGATATTGTTCCAGATGACCGCGTCGAACTTGCGCAGCGTGGCGGGATTGATCGCGCCGCCCTTGTCGGTGACGACCATCGACCAGCCCTTGCGCTTGGCCATGGCCAGCAAGGCTTCGCGCGCGGCATTGACCGATGGCACGTCGCGAAAGCCGTTGATCTTTTCGAACAGCAGCAATCGGGGGCGGCCAGTGGGCAGCGTGAATGTGGGCATGTCATTGTCGTAGCGGGCGCAGCGCGCAACCTTGTCTGCGGCGGTCACGGGCAGTGCCTTGAGTTCGGCCTCAATGGTCGCGAGCGTGTCCGGCTTGATCTGGAGAAAACCGGCGGCTTCGCGCAGCGCGAGAATGGCGGCAAAAGTCGGTGGCGTCGTCCCCGCAAATTGCGGCGGCAGCTTGTCAAACCGGCCGGGGACCGCCTTGTCCAGTACGCCCCGCGCCGCAGGGCTGAGCAATATGTCGATCAGCGGCGTAGCAGCCGAAAACGGCATGTCTCGCAATGGGCAGTCAGTCACGGGTTTGGCGATGGCAGGGACCGCCATTGTTGATACGAGCGCTGCAATACAGCCCATAATAGCCTGTTTTATCGCCATGATCTTTGATCCTTTGGAGTGAATATTGCGCATGTCAGATCTTGCCTTCGCGCAGAAATTCGGTGGCGTGATGGGCGGCCCGCGCCGACAGCGCCATATAGGTGAGCGAGGGGTTCTGGCATCCGCTCGACGCCATGGCCGACCCGTCGGTGATGAACAGGTTGGGAATGTCGTGCGCCTGATTGAAGCCATTAAGGACCGACTTGGCGGGATCCTTGCCCATGCAGGCGGTGCCCATTTCATGGATGCCCAGACCCGGTGTGCTGGGCGTCGTATTTGTGTTGACCACCATGCCTCCAGCGGCCTCGACCATTGCCTTGCCATCGGCAATGATCTGCTTGGTCATCGCCTGCTCGTTGCTGCCAAAGGCACATTCGACATGGACGATCGGGATGCCCCATTTGTCGGTGCGGGTGGGGTGCAGCGTGACGCGGTTGTCAGGGTTGGGCAGCATTTCGCCAAAGCCGGAAATGTACAGCATCCATGGTCCCAACTTCCGGGTGCGTTCTTTAAGGTCGGCGCCAAGCCCCGGCTTACCCAGTGCCGCCGATCGCCAGCCCATGCGCGACGCACCACCCTGATAGCCATAGCCGCGCAGGAAGGAACCGGGTTCGGACACATTGCGGAAGCGTGGTATGTAAAGGCCGGTCGGGCGACGACCCTTGTAAAATGTATTCGGTCCCTTGGGCAGAACGCCTACGACCGACAGGCCATAAAGATGGTCCATCAGATTGCGCCCGACCATGTCGGACCTGTTGGCCAAGCCGTTGGGGAAGGCTTCCGATGTCGATCCGAGCAGGATTTGGGTCGTGCCGATGGTCGATGCGCAGCTGAAGATGATCTTCGCCTCGTAGAGCTGGCCCTGCTTGGTGTTGGCATCGATGACCCGCACGCCAGTGACCTTGCCGGTTTTGGGATCATGCACGATGGAATGGACGATGGCGTCGGTCACGATCGTCAGGTTGCCTGTACGTTCCGCGGCGGGCAGCGATGAGCTGAGGCTGGAATGATAGGCGCCATAGCTGCACCCGCGTTCGCACAGCGACCGCACCTGGCAACTGACGCGGCCCAATTCCTCATGATGGGGTTGCGCCTTGGACAGGTTGGCAACGCGACCGGGGATGACGTTGCGACCGGGGAATTTGCTTTCCACTGCCTGCTTGAACTGGACTTCGGCGTCGTTGAGCGCGAAGGGCGGCAGAAATTCGCCGTCGGGCAATTGCGCCAGACCTTCCTTCGATCCTGCGACGCCAATGAAGCGTTCGATATGGTCATACCAGGGGGCCAGGTCATCATAACGGATCGGCCAGTCGGACCCATGGCCGTCCTTGGCATTGGCCTCAAAATCCATGGGTGACAGGCGATAGGATTGCCGTCCCCACATCAGCGAGCGGCCACCCAGATGATTGCCGCGAATCCAGTCAAAGGGCTTGTCGGCCGGCGTCGAATAGGGCTGTTCGCTATCCTTGACCCAAAAGTCCTTGTTGGCCGATGTCATGGCATAGCAATGGCTCTGCACCGGATAATCGCGCAGGGCTTCCTCTTCGGGCACCATGCCCGCATTGGGCAACTCCCAGGGTTGCAGCGAGTCGGTGTAGGACACGCCATGCTCGATCTTGCGGCCCCGCTCGATCACCAGCGTCTTGAGGCCGCGTTCGCATAATTCCTTGGCGGCGATGGCACCGCTCATGCCCGAACCGATTACGATTGCATCAAACATTGTCGAACACTCCGTTCAAAACAGGCCGGCGCCGCCAGTAGGGCGCGTATCGGGGGTCACAGGAATGGAAGGCAGCCATTCGCCGGGCGTATGGTCATAGGTCAGCTCATGCGTCAGCCCGGTTTCCGAGATATAATAGAGGATGACGATCAGCTCCTTGAGCTTGCCATAGCCAGGGTTGGCGAATGTGGGGCCACGCATCATGGAAAGGCCGCGGCCACCCGCCGGACTCGGCACGACCTGTAAGGCTTCGACATCATAGGGGGTCAGCAACGCCAGCCGCTCGGTGGCGGACAATTGCGCGAAGCCCATGCCCTTCTTCTCGTGCGCCAGTGCGTCGATCTCGCTCAGCGCTTGGCTTAGCTGTTGGCGCCGGTCCGGCGATGCCCAGTTGGCGATCAGCGCGTCGAATGTCGCCGGCACGCCGGCATCGATCGCACCGGGCGTATCCGTGCGCGGGATGATGGTATCGGCAACCGCAGTCACCAGCGCAAAATGCGTCGGCGACAGATAAGGCTTGGCGCGCGCAGCCGCTTTTGCCAGCGCGGCCGGACTGAACCCAACGGCGGCGCCAGCGCCCGCCAGCGCGAGCATCTGCTGGATCAGGGAACGGCGATCAAGGGACAATAGATCGTTCATCAGCTTCACTCCTTGTCGTCGTTTGATGGGGTTTGGGCGGGATGTGATGGTCGCATCATGACGGCTGCGCCCAGCAGTCGCGGATCAGGGCATGGCCCTCGACATAAACCTCGCTAGGATCGGCGAAGAAATCGCGCCACACGCGGGTTGCCGCCGCCAGTTCGGGCACGCCCCGGCCAAAGGCTTCGATCGTGAGCCATTCGTCATATTCCAGCGCCTTGAGCGTCGCGATCGTCTCGCGGATCTTGGCATGGCCACGCCCCGGCGTACCCCGGTCATTTTCGGAAATGTGGACATGGGTCAGCGTGCCTGACGCATGAACCGCGTGCAGCGCCGCGATCGGGGCCTTCTCCTCAATATGGGCGTGGAATGTGTCGTAGAGGATGCCAAAGCCGGGTTCCGCCAGCCGTTCGCCATAGGCGATCGCCTGTTCGCATGTGTTGAGCAGATGCGCCTCGAACCGGTTGAGCGGCTCCAGCGCCCCGGTGATCCCCGCAGCGCGCGCCAGCGGCAGGATCTGGCGATGCACATCGGCGCAATGGTTGAGTTCAGTGTCGCTGGGCCGTTCTCCGGTGAATACACCGAGTGGCTGGAACCACGGCCCGGCCAGCACTGTGCCGCCAAGCGCCGCCGAACAATCAATGACCCGCGTCAAATGCTCCACGGCGCGAACGCGGTCCGCTGCATCGGGCGAAATTGGGCTGTGCGCCGCATCGGGGATGATGGCGACGACGGTGCGTTCCAGCCCAATGTCGTCCAGCACACCGCCCAGCCAGCGATAATGCGCTGCGTCGCTGACGTCGAACACCGGTATTTCGACGCCGTCAAAGCCGGTGTCCTTGATCGCCTGGAGTACCGGGATGTGCGCGTCCGTCACATGGCCGGTCCATAGCAGCATGTTGATGCCGACTTTCATGGGGTTCAGCCTTTCCGCCTGCGTTCGGCCAGCCAGACCGCGCCAAAGATGAAGAACAGGGCGATCGGCACCAGGGCGATCACCTGAAAGGATTGTTGCGCGGCAAAGCCCAGAACCTGTTGCAGTTCCGGTCCCGGCTGCAACGCCTCGAACGCGGCCTGACCGCCAGCCTTGGCCAGCTTGGCCTCGTCATAGATTTTGCCGATTTGGGGCAGCACGAAATAGATCGCCATCGCCCCGGCAAAACCGACAATGCCGATGCTCCACGGGCCACCGCGCGGGAAACGGCGTGCTGATGCGGCTAGCATGGTTGGCCACATGAAACAGACGCCAAAGGCCCAGAGCGTCGCGGCCACGATCGCGGTAAAGGGCGACGAGGCGAGACTGAGCAGATACAGCCCCGCCGCCGCTGGTATCGTGCAGATGCACAGCAGGCCCATGTCCGAAAAGCGGTGTTCCAGCGCGCCTGCAAAATGGCGCATGACGAACATGATCGCCGAAACATAGACCAGCACCAATATGCCCGGCATCCCCACGCTTTGCGTCAGCGCAATGTCGACCCATGAACCGGGTGCCAGCTCTGCCGACGCGGTCAGGAACATGATCGCGGGGAAGATCCAGAAGGTCGGCCGCTTGAACGGTTCGGCCAGCATGTCGCGGAACGGCACGCCCAGCGCGGTGCTTTCGGTCTTGGGGAAGGTCTGGGTCATCGCCCAAAGCCCAAAGACGATGCCCGGCACCGCGATCAGCGCGATCAGCGCCTGCCAGCCCAGCTGCAGCTGCTCGAAGAACAGGATGCTGGTCAGGCCACCGACCACGATTCCCGCAGGCCACCAAGCGTGCAATATATTGAGACGCCCGGTCTTGTCATCGGGATAGAGGGCGGTCGTAACCGGGTTGATCGACGCTTCGGTCGCGCCCCAGCCGAAGCCGCACACGACCATGCCCATGGTCAGCAGCCGATAGATGGCGTCGATGCCGTCCATGCGCGGCGACAGCAAAATCAGCAGCGGCCCGACGATGAAGCAGGCCG
This sequence comes from Sphingobium sp., assembly GCA_023266575.1. GTDB lineage: Bacteria > Pseudomonadota > Alphaproteobacteria > Sphingomonadales > Sphingomonadaceae > Sphingobium. The sequence goes on from JAHFPV010000006.1 coordinate 156,034, forward strand.
ACGCGAACAATATGACCCGCTTCGCCCCGAAAATGTCGAGCAGCGGGCTGATGACGAGCAGGCTGAGCGCGAAGCCAAGGAAGCTGTTGCCCAGCGCCGCGGCAATCATCTCGCCCGAATGGAGCGGCACCGCTGAATCGAGCAGCGCCGCCTTGATCGCGCCCGACGCGCCAGTGCGGATCGAAAAGGACAAAGCCGCCGTGAACAGCGCCAATACGCATATCCAGAATATCGCCCTGCGGTTATGCGTATCGCCTTCCATGTCCCTCAATCCCTATTCTGCTTTTTTAGTCGGCGCTCAGGCCCAAAGCGGCGCGGATGACGGCTTCGTCCGCACCCGTGCCTGCAAAATCGTCAAAGGCCTTTTCCGCCTTGCGGATCATGTGCCGCGCGATGAAGGGCGCGCCTTCGGCCGCCCCCTGTTCGGGATGTTTGAGCGCACATTCCCATTCCAGCACGGCCCATCCGGCATAGCCATATTGGGTGAATTTGGAGAAGATCGCGCCAAAATCGATCTGCCCGTCGCCCAGCGATCGGAAGCGGCCGGGGCGATCGACCCAGCCCGAATAGGAACCATAGACACCCGCGCGGCCATTGGGGCGGAACTCCGCATCCTTCACATGGAATGCTTTGATGCGTTCATGATAAATGTCGATGAACGCCAGATAATCGAGTTGCTGCAACAGGAAGTGCGACGGATCGTAGAGAATGTTGGCACGGGCATGGCCGTCCACCGCGTCCAGAAACCGCTCGAACGTCACGCCATCGTGCAGATCCTCACCCGGATGCAGCTCGAAACAGGCGTCGATGCCTTCCTCCTCGAACACGTCCAGTATCGGCTTCCAGCGCCTACCCAGTTCGGCAAAGCCCGCCTCGACCAGCCCAGCGGGGCGTTGCGGCCAGGGATAGACCATGTGCCACATCAGCGCGCCGGAAAAGGTTGCGTGGCTGGAAAGGCCGAAGCGGCGGCTGGCACGGGCGGCCATCTTCACCTGCTCGACCGCCCAGGCCTGTCGCGCAACCGGATCGCCATGCAGCGCAGCGGGCGCAAAGCCGTCAAACTGCGCGTCATAGGCTGGGTGGGTGGCGACCAGTTGTCCCTGCAAATGGGTGGACAGTTCGGAAATCTCGACACCGTTGGCGGCGCAGATGCCCTTGATCTCGTCGACATAATCCTGGCTCTCGGCTGCCAGTTTCAAATCGAACAGGCGCGCGTCCCAGGTCGGGATCTGCACGCCCTTGTAACCAAGATCGGCCACCCAGCGGGTAATCGCATCAAGCGAGTTGAACGGTGCCGTATCGCCCGCAAATTGGGCGAGGAAGATAGCCGGTCCCTTCATCCTCTTATGTCCTTCAGATTATGGTGGAAAGATCGACCCAGACAGCACCCTTGCTGCTGGAATCAAGACTGGCGCGGATGAAGGTCATGCCCGCAATCGCATCGGCCATCGTGGCAAAGCCCGGTTCGCCATCCTCGCTGGCGATGCCGCGAATGGACCGCCCGAATGCCGCATAAATATTGGCGAAGGCTTCCAGATAACCTTCCGGGTGGCCGCCCGGCGTGCGCTGGATCGCCTGGAGGGCAGCGGGCAGATAGGCGCGGTTGGCGCCCGCGTGCCAGGTTTGCGTCGGCTGGTCGCGCCGCCCGACGGTCAGGCTATTGGGCTGTTCCTGCCGCCAGTGCAGGCTCGCTTGCTCACCATAGACCGAAATGGCCAGGTCATTGGCGTCGCCCACGCAAATCTGGCTGGCGGTCAGCGTCCCTCTGCCGCCGCCCGACAGGCGAAACAAAGCCGCGCCATCATCGTCGATCCGGCGGCCGGGCAGCATGGCGAGTTCAGCGCAGATCGCGGTGATGCGCTCGCCGGTGATAAACTCGACCAGATTGGCGGCATGGGTGCCGATATCGCCAAACGCCCCGGCTTCCCCCGATCGCGCCGGATCGACCCGCCATTCGGCCTGCTTGTTGCCGATCAGGTCGTCGGGCCGCGACAGCCAGTCCTGGGTATATTTGACCATGACGCGGCGGATCGCGCCCAATTCGCCGCTCGCCACCATGGCGCGCGCCTGCTTGACCAGCGGATAGCCAGTATAGGTGTGCGTGACCGCGATTTTGCGCCCCGTGCGCGCGGCGGCGTCGGCAATCGCCTGCGCATTGGCCAGCGTGTCCGCCAGCGGCTTGTCGATGATGACGTCGAAACCGGCCTCCAGCGCGGCAATGGCGGGCGGGGCGTGCATATGGTTGGGGGTAACGATGGCCACGACCTCGATCCGCTGATCGTCGGGCAGCGCCTTTTCGCGCTCCAGCATCTCGACCCATGAACCATAGGTGCGGTCTGCCGCTACCCCGATCTGTGCGCCGGATGCGCGCGATTTTTCGGGCGTGGATGAAAAGGCACCGGCGACCAGTTGCCAATTGCCCGCGATCGCCGCAGCCGTGCGATGGACACCGCCGATGAACGCGCCTTGCCCGCCGCCGATCATGCCATACCGGACAGCTTTCATGCCCGGCCTCCATCAATGCAGCCAATGCCGAGTGCCGCCAGCGACGATTGCGCTAACAATAGCAGCTTCATCATCGCGTCAATCGCAGGATCTACGGACAGGGCTACTGTCTGGCTCGGACATAGACGGCACATCTTCCTCTCCCGGCGCTTTCGCCGCAGCCTTAACCGCCGAGCGCCATTATCGAACTTGTTGGTTCGAATATGCCCGTGTAGAAGCCAAGGTCAAGCTGCATAATGGTAGCGCTACATTAAAGCCGCCCGTTTCTATGATCCGGGTTCGCGTGCAGGGGAGGATTGTCCATGGAAATGCTATCAAATCGCCGGTCTTTCACCACCGGCCTTGGTGCCATCATCGCCGCAGCGATGATCGAGACGAGCGTGCACGCCGCCAGCCGGAAGCCCTTCTTCGAGCGGATCGGGCGGCCGATGGGCCTGCAACTTTACACGCTGGGCGATGAAGCAGGGCGGGACATCGACGCAACCTTCGCGCGGGTCGCCGCTCTGGGATATCGGGACATCGAACTGCCCGGACTTTATGGCCGCAAGCCTGCCGATATACGCGCGGCTGCCGATCGCGCAGGTGTCGCGATCAGCAGCCTGCATCTTTCCGCCAGCTCGTTCGGCACCGCCACTGGCCTGATGCTGACCAGTCCCGCCGAAACCATCGCGCAAAGCGTCAAGGCACTGGGCGCGGACAAGGTGGTGATGCCGATCATGATCTTCCCGCCCAATATGAAACCGCAGCCTGGCGAAACATTCCAGTCAGCCATCAGCCGGGGCATGGCGGAGGCGGGGCCGGACCTGTGGAAACGGACAGCCGCGATGCTCAACGAACGCGCGGCGGCGCTCAAGCCGTTTGGAATCCGGCTGGGTTACCACAATCATAATCTGGAATTCGCGCCCACCGGCGGTACGACCGGCTGGGACATATTGCTGGCCGAATGTGATCCACGCCTGGTCCATTTCGAAATTGACGCAGGCTGGATCGCCACGGCGGGGCTTGATCCGGTCGCCTTCCTGCAAAAGCTCAAGGGCCGCGTTCTGCAAATGCACGTCAAGGATGTCGCGGCCAGCAATAGCCAGAATTTCGCACTGTCGATGAAGCCTGCCGAAGTGGGCAGCGGCGTGCTGGACTGGGGCAAGATTCTGCCCGCTGCCTATAAGGCCGGGGTGCGGCATTTCTATGTCGAGCAGGAACCGCCCTTCACAATACCGCGCCTGGAAGCAATCGGGCGGTCAGCGGAGTATCTGCACGCCTTGAAGGGGTGAGCAGCGGCGACTCTACTGGTCGGCGGCAATCACCCGGTAGAGCAGCAGCCTGTTACTGACGAGGGCAAGGTCGGTCGCGATGGCCGACCGGCGCGCAGAATAAAGCGATCTTTGGTTGACCAGCGTGTTCAGAAACGTGTCGATCCCCGACCGGTAGCGCTGCTCCGACAGGTCATAGGCGCGCTGGCTGGCAGTGACGAGGCGGCGTTGCGCCGCCTGCTGCGCATCGATCGTGCCATCCCGCGCCAATGCATCGGCAACTTCGCGAAATGCCGTCTGGATCGCCTTCTCATATTGCGCCAGCGCGAGGTCGCGTTGCGCCTTGCTATAGTCCAGATTGCCACGCGCGGGGCCGCCGAAGATCGGCAGGCTGGCGGACGGGCTGACCGACCAGGTGAAGGCGTCACCGGTAAAGAGCGATGACAGGGCGGAACTCGCGACGCCGATCGCCGATGTCAGGCTGATCTTCGGGAACATCGCCGCGCGCGCCGCGCCAATATCGGCATTGGCGGCCTTGAGCTGATGTTCGGCCTGTAACACATCGGGACGCTGGAGCAGCATGTCGGATGACAGACCGGCAGGCACTCTGGCAACCCCGGCGATCAGGCTGTCGAGCGAGGTGGGGAGTAGAGCATCCTCGATCGGCGCGCCGACCAGCAGGTTCAGCGCATTGCGGTCCTGCGCCACCTGCGTCACATTGGCGGCGACGTCGGACGCAGCCTGTTCCACCGTCGTTTGCGCCTGATAGACGTCCAGTCCGCCGCTCAGCCCCGCGCCCTTGAGCGATTGGGTCAGCGTCAGGCTGCGCTGCGCACTGGCCAAAGTCTGCCGCGACACCGCCAACAATTCTCGGTCCGCCGCCAGCGTGGCATAGGCAGTCGCGGTTTCGGCGATCAGGGTGATGCGCGTCGCCCGTGCACCCTCCTGCGTCGCCAGATAGGTTTCCAGCGCGGCCTCGCTGAGGTTGCGGACCCGGCCAAACAGGTCGATCTCGAACGCGCTGATGCCGATATCCGCGCTATAGCTTTCATTCTGCCGCGTCACATTCGCGCCCGCGTCCCCGCTCAGCGTCGGCAATTGCGCCGCGCGCTGCACCCGATATTGCGCGCGCGCAGACAGGATGTTCGCCAGCGCCGCGCGCAGGTCGCGATTATTGGCCAGCGCCCGCTCGATCACCGTGCGCAGCGCCGGATCGCTCACCAACTGCGTCCAGGCCAGCCCCGGCTGCACGCCAGGCTGCGTCGGTGCATAGGCCTCACCCGTCGGCAGCGTCGCAGGCACTGCCGGGGCAGGGCGAACATAGGCCGGGGCCATATTGCACCCCGCCAGCAGCAGCACGGGGATCAGCGGAAGGACGGCGCGGCTCATGCGGGCACTCCTGCGCCGGGCGGTGTCGGTTCCGGCCCAGGGTCTGGCCGCACGGGCCGGTCATTGCCGAACAGTCGGGCGATGGTGACGAAGAAGAGCGGCACGTAGAAAATCGCCAGCACCGTCGCCGTCACCATACCGCCCACCACCGCCGTGCCGATCGCGATGCGGCTCTGCGCGCCAGCACCCGTGGCGATGGCGAGCGGAATGACGCCCGCGATAAAGGCCAGGCTGGTCATCAGGATCGGCCGGAACCGCAGCCGCGCCGCCTCCAGCGCCGACGACAGTGCATCCTTGCCCTGCCGGTGGGCCAGCTCGGCAAATTCCACGATCAGGATCGCATTTTTCGCCGCCAGTCCCATGGTGGTGAGCAGCCCGACCTGAAAATAGATATTATTCTCCAGCCCGCGCGCCCACACAGCAATCACCGCGCCGACCAGCCCCAGCGGGATCACCAGCAGCACCGCGAACGGGATCGACCAGCTTTCATACAGCGCGGCCAGGCACAGAAACACGATCAGCACCGACAGCGCATAAAGCAACGGCGCCTGCCCGCCCGACAATTGCTCCTGATAGGACAGGCCGCTCCAGGCATAGCTGGTCCCGGTCGGCAGCTGCTTTTGCAACGCCACGATCCGGTCCATCGCCTCGCCGGAACTCGCGCCGGGTCCAGCCTGCCCTTGAATCTCATAGGCCGACTGGCCGTTGAAGCGCGCAACCGTCGTCGGTCCCATCGTCCAATGCGTCGTGGCAAAGGCGGAGAAGGGAACCATCTCGCCGGTTGCGCCCGACCGCACCATCCATTTGTCGAGATCGGTGGGCAGCGCACGATAGGGCGCGTCGGCCTGCATATAGACCCGCTTCACCCGCCCGCGATCCACAAAGTCGTTGACGTACCGGCTGCCCCAGGCGGACGTCAGCACATTGTCGACATCGCCCTGGGTCAGCCCCAGCACGGCCAGCTTCTCGGAATCGACATCGACCTTGAGCTGCGGCGTATCCTCCAGCGTCGCGGCGCGCACCCCGGCCAGCATCGGGTCTTTCTGCGCGGCGGCGAGCAGCTGGTTGCGCAGCTCCAGAAAGCGCGCGCGAGACAGCCCGCCAGTGTTGAGCAGCTCAAAGGTAAAGCCGTTCGACTGGCCCAGCCCGCGAATGGCAGGCGGTGTCATCGCCAGCACCCGCGCGTCGCGGATGGCGGCCAGTTGCTTGTTGGCGCGCCCGACAATCGCATTGGCGCTGTTCACAGCCCCCGGTCGATCACCCCATGGTGCCAGATTGATGAAGCCCTGCGCGGTATTTTCGCCTTGCCCGGCAAAACTGAAACCGGTCATCACGAAAGCGAAGGAAATATTGTCCTTCTCGTCACTCAGGAAATAATTTTGCATCTGCTCGACCGCATGGGCGGTCCGGCTGGATTTCGCACCGGCGGGCAGGGTCATCTGCACCATCACCTGCCCCTGATCCTCGACCGGCAGGAAGCTGGACGGCAGCCGCACGAACAGCAGCACCAGAAGGACGATGATGACGCCATAGCCACCCCAGAACAAAGCGCGCTTGCCCAGCATCTGCGTCGTGCGGCGGACATAGCCGTTCGTCAGCCGTTCAAACCAGCGGTTGAACTTGCCCGACCAGCCCTGCGTCCGCCGTTCCTCCGCAATGGGTTTCAGGATCGTGGCGCACAAAGCAGGCGACAGGATCAGCGCTACCAGCACCGACAGCAGCATCGACGACACGATCGTGATCGAAAATTGCCGGTAGATCACCCCGGTCGACCCGCCAAAAAAGGCCATCGGCAACAGCACGGCGGACAGGACCAGAGCGATGCCGACCAGCGCGCTGCCAATCTCCTCCATCGACTTGATCGTCGCCTCGCGCGCCGACAGGCCTTCCTCCTCCATGATGCGCTCGACATTTTCGACCACAACGATGGCATCGTCCACCAGCAGGCCGATCGACAGCACCATCCCGAACAGGGTCAGCGTGTTGATCGAATAGCCAAACAGCGCCAATATGCCGAATGTCCCCAGCAGCACCACCGGCACCGCGATCGCCGGAATCAGTGTCGCGCGCCAGCTTTGCAGGAACAGGAACATCACGACGACGACCAGCAGCACCGCCTCGATCAGCGTCTTGATGACCTCCTCGACCGACAATTTGATGAACGGCGTGGTGTCGCGCGGGAACACGATCCTGTAGCCGTCGGGCAGGTTGGTCGAAAGCTCCGCCACCCGCGCCTTGACCAGTTCGGCGGTCTTGAGCGCATCGGCCCCCGGTGCCAGCTGCAACGCCATGCCCGACGCCGGATGGCCGTTCAGCCGCGCGGCGGTGGTATAGCTTTCATTGCCCAGCTCCACCCGCGCCACGTCGGACAGATGGACGATAGACCCGTCGCTCTGCGTCTTGACGATGATGTTGCGGAATTGCTCCGGCGTTTCGAGCCGCGCGCGCGCCGTGACCGTAGCGTTGAGCTGTTGCCCGGCAGGGGCGGGATCGGCCCCGATCTGACCGGCGGACACTTCGACATTCTGCGCGCTGATCGCGCTCTGCACGTCGGACGGCATCAGCTTGACGGCGGCGAGCTTATAGGGGTCCAGCCAGATCCGCATCGCATATTGCGATCCAAAAATCTGCGATGATCCGATGCCGCTGATCCGCGCGATCGAATCCTGGAAATTATTGACCAGATAGTCGGAAATGTCGGACTGCGACGCCCGGTTGGTCTCGTCATAAATGCCGACCAGCATCAAAAAGTCGGTTTGCGACTTGGTGACGGTCAGCCCCTGCTGCTGCACCGCATTGGGCAGACGACTGAGCGCCTGCTGCACCTTATTCTGCACCTGCACCTGCGCGGTGTCGGGATCGGTCCCCTTCTCGAACGTCACGGTGATCGACGAACGCCCGGTCGCCGAGGAAGATGACGAGAAATACATGAGGCCATCGACGCCGGTCAGCTGCTGTTCGATAACCTGCGTCACGCTGGTTTCAACCGTCTCCGCCGACGCGCCCGGATAGGTCGCATTGATGCCGACCGAAGGCGGCGCGATGTCGGGATATTGCGCGATCGGCAGCGACAGCATGGAGCCTGCACCCGCGATCATCACGCCGATGGCGATGACCCAGGCGAAAATCGGCCTTTCGATGAAAAAGCGACTGAGCAAGATCCGGTCCCTACTTCTTCGTCGCGATGGTCACGGGCTTCACTGTGTCGTCGGGCTTCACCTTGTCGGTGCCCTCGACGATCAGCCGGTCGCCCGCCTTCAGCCCGTCGGTGATCAGCCATGCGTCGCCGATCGCCTGACCGGCTGTCACGATCCGCCGCTCGACTTTGTTATCTTTCGTCACTACCAGCGCGGTCGCATTGCCCTTGGGATCGCGGCTGATACCCATTTGCGGCGCAAGAATGGCGCTCGGCACCACGGCCTGCGGCGCGACCACGCGCACGAACATGCCGGGCAGCAACAGCCCGTCGGGATTGGGGAAGCGGGCGCGCAAAGTCACCGTGCCGCTGTTGACGTCCACGATCGGCTCGGCAAATTCAATGCGGCCTTCCTGCGGATAGTCGCTGCCATCGTCCAGCTTCAGCCGGATCGTCGCGCTGGCCGGCAGCGTCTTGCCCGCCGCCAGCGACCGGCGCAGCTGCAACAGCTGCGCGCTCGACTGGGTGATATCGACATAGATGGGGTCAAGCTGCTGGATCGTCGTCAGCGGATCGGCCTGACTGGCGGTCACCAGCGCGCCCTGCGTGAACAATGTGCGCCCTATCCGGCCACTGATCGGCGCACGAACCAGCGTGAATTGCAGATTGACGTTGCTGGTCGCAAGGGAAGCGCGCGCCTGCTGGACAGCGGCGGCGGCCTGCCGCGCGGTCGCGGTCACATCATCGCGATCCTGCGCGCTGACTGCTTCATTATCCGACAAGGTAGCGTAGCGCCGTGCCTTGGCCTGCGCCGCCGCAGCCGTCGCCTGCGCACTGGCCAGCGCGGCCATCGCCTCGTCGCGCGACGCCCGGTAGAGCCGCTGGTCGATCTCATAAAGGGGCTGGCCCGCGCTCACCAGCGATCCTTCGGTGAACAGCCGCTTCTGGATGACGCCCGCCACTTGCGGCCGGACTTCCGACATCATGGTGGACACGGTGCGGCCCGGCAATTCGCTTGCCACCGTGACATTGCGCGCCGTCAGCGTGACCACGCCCACCTCGACCGGCCCCTTTTGCGGCGGCGGCTTGTCGCCACAGGCCGCGACGGCCAGGCACAGCGCCAGCAAGGGAAGGGAACGGGCAGAGAAAGGCGCTAACATCGTCGGGCAGGTTCCTTGTTGACCAGGCGGAGCCTTGCGATGCGCTTTCGCGCGGGGTTCGACCTGCCGGGGCGCACGAGGGGGAGGGGGACGCACGCTGACGGCCGGATCGATCGCGGCGATCGTCCGTCCCGGTGGACGGACAGGCATCGCAAGGACTCCGCATGGTGTCGGCGAGGGGGGCAGCCGACCTCAGCCTCTTGGCTATTTCGGCGGCTGCAGCATAGCGGAATTTGGCTTCCATCTGTGGCACTGTGCGACATAGCGTATCGCTTTGTATCAGCCTGTATCATCACTGGCCGCCGGGCAGACTTTCGCCACGCGACGCGCTAGGGAAGGGGGATGCCTGATACCGTTCCCGCCCGTGCTGCTACCGTGCTGGTCGTCGATGACGATGCGGACATTCGGGAATTGATCGTGGGCCAACTGGCGCAGGAAAATTACCGGCTGTTGTCGGCGGCGAACCTTGGCGAATTGCGGCAAATGCTGCGCGATCACCCGGTCGACCTCATCGTCCTTGACCTCAACCTGCCCGATGGCGACGGCCTGTCGCTGTGCCGCGAATTGCGCGGAGAAGGATCGGACGTGCAGATCATCATGGTGACGGCGCGGGGCAGCGCGATCGATCGGGTGCTGGGGCTGGAACTGGGTGCCGATGATTATCTGACCAAGCCGTTCGAGCCGCGCGAATTGCTGGTGCGCATCCGCAACCTGCTGCGCCGGGGCCGGGGCGACACCGGAACGCAGGGCAGGGCAAGCACGATGCGCTACGCCCATTTCGGCCCGTGGCGGCTCGACCTGGTGCAGCGACGTCTGATCGCGCCCGACGATCGGCTGGTGATGCTATCCTCCGCCGAATATCGGCTGCTGTGCCACTTTATCGAGCAACCCAATATCGTGCTGGGTCGGGAGGCATTGCTGCCCGAACGGCGCGCCACCGCCGCGTTCGACCGCTCGATCGACCTTCAGATCAGCCGCCTGCGCCAGAAGCTGGCCGACGTGGCGGGCGGCAGCGAACTGATCCTGACCGTGCGGGGCGAAGGCTATGTGCTGGCGAGCGCAGTGGACTATTCATGATCAGGCGGGTGGGCGGCCGGGTCCGCACTTTCTTCCGCTCCATGGCGGGGCAGATTTTCGTCATCCTGACGCTGGGGATGACGATCGCCGCCATCATTGCGCTATTGGTCGCCGAACAGACCCGCCGTCATGATTTTGAACGGGTGCGGCGGCAGCGTGTGGTGGCCAGCGCTGCCGATATAGCCGACCGTCTGCGGCGCGATCCCGCTCGGATCGAATCGATGATGGCCGATCACAGCATCATGGGCGCTGCGCCGGTGCCGCCCGGCATCTCGCTGACCGAACCGGATACGGCCCTGCAACAGTCGCTTGTCGAACGCTTTGGTCCGCGGTCGCAGCCCGAAGCCGGGGAGGTGCCGACCGGCCTTTGCTTTGCCACCTATACCGGTCGCTGGGAACGGGCGGCAGGCCTGGTCGATGCGCCGCGTCCCGACTGCTGGATCGTCCGCTTCACCGACCATGCCGGGCAACGCCGCGAAATGGCGCTCAGCTTCCCGCGCCTGGCCAAACCGCCCAGCACCATCTTCAATCCGCTCTATTTGCTGGTCATCGTCGCCGCATCGGCCGGGCTTGCGATATTCGTCGCCCGCTTCGTGTCCAAGCCATTGCGGCGGCTGGAGCAGGCGGCGGAGGCCTTTTCGGTCTCGCTCGACCCGGAGGAAATTCCCGAACGCGGGCCGGAGGAGGTGCGCGCCGCGCTCTCCACCTTCAACCTGATGCAGCGGCGCGCGCGGGCGGGCTTTGCCGAGCGGACCCAACTGCTCGCCGCGATCAGCCATGACATCCAGACACCGCTCACCCGGTTGCGGCTGCGGCTGGAACTGGTCGAGAATGAGGAGCTACGCGCGCGCCTGCTGGCCGATCATGAAGCGATGCAGCGGCTGGTGCGCGAGGGGCTGGACCTGGCCAGCAGCACGGAAGCGCGGGAGGAGTGGTCGGTTCTCGACATCGACTCGCTGCTCGCCAGCATGGCCGAGGATGCGGAGGAACTGGGCGCGCCAGTCCGCTTCCTGACCGGCTGCGGCGGCACCGTCCGGGTCAAGCCGAATGCGTTGACCCGCTGCATCGCCAATCTGGTCGACAATGCGGTGCGCTATGGCGGCAGCGCCGACATCAGCTGCGCGCGGGCAGGGGGGCGGGTGCTCATCCATATCCGCGACCGGGGACCGGGCATCCCCGCCGACCGGCTCGACCAGATGTTCGAACCGTTCACGCGCGGCGCGACCAGTCAGCCGGGCGGGCGCACCGGCACCGGCATTGGCCTCACCATCGCCCGCTCGCTTGCCATGAGCTTCGAGGCATCCGTGCGGCTACACAATGCCGATGATGGCGGCCTGATCGCCACCATCGACATGAAGGCATAACGCCTATTTCGCTTCGGCCTTGAGATAGGCAATCAAATTGGCACGATCCGCCGCCTGCGGCACACCGGCAAAAGCCATGCGGTTACCCGGAACAACGCCGCTCGGCTTCGTCAAAAACGCGTCGAGCGTCTTGGCATCCCAGCGGATCTTCGCCTTCTGCATCGCGGGCGAATAAGTGAAACCCGCCACCGTACCCGACGTGCGGCCGAACAGGCCCGCCAGGTTCGGCCCCATCTTCTTTGGACCAGCCTTGACATCATGACACAGCGCGCAGCGCGCAAAGACAATCTTGCCCTTGGCGGCATCGCCAGCCTGCGCCAGCACAGGCGTAGCGGCCATGGCGACCACAGCGATTGTCAGTCCAGCGAAATTACGCACGATCGTCATGCTCGAATTTGTCCCTTCACCATGTCCTGAATGCAGATTCAGTGACCGATTCCATCCATATGGCATTCCGAATCTGAACGGGGATTGACGCAAAACCCGCCATTTCGCTTCGCCACTTATCAGGAAGTTGCCACAGGGCAACTACCGCCGTGAGGGCCGTCGCCAGTCTCCAACCAAAAAGGCCGCGCGAACAATCGCGCGGCCCTTCGTTACAAGCATGGAAACAGATATAAGTTCGATAACAAGGATTATGTTAAATACCATCCCCTATCAAAACGCTCACATATGTTCAGCTCATCGTCGGGATAACGAAACTCTGGTCCATCACCGCGCCGCCGTTGGGCCAGCGCTGGGTGATCGTCTTGACCCGCGTATAGAAACGCACGCCGTCCATGCCATATTGGTTCATGTCGCCAAAGCCAGACCGCTTCCAGCCGCCAAAGCTGTGGTAGCTGACCGGCACCGGGATCGGCACGTTGATGCCGACCATGCCGACCTCGACATTGGCGCAGAATTTCCGGGCATAATCGCCGTTGCGGGTGAAGATCGCCACGCCATTGCCATATTGATGCCTGGTCGGATAGCTCAGCGCCTCCTCGAACGTCTCTGCCCGCACCATCTGCAAGACCGGCCCGAAAATCTCTTCATTATAGCTTTTCATGTCCGGCTTCACATGGTCGAGCAAGGTCGGAGCCAGGAAGAAACCCTCCTCATAGCCCTGCAACGCAAAGCCGCGCCCGTCGATGACGAGTTCAGACCCTTCGTCAACCGCCATCTGAATATAGTTTTCAATCCGTGCCTTATGCGCCGAACTGACTACCGGACCATAATGGGCGTCGGGGTCGCTCGGCACGCCGACGCGCAGCCCCGCAATGCCGCTCTCCAGCTTGGCGCGCAGCGCCACCGCGGTCGCTTCGCCCACCGGCACCACCACCGGCAGCGCCATGCAGCGCTCACCCGCTGATCCATAGGCCGCGCCAAGAATGTCCGCGACCGCCTGGTCCAGGTCGGCGTCAGGCATGACGATACCATGGTTCTTGGCCCCGCCCATGCACTGCATCCGCTTGCCGTTCGAAGCACCGCGGCCATAGACATATTGGGCAATGTCGGACGATCCGACAAAGCTGACCGCCCGGATCGCCGGATTGTCGAGGATCGCGTCCACCACCTGCTTGTCGCCATGCACGACGTTCAGGATGCCCGCAGGCAACCCCGCCTCCATCGCCAGTTCCGCCAGCCGCACCGGCACCGACGGGTTCCGCTCCGACGGCTTGAGAATGAACGCATTGCCGCACGCAATCGCGGGCGCGAACATCCACATCGGGATCATCGCCGGGAAGTTGAACGGGGTGATCCCTGCCGCAATGCCGATCGGCTGACGCATCGAATAGACGTCGATCCCCGGTCCTGCGCCTTCGGTATATTCGCCCTTCAGCAGATGCGGGATGCCACAGGCAAATTCCACCACGTCCAGCCCGCGCTGGATATCGCCCTTGGAATCCGAATGAACCTTGCCATGTTCGGCCGACAGCATTTCGGCCAGCTCGTCCATGTGGCTCTCGATCAGCGCCTTCAGATTGAACATCACCCGCGCCCGGCGCTGCGGGTTCATCGCCGCCCACGCGGGTTGCGCCGCCTGCGCATTGGCGACGGCCGCGTCCAGCTCGGTCGTATCGGACAGGCGGACCTGCGCCTGCACCTTGCCCGTCGCCGGATCGAACACGTCGCCCAGCCGGGTGGAGGTCGATGCCTGATGTTGGCCGCCGATGAAATTGTCGATGATGCGCATGATGCCCTCGCGTTAAATGCCTGACGCGGCCAATAGCCTATGGCGTTACGCGCAAAAATGATCATATCTGCGTATCTGTTGTGCATGGGTGCATATGCTTCACTGGGATGATCTTCGCCTGTTCCTCGCCGTCGCGCGCGCCGGACGCCTTACCAGCGCGGGGCAGGCGCTGGGCGTCAACCACACCACCGTCGCCCGCCGCCTGACCGCGTTGGAGGAGGCGCTCGGCGCGCGCCTGTTCGATCGCACCTCGCGCGGGGTGGCGATGACTGCGGCAGGCGCACTGCTGCTCGACCATGCCGAACGCGCCGAACGCGAATTTGACGCCGCCGCCGCCGCGCTATCGGGCCGGGCCGAAGCGATCGCGGGCGAAGTCCGCCTCGCCACGCCCGAAGCGTTCGGCACCTATATCGTCGCGCCCAACATCGCCGATTTCCACGCCCGCTATCCCGACCTGTTGCTGGAGCTGATGCCGGAGTCCCGCGCCGTCAGCCTCGCCAATCGCGAAGCCGACATCGCCATCACCGTCGATCGCCCGCCGCGCGGCAAGCTGGTCGTGCGCAAACTGTGCGACTATCAGCTCGGCCTCTACGCCTCGGCCGACTATCTCGCCAGCCACCCGCCGATCCGCACCGCGCAGGATGTCGCCGCCCAGCCCTTCGTCGCCTATATCGACCAGATGATCGACATGCGCGGCCTGCGCTATTTGTCCGAAGTCGCCGGCGAAGCGCGCCCGGTATTCCGCTCCAGCTCGATCGTTGCCCAGCAAAAGGCCGTGGCGTCAGGCGTCGGCCTTGGCCTGCTCCATCGCTTTTCCGCCGATAGCGAACCGGGCCTTGTCCGCATCCTCCCCGAAGAGGTCGAAATCACCCGCAGCTATTGGCTGGTCCTGCGCCCCGAACATCAAAAATCCCCCCGCACCCGCGCCGTCATCGCCTTCATCGACGATCTGCTGGCGCGATACCGGGCGCTGCTCTGACGCTCGCCATCGCCAGAGCGCTGGATTGCCGCCCGGCTTGCCCGTGCCGCCATACTCCCGCATTTCTGCGCCATGTCCGACATAGCTTCACCCCGGCGCACGACGCCCACCGGCTGGTCCGTCCGCCGTGACGATGCCCTCGCGGCACAGGCTTATAAGGACGGCTGGTGGCAGGCAGAGACCGCCGCCGACGCTCTGATCCAGGCTGCCCGCGATACGCCCGACCGCGTCCTGCTGATCGAGGGCGACGCCAGCCTGACCGCCGCCGCTCTCCACGCGCAGGCCAGCCGCCTTGGCCAGGCCATGCTCGCCCGCTTCGCGCCGGGCAGCGCCATCTCCTTCATGCTGCCCAACTGGCATGAAGCCGCGATCATCTATATGGGCGCAACGCTGGCGGGTATGGTCGCCAACCCCATCCTGCCTTCGCTGCGCGACCATGACCTGCGCTTCATTTTGGCCGATCTCGACAGCGCGATGATCTTCATCCCCGCCAGCTTTCGCGGCCATGATTATGCCGCGATGCTCGCCCGCGTCACGCCAGCGCTTGAAAACCCGCCCGCCGTCATCGTCCTGCGCGGCGATGCTGGCCCGCACATCGCCTTTGCCGACCTGCTGGCAGAAAGCGGCGACGCCCCGCTCCCCACGGTCGATCCCGACGATGTCCGCATGGTCATGTACACCAGCGGCACCACCGGACGGCCCAAGGGCGTCCTTCACAGCCATAACAGCATCAATGCGCTGATCCGCCAGATTGGCCGTCACTGGCTGGTCGAACTGGGCGATCGTTTCCTCGTTCCCTCTCCGGTCAGCCATATTGGCGGGTCGATCTACGCCTTTGAAACCCCGCTGCTGCTGGGCGCGACCGCGATCCTGATGGAACATTGGAACCCCGATGAGGCCGTCGCGATCATGGTCGATCAGCGCTGCACCCATATGGCCGGGGCCACCCCCTTCCTCCAGCATCTGCTGGCCTCCGCCCGCGCCGCAGGCACCCGTCTGCCTGACCTTAAACTCTTCATCTGCGGCGGCGCATCGGTCCCGCCCAGCCTGATCCGCGACGCCGCCGCCTATTTCGACAAAGCGATCGTCAGCCGCGTCTATGGATCGACCGAACTGCCGGTCACCACCGTCGGCGTCATCGACCCTGCCGACCGCAATCATGCCGCCGATACCGATGGCCGCGCCGGCATCGCCACCATCCGCATTGCCCCGGACGGCGAAATCCGCGCGCGCGGGCCACAGATGATGGTCGGCTATCTCCACCCGGAGGATGAGGAAAGCAGCTTCGACGCCGACGGCTATTACCGTAGCGGCGATCAGGGCGCCTGGGTCGATGGCGACCATCTCGTCGTCACTGGCCGGATCAAGGATCTCATCATCCGCAACGGCGAAAATATCGCGCCCAAGGAGATTGAGAATTTACTGGTCGGCCACCCCGACATCGCCGAAATCGCCATCGTCGGCATTCCCGACGCGCGCACCGGGGAGCGCGCCGTCGCCGTCATCGTGCCGCGCGGCGAGGCAGCCCCGGACGTCCCCGCCATCGCCGATTTTCTGGGTCGCCACGGCGTTGCCCGTTTCAAATATCCCGAAACCGTGCTGCTCTGGGATGCCCTGCCCAAAAATGATGCGGGCAAGGTATTGAAAGCCGCCATTCGCGCGACGCTGACGGCCAGCTAGAGCGCGCGAAACCGGAAATTCCGAAACCGCGCCTCGCCCGGACCCGCCGTATAAAGGCCGGGCCGCAGCATCAGAAATCCGCCGCGCACATTATGGTGATAGCCCGACACTTCCATCCCCCGGTCGAACCGGCTCCAAGTCCGCCCGCCGTCGCCACTTAAATGATAGGCGATGATATGGTGGCGGTTGGTCACCCTCATCGTCAACTTGCGACCATAGGGGTTGGCGGGTCGGCCCCGCTCCGTGCCATATTGGTGGGTGACGAAACGGGTCTCGTCAAAACTCAGCCCGCAATAGAGCTTGTCATCGTAAAAGAGCAGCAAGCCCGCCGTCCCGCCCGGCGCAATCTCAATATCGCACTGAAATTCATAAGACGGGTCGCCCGCGATCAGCAGCAGCGGCGATGAATTGACCGGCGCGGTGCCGCGCCCTTTCAGGACCAGCGCGCCTTTCTCCACCCGCGCCCGGCTGGCCTCGTCCGGGCCTGGCCGAAAGAAATTCCATTTCGCGCCCAGATTGAGCGTCGCAAAGTCATCCGACAGCGCCATGCCGTGGGGGACCGCCTTGCCCCCGCGCGGCTTGGCGATCGGCTGCGACAGATCGCCCCCGGTCATGCGGAACCAGCCATCCGCCGTCCACTCGATAGGATCGAGCAAAGTCTGCCGCCCCAGCGTCCACAACCCATTTTCAAAACCATGATAGACCGCCCACCAGCTGCCGTCCGGCGCCTCCACCAGACTGGCATGGCCCCGCGACCACCAGCGTTCGGACAGGCTTTCCGTCCGCACCAGCGGATTGCCCGGATGCTGCTCCCACGGCCCATGGATGGAGCGAGATCGCGCCGCGATCACCATATGCCCGGTCGGCGGCCCCGCCGTCCCGCCCACGGCAGTCAGCATATAGAACCAGCCGCCATGACGGTGAATCTTCGGCCCTTCGGGCGAAAAGCCCTCGACATCCCATGTGTCGGGATAGCGCCAGGGATCATAGACATGCTCGACCGCGCCGACCGTGGACAGCCCGTCCGCGCTCAGCCGGATGCGGTCCCCGCCCGACAGGAACAGCCAGCGGCTGCCATCCTCCCCCACCGCATGGCACGGGTCGATATGATCGTGCAGTTGCAGGTCGATGGGGTCGCTCCACGGCCCGTCGATGCTGTCGGCATGGATCACGAAGATGCTGTTCGGGCTGGCCTTGACCGGAATATAGATGAAGTAGCGGCCCTCATGCTTCTCCAGGCTGACCGCCCATACCGACCCGATATTCTTGGTGAGCGCCGCCCCGCGCGGCTGCCAGTTGATAAGGTCGCGGCTATGCCAGATGGTGACGCCCGGATAGCTGTCGAACGTCGAAAAGCTCATATAATAGTCCGCCCCATCCTTCAGGATGGCCGGATCGGGCCGATCGCCCGAAATCAGCGGATTAAGGAAACGCCCGTCGCCAAGGTCCGCGATACGCTGATTGTCGAAACCCCGTTTCCAGTCGGTCGCTGCCGCAGGGGCCGCAACCGCCTGCGTGCCGATCAACGCCAGCGCACTCCCGACCAACCCGCCCGTCATAGCATCGCGTCGGCTGATCGTCATGGGGCGCTCCTTGTCATACAGAAAAAACCGGGCCGCCCGTGCAGAGGCGGCCCGGCCATGAGCCTTACATCTTGAACCGCGCGCCCACCTGGAACGTGCGCCCGTAATGCAGCTGCTCATAATTGCGATTGGCATCCAGATCGGTGTAGCGATCGCGATATTCGTCGGTCAGGTTGATGCCCTCCAGCGACAGCTCGATCCAGTCGGTCAACTTGTACCGCATCGACGCATCGACATTGATCGTGCTGTTATAGCCCTCGAACACGTTACCCGTGCCGCTATTCTGGTCGATATAACCGCTGCGATAGCTGGCCGAAACGCGCGCGCTGAACTTTGCGTCCTCATAATAGAGCGTGCCGTTGAAGGCGCGCTTGGACAGGCCGAACAGGGTTGCGCTCCGCACCGCGGCGATATTGCCACCGCCCGGCACGATCGCTGGACCCGATACCGTGTAGCTGGCGCTCGACTGGACGAAGGTCGCGTTCACGATCCCGCCGAAATGCGACAGGAAGCCGGGCAGGAAGGTGAAGGGCGCCTGCACCGACAATTCGATGCCCTTCAGGCTCGCGCCGCTGCCATTGACGATCGTGCTGATCGCCCAGCCTTCGGCCCGTTCGGGCTGCCCCGCGGCAGGCGAGCTTGGCGGAATGACCGACAGCGGCAGGCCGGTGGAGGCGAAGGTGCCGGTGATGGTCTGGCCGATCGGGAAGCTCTGCACATCCTTTTTGAACACAGCGACCGATGCGATCGACTGCGGCGCAAAATACCATTCCAGCGCCAGATCATAGGCGGTCGCGCGGAACGGGTTGAGGTTGGGATTGCCGAAATTGACCCGATAGTTGAACCCGTCGACCGAACCGCCCGGCGTCAGATTGCCCAGCGATGGCCGCGTCATCACGTCCGCTGCCGACGCGCGCACCACAAAGTCGGGGTGCGGGAAGAAGGCGATGTTCATCGCGGGCAGCCAGTCCTCATAGGACCGCGACACGCCAACTAGCGCGCCATTGTTCAGACCCGTCGAACTCTGGTCGGTCTTGACGTAGCGGATGCCGGCATTGGCCGCATATTCCAGCCCGAAAATGTCGCCCTTGGCATCGAACTGGAGATAGCCGCCGGTCGTCTTTTCCACCACGCCGCGCGTATTGCCCGCATCGATCGCCGGGGTGCGCTGGTACAGCTTGGTAAAGTCGGTTCCCGTCGCCAGATTGGGCACCAGCCACTGCGTCGTCGTCCCCGCAGGCGCATCCGCCCCTTTCAGCGTGAACATTTCCGCCAGGGCCGCCGTCACCGGGAAGCCATAGACCGCGCTCGGACCAAAGGCCGACGTCGGCGAACAGGCCAGCGTCCCCAGCACGCGATCGACGCCGCCATTGCCGCACACCACCGTATCGCGGGTAAAGCCCTCGGTATCGAAGGAGAAGCGGCGATAGACAGCACCCGCCTTGACCGTGAAGCCCTCCGTCACGTCCCATTCGGTGCGCAGCTGCATCGTGCGGAACTTGTTGACCGTGGATGACGGCCGGTCGCGAATTTCGGCCAGCTGGAAATTGGCCGGATCGGTGACGCTGGTGCCGAATGTCAGCACCGGGCGGCTCATATTGCTATAATCATATTTATAGCTCTGCGCATCGCGATCGTCGAACACCAAAGTCGTCTCGACGGGGATCGACGCATCCGACTTGGAAAAGCCGCCCAGCAGGGTGAAGCGGAACTTGTCGCCCACATCCTGGTCCCAGGTGCCGCCCAGCTGGTAGAATTTCGTCTGCGACTTGCGCAGATAATGTTCCGTCCGCACCCACGCATCGTTCAGCGTCGCGGAAATCATATTATTGTTGCTGTCATAGACCGGGTTGACGACATTGATCGACCGCTCGTTCGACCGCAGCAGCACCTCGCCCCATTTCTCCTCGCGCGTCTCGCGGAAGCGGGAGAACAGCCCGTCGATCGAAACCTTGGTCGCTTCCGAAGGCGACCATTGGATCGACCCCGTCACGCCCAGACGCTCGCGCTCCTGCGCGATTTCGCCATAGCGCGGAATACGCGGATGAAACGCGAGCGCCGCCTTGTCGCAACCGGCGCTCGGCAAATAGGTGCCGCCGCTATTGGCCGCGGTAAAGCAGTTCGTGCCATCGACACTGTCGAACCGCGCCTGCGACCAGCGCACCGTATTATTGCCCATCTGCAGCGTATCGAGCTTGGAATAGGCCGCAGACAGCGCCACACCCCATTGCCCGTCCGGCGATTTCCACGACAGCAGACCGGCGGCGCGCGGCCCCCATTTCTTGGAGAGGTCATTATAGGAACCCGTCGCCGATCCGACGAAGGTGAAACCATCCTTGCCCGCAAGCGGATTGCCGGTGTTCAAATCCACGACCGCGCCCAGCGACCCTTCGTCGAGCGAGGCTTCGGCGGTCTTGTGGACCACCAGCGAGCTGAACAGTTCGGACGCGAACACGTTGAAATCGAACGCGCGATCGCGGTTGGCGCTGGCACCGTCGGTCGATGTCGCGACCGTCTCCATGCCATTGACGCGCACGCGGGTAAATTGCGCGCCCAGACCGCGCACCGTGATCGCCCGGCCTTCGCCGCCGTCACGCTGGATCGAGATGCCCGGAATACGCTGCAACGATTCCGCCAGATTCTGATCGGGAAATTTCGCAATATCTTCCGCCACGATCGCGTCGACCGACCCGACCGACTGGCGTTTCAGATTGATCGCCGCGCCCAACGACTGGCGAAAGCCGGTGACGACGATATCGGCGGCGTCGCCTTCCTCTGCGCTTTGTACCGGAGCCTGCGGCGCATCCTGCGCCAGCGCGGCCACCGGCATCGCCAGCATGATCGCCGCGACGCTCGCCCCGGCCAGCCAGCGCTGCGCCCCGGTCTGAGTATTGCCCTTCCGAATCTGCACGTTCCGCTCCTTCCCTGTTGTCGATACCCGCCCGACCAGATCGGCGAACGGGGCATGGTCTATCGGCAGGATCAGGGGCGATTCGTCTCGCTTGCGCCCTCTCCTGCCCGTGCCGCCGCCAGCTGTTGCTGGTCCGTTGGCGTCACTGGAAACCGGTGTCATAACCGAAGCCATAAATGCGCGCCGCGTTTCCGGCTGTCAATATAGCGTGATGATTATTGTTCGCAGATGGCCTGAATGCCACAGTTGGCAATGCTTCGCCTGCCCGGTTGCGACACAAAACCCCCTGATCGACCAGCGCTGGCACCCTCATATCGCGATTATCAGACACCGGTGTCACAACAGACTTGCGGCCCATGCCACACAATGGCACACCCATGGCCAAAGAGAGGAGCCACCGTCACCATGCCCATCCCCCGGTCCCGCCCACACTGGATGCTGCTTGGCGTCGCGATGGCCCAATGCCTGCTGGTCCAGCCCATAGCCGCCCAACCCGCGCCGCAACGCGCCGCCGTCGCCCAAGCCGCCTTCCCCGGCGCGGTCGGCTGGGCCGCCGCCACGCCCGGCGGCCGGGGCGGCCGCATCCTGCGCGTCACCACCCTCGCCCCCGATGGTCCCGGCAGTTTCAAGGCCGCGCTGGAGACGAAGGGGCCGCGCATCATCGTGTTCGAAGTCGGCGGCATCATCGACATGGCCCGCCAGACGCTGAAAATCAGCGAACCCTATGTCACCATCGCGGGTCAGACTGCGCCCTCGCCCGGCATCACCCTGATCAAGACCGGCATCGACATCGCCACCCATGATGTGGTGATGCGCCACATCCGCATCCGCACCGGGGTGGATGGCCAACCGAAAATGAGCGGCTGGGAAGCCGATTCCCTCTCCACCGTCGCGGCCCATAATGTCTTGATCGACCATTGCAGCTTCACCTGGGCGATTGACGAGAATATGTCCGCCTCCGGCCCGCGCTTCACCGGCAAGACTCCCGACGACTGGCGCAAAGGCACCAGCCACGCCATCACCTTTTCCTACAATATCGCCGCCGAAGGGCTGGCCAACGCCAGCCATCCCAAGGGCGAACATAGCAAGGGGACGCTGATCCACGACAATGCCAGCGAGATACTGATCTATCGCAACGTCTATGCCCATAACAAGGAACGCAACCCGCTGCTGAAGGGCGGGGCGCAGGTCCAGATGGTCAATAATATCCTCTATGATCCGGGCGAACGCGCGGTCCATTATAATCTCATGGCGCTCGAATGGGGCGATCATCCCTATCAGACCGGCAAGCTGTCCGCCGTTGGCAATGTGTTGCGCGGCGGCGTGTCGACCGCGCCCGGCCTGCCCTTCCTGACGCTCGGCGGCGATGGCGATCTGGACTATCACGGCAAGGATAATATCGCGGTCGACCGCTTCGGCGTCGCCCTGCCGATGTTCGGTCGCTACGGCGAAACCCGCGCGAAAATCAATCAGGTCGCCGCCCCGCCCATCTGGTGGCCCGGCACCCAGGTCCTGCCAGTGCGCGACGTGGAAACCCATGTCCTCGCCCATGCCGGTGCGCGCCCATGGGATCGCGACGCCGACGATCTGCGCGTCCTCTTCTTCGTGGCCGAAGGACGCGGCGAGATCATCGACGATGAACGCCAGGTCGGCGGTTACCCGAAAATGGCGCAGACCCGCGCGCCCTTCGTCGCGGCCGACTGGAATCTCGACACGATGGAACCCAAATCGGGCCGCTATCCCGGCCAGACGGCGGAGATTGCCGAACATCTGTCCGACCGCGACAAGATGATGCGGCAGGGTGAAAAATCGGGAGAAACGAAATGATCCTCGCCCTCCTCCTCCTCGCCGCCGCACCCGCAGCATCGCCTACACCGCCCCCCGCGCCGCCCATGGCCGTGATCGACGAACAGAGCGTCCGCCGCGAGGAACCCACCCCCCATGGCAAGATCGGCCTCAGCACCGCCTACCGCATCAGCGACGCCGCCCCCCAGCCCCGCACGATGGAGTTCCGCAAACGCATCCTCCATGTCGGTTCCGCCATCGGCCTCCACCCGATCGCCCATGACGAAGTCTATTATGTCCTGTCCGGCACCGGCGACGTCACCTCCGACGGCAAAACCCAAAGCCTCACCCCCGGCATGGCCGCCTATCTCTACGACGGCGCAGTGGTCGGCATCCGCCAGACCGGCAAGGAACCGCTGGTGCTGATCATCAGCTATCCGGTGAAGCACCCGGTCGGCGGAAAGGCAAAATAGCCGACGCGATCGCCCACCCCCGCGCGGCCACACCGGCTATTGCGGCACATATGCGGGACACGACCCATATGTGCGGGAAAGAAGATCCCACCCAAATCCCCCAACCCCCGTCGTTCCCGCGCAGGCGGGAACCCATCTCTCGCCACACGCCTTGCGACAGTGCACGCACAAACATCGCCACCGACAATCAAGCCACCCAATGCATCACCGCCCAAACAGCCCCACCCACCACCGTCACCCCGGACCTGATCCGGGTCCATAGGCGCAACGCCTGAGCGATCCACAACCCTGGCGCCATAGATGCCGGGTCAAGCCCGGCATGACGGAATGGGTGGGTGGCGGTCGGTCTGCTTCCGAGGGCGTAAGGCATGAAAAGAGACGATTGCTTGTCGGTTTGCTCCGATCCAAGATGGCACCATGGAAATGTTCTTCGAAACTCTTTTCGAGTGGCTTGTTACCAAGACTGGCGACCGTTTCGGAGCGTGGGGCATTGCCGCCGTCATATTGATGTTTTTTGGCGCTTTAGCAGCGGTTTTGTGGTGGGTGTTTGCGCGCCCATAGGCCCAAGGCGGATTTGGGTGGGAAGCGGAATGTCGGCTGTTGAGTGGCATTCAGTAGAAAGCTGCCTATTAGACCCGAAAGAATCCCCAACCGTCCGCCCGCCCTTCGTATGCTTGGGCGAGAGTATCGAAGCGTTCCTCCCATGATGTGACGTTAGCGGCTGAAGGCTCGATTTCTACCGTAACTGTGACATCCCATGGGCATTCAACTCGATCGGTCTCGATCACGTCGATCTTGAACCCATCCCTTTCACACTGGGCGGCAAAATCTGTTGCGGATGCCTGATTGGGGAAAACATGCGAGAAATCGACTGGGCGCGAAGGGCCAAGGTCACTGCCATCCCGTTCCATCCCTGCAAGGATTTCGGCATTTTCTTCGAGCAGTGACATAGGCACCTCTAATGGATGACCCTATGTGAATGGCCTCTTTTAGGCAAGCGAACTGCTCGCGCGAACGGCAACACGTCGTCGACTCGATCAGTCCGCTTTCTTAGCCACTCTATCGGCATCGCGCCTTTGCATCTCAGCGATTTTTAGTCGCCCTTTTTCAACCCACTCCATCGCGTCGTGATCACCCTCAGCGAACATGGCATCAACCTCGCTTTTGGACTGATTGCCTGAGATGCTCTTGAGAGTTTGGTGCTTGCTTCTGCTCATTGCGGCTGATCGTGCCAGAGCGAAAACATGTCTGCAATCGGTAAACTCGTGAGCCGTCTGGAACGGCCACCAATGGTCCAGCCTGTGTGAAAAGGCGATAATTATGGTATGATGCTCTGACGGTTTGGAGGGTCATATGGGTCGCTTCATTGCTGGTGCTGATCGCAGCCAGACGACATTATTCCCACCG
>JAHFPV010000024.1 GCA_023266575.1 Sphingobium sp.
TCAACCTCACGCAGCTTGCCGATGATCTCTTCTGGCTTGTGCTTCTTGCTCGGCATTCAATGTCCCCTTCATGGTCCAGACTATCATAGTCTCTGGGCCACTCAGCGGGGGGCAGATCAAGTGCCACACGGGGCCAGGCCTGTTTCCAATAAAACTAACGGGAACGGTATAGCGTCGGGATCGTTTGCGTTTTCAAGCTGTCCACTGGTCCTGGTGGCATAACAACAGCGAGATAATAGAATACCCCATGCTGCGGACCTCATCCTTGATCGGTCTGCTTGACTGAAGCTTTTAACCCTGGCCACCTCAAGCCGACAGGAAATCTACATGCATGATATGGCGAGCGTGGCGATGGATTATGATGGGATTGTTCGCGTTTCGGACATCCAGCCGCCGGTATCTGACACCAGCGAATTCATCCGGGCCGTAGTTGACGGACTATCGCAGCCCAAACGAGCAATACCTTGCAGGTTCCTGTACGACGCAGCGGGATCGGCGATATTCGACCGGATTTGCGAACTGCCGGAATATTATCCGACGCGAACCGAGCGGTGGATATTGGAGACCCATGCGACAGCCATTGCAAAAGCCATCAGCGGGGAGGTGCGCTTTATCGAGTTGGGCGCGGGATCGGGTGGAAAGGCCGAAATCCTGCTCGACGCGATAGAGCAGGTGCGCGCTTATGTCTGTATCGACATATCCCCGGTTCCACTGGCGTCGGCGGCAGCATCTGTACGGGCACGCTATCCCGATATCACCGTCGATGCCGTGTGCGGCAACTATTTGGGCAAGCTTGATCTTCCACCGCGCAGGGGTTTGCGGGACATCTGCTTCTTTCCCGGATCGACAATCGGCAACTTCGATCGCGACGATGCGCAAGCCTTTTTGCGCGAATGGAGCAGGCGACTGGGGCAAGATGGGATGATGCTGATTGGTGTCGACCTCAAGAAAGACGCAGGATTGCTGGAGGATGCCTACGACGATGCGCAAGGGGTGACGGCGCAGTTCAGCCTGAACCTGCTGCATCGCGCCAACCATGAACTGGGCGCTGATTTCGACACCAGCGCCTTTGTGCACCGCGCTCGCTATGTCAGCGAACCCGGCCATGTCGAAATCTCGCTCGTCAGCCTGCGCGAGCAGATCGTCACGGTAGCGGGCCGACGCTTCGGTTTCGAACAAGGCGCGGCCATTCATGTCGAAAATTCGCATAAATATGCCATCGACGAATTTACCTTGCTGGCCAGCAAGGCCGGGTTCGACAGCGTCGACGTCTGGACTGATCAAGATGCTCTGTTCAGCGTCCATTTGCTGCGCGTAGCGCGCTGATGCGTGCTGCCAGGATGCACTATGCCTCGGTTCGCAAACTGACTGAGGATCTGGCAAAGCCTCTATCGGACGCAGATGCCACGATCCAGTCCATGCCCGATGCGTCGCCCGCCAAATGGCATCTGGCGCATACGAGCTGGTTCTTCGAAACTTTCATCCTGCGCGACCATATGCCGGGGTATCAGCCGTACCGGGCAGAATGGCCGTTCCTGTTCAACAGCTATTATGAAACCGAAGGCGCGCGCATGGCGCGGGCGGCGCGGGGTATGCTCTCGCGCCCTTCACTGGCCGACATTCTCGACTATCGCGCGGTGGTGGATGCGGCGATGGATCGCGCGATCGAGCAGCTTTCGCCGGAACTGCTGGCGCTGGTCGATCTGGGTTGTCAACATGAGCAGCAGCATCAGGAATTGCTGCTGACCGACATACTCCACGCATTTTCCCTCAACCCTCTGGAATGCGCGGTCTGGCCGCGCCAAGACACGCGACATCTCGCCGATCCTGCGCCAGTGAATTGGCTGGATGGCCACCAGGGACTGGTCGAGATCGGCGCCTGCACCACCGACAGCGGGGCGTTCGCATTTGACTGCGAAGGGCCGCGACACACGGCGTTGCTCCATCCCCACCGATTGGCGGATCGGAAGGTCACGAATGCCGAGTGGGTCGCCTTCATGGCAGACGGCGGCTATGATGATCCCCGCTTGTGGCTGTCGGACGGCTGGGCCTGGCGGCAGGCCCAAGGCGTCGTCGCGCCACTCTACTGGGCGGGCGGTGCCAATGGCTGGACCAGTTTCACACTGTCGGGTCGTCATCCTGTCGATCCGGCTGCGCCAGTCTGCCATGTCAGTTTCTATGAGGCGGACGCCTTTGCCACTTGGGCTGGAGCCCGCCTGCCGACCGAGGCCGAATGGGAAGCGGCGGCCACGCAGCACGATCCAACCGGTGGCAACTTGCTGGACGGTCCGGGCGACATCCGCCCGCGTCCGGTTGATAATGGCCCGGCATTTTTCGGCAATGTGTGGGAATGGACCGGCAGTGCCTATCGGCCATATCCTGGATTTCGCGCCGCCGATGGCGCGATTGGCGAATATAACGGCAAGTTCATGAGCGGCCAGTGCGTGTTGCGTGGCGGCAGTTACGCTACCCCGCGCGGGCATATGCGAGCGAGTTACCGCAACTTCTTTTATCCTCATCATCGTTGGCAGTTCATGGGATTGCGGCTGGCCAGGGACGGTGTGTGATCGTTCGAAGCCAATCGAGATACTGCGGCTGCCTCGCAGTGGCGAAGGACGTAAGCTACCAGTTAAATGCCGGGACTGGGTCGATCGTACCGAAGACATCAGTTCCTAGCGCACCCTCCGGACCTGGGTGCCCAATTTGTCTAATTGGTTATAGGCTCCAGCGCTTGTACGATATGCTGCGCCAGCAGATGGGCTGTGTCAGAGATGGCGCGCCCTTCGATCAAGGCAATTTCGGTGTCCGGCAGTTTTGGCAACCATTGCGCTGTTGCTATAGGAACGAGAAACGACGGCACCATCTTCCTGGGTAGGACCGAAATGCCCAGACCTGCCCGTACCGCAGCTTGCGCGCCCGCCAGGCTCGTGGACGTATATGCAATCCGCCAAGTCCTGCCGGTTGCATCAAGGGCATCCGTTGCGCGCTTGCGATACACACATGGCTCGGGCGAAACGACCAGCGGGATCACTTCATCCCCATCGATGGCCTCCTGGTCGCGGGCCACCCACACCAGTGGTTCGCGCCATACACGCACGCCCTGAGGCGCGGCTGCCGGCTCGCGCTTGACAAGGACAAGGTCAAACCCTCCGGCGTGGAAGCGGTCAAGCAGGTTCAGCGTCAGGTCGCATGTGACTTCCAGCTCGACCAGCGGATGCGCGTCTGTGAACAAGGCAAGGATGTCGGGCAGATGCTCGGTGGCGAAGTCTTCCGGCACGCCTACCCGTACGGCACCCCTGATATCCGGCTCAGTGAGTTCCGCGATCAGCTTGTCGTTCATGTGCAGGATTTTGCGGGCGGAACCGAGCAGCAGATGCCCGTCGAGTGTCAACCGGACTGACCGGGCCGTCCGCTCAAACAGCGTACGGCCAAGTTGAGCCTCCAGACGCTTGATCTGCAAACTGATGGTCGATTGGGTCCGTCCCAATCGCGTGCCGGCTGCGGTGAAACCACCCAAATCGGCGATGGTAGAAAAGGTGCGAAGAAGGTCGATGTCTAGATTGCGCACATTCACCCTGAACGTCCTCCTCATCATTGGTAATATCAATCCATAGGATTTCTATAACTCATTTTGCAAATGGACGAAGATACAGGAAGGGCGGTCCGTGATCGACATGACCCTGGAAGAAGCGAAGTGAACCGGGCCGCCGCTGCCTGTTGCAGCTATCATTTCGTCATCGCTATGGATGACCAATATATCTTCGAACCGCGATGCGCAGGATGGCGACACGGGGTTTCTGCGCATCGATATCAATCAGCATAGGACATCCATGATGGCCGCCCATGGGCATGAACGGGTTAACTGGAGAATATTTACGAGCTGGGCGCGGGCAGCGCTTGGCCCCGACCGTCCGTTTCTGACCATGGCATTGATATATGGCGCGGCGATTGGCTTCCTGTCGCTGGCGACGCCGATTTCGGTGCAGATGCTCATCAATTCGGTCGCCAACACCGCCCTGCCGGCACCCCTGTTTACACTGGCGGGGGTGCTGCTCGCGCTGCTGCTTCTATGGGCGTTCCTGGGCGCGATGCGCATCTATGTCATGGAGATGTTCCGGCGGCGCGTGTTCGCGAGGATCGTTGCGGAAATCACATTGCAGGCAGTCCATGCCCAAAATCCCTTCTTTCAGGACGACCGGCGCGGCGATCTGTTCAATCGCTTCTTTGAAGTGATGAACGTACAGAAAGCGATCCCGTCGCTGCTGGTTGGGGGCTTCTCTATTTTCTTCCAGGCGATGGTCGGCTTCATCGTTACCTCCTTCTATCATCCGGTTTTCCTGGGCTTCAATCTGCTCTTCATCTTTTCGGTCTGGCTAATCTGGAAGCTGTGGGCGCAGCGCGCGATGGAAAGCGGCATTGCACTCAGCCACCGCAAATATGAAGCGGCCCACTGGCTGGAAAGCGTCGGTGCATCGAACGGTTTTTACAAGTCCAGCCGCCATCTGGACTACGCCATGGACATGTCGGAAAATCGCACAGCCGCTTATGTGGCGGCCCATCGCACCCATTTCCGCGCAACCTTTCCGCAAGCCGTGGCGCTGCTGCTGCTCTATGCCATTGCCAGCGCAGCGTTGCTGGCCCTGGGCGGGTGGCTCGTCATTCAGGGGCAGTTGTCGATAGGCCAACTGGTCGCTGCCGAATTGATCCTGTCCAGCATATTTTACGGAGCGGCTCAGCTAGGCCCCTATCTCGACACCTTTTACGATCTGGTCGCCGCTGTCGAGGAACTGTCCCTGTTTCGCGCGATCACGCTGGAGGATATGCCGGTCGAAACCCTTGATGGCGCTCGACCACGCGACGGCGCGCTAGCGTTGCGACAGGTGCGGATTTCGGCTGATGGCGACGAAGCATCGTTCGATCTCTTCATCCCTTCAGGCGCCCATGTCGCCGCCGCCGCCGATCCTGGTGTCGACCGGCTGCTGGCCCGCCTCCTAAAACGCCATTACCGCCCTGACGCGGGTATAGTCAGCCTCAGTGGCGCAGACATCAGCGCGCTGAACATCTACCAGCTCCGCAGCGACGTCATCGTCCTCGATCGCCCCACCATCGTGGAAAGCAGCATTCGCGACTATCTGCGCCTAGCCAATCCGACCGCCAGTTCCGCCGCCGTGCTTGATGCCCTTCAATCGGTGGGCCTTGGCGAACGGATCGCCCGGCTACCGCAGGGACTGGACAGCCTTCTTTCCTCGACTGGCTGGCCGCTGTCAGTGGCTGACACGATGCGGTTGAAACTCGCCGGCGCTATTCTCGCCCGGCCCCGACTGCTCATCCTGTCCAACCTGTTCGATATGCTGCCGTCTCATGAACTGCGCGCAGCGCTGCACCAGCTTGACGGTGGGGATGGCAGCACGATCATCGTCTTTACAGTTCGTCCCGATGCGCTTGGCTTTGATCATATGCTCTGGCTGGGACGAACACGTCAGTTACTGACGCAGGATGCCAGCGCCTTTGCAGCAGTCCAAGGAGGTACTGATGCCATTTCGCGCTGATCACATCACCCATTTCAAGACGCTGGCAAGCCTGCACCCGCCCCGCCCCGCACGCATGTTCGGCTGGATGCTGCTCGTGGGCATGGTGGCATCCATTGCCTTCCTGTTGTTTGTCCCCTGGGTGCAAACCTCCACCGGCATGGGGCAGGTCATCGCGCTTGATCCACGCGATCGGGTGCAGAGCATCACCGCGCTGGTCCCTGGCCGGGTCGAACAATGGTATGTGACCGACGGCGAAATAGTGAAGAAGGGCGATCCTATCGCCCGCATCGCCGATAATGATCCCGACCTGCTCAGCCGCCTGCGCGCGGAGCGTGCGCAGGCCGATGCCGAGATTGCCGCCACGCAGCAGGCCATGGCCGTGGCCCAGCGCGATGTTGGCCGGATGCAACAATTATACGCCGAAGGCCTCTCGCCACGCCGCGATCTGGAACTCGCGCAGATCAAGGTGGCCGATTATGGGGCCAAGGTCGCCAAGAGCCTTGCCGACCGGAACCGTCTCGACATCAATATCAACCGCCAGTCGGTCCAGATCGTGCGCGCGCCACGCACCGGGCGCGTCCTGCGCATCCTGGGCGGCGACAATGCGACGATGGTGAAAGAAGGCGACATCATCGCCACCTTCGCACCGGAACAGGCGGTGCGTGTGGTGGAGCTTTATGTGGACGGGCGCGACGTGCCACTTATCTATCCGGGCCGCCCCGTACGGCTCGAATTTGAAGGTTGGCCCGCCATCCAGTTCAGTGGCTGGCCATCCGTAGCGGTCGGCATGTTCGACGGTCAGGTCCGCGCCATCGACGTGTCTGCCTCACCCAACGGCTTGTTCCGCGTGCTTGTCGAGCAGAAAGCGGGCGCGCGTCCATGGCCCAAAGAGCCATTCGTGCGGCTGGGCGCCAAGGTGCGCGGCTGGGTGATGATGGACACGGTATCGACCGGCTACGAACTCTGGCGGCTGCTTAATGATTTTCCGTTGCAATATCCCGCTGGTGCGCTTGACCAGCGGACCGGTCAGAGCGCATCGACAGGCGCAGCCTACGGCCAGGCTTCCGGCGGCGGCGGCCAGGATGGCGGCAATGCCAAATAAGATCGCTGGCGTTCTGCTGGCACTCGCCGCCACTACAGCCGCTACGCCGCTGGACGCGCAGGACATAGCGCCCCTGCCGCAGATGGCATCGGTCGATGCGCCCACGCTCACCATCGACGCGCTGCTGGCCAATTCCGCTCGGCAATCGCCGCAGATTCTGGAGGCGCTGGCCAGGACGCGCGCCGCCGATGCGAAGCGGCTGACGGCGGAAGGCGCGTTTGACACCATCTTTTCGGCCGACGGTGGATCACGGCTGCTCGGCTATTATGGCGGGACATATGCCGATGCGAAGGTCGCCCGCCCGATCGAGGATTGGGGCGGGCAGGTCTATGGCGGCTATCGCGTCTCCAATGGTCGCTTTCCCATCTATGAGGACAAAAATTACACCAACGAACTGGGTGAAATCCGCGCTGGTGCTGTCTTTTCCCTGCTGCGTGACCGGATGATTGACGAGCGGCGCTTCGGCCGTGTGAGCGCACAAGCCGATCAGGCGATTGCCGATGCGGAACGGCAGATGGTTGCCATCGGCGTGCAGCGCAAGGCGCTCGACTCCTACCTGTCCTGGGTCGCGGCGGGCCAGCGCCTCGCCATCTATCAGCGTCTCCTGTCGTTAGCAAAGGAGCGGCAGCGCGGTCTGCAACGCACGTTCGAGGCTGGGCTGCGCCCGCGCATTATCCTGACCGAAAATGAGCAGCAACTGCTGCGCCGCGAGGCGATGGTGGTGCAATCGCAACAGGCGCTCGCCGCTGCCGCCAACAGCCTGTCGCTCTACTGGCGCGATGCAGATGGCCGACCGACCATCCCGCGCCCCGACCAATTGCCGCAAGTGCTGCCCGAACCGCTGGCGACGGCGCGCCCGGCATCGGTACAGCGGCCTGACCTGATGGTCGCGCAATTGCGACAGCGCCTGGTGCGGGATCGGCTGGCGCTGGATCGCAACGCGCTATTGCCGCGCCTTGACCTGCAGATGGAGGTGGCGCGCGACATTGGCGACATAGGGCCGGGCGGCGTCTCGCGCAGCGGCAACGATGTCCGGCTCGGCGTCAAATTCTCCGTCCCGCTCGAACAGCGCACCGCGCGCGGCAAATTGATGCAGACGCAGGCCGAACTGGACGCCAACCGCACCCGTGCGCAATGGCTGGACGAACAGATTCGCGCCGAAATCGAAGGCATCGCGATCACGCTGAACGCAACCGCCCACCTTATCCACCTGTCCGAACAGGAAAAACAGCGCGCCGACGACATGGCCGTGGCGGAACGCCGCCGTTTCGACATGGGCGCTAGCGACCTGTTCCTGGTGAACACGCGGGAGGAAAGCGCCGCCAATGTCGCCTTGTCGTTACTCGACATGCGGTTACGGCGCATCGTCGCTGGGGCAGATCTCGTCGCAGCGTCCGGGGATGCAGTATCACTAGGGCTCCGTTAGCGTGAAAACTCCATGATCTCTGACGAAAAGAATGGACGACGCTCGCGCCAGCCTTCTCAAGCGGCTCGAACTGCGCGGCTGCTCGCTTGAGGATTATGCCTCGCCAAGCCGAACAGACCAGGCAGCCCACATAAGTACCTGACAACATGCCCATTTGGTTGATGAGCGGGTCAGGCGATCCCTTGCTTGAGGTCGTGCTTGAGCGCACTCATTAGTAGGCCGATCGGCCGATGATAGGATCGATCACACGCTCGTGTTTCGCAAACACCTCTTTCGAATCCCAGCGCGTGCTCCCAAGCATCGCGAGTGTCGACCATCAACAGCGTCATAGGGACGTGCCATCCCTACGCATCTCAAGTTCATTCGAGCGCAACACGCGCTGCTGAAACTGCCGAGGCGTGATCCCGGTCCAACGACGGAATGCGTATGCAAAGCTCGACGTCGAGGAAAAGCTGAGAGCCATTGCGACGGCCTTGACGCTACCCTCGTTCCACAGAAGCTTCTTGGCAGTTTCCATGCGGTGATGCTGTACATAATGACCAAGCGTGCAGCCATGGTTCTTGAGGAAGCCACGGGTAAGCTGTCGAACGGAAATGCTGCACAGCGCAGCCAGTTCGACCAGCGTTGGCGGAACTGCCAGGTTCTGAAGGCGCTCGTCGATGAGCCTCAATCGCCAGGCTGCGAGTCCGCCGTTGACGTGATCGTCCTGTACGGACTCGAGATAGCGGCAAAGCTCGATCGTCAACTGGGTCGCTATGGAATCCACCAGAAGCTTTGAATCCCGGCGTGGGCTGCGAGCTTCTTCCGTCAATCGGCGCAGCAGCAACCTTACAGTGTGGCTGGAAACATCCATCGCTGCCCGGAGCCGCTGGTCGGTCCATTCCAGTTGGCCACCCAGACGCTGTAAAGCGAGCTTGCCCTTTAGTTCGCAGCGGATCGACGATTGGATGCCGCCGCCATCCCATCGGACAGAGAGAGGATGGCCAGGCGGCACCAGCACGATATCGCCGAGTTTCTCGAAGCGATTGCCGCCCCACTTCTCGACGAATGCGCCACGCGCGTTAACCGGACGTGGTGTGACGGAAAGATCGAGAAGCGGGTTGCCGCAACTCCATACCGAACGCCCATGGGGGACGACGGCAGCATGCACCAACCCAATCTCGACGCTTGATACGCGCAGGCCAGCATTGGTCCCTTCTCCCACACCGGTCCATGCATTGGCCGTCATCGCATTCATCATCCGCAGTTGAGTTAGTTCATCTTCTACACATGGCCAGCAATTTGGCCAACTGTCGACGTGGCGGCCAACTTGCGACGCGCAGGGGCATTGCGCAAGCGCGCTTCAGCGAACACAAAAGCTGCAAATCGAACATAAGAATTGATTGGAGGGTGCCGATGTCGACCCAGACCGCGTCCATGCAACTGGATGATTTTGATGGTCTCATTGACTGGGAAAAGCTGAAAATTTGGCTATCGAATACAGAGGCATTAAAATCAGTATCAATTAATTCTGTCAGCAAGTTGGCTGGCGGACTTCAGAACAACGTCTTTCTTCTAAAAACTGATAGACAAGACTTTGTTCTGCGCCGTCCCAGAAAGCACCTCAAACCCAAGAGCAATGAAACCATCCTTCGCGAGGCACGGGTGCTGCGCGCTTTGAACGGCAGCGCCGTGCCGCATCCGTCCGTGCTGGCGACATGTGACGATGAGACTGTGATCGGCGCCTGTTTTTACTTGATGGAGCCACTGGAAGGCTTTGCCAAATCTGGCGATCTGCCAGGCGATTACGCTTTGCAACTCGACCCAAGAACCCGGGCGGCAGATCTGGCAAGCTAACTCGAATGCTGACCGTCCGCTCTTGAGGAGCGAACGGCGAGCGCTCAACGGCCGATAAGGGGCGATGTGCGCAGGAGGAACCTGGCTTATGGATAATCTCCCTGCTATTTTCGGAGCGGTGCGCGGGAGGCTCGGCGTCGCGTTAGAAGCTCGCGCAGTGGAAAACTGTTTCGAACCAACCTCGCGCGCGCCGGATCGATGGCGCGAAACTGGCGTGTCATAAGGCAGAAATCGGAAAATCTGGTCGCTAATGCAAAACATGTCGGTTCGAAGGAGACGGACGGCGCTCTCCACAATTCTACCGAAGTCTTGCTATCCCTCAAGTCAGCCAGCTAACACTACCCTTTGGTCAATGTGCCCGAAATGGTTGCCAGGGACCTCCATACGGACATGATCGCCGAACTTCAGGAACGGTGTTTTTGGCACCTGATCTCGGATCATCTCTATGGCGCGCTGTTCGGACAGGCAGCAGGAGCCGACTTGGTCATAGGCCGCGTTCGACACCGTGCCCGATCCAATGATCGTTCCCGCGACCAGATCACGGGTGCGCGAGGCATGGGCAACAAGCTCGTGAAAGCCGAAGGCCATTTCCCCGCCATGGGGATGACCAAACCACACGCCGTCGAGCGTGACGTGCAGCGGCAGATGGACCCGCCCGTCCGCCCAGGCGTCGCCCAGTTCGTCCGGCGTTACGGCAAAGGGTGCGACCGCACAGGCGGGCTTTGCCTGCACCCAGCCAAAGCCGGTTTTCATCTCGATAGGCGCGATCGCGCGCAACGACCAATCGTTGATGAGAAGGACGAGCTTGATGTGGCCAAAGGAATCCTGCGGCGTCGTTCCCATCGGCACGGCGTCGGTGATGATGCCGAACTCGCCCTCGAAATCGATGCCGTCATCCTCGCTGGGCAGCGGCACGTCCTGCGTACCGGACAGGAAGCGATCAGACAGCCCCTGATACATGAGCGGCCGGTCCATCTCGATCGGGGGCAGATTGAACGCCTTTTGCATCAGTTCGCCATGCTGGGGAAAGGCCGACCCATCCAGCCATTGCCAGGCACGCGGCAGCGGCGCGAGCAGACGCGCCTGGTCGAGCACCGTGCCCTCCCCGCGATCCAGCCGATCGGCGAGCGCCCGGAGCTGCGGCTCAGCCACCGTCCATCGCTCGATCGCCTGCTGCAACGTAACGGCGACGGGCGCGCCTGAAAGACAGCGCGTCGCATCCCGTGAAACGACGACCAGCGCGCCGTCGGGGGCGCCATTGTCCAAAGTCGCGAGGCGCATGGCCTTAATCCTCGATGATGGCGACAGCGCGGGTCCAACCGGCCGATGCGCCCTTGATCTTGTGCGGGAAGCAGCTGACGGTGAAACCGTGGGACGGCAGCGCTTCCAGATTGTGCAGCTTTTCCAGGTGGCAATAGCCGATGTCCCGGCCCGCCTTATGCCCTTCCCAGATCAGCGACGTGTCGCCGGTTTCCTTCACCTTTTGCGCCGTATAGCTGAATGGCGCGTCCCAACTCCAGGCATCGGTGCCGGTAACGCGCACGCCGCGGGTGGTGAGATACATGGTCGCCTCATAGCCCATGCCGCAACCGACATCGACAAAGTCGGGCCGCCCCAGAGCCTTGCCGGCCGCCGTGTTGACAAGGACGATATCAAGCGGCTGGAGATCGTGGCCGATGCGGGCCAGTTCCGCCTCCACGTCTGCGGCCGTGACCACATAGCCGTCGGGGAAATGGCGGAAGTCCAGCTTCACACCCGGACGAAAACACCAGTCGAGCGGCACTTCATCGATCGTGATCGCCCGCTCAGCTTTACCATCTTTGGCATCCATGGTGGGATGATAATGATAGGGCGCGTCCAGATGCGTGCCGTTATGCGTCGTCAGCGTCACCCATTCCGCTGCGGCAAAGCCAGCGCCGTCCGGCGTCTGGTCGGCCGTGACGCCGGGGAAGAAATGCTGGAGTTCGCCCACCGTCTCACCATGCGTCTGATAGGTGATTTTGGGACGCAGGAAGGGTGGATCAGACACGACATCATTGTCGAGCGTGATCGACAGATCAATGAATTGGCGGGTCATGTCTGATTTCCTGATTGACGAACGAGAGCGATGAGCATGATCGGGGTCACGACGGCAGCAAGGGTCGCGCCATAAACCGCCTTGAGCAGCAGGACATCGCCGGCATCCATCGAACCATTGAGAGAAATGCGTGTGAGCAAAGCCGCAAGAGCGCCGGGCAGCAGGGCGGCGGCGACCGCCATCGCGACCGCGCGCCGCAGAATGTCTCCTACCCCCACGCCTAGCCGCTTGCGCAGCAGGAGGGCGGGTACAAGCGTTCCCATCAAGGCGATCATGAACGATTGCGGCAGGAAATCCCATGCCAAGGCCGCGGATGGCACCGGGCGGTCGAGACCGAACAGCAGCAGGCCTATGCCGACGCTGATCGCGCCGTTGATGACGATGCTGATGCAGGTTTCCCGAACGATCAACGCCGACACCGTCATGCGGTCCGGCCGTCCAGCGTTTCGGCGAACCAGTCGGCGATGACATCGCGGCCATAGGCCATATTGTCCGCGCCGACATGTTCCACCCCGCCTTCGCGGTCGGTAAAGATCACCTTCTCGCGGCGCGGGCTGTTGACGAGCTGGTCGTAGAGATCGTCGGCATAGGACAGGCTGATCTGCCGGTCCTGGGCGCCGTGCGTCAACAGGAACGGCACGATGATCCGGTCCATATGGCCGTTGAGGTTCATGTCCGCGCTTTTGGCGTGGAAATCCTCCATGTCGCTGGCGCCGAACGCCCACATGACATGGGCCCAATAATGGGGCACCGGATTTTCGCCTTCGCGGTTCAGGCGCTTCTGCTGCACCTCTGCCCAATTATGGTTGGCGCCCCATACCGCGCCGCTGGCGAAGCGCGGTTCATAGGCCACCGCCCGCGGCGCGAAATGACCGCCGAGCGAAATACCGGTCATGCCGATCCTGGCGGGATCGACATCATCCTGCGTTTCTAGCCAGTCCACTGCCTTGCTTGCCCAGCTTTCGCTGTGCGGATCGACGGGCAGATTTTGCAAACGCAGCGCTTCTCCGCTGCCGGGCTGATCGACGCACAGGGTCGAGATACCGCGCCGCGCCAGCGCTTGCGGCAGGCGCGACCAGTAGAGCAGTTCCTTGCAGCTATCGAGGCCGTTGCAATAGACGACGACAGGCTTGCGGCCTTCACCAGGCGCGCGGGTGTAGAGGGCGGGCATGGTCCCGGTCGCAAGCGGGATGTCCACCCGCTCGCGATTGAGGCCACCCAGCTTCGTCGACTTTTCGAAAGTAGCCAGCGCCTTGGCATAGGTGTCCTTGCGCCCCGGATGGCCATGGCCCTGCATCCGTTCGGCGGTGATAAGATAGAGGGCGGCCCGCTCCAGCTTGTCGGAGGCAGAAAAGGCCCGGCCGCGCGCCTCATCCTCCTGCGCCAGCCCGATCAGCTTGTCGCCCATCGCCGCCCACTGCGCCATGAATTGCGGCGTGCCCGCGTCCGCGCCGCTGGCCGCCGCGTCGCGGATCGGCTGGCACATGTCGATGATCTCGCCAAGCTGCGCGCCCGACTCCATCGCGATCGAAACCGACAGGTTCCAGATATAGTTCGGGAAATATTCGAACAGGGCCATGGTTATGCTTCCCCCTTCACACTTCTACGGCTTGGAACAGGCCTGTATCGGCCTCCGGGTGCGGCATGGTCTGCGGGCCACCGACGCCAATGCCCCACTGGTCCATCGTCCTGGGGCCAGGGACATGCACCTTGGCTTCGTGCCTTTCGAAATCCACCTCTTCCAGTTCCGACGTATATTCGACCGCAAAGCCCGCAGGCGTGGTGAAATAGCTGAAGGTGTTGTTACCCGCCGTGTGCCGGCCCGGACCCCAGCGGATGTCCGTCCCCTTCTGCTTGAGGCGATTGATCCCGGCCATCATGTCGTCGATGCTGAGCATGTCATAGGCGACATGGTTGAGGCAGGGCGGCCCCGGCAGGATCGCCATGCGGTGATGCGCCGCATTGCAGCGCAAAAAGCCCATGAAATCGCCCAGCCAGTCGCTGATCTTGAACCCCAGCACGTCGCAGAACCACTGCGCCATCGCCTTGTGATCGGGCGAGTGGAGCACGATATGGCTGATCTTCTGCGGAACGCCCTCCCAGCGGTTTAGCGCGCGCGCCGTCCGACGCTCGACGTCACTCGAAATCTCGAACGGCAGGCCATCGGGCGAAAAGAAGCGAAAGCCATAGCCGCCGCCCAGCGTATCCAGATCCTTTGGTGCAAAGATGATGCGCGCGCCCGATGCCGCCACCTTGTCATGCAGCGCATCCACATCGGCCCGGCTGTCGGCCGCCAGCGCGATCACGTCGATACGCCGGTCCGCAGCGGCGCGCAGGCGCACGACATAGAGTTCTTCGCCCCCATCGGCGGCGAAATGGACCATCCCGTCCTTCTCGCCCGCGTCCACCAGCTTCCACTGGTCGGCATAGAAGGCGCGTTCGGCCTCCAGGTCGGGAACGGCATAGCCGACATAACGAATTTCAGTGACACGGCTCATGGTAGATAACTCCTGGAAAATTGGC
Source organism: Sphingobium sp. (assembly GCA_023266575.1). GTDB lineage: Bacteria > Pseudomonadota > Alphaproteobacteria > Sphingomonadales > Sphingomonadaceae > Sphingobium. The sequence goes on from JAHFPV010000024.1 coordinate 14,496, forward strand.
GCGCCTCAAATCGGCTGCGCGACGATCGCGAACATGGCGTGGGTGGCCTTGGCATTGTCGACCGGCGGGCCCCGACCGATCTGGCCGTGGCAGATGGCCAGACTTTCGCGCACGATATAGGCGCAGCGCTCGAAACGCCGGTCGCGATAGGCGGTGAGGGCTGCATCCAGATCGTCGTGGCGCGACAATTCGTCGGCCAGCACCAGACTGTCCTCGATCGCCATGCCTGCGCCCTGTCCCAGATGCGGCGTCGTCGCGTGTATGGCGTCGCCCAGCAGGACGACCCGGCCCTTGTGCCACGGCCCCTCGACCAGCAGCCCTTCCAGCGGTCGATAGACCACGCCTTCATCATCCACGATCTGCTCGGCGAGCGCGCGGATAGCAGGCGCTGTTTCCGCCAATTTGCCGCGCATGGTGGCGGCCAGGCCTTCCCTTGGATAGCGCGGATTCTCCGGCTCCGGCGTCGTCACATACATGTACATCAGGGTGCTCGAGATCGGGACAAGCCCCACCCCGGTTCGCCCATTATAGACCTGAAGCGCGTCCAGCCCCTCAGGCCGCGCGAAATTATAGCGCCACACGGCCTGGCCGGTAAATTGCGGTTCCGGTGCATCGGGGAACAGGGCAGATCGGGTCTGCGAATAAACCCCATCGGCGCCGATCACCAGATCGTAGCGACCCGAACCGCCATCGGAAAAAGCGACGTTGACGCCAGCGCCATCATCTTCGATCGACGCCGTTGTTACGCCGAGTTGGACAGTTGCGCCGCTGGCCAGCGTGCAATCGCCCAGCACCTTGTGCAGCGCGCGGCGACCAATGCCGACATTGGCGGGCTTGCCCTCCACCAGCCGGGGTGAAGGCACCCGCGCGATCATCGTGCCGTCGGGCAGGAATATCTCCACCGCGTCAAAGCCGACGCCCGCCGAGAGATAATCATCGAGCAGTCCAAGTTCGCTCATGGCCCGGACGACGTTCGCCTGTTGTATGATGCCGACGCCATAGACCGACCAGTCCGGGTCGCGTTCGATGACATGAACGTCATGCCCTTTCGCGCGAAGTGCGATCGCCGCGGTCAGTCCGCCAATGCCGCCACCGATGACGAGAATCCGCTGCGCGTCCAAACTTCGCTCTCCACTCTTATCCAGTGGAAGCCAGTCTAGCGTCGAAAAAAAATATCAAAATTCGATTGTTTGGATCAATATCTATTCGCCATATTTATGGATGGCGGCAGCGCGCAATTGGGACCGCAGCCAGCGCAGGCCTTCGTCTGTTGCACGTGTCTGATGAAACTGGACCAGTTCCTCCATCACCGGGAAGGGGAATGGCAAGGGCTGATAGACGATCGGAAACATCCGGGCCGCAGCAAGCGCCAGTCGTTCGTGCATGATGGCCAGCCGTTGGGTTCCGACCAGCAGCCAGGGCACGGTCGTAAAGGACGATGCCGACACCTCTATACGCCGATGCTTGCCCATGAGGGTCAGCTGTCGATCTGCGAAAGCCGCATTGGATAGCGTGCCGATCGCGATGGCGACATGGCCGGCCGCCAGAAAGCGCTTCTCGTCCAGTGGCGTGGACAGCAGATCATTGCCGCTCCACCCCGCCACCACATGCTGCTCCTCAAACAGCAGTTCGCTCGGATGATCCTGTGACAGGAATTCACGCGGGCCGATCAGCAGGTCAGCCTTGCCCGCCGCGATCAGCGGTATGCTTTGTTCGCCTGGCGACATGAGTTGGACGGTGACGGTCGGCGCTTCGACCACAAGGCGCGCCAGCAACGGGGCGATGACGGCGGCGACGACATAGTCCGACGCGATGACCTTGAAGAGGCGTTGAGACGATTGCGGATCGAACGACGCCGATGTTGCAAGCAGCGTTTCAATCCCGCCCAGACATTCGCGCACGAGGGGCGAGAGGCTTTCGGCAAAGGCGGTGGGATACATGCGCTTGCCATGACTGACGAGCAGAGGGTCACCGAAATAATCCCGCAGCCGCGACAAGGCCGCGCTCATGGCGGGCTGGCTCAGATGCATCTGACGCGCTGTTTCCGACACCGAATGGGTCTGCATCAGCCCTTCAAATACGGCGAGCAGATTGAGATCGAGGCCGCGAAAACGCATTATCCATCCATTCCATGATTGGATACCGATAAGATCAAATGATTTAACCTATGCGCCCTTCCTGTCTAGACTTTCCTGACAGACGCGCCGGACCAAGCGCGCGCATTTAGAGAGGAGACGACCATGAAGGCAGCCCTGCTAGCGACCGCCGCCGTTTTTCTAGCGCCCATCTCACCCGTTCACGCCCAGGCGGGCGCGGCGGACGATCAGGCGACCGCGGGCGGCATCGCGGACATCATCGTCACGGCGCAGCGCCGCAGCGAAAATCTCCAGAAAGCCGCCATCGCCGTCAGCGCCGTGACCGGCGACACGCTGGTCCAGCAGAGCATCACCCAGGCCAACGACCTGACGCGCGTCGTACCCGCGCTGCAGGTCGCGCCTGCGGCATCCTTCACGCAAATCTACCTGCGCGGCGTCGGCACTTTTGGTGCCAACGCTTTTGCCGAACAGGGCGTCGCCTTCAACCTCGACGGCGTGTACCTTTCCCGCCCGGCCGCGCCGGCCGGGCTTTTCTACGATCTCGAACGGGTCGAAGTGCTCAAGGGACCGCAAGGCACGCTGTACGGCCGCAACGCTACCGGCGGCGCCGTAAACGTCATCGCCGCCAAGCCCAAGCTGGGCGAGACCAGCGGCTATATCAATGCGGAATATGGCAATTATGACGCGATCAAAGGTTCAGCGGCGCTCAATCTGCCGTTGGGCGACAAGGTCGCGCTGCGGGTCGCGGGTCAATATGTGAAGCGCGACGGCTATTATAGCGATGGCTATGACGATGAAGATACGCAGGCCGTGCGTGCCCAATTGCGCGGGGAAACCGGCACTGGCCTGGATGCCACACTGTCGGTCGATTATGCCCATGTCGGCGGCATGGGATCGGGCGGCACGATCATGCCCCTGCTTAACGGCAAGAAGCGTCTGGGGCCGAGCGATCCGCGCGTCATTGCGGCCTATATCGCCCGCGCCCCCACGCGCCCCGTGCCGCAGGCGGTCGCGAGCGACGATGGATATCAGGATAATGGTTTCTTCGGCGCGGCGCTGACGGTCAATGCCGATCTGGGTTTCGCGACGCTGACGGTGGTGCCCGCCTACCGCAAGACGGAACTTGATTTCCGCTCCTATGCGTCCAGCTTCCTGATCGACATTCAGGAAATGTCGAGCCAGATGTCACTGGAAACCCGGCTCGCCAGCCGGTCAGGGCCACTGGAATGGGTGGTGGGCGGCTATTATTTCGCCGAAGATGTCAGCGCCCGGCAGTTTTTCGACCAGGCCAGCAACGGCACCCGTCTCAATTCACAGCTAGATACCGAAAGCCTTGCAACGTTCGGCCAGGCGACGCTGTCTTTGACGGACCGATTCCGCGTGACCGGTGGCCTGCGCTACACGACCGACACCAAGCGTCAGGCGACCGAAGCGCATACCCTGCCCTTCGTCGGCTTCGTCAATCCGGCCCAGGGCAATTTCACGCCGATCATCCTGGATATCGTCAGCAATCCGCGCACCGATGTCGACTTCAACAAGCTGACCTGGAAGGCGGGCGTGGAGTTCGATGTCGGGCCGCGGTCGCTGCTTTACGCTTCTGCCGCCACGGGCTTCAAATCGGGCGCACTGTTTGCGGCGACGGGTCGCAACTATTCCGCGCCGGAAAATATGCGGGCCTATACGGTCGGCTCGAAGAACCGCTTCTTCGACAACAAGGTGCAGCTCAACGCCGAAGCCTTCTACTGGAAATATAAGGACCAGCAGATTTCGCATCTCGGCCCGGTGCAGGTCGCGAGCACGCCAGGCGGCCCGATCTTCGGTCCGGTCTTCACCACCGAAAATGCGGGCAAATCGACCATTTACGGCCTTGAACTGGAAGCGCTGTTCCAGCCGTCCGCCAACGCCCAATTCTCCGCCAACATCCAGTATCTGCACACCACATATGACGAGCTCATCTATCAGGCCTATTCGACCACGGGCACGGCCCCGGTCATCGGCTGCGCGGTCACGCCGACGGCCCTGACCGGCGCATCGCCCGCCGCACGCATATTCAACGTAAACTGTTCGGGCCGACCGCTGGTCAATGCGCCCAAATGGGTGTTCAACCTGGGCTATGAACATGGCTTTCAGCTGGGCGATCATGGCCGGATCACGGCCGCTATGGACACGCGGATCGAGACATCGCGCTATCTCTCGCTCGATTTCCTCGATCTGGGTCGGCAGGGCAGCTATATGATGTCAAACGCGCGCCTGACCTACGAGACGCCATCGGGCAATTTTTCGCTCACCGGCTTCATCAATAATATCGAAAATGAACTGGTGTTCGCCAACTCGCTGCAAAGCCCGGCCAAGCCGGGCGTCATCTACAACCAGCTTCGCCCGCCCCGGACCTATGGTGTGCGCGCGGGCTTTCGTTTCTGATCGGACATGTAGGGACCGACGCATAGCGTAGATAGGTAAGCGGAATGGCAATCCCGCCTATCACTTTGTCGCTTTATCGGTCGGCATGGACGGGTCGCGGCCCAGAAACAGTTGCGCGATCAGCGTGCGAAACCAGACGATCGCCGGATCGCCGTCCACCCGTCGATGCCAGAATTGCTGAAGGCTGATAAGAGGCGTTTCGAACGGCGGCGGCAACAGCTTGAGCGGGGCCATGGTGGCCAGGATGTTCGCGACCGCATGGGGCACAGTGGAGATGAGGTCGGACCCGGCGACCAGCAGCGGCACGCTCATGAAATGGGGCGACTGCAACTGGATGCGGCGCGACAGGCCAAGTTGTTGCATTCGCGTTTCGACCAATTCCTGGCTGCGCCCCTTTTGTGACACCAGAATATGACCCAGGCCCAGAAACTGGTCGAGCGACAGGCTGTCGCCGATGGTCGGGTGATCGCGTCGCACGATGCAGCTGAAGGGATGATCGAACAGGGTCTGGCACAGGAAGCTGCTGCCCTGAAGGTCGGGGAAATAGCCAAGCGCGATGTCGACCACGCCGTCCGCCATCGCCCTTTCCAGTTCCTGGGGCGGCATGGAATGACAGCGCAGGGTGGCACCCGGCGCGCGATCCTTGAGCACCTCCAGCAGGGTCGGCAGGAACACCAGTTCGCCGATGTCGGACGTGCTGATCGAAAAGCAGCGTTCCGAACGGAGCGGAGTGAAGACCGGTAGGCCCATCAATTCCGCGTCAACGGTCTCCAAAATCCGTCGAACCGGCTCCCGCAGCCGATCGCCCATGGGCGTGGGCTGCATGGCGTTCCCGATGCGCACCAGCAAATCATCATTGAAAAACTGGCGCAGCTTGCCGAGTGCGAAACTGACGTTGGGCTGGCTCATGTTCAGCCGCCGTGCGGTGGCATGCACCCCGCGCTCCTCCAGCAGGATGTCGAGCACCACCAGCAGGTTCAGATCCAGTCTGCGGTAATCCATCTCACTGATCTAGCATATCACTATAACTAGTTACATCGATTAGTTCGAACCGCGCTAAGCCAGTTGGGAGATAAAACAGGAGAGCGCATTGACCCAGCCACCCGCATCCGCCGGCGAATCCTCTTTCCTTACCGATATCTGGTATGTCGCGGGGTGGGGCCATGAACTGACGCCTGGCACGCGCACCGCCCGCACGATCATGGATCAGCCGCTGGTGTTGTTCCGCACAGAGGCCGGGGCAGTTGCTGCGCTGGAGGATCGCTGCTGCCACCGCGCCATGCCGCTGAGCGAGGGGATGGTCGTCGGGGACAATATCCGTTGCACCTATCATGGCCTGGAATTCGCCGCCGACGGCGCCTGCGTCCGTATTCCAGCGCAAGACAAGATCCCGGCCACTGCGCGCGTCCGCCGCTATCCGCTTGTGGAAAAGGACGCCTTATTGTGGATCTGGATGGGCGACGTGGCAAAGGCCGACCCGGACGCCATTCCCGATCATCCCTGGCATAATGATCCGGGCTGGGCCTGGCGCAGCGCCCATTATGACGTGCAAGGCAATTGGCAACTGCTGGTCGACAACCTCATGGACCTGTCCCACCTGCCCTATATTCATCCGCGCACGATCGGCGGCGATCCCGAATTGCATTTCAGGACGCCGACGCGGGCGACCCGGCTGGCAGACGGCGTCCGCGTCGAACGGCGGATGCCTTCCTCGGTCCCGCCGCCGACTTATGTCGCGGCGGCCGGCTTTGCCGGGCTGGTCGATCGCTGGCAGGAAATCGAATTCCATCCGATGTTCATCCGTATCCATACCGGTGCCTGCGACGAAGGCACAGGTGCCTATGACGGCGATCGATCGCATGGCCTGTCGATGCTGGGTTTCCACGGCATCACCCCGGAAACCGAAAGCACCACCCATTATTTCTGGTCGATGGCGACCAACATCACCCAGGGTGATATTCCCGACCTCGTCTTTGAACAGACCGCTCGCACCTTCAAGGAAGATCAGATCGTCCTGGAGATGCAACAGCGGCGGATCGCGCGGGAACCAGGGCGGCCGATGCTGGACATCGCCAGCGACGTGGGCGGGCGACAGACGCGCCAGTTCATCCAGCGCCTGTTCCGGGCACAGCGGGGGGAAGACAGCGCAGCGGCGTGACCGGGTGCAGCGACATCATCCTGCCAGCAACGGCCCCAGTTCCGCTATCCGCCCGCCGGGCGCCGCCTGTTGCAACAGGCGGCCGAGCAATGCGATGGCGTCCTCGGTCTCCGCACGGTGAGGCAGATAGCGCTCCGCGATGGACAGGCCGCGAACCGACCACACCATCAGGCGCATGATCGCCAGGGCTTGTGTCTCGTCTCCGCCGAAAGCGCCCCGCATCACGGCCAGCGCCGATCGTTCGACCGCTTCCTGCATCGGCACGACCAGCGCCGCCAGTTCAGGATCGCTGCGCGTCGCCTGCAATATCTCCAGCACGGCCATGCCCGACGGGCGGCCCAGCACCGCCCACAGCAGGCGAGGCCAGTCGGAGAGATGATTGCCAAGTCCCGTGCGGGCGCGGACATCCTCATATTCCGCCATTTCATGATCGAAGACATGGCGCACGACGTCGGCCATCAATGCCACCCGCGTCGCGAAATGATGCAGCATGGCGCCGCGGCTGACGCCCGCTGTCTGCGCGATGAGCGTGGTGCTGGCCCCGGCATAGCCCCATTCCCCGATCGCGGCGATCGTGGCGTCGATCAGCGCCATCCGGGTCGTGGCGGTGCGCTCCTCCTGGGTCCGGCGGGGTTTGGCTATGGTTTGGTCCTGCATCTGGTCTTCCTCCCCCGTGCTCGCGGCTGATGCCGCGGCCACCGATCCTGCTCTCTCCAATGGCCCGCTGCTCGGCATGTATAACGAAAATCGATCGATATCCATAACAACAATCAGGATTGACTGTTTGTATGCCAAAGACCTAAGCGGGGGGCAAGTGCAGAGGATCTGCACATCCAGGGAGGATAGGATGCGAAAAACAATATTGTTCGCGGGCGCCAGCCTGATCGCTTTGGTCCAGCCGGTGCAGGCGCAAACCGCCCAACCCAGCGAAGGCGTCGCCGAAATCGTCGTCACGGCCCAGCGCCGGGCCGAACGGTTGCAGGATGTCCCCGTCAGCGTGACCGCCCTTGGCGGCGATACGCTCAAGTCCCGCAACCTCAATGACCTCACCCAGGTCGCGCTCGCCGCTCCCAGCCTGCAGGTTGGCAGCGACAATAGTTTCGCGATCCGCGGCGTGGGCACCCAGGCCTTCGCCACGACGATCGATTCGAGCGTCGCAACGGCGCTGGACGACGTCAATCTGGGCCGACCGTTCCTGACCCAGGGGCTGTTCAACGATGTCGAGCGCGTCGAAGTGCTCAACGGGCCGCAGGGGCTGTTGTTCGGCAAGAATGCGTCGGCCGGCCTGCTCAACGTCGTATCGTCTCGCCCAAAGATCGGCACGTTCGGCAGCGAAACGAACCTCGAACTGAACAATCGCGACACGCCGGGTAGCAGCGATGCGTCATGGTCCGCCATTGCACGCCAGACGGTCAATATCCCGGTTGGCGACACCGGCGCGCTGCGAGTCAACGGCACCTATTCGATCGAAGAGCCAGGCACCCATTTCGTCGGCGGCAGCGGCGTGCGCAACGATCTGGATCGCAAACAATATGGCATCCGCGCCAAATATCTGCAGGAGATCACGCCCGCGCTGGAACTCTATGTCATCGGTGAATATGCCGAATCCCATGGTGTGGCGGGTATTTTCGACCGCACCTATCGCCAGTTGGGCGCAGGCAGCGTCAACGCCGGCCCTCTGGCCGCTTCGGGCATCGTCGCAGGTGACCGCAATTTCGCCGTTGCAGGCGATGGCGGTTTCTGGCGCGATCTGAAACTGGGCGGGGCGCAGGCTGCGCTGACCTATACGGCCGACAGCGGGCTGGTCGTCAGCAATATCGCCGCGTGGAAATTCTATAATTTCGATTCGCAGCTGGATGTCGATTTCACTAACAGCAATGGCGCGAACATCAATCGGTCCAATGCAGATTACGACCAGTTTTCCAACGAGCTGCGCGTCGCCCTGCCGGCGGACAATCGTCTGTCCGGCCAGGCTGGCCTCTATTATTTCCATTCCACCATCAAACAAAGCAGCCAGATTGCGGGCAATAACTACCTGCCCGATTTCCTGCTGCCCAGCTTCCCCTTCTGCGTCGGCGCGGCCGCCGTCCCTGGCGCTTTCCCCCCCACCTGTTCGACCAGCAACAGCTATTTTCTGGGTCGCGACAATGTCTATAGCATGACGACCGACAGCTATGCCGCCTTTGGCCAGCTGACATTTGCCGTCACCGACCAGTTCAAGCTGTTCGCCGGCGGCCGCGTGACGCGCGACGAAATCAGCATCGATCTGGACCAAAATCGGGGCGCTTATTTCGTCACGCTGGGCGTGCCGGGCGCCATATCGGAGAGCTTCGGCAATACCGACTTCAGCTGGCGCGCCGGCGGCCAGTACCAGGTGACCCGCGACGCCATGATCTACGGTTCCTACGGCCGTGGTTACAAGGGGCCGGGCTTCAACGATACCGGTGCGACCGCCAACGCGCCGTTGGTGGTGCAACCGGAAAAGTCGAACACCGCTGAAATCGGGTTCAAGACGAGCTGGTTCAATCGCCGCCTGATCGTCAATGCGTCCGCCTTCCACACCAAGTTCGACAATTATCAGACCCAGTCGCTCGACACCCAGGTGCAAAGTTTCATCGTCCAGAACGCGGCGTCGGTGACGAGCAAGGGCGTCGAACTGACCGTTAACGCCAACCCGCTGCGCGGGCTGTCGATCAACGGGTCGGCGACGTTCCTCAATTCCAAGTTCGACGATTTTGCAGGTGCAGAATGTTATCCTGGGCAGGCGACACCCAGCTGCGCGACCACGGGGTCGTTCAACGCTCGTGGCCGCCGTACGCCCACAGCGCCGAAATTCACGTCGTCCGTGCAGGCGATGTATGAAGTGCAGACGTCAGGGACGGTGCATCCCTTTATCGAGGGCAACTGGTATCATCGTACGGCAATCAACTATCTGATCAACGGCGCGCCCGGCGCCACTGTGCCGACGCTGGACCTGATCGGGGCCAGCGCGGGCGTGCGGCTGGACAACGGGATGCGACTGTCGATCTTCTGCAAGAATTGCACGAACGAATATAATCCCAATTTCATCGGGCTGGACGCGGGCGACGCTATCGCGGGCGTAGCCTCCTATCAGCAGCAATTCGGGTTCGATTCCGTGCGCACGATAGGCGCCAACATCCAGTTCCGGTTCTAAAGGATGGACCCGATGCTTTCGATGTCCCGTCGCACGATGATCCACCTCGCTGGCGGCAGCCTGGCTGCTACGCTGGCGGGACCGGGGCTGGCGGGACCGGGGCTGGCCGCCAGGCGGACGCTGCGCCCCGATTTTCTGTGGGGCGCAGCGACCGCCGGTCATCAGGTGGAGGGCGGCAACGTCAACAGTGACAGCTGGGTCATGGAGCATCTCCAGCCCAATGCCTTCGCCGCGCCATCGGGCGATGCCTGCGACAGCTATCATCGCTGGCGGGAGGATATGGCGCTGGTCAAGCAGATGGGCCTCAACTGCTATCGGTTCGGCATCGAATGGTCGCGGATCGAGCCTGCGCCAAGCGAATTTTCAATCGCCGCGCTCGATCATTATCGGCGCATGGTGGATGGCTGCGCGGAACTGGGTATCAGGCCATTCGTCACCTATTCGCACTTCACCGTGCCGCGCTGGTTCGCGGCGAAGGGCGGATGGGAAGAATCCGCCAATATCGACCATTTCCTGCGGTTTTGCGAGCGGGCGGCCAAGGCGCTGGGCACCAATTACAGCCATGGCCTGACATTCAACGAGCCCAATCTGGCGGCGCAACTGTCCTGGCAACCCGGCTTCCGCGCGACGATGCCCTATTTCGCGCAGGGCAATGCCGCCGCTGCCAAGGCGGTGGGCAGCGACCGCTTCTCCTCTACCCCCGTCTTCGATGCTGCGCGTGCCGCCCCGATCCAGGCCGAGGCGCATCGCCGCGCGGTGGACGCGATCAAATCGGTCCTGCCGGACCTGCAACTGGGCCTCAGTCTGGCCGTCGCCGACGAGCAGACCGGGCCGGACCCAAGCGGCCTTCAGCGCAAGATCGACCATGTCTATACCCCCTGGTTCGAGGCGGTGGCGAAGGATGATTTCGTCGGCGTCCAGACCTATGGCCGGGCCATTGTCGGCAAGGATATGGACCTGCCACCGCCACAGGGCGTGGAATTGACCCAGACCGATACGGAATTCTACCCGCAAGCGCTCGAAGCGACCGTCCGCTGGGTTGCAAAGGCCACGGGCCGCCCCGTGATCGTTTCGGAAAATGGCGTGGCGACCACCGACGACAGTCGCCGCGTCGCCTTTATCGACGGCAGCCTTGCCGGCTTGGGTCGAGCCATCAAGGATGGCGTCGATGTCCGTGGCTATATTCACTGGTCGTTGCTCGACAATTTCGAATGGAACCGCGCCTATACCGCGCAGTTCGGACTGGTCGCGGTCGATCGAACGACCTTCCGCCGCACCATGAAGCCGAGCGGCTTGCATCTGGGCCGCTACGCGCGCGACAACAGCCTCTAGCGCGCGCCACCTTCCTCCCACCTCGCCAAGGACTGTCTCATGCCCGCTCTCGATCGCCGTTCCTTCCTGGCCACCGGCGCCGTCGTGGGATGGGGCGCGCCGCACGCCATGGCCGCCGACAGGGCGGCGTCGGCAGCGGTCACTGGCCTGCGCACCGCGATGCGTGACGCACCGATCGGAATCGGCGATCGGCAACCGGCGCTGTCCTGGCGCATAGAGGGCGGGGAAGGGGCGATGCAGGCCGCCTATCGCGTGCTGGTCGCCTCCAGCGCCGCGATACTGGCGCAGGATCGCGGCGACCTGTGGGATAGCGAGCGGACACAAAGCGCCGATTGCACCGGCATCCTCTACGCCGGATCGCCATTGCGTTCGGGCCAGACCTGCCATTGGAAGGTCCAGATATGGGATCAGACCGGCAGGCCCTGCTGGAGCGCGCCCGCCACTTGGGACATGGGCCTGCTGGAGCCGGGCGACTGGTTGGGCGACTGGCTGGCGGTCGAGGACGCGACCGAACGCGACGATCGCGTCGCAGGCGCTCAATGGGTCGGCGGCGCAGCCCCCTCGCCTGCCGCGCCGCGGTCGTTCCGCCTCGCTTTTCGCAGCGACACTGGCGATGCGCTGCTGACGATCCACGGCGATGGCGTGATGTCGCGGTTGATGCTGGATGGTGCGCCGATCGCTTTGCCGACCCGCGATCCCAATGCCTTTGGCGGCGCGCCCGCCAGCCGCATGTCGCTGAGGCTGAGCGCCGGCGACCATGTTCTGCGCGTCGATATGGCACCGACACCGGGCTTTTTCGTCAAACCCTTCGTATCGCTTGCCGCGCAGATCCGCCTCGATGGGGCGGCGGGCGCGACCAGGCGGATCACAACCGGCTGGGAAACCCGAATGGGGGACGAGGGCGATTGGGTTCCCGCCACCCCGCTCGATAAACAGCCGATCTTTCCATGGCCGCCCACGCCGGCCCGGTTGCTGCGACGCGCCTTTGCCAGCAAGGGCGAATTTACCCGCGCGCGCATCTATGTCGCGGCCCTGGGCGGCTATCGGCTGTGGCTCAACGGCCGCCGGGTCGATGAGGATGAATTGCAGGGCGAACCGGCCAATTACGCCGCCCACATCCCCTATCGCGTGCATGACGTCACGTCGCTGGTGCAGGATGGCGACAATGTCATCGGGGCGATGGTGGGCGACGGCTATTATGCCAGCTATCAGGCGCCCAACGGCCGCTATGCTTTTGGCGAAGCGCCGCGACGCCTGCGACTGATGCTGGAAATCACGCGGCGTGACGGTCGGATCGAGCATATCACGACCGATGACGACTGGCGCCACACCCGCGCGCCCTTGCTGATGTCTGAAATCTATGCCGGCGAGGATCAGGATCTGCGCCTGTGGCCGGCAGGGTGGAACCAGCCGGGATTCGACGATGCGCGCTGGGATCGCGTCTGGTATGCCCCCCCGCCGACAGCACCATGCGTCGCCGCGATCGCAGACCCTGTCCGCGCGACCAGATCATTGGCCCCGCTATCCATTCGCAGGGTGGGCAAGTCGCGCCATATCGTCGATTTCGGCCAGAATTTCGCTGGCCGCGTCCGGTTGCGGATCAACGGCCAAGCCGGGCAGCTGGTCCGTGTCCGACATGCTGAAATCCTGTCCGCTCAAGGCGAACTGGACCGCAGCAACCTGCGCGCCGCACGCGCCGAGGATCGTTACCAACTGAGCGGCACGGCCGACGTTGAAACGCTCGAACCGGTATTCAGCTATCAGGGCTTTCGCTATGCAGATGTGGATGGCGTCGCCGTCCTGACGAACGATATGATCGCGGGCATCCAGCTTTCCAGTGCGATGCCGGAAACCGGCATGTTCCAAATCGACGCGCCGACCGTGCAGAAACTGTGGCTCAACACGCTGTGGAGCCAGCGCTCCAACTTCATGGGCATCCCCACCGATTGCCCCCAACGCGACGAGCGGCTGGGCTGGACCGGGGACGCGCAGATATTCTGGGACGCGGCGAGCTTCAATATGGATGTCGGCGCCCTCGCCCGAAGGTCTGGGCTGGGGCACAGACAGCGCCACGCCGGGTTGGGCCGATGCCGGCGTGATGCTGCCCTATACCGCCTATCTTCACAGCGGCGATCGCACGGTGGTCGATGAGAATTGGGACGCGATGACCGCCTATGTGGACGGCATATCGGCGGCCAATCCCGACGGACTGTGGAGCAAGGGGCGTGGCGCAGACCTGGGCGACTGGCTGGCGCTCGATGCGAAATCGCCGATGGACGAAACCACGCCCAAGGCGTTGATCGGTACGGCCATGCTCGCGCGGTCGCTGGATCAGCTGGCGCAGATGGCCGCATGGACGGGTCGCTCCACCGAAGCGGCCCGATGGCGCGCGCAACACGGCCGCGTGCGTGCCGCCTTCACCAAAGCCTTCGTCAAGGCGGACGGCACCGTCGGCAACGGCAGCCATTGCAGCTATATCCTGGCACTGCGCCTGGACCTCGTTCCCGACGCCCTTCGCGCCAAGGCAGGCGCTTTGCTCGCGGCGGACATCCGCCGGCGCGGCACCTTGCTATCTACCGGCTTCCTTGGCACGCCCCTGGCGCTGGACGCGCTGGCCGATGTCGGGGAAGGCGGGCTTGCCTGGGATCTGCTGCTGCGCACCGATTTCCCCTCCTGGGGCCATATGGTCAAGCGCGGCGCGACGACGATCTGGGAGCGATGGAACGGCGACACCGGAGACGTGGCGATGAACTCGTTCAATCATTATGCGCTCGGCGCCGTCTGCGGATTTCTCTACCGCCGCGTCGCCGGCATTGATCCGATCGAACCGGGCTTTGCGAAGTTCCGCGTCGCGCCAGTGCTCGACAGTCGCATCGCCCGGTTCGGCGCCCGCGTGGACAGCGTCAGGGGTCGGATCGAGACGCAATGGTCCTATCGAGACGAGCGCGCGCAACTGGAATTGACCGTTCCACCCAATTCTTCGGCAGAAGTGCGCATAGGCAAAGAATTGCGATCGATAGGTCCAGGCAAACACCAGCTCAGCTTTTGAGAATAGCTTTCCAAGGGGCGCAAACATAACGCAAAACAGGAGAGAGACATGAGCGCAACTATGAGATCGTTGGACATCGATCGCCGACAGTTCGTCGCTCTGGTAGCGGCAGGGGGCATCGCGGCATCATTGCCCAGCTCTGCTTCCGCCGCGTCCAGGTCTGGCCCGACCTACGCCGTCCCTGCGAACCGATGGGTTGTCACGACGCAGTCCGATACGTGGCGCTTGGCCGATCACATGCAGCAGGTTGCGCCGCGCACGCCGGTGCCAGGCGATATCGAACTACGGCTCGATGACGCACGGCAGGTCATGGAGGGTTTCGGCGCCTGCTTCAACGAAATGGGATGGGATGCGATCAATTTATTGCCGTCATCCGATCAGGACGCGATCTTTGAAGAATTGTTCAGTGACAGCGGCATGGGATTCAGCCTTTGCCGGATGCCGATCGGCGCCAATGATTTCGCCCGCGATTGGTATTCCTACGACGAAACGCCCGGTGATCTTGCCCTTGAAGACTTCAGCGTCGCCCATGACGATGCCACGCTGGTGCCATTCATCAAACGCGCGCAACGCGTCCGGCCGGATCTCAACCTTTGGGCATCACCATGGAGTCCGCCGACATGGATGAAAAATAATCGCCATTATGCCTCTGTCCCCAATCGCCCTGGCTGGCCCGAAAACGGCCTGAAACCGGACCAGCAGGGCGCCGAAGGCACTGACATGTTCATCCAGGACGAACGCTATTTCGCCGCCTATGCGCGGTATTTCGGCAAGTTTATCGACGAATATGCCAAGCGGAATATCAACATTGGCATGGTGATGCCGCAAAACGAGTTCAACTCCGCGCAACCTTTCCCAAGTTGCTGCTGGACACCAGCCGGCCTCGCACGGTTCCTGCCGCATCTCGGCCGGGAGATGGAACGGCGCAATGTCGACATCTTCTTCGGCACGATGGAGCGGCCCGATGACCGCCTCTTCGAGGCTGTATATCAGGATAAAGCGGCGGCGGCGGTCATTCGCGGAGTCGGCGTTCAATGGGCAGGCAGAGGCGCACTACCGTTTATCGCCCATAATCACCCGACGCTTCGATATTATATGAGCGAACAGGAATGTGGCGACGGGAAAAACGACTGGCGCTACGCGCGCCATGCCTGGACGCTGATGAAGCAATATCTGACCAACGGATGTCATGGCTATAATTATTGGAACATCGCGTTGGTCGATGGCGGCGTAAGCCGTTGGGGGTGGGCGCAGAACTCGCTGCTAAGCGTCGATCGGAACAAGCGGACGTATCGTTGGAACTATGAATATTATCTCCTGAAGCATCTGGCGGGCCTGGTTCGCACCGGGGCCAGACGCATTTCATCGATCAGCTGGACCGGCTACGAAGACGTCCTGGCCTTGCTCAATCTGGATGGCAGCGTCGCGATCATGGCGCACAATCCCACCAGCGCGCTCATGCCGCTCCGTATTGGGGTAGGCGGCAAACTCATCGAAACGGTGCTTCCGGCGGATTCCTTTGGATCACTACTTTTGAAAGCTGAACTCAGCGCCTGAACGGACATGAGGATGGTGTTTTCCATTACCGCGATCCGGCGTTTATTCGAGGACATGAAAAATGACGACATACAGACTTGCAGCTTTGCTACTGACGCTTGCGATCTTCGGAAGCGAAGCCGAATTGGCGGCGCAGCCCAGTACCATGCCCCCGGCGGTGTCCACGGCCGCGCCGAGCGAACCTGACACTATCCTTCTTGCCTCTGCGCGCGGCAAGGCCTCGTCGGAGGTCTGGGCCAAGATCATGGGCAATTATGTCGTCAGGAACGTGACGCAGCCGACGATCACGCCGGTACTGCCCGACCCTGCCAAGGCCAATGGCAAGGCAATCATCGTGGCGCCGGGCGGCGCCTTCATGATGCTGTCCCTGGGATGGGAGGGCTGGAATGTCGCAAAGACTCTTGCCGATCACGGCTATGCCGCGTTCGTCCTCAAATATCGGCTGCTGCCGACTCCCAAATCCGAGGGTGAGGCCGGTCCCTATGTCCTTCGGAAAATGAACGCTGGCCTTATGGGAGAGGGCAAGATGCCCACTCTCCAGAACCCGGACGCGACGCAAGACGGCTTGGCTGCTTTGCGCTTCGTACGCGCGAATGCCCAAAAATATCACATCGATCCCAAGAAAGTCGGCATGTTGGGTTTTTCAGCCGGGGCGATGCTGTCCCTCAATACGGTGCTCTCCGCACAGCCGGGCGAGGGCCCTGATTATCTTGCTTATGTCTATGGTCCCCAGGCCGCTATCGACGTGCCGGCCGATGCGCCGCCGATGTTCGCTGCGATCGCCTTTGACGACCCTCTTTTTCCAACGGGGGGCTTTCCGCTCACCCAGGCTTGGCATCGCGCGGGCAAGGCGGTTGAACTGCACGCGTACCAGTCGGGCGGTCATGGCTTCGGCATGGGATTTACGGGCTCGACCACGTCGCTCATCATGAGCGAACTTCTCGCTTGGCTTGACATGCAGGACCGGCCCGCACCCGCGCCTTGATCTGCGATGACGGGTAGCAACGATCCTGCCACCGGTAGGCTGACGCGCAAGCGACAGCGCGGGTGGTAGGCCAACGGCACTTTCGTCATAAACAGACTTTGACGGTACGGCTCCAGAACGACTTAAAATGGTCGCGACGTGCAGGTTAGCGGACGGACCGCAGCTGGGCATCGGAATTTCACGGCTAAACGTCAACAATGGGCCGACAACGGAGGCAACTGTTACTCGCCAAAGGTAGCGGACTTTCTGTTTTCGCCAGACGTATCTGGCTCCCCTATTCGTTGATGCGCTATCCATGTGTAGTTGTCGGAGTGCCTGTGACCTGGGGGCCATGATCACGGCCTTCAATGTACGGGTAGAGAGCAAGCCTTCATCACGGGTTGTTGCAAGACGCAGGCGCGAGATGGCGTTCTCGTCCGTCCACCAAGGGCGGGTTTGACGCTATGGACGCTCGCGCGAGGCCGACCACGTCAACACGGGCTTTAAGTCGTGCGCAGAGCATTGCTGTCCCGCTTATCTTCCGCTGAACGAACAGTTTTTCAGCGTCTGGGACGTGCCAGGTAGATCGGTCGCCGACCAAAGACGCGGCCTCTGCCTGCACGACAGGCACGAACGCCCGGTCGCCAAAGTCGAAGGGTTCTGGTTTGCCGAGCGCGTCGTCGATGGCCGCGATGATGCGGTCGACGGTGCAGCGGTGCGCGGCGACGGCTTCGACGCCTAGAAAGCCTGTTTCAACCGCTATGTCGCGGATGCCGTCGCGATCATGCGCCAGCCCGGCCGCGATCAGCGCGCGGTAGGACTCGACGGTCTGTACCGGAACGATCCTTGTCGCACCGAAGTCGAGCAGCACCAGTGACCCGGTATCCGGCTGCCACCTGAAATTGGCAAAGTTGGGATCGGTCTGCATAACGCCGAACTCGAAAATTTCGCGAAGGACAAGTTCTATGAGCGTCGTCGTGGCGCGGTCACGGACTTCCTGGCTTGCTTCGGCAAGGGTCTCGATCGGCTGCCCTTCCACGAACTGCATTGCCAGCACGTCGGACGTGGTGAGTTCAGAATGGAGTGCCGGAACCAGGTAGCGCACATCGCCTGCCAAGCGCGCACCATAGGCGCGCATCTGCTCCCCTTCACGCAGATAGTCAGCTTCCTCGTGAAGCTGGCGCTTGGCCTCGGCCAGCAATGGTGACAAGTCCAGCGTGCTCGGGAGCAGGTTTGAGATGCGCAGCAGCGTGGCCACGTTGTCAACGTCGGCATCAATGCTCGCCCGGACACCGGGATACTGAACCTTTATCGCAAGCACCTGTCCATCTGGGAGGATCGCGCGGTGCACCTGGCCGATGGAGGCGGCGGCGATCGGTGTGGCGTCGAAATGAGAAAACCGTCCCCGCCAGTCTGTTCCCCATTCCCTCTTGAGCACGGCGTCAAGCTGTTGCGGAGGCATGCGATACGCTTGGTTGCGGACGGTTGCGAGGCTCGTTGAGAGCTCCGGCGGAAGTATGTCACCGGCATCCATCGACATCATCTGACCAAGTTTGAGAGCCGCGCCGCGCAAATGTGACAGGCGGTCTGCAACCCGCATGGCGTTGCCTGGTGTGAGAAGCAGGTCACTCAACTGCGGGCGCTCGCCGCTGGCTAGCCGGCGCATACCTTCTGCCGCCATGCCACCGGCAATGCCGCCGGCGAGCCGACCAAAGTGACCGAGCCGGGACAATCTTCCCCGCGGGATGCTACGGTCTGGGCGGTCGCCCTTGCCTCCGCTCAAAGCCTTACCATCCCATGCTTCCGGGTCCGCCCTTGAACGGTCCGGCCAGATCGGTTGTGATCCAGCCGCCGTAAAAGCCACCCGGCTGCGGACGCGCGATCTGTCCGTCGACCACGCACCTGTCAAATGGGGCTGCATAGAAGGCGATATGGCCACGCAGGCAATCGAAGTTGGGCGTCGGTGCCGGGTAGCTCCAGCCTACACGGGACAGCACTTCGCCATCGACGATGACGTCCCAATATGTTGCACTACCCTTCCACTCGCAGAATGAGCCGCCGCTGGCCTGACGCAGAACGCCGGTCGCAATATCGTCCTTTGGAATATAATAGCTGGGCGGATGACTGGTCTCTAGCGTCCGCACCGCTCGGCGCGTGTCACCGACGATGACCCCATGATGTTCGATGACGACATGCGCTCCAACAGGCTCGGCCACTGCCGGACGCGGAAAGTCCCACACGCTCACCTGGCCTGGACCCACCGGGTCGCGACGCGGCGTCATTTCGCTGACCGTCCAACAATAAATCGCTGGATGGTGGGGCGGGCCTTCAGGAATCTCACATATGCGAACTCCAGAACCCTGAGTATTGTCGGCGACTTTGCCACCAGACCGAGAGGCCGCAGCAGTGGGATCGCGCGCCACATTGCAGCGAAAGCGGCCGCGCCCGAAAGCAGGACACCATTTTCACTCGCGTGCAGCCGGGCAAGAAGTGTCTGCCGATCAATCGGGCAGATGTCACCCTCTTCGCTCACGTCAATGAAATTGATGCGCCTGCGTGTATCCAATCGACGCATGAGATAAATCTCACGACGACAAAGAGGGCATCCGCCGTCATGCCATATTGTGACTTTCGCCATGATGCAGATGTATGTGGAACGGTTGGGCGTTCAAGCTGACCTTTCGTACGTTGAGTGCGAAGCCGCCAGAATAACAGATTGTTAGTATTTAAGGGACCGAACATGGGCCGCTATGCGACCGGAAGGGGTCGGTGGTGACCGAAGCTTAGCCGTGTGAGTGCGCCGCACCGACGGTTTGACGCATGCGCCCGGGAGCGATACCGCCGCCGCATGATCGCCCTGCTGTCCCCTGCCAAGACACTCGATTTTGAGCGCGCATTGCCGCCGCTTGATGCTTCAACGCCGCATTTCGCCGAGGAAGCGCGCAGCCTCGCACGATCTGCTGCAAACCTGACGCGGAAACGGCTGTCAGAGTTGATGGATATCTCCCCGCGCCTCGCCAAGCTCAATGCGGATCGTTTCCGCGACTTCGCCGATCTGCCTGAGCGGCCGGCGCTGTTCGCGTTTGCCGGCGACGTTTACACGGGCTTTGACGTGGACACACTGGATGAGGCCGGCGTCGCGTTTGCGCAGGATCATGTGCGCATGTTGTCGGGCTTGTACGGCCTGCTGCGGCCGCTAGACGCCATCCGGCCCTACCGACTTGAAATGGGTACGCGCTGGGCACCGCGCCACAAATGCCTGACCGACTGGTGGGGCGACCGTATTGCGCAGCTGCTGCTTACCCAGCTTGCTGAAGAGGGATCCGGCGTGGTGCTCAATCTCGCCAGCCAAGAATATTTTGCGGCCGTTAAGGGCAAGCTGGCAGGCGTGCGCGTAATCGATGTCGAGTTTCGCGAACCCGGTCCGAACGGCCCACGGTTCGTAAGCTTCAACGCCAAGCGTGCGCGCGGCATGGCGGCACGCTGGCTCTGCGAACATCATATCGCTGATGTGGAAGCGATGCGCGGCTTTGACAGCGAAGGGTACCGTTTCGACGCCGACGAGAGCGATGCGGAACGCTGGCGCTTCACCCGGACATGAGCGGGGTCGGCAAAACTTCCGCCGTCATTATTGGCGCTTCTGGCGGGATCGGCGGAGCATTGGAAGCTGCGCTGTTGGAGGAAGGTGCGTTCGACGTCGTTCACGGTTTTGCGCGGTCTCGGGAAGGGCCACACTTTCTCGACCTGCTCGACGAGACGAGCATCGCGGCGGCCGCCGCCCATGTTGCCAATGGCCCAGCGCCGACCCTGGTGATTGTCGCCACCGGTCTACTTCATTCAGGCGAACAAGGGCCCGAAAAGGCATTGCGCGATCTCGACCCGGAATGGCTGGCGCAGGTCTATGCCGTCAACGCGATTGGACCCGCGCTCGTGGCGAAGCATCTCCTGCCGATCATGCCCAAGGTGGGACGCACGGTTTTTGCGGCGCTGTCAGCGCGTGTGGGATCCATCAGTGACAATCGCCTGGGCGGATGGCACGGATATCGCGCGTCGAAAGCTGCACTCAACATGCTCATTCGTAACCTCGCGATTGAGGAGCGCCGTCGCAACGATCGGGCGATCGTCGTGACGCTGCATCCGGGCACGGTCAATACCCCGCTTTCGCGCCCGTTCCAGGGCAACGTCCCCATGGGACGGCTGTTCGATACAGAGCGCGCTGCGTTGCAATTGCTGGACGTGATCGAGGGGTTGAAGGTGCCTGACAGTGGAAAGCTCTTCGACTTCGAAGGCGAGGAAATCCCTTTCTGACCGCTTGACACAAAAGATGCTTCTTCGCTGGGTATATCCATCCCAACATCTCCGAGATTTATCGGCGCAAGGTCGAGCGACTGACGCAGGCTCTATCACAGCCGGAAGAGCGCCAGGAAGCCGCCGATGCGTTGCGGACACTGATCGAGCGCATCGACCTTACGCCAGGCGCGAAGCGCGGTGAGGTCAACGCTGTGCTATACGGCGAGTTTGGCAGGATCCTGAAGTGGATCGAGCAGCGTCGACTAGCCGAGAATGCACAAAGCCCCGGCGCTTTGGCGTCGGGGCTTTGTAGAATGTCGGTATTGTTGGTTGCGGGAGTAGGATTTGAACCTACGACCTTCAGGTTATGAGCCTGACGAGCTACCGGGCTGCTCCATCCCGCGACGGCAACGATAAAAGGGCGACCTTTTGGGTCGCCCTTTTAT